>CAWJGF010000033.1:0-14176 GCA_963842335.1 uncultured Thermoleophilia bacterium | reverse complement strand
CAGTGATCGAGCGTTGAACCTTCGGGACGGGTGCCGTCCGGAGCGGAGGACAGGATTTCGAGCCGAGAGCGCAGGTCGAAGGCACATTGACGGGTGAGGTCGGGCTGAGGTGCCAACTGACCCACCGACCGCGAGCGCGAGTGGGCTTGAGAGCGTCGCAGCGGGCCGCCGGGGAGATCCGGCGGCCCGACTGTTTTACATCACCCTTACGCATGGGCTACCGCGGACTGACTGCAAACGTGGATAGTCAGTGGGATGCGGAAGCTCGCAACCATGGTCGTTGTTCTCTCCTTGCTGGCCTTCGCAGCCTCAGCCGTTGCGGCCACCCGCACGGCCATCCCGCCGTTTCCGCACCTGACGGGTTGCTGGTCGCACGCCGAGATCAACGTCAAGATCAAGAAGATCCCGCACACGCTGATCCTCGACCGCGGCCGGATCGTGCAGGTGTCGAGAACGCAGGTGACGCTGCGCGAGTGCGACAACACCACGGCGGTCGTGCCGCTTTCCCAGTCGACACTCGTCGTCGTGCAGGGCGTCCCGTCCACGGTGTTCGGCTTGTCGAAGCGCATGAACGCGCAGACCATGCGGATCGACGGCGGCCCCGCGGTGCGGCTGCGCGCGACGTTCTAATACGCTGCCCGTGATGGCGGGGACAGTCCTCCTCGTCGAAGACGAGCCCTCGGTCGGAGAGCTCGTCCGCGGCTACCTGATGCGCGACGGCTATCGCGTGGTCTGGGTGCGGTCCGGCGAGGATGCGCTCGTCGAGCTCGACCGCCACCGCGTGCGCATCGTCATCCTCGACATCGGCCTGCCGGGCAAAGACGGCTTCGACGTCTGCCGCGACATGCGCGCACGCTCGAACGTGCCGATCCTGATGCTCACCGCGCGCGACGACGAGCCCGACCGCATCGTCGGTCTCGAGGTCGGCGCCGACGACTACCTGACGAAGCCGTTCTCGCCGCGCGAGCTCGTCGCGCGGATGAAGGCGATCCTCCGGCGCAGCGAGCCCCAGGAGGGCAAGGAGAAGACGGTCTCCCTCGGGGACGTGGTCCTCGATCGCGAGTCGCACGACGTCACCGTCGCCGGCAGGCCCGTCGACCTCACTGCGAAGGAGTTCGACCTGCTCGCGTACTTCATGGCCAACCCGGGAGTGGTGGTATCGCGCGATCTGCTGCTCGAGCGGGTCTGGGGGCAGGAGTACCCCGGCGGCACCCGCACCGTCGACGTGCACGTCGCGCAGGTGCGTCGCAAGCTCGACCGTCCCGACCTGATCAGGACTCTGCGAGGGACCGGGTACAAGGCCGTTCAGCCGTGAGCAGCCTGCGGGCGCGGCTCTTCGCGGCCACCTTGGCCGCGCTGGCGCTGACGCTCGCACTGACAATCGGGATCGGCGCCATCCTCACGCGGCGCCAGGTCGACCGCTCGCAGGCGTCGGCGATCGCGAGCGCCGCCGACACGCTCGTCGCGCAGCGCCTCCAGCACGTGAGCTACGCCACGCAGGACAAGGTGACCCACGGCGTGCGGGTGTTGATCGAGCCGAGGGCGAGGCTGAAGCGTGTCGTCCCTGACGTGAACAAGTCGAGCGACGGGCAGACGACCTACCTCGGGCGGCAGCAGCTCTACTCCTACCGCACACTGCCGCGTCTCGGCCTGCTCCTCTTGCGCCCGACGAGCATTCGCTCCTCGGCGTGGCGGCCGTTCCTCGTCGACCTGCTGCTGGCCGGGCTTGCAGGTGCGGCTGTCGCCGCGACGATCTCGTTCCTGCTCGCCCGGTCGATCGCGCGGCCGATCCGACGTGTCGCCGACGCGACGCGCGCGCTCGCCGCCGAGGATCGGCACGAGCCGTTGCCGCGCGAGGGCTCGAGCGAGCTGGTGTCGCTCGCCGACGCGTTCAACCAGATGGCGACCCAGCTCGCCACCTCGCGCGAGGCCGAGCGCGACTTCCTGCTCTCCGTCAGCCACGAGCTGAAGACGCCGCTGACCGCGATCCGTGGCTACGCCGAAGGCCTGAGCGAAGGGGTGTTCGAGGCCGACGAGGCAGCGCGGACGATCAAGCTCGAGGCGAGCCGGCTCGAGCGGCTCGTGCGCGATCTGCTCGACCTCGCGCGCATGAACCGCAGTGAGTTCTCGGTGCGGCGCGAAGACGTCGATCTCGCGGAGACCGCCCGCGAAGCGGTGCGCCGGCACGAAGTGGCCGCGTTGCAGTTCGACGTCGCGCTCTCGGCGTCGGGCACGGAGAGCTGGGTCGAGGCCGATCACGACCGGCTGCTACAGGTGGCCTCGAACCTGGTCGAGAACGCGCTGCGCGAGACGCCCGCCGGCGGCAGCGTGACGGTGCGCGCCGAGCCGGGCCGGCTGATCGTCTCGGACACCGGACCCGGGATCCCCGCCGGCGATGTGCCGCGCGCCTTCGAGCGGTTCTACCTCTACGACAAGGTCGGCAAGGAGCGCCCACTCGGAAGCGGCCTCGGGCTCGCGATCGTGAAGCAGCTCACGGTGGCGATGGGCGGCGACGTTCGGGTCGAGAGCGGCCCGCAGGGAACGACGTTCGAGGTCGTCTTACGGTCGCAGCCTCGAAGTGTCGACCACCTCGAAGTCGGAACCGGTCAGCCCGCCTAGCGCGTGCAGTTGGTCGTTCGACCAGTGCGGGCTCGGTGAGCCGCTGACGTACCAGTTCGAGCCGTTGTCGGCGAGGATCATCCCGTAGGTCTTCATCGCCTGCGCGACGATGCGCGCCTGCGGCGGCAGGCCGGAGATGCTCACGCTCGCCTTCAGCCGTACGCGGAGCCCCATCGGCGGCAGCGACGGGTCCGTCGAGCTCGAGGCGTAGTGGCGAGCCGGGTAGATGAACGCCCGCCGGGTCCGCGCCGCGGTGAAGCGGAGCGCGTGGTCGATGCGTCCCGTCGACGCGTCGCCCTCCCAGCGGGCGAGCCCGGGCAGGATCGGCAGACCGGCCGCGTCCGCAGACGTCCAGGTTGCGGGCCGCACGGCGTTCGAGCGCAGGTTCCAGATCGCGCCCGACCAGCCGGCCCAGGTCGAGCTCGTGCGCTGCATGCCCGAGAGCTCGTACAGCTTGCACGCGTCGCGGTCGAGGATCAGCACGTGGCGGTCGCCGTCGTTTGCGTGTGCGGGCGCGCCCTCGACCGGTGGGTTCTTCGGGATGGGGTACGGCCCCTTGTCGCTCTCGTCGGCGTACTCGAAGCTGACACGCGACTTGGGTGTCGTGCGGCCGTGGACGACGACGAACGGGATGCCGATCCGCGAGCCGTCGTAGAGCCCGGAGCCGAAGTCGGCGTGCACGCCGGAGTCGATGCCGATCGAGGCGATCAACGTCGCCGAGTCGGCGGCGACGGGCAGTTTGTCGACCGGTGTGTTCCACGGGTTCGACGCGGGGAAGACGGGACAACCCGCCAGAGTCGGTGCCTTGGACGCCGTCGAGCCGGAGAGGACGGCGACGAGCGCGGTCGCGGCGAGAGCCAGAAGCTTCACGGTTGGAGTATCGACAGCTCCCAGCCGTCACCGCGTGCCTTGAACAGGTGACGTTCGTGCAGGCGGTCGTCACGGTGGCGCCAGAACTCGTAGGTGTCGGGAACGAGCCGGTACCCGCCCCAGCGCTCGGGGCGTGCGGGCTCGGCGGGCTGCGCGGCAACGGCAGCCTCGAGCTCCTCGCGTGAGCCGATTGGCTGCGATTGCCGCGATGCTGCCGCGCTTCGCCGCGATTCAGCGGGGCGCGTCGTCCAGTAGGCGTCGGACTCGGCGGCGGCGAGGCGCTGAACGGCCCCCTCGACACGCACCTGAAGACCTTCTCGGCGAAAGAGCAGCGCAGCGCGAGGGTTGGCGTCGAGCTCGCTGCCTTTCCGCGATTCGTAGTTCGTGAAGAACGTGAAGCCGCGCTCGTCGGCGCTCTTCAGGAGCAGCATGCGCACCGACGGGCGCCCATCGGGCGTCGCCGTCGCGATCGCCATCTCCGGCCCTTCGATCCACTCGTGGAACAGCGCCAGCGGGTCGTTCGTCATTCTTCAGCCATCTCCGGGACGTCGCGCAGTTGCGGGATCGGTGACGGGATGTACCAGAGAAGCCCGAGCAGCGCGCCGACGGTTGCGACCCAGAGGGTGGGGCGCACGCCGATCGTCGCACCGAGGATGCCGCCCAGCGTCGTGCCGAGCGGGCGCACGCCGTAGTTCACGACCATGAACGCACCCGAGACGCGCGAGCGGAGCGCCGTCGGCACGGTCCCTGCGCTGATCGAGCCGGCCATGATGTCCAGCAGCATCAACCCGATGCCGGACGTGAACTCCGCGACGAAGAGAAACACGAGCACGAGCCAGTGCGGCCCACCTGCGGCCGGCACGAGGATCAGCGGGGCGGGGAAGAGGAAGCAGCCCGCGATGAACGCCGGTCCGACACCGAACCGCCGCGAGATGCGGCCCGTGACGAACGATCCCAGGAGCGTGCCGACGGACGCCGCGCCGAGCACGAGCCCGAGCGTCGCAGGCTCGACGCCGAGGCTGCGAGTCGCGTAGAGCACGAAGAGGGCGAAGTACATGAAGTTGAAGAGGTTGAGCGTCGCCACCCCGAGCAGTTCGGCGCGAATGATCGAGTTGCCCCTGATCCAGCGCACGCCGGAGAGCAGAGAGCCGCGCTCGGAAGGCGTGCCAGGCGGTTCCTCGGCGTCGATGCGACCGAGGAAGAGGGCCGACCAGAAGAACGAGACGGCGTCGAGCGCGAGCGCGTACGGCCCACGGAAGATCTGCACGAGAACGCCGCCGATGCTGTTGCCGGCGAGAAACGAAAAGGCGCGGCTGCCGTGGATGAGCGAGTTGGCCTGCACGTAGTCCTCTCGGTCGACGACGACCTGGAAGAACGCGCCGTACGCCACGTAGAAGAACACGCTGAGCGAGCCTGTTGCGAACGCGACGATGTAGAGCAGCGGCCAGCTGAGCTCGCCGAACGCGTAGGCGATCGGGATGGTCGCGATGAAGAGGCCGCGCAGGACGTCGGTTACGAGCATTGTCTGGCGGCGCTGTCCGCGGCGATCGACCCACACGCCGGCGTGCAGCGAGAACAGCAGGTTCGGGATGAGGTAGGCGGTCGTGAGCGCTCCCATCTGGCCGGGCGTCGCATCCAGCGCGAGCACCGCTGTCAGCGGCAGTGCGATCAGCGACACCTGGTCGCCGAGCAGCGACCCCGTCTGCCCGATGAAGTAGCGCCGGAAGTTCTTGTTCTTGTGGAGGAGCGGCGGGATCATCGTTTGGGCACCGCACGGATGCTGAGCTGGACGAACCGCGCGCCGCGCGGCGTGCGCTCGCGTGCGTGGCGCTGGTAGGGGGCGAGCACCTCCTGGATCCGGTGTGTGATCTCCTCGAGCTCGGCCGGCGTCGCGACGACCGTCGTCTGCAGGAAGGCCGCGGCTTCGCGCCAGGCGGCCGAGAACGAGCGCTCGTGGGCCAGGTACTCGCGAATCGCGTCGTCGCTGAGCTCGAGCAACGCGGCCCGGGCGAGCGCCGATGCGGCCTGGAACTCCTCGTCGGCCTCCGCGCCCGCGTCGAAGTCGATGCTCACCGCGCGCGCGTGCCAGCGCCGCTCACGGCCGTCGAGCGACGGAACCTGCTCGACGAAGCCGTGCTTCGCGAGCGTGCGCAGGTGGTAGCTGCAGGACGAGGCGCTCTCACCGACTTCCGCCGCGCACTCGGTCGCGGTGGAGTCGCCGTGCAGCTGGAGCCGCGCGAGGATGCGCAGGCGAGTCGTGTGACCCAGGGCGCGAAGCGCCTCGGGTGAGGTCAGGCGAGGGTGCTCAGGTGTGAAAGAGATATTTCGAAAATACTCTTTCGCACTTTATCCGTCAAATCGAAGCCGTTCAGAGCGTGAGCTTTACCGGCTGGTCGAGCAGCGATCGCACCGTCCGCGTCAGGTCATCGGCGCTGAAGGGCTTCTGCAGGAAGGCGGTTCCGGGCTCGAGCACCCCGTGATGGACGATCGCCGAATCGGTGTAGCCCGACATGTAGAGCAGTTGCGTGCCGGGGCGCAACGACGCGACCGCGGTCGCGACGTCCGGCCCGCTCATCCCGGGCATGACGACGTCGGTCAGCAACAGGTCGATCGGCTCGCTGTGCCTGCGAAGCAACTCGAGCGCCGACGGGCCGTCCCCGGCCTGGAGCACGGCGTACCCCGAGGTCTCGAGGATCTCCGCGACGAGCTGGCGCACCACCGTCTCGTCCTCGACGAGCAGGATCGTTTCCGTGCCACGTTCCGGGGCGGAGCGGTCGCGTTTCGGGGCGGGTTGCTCGACCTCGGTGCTTGCGCGCGGCATGCAGATGCGAAACGACGCGCCCATGCCGGGCGCTGAGTCGACCTCGATCGTCCCGCCGCTCTGCTCGACGACTCCGTAGACGGTTGCGAGCCCGAGCCCGGTGCCGCCCTGCTTCGTCGTGAAGAACGGGTCGAAGAGCTGTGCGCGCTCTGCGTCGGTCATCCCGATGCCGGTATCGCTGATGCTCAACTCCACGGTCGACCCGTCGTCGGTTTCGACATTTGCCGTCTCGATCGTCAGCGACCCGCCGTGCGGCATCGCGTCGCGGGCGTTGACCACCAGATTCACGATCACCTGCTCGATCTGGGTGGGATCGGCGAGCACCGGGCCGAGGTCAGTCTCGAGGAGCGCGATCAGCTCGACGTCTTCGCCGATCAACCGGCGCAGCATCATGTCCATGTCGGAGACGACCGAGTTCAGGTCGAGCACGCGCGGTTGCAGAACCTGCCTGCGGCTGAAGGCGAGGAGCTGGCCGGTGAGCGAGGCGGCGCGGGCCGCCGCCTTGCGAATCTCGTCTGCGTGCCGCCGCTGCCGCTCGTCCTCGAGACCCGCGACCAGAAACTCGCTGTAGCCGGAGATCGCGGTGAGCAGGTTGTTGAAGTCGTGGGCGATCCCGCCCGCCAGGCGACCGACCGCTTCCATCTTCTGGGCTTGGCGAAGCTGCTCCTCGAGGCCCTTCTGGTGGGTGAGGTCGCGGACGACCGAGATGTGACGGCCCGGCCGCACGTTCGCGGTCGCAACGAACTCGATCTGCCGGTTGCCGCCCCCGGGCCGGCGCATCGTCACCTCCGCATCGACGGTGCCTTGCTCGAGAAAGCGTGGCCACATCTCGGCGACGGGCTCGTCGGGCATCAGGTCGTCGAGGCGCAAGCCGAGCGCGTCCTCGCGTGAGACGCCGAGCAGCTCGGCGGCTGCCTGGTTCACATCGACCAGGCGGCGCTCGTCGTCGGCGATGAACTTGGGCACTACCGAATCCTCGAAGATCGCGGTGAAGAGGAGCGCCGACTGCTTGCGGTCGGTGATGTCCTGGATATGGGCGACGATGTGGGTCGGCTCACCCTCGTAGGTGCGCGCGAGCGACACGGTCAGGTCGGCCCAGACGATCGATCCGTCCTTGCGGATGTAGCGCTTCTCCTGCTGGTAGGAGTCGATCTCGCCGGAGTGCAGTTTCTCGGAACGCTCCCAGTCGACGGCGACGTCGGCGGGATGCGTGATCCCGCGCACACCCAGTCGTGTGACCTCCTCCACGGTGTAGCCGAGCATCTGCGCGAGCCGGTCGTTCACCTGGACGAACGTCCCGTCGAGACCCGACAGCGCCATGCCGACGGACGCGGAGTGAAACGCACCGCGGAAGCGCGACTCGCTCTCCTGGAGCGCGCGCCGCGCGCGCACGTTGTCGGTGACGTTCTCGAACGTGACGCCGACGCGCCTGCCCGCAAGAGGGAACGCCTTGACGGAGAAGACACTCGGCGCGATTCGTCCGTCGCCGTACTCGACCTCGCCTGCGTCGTACAGCGTCTGGTTTCGCACGACAGCCCGGAACCGCTCGATCGCATCCTCGGGCAGCGAGGGGAGAACCGTTCGCATCGTCTGGCCGATGATCTTCTCCAGCTCGAGCCCGATCGCCGCTCCGCTGGCCGCATTCGCGTACTCGAGCCGGAATTCGTCGTCGTCTTCGAGCGCCCAAACCCAGAGCCCGGTCTGCATGTGCTCCACGACCTGTCCCTGTGTCCGGAGCTCCTCGAGCAGAGTGCGACGCGTCTCGAGCTCCGCCGAGTTGCGCATCACAGTGCTCACGAACTCGGCCATCAGCCGTGTTGTCTCGACGGCCAGCTCGTCGAACGCCCCGGGTCGGCGACCGAGGATTGCGAGCACACCTGCGACGTTGCCATCGCGATAAAGCGGCGCACAGATCAGCGACCGTGCGCCAAGCGTTCGGCACGCTTCCTGGTCGACACGCTGGTCGGATCGAGTGTCGGCGGCGTACACGGGCTCGCCACGCATCGCGACGATCCCCGAGAGGCTTGCCGCTCGATCGATTCGCAGCCCGACGTGGTCCTGGGCGAGGCCCGAGCCGACGCGAACCACGGAATCGTTTCCGTCGAACCACAGCACGGCCGCACCGTCGGCGGCCGCCAGCTTCTGCGCCCGCTCCGCGATCGTCTGCGTGACGATCAGCGGATCGAGCTCGAGGGCGGAGATCTCCTGCTGCGTCTCGACGATCGCGTGCAGTTGCCCGACGCTCGTGCGCAGGCGCTTCTCGTTGCGCTTCCGGGACGTGACATCCCGAAGCGCCATGTGGATCCGGCCGTCAGCGAGGAGGCGGCTCGAGTACTCGACGTCGACCAGCGTCCC
Source organism: uncultured Thermoleophilia bacterium (assembly GCA_963842335.1). Classification (GTDB taxonomy): domain Bacteria; phylum Actinomycetota; class Thermoleophilia; order Gaiellales; family Gaiellaceae; genus PALSA-600. Next base: position 5,511 of record CAWJGF010000033.1, on the reverse strand, counting down.
GTCCTTGCGACGGAAGGGCCGCTCGGAGCGGAACTCGCGCCGTTCGAGCAACTCCGCCAGCCGCGCCGGAGCGCCGGCGAGCTCCGCGGGCTCGAAGAGGACGGCAGCGTGCATCGTCCGCAGCTCCTCGACCGAGTACTGGAGGAGCGCTGCGGCGGCATCGTTCGCATCGAGGAGGTTGCCGTCGACGTCGCAAACGAGGGTGGCATCGGCGGCCTGGTCGTGCAGTTCTCTGTACCGGCGCTCGCTCGCCGCGAGCCGTTCGACGAGATTTGCGTTGCGCAATGCGATCGCTGCCGACTGCGCGAGCAATCGCGCCGTCTCGACCTCGACCGCGCCGAACGCGTCGGGAAGCCTGCTGCGAACGCCGAGGACGCCCCGAGTCGCGCCGTCGTAGACGATGGGCACGAGCAAGATCGCACCCGTGTCCTCGGTCAGCGATCGCGCCATGTCGGCGCCGGTCGCCTGCCGCAGGACCTGAACCTCACCTGTCTCGGCGCACTCGACGCCGAGCGTTGCCTCGATCGGCATCGTCCGGCCGAGGAGCGGAGCGTCGGCACCGAGCGCGACGGCAAAGTGCGCAAGGCCGTCCTCGACTGTCGACAGCGACGCCCCGTCGGCGTCGGGCAGCTCGAGCAGCCGCTCGACGATGCCGTCCATGACGCTCTGGACCTCGCCCGAGAGCGAAGCGACCTCGAGCTGGCGCTCGACGAGCTCCCCGAGAGAACGCTCGGTCATGCAATCAGGCCGAGCCGGAGTGCCGTCGCAACTGCCTGCGTGCGTGTCGCTGCGCCGAGACGGTGTGATGCCTTGCGCAGGTGCGTCCGTACGGTCTCGGAGCTGATTCCGAGCCGTCTGCCGATCTCCTCGTGCTGGAGCCCCTCGGCGAGCAGGCCGAGCACAGCGAGCTCGCGCGGGGTCAGCACCGATCGGGGCCGACCGAGCTTTCCGAGTGCGGGGTCGAGGTACGAGTTGCCGGCGAGCGATGCCTCGAGGGCACGGACGAGATCGGCGAGGGGGGCCTCCTTCAGGACGAGGCCGGCGGCGCCGGCGGCAAGCACGTCACGCGCGATCTGCTCGTCCGCGTCGGCGGTATAGACCGTGATGCGCGTCTTCGGCGACACCTCGAGGAGCGCCTTGATCAGCTCCACCCGGGAGAGGCGCGGCATACGGAAATCGACGAGCGCCAGCTCGGGCTTGACCTGCTCGGCAAGTGCGACGGCACGACGCCCGTCGGCCACCGGCCCGACGACGTCGAAGCCGTTCTCGCTCAGGTAGGTCGAGACGGCGATGGTGAGGGCGGGGTGATCGTCGGCAAGCAGACAGCGGGGGTCGGTCATAGAGTCGGTCAACCTCTCTTGGATTTAGGCGGTCACGAGGGTGCGGACGCGGGCAGCGAGCGCTTCGATGTAGGCGTCGCCCTTGACGACACAGTCCGACGCTCCGTGGCGGAACGCCTCGACTGCAGTGACGTCCGACTTGAGGGCCGTGACCATCACGACGGGCAGGCGTGGGTTGCTCAGGCGCAAGGCATCGAGGACGCGCATTCCGTGGCCTTCTTCGAGGCCGTCGGCGACGATCGCGAGCGACCATTCCGAGGCGGTGACGAGCTCGGCTGCGCTCGCAACGCTGTGGGCGCGCGCGATCACCGCGCCGTCGAGCGCGCGTTCGAGAGCCGACGTGACGAGCAGGGCGTATTTGTCGTCGTCCTCGACAAGCAGAACGGCGAGGCCGGGGCTCGCCGGCACGACGGCGGCCGGTTCGAGCAGACGGAGACCGTCGTTTGCGAGTTGCAGCTCCCCCGACTCGATCAGGCGGAGCGCCAGATCGACGATCTGCGGATCCCATTGCTTTGCGCGGCAGGCGATCAGCTCGCCCACGATTTCGTCCGGCGTTCGCGGCTCACGGTAGAGCTGGCGCGAGGACATGACCTCGATCGAGTCGACGACCGACACGATCCGCGCGCCGAAAGGGATGTCCGTGCCGGCGAGCCCGTCTGGATAACCGGACCCGTCCCAGCGCTCATGGTGGTGGCGCACGATCGGGCGCGCCGCCGCGAGCAGGTCGAGCGGCTCGAGCAGCTTGTCGCCGATCTCGGGATGGGTCTCGATGATCCGGCGCTCCTCCTCGTCGAGCGGCCCCGGCTTCAGCAGGACGCGGTCGGGGATGCCGATCTTGCCGACGTCGTGGAGGATCGCTCCGAGCCGAATCGTCTCGACGTCGTGTGGATTCACTCCGAGCAGCTCGGCCATCCGCACCGCGAGTGCGGCCAGGCGCTCGCAGTGCCCGTGCAGATAGGAGTCGCGGGCCTCGATCGCGTTCGCGAGCGCACTGGCGAGCGTGGGGGCGAGCAACCGCTCCCGGAGCTCCTCGCGTGACTGGGTTGCACGCTCGAGCGCGTCAGCGACCGCGCTCTGCAACTCGATGTGCGCGAACGGCTTCGTCACGAGGCCCGCGGCGCCGCGGGTCAGTGCCTGGCTCAACGTGTCGTAGGTTCCGGCTCCGGTCACGAGGACGACCGGCAGCGATGCCCGCAGGGCACGCACGGCGCCGAGCAGCTCGAGCCCGGAGAGGCCCGGCATGACGATGTCGCTCACCACGAGCTCGAACTCGGACTCTTCGAGCAGAGCGAGCGCCCGCTCGGCCGTCTCCGCACCGACGACTTCGTGCCCGACCGCCTCGAGGATCTCGATCATCAGCCCGCGGATGACCTCCTCATCGTCGATGACCAGGATGCGGCTCATTGTGTGTCTCCATCGGCGATTGGGAGGCAGAGCGTGAACGTTGTCCCCGCGCCGGGCTCCGAGGCCACGGTGAGCCGGCCGCCGTGCTCCTCGGCGATGCCGAGGCTGACCGACAGGCCGAGCCCGGTTCCACCCGTGAGTCGCTTCGTCGTGAAGAACGGCTCGAAGATCCGATCGGCGACGACGGGGTCGATTCCCGGCCCGTCGTCGGCCACGGTCGCGATCGCCAGGTCGCCGACGCGGCGTACGTGCACCAAGATCGTGCCGCCCCCGGGCATCGCCTGACGTGCGTTCGCGATCAGGTTCAGGAAGATCTGCTTGAGCTGGTTCGGGCTTGCGCTGACGAGCGCGTCCGATCCCTCGTAGTGGTCGATGACTTCGACACCCTTGTGTGCATTCGTGCGCCGAACGAGGTCGACGGTGGAGCGAACCACGTCGTCGAGCGAGACGAGCTGATGCTCCTCGGCGTTCTCACGCGCGAAGTCGAGAAGGGCACGCACGATCTCCTTGATCTCGAGACCCGTCTGTTGGATCAACTCGAGGCGCGTGTGCGCTCTCGAGCCGACTTCGGATTCCTTCAGCAGGAACTCGGTCAGCCCGAGGATCGCGAAGAGCGGATTGTTGATCTCGTGCGCGACGCCGGCCGCCAGCTCGCCGATCGCCGCGAGCTTGCCGCTCTGCACGAGCTGCTGCTGCATCCGGCGCTCCTCGGCCAGGTCCTCGATCAAGGTGAGGACCAGGGTGGGCTCACCGTCGTCGTCAGGGAACGCATGTATCGAAAGATGGGCCGGTGACGGGCGTCCGTCCGGCAGGCGATAGACACGGTCGAAGTTCGTGCCGGGGACGAAGCCGCGGTCGGAGTGCTCCTGGTCCTCCCCCCACCAGGGATACGGCGGGTACGTGCCGACGATCTCGGCGAGGGGCCGGTCGACGAGCTCGCAAAAGGCGCGGTTGGCCGCGACGATCCGATGCGTCTCGCGGTCCGCGACGGTCATCGCTGTCGGAATCGCGTTGAAGAGCGCGATCAGCGTTTTCTGGTTCAGGTCGCCGCTGCGCTGCTGCAGCGTCCGCTCGGCGCGCGTCGTCAGCTGGGCGAGGTCGTGCAGGAGCTGTGCCGCCTGACTCGCTTCGGCGGCGTCGAGCTCGGACACCCAGGAGGCGTGGAAGGTCGTGCTGCTGTTCTCGGTGCGCAGAGGCACGATGACGTTCGTCGCCATCGACCGTTCGTGCTCGGCGAGCGCCGCGGAGAGACCGTCGAGGCCAGGAGGCCCGGCGTACAGGTCGCCTGACTCCAGCGCCGCGAGGAGTCTCGGGCTCGACGAGATGCGCGAGCCGGCCCACGCCTCCGCGCCTCCGGCACCGGCGACGACTTCGCCGCTCGCCAGATCGTCGTCCCAGGTGACCACCCAGAGTCCGTCGGCCTCGAGCAGCGGGAGGCCCGTGTCCACCAGCGAGTCGAGCGCCTCCTGCCGGGTAGGCGCTTCGCTGATCAGAAGGACCGCATCGATCAGCTGGCTGCGCTGCACGGCGGACTGGACTGAGGGTGAGATCGTTTGCCGCAAGCGAATCTGACACCCTGGAGAGGTGGTATGACAACTATTGGCATCGCGGGCGTGAATCAGTATCCCTCCACATGTGAGGGGGGCATCCCCCAAAACGGGGATACCCGGATCGGGGATGGCTGGGGGTGCATGGCACGGCGTAGCGAGGGGGGTGGTCAGTGAGCGCTGAGAAGAAACCGGTCACGTGCGTCGTGGCGGACGATCACCCGGCGGTGCTCGAGGCGGTTGCGGAGTTCCTGACCCAGAGCGGGATCGAGGTCGTCGGCCGTGCCCGCGACGGCGAGGAGGCGCTCGAGAAGATCGAGCAGCGGAAGCCGAAGGTCGCGCTCGTCGACGTCCGGATGCCGAAGCTCGCCGGCATCGAGCTCGCCCGCCGCGCAAGCCGGCTCGCGCCCGACACGGCGATCGTGCTGTACACGGGCTACGGCGACCGGGCCCAGCTGACGGAGGCGCTCGATGCCGGCGTTCGCGGCTTCGTGCTGAAGGAGGCGCCGATGGACGACCTGATTCGGGCCTTGCTGTCCGTGGCGAGCGGCGGAACTTACGTCGATCCGGTGCTCGCCGGCACGCTCGCATCCTCGATGGGCTCGAAGTCCACGCAACTGACCCAGCGCGAGCGCGATGTGCTGCGGCTCCTCGCCGACGGCCTCTCGAACGAGGAGATCGGCAAGCGGCTCTTCATCTCGGCGGAAACCGTGCGCACGCATGTGCGCAAGGCGATGGACAAGCTCGACGCCGACACGCGCACGCAGGCAGTAGCCCGCGCGCTCCGCGATCAGCTGATCTCGTAGCTCGCCGACCGCCGTGCGCGAAACGTTGTCAGAGCACCGGCCCTGGCGGCCCGAGGCCTGGCTGAAGGGGCGAGCGAACAGTGTCTGACACCGGACGTGGCGGCCCGGGGCCTGGCTGAAGGGGCGAGCGAACAGTGTCTGACACCGGACGTGGCGGCCCGGGTCCTGGCTGAAGGGGCGAGCGAACAGTGTCTGACACCGGACGTGGCGGCCTGGGACCTGCCGGAAAGGGGAGGGGCAAGGAGCACGGCCGCACCGGAGGAGGGAGACGCGCTGCGTGCCCTCCCAACTTCGCAGGGCAACCGACTCCGTGACATTCCCGCGATCCCGTTCGACCTCCGCACATGGGTCGCCGAGGATCGCCGGTTCGGGTGAGGAGCTTCCCTCCTAGTAGACGTCGAGGACGGCGCTCCG
>CAWJGF010000032.1:0-9193 GCA_963842335.1 uncultured Thermoleophilia bacterium | reverse complement strand
CGTTCGGAGCGCTTCAACCGGGGTCAGACCCCGGCCGTGTCCGAAGCGGACACGTCAGTGGTGACAAGAGTGCGAACTTGTCTCCGGGCGGCTGTCGGAACGTGAACGTCGCCGCTACCGTCGAAAGGAATGGCACGCGACCTGCGTCTCGAGGCTTCCGACGTCCTCTACCACGTCGGTTCGCGCGGCGTCGAGAAACGCCAGATCTTCGATTGCGCTCATCGTGACCGTGAGTACTTCCTCGAGCTACTGGCGAAGGTCGTTCGGAAGTTCGTCTGGCATGTCCACGCCTACTGCTTGATGGGAAACCACTTCCACCTGGTGCTCGACACTCCGAACGCCAACCTCTCAGCGGGAATGCAGTACCTGAAAGGTCAGTACGGGCAATGGTTCAACGCCGTTGCCGGGCGCGAGGGAGCGCTCTTCGAACGGCGCTTCTGGTCGCGGATCGCGCTCAGTGAGGCCTACGTCCTCGAGCTCTCGCGCTACGTCGTCCTCAACCCGGTCCGGGCGGGATTGGCACGGCGGCCGGACGAATGGCCGTGGAGCAGCTACCAGGCAACCGTCGGGCTCGATGGGGTGCCGGAGTTCCTCGCGGTCAACGGCGTGCTCGATCTCTTCGGCGGCGGTCGCAACGGGTCGGTCCGGTACGCGCAGTTCGTGGGCGAGGCGATCGGCCGGCCTTCCTCGGACGAGCCGTACCTCGTCCAGTAGCCCACGCGGCCAGCCTCCAGGCATGTCCAGATCAGACGCGTCTGGGGTCTGACCCCATGCGTTTAGCGCGAGCGGCGAACGGGCCTGATCAGCCCCGCATGCTCGCCGCCCGCGGCTTGGATCTCCGCATGCCGGTCGAGTTGCGCGTTCAGTTCCGCGCCGAACAGGACGGCCCACGCCGAGTAGTTCAGCCAGAGCAGCAGGATGATCCCCGTGGCCAGCGCCCCGTACGTCCTCGTGTATGAGCTCGAGAACGACGTATAGAGCGCGAACAAACCGCTCAGCGCCAGCCACATGAGGCCACCCGTCACGGCCCCCGCCGAGACCCAGCGCCAACGCCGCTCGTCCGTGTTCGGCGCGAGGTAGTAGATCAACGCGAACAGAAGGAGCACCGCACCGAACGCGATCGGCCAGCGGAGAATGTTCCAGACCCAGGTGAAACTGCCGTTGTGCGCCCGCCGCGAGATCGCGTCGCCGAGCGTGCCTCCGAGCACGATCAAGAGCAGCATTCCCGCGGTGACGAGCGCCGAGACGAGCACGAGGAAGATCGAGATCAGCTTCACCTTCCAGAAGGGCCGCGTCTCCATCCGGTCGTAGGTGCGGTTGACCGCCTTGACGACCGAGCCCATCGCTCCCGACGCCGCCCAGACGGCCAGAGTCAAGCCGAGGACGAGCGCAAACACCGACCCGGAGCCGCCCGAATCCCGCTCGAACGAATCGATCAGCTGGATGACCGCCTGCGGCGCGACCGGATCGAGAAAGCTTCGGAGCGCGCCGTACGCGTTGATCAGATCCAGCAGCCCGACGAGCGCGATCACCGCCGGGAAGAACGCAAGCAGCGAGCTGTATGCCACCTCCTGCGCGAGCCCCATGCAGTCGTCTGCGACGAACTGCCTACCGGTTCGCTTCGCGACAGCGAACCACTCGCGCCACGACAGACGTCCGTGCTTCAGTGCCGCTCGCGGCTGCGCCGCGCGAAGTAGCGCATCGTGGCGCCGATCCCTCCGGCGAGCACGAATCCGACCGAGGCCGCGCCGGCCGCGAGCGCGGGCAGCTTCGGCATCGGGTTGAACGAACCGCGCAGCTCCTCGACCGCGTCGGCGAGCCGTTCACGCTCGGCCTCGATCTCGCTCTGAACCTGCGCCTGTGTCCGGGGCGTGGGCGTGGTCATTGCCTGAGCGCCTCGCCGGTGAGCTTCGCCTCGCGGATCGCCTGTTCCGGCGTGAGCGGCGAGCCCTTCTGGATCCTGCTGCGTCCGACCAACCCCAGCGTCGCCACGAGCGCGGCGAGCAACAGCGTCACGATCAGGAGCGCGAGCCACCACGGTAGGAAGGTCGCGAGACCAGCGGCGATCGTCGCGAACAGGAACCCGACCATGAACAACGCAAGCACGCCGGCTCCGACCGCGAGCCCCACCCCGATCCCGACCGACGTGAGCTTCTTCTTCAGCTCGAGGCTGGCGAGCTCGAGCTCGAGCCGCGCGATCGCCGAGGCATGCTCTGCGACCTGCTTGGCCGCCCCGCCAACCCCCCCGTTCGTGTTGTCAACGGCGGGGATGGGCCTGTCCTCTCCAGTCGATCGTCTTCGCCAGCACGTAGCCCGCCACGAGCGCCCCGCCGATGACCGCCAGCGGGTTCGGCGAGCTGCTGCGCTTCGCCGGCTTGGGCCGCTCGAACTGCGGGATGGAGGGGGCGGCCGGCGTGGAAACAGCGCCGTCGCCCGGCTGGGTGTCACTCACCATGTGTCGAGCTTATCTGCCTCGTGCTTGCGGGCCTAAACGTGAACGGGAATGCTGAGCCCGTGCAGACGGAGGACCAGCTGAGCAAGGCCGACCGTCAGAAGCTCGTCGCGAGCCTCGTCGAGCGGCTGCGGATCGGGACGCAGCAGGAGCTGATCACCGCCCTGGCGGGCGTGGGGTGCGTTGTGACCCAGGCGACCGTCTCACGCGACATTCGCGAGCTCGGGCTCGAGAAGGCCCGCGATGCCTACGGGACGCTGCGCTACGTCCTCCCGAACCGCGAGCGCCGCGCCGACCCCCGCGAGACGCTCAATGCACTGCTCGGACAGTTCGGGCGCCGGGCAGTGGCGGCGCAGAACGTCGTCGTGCTCCAGTCGGAGATCGGCTCGGCCCCGGCGATCGCGCGGGCGCTCGACCGGTGTGCGCACCCGCTGCTGCTCGGTACGCTCGCGGGCGACGACACCTGTCTCGCGATCGCGGCCGACGCTCAGAGCGCGGTCGAGCTCGCGGCAGAGCTCAACGCTGCGATGCGCTGAGCAGCCGCTGCGCCCAGGGATGGGCCTCCTCCAGCTGCGCGGCCAGGCGGAAGAGCATTGCCTCGCCGTCCGGCGGGCCGATCAGCTGCACGCCGACCGGAAGGCCTTCGACGACGTCGAACGGCACCATCGCGGCCGGCTGCCCGGTCACGTTGACGATGGGCGTGAACGGCGTGAACTCGCCGCCGCGGCGGAACTGCTCCCAGGGGTCGTCCGGCTCGAAGACCCAGCCGATCGGAACGGGGAGCTTGCCGAGGCCGGGGGTGAGCACGATGTCGACGTCGTCCCAGAACGAGACGATCCGCCGCGCGGCGAGCTCGAGCGCGGCAACGGCCCTCGCGAAGACGACGCTCGAGGTCTCGTGTGCCGCCTCGGCGAGTGCGCGGTTGAGCGGCTCCAGCAGCGAGAGATCGCTGAGCGGGAACATCGCCGGACCGACCTGCCAGATCTTCGCGAAGCCGCCGAGCAGCGCCTCGTCCGACCATTGCGGGCCTCCTTCGATCACCTCGTGACCGAGCGCGGCGAGCGCGTCCGCCGCGGAGCGGGCGACGGCAACGACGCGCGGATCGATCTCGTGCGGGATCGGCGGTTCCGTCGTGAACGCGATCCGCAGTCGGCCGGGGTCGGCGCCGACCTCCTCCAGGAACGGCCGCTCCGGCGGCGTCGCCCAGTGCGCGTCGCCCGGCTCGTACCCGGCGATCACATCGAGGAACGCCGCGGCGTCCCGGACACTCACCGAGAGCGGCCCGTTCTGCGACAGCTCCAGCGAGCCGCTCACATACGGCGCGGGGGAGACCCGGCCGCGCGAAGGCTTGATGCCGAAGAGCCCGCAGCACGACGCAGGAATGCGAATCGAGCCGCCGCCGTCGCTGCCCTGTGCCAGCGGCATCGCGCCGGCGGCGACCGCCGCGGCTGCGCCGCCCGATGAGCCGCCCGGCGTGTGCTCCGGGCTCCACGGGTTGCGGCACGCGCCGTTCAGCGTCGACTCGGTGACGGCGGTGCTCCCGAACTCGGGCGTGTTCGACTTCCCGAGCACGACGAAGCCCGCGTCCTTGATGCGCCGCACGACCGCGGAGTCGCTCACCGGCACGTACTCGGCGAACGCGCGCGATGAGAACGTCGTGCGCACGCCCGCGGTCTCGTTCAGGTCCTTGATGAGGATCGGCACGCCGCTGAACGGCCCATCGCGCGGCTCGGCTGCGAGTGCCTGCTCGAAGCAGTCGGTGACGAGAAAGTTGAGCTCCGGGTTCGTCGCCTCGATCCGCGCGATCGACTCCTCCGTCAGCTCTCGCGCCGAGACCTCGCCGTCGCGAACGCGCGCCGCCAGGCCGAGGGCGTCGGTCAACTCAGAGCGTCTTGCCGCCGGAGAGCCAAACGGGGCCCTGAGTCGCGACGAGGTGCGTGTCGCTGAGCACGCGCAGCACGCTGATCGAGCCGCGGATCCCCTTCTCGTCGCAGCGCTCGAAGCAGCGGCGCGCCATGCCGGGCGCCACCCCGTAGCCGGCCTGGCGGCCGGCACGGAAGTTGAAGGCGGCGCGCGTGCCGTCGCGGCGCGGGTTCATCTGGATGCACAGCACGGCGGCCGGCTCGATGTAGTCGCTCGACGTGAACTCGATCTCGGCGTAGAGATCGCTCCAGTCGGACGGCAGCCCGGCGAGCGCCGCGTCCCAGCCCTCGACGAGCGAGGTGATCTCGCGCTCTTCGAGCCGGGGCGAAGCCTGCGAATTGGACAGCGACAGCGTGCCCTTCGGGATGCGGGCGAGCAGTCGTGTGATGCCTTGGGGTCCGAGAGCGCTCCCGTCGCGAGCGACCGAAAACTGCAGGATCGTCGGCGAGACGCGGTAGGGGCCGGTCGGGCCCAGCGTTGCAGCGGCCTGGTCGGCGGCAGCGCGATCGTGCAATTCGAGCCGGAGCGAGGCGCGCGCCCACGAGTCGGGCAACTCGGATCCAATGACTTTCCACTGCCGCGCGACGCTCATGTTCAAAACGTACACTGCCGGAGCTTTGGCCAAGGTCGAGAGGAAACGCGCCTTGAATGAGGAGACGCTGCGGGATTTCCTGCGCGAGATGCTCCTCATCCGGCGCTTCGAGGAGAAGGTGGAGGAGCAGTTCCGCGCGGGCGAACTGCCGGGCTTCCTGCACGTCGCGATCGGCCAGGAGGCGGTGGCGGTCGGGGTCTGCCAGGCGATGGAGGACGGCGACACGTTCGCCTCCACGCACCGCGCCCACGGACACACGCTTGCGCGCGGGACGCACCCGAACGCGGTCATGGCCGAGCTGTACGGAAAGATCGAGGGCTGCTCGCACGGCTACGGCGGCTCGATGCATCTCTACGACGTCGAGCGCGGCAACTACGGGGCCAACGCCGTGATCGGCGGCGGCCTGCCGGCCGTCACCGGCGCGGGGCTCGCGTACAAGCTGCGCGACGAGCCGCGGGTCGCGCTCGCGTTCTTCGGCGACGGCACGACGAACATCGGCACCTTCCACGAGTCGCTCAACCTCGCGCAGCTCTGGAAGACGAAGACGGTGTTCGTCTGCGAGAACAACCACTGGGCCGAGTCGACGCCGGGCTGGCAGCACTCGCCGGTGTGGGACGACATGTCGAAGCGCGCGCTCGCATTCGACATGCGCTCGATCAAGGTCGACGGCCAGGATGTCGAAGCCGTCTTCGAAGCCGCCCACGAGGCGCTCGAGTTCGCGCGCTCGGGCGAGGGGCCGGTCTTCGTCGACGTCGAGACCTACCGCATGCACGGCCACTACATCGGCGACCCGCAGGTCTACCGGTCGAAGGAAGACCGTGAGGAGGCCGCCGAGCACGATCCGATCAAGCGGCTGCGCAACCGGCTCAGCCTCGCGGACGAGGAGTTCGACAGCTTCGACGCGCAGGCGCACGAGATCGTCGACGCCGCGCTCGAATTCGCGCAGAACGGCACCGATCCGCAGCCCGAAGACGCGTTGAAGAACGTCTATGCCTGAGATCACCTACCGCGAGGCCGTCCGCGACGCGCTCGCCGGCGCGATGCGCAAGGACGACGACATCTTCATCATGGGCGAGGACATCGCCGAGATGGGCGGCTCGATGGGCGTCACGCAGGGGCTCCTCGACGAGTTCGGCCCGGAGCGCGTGCGCAACACGCCGATCTCCGAGATGGCGATCGTCGGCGCCGGCATCGGCGCGGCGATGGCGGGCATGCGGCCGGTCGTCGAGATCATGTACGAGGACTTCCTGACGCTCTCGCTCGAGCAGATCGTCAACCAGGCGGCCAAGCACCGCTACATGTCGGGCGGCCAGGTCAAGGTGCCGCTGACGATCCGCACGCAGGGCGGTGCCGGCTGGTCGCCGGGCGCCCAGCACGCTCAGCAGCTCGAAGCGTGGCTCGTGCACGTTCCGGGGCTCAAGGTCGCCTATCCCTCCACCCCGGAGGACGTGCGCGGTCTGCTCTGGTCGTCGATCTACGACGACAACCCCGTGATCTTCTTCGAGCACCGGCTGCTCTATCCGGTGAAGGGAAACGTTCCGGACGAGCTCGAGCCGATCCCGCTCGGCAAGGCGCGCACGATCCGCGAAGGCACCGACGTGACCGTGATCGCGATCGGCCCGCTCGTGCACCGCTCGGTCGAAGCGGCCGAGCGTGCTGCGGAGGAGGGGATCTCCGTCGAGGTCATCGACCCGCGCACCCTGCAGCCGCTCGACGAGTCTGCGCTCGTCGAGAGCGTGAAGAAGACGAACCGCGTCGTCGTCGCGCACGAGGCCGTCACGCGCATGGGCTTCGGCGCCGAGGTGACCGCGGTGCTGCAGTACCAGGCTTTCGACTACCTCGACGCGCCGATCGAGCGTGTCGGCGCCAAGTTCGCACCGCTGGCCTTCGCGCCGGTGATGGAGCAGTTCGTCGTCCCGAACGCGGACGACGTCCTCGCAGCGATCCGCCGGACCGTCGGGAAACAGTAATGGCGAACGAGGTCAAGCTCCCGCGCCTCGGTCAAGGCATGGAAGCCGGGACGGTCAACAAGTGGTTGAAGTCGGAGGGCGAGACGGTCGAGAAGGGTGAGCCGCTCTTCGAGGTCGACACCGACAAGGTCACGCAGGAGGTCGAGTCCGACTTCGCCGGAGTGCTGCTGAAGATCGTGCTCCCGTCCGGCGAGGCACCCGTGGGCCAGACGATCGCCTACATCGGCGAGGCCGGGGAAGAGGTCAAAGCGCCCGAGGCGCCCGCACCGAAGACCGAACCTGATTCGGCGAAGCCGAACCAGATTCGCGAGGTTCCCGCCAAGCCTGCAGACACCCCTGCGAGCAGCAACGGCGGCCGCATCAAAGCCTCTCCCTTGGCCAGAAGGATCGCCCGTGAGCGCGGGATCGATCTGCGTGCGCTGCGGGGCACCGGCCCCGAGGGCCGCATCGTCGCCGAGGACGTGGAGCGCGGCCAGGTCGCTGCTCCGGCCCCGGCTGCCGTCCCGACGGGCGAGATCGAGTCCGTTCCGCTGACGAACATCCGCAAGACGATCGCCCGCCGGCTCACCGCCGCGTGGCAGGCGCCCGTCTTCCAGCTCACGGTGAGCGCCGACATGACCCGCGCGAACGAGCTCGTCGCCGCCGCCCGCGAGCTGAACCCCGACGTGCGCGTCACGGTCACCGACCTGCTCGCCAAGGTGTGCGCGCACGCGCTGATGCGGCACCGCGGCGTGAACGTGCAGTACACCGAGGACGCGCTGCTGAAGTTCCCGACGGCGAACGTCGGGATCGCGGTGGCCGCGCCACAGGGGCTCGTCGTGCCGGTGGTGCGCAGCGTCGAGCGCCTCACGCTCGCAGAGCTCGCTGCCGCACGGGGCGATATTGTGAGCCGTGCGCGCGAAAGCAAGCTGACGGCGCAGGATCTGGAGGACGGCACGTTCACCATCTCCAACCTCGGCATGTTCGGTATCGAGCAGTTCGTGGCGGTGCTCAATCCACCGCAGGCGGCGATCCTGGCCGTCGGAGCGACACTGGACACGCCCGTTGCCCGCGAAGGGGAAGTAACGGTCCGGCCGATGATGAGCATGACGCTGACCGTCGACCATCGCGCTGTGGATGGGGCAGAGGGTGCGGACTTCCTGCGCACCGTCAAGCAGTTCGTGGAAGAGCCCGCGCTGGCGTTGTGATCCGCAACGGCTCGTTCGCCGACGTTCCCTTCATGCGCTCGATGCTCGCGCACGCGTATGCCTGGCGGGTGAACGCGCTCGACGCCGACATTCCACTCACCCGCTACGTGGACAACTGGGGCCGCGCCGGCGACCTGTCGCTCGTCGCCCATGAAACCGGCAACCGTGTGGGGGCCGCGTGGTTCAGGCTCTTCACCGCCGGCGAGCCCGGCTACGGCTTCGTCGACGAGCAGACACCGGAGCTGTCGATCTCCGTCGTCCCGTCGCGCCGCCGCCACGGCGTGGGGCAGGAGCTGCTCGATGCGCTGCTCGGGAAGGCGAAAGCGGTCGGTCATTCCTCTGTCTCGCTGTCGGTGGAGAAGGACTCGCCTGCAGTCGCCTTCTACGAGCGCAACGGCTTCGAGCCCGCCGGCGAATCGGACGGCGGGCTTGTTATGAAGCGCGCTCTCTAACGCGAACCTGATTCGGCGCAGCCGAACCAGATTCGCGAGTCTCGACCCACGGCAGCGGCTGAACGAAGGAGAACGGCACGTCGAAGCTGCTCCACGGCCATGGCCGTCGCGGTGGGTTCTCGGCGACGTAGTCAGGCAGCCGGTACGCGTGCCCTTCCTGCACGACCTCGGAGGCCGTGTACGGGGAATCGAACACGTGCCCGCGACGGTCGTGCCGCCGATTGAAGCCGCCGGCGTACCGCCGGTTCAAGCGCCGCACCGCCGGTGCGAGCTTGTCCTCCTCGAAAGATGCGATGAGGTGGTAGTGCGTCGGCATGAAACAGAAGCCATGGCAGACCAGGTATCCCTCGGTGACCAGCTCGACGATGATCTGGATGCCGTGGTGATAGTCGCGGTGGTCTCGGAAGATGTGCTCCTCCGCGATCGACCGTGCGGTCACGTGGAACGTTCCTGCGTGCGTCGGGCGCATCTCTCCAGGTTGCCGACGAACCCTGCCGCGATCTGCAACGCAACTGTGAAACTCGTGAATCTGGTTCGCTTCGCGAATCAGATTCATCCTCAGCGAACCTGATTCGGCGCAGCCGAACCAGATTCGCGAGTTAGGCGTTCGATCCGAG
>CAWJGF010000031.1:0-25132 GCA_963842335.1 uncultured Thermoleophilia bacterium | reverse complement strand
CCTGAACTGCTCGTGCTGGTCGACCGCCTCACCACCGCTCTCGCAGCCACGGCTCCCGGCTGAGCCCGGGCGACTCGGGCGCCGACGCTGATCAGCGCGCCGGTGGTGGGACGATCCGAACGGGTGATCCGCTCGCTCGGTACGTGTCGCGCATGAAGTGCGCGGTCGCGACCATCTCGATCTGGGCCAACCGGAGTGTGCGAGGGTCGGCTGAGACCGTGTACCACGCCGGCGTCGCCGGGTCGACGAACGAGACCCGCACGACCGGCCGCCCGCCCACCCGTGCGGGAGGCAGTACGACGGCGTCGAGCGGCGCGCGCGTCCAGGGGAGCTGCGGCTGTGGGATCACGGGCGACTGTGGCGACGGTTGCCACGGGCCGCCCTTCTGGCGATCCCAGCGCCGCCCCCCGATGATGATGCCCGCCGTCCCGTCGTTCGCGGTGTACGCCAGCCTGTTCGGGGCTGCGACCAGCCAGTCCGACTCGACGACTTGGTTTCGGCCGGACGCGAGCTGCTCGTGGAACGCCGAGCTCGGGGTGCGCAGGTACGCGGCGTCGATGCGGCTCAGCAGGCCGCCGCCGTTCTTGGGCGCTTGGGGGAGCCGAAACGCGAGCGTCGTCGTCCCGAGCCCAACGTTCAGCAGCGCCGTGCTCGCCACGGAAGTGCGGTAGCAACCGAATCCACACGGAGCGCTTGGCCGCCCGTTGACTCGGACGTCGAGGCCGTCGACTCCGTCGCCCTGCGGGCCGAAGACCGTGGTCGTCACCTCGAGGCCGCCGTTCTCGTTGCGAGCGGCTACCGCGACGCCGCGGTCGCCCCACTGCTTCGCGAGGGTCACGGCGCCCTGCGGCGGGAGCGGCGGCGGCCCGGAGGCAGATCGCGGAGCGGCCGGCGCGGCGGCGAGACTGCGGCCGGGCGGTAGAGACGTGAGAAACGCAACCGCTACGACCAGGCCGGCGAACAGCGCGAGCTCGGCCCCTGCGGAGCGCCGCAATGGCTCCGGGCGGTCGCGCAAGCGCACGCGAGCGACATAGGCGACGGCTAGCAGGCCGGCGAACAGCACCGTCTTGACCACGAGCGCGCGCCCGTATCCGGAGGAGAACAGCTGTCGGAACGACGTCAGTTCGGAGAACGCGCGCAGGGTTCCTGTGACCGCCACGATCACGACCGAGGCGAGGGCGACGCGCGAAAAGCGTTTAGCGGCCTCGATCGAATCGACTGACCGCAGTGTGAGTGCGAGTGCGGCGAGGCCGCCGATCCAGGCCGCGGCTGCTGCGAGATGAGCGACGTCGACGACGGCCTGGATCCGCGAGACGCCGGCATCGAGTGCGTGGCCGCCGAAGGAGATTGCGATGAGAAGCCCGACGGCGGGCGCGACGAGCAGACGCTGCAGCCCGGTCCATCTGAGCGCCAGCCCCGCAAGGACCGCACCGACGACCCCCGCGATGACCGCGGCTTCGGTTGCGTGAGCGAATCGCGTGCTGTCCGGCACGCGGTTCCGCTCGATCGCTCCCCCGAAGGCGGCCGCCGCAAAGCCGGCACCCACGAGCAGGGTGATGCGCGCGTCGCGTGTCCGGCGCACGGCGACGAGAAAGAACCCGGCACCTGCTGCGACGAGCGCGCCGCCGATGAGGAGCCAGCGGGCGATCAAGTCGAGCGCGTCGGGGCCGGATGCGCCGGCCGACAGGAGCGGCGTCGACGGCGCGCTTACCGACCCGAACCCGAACACAATGACGCCGTCGATCGTGTGCCCGTCGTCCGACACTACGCTCCAGCGCACCGTGTAGTCGCCGCTCGTGATCGGCTTCAGCGGGAGCTCGAGGACCCGCCCGGCAGTCCGCGGCTGTCCCGCGAGCTTCGAAGCGCCGCTGTTGTCGACGACCGCATTGTCGGGACCAACGGCGACCTTGTCGTCGAAGTGAAACGTTGCTGCTCGCGGCGCGACGACGATGTGTTCGCCGTTCGCAGGCGTCGAGAACAGGAGGCGCGCATGCGCTGAAGCGGCTGCCGGGAGCGCCGCCGCGATCGCCAGCGCGGCGCCGAGCGCGAGTGCCCGTCTCACGAGGGCCACCTGTGGTCCGGAGGGAACACTGCTCAGCTCAGCCGGTAGGCAACGAGTTCGGCGTGCGGATGCGCGAACGACGGCTCCTGCGCGCCGGCGGCCACGAAGAGCGTGTCGCCTGCGACCGACGGGCACGCGTTGATGCCGGCGCGCGCTCGGGCAAGCCAGAGCGCATGCCCGGTCGCGGCGTCGTAGGCATGGATCTCCCCATCGAAGGTCGGTACGAACACGACGTCGCCCGCCACGGTCGTGCAGGCGAACGGGGGAGAGCGGAGAGGGACCGTCCAGAGCTTCTTTCCCGTGGCGAGGTCGAGTGCCGTCACGCTCCCACGGCCGCGCGCCGGCTCGACGGAGACGAAGCTCGTCCCCGCTGCGCCGGTCGCGTCCTCGCCGTAGCAGAGGTCGACGTCCGCGACGAAGACCCGACCGTCAGACGCCGAGGCGGGTGTTTCGATCCCGCCGAGGAGGCCGGGGCAGACGGACACGGCTCGCGCCGGCAGCGGGCCCTGGTCGTTGCGATGCAGACCCACCTCCGTACTCCAACGGCGCGCGTGAGTCGCGCTGTCCCACGCAATCACGCGCCCGGCTTTACCCGAGCCGACGACGAGCTTTCCCGTCACGATCGGCGAGTTCTGGAAGTCGTGGTCGCGTGTGTCGTGCGGCGTCACCTGGTCGAACCAGCGCAGCGCCCCGTCGTGCGCGGCGAGCGCCAGCAGCGAATCCGTGTACAGCGCAGGTCCGGCGAACGCACCGCCGTTCGGGAACCTGGGTGACCCGCCCCATGGCAGCGGGTTCGCTGTTCCCGCATAGAGGATCCCGTCGGCGAGTGACGGTGTCTGCCACACGCCGCCGCCGCCTGCCAGGGCCGGGTGGGCCCACGGGTGGAGGATCGTGTCGAATCGCCAGCGCACTGCTCCGGTGGCCGCGTCGAGCGCGTAGATCGCGGGGCGAGTGCCGGCGCCGTAACCCGTCGTCGCGGTGTAGACGAGCCCGTGCACGACGAGCGGCGCGACGTCCACGAAGCTGTCGGTGGGGCGCAGGATCCGGTGTGACCAGCGAAGGTTCCCGGTCCGTGCGTCGAGCGCGAAGACACTCTCGTCCGTGCTTCCGTACACGCCGCCGTTCGCGACTGCGAGCCCATTGGGCCCAGGCGTACCCGCATGGAAGAGCTTTCGCCAGAGCAAGGCGCCGTCGCTTGCGCGCAGTGCGAACACGTCGCTCTCCAGATCCTGGGCGTAGACAACGCCGTTGGCGACCACGGGCGTCGCCGTCACGACACCCGACTCGCGCGGGGCGACGGTGAACGGGAATCGCCACGCGACTCGGAGTCGCGTGACGTTTCCGGAGTCGATCGACGATGCGTGCGCGGTGCGGGTCGAGGCTGCATCGCCGTTCGGCTGCGGCCAGTCGTGCGACTGCGCGCCGCACCCCGCAAAACATCCTGCGAGTGCGAAGCCGACCACCAGTGGCAGGCTACGATGCAGGAGATGAAGAAGCCGCTGCCAATCACCCTTGCGGCGATCGCTGCCGCCGTCATCGTCCCTGGCGCCGTCATGGCGCGACCGCAGACGACGACTCCCGGGGTCGTCTACGTGATCAACACTCCCGTCGACGACAAAGGGATCCACGTTCCGAAGGACAAGTTCACGCGGAACGGCGTGACGCGCTACCCGCGCGGCGCCCTCATCCGCTACGAGTTCGTCAACAAGGGAACGAAGCCGTACGCCGTGCGCATGTGGGCGAACAGCACGATCGTGCTCAAGCCGGGCCGGAAGGCATCCATGCTCGTCAACTGGGCCTATCGTGGCGATTACACCTATGCCCGCATCTACAAGGGTCATCAGATCCGTCCGTTCGGCAGAGTCATCATCTTCTGACGCACGTCCCTTCTGCCGCACACATCCTCCGACGCACGCATCTTCTGACACACGGAGGGCGGGCACACTTGATGCCCGCCCTCCGTCAGTTCGTCGTGTCGTCGTACGGTCTTACTTGACTTTGAAGCTCGTGACCATCCCGAGCTGGATGTGGCGCGGGACGTCGCAGACGACCTGAATCGTGCCCTTCTTCTTGAAGACCATCTTCAGCGTCGTCTTGACTCCCGGACCGATGATCGCGGTGCGCTTGCCGGTGCCGACGAAGTCTGCGTTGTGCGCGACTGCGCCTGCATTCTTCACGGTGAAGACGACCGACGAGCCCTTCGGAACACTGGCACGGCTGAACCCGATCGAGTAGTCGCGCAGTGTGACGGTGATCTTGATCGGGGCGACGACCGACGACGATTGCGTCGACGCGAAGGCGACGCCCGAGAGGGCAAGCGCCGCGATCAAGACAAGAACAGAGATAAGGCGTGGACGCACGTCAAAAACCCCTTTTGTTCGATGACGTAAATAAAGGTAGCTCCGGTAAGGCGTCTTGGGCGGCGGCGCGAGGCCGCCGCCCAAAGACTTTGCATGCCTCTTACCTACAGGCTGAAGCCGTAGATCAGACCGGCGTTGCCCAGCACCACGACGTACTGCTTGCCGTCGGCGCCGGTGTAGGTGATCGGGGGACCGCCCGGGCTCGTCGGGAGCTTCGACGACAGCCACAGGTTCTTGCCCGTGGCGGCGTCGTAGGCGCCGAGTTGAGCGGTGTTCTCCTGGCCGGCGAAGAGCAGTCCGCCGGCGGTCGAGAGGACTCCGGAGCACCGAGCGCTCGCGGTCTTCTTGCTCGCCGGCAGCGGCTGCGTGACCTTCCACGCCACCTTGTTCGTCGTCATGTCCATGGCGACGAGCTGCGGCAGGTCAGGCGTGTTCGGGCTCGGCGGCCCAAAGCTCGCCCCGACCGACAGGACGCCGGGCACGATCGTCTTCTCGGCATTCGGGATCGCGCCGATCGACGCCCCGGCACCGCTGATCGAGCAGACGTACTCGTCGTGCGTGGCCGGGTTGTACGCCCCCGGCTGCCAGTCGGTGCCGCCCTCGTCGCCCGGGTTCGAGGCGAGGAACGTCGAGCCGGTCTTCGTGTACGCGTACGGCGTGAAGATGCAACCGACGATGTACGGCTTGCCGTCGGGTGCCTTCCCCGGCCATTGCTTCTTGGTCGAGCACTGGCTGGTGAACGGCTCGCCCACAGGATACGGCTGCGTCTTCGAGAGGTTCGCGTACTTCGCGGCGTCGCCCTTCAACTGCGGCACCTTCTTCTCGGTGACGCCCAGGATCGACTTACCGGTGGTGCGGTTCAGCAGGTAGATCCAGCCGGTCTTCGAGGCAACGCCCATCGCCGGCGTCAGGACGCCGTTGTAGGGGAGGTCGAAGAGAATCGGCGGGTTCGTCACGTCGTAGTCCCAGATGTCGTGGTGCACGGTCTGGAAGCCCCACGCGAACTGCCCGTTCTGGACGTGGAGGGCCACGATCGAGTCCGACCAGAGGTTGCTTCCCGGGCCGCGCCCGTTCCATGGGATCGGGTTACCCGTCACGAGGTAGAGCAGGCCGGTGGTGACGTCGATCGACGGGTAGATCCAGATAGCACCGCCGCCGCGCTGCCACTCGTTGATCCCCCATGACCCGGACCCGAGCTCGCCTGGGGCCGGCGCGACGTACCAGCGCCACAACTCCGCGCCGGTCTTCGCATCGAGCGCGATCGCGAACGAGCGTCCGCCCCAGTCGCCGCCAGAGGCGCCCTCGATGATCGTCCCGTTGTAGTAGACGGGTGCCGAGGTGAACTGGATACCGTCGGTCGGATCGCCGACCTTTGTCTTCCAGATCGGGTTGCCCGTCTGCTGGTCGAGCGCGACGATGTTGCCGTCGTTCTGGCCCTCGTAGACCTTGCCGTCCCCGATTGCGAGCCCGCGAACTGCGGGGAGGAGCGCAGGATTGTCGTTGATCGGGGTGTACGTCCACAGCGACTTCCCGGTCGCCCCGTCGAGCGCCTGAACGGCGTTCAGGCCGTCGGGCATGTAGATCGTGCCCCCGTAGGCGACTGCGGCGCCTTCCTCGGGCACCGCGGCTGCGGCCTTCGGCAGACCGAAGGTGGCGGTCCACGCGAGCTTCAGGCCACTGACGTTCGAGCTGTTGACCTGGGTCAGGATGGAGTGGCGGTTGTCGCTCAGCCCTCCACCTGCGGTGATCCAGTCGTTGCCGCTGTTGAGCAACTGCTCTCCGGGTGTGAACGCCGGGGCAGGTGCGACAGCAGTTGATTTCGCCGAGGCGGTGCCGACCACGACGAACGCGATCAGCGCGACCGGGACGAGCATGCGGAACAAACGCAATGTTCCCCCTTTTCTTCCTTCGTTTGGCGTAGACGGACGGCACCTGGGGTGCGCCGGAGGGAATATTACGCCGCGCAACGACCTCGCGGGCGGAAATCTTGAGCCGCCGCGTACGATGCCCCGGTGGAAGAGCGTCTGGAACAGGCTCACGAGGTGGCCGCGCGGCTGAGCGCGAACATCGAGACCGTTGTGATCGGCAAGGCGGACCAGGTCCGGCTTGTGCTCACCGCGCTCGCCTCCCGGGGGCACGTTCTGCTCGAGGATGTCCCCGGCACGGCCAAGACGATCCTCGCCCGATCGCTGGCCGGCAGCATCGACGGCTCCGTCTCGTCACGGATCCAGTGCACTCCGGACCTGCAGCCCACCGACGTGACGGGCCTGACCGTGTACGACCAAAAGGAGCGCGAGTTTCGGTTCCGCCCAGGCCCGGTGTTCGGGAACGTCCTGCTCGTCGACGAGATCAACCGGGCGATGCCGAAGACCCAGTCGGCTCTCCTCGAGGCGATGGCCGAGGGGCAGGTGACCGTCGACGGCGTGACGCACAGCCTCCCTGCGCCGTTCTTCCTGCTCGCGACCGAGAACCCGATCGAGCAGGAAGGGACGTTCCCGCTTCCCGAGGCCCAACTCGACCGCTTCTTCCTGCAGACCGCCCTCGGGTACCCGGACCTCGCCGAAGAGCTGTCGATCGTCGAAGGGCAGCTCGAGGGCCATCCGCTCGACGACCTGAAACCGGTCGTCACCTCGTCCGACGTCACGTCTCTCCAGGAGGCGATCGAAGGGGTGTACGTCGACGGGCTCGTGCGCCGCTGGATCATCGAGCTCGTCCGGGCGACCCGGTCACTGGATTTCGTCGAGCTCGGGGCATCGGTGCGAGGGTCGCTCGCTCTCGAGCGTGCCGCACGTGCCCTCGCGCTGATCGACGGCCGCGACCATGCCGAGCCGGACGATGTCGAGCGGTTGTTCGTCCCGATCGTGCTCCACCGCCTTGTGCTCGCCCCCGAGTACCTGGCAGACGAAGAGCCGACTGCCGACGAGGTAGCTCGCCGCGTCTGGGCGGCGGCACTGGCAGCCGCGCCACGACCTGCGCCGCAATGGGCCCAGTCCGGTGCGACCGCTCGCCCCGAAGTCACTTGAGCTCGCGACGCCGGGTCTTTCCGCTCATTCCCCGCCGGCGTCTCAGCGGGACGCCGTTCGGCGAGCGCCGCAGCACCCGGCGGGGCCGTGGATCCGACGTCGCCGGTACGCGTCCGTATGTTCCGGGCGATCCGGTCTCGACGATCGACTGGTTCGCCTCGGCCCGCCTCTCGACGGCGCGCGGGGGCGACGAGTTCGTCGTTCGGCAGACCTATGCAGAAGAGGCGCCGCGGGTGATCATCGTCACCGATCAGCAGCCGTCGATGGCGCTGTACGGAGACGGGCTGCCGTGGCTGTCCAAGCCGGCCGCCGTACTCGCTGCCGCCGAGGCAATCGCCCGGTCGGCGGCGGCGGCGCGCGCTGAGCTCGGACACGCCGACGCGCCCGGCGGCCACACGCGGGTTCTCTCGCCGGGCGCGGTCGCGCCGCGGCACGTGCTCGACCGCGTTCGTCGCGCGACCTACGATGCCCCCGCCCAGAGCCTCGCCCGGACGCTGGCGCACCTTCTCAACCGGCGGGCCGAGTTGCCGCAAGGCTCGTTCGTCTTCGTGCTCTCGGATTTCTTGTCGGAGCTTCCGGCCGGGACGTTGTCCGGACTGCGCTCGGCGTACTGGGATGTCGTGCCCGTTGTCATTCAGGATCCGGTCTGGGAGCAGAGCTTCCCGAACGTCCCCGACGTGTTGATCCCGTTCGCATCGGCCGACGGCGTCGAGTCCGGTCTCGTGCGGCTGAGCCCGACCGAGACGTCGGAGCTCAAACGACGGAACGAGGAGCGGCTCGCGCACCTCCTGCGGCGGTTCGGACGCGACGGCTTCGACCCGATCGTGCTCGGGAGCGCCGCCGCGGCGACCGTCGACACGGTGTTCCTGCGGTGGGCCGAGCGGCGACGGCTTCGGCGTCGGCGGAGATGAAGTCACTCGCACTTGCCGCGGTCGTCGCGTTGTCGCCGAACCCGTCCCATTTCGGCCAGCTTGTGACGGCGCGAGTGAGCGGCGGCCCGGCTCCCAGCTTCGTCCCGTTCACCGTCCGCAGCCACCACGGCTCGACCTACGTTCTCCAGTGCCTCGATCCGGCGTGCGTCCCGGGCCCAGGCCCGCGGCGAATCCGGATCGGCGCGACCACCGCCGTGATCGTCCCGAGCACGACCGCTGCCCAGGTTCAACATCCGCTGCGATCGTTCCGCCGCCAGACCGCGCTCCCGCCGCCGTCGTATCGCCTGCGACCTGCACTGTTGCGGGCGCTTCTGCTCGCGCTCGCAGCGGCGCTCGTGGCACTTGCCATCCTGATCGCGTATCCCGCCGCGCGACGGCTGATTCCCGAGCGCGTCGACGAGCGCACGCCGCTTCAGCGAGCGCTCGATCTCGTGCGCGCGTCGATCGGACGCGATGCTGACGACCGCCGTCGTGCGCTCGACCTACTCGGTCGAGCGCTCGCCGAAGATGCCCGAGCGCGCGACGCGCTGGGCCTTGCCTGGTCGCGACCGGAGCCTCGGCCGGAGCGTGTCACCGAGCTCGTCGAAGAGGTCAAGAGGCGAGCATGACGTCGATCCCGCTCGCCGGCTACCGTCGCCTCGACCGTGCGCGCAGCCGCACAGCGGCCATCCGGGCGGCCCTCGTCGTGTTGCTGGTGGGTCTGGTCGTTGCCGCTGGCTTGGTCGCGACACGTTCGCACGCGAAGACGCTCAGCTTCTTGCCGCACGGATCGTCCGGGCTGATCGTGCTCGACCTGTCTGCAAGCATCTCGACGGACACCTTTCAGCGCATCGGAGCGACGCTGAGTGATCTGGCGGCGACGAACGGCCGCTACGGCCTGATCGTCTTCTCGGACGTCGCCTACCAGGCGTTGCCCCCCGGGACACCGTCGGCGGCGCTGAAGCCCTACGCGCGCTACTTCACGCTACCGACCGCGCAGAACGGGTTCCTGCCTCAGTTTCCGGCCAACCCGTGGACCAACTCGTTCAGCGGCGGCACCCGCATCGGCGCGGGCCTCGCGCTCGCGCTGCGGACGATCGAGACGAAACGGCTCGCGCGTCCTGCCGTCATCCTCGTCAGCGACCTCGACGACGATCCGGGCGACTTGAAGACGCTCGCCGGCGTGTCGCTGGCGTATCGCCAGGCGGGGATTCCCGTGCGGATCGTTGCGCTCGATCCGCAGCCGAAGGACGAGGCGCTCTTCGGTCATCTCCTCGAGCGTGCGGCAACCGTCCAACAGGCTCGCCTGCCGGGCGAGCGGGTACAGACAGTCGGCGCCGACGCCCCACCGCTGCTCTCGACGCTCGTCGTGCTTGCCGCGCTCGCGCTTGCCGTCAACGAGCTCTGGGCCGCAAGGCTCACGTGGAGCCAGGCGTGATCAGGGCTGCTGTAGCCGTCGTCCTGATTGCCGCCGCGGTTCTCGTTGCGGGCGTGGCAATCGACGCCGGACGATGGGGACACGCGCGGGGCAGCCAACCGCAGACGCTCGTCGGCGGGGTTGCCGGGACGGTGCTTGGTGCCGGCGGGAACGTCGCGCTCCGACAAGCCGTCAAGGCCTACATCGCCGCCGAGCGCGTGCCGTACGGGTTCGACAACGGCCAGGCGCAGGCGCGCGCACGCGCGTTGGCGCAGGCGCAACTGGCCGACGTGGCCGCCTCGGGTGCGCCCGCGGCAGCTGCGCAGGCCGACGACCTGCTCGGCGTGCTTGCGTGGGGAGGCACTCGTGCACCCACTGGAGCCGTCGATCCCGCGGATCGGGCCGTCGCGGCGTTCACCGACGCCGCCCGGCTCGCACCTCAGCAATCCGATGCCGCCTTCAATCTCGAGCTCGCGCTTCGCTCGCTCCAGAGCACCGGTGTGCGGCATGGACCGAGTTCGAGCAGTGGGCCGCGCGGAACCGGGCACAGCGGGGCGGGAGCAGGCACGCCGGGGCAGGGCTATTGATCCTCGCTACGTCGTTCACCTTCTTGACGCCGCGGGCAGGGTTGCTCGTCGTCCTTGTTGCAGTGCCGCTGGCGGCGCTCGCACTGGGGCAACGGCGGGTCGCGGGGGCACGCCGTCTGCTGGAGCTGCCGGCACCCGCCCACGCGGGCCGCCGCCGCCGCGAGCTGGCGATTCTCGCGTTCGTCGGCTTGCTCGCGCTTGCCGCAATGCAGCCGGCTGTGCGGACGCAGACCGCGCGGCGCGAGCGCACCGACGCACAGGCGCTGGTCGTGATCGACACCTCACGCTCGATGGCCGCGACGCCGTCGGCGTCAGGCCCGAGTCGGTTGCTGCGGGCCAAGCGGGTCGCGTTGGCACTCGCGCCGCAGTTCGGGAGCATCCCCGTCGGCGTCGCGACGTTCACCGACCGGGTGCTGCCCGCGCTCTTTCCGACGTCCGACCGCGCGGCCTACGACTCCTCGGTCTCGGCGCTCCAGCTCGAGGATCCACCGCCGCGCGAAGTCAGCACGGTGGCGACCAACTTCGGCTCGCTCGAGCAGGTCGCGAGCCAGGGGTTCTTCCCGCGAAGCGTTCGCAAGCGCGCAGTGATCCTGGTCACGGACGGCGAGAGTGCGCCGTTCGATCCTCAGAGCGTCGCGAGCGCGTTCGCCGACCACGGGATCCGACTGGGGATCGTGCGGGTGGGAGACGGGACCGACCGCGTTCGCCGCCCGAATGGGACTCCAGAGGCGAACTACCGACCCGACCCGGCGGGCGCGCGGGTGGCTGTCGGACGGCTTGCCGCCGCCGCACAGGCCACGACCGGGCCGGCGGCCGGGAGCGTGCTGGCAAAGGCCCTGGGTCCCGGGCCGAGCAGCGTCGTGGGTCTTCAGCCGCGCACTCGTACCCTCGCGCCGCTCCCGGCGTTCCTCGCTCTGGTGCCGCTGGCGTTCCTGCTCGGAAATTCGCTGCCGATGAGGCGCTTGCGTGGCGTAACATTCTGGAGACCAGTCGCATCGTCTGGAAGGGCGGAAGAATGAAAAACGTGCTGATGGCACTTCTTGCGGGTGCCATGCTTGTCCTGGCCAGCGGCGCCTCGGGGGCCGCTGTCCCCTCGGGCGACTGGACCGGTTTCGGGAGAACGACGGACAACATGCGGCACTCGCCGCTGACGCAGATCACTCCTGCGAACGTCGCCGACCTCGGGCGCGCGTACACGATCGACTTCCACGCGGTCGACCCGGACGTGCGCCGCGGCGAGCAGTCCTACCCTCTTGCGGTCGGCGGCACGTTGTACGTGACGACGAACGATGCGAACGTGTTCGCGATCGACGGCGCCACCGGAAAGATCCTGTGGCACTACAAACCGGCCAACAGCGGCCTGTTCAAGAACTTCGGGATCGTCGCGAACCGCGGCCTCGCGTATTGCGACGGCGCGTTGTTCCTGCTGACGCTCGACATGCATCTCAACAAGCTGAATCCCGCCAACGGCGCCCTCCTGGGGCGTGTGGCGATCGGAGCGTCCGTGCCCGGCGCGGGCTCCAACTACGGATATTCCGAGACGAGCGCACCGATCTGCGCCAACCACCGCGTGATCGCCGGCGCCGCCGGCTCGGAGTACGGCATCCGCGGGTACGTGATGGCCTGGACGACGAACCTGCGCCCGGCCTGGGCGAATCCGGTGTGGACGATCCCGCCGCGGCAGCAGAGCTGGCGCTCGCAGAGCAGCATTGTCGGCGGTGGGGCCGTGTGGACGCCGGTGACGGTCGACTCGGGGACGAACACGCTGTACTTCGGCACCGGCTCGGCAACCCCCCTTTACTTCCCGTCGCTCCGCCCGGGTACGAACCCCCGGACCGACAGCCTCATCGCGGTCGACCTCCGCACAGGGCAGATCAAGTGGTGGCGGCAGTTGATCGCCGGCAACCAGTGGTCCTACGATGTCGCCCAGCCGCCGCTCGTCTACGACGGCAACGTCGGGGGCCATCGTCATCACGTTGTCTCGGTCGCCACGATGGAAGGGGTCTGGTTCGCGTTCGACGCCAACACCGGTGCGCCGTTCTACGAGCGCGTGAAGGTGATCGACCGCGTCGAGCACCCGGCGCTGCAGCCCGGCAAGCCGGTGACCGTATTCCCGTCGAGTATCGGCGGTCTCAACTACTCACCGGCGTCGTTCGACCCGGCAACCGATTACGTCTTCAACGCCGCGGCCGAAACGGCGGGTGTCGAGATCCAGGCAAAGCTCACACCGACCGAGAAGAAGCACAAGTTCGTGCTCGGCAGCGTGTTCCTCGGCCTCACGAACGGCAACTTCGGGACCGAGCTTGCCGGATGGCACGACCACGGTTCGATCAGCGCCATCGACGTGAACACGGGCAAGCGCGTCTGGAAGTTCGAGACGCCGGAGCCCGAGCGCGGCGGTGTGTCGACGACCGCGAGCGGGCTCGGGTTCGCGGGCGGCGGTGACGGCAACCTGCGCGCATTCGCCTCGAAGACGGGAAAGATCCTCTGGAAGTTCCAGACAGGCCACCAGATCGCTGCGGGCCCGACCATCTTCACATCCGGCGGCAAGGAGTACATCGCGATCACGGTCGGTGGCACCCCAACGTCGTCGAACGGCGGCATCGCGTCTCAGCTTCAGGTGTTCGATCTCGGCGGCTCGAAGTCCGAGTCGCCCCCGCCACTCTTCCGCGCAAGGCAAGCGGCACCCGCGACGAACGTCGTCGTCGCCACTGAACAAGCACCTCGGGCGCGCGCGCTTGTCGCGAGCTCGGGAGGCGCCCGGATCGCGACTCAGGGGCCGCTGCCGGTTCAGCTGTGGAGCGTCGAGCGGGCGAACACGCAACTCGTGAGCGGACGCCTGCTGCTCAACGGCAAGCCGGTCGTCGGCGCGGCGATGCAGGTGGATTCATACAGCATCCAAAACCGCACGAACGCACGCGGTCAGTTCTTCTACCGCATCGACACGACCATTCCTCGCCGTCACGTCGTCCGCGTTCAGCGGCTCTCCGGGGCGAAGGTCGGCGGCGCAGCACTCACCTCGGCGCAGCGCTCCGCACTCCTTCGCGTCGCGGGCGGCTTCAGCGTGGGCTACCGCGTCAATCAACTCGGTGCCCACAGCTCGGGCGGCCACGTTGTCGTGACCGGACGCCTCTCGTACGCGAACGGGTCGGCGCCACCTCCGGTAGCGCTCCACACCTATCAGCTCTCGGGACAGATCACGGACGCTGCAGGGAAAGCAGTGGCCGGAGCGACCGTCGTGACCCGCACGCAGGACCGTGATTTCTGGACGTTCTCGCAGCCCAGCGACTCGAGCGGCCATTACGTCTCGTTCTTCACCGCCTCGGATGAGAGCGGGGCCGACCCGGTGCCGCTCACGGTGCAGGTCGCGTCGGGCAACATCTCGTACGCGTCCCCTGCCGGCAAGAACGTGAACTTCGCGGCACTCCACAGCGCGACGATGAACGTCAAGCTCCCGGCCTCACCGAGTGCCCCCCTGGCCCTTCCATCGGCGACGTCCTATCCGGGCGCGATCTACGAGGGCACGCTGGTCGGGGTCTCAGGGCCAAGCGGAGTGATCAAGCCCATCTCGGCCACGTGGCCGGACAAGAACGGGCGGTTCACGCTCGTCCTTCCCGGCACGGCCCATGGCAAGCCGCTGCGGGTGTGGGAGGACTACTCCACGTTCTTCCAGACGAGCAACGCCCACGCCGGTGGGGGCATCGACATAGGAGTCTGGCCGAGCATCCCGCCCGGGGCGGAGCCCCAGGGGCTCGCGGTCGTACGCGGCTAGTGCCCTACGGAGAGAGCAGTGCGCCGCGGGCGACCTCGTCGTGGCCGGTCGCACTGCGCAGCGCGGCATTCAGCCGCGCGATGTCCTGGACGAACTTCGCGTCGTACAGATGCGGTGGCAGATTCGTGATCTCGCAGAGAAGCTCGGCGCGCCGTCGCTCGGCCCAGCGCGCGCCCTTCGGCGTCGCCGCGATCTGCACTGCCCTCCCATCGTCTCGGTCGGCGGTCCGCCTCACGAGTCGGTGGTGCTCGAGTGTGTCGACCGCACGGCTCGCGGTCGCCGCGGTCGTGTCCATCCGCGAAGCGAGGTCGCTCAGACGTAGGGGGCCGACGACAGCGATCTCGATCAGCGCGAGTCGCTGCGTCGCCGTCAGCGGCTCGATATCGGGCATTCGCCGGCTGATCCGAAGAACGATCGCGTAGAGCTCGCCGATCTCGTCGAGCAGTTCGTGGGCCAGGTCGTCCGCCGCCGGCATTCCCCTCGACTATAGGCATCCAGGAGCCGGCGTGCATGATTTTCTCCTTGCACCCGGCTAAGACTTCAGTTTTTGTAGTATTGGAATGGTGCCGAACGAAGCGCCCTCGCTCGAGCTTGTCCTGAAGCGAAACTCGGTTGAGCGGATGAAGCGGGAGAAGAGCCCGCTCGGGATGCTCGACGAGTTGCCCGCACTGATCGCGGGCGGCTACGAGCAGGTCGACGAGGAGGACATTGTCCGGCTGAAGTGGTGGGGGCTCTACCACGACAAGCCGAAGATCGGCACGTTCATGCTGCGCGTGAAGATTCCGGGAGGGATCACGTCTCCGTCGCAGCTCCGGGCGATCGGCGAGATCTCGAACGTGCACGGCCGCGGCGAGGGTGAGCTGAGCACGCGCCAGAACGTGCAGCTCCACTACATCCGCCTCGATGCGTTGCCCGATGTGTTTGACCGGCTGCACGCCGCCGGCCTGACGTCGGCGGGCGCATGTGGCGACACGGTTCGCAACATCACCGGCTGCCCGCTCGGCGGGCTCGCGCACGATGAGCTGTTCGACCCGACACCCGTGCTCGAGGAAGCCGCGGAGTTCTTCTACGGCAATCCCGACTACTCAGACCTGCCGCGCAAGCTCAAGATCGCGATCACCGCGTGTCCCGACGCGTGCTCGGCGCCCGAGATCAACTGCATCGCGCTGATCGGCGCCATCCGTGACGGGGAGGAGGGGTTCGGCGTGCTCGTCGGCGGGGGGTTGTCGTCGGTGCCACGGATCGCCAAGGACCTCGGGATCTGGGTCCCGAAGGACGAAGCCGTCACGCTTCTGGCCGCGATCCTCGATGAGTGGCGCGAGGACCTGCGCTACCGGCTCTCGCGCGTCAAGTCGCGCCTCAAGTTCATGATCGACGACCTCGGGCCAGACGGGATGCGCGATCGTGTCGAGGCGCGCCTCGGCCGGACATTCGAGCGCTTCGAGCTGCCGCGCCTGCCGCCCGCGAGCAACCACCTCGGCGTCCACGCGCAGTCCGACGGTCGACATTACGTCGGCGTGCCGGTGCACCTCGGCCTCGCGAGCGGCGAGCAGATGGTGGCACTCGCGGACCTTGCCGAGAGCCTCGGCGGAGACGTGCGCTTCACGCGCCAGCAGAACCTCGTCCTCACGAACGTCGCAGCCGATCGTCTCGACGAGGTCGATGCGCGGCTCGCGGAGATCGGCCTGCCGCTCGATGCCGGCACGCTGCGGGGCGATGCCGTCGCCTGCACAGGGGAGCCGCACTGCAACTTCTCGGTCACCGAGACGAAGTCGCGGATGGACGGGCTCGTGCGGCTCCTCGAGGAGCGCTTCGGCAAGGACGCCGACGGGCTGCGCATGAACCTCGACGGGTGCCCGCACGCGTGCGCGCATCACTGGGTCGGCGAGATCGGCTTCCAGGGAACGACCGTGCGCGACGAGGCCGGCAAGCGCCGCCAGGCCTACGACATCTATCTGCGCGGCAGCCTCGATCGCCCTGCCGCGATCGGACGCGCGGTCTTCAAGCGGGTTCCGAGCGACGAGCTCGATGACGCCGTGGTCGGCCTCGTCGGCGGCTGGGTCGCGGCGCGCGGTGACGGCGAGACGTTCCGCGCGTTCTGCGACCGCTCGACCGACGAGGAGCTCGGTCGCCTCGCCTGTCGCGAGCCCGCCAAACCACGTGAGAAGAAGGGGGTCACCGCATGAGTGTCGAGTTGCTCGACGACCTGGAAGCGGGCGAACTGAGTGTGGAGTTCGAGGGCCAGGAGCCGGAAGTCGTTCTCGAATGGGCGATCGAGCACTTTGCGCCGTCGATCTCGATCTCGACCGCCTTCCAGACCGACGGCGCCGTCCTGCTGCACATGGCCTACGAGATCGATCCGACGATCCGCATGTTCAGCGTCGACACGGGGCGCCTGCCCGGCGAGACGTTCGAGCTGATCGAGGCGATGCGCGACCGCTATCCGGGCCTGCAGCTCGACCTGCTTTCGCCGAAGGCTGCGCCCGTCAACGCGATGGTCGGCAAGCACGGGCCGAACCTCTTCTACCGAAGCGTCGACAACCGCCTGCTGTGCTGCCAGGTGCGCAAGGTGCTCCCGTTGCAACAGCATCTCGCGGGTCTCGACGCCTGGATCACCGGCTTGCGCCGCGACCAGTGGGCAACGCGCAGCGACATCCGGAAGGTCGAGATCGACCACGACCACGGTGCGATCGTAAAGCTGAATCCACTCGCGGAGTGGTCGGAGGACGAAGTGTGGGACTACGTGCGCGAGCACGACCTGCCGTACAACTCCCTCTACGACAAGGGCTACACATCGATCGGCTGCGCGCCGTGCACGCGACCGACTCAGAAGGGCGAGGACCTGCGTGCGGGGCGGTGGTGGTGGGAGACGAACGCGCCGAAGGAGTGCGGCATCCATTGCGCGATCGAGACGGGCGGCCTCGAGCATGAGTTGCGCGCTCTGATCGGAGACGACAGTGACTGACGTTGCGGTGCAGGGAGTGCATGTGCACGGAGTCCAATTGCACGGCGAGGCGCGCGACGTCGCGCTCGCGGAGGCACAGACGGTGCATTCCTTGGCGCGCGACGAGCCGATGCGCTCGCGCTTCGCCGAGCTCGTGGCGGCGGTCGACGACGGGGAAGTCAGCGGTGATCCGGCCGAGTTGCTCGAGTCGGTGCTCGAGCTCGGCTTGCAGACGGGGCGCATTCGGGCCTACTACGGCCCCGGCGGTGAGCAAGCCGCTCTAGCGACGCTGCGGAAGCTCCCGCGCGGCCGTGTGCGGTCCGACAGTGCCCGCGATGTCTCCACCGCGCTCGCCGTGCTCGTGGGCTCGACGATCGACTCGGTCAAGATCGCGGCGGTAGCGCCTGGGGCGTTCACGCTCTCGATCGAGGCGGGCGGCGTGCAGGCCGCTGTACGCCTCGACGGAAACGGCGCGCGTCTGACGAGCCTCGCGACATGAGCGCCCCGGCCCGCCACTACATGGCGTGTCTCGACCTTCGCGGCCGCGACTGTCTCGTCGTCGGCGGAGGTCGGATTGCGACCGAGAAGGTTCATGGGCTTCTCGACTGCGAGGCGAAGGTAACCGTTGTTGCGCCGGCCGTCGAGGACGATCTGCGCCGACTCCCCATCCGAGTCGACCGCCGGCCGTTTCGCCGCTCAGATGTTGTCGGACGCTTCCTCGTGATTGCCGCGACGAATGATCGCGTCGTGAACGTCGACGTCTCGAGTGCGGCTGCTGAACGTTCGACGCTCTGCAACGTCGCCGACGACCCGGAGCTCTGCAGCTTCATTCTGCCGGCGATCGTCCGCCGCGATCCGATCCTCGTCGGCGTCTCGACCGGCGGCGCTTCGCCTGCGCTCGCGCAGCGCATCCGAGCAGACGTGGCCGAGTTGATACGTCCCGAGCACGCGGCCCTTGCCGACCGTCTGGCTGCGCTTCGACCGTGGGCCAAGCGTGAGCTGCCGACGTATGAGGAGCGGCGCGACTACTTCCAGGCTCTCGTCGCGGAGGCGCTCGGGTGAGCGTCGCGATCGTCGGTGCCGGGCCTGGCGACCCGGGCCTCGTGACCGTCCGGGCGCTCGAACTCGTCCGTCACTGCGACGTGCTCGTCTACGACCGGCTCGTCTCGGACGAGCTCGTCCGATCGGCGACCGGCGCCGAGCGGATCGCGCGCGACGGCCTGACGCAAGAGGCAGTGAACGACCTGCTCGTACGACACGGCAGGCGCGGGGCCGCCGTCGTTCGCCTGAAGGGCGGCGATCCGTTCATCTTCGGGCGCGGCTCCGAGGAAGCGAACGCACTCGAGGCGGCCGGGATCGAGTTTGAGATCGTGCCGGGGGTCTCGACGTTCACTGCGGTGCCGGCGCTCGCCGGGATCCCGCTCACCGCACGCGGGGTGGCCGCGCAGGTGACGATTCTGACCGGAACCGCGGGCGACGGCAGCGACCTCGACTACGACCGCCTTGCTGCAACACCGGGCACTCTTGTGATCTTCATGGGACTGAGGCGCCTGGAGCATCTCGCCGAGAGCCTGATCCTCGCCGGCCGTAGATCAGATGAGCCCGCTGCCGTCATCTCGCGGTTGTCGCTCCCGGACGCACAGGTCCGAACGGGCACCCTCGGCACGCTCGCCGACGTGGCGCGCGGACTACCGACGCCGTCGCTCGTGCTGATCGGCGACGTCGTCGCCGAAGCTCGCGGCCGCGCCGCGCTCGTCGCT
Organism: uncultured Thermoleophilia bacterium; assembly: GCA_963842335.1. Taxonomy (GTDB): domain Bacteria; phylum Actinomycetota; class Thermoleophilia; order Gaiellales; family Gaiellaceae; genus PALSA-600. The sequence continues at coordinate 6,296 of CAWJGF010000031.1, read as the reverse complement.
CTCGCCAAGAGTGCGTGAGGCGCGGCGGATGCCGCTCTGGTCGACGGTCAGCGGCTTAGTTCGGCGACCTGCGCGTCCAGCGAGAGCAGCCTGGACACGACGATACGGATGAGGTTTCGCAGGAGCTTCGCGTGCAATGCGGGATCGTCGATCGAGAGGGAGTCGAGCGTGTCGAATGTCAGCGTGCGGCACTCGACATTCGAGTCTGCGCGCACGTCAGCCGACCGGACGGCGCGGTCGACGTAGGCGATCTCGCCGACCGTCATTCCCGCGGCGAGCGTCGAAATGCGGACAGGCGGGCCGTCGTCTTCCTGCAGGAGAACGCTGAGCGAGCCCTGCATGACGAGAAACATCTCGGCTGCAGGTTGGCCGCGTCGAAGAAGCAGGGTCCCCGCCTGGGCGGAGACGGTGCCGAGGTGGGAAGTCACCCGCGCGAGCTCATCCGTGTCGAGATCCTGGAGGAGCTCGTGAGCGTCGAGGCGTGTCGGCGGCTCACGGCGATGACCTTCGATGCCGGACAGGAGCTCTTCCTCGCACCATTCGAGTGCGGTGTCCAGATCGGCGAACGAGTGTGCAGACCTGGGGACGGCTTCGATCAGCTCTGCGTTCGCGAGGACGAGTCGTGCGCCGCGCCCGGCGAGGAACGCGGCCAACGCCGAGCTGAACTCGGCGCCACTGCGATCGACGCGACCCACCCGGCGCAGGTCGAGCAGCACGAGATCGGGCGCCGGGTCGCGCTCGGTCGCCAGGCGCGAGATGGCCTCGAGCGCCATGAAATTGAGTGTGCCTTGAAGCTCGAAGACGATGGATCGCGACCCTGCCTCGGCGAGGGCTGCTCGCTCGTCCGGGCGGCGCACGCGCTTCGACGCGCGTTCGCCAACCTGATACGAAGATCGAATCGATGGTGCGAGCTGGGTGCCGGGCGTGATCAGATGGAGCGATAGATCCCGTGAAAGATCGCGGCACACGGCGATCCCGCGAACGCTGTTCCCGCGCTCATCCAGTCGGGGCGAATAGACGCCGATGCCAAGCCTGCCAGGAAGGACGGCGATCACGCCGCCGGAAACGCCACTCTTCGCGGGCAGACCGACAGAGACGAGCCACTCGCCTGCGGAGTCGTACATGCCGCACGTCGTCATGACACTCAGAACACTCCGGACGACCCCTTCACTCACTGCACGATCTCCGGTCACTGGATTGACCCCCCCGTTCGCCAGCGTCGCCGCGATGCCCGCGAGGTCGCGACAGTCGACCGAGACGGCGCACTGTCGGAAGTAGAGATCGACCGAACGTTCCGGGTCTCCGGAGACGACGTCGAAGTTGCGGAGCAGGTGAACGATTGCGCGATTGCGGTGACCGGTCTCGCTCTCCGATCGGTACACGGCCTCGTCGAGCTCGATCCTTCGTCCGGCATAACGCGAATAGGTCTCGACGATCGTCGCGAACGGATCGTCGCCGCCCACGAGCGCCGTGCACGCAATCGCTCCTGCATTGATCATCGGATTGACGGGCACTCCGGTCATGGGTGCGAGACTGATCTCATTGAAGGCGTCTCCGCTCGGCTCGACGCCCACTCGCGACCGCAACGCCTCGTCGCCGATCCTCTCGAGCGCGAGGCCGTACGTCAGCGGCTTCGACATCGACTGAATCGTGAATAGCTCACGTGTGTCACCCATCTCGTAGACCGCGCCATCGATCGTCGTCAGGCAGATGCCGAAGAGATCCGGGTCGGCCATCGCGAGTTCCGGGATGTAGGTCGCCACCTCGCCGCTTTCGAGACGGGCATGGCGATCGAGCAGCGCGTCGAGATAGGCAGCGATCGGAGAGGGAGCAGCCACGCGTGTCCGCGCGGTCGGAGCGCCACTCGTGACGGTCGACACCCTCACCTCCTCCAGATCGGGGAACGAAAAAAGCCCCGCGCGCTCGGTCAGCTCGCGGGGCTCCAATGCCCTGATCGGCAGCCGTCCGCGGCGTCCGATCAGTCGTCACTATACATAGTGAAGCGAAGCGGCTTGCCCGAACTTCGTCAGGCCTCGCTGAGGCGGCGGAGCAACGCGACCGCATCCGCGAGGAGCTTCCGCTCTGCTGCGGTCAGCTCATCTGCGATCGCATGTGAGAGCCAGCCTTCACGGCGTTGTCGTTCGGCTGCGAGGCACTCCCGTCCGCGCGCGGTGAGCTCGATGAGGATCTGCCGTCCGTCGGTCGGATCCGGTGTGCGTACCACGAACCCCTCGCTGTGCAGCTCGGCCAGCGTCTGGGCCATCGACTGCGGCCGCATTCGCTCGGCGGCGGCGAGCCCACTCGTCGTCTGCGGCCCGGCGCGGTCGAGCCGGCTGAGCACCGCGGCGTGCGAGGTCGGGAGCGCGTTGTCGGTGCGGAGTCGGCGCACGAGCTGGCCGAGGACGATTCGGAGCTCGCTCGCGACGCTCGCAGCATCGATCTGTTCCGCCATGGCGGGATCATAGGCAACGATGGACAGGAAAACTGTTCAGGCAGCCTGTAGGATTATAGGAATGGCCGGGAGCGTCGAGAGCGGTGTTGTCGAAAGCGGTGTTGGAGATCGGTACAAGTGGGTCGCACTCTCGAACGTGACCCTGGGCGTGCTGCTCGCGACGCTCGACGCGTCGATCGTGCTGATCGCGATGCCCGACATCTTCCGCGGCATCCATCTCAGCCCGCTGCGCCCCGGAAACAGCTTCTACCTCCTCTGGATGATTCTCGGCTACCTGGTCGTCACGAGCGTGCTCGTGGTCGGACTCGGGCGACTGGGCGATCTCTTCGGGCGGGTGCGCATGTACACGCTCGGGTTCGCGATCTACACGGTGGCGTCGCTCCTGCTGACGATCGACTGGATGGAGGGGCGCGCCGGCGCTGACTGGCTGATCAGCTTCCGCCTCGTGCAGGGCGTGGGCGCGGCGTTCCTGATCGCGAACTCGGCGGCGATCCTCACCGACGCCTTCCCGCCGAACCAGCGCGGGATGGCACTGGGGCTCAACAACGTCGTCGGGATCAGTGGGCAGTTCATCGGGCTCATCGTCGGCGGCCTCCTGGCCCCGATCAACTGGCGGCTGATCTTCCTCGTCTCGGTTCCGTTCGGCCTCTTCGGGACGGTGTGGTCGCATCGGAAGCTGCGCGAGATCGGTGTTCGCAACCCCGCGCCGATCGACTGGTGGGGCAACGCCACCTTCGCGCTCGGGCTCGTGCTGATCATGATCGGAATCACCTACGGGATCCGCCCCTACGGAGGCCATCCGATGGGCTGGACGAGCCCCTTCGTGCTCGGTTGCCTCGCCACGGGAGTCCTGCTGCTGACGGTCTTCGTGATCATCGAGTCGCGCATCGAGCATCCGATGTTCAAGCTGCCGCTCTTCCGGATCCGGGCGTACACGTTTGGAGTGCTCTCGAGCTTCCTGTCCGCGATCGCGCGCGGCGGGCTGATGTTCATGCTGATCATCTGGCTGCAGGGGATCTGGCTCCCTCAGCACGGCTACAGCTTCAGTCAGACGCCGCTGTGGGCAGGCATCTACATGCTGCCGCTGACGATCGGGTTCCTCATCGCCGGGCCGTTGTCAGGCGTTCTCTCCGATCGCTACGGCTCGCGGCCGTTCGCGACCGCCGGGATGCTCGGCTCGGCGTTCAGCTTCGTGCTGCTGGACACGCTTCCGGTCGACTTCACCTACTGGGAATTCGCGGGCGCCCTGCTTCTGATGGGCCTGTCGATGGGAGCGTTTGCCTCGCCGAACCGCGCGGGGGTGATGAACAGCCTGCCGGCAGGCGATCGCGGCGCCGGCGGCGCGATGAACCAGACGTTCCAGAACTCGGCGCAGGTGCTCTCGATCGGCATCTTCTTCACGCTCATGATCATCGGCCTCGCCGCCACGCTGCCCACGTCCCTCGCCGCCGGCCTCCAGGCGCACGGCGTGCCCGCGGCCGCGGCGACGCACGCCGCACATCTGCCGCCGGTCTCCGTGCTCTTCGCGGCGTTCCTCGGGTACGACCCCGTACGCGAGCTACTCGGCCCGAGCGTCGTCGGCCACCTGTCCGCGACGAACGCCGCCGCCGTCGGGAACCACGACTTCTTCCCGAATCTGATCGCGGGGCCGTTCCACGCCGGCCTGCACAAGGCATTCGCCTTCGCGATCTGCGCCTGCCTCCTGGCGGCGGCCATGTCGTGGTCGCGCGGCCGCCGCCCTGCCCAGCAAGATGTTCCCGTCACGGCGAAGCGGCTGGCCGGCGGCTCCGAGCCCGACACCATCTAAGGAGGCAACTGATGCGCGTTCGCTGGTACGGCCAATCGACCTTTCTGCTCTCGGGCGTTCAGACGGTGTTCATCGATCCCTTCGGCGACATGGGCGAGGCACTCGTCGCGCGCGGTCTGGAGTTTCGCTACCCCCCGATCGAGGGTGCGACCGCACAGGTGCTGCTCGTCACCCACGAGCATCGCGACCACAACGTGGTCGACGTCGTCGGTGGCGAGCCCGTCGTGATCCGCTCGACGGCAGGCCGCTTCGAGTCTCCGATCGGTGAGATCGTGGCGATCGCCTCTGAGCACGACGACGCCGCCGGGACGGTGCGCGGCCCCAACACGATCTTCCGCTTCGAGCTCGACGGCTTCGCCTGCTGTCATCTCGGCGACTTCGGCCAGCCGGCGCTCCGACCAGAGCAGCGCGCGGCGCTCGGCGAGGTCGACGTCCTCTTCATCCCGGTCGGTGGCAGCGCCACGATCGGTGGCGCGCCGGCCGCCGAGCTCGTTCGTTCGGTTGCCCCTCGTCTGGTCGTGCCGATGCACTACAGAACACCAGCGGTGAACTTCCTCGACCCGCCCGACGAGTTCCTGGCCGCGCTCTCCGTCGACCCGACGAAGCTCGACACGAGTGAGTTCGAGGTCGAGTCGGTGATCGGCACGACTGCAGCCCCGAGCGTCGTGCTCCTCGCGGCGCCGGTCGGATGATCACCTGCACCCTCAGGTGTCCTCGTCGCCCTTGCTCGGCGGCGTCTCGCTCGTCGACGATCCGCCGAGGCTCCCGGCGATCGTCAGCTCGGCCTTGCCGAAGAGCACGTTCGTCCAGCGCTCGTTGAAGCCCGCGAGGAACGCGAGGATGCCGAAGAAGAAGAACGTCCTACCCGGGTCCTTCGGAACGGCCGCCTGAGAGATCCCACTCCGGAAGAGGAAGTAGAGGGCCATGCCGAACACCGCCCCGATGAAGGGGCGGAAGCTCCCGAGGCGCCTGATGGTCGACCTGCCGACCTCGTAGTCGACCTGGAACTTGTTCGAGCTCATGCGCATCAGAACGCTGACGACGGCTCCGATCCCGCCGGCGATGTAACAGACGAAGAATGTCTCCGTTCTGAGCGTGTGCGGCTGATCGAACCAACCGGTGCGCCAGAGCCCACATGCGAGTGCGAGGCCGATCGTCGCCGCGAACGCAACGCCCATCATCATTCCCCAGAAGTAGACGATTCGCGCAGCCTTCTCGCCTGCGCTCGCGTAGTAGCGCTCGATCTGGATCAGCTCGTCCGCCTGTGAGTTGTACACCGCGGTGATCTCCTCGGGGTCGGCCTTGCCCCGTGTTCGTTCGATGAAGCCGAGCAGGTGACTTTCGACGGAGAAGAGCCATTGCATCGCGATCCGCTCGGGTGTGCCGCGTAGCACCTCCGAGACCTTGATCGCGAGTGTGTCGCAATGGTGGAGAAGCTCCGCGAGCTTGGCTTCCGGCGCGAGCCAGTCGGTCACTCGATGGAGGCGGATCTTGGCATCGTGGTCATTCAGGAGCGAGACGAGCCCGCCTCCCTCCTTCACGGTCAGGCCCACGGCCGAGGGTCGTCGTGTGGCCCAGTAGGCATGGATGAGCGCGCCTTCGCTCTGCTGGAAGGAGTCGAGCTTGGCGCGGTAGCGCGTGTCGGCGGCTCCATCGGTACAGCCGTCCTTCTCCCACTCATAGTGCGCGCGGACAAGCTCGGAGAACGAGACCGCCCCCGACTGGGTATTCGTCCACGACTCCTCTTGCACTGAGTTCCCGTTTTGCACGGTGTTCCCGTCCTGCACGGTGTTCCCGTCCTGCACGGTGTTCCCGTCCTGCACGGGGTTCCCGTCCCCCACGGGGTTCCCGTCTCGCGGGTCGGGCTCGGACAATGCAGGCGTAGCGGCCGGGCGGGCGATCATGACCTCGGTTCGTGGTGCCCAGGCCGCAGACGGGCGAGTGGTCGTTCGCCATCGGACACTACGACGCTCGGCCCGCGCTTTCAAGAGGTCGAGGCGGCGTGGCGGTCGAGGTCGCTTTACCCTCGCTTTACGT
>CAWJGF010000030.1:0-25296 GCA_963842335.1 uncultured Thermoleophilia bacterium | reverse complement strand
CGAGGCCGTTCGTCGACGACCCCACCCGGATGTCGGCCGGGGGGCGGCGCTGCGGGTCGCTCACTCAGACCGTCGCTGATCGTCGATGCACAGCCGCGCCCACGGGATCGCCGACAACCTGTCCGCGTCGATGGGCTTCCCGCAGGCACCGCAGATGCCGTATATGCCGGCATCGATTCGAGCGAGGGCCGCGTCGATCTCGTCGAGAGTGTGCTGTGCGCCTTCCTCGAAGCCGGCGTCGAGCTCGCGCTCGTAGGTCGCCGACGCGTTGTCGGCCATGTGGTTGTCGACCCCGCCCGTGGAGATCTCGCCGAGCTCGTCCTCGACACTCCCCGCGTTGTCACCCTGCAGATGGTCGACTGCATGCGTCAGCCGTGCGCGCTCGTCGAGCAAGAGCTTGCGGTACTCGTCGGTCTCGCTCACTCGCTGTCCTTTCCCGGGATGCTCGCTGCAGTGAGGCGGCGTTCGGTCTCGTCGGGCTCGAGCCCGGCCAACTCGATGATCTTGTCCCGCGAGGAGTGCCCGGAAACGACCTCGATGTCTCGCGCCGGGAGAACGAGCGTGTCGGCGAGGAGCCGGATGACGGCGGCATTCGCCTTGCCACCTTCGGGAGCGGCCGCGACCCGCACCTTCCAGGACGTTCCGTAACGGCCGACGATGCCCGGATTGGAGGCGCCGGGCGCGACGCGCAGTTGCAGCCGGGTCGAGTCGGTCACGCAGTCAAGGTTACCCCCAGGCGAAGTCGCGCCCCGCCCACGGGCCGTCGTCCTCGTCGGACGCATCGCCGGTGAGAGGCGGTAGCGCCGGGAGCGCCACGGCGGCCTGCGGCTCATCGGCGTCCACCGGTATGGCGTCGAACTCACGCGTGTCTTCTCGCTTCGGCCAGCCGTCGGGCGCAGGCAGGATCGGCGGCAGATCCGCGATCTCGGCGCTCTCGCTTTCGATCGGCAATTCGCTTCTCGACTCCTCGACCAGCCCGAGCGCCGCGCGCAGAAGTGTCTCGACGCGCCGCACCTCGGCGAACAGCCGCTCACGCTCACCCGTGGCTGCACGGGTGACCGAGCGAGCCTCGTGATGCGCTTCCGCGATGATCACCTCGGCCTCGCGCCGCGCAGCCTCCTTGGCGTCGGCGGCCGCGCTCTGGGCCGACACGAGCGTCGAGGCGAGCAGGGTCTCGCGCTGTTTCAGCTCGTCGAAGCGCTTCTCCACGTCCTCCAGCTTGTCCGTGAGCTCGCCTCGCTCGCGCCAGACGTCCTCGAAGCTGTCGGCGACGTCCTCGAGCAACTGCTCGGTCTCCTGACGCTTGAGGCCGCCGAACAACGTCCGCCCGATCTTCACGTGCCTGAGCTCAACTGGTGTGTAACGCATGCTCCCTCCCTTGCTCTAGAAACGATCGAGAATCGAAACCACGATTTGGCTGACGATGCCGAGCGCGAGGATCGCCACCATCGGCGAGAAGTCGATCGGCCCCGCGCGAAACGGCAGGATCCTTCGCCAGAAACGCAAGTACGGCTCGCAGACGTCGTAGAGGAAGCGCTGCACCGGCTTCAGCGAGTACGGCAGCTGCACCCACGACGTCAGCACGTAGAGAATCAGGACGAGCACGTACACCCCCGCGAAGACGCGGATGAACGTGGCAGCCGCCCCTGTGGCGTCGAGCACCATACAACCGCCCTTTCGGGGCGTAAAAGCCTTCTCCTACGCCTGGTTGTAGAAGCCGCCGCGCTCGAGCAGCGCGGCGCGCTGCTCGGCGGAGACTTCAACGTTACGCGGCGTGAGCAGGAACACCTTGTCGGCGACGCGCTGCATACCGCCGTTCAACGCGTAGGTGAGGCCGCTCGTGAAATCGATGAGCCGCTTCGAGAGCTCGTTGTCGGCCCCCTGGAGGTTGAGAATCACCGGAATGCCCTGCTTGAACTTGTCGGCAATCTGTTGCGCGTCGTTGAAGCTCCGCGGAAGAACGAGGTGGACCTTCACGCTCGACGGGTTCGGTACCGCCTCGATCGCGGGACGCATCTCGCGCACCGCCGCGCGAGAAGGGCGAACAGCGGGCGCCCGCGTAGTCGGCTGGTCGGACTCGGACTCGGTCCAGTCGTCGAAGTCCTGGCCGCGGCGGCGCGGCGTCAGCCGCCTGACGTTCGGCCGCTCGCGATAGCTCTGTTCGAGGCTCTCTTCCGCCGCGACGCCGTCCTCGTCGTCTTCCCAGTCGTCATCCTCCTCGGCGATGCCGAAGTAGACAAGAGTGCGGGACCAGAGATCGCCGAGGGCCATTTGCGGGGGATCTTAATCGCGAAAGAGGAACGAACCGACGCGAACATACGTCGCGCCTTCCTCCGCGGCAACAGCGTAGTCCTGCGTCGTCCCCATCGAGAGCTCCCTGAGGCCATGCTCAGCAGCCAGGCCGCGGAGCTCGGCAAACCAGGCGCGAGAGCTCTCCGGCGACGCAGCGGACGGCGGCATCGTCGAGAGGCCACGAACGTCATACCCGAGGAAGTCCGCCAGTTCTCTCGGCGCAACCCCCGCTTTCGAGCCCTCGTCCGCGAGGTTCACCTGCACGAGCGCAGGCACCTCGAGCCGCCGCGCAGTCGTGTGTGAGTCGAGGGAATGGACGAGCTCGCAGATCCGGTTCACTACCTTCACCTTGTTCGACTGCAGGCGGCCGATGAAGTGCCACCGAAACGCATCGCCGTACTCGGCATGCTTCTCCTCGAGGTCCTGCGCGCGGTTTTCTCCCACGACGTCGATCCCCGCTTCGACGAGCACGGCCAGGTCGCGCGCGGCGACGTACTTCGTCGCCGCGACGATGGTCACGCCGTCGCCGACTTGTGCACGAACGCGTGCCACGCGCTCGCGCACCTCCTCAGGCGACAGCACCGAGCACCCCCTGCACGCCGCGTGCACGGCCGTCGCGGCGGTGTGAGAAGAAGAGCTCCGGATGGCAGCGCGTGCACAGATCGACACGTTCGACGCGCTCCACCCCCGCTGCGCGCAATGCGCGCTCTGCTGCCGACCAGAGATCGAGTTTCCCGTCGCGCGTCAGGTTGCGATCGAAGAGCTGCGAGACCTCCGGACCAACGTCGTAGCAACACGGGCCGATAGCAGGACCGATGATCGCGGTGAGCTGCGGTCTTCGGGGGAGACCGGAGCACAGTGCAGACGCGCCGGCAGCGACGACACCTCCGGCAAGCCCGCGCCAGCCGGCATGGAGTACCGCAAGCGCGGGCTCACCTGTCGCGCGCGCGACCGCAATCGGCAGGCAGTCCGCCGACATCGCGAGCATCGAGACGCCCGGCTCGTCGGACCAGAGACCGTCGCCCGGCTCGCCGTGCGCTCCGGCTCGTGCGCGATGGACAGACGCCGAGTGCACCTGGCGGTTGAACGCGAGCGTTGTCGCCGGCACGCCGATTGCCTCGCAGGCCAGCCGGCGATTCTCGTCGACGCACGTGCGGTCGTCGCCCGTTCCGATCGTCAGGTTGAGCGAGTCGTAGGGCGCTGCGCTCACACCGCCGGCACGGGTCGTGAACGCGACGGTGTACCCCGCCTCGTCCCAGCGGATCACCCCGTCGCCGGCCGGCCGAGGATCGGCTCGGTGGCTCATCGGCGCAGAGCCTCCGCCCGCGCGAGCAACGCGTCTCGCGTATTCAGCGACGGATCCTTGACGACCTCGTCGAGGAGTGTCCGCAGGACGTGGCCGATCGCGGGGCCGGGCACGTAACCGGTGCGAATGAGATCGTCGCCGCCGATCGCCAGGTCGCGGAGACGGTGTGGGCTCTCGAGCTCCTGTTCGACGATGGCGCGGAAGCGCGCGAGCTTCTGGAGGTCGGCCTCGGGCTCCGGCCCACCGGGCAGCCGCTTGCCCCGCAGATCCGCTTCCTTGTGAGCGAGGAGGTCGAAGGTGACGCCGGCGCCGTGACGCGCGAGTAATCGGCGTGCGCGCAGCGGGTCGCCCCGACCGGGATCGACCATATGCGCTCGCACGATTCGCAACACGCGCTTGCGAAGCTCGTTCGGATACCGCAGCCTGCTCATTGCTTCTGCGGCCAGATCGGCGCTCACCTGCTCGTGGCTCCGCGGAGCTTGCCCTGGCCTGGCGTAGTAGTGCAGGCGACCGTCGGACCCACGCCACGCTACGAACGGCTTGCCGAGGTCGTGGAAGAGCGCCGCGAGGCGCACCTGGAGTGGAGCACCCGCGTCGGCTGCGGCCTGAACGACCTCGAAGGTGTGCTCATCGACTGTCAGGTCGTGGTGACGACTCTCCTGGTCGAAGCCGATCGCGCGCTCGAACTCGGGGAGAAGCGCGACGAGCACTCCGGTGTCGCGAGCGATCCTGAGCGCCTTCGCCGGCTGCGTGCCGAGCAGCAGCTTCGAGAGCTCGCCCATCCCGTCCGCTGCGAGCCCGCCGCCGATGCGCTCTCCCGAGACGAGTGACACGCTTGCTGCCTCGTCCCGCATCTGCGCGAGCGTGTCCTCGTCGGGATCGAGGTCGAGCTGCGAGATGAACCGCAGCCCACGGACGAGGCGGAGCGGATCCTCTGCGAAGCTGTTCGTGGACACCGTTCGAAGCACCCGCCGCTCGAGGTCCTGACGGCCGCCGTACGGATCGACGAAGCTCTCGTCGGAGAGCCGTTGCGCCATCGCATTGATCGTGAAGTCGCGCCGTGCCAGGTCGGTCTCGATCGGCGCCGCCGGGTCGACCACGATGTCGAAGTCGTGGCGGCCCGGGCCGGTCGAGATCTCGCGCCGCGGCGGTGCAAGCTCGATTCCCTTCGGCGCGCGTGCTCGCATCGCCCGGTCGCGCGGGTAGAAGCGCACGCCCACCGAGCGTCCCGCGACCGTGAGCTCCTCGGCGTGCCCGTGCGGGCTGAGGGCCGCTCGCAGCCCGTCGATGTCGACGCCGGGGACGAGGAAGTCCGAGTCCTGCGACACGAACCCGAGCAACGCGTCGCGAACTGCTCCGCCGACGACGTACGCGTCCAATTCGAGCGAGCGCACGTAGTCCTCGACAGCGGTCACGGTGACAGCAACGACGACTACTGGAGCGCGATCGCTTCGATCTCGACGAGCGCACCCGACGGCAACTTCGCGACCTCAACGGTCGACCGTGCAGGCGGCGTGTCGCCGACATGCTTCGCGTACACCTCGTTCATCCCCGGGAAGTCATCGAGGTCCTGCAGGAACACGGTCGTCTTCACCACCTTTTCGATGGACGTTCCCGCGGCCTCCAGGATCGCGCGAAGGTTGGCAAATACCTGCTCGGTCTGCGGCCCGATCTCGCCCGGTGCGAGCTCCTTCTCACCAGGCCTCAGGGACAGCTGGCCGGAGACGAAGACGAAGCCGTTCGCCTTGATCGCCTGGGAGTACGGCGCGCCCTGGTAGGGGGCCGGCGCCGCCTCCGTGCGTACGGCCTCCTTCTCGGTGTGAACGGTTTCTGAGCTCACGACTCCTCCTTTGCTTCCGGTACGGGACGGCACGCCTGCCCGAGTGCGGCGCCGACGGCCTTGAAGATCGCCGAGAGCACGTGCTGCGGATCGGTGCCTTCGACAAGTCGCACGTGCAAGTTCAACTCTGCGGCCTCGGCAAGCTCGCGCAGGAACCGCGACGCGACATCGGTTGACGCTCCACCGACTGTCTGACCCGAGAAGTCCACGTTCGTGACGAAGGCCGGTCGCTCCGAGCGCTCGAGAGCCGCTGATGCGAGTGCCTCGTCGGCAGGCACGAGCGCCCAACCCATCGCTGCGGCTCCGGGCGTGCTCATCTGCTCCCCGAGCGCGACTCCGAGTGCCCGCCCGGCGGCAGCAGCCGCCGCGTCCGCGCTTCCCGGCGCGACCTCGAGCGACAGCTTGAACCGCGCTGTCCGCACGAGCTCGGTCACAAGGTGGTCGAGCACCGTCAGGCCCGTAGTGACGTTCGCTGAGCCCGTCACGGCGAGTCCGAGACGGACGCCTGTTTGCGTCTCGTTCATCTCAGGCGGTCAGCTCGACGCGCTCGATGCTCGCGCCGAGCGACCGCAAGCGCTCGTCGATGCGCTCGTAGCCCTTGTCGATCTGGTACGCGTCGCCGATCACTGACGTTCCTTCGGCGCAGAGCGCGGCGATCAGCATCGCCATCCCCGCGCGGATGTCGGGGCTCGACATCCGCTGACCGTACAGGCGCGAGGGGCCGGTGACGACGACGCGGTGCGGATCGCAGAGAATGATCCGCGCCCCCATCGACACCAGCTTGTCGACGAAGAAGAGCCGGCTCTCGAACATCTTCTCGAAGATGAGCACTGTGCCCCTCGACTGACTCGCGACGACGACTGCAATCGACGTGAGATCGGCCGGGAACGCGGGCCACGGCCCGTCTTCGACCTTCGGAATCGCGCCGCCCAGATCGTCGACGACGACGAGTTCTTGATCAGGCGGAACGCGCACCCAGTCATCGCCCAACTCGACTTCGACGCCCAGGCGCCGGAGGACGGGGAGAACCGGCCAGAGGTCATCGGGGACGATGCCCTCGATCGTGATGTCGCCGCCGGTCACGGCAGCCATGCCGATGAAGCTCCCCACCTCGATGTGTTCGGGCGCGATCGAGTAACTTCCGCCGCCAAGCTGGTCGACGCCGGTGATGTGAAGCACGTTCGAGCCGACGCCTTCGATCTTGGCACCGAGTGAGATGAGGAAGCGGCAGAGATCCTGAACATGAGGCTCGGAGGCGGCGTTCGAGATCATCGTCTTGCCCGGTGTCAGCGACGCAGCCATGACCGCGTTCTCGGTCGCCATGACCGAGGCTTCGTCGAGATGGATGTGCGCCCCGGTGAGGTTTCCCGACAACTCGTACCGGTCGTTGAGCTCGAAGCCGGCACCGAGCTCGGCGAACGCATGGATGTGCGGGTCGAGCCGGCGGCGGCCGATGATGTCGCCACCGGGCGGCGGAACGCTCGCTCGGCCGAGACGCGCCAGCAGCGGTCCCGCCAGCAGGAATGAGGCGCGAATGCGGCTGGCGAGCTCCTCGTCGATCTCGTGCGTGATGTTCTGTGCGCGCACCCGGACCTCGTGGTCGCCGGCCCATTCCGCATCGGCGCCGAGGTGCGAGAGGAGAGCGAGCATCGTCTCCACGTCTCGGATGCGCGGCACGTTCTCGAGCAGCACCGGCTCGTCGGTGAGCAGGCACGCTGCGAGAATCGGCAGCGCGCCGTTTTTGTTGCCGGCGGCGCGAACGTGTCCGGCGAGCGGCCTTCCGCCCTCGATCACGAACGAGTCCACGGCGTGTCTGACGGTCGTCGAGGACAAGGAGCGCACTATGCTAGCGAGGCTGTGAATCCGACTCGCGAGGAAGCCTGGGCCACGCTCACCCAGTACACGAAGAGTGAAGCGCTGCTGCGGCATGCCCTCGCGGTCGAGGCGTCGACGGCGTCATACGCGCGCCGGTTCGGCGAGGACGAGGAGCTCTGGCGCGTCACCGCGCTGCTGCACGACTTCGACTACGAGATCCACCCCACGCTCGACCAGCACCCACAGGACGGCGCGGCGATCCTCCGCGAAGAGGGGTATCCGGAGGTCGTGATCGACGGAGTGCTCTCGCATGCGAACCATCTCGGGCTGCCGCGCGACACACCGCTGAAGAAGTCGCTGTTCGCCTGTGACGAGCTCTCTGGATTCGTCCACGCGTGCGGCCTCGTGCGCCCGACCGGCCTCGAAGGTCTCGAGCCCAAGTCGGTCAAGAAGAAGCTGAAGCAGCCGTCGTTCGCCGCCGGTGTCTCGCGCGACGACGTGTACGAGGGTGCCGAGCTGCTCGAGCTCTCACTCGACGAGCACATCACGAACGTGATCGAGGCGCTCCAGCCGATCGCCGGCGAGCTCGGGCTGCGCACCGAAGCCTCGGCTGCCTGACGAATCCGCTCAATCGGCTGCGCCGAGCCCCTCGACGAGGCGCTCGAGATCGCACTCGTCGTTCCACCACCCGACCGAAGCACGAAGCAGCCCGCTCGCGGGCAGGTCGCGAACGATGACGCCACGCTCGTAGAGCGCTGCCGAGACTTCGGCGGGATCTCCAGGCGACCGGAAGGTGACGAGCGTCGCCTGGCCGGGTTGCGTCACCACCTCGTGCCCGGCTGATTCGAGCAGCGCGCGGCACCGCTCGGTCAGCTCGCGCGCGCGTTCGAAGCGGCCGGGCGGCAGGTCGGTGAGCGCGGCCTCGAGCCCGACGAGTGTCGATGCGGGTGTGAAAACCGGATCGAAGCGCGCAGCGCCTGCTTTCGGCTCCCACGTCCCCGCGGCGATGTCGTACACCTCGGCCGACGGGTAGGCGACGAGCCGTGGAGTCAGGCTCTCGGGCTCGCGTACGTAGAGCGCGCCGGTGGCATCCGGCCCGCAGAGCCACTTCTGTGCGCTGACGGTGTAGAAGTCCGCGGCGGCAGCGTCGACCTGGAGCGCGCCGACCGATTGAGCGCCGTCGACGAGCACGGGCAGGCCGGACGACTGCTGCAGCTCGCGCCACGGAAAAATCGTGCCCTCGAGCCACGAGACCGCCGAGATCGCGATCAGACCTGTCCGCGGGGTGATCTGCGCTCGAATCAGATCGAAGATCTCGTCGGCTCGTGCGCCCTGGACCTTCGCGATCTGCAGCTCGGCGCCGGAGGCCAGGAGCGGCCCGGTCAGCCCGAAGTGCTCCGCGTCGGTCGTCACGACGGCGCTCTCGGGCCCGAGGCCGAGCCCGGCGACGACGACATGCACGCCCTGGGTTGTCGACTCCGTCAGCGCGAGGTTCGCGGCAGGCACCTGGATCTGCGCGGCGAGCAGCTCGCGCACGCGCCCACGGGTCGCGAGCATCTCGTCGAAGTACGCGCGACCGCCTCGCCCGTGCTTGGCCTCCCACGCGCGCAGGCGCGTGGTCGCTTCCGAGGTCGCGCGTGCGAGCGGCCCGAAGGTGCCGGCGTTCAGGTACGCGTACCGGTCGAGGACCGGGAAACGGGCACGGACCTCCGACCAGTCGACAGTCATTCGATGTCGACCTCCACCGGAGCATGATCCGACATCAGGTGGTCGCCCCGCGCTCGCTGCTCGTCGGGCCAGCTCCGGAAGGCGGTGACGGCGGCACCACGGACGAGGACGTGGTCGATGCCCGGACCGGCCGCGGAGAACCCCCACTCCGGTCCGGTCAGCTCGGCGAGGGTGCGCGAGCGCGCGGCCGACACGTTGAGATCGCCGGCGAGGATCTGCACGTCCTCGGGCTCGGCGAACGACGAGGCGAACCAGGCTGCGCGGAGCAGCTCGGCATCGGGCAGGCGCTCGTCGGGCGGGTAACTCGTGCAGTGCATGTTCGCCACCAGGAAGGTGCGGCCGTCGGGGTCTGCGAGGCGCACACCCTGGACAATCCGGCGCTCCTTCGCCCACGCGAGCCGAGCCACGGCACCGAGGTCGAGCGCGCTCGCCTGAGCCTTGCGGAACCGCCGAGGGTTCAGCGTCAGCACACGATGCTCGAGCACCCGCAGTCGTGGCGACAGCTGCAAGGCGTTCCCCTGCCCGGCGAAAGCCGAGCGCAGGAGACCGTGATGGATGCCGGTCAGCTCCCGGCCGAGGCGCGTCGGAATCCGCACCGGGCCGAGCACGGGCCGCGCGGCGACGTCACCGACCGTGAACTCTCCGAGAGCCCAGGCGGGAACCTCCTGGAGGCAGAGAACGTCGGGTGAGTCCGCCGTCGCAAGCCGCACCATCTCGTGCAGAAATGCCTGCCGCTGCGACGGGACGGTGTTGCCGTGAAAGAGGTTCCAGCTTCGAACGAGCACGCGCTTAAGCTACTCGCCGTGCGCGTCCTGCTTGCCGATCCACCTGCGTTCACGCCGTGGTACGACCACGAGCTCGCGCAGGCGCTCGCCGCCGCGGGCGCCGACGTCGAGCTGGCGACCTCGCGATTTCGCTTCGGCGCACTGCCCGACCCGGACGGTTACCGCCGCAGCGAACGGTTCTATCCGCTGTCGTCACGTCTCTTCAAGCGCTCGCGACTGCGCCTGCCGTTGAAGGCTGCGGAGCACGTCGGAGTGCTCGGGTCGCTTGCGTTGGCGACCCCAGACGTCATCCATCTGCAGTGGCTCGCCCTGCCGCAGGCCGACGTACGGCTCCGCTTCCGGGCTCCGTCGGTGTTCACCGCCCACGATCTCCTGCCGCGCCGCACCGCATCGCGGCGCGACCTGTGGCAGAGGCTGCTCGCCCGCTTCGACCGGGTGGTCGTCCATACCGATCGCGGTCGCGAGACCCTTGCGGATCTCGGAGTGGATGCGCGCGTCATTCCCCATCCGGTCTATCCAAGCGCGGCCACCCGCGCGGATGACGGCCGCACGCTGCTGTCGCTCGGCGTGATCCGGCCGTACAAGGGGCTGCCCGATGCGATCGAGGCGACCCGCCGTCTGGCGGACGCGCGCCTGATCGTCGCGGGCGACCCGGCGATGCCGCTCGACGGGCTGCGCGAGGCGGAGCGGATCGACTGGCGCCTCGGCTATCTGTCGCAAGCCGAGCTCGATCGAGCACTGTCCGAGTCGACAGTTGCCGTCTTCCCGTATCGCGCCGAGCTCGACCAGTCGGGGGCGCTGCTGCAGGCCCTGGGGGCCGGCGTGCCCGCGGTGGTCTATGACGTGGGCGGGTTGGCTGAGCCGATCCGTCGCTTTGGCGCCGGACGCGTCGTGCCGGCCGGCGACGTCGAAGCACTCACGAGCGCGGTCGGCGAGCTGCTGGGCGACGGCCAGGCGCTCGCGGCGGCGCAGGCGGGGGCCGAGGCTGCGCGCCGCGAGCTCACTTGGGAGGCAGCGGCCGCACAGCACCTTGCTCTCTACCAGGAGCTGCAGTGAGGTTCGGCCGTTCGCGGTTCGCCGAAGTGATCGGCCGGCAACTCGACCTCTTCGTGCGAGAACATGCCGATGTGATCGAGGAAGTGAATACGAAGTTCAGGCTCTACTCGGCCGCGGGGCGCGACGAGGCCGAAGAGCGCTACGGCGACTACCTCGATTCCGTCGAGACCGGTACGGAGCTTCTGGCCGACCTCCGCGACAACTTCGCGCAGACGCTCGACGAGCGCGACGCAGAGCGATATCTCGCCGACTTCGACCGCGCAGTCGCGAAGCGCCTCCCCGAGTATGCCCTCGAGATAGAGAATCGCTGAATGGCCGAGCGGATCGAGGACTATGCCCTCCTGGGAGACCTGCAGACCGCAGCGCTCGTCGGTCGCCACGGGTCGGTCGACTGGCTGCCGTTTCCGCGCTTCGACTCGAGCTCGTGCTTCGGCGCGATCCTGGGCGGTCGAGAGCACGGTCGCTGGCTGCTCGCCCCCGATGGTGCGAACCGTTCGACATCCTGGCGCTATCGCGACGACACGCTGATCCTCGAGACGGAGTGGCGGACACCCACCGGCCGCGTGCGCGTGATCGACTTCATGCCGCCACGCGAGACGAAACCCGACATCGTGCGCATCGTCGAGGGCCTCGACGGAAGCGTCGAGATGCGCACCGAGCTGGTGATCCGATTCGACTACGGCTCGGTCGTCCCCTGGGTTCGCCGGCTTGATGACGCAACGATCTTGGCCGTCGCCGGGCCGGACGGCCTGATGCTGCGTACTCCGGTCGACCTCGAGCCGGAGGGAATGACCCATACCGCGGAGTTCACGGTGCGCGCAGGCGACCGGGTCCCGTTCGTGCTCACCTGGTTCCCGTCGCACGAGTCGCTTCCAGACCCGGTCGACGCCGAGGCGGCGCTCGCCGACACAGAGGCCTTCTGGCGCGACTGGCTGCGCGGCTGCGCGTACGAAGGTGCGTATGCCGAAGCCGTCCACTCGTCACTCGTCGTGCTCAAGGCTCTGACGTATCTCCCGACCGGCGGGATCGTCGCGGCGCCGACGACGTCGCTGCCCGAGCAAATCGGCGGCGTGCGGAACTGGGACTACCGCTACTGCTGGCTCCGTGACGCGACCTTCTCCCTCTACGCGTTCATGAACGCGGGCTACATCGACGAGGCGCGTGCCTGGCGCGAGTGGCTCCTGCGCGCGGTTGCCGGCGACCCCGCGAAGGCGCAGATCCTCTACGGCGTCGGCGGCCAGCGCCGCATCGCGGAGTTCGAGCTCAACTGGCTTCCGGGCTACGCAGGCTCACGGCCGGTTCGCATCGGGAACGCCGCCCACGAGCAGTTCCAGCTGGACGTCTATGGCGAGGTGATGGACGCGCTCCACCAGGCACGCGTGCACGGGCTCGATCCCGACGACCATGCCTGGTCGCTCCAGCGCAACATGATGGAGTTCCTCGAGGGCGCCTGGGATCAGCCGGATGAAGGCATCTGGGAGGTACGAGGGCCACGCCGGCACTTCACGCATTCGAAGGTCCTCGCCTGGGTCGCGTTCGACCGCGCGGTGCAGGCGGTCGAACGCTGGGACTTGCGCGGCCCGCTCGACCGGTGGCGCCAGCTGCGTGCCGAGGTCCACGGCGAGGTTTGCCGCGAGGCCTACGATGTCGCTCTCGGCTCCTTCACCCAGGCCTACGGCTCCACCGAGCTCGATGCGTCGACGCTTCTCATCCCGCTCGTCGGCTTCCTGCCGGCGGACGATCCGCGGGTCGCTGGAACGATCGCCGCAGTGCAGCGTGATCTCACACGAGACGGATTCGTCGAGCGCTACCAGGTGCGAGAGCAGAACGTCGTCGACGGGCTGCCCGGCGGTGAGGGTGTGTTCTTGCCGTGCTCGTTCTGGCTCGTCGACGCGCTGCTCATGCAGGGGCGCGAGGACGAGGCGCGCGCGCTGTTCGAGAAGCTGCTCGCGATCCGCAACGACCTCGGGCTGCTCTCAGAGGAGTACGACCCGGTGGCAAAGCGCCTGCTCGGCAACTTTCCGCAGGCGTTCACGCACGTCGGTCTCGTCAACTCGGCGTACAACCTCTCCCATCACGCAGGGCCCGCAGATCAGCGGTCGAGTCGCTAACGCGACCGGTTCGTCTCGCGATGCCGCGGCAGTCGAGACGCAGCACGTCAGCGATGGCCGAAGTGGTGCGCGCGCGGCAGTGCACCGGCGACTTCCGCCTCGCTTGCGGCCTTGCGTGCGAGCTGGCCGAGTGAGACGACCTCACTGACGAGCAGGTTCACGTTGCGGCCGTTGCGTTCCAGCCGTCCGCGCGCAAGCAGCAGCGGCTCGCCGCGGACGACCGCGCGGTTGGCCTCGTAGACCTGCGGAGGCAGGATCAGGTTCGCCTGCCCGTGCTCGTCCTCGAGCAGCATGAAGACAACACCGTTCGCTGTCGACGGTCGCTGGCGCGCGATCGCCATGCCCGCCACCTCGATCAACGCGCCGTTGGGAGTCTCCGACAGCTCCGCGCTCGTTGCCACTCCGGCAGGAAGGTGCGGTCGCAACAGCTCGAGTGGGTGGACGCCGACTGAGAGCGACGTGTGCTTGTAGTCGGCGAGCATCTGCTCCCATGGTGTCTGCGGAGGCAGGTCGGGAATCTCCGCGGTCGGCTCGAGCGGCAGCGCGAGTTGGCGATTACCACCTCGCACCGAGTGCCCACGCGAGGTGACACCGAGCCGCCAGAGGAGCTGTCGCCGGGGGCCCCACTCGTCACAGGCGCCGGCGGCGACGAGCGCCTCGAGCGCATCCGCCTTCACCGCAGCGCGACGCGCGAGGTCGCCGAGGTCGGCGTACGGCTGCAGCGCCTCGAAGGAGCTCGCATCCTCCTCGCCGACCGACTGCACATAGCCGAGCCCGACCCGAACAGCTCCGTCCTCGATCGAGCATTGCGCCTGGGAGCGGTTGACGTGTGGCGGCCGCACCTCCACACCACGGCGTTGCGCGTCGCGTACGAGCGATGACGGCGGATAGAAGCCCATCGGCTGCGCGTTCATGAGCGCGCACAGAAACTCGGCCGGGTAGTAGCGCCGTAGCCACGCGGACTGATACGCGAGCAGCGCGAACGCGGCGGCGTGCGACTTCGGAAACCCGAACCCCGCGAAACCGACGAGCTTGTCGTAGATCGTGTTCGCCGTCTGCTCGTCGATCTCGTTCTCGCGACAGCCTTCCACGAACCGCGAACGAAACGCCTCGATCGCCTCCTCGCTCCGCTTGCGGCTCATCGCGCGACGGAGACCTTCCGCCTCTCCGATCGAGAACCCGGCTGCCGCCATCGCGACGTCGAGCACCTGGTCCTGGAAGACGACGACGCCGAGCGTGTCGCGGAGTGCTTCACGCAGTGACTCGTGCTCTACCGGTGGCTCGAAGCTCGGATCGTCGCGTTTTGCCTGGCGGTGCTTGATGTACGGATGCACGGCCTTGCCCTGGATCGGCCCGGGCCGGACGAGCGCGACCTGCACTGTCAGGTCGTCGAGGTTCTCGGGCCGCGTCTGGAGCAGGCTCTGCATCTGGGCGCGGCTCTCGATCTGGAAGACGCCGACCGTGTCGGCCTGCTGGATCTCTGCGTAGACGGCCTCGTCGGTCAGCGGGATGCGCGAAAGGTCGATCGTCTCACCGCGTAGGCGCGCGATCCGGTCGATTGCGTCTTCGACGGCGGAGAGCATGCCGAGACCGAGCAGGTCGATCTTCAGGAAGCCGGCGTCACCGCAGCTGTCCTTGTCCCACTGGCAGATCTGGCGGCCGGCCATCGCGGCGGGCTGCACGGGGACGAGGTCGATCAGCGGGCGCGTCGAGATGACCATCCCGCCCGGGTGCTGGCTGATGTGGCGCGGCAGGCCGGCGATCTCGTGTGTCAGCTCACGAAACGCGTCCCAGCGCGGCCCCGTGTGCGAGCCCGGCACGCCGGCCAACTCGTCGCCGATTCGGGTGGCATCCCAGCCGTCGGTGACGCGTGCAAGCCGTTCGAGCTCGGCGAACGGCAGGCCGAGCGCCTTGCCGATATCGCGAATCGCGCCGCGCGAGCGGTAGGTGGAGAAGCTCGCGACGAGCGCGGCATGCTGACGGCCGTAGCGTTCGGTGACGCGGACGATCAGCTTCTCGCGGATCTCGCGCGGGAAGTCGAGGTCGATGTCGGGGACGGCGACCATCTCGTCGTTGATGAACCGGCCGAGCGAGAGCCCCGCCTTGACCGGATCGACGTGTGAGAGGCCCGTCAGGTAGCAGACGATCGAGCCGACGCTGGAGCCTCGGCCACGGCCCGGCGGCAGCGCATGCCGAGGACTGCCGGGGCCGCGCACTTCGAGCGCGCACTCGCGAGCCAGCTCGAGCACCTCCCAGTGGAGCAGGAAGAACCCGGAAAGGCCGAGCCTGGCGATCAGCTTCAGCTCGTCGTCGAGCCGCTCGCGTGCCTGGCGCTTGTGGCCGTTCGCGTTCGCATATCGCTCCCCGAATGCACGGTCACAAATCGCGTGCAGCTGCACATCTGCGGGGTCGACGCCGTCCGAGAAGTCCGGATAGCGGTAGCCGAGCTCCTGCGTGAGGTCGAACTCGCACCGCTCGGCGATATCGCGCGTGCGCAGCGCTGCTTCGCGCGGCAGTCGCTCGAGCATCTCCGCGGGGCTCGAAAGCACCGAGGTGTGGTTGCCCCGCCGCTCGCGCTCACAGCCGTCCAGCGACGTTCGGGATCGGATTGCAACGAGCGCATCTTGCAAGTGCGCGCGACGCGGATGATGGGCGTGCACATCGCCCGTGGCGACCGTCGGCACCTGCAGCCGCTCGGCGAGCTCCATGAGCTGAGAATTCCGCCGCGCATCGCCCCGTTCATACGGGCGTTGCAGCTCGACATAGAACGCGCCCTGGAAGTCCCGCGCCAGCTGCGCGGCAGCGTTCGCGTCGAGCACCCCGAGCCCCTGCCGTGCACAGCCGGAGAGCGCGACCAGCCCTTCTGCGTGCTCGGCGAGCACCTCGACGGTCGTCTGTGCGGGCAGCAGATCGCGCTCCCGGCCCGGCACGCGCGTGCCTCGGTGGGAATCAGTGAGGATGCGGCAGAGGTTCGAGTAGCCCGTTTGCGTCTCGCAGAGGAGCGTCACATGAGAGCCGCCCACGAGCGTCACCTCGGCGCCCGTGATCGGGCGCACGCCGAAGTGCTTCGCTGCATGGGCGAACTCGAGCGAGCCGTAGACGCCGTCGTGGTCGGTGAGCGCGAGCGCGTCGTAGCCGAGCTCGGCCGCGCGCGCCGCAAGCTCCTCCGGCAGCGACGCGCCGTCGAGGAACGAGTACGCCGAGTGCGCATGCAGCTCGACGTAGGGGGCGCTCCCTTCGGCTTGCTGCTCGGATCGCGGCGGCAGCGGTGCACGGTCGTCCCCCACGCCGCCGCGCGCCGGGAAGGCGTCGCGCGAGGTGAAGCTCATGGACGCGCCGGCGTCACGCGCGCTGGGTGAACCACGAGCCACCGTCGCCGTCGTAGTAGACGACGGTGTTCTCCCCGCTCTCGAGCACGACGTCGAAGTAGCGGCGCGTCACCGGCTCCTCGGTCCACCAACGGTCGACGACGCGCCACTCCTCGCGGACGACGGCGACCTCCTGCCGGTTCAAACGGCGCGGCAGGCCGTCGGCATGCGTCTCGACGAGCGCCGGGCGAGGGCTGTTGAGACGACGTGCGTTCAGTCGTCGCGCGGAACGAGCAGCGCCCGCGCTTCCGGAATGCGTGACCACGGAGCGACCTCCACGACTGTCGAGACCCCGCCTGCGCCGACGGCTGCCCGTACCTGGCGCAGGCCTTCCTGAAGCCGTCCCTGGAGCGCAGCTCCTTCCGCCGCGATGAGCTCCAGCTGCTCGCCGGTGTGCTCGGCGAGCTGCGAGAACTCGAGCCGCAGCTTCAGCGCCGGCGCGGGCAGCTCGGCGAGCTTCCCCGAGAGTGCCGCGCGCAGCCGGGCCGGGTCGGCCGTCGGCTCGCGCAGGGTGACCGTCCGGCGCCACGAGGCACCGCCGACGAGCCGCGCCCAGACTGCGACCTTCCTCGGCGGCCGCCCCGCGCGTTCCGGCCGGGCGAGTAGACGGTCGAGCAGCACTGCGAGCCCTCGCCGGAGCGTCAGCTCATTGCCGACTGCTTCCGGGAACTCGAGCGTCTCGTAGAGGGCGACAGCCGGCCGTCTCGGTGTCACCCTTTCGTCTACCTCTCCCCTCGCCAGGCTCCAGGCGCGCCGTCCGTCCGGCCCCAACCGTTCGGAGACGGCGCCGCCCGGTAGCCCAGCAAGCTGTCCGATCGTGCGAACCCCAAGCTCTTCCAGTTCCGCGTAGCGCGACTGCTCGAGCGGCAGCAAGGTCAGCGGCAACGGTGCGAGGAACGAGCGCGAGCGGTCGTCGGAGACGATCAGCGCCTGCCCCGGCCGCGCGACGTTCGCCGCCGCGAGGGCCGCGAACCGCCGCTCCGCCGCGCCCGCCCGGGCGTCCCAGGCCGTCCCGACAGCTGCGAGCGCCCGCTTCAGAGCCGGCTCGAGACCGCCGTAGAGACGCTCGACGCCCTTCGACTCGAAGAAGACCGTTCCCGGCTCGGCCGACTCGACCGCGAACCCCGCATCCTCGAGCCGCCGCAGGATCTCCTCCCAGGCCTGCTCGCCGGTCGCCGGGTCCTGCTCGACGAGCTCGAGCTCCGGGCAGGTCGCGAGTGCCTCGCCGAGGCGCATCCCGGGCCGCACCCCCTTCGCCTCGGCCGCACCCGTCACCGAGCCGACGAGCGGCTCCGTCCCTGGCAGCGGCGCGAGCGCCGCGGGCTTCGCCTGCAGGCCCGGCCGAAGGCGCAAAGCAGCCCGTAGATCGAAGGCGGGGATGACGACGGAAGCGATCACGGGAACGTATGTTCTACACGAACACACGTTCCCCTGTCAAATCGAGAGCAAACTCATACCGCTTTCCCGCTCGGTACCGACGCGATCGTCGTCTGGCGGCGAGTTAGCTAGGGGGGACGATGACCCAGAACCCGTCATCCGGCCAGCTCGATCTGTGCCCCCAGTGCGAGCACCAGACGCTCCTCAGCGAGCCCTCGGCGCAGGGAAATCCCATCTGCCTGCGCTGCGGCATCGTCTCCGCCGCCCTGCGGCCGAAGCGACGCCGAACCCGTTAGAGAACTATCGCCGCTCGAGGACGACGACCGGAATCCGCCGGTCGGTCTTCTCCGCATAGGCGTCGTAGTCGGGCCACTGCTTCGCCGCGAGCCGCCAGAGGCGCTCACGCTCCTCACCCTCGGCGGTGTACGCCCGGGCCGGGAACACCTCGTCCCACACCTGAAGCTCGACGTCGGGATCCTGCGTGAGATTGCGGTACCACCCCGGATCTGCGGGGGCGCCGCCCTTCGAGGCGACGATCACGTAGCGATCTCCGTCCTCCTCGTAGATCAAAGGGGTCGTCCGCGGCTCGCCGCTCGTTCGGCCCGTCGTCGTGAGGAGCAGGATCTTCGATCCTTTCTTCCAGTCGTGCCCGAGCTTTCCACCGGTCTCGCGATACACGCGGACGTGCTCAGCTCCGTACAGCTTCTCTGCCTGGGTCATTCGAACGCTCCTTCCACGAGCAACAGGGTCGACGGTTCTAGAGAACGCGTTTCGTGCCATTCGCCTTCCTGCCACTCGACGGCCTCGCCGGCCGAGAGCTCGACGCGTTCATCGTGTGTCGAGACCTCGACGCGGCCGGCGACTACGACGAGCAGCTGCTGGGACGCGGCTTCGTGCCCTCCGATGATGCCGTCGAGCTCCGCCTTCGAAACCTGCAGAGTCCCGACGGCGATGCGCGTATGGGTGAACCCGTGCGAGCCGAAGTGCTCGATCTCGCGGAACGGGAACGGCTCGCGCACCTTCACGCGACGATCTCCGCAGCGGTCCCGACCATCCGCGCGAACCGTGGCACGGTTTCGAGCCGGTCGACCTGCGCGCAGAACTCGATGTCGGCCTCGAGCCCTGGTGGGCCGTAGGTGCGGGCATTCAGCCCCTCGAGTGGTGTCGGCCAGGCCTGCGCGACGACTTCGGCGGCGATCGCTGCGTCGCTGCGCTCACCGTCCAGCTCGGCGACGATCCGGCCCGCGCAGTACGCGTCGTCGAGCGCGAACGCGCCCTTGAACCCCGAGCAGATGATCGCAACGTCTCCTCTTGCCTTGCGCACCGCCGCGACGAGTGACGAGAGGTTGAGCAGCGAACCGAGCAGCACGACCTCGCAGCGCGCGGCCGCCGTCAGGATCGTGCGCGTCCCGTTCGTCGTCGTCAGGATGAGCGTCTTCGCCTTCGGCGCCTCCGCGAATTCGCGCGGCGAAGCTCCGAGGTCGAAGCCCTCGACCACTACGGCGTTGCGCTCGCCGCCGACCACCGCCTCGTCTCCGAGCTGGGCGCGCAGCGCCTTTGCCTCGTCGATCTCGGCGCAACAGAGAACGCGTTCGTAGCCCGAGGCGAGCGCCTGTGCGATCGATGATGTCGCCCGGATCACGTCGACGACGATGCCGACACGAGCCGCGGCTTCCTCATCCGGCGTGAACGCGACGTGAACCTGCACCCCGATACGCTAGACCGCGTGGACGCACCGCGTTACTGCTATCGCCATCCCGACCGCGAGACGGGGCTCTCCTGCTTCGAATGCGGCCGGCCGATCTGTTACGAGTGCATGACTGCTGCGCCGGTCGGTCTGCGCTGCCCCGAACATTCGGGCAAGGCGCAAGGCGTTCAGAAGGTGACGCGCGGCGTCGGGCGCGCGGTCAGCGGCGTCGGCTCGCGGCGGGTCAACGCCGTGACGATGGCGCTGATCGGCATCAACGTCGCGGTCTATGCCCTCGAGCTTGCCGCCGGGGGCACGATCAGCGGCACGGGCAACTGGATCTTCAACCATGGGTCGCTGTTCGCGTCGGGCGTGTACGTGCCGGGCGGGGTCGCCACGCTGCCGGCGCACGCGAACGTCCCGCCGGGATTCGAGCTCGTCGGCGTCGCGCACGGTCAGTGGTGGCGGATGATCAGTGCTGCATTCCTCCACTACGGCCCGTTCCACCTGGCGATCAACATGTACTCGCTCTACTTCGCCGGGACGCTGCTCGAGGCGGTGATCGGCCGGTGGCGCTTCGCGCTCCTCTACATCGGCTCGGGCATCGCCGGTTCGGCCGGCGCCATCTGGCTGAGCCCGAACCAGGTGACCGTCGGTGCCTCCGGCGCGATCTTCGGCATCCTCGGCGCGCTCTTCATCCTCGAGCGGCGCAACCACATCGCGACCGGCGGACAGGTCGCGGGACTGATCGTCTTGAACCTCGTCTTCACCTTTCTCTTCCGCAGCTCGATCTCGCTCGGCGGCCACGTCGGCGGCCTGATCGGCGGGCTGGCGCTCATGGCGCTCCTGCTTCAGACCCGGCGCTCGGCGCTGCTCAGCATCGCGGCGACGCTCGTCGTCATCGTTGCGTCGCTCGCCCTCGCGTACTCGCGGACGCGCGGCTACACGTAACAGCCGCCAGGCCCGCCTGAGACGCGGCCCGACGGGCCACGGCTGGTGTCAGACACGCACACGAGAGCGTGACGAACCGTCCACAGCTCTCTGTTCACGACCGCCCGGGGAGCTCAGCCGCCGGCGGCGACGTACGAGCCCACGCCGGCTTCCTGCAACGCGGCTTGCGCCGCGGCGAGCCGCGCCAGTGGGACTCGGAACGGTGAGCAGCTGACGTAGTCGAGCCCGAGCTCGTGGCAGAACGCAACCGACGTCGGTTCGCCACCGTGCTCGCCGCAAATGCCGAGCTTCAGCTCCGGCTTCGCACCGCGCCCACGTTCGACCGCGATCCGCATCAGGTCGCCGACACCGTCGATGTCGAGCACCTCGAACGGGTTGCGCTCGAGCACCCCGTCTTCCAGGTATCGCGTCAGGAACTTCCCCTCGGCGTCGTCGCGCGAGAACGCAAGCGTCGTCTGCGTCAGGTCGTTCGTGCCGAAGGAGAAGAAGTCGGAGAACTCGGCGATCTCGTCGGCGCGCAGCGCCGCGCGTGGCACCTCGATCATCGTGCCGACGAGATGCGCGACCTCGGGCGCCTCCTCCGCCCACACCTGTTCGGTCAGCTCGCGCAGGCGCCGGAGCTCCTCGGCAAAGGCAACGAGCGGGTGCATCACCTCGACGAGCGGCACGTCACCCGACCGCTCCTGCACTGCACGCGCCGCGCGCGCGATCGCACGCACCTGCATCTCGTAGATCTCCGGGAACATCAAGCCCAGGCGACACCCCCGAGTGCCGAGCATCGGATTCGACTCCTGCAGCGAGCGAATTCGCGCACGGAGCTTGTCAGTCGACGCTTCATCCTCGTCGGGCAGGAACTCGTGTAACGGTGGATCGAGCAGCCGGATCGTCACGGGCAGCCCCGCCATCGCCTCGAAGATCCCTTCGAAGTCGGCCTGCTGGAACGGCAGCAAGCGATCGAGGGCTGAGCGCCGGCCCGACTCGGTGTCGGCGAGGATCATCTCCTGCATCACGGGCAGCCGCTCGTCCCCGAAGAACATGTGCTCGGTGCGACAGAGCCCGATCCCCTCGGCGCCGAAGTCGCGCGCGCGCAGCGCGTCCTCCGGGTTGTCTGCGTTCGCACGCACCTTGAGGCGCCGCTGTGCATCGGCCCACGAGAGGATCGTCTCGAAGTCGTCGTTGATCTGCGGCGGCACGAGCGGCACCTCGCCGACGAACACACGCCCGGTGCCGCCGTCGATCGTGATCATGTCGCCCTCCTGCAGGACCTGGCCTGCAAGCGTCGCCGTTCCGTCCCCAAGGGTCAACTCGTCGCAGCTCGCGACACACGGCTTGCCCATGCCGCGGGCGACGACCGCCGCGTGCGACGTCATGCCGCCGTGCACCGTGAGGATGCCCTGGGCCGCGATCATGCCGTGGATGTCGTCCGGGGTCGTTTCCCAGCTCACGAGGATCACCGGGCCTGTCTTGGCACGCTCGACCGCCGTATCCGCGTCGAAGACGATGCCCCCGCTCGCCGCCCCGGGCGACGCGTTCAGCCCTTTCGCGGCCACCTCGAGCGCCGCCTTCGGATCGATCATCGGATGCAGCAGCTGATCGAGCTGCGACGGGTCGATCCGGCCGACAGCCTCCTCACGCGTGATCAAGCCTTCCTCGACCATCGAGACCGCCGCCTTCAGCGCCGCCGGCGCGGTGCGCTTCGCCGCGCGCGTCTGCAACAGGTACAGCTGCTCGTCCTCGACCGTGAATTCGATGTCCTGCATGTCGCGGTAATGCTCCTCGAGCCGGTGCATCGTCTCGACGAACTGCTCGAACGCCTTTGGCAGGCTCGCCTGCATCGACTCGATCGGCTGCGGCGTGCGGATGCCGGCGACGACATCCTCCCCCTGCGCGTTCGCGAGGAACTCGCCGTAGAGACCGGCCTCGCCGGTCGAGGGATTGCGCGTGAATGCAACGCCGGTGCCCGACCGGTCGCCCTTGTTGCCGAACACCATCTGCACGACGTTGACCGCTGTCCCGAGATCGTCGGCGATGTCGTGCGCACGGCGGTAGACCTGCGCGCGCGGGTTGTCCCACGACTTGAAGACGGCGCGAACGGCGCTCAGCAACTGCTCTCGGGCATCGCCCGGGAACGCCGAGCCGGTTTCCTCGCGGTAGATCTCCTTGAAGGTCTCGACGAGCTGTCGCAGATCGTCCGCCCCGAGGTCGGTGTCCTGTTGCACCGACCGTTGCTGCTTCAACGACGCGAGCGCGCTCTCGAACCGGTGGCCGTCGATTCCCTGAACGACCTCCCCGAACATCTGAATCAGCCGCCGGTAGGAGTCGAACGCGAAGCGCGGGTTTCCGGTTCGAGCGCCGAGGCCGTCGGTCGCCTCGTCGTTCAGACCGAGGTTGAGGATCGTGTCCATCATTCCCGGCATCGACACGGCGGCGCCGGACCGGACGGAGACGAGCAACGGGTCGTCGACCGAGCCGAACCGTTTGCCGGTGCGTTCCTCGAGTCGGCCGATGTGCTCGTCGACCTCCTCGCGGAGACCGGCGGGCAACTCGCCGTCGAGCCTCATCGCGGCCCGGCACGCGTCGGTCGTGATCGTGAACCCCGCCGGAACAGGCACGCCCATCTGGGTCATCTCCGCGAGGCCGATGCCCTTGCCGCCGAGCAGCTCTCGCCCGCCGGTCGCCGGCTCGTCGAAGTCGTAGACGTAGCGGTTTCCCATCGTGGACGCGGAATCTATCCCCGCCGGAGGGTGGACGGCGTGGGCTAGGTCGGTGGGCGCCGGCGCGAGCGGAACTCGGCCACCCACGCGAGAGCGCGCAGGCCGAACCAGAACGGCGTGAAGAGACCGTAGAAGAGGACGAGCGCCCCACCGAGCGCCGTGTACCAGACGCCCCAGCGCCAGAGCGGCACAGGTGGCTTGGGCTTCATCCGGCCCCGGCGACCGCCGCCGCCTGCGCCTCCGCCTGGCGCCGCTCGACGAGACGGATGATCCGGTGCGAGATCTCTTCGATCGAAAGCTCGCTGACCTCGAGCACCGGACAGCCGAGCCGCCGATGGACCTGCGCTGCGTACTCGAGCTCGTCGTAGATCTCGACGAGGCTGGCGTACTTCCGGTCGCCGCGCATCCACCGGATCCGCTCGCCGCGGATCTCCGAGAGCCGTTGGGCATCGATCGTCAGCCCCACCACTTTGAACTGCTCGATCTCGAAGAGCTCGGCCGGCGGCTCGATGCCCTTCACGAGCGGCACATTCGCCGTCTTGTAGCCCAGATAGCCGAGGTAGATCGAGAGCGGCGTCTTCGATGTGCGCGATACGCCGACGAGCACGATGTCCGCATCACCGAGCCCCGACCCGACCCCGTCATCGAACTTGACCGCGAACTCGATCGCTGACATACGGCGAAAGTACGCGTCGTTGAGCGGTGGCCGAGCGCGCGGCTTCATCTTCGCTGCCTGGCCCGATACCTTCGCCACGGCGTCGATCGGGTGACCGAGCAGGTCGCAGTAATGGAGCTTGGCACGCCGGCAGAGAGTCCGCATCGACTCGCGCAGCTCGGGCTCGACGAGCGTGTAGACCACGACGGCAGGCCGGCCTTTCATGCGGTCGACCGCCAACTGCAGGTCGGCGACGGTCTCGACCGAGGGATGCCTGATCTCGAGGAACTCCTGGTCGGGGAACTGGGCCTCGAGGGCCTGCACGATGCGAGCGGCCGTCTCGCCGGTCGAATCCGAGATCACATGCAGCTCGACGGGAGTCACGGGCGCAAGCGTACTTCGCCAGGCTTAACAATCGCCCGCCCGCGGAGCTCACCTCTTTTCAGTCACTCTATGACCTCTGTGAAGCGCCTTCTCGCCGTCTGCCTCCTCGCCCTCGCGCTTCCTGCGACCGCGCTCGCGTGGGGCGGCTCGTACCCAACGGGCGACTCGTTCGGCTCGTCGGTGCAGATCAACGTCTCGGACAGCTATCCGGTCGATCAGACGCTGCCGCAGACGTGGGCGACCTACCTCGGCACCCTCGTGCACGGGCCGGAGATGTCGAAGCTGATCCTCGATCTGCGACCGCTCTCCGAGGTGCAGGACACCTGCGGCTCCTCGGCGCTCGCCTGCTACGACCCGAGTTCGGAGACGATCCTGGCCCCCCCAGACGACACCCTCGACCAGCCGCCGGCGCGAGAGGTCGTGGCGCACGAGTACGGCCACCACATCGCGAACAATCGAAGCGACAGCCCGTTGCTCGCCGAGGACTACGGCACGAAGCGCTGGGCGTCGTACGAGAACATCTGTGCGCGAAGCGCGAACGGTGAGCTCTCGCCGGGCAACGAAGGCGTGTCGTACACCGAGAACCCGGGCGAGGCCTTCGCCGAGAGCTATCGCGTCCTCAACCTGACGAAGGAAGGCGACACGTCGATCTCGTGGGACATCGTCGACGAGTCGCTCTACCCGGATGCAACCGCACTGTCGCTGCTCGAGCAGGATGTTGTCTCTCCGTGGACCGGCCCCACGTTGACCCACGTCAAGGGCTCGTTCGGGAACGGCGTCGCGCGCACGATCGTCCTCAAGACGACCCTCGACGGAACGCTCGTCGCCCGCCTGCACGCGCCGTCGAAAGGGACGTTCCGCCTGTCGCTCTGGAACGGCTCGAAGCTGATCGAACGGAGCGTCTCGACCCTGCGTTACAACTACTGCGGCCAGCGCACGCTGACGCTGAAGGTCGAACGCCTGCGCGGCCACGGCGCCTTCACCGTCGACATCTCGAAACCGTAGGCTCCCCCGCGAGCCGTTAGATTCCCCGCGTGGGACTCGCACACTGGGATGACGTCGAGCAGCACCGTCTCGCCATGGGCGAGATGGACGCGACTATGCAGCGTCTTGGTCGCGCGGGGGCACCAAGACCGTTGGCCTAATCGAGTCCGGGTTGCGCCGGGCATGCTGCCGACGCCGCCCCATTCCCACGGCGCGTCGGAGGAGATCTACTACGTGCTCGCT
>CAWJGF010000029.1:0-62367 GCA_963842335.1 uncultured Thermoleophilia bacterium | reverse complement strand
GATCCCGCGCGAGACCTGCTGAAGGCGGCCCGACCCCTCGCAGCGGTCGCATCTCGACACGCTGGTGCCCGGCTCGACGCCGTCGCCGGCGCAGGTGGCGCACGGGACGGCCGCATCGAAGGGCACGCCAACCGTGATGCCGGTCGCTGCGTCGACGAGCTCGATCTGCACCTCGGCCGCGACATCGCCACCGCGCTGACGCGCCGCGCCTCTCGCAGCCCCGAAGACGTCGTCGCCGAAGAACGCGCTGAACAGATCGCTGAGGCCGCTGATGTCGACGTGCGACGGCGTGAATCCGCCCGAGCGAAGACCCTGATGACCGTAGCGGTCGTAGAGCGCGCGCGTCTCGGGGTTCGAGAGCACCTCGTACGCCTCGCTCACCTCGCGGAACCGGATCTCGGTCTCGGGCTCGTCGGAGACGTCGGGGTGCAACTGACGCGCCAGCCGGCGGAAGGACTTCTTGATCTCCGCGTCGTCGCAGTCGCGCGGGACGCCGAGGAGCTCGTAGTAGTCGCGGTTCGTCCCGGCCATCAGTCGTCTCCGTACGCTTCTGCGACGAAGCGCGACAGCTCGTGTGCCGCCGACCGCACCGAGCGCAGCGCCTTGTCGTAGTCCATCCGCAGCGGCCCGAGCAGGCTGACCGAGCCGAGTGTCTGATGGGTGAGACCGTAGGTCGTCCCGACGAGCGCGAGCTCGCGCAACCCAGGCTGCTCGAGCTCCTCGCCGACCCGCGCGAAGGAACGCCGCGGGACGCCCCGCTGGGCAAGCACGTCGAGCAGCGCAGCGCGCTTCTCGAGCGCTTCCATGAGGCTCCGATAGGCCCCAATCTCCTCGGCGCGCATCTCGTCGAGCAGGCCGGCGGTGCCGCCGACAAACAGTCGACGGTCCTCGTCGGCCGCCTGCTCGAATGCGCCGCGGATCACGAGGAGGAACGTGCGCTCACGGGTGCTGAGACTGGGTTCGGCGAACGTCAGCTTCGCCGTGCGCGAGCCGATCCGACAACCGACCAGGCGCTCGTTCAGGTACTCGGCGGCCCAGGTCGTCAAGCCCGAATCGACCGGATCGGCAAAGACATAGCGAAGCTTCGTCACGCCGCCGGCCGAGGTGATCACGACCACCATCACGACGTTCGGCTGCAGCAGCAGCACCTCGACGTGGCGAACCGTTGCCGCCTCGAGCGGCGGCGCCGAGACGAGCGCGAGCAGTCGCGAGACCTGAGAGAGCATCTCGGTCGTCGCCTGGAGCGCCTCCTCGATCTCTGCCCGCTCACCCGGCAAGTCGAGCGGGAACTCCGCCGGCCTCTGTTCCTCGCGGCTCAGCAGCTCGTCGACGAACAGCCGGTACCCGGCTTCGGTCGGAATCCGTCCTGCGGAGGTGTGTGGATGGGTCAGCAGCCCGAGCCGCTCGAGCTCGGCCAGCTCGTGACGCGCCGTCGAGGGCGAGAAGCCGAGGCCGGCGCGCTCCACCAGCGCCCGCGAGCCCACGGGCTGGCCCGTCGCGACGTACTCCTCGACGACGAGGCGGAGAATGTCCAGTTGCCGGTGGGAAAGCAGGGTCTGCACGCGTCCCATGGTAGGGAGTGCGGCAGCTACGCCAGCAGGCGGGCAGTGACGCCGCCGCCGAGGAAGCGCCCGCGCGGAGTCAACGTCAGACTGCCGGCGTCGCGCACGACAAGGCTCAGCCCTTCCAGGCGCTCGAGCTGGACCGGGTCGAGCGCCTCATCCAGGCCCGCGAGCGGCAGCGGCTCGTCCAGACGCAACCCGAGCATGATCCGCTCGGTGTCGCGAACGCTCGGCGGCAGGCTCTCGGCCTCGTGCGGCGGCAGTTGCCCGCTCCCGAGCGCGCTGAGGTAGCGGGCGAGCGACGGCGCATTGCGCCAGCGGCGGTTTGCGATCGTGCTGACGGCGCCGATGCCGAGGCCGAGGAAGTCGTGGCCGAGCCAGTAGCCGAGGTTGTGCCTGCATCTCAGGTCGGCTCCTTGTGGACGATCCTGAGACCGGCAGAAGTTGGCCGTCTCGTACCAGCGGTACCCGGCGGCGGTCAACGTCTCGACGACACGCTCGAAGTACGTCTCCATCGACTCGGCCTGGCGCTCCAGCTCGGCGCCGTGGGCGTGCGTGAAGCGTGTGCCGGGCTTGGCTTCCAGCTCGTACGCAGAGATGTGCTCGGGCTCGAGCGCCAGGGCCTCGGCGAGGTCGTGCTGGAGGTCGGCGGGCTCCTGACCCGGGATGCCGTAGATGAGATCCAGTGAGATGTTGTCGATCCCTGCCGCGCGGAGGCGATCGACGGCACGGCGAACGTCGTCCGGCCCGGCGACACGGTCGAGTACGGCGAGAAGCCGCGTCGCGAAGGATTGGGCGCCGAGGGAGACACGGTCGACGCCCGCTCGAACGAGTAGCGCGGCGAGCTCGGTCGTCACGGTCTCGGGATTCGCCTCGACTGTCACCTCGGCGGCCTCGGGCAACGCACTGAGGAGCCGCTCGAGCTCCGCAGCCTTGGTGAACGTGGGCGTCCCGCCGCCCAGATACACGGTGTCGAGAGAGCCGTCGAGGAGCTCCGCACGGAGATCGAGCTCGTGCAGCACCGCGTCCGCGTAGCCCTTGTGGTCGCCGTGCCGGCCGACGACCGTGACGAAGTCGCAGTACCCGCAGCGTGACGAGCAGAACGGGAGGTGGATGTAGAGGTGACGCGCGCCCAAGCTGCTTACGCGCTTCGGCGGGGACGCGGCACGAGCTCGCCGCCGCAATTCGGGCAGACGTGCTCCAGCGTCGCCGCGCAGTCGGGGCAGAACGTGCACTCGAACGAGCAGATCGCCGCCGCGCTGTCGGGGGCGAGCGCGGCTTGGCAGCGCTCGCACTCGGTCTTCAGCTCGAGCGCCACGGCGCTCGCTACCTCTTCGCCGGCTCGTTGAGGTTCAGCACGGCGAGGAACGCCTCCTGCGGCACCTCGACGCCGCCGACGTTCTTCATCCGCTTCTTGCCCTTCTTCTGCTTCTCGAGCAGCTTGCGCTTCCGGCTGATGTCACCGCCGTAGCACTTCGCGAGTACGTCCTTGCGTCGGGCCTTGACCGTCTCGCGCGCGATCACGCGCGCTCCGATCGCAGCCTGGATCGCAACGTCGAACATCTGCCGCGGGATCTCCTCGCGCAGCTTCTCCACCAACTGCCTCCCCCGCTCGTAGGCGAAGTCGCGGTGCACGATGAGCGACAGCGCGTCGACAGGCTCGCCGCCGACCAGGATGTCGACCCGCGCGAGGTTGCCGGGCTGGAAGCCGGTGATGTCGTAGTCGAAGCTCGCGTAACCGCGCGTGCGCGATTTCAGCTGGTCGTAGTAGTCGAGCACGATCTCACCGAGCGGCAGCTCGTACGTGAGGTGCACACGCTCGGGCGAGAGGTACTCCATGTGGTCGAAGCGGCCGCGGCGGTCATTGTTCAGCTCCATCACCGCGCCGACGAACTCCTTCGGGACGATGATCGACGCCTTGATGTACGGCTCCTCGACGTCCTCGACCGCCTCGGGCAAGTCGGACGGCGTGTGCACCTCGATCCACTCGCCGTTCATCGGGCGCACGCGGTAGGCGACGTTGGGCGCCGTCACGAGCAGGTCGAGATCGAACTCACGCTCGAGCCGCTCGCGCACGATCTCCATGTGCAGCAGGCCGAGGAAGCCGCAACGGAAGCCGAAGCCGAGCGCCTGCGACGTCTCCGGCTCGTAGAAGAGTGCGGCGTCGTTCAGCTTCAGGCGCTCGAGGGCATCGCGCAGCTCCGGGTACTGATCGGAGTCGGTCGGGAAGAGCCCGGCGAACACCATCGGCTTCACTTCCTTGTAGCCGGGCAGCGGCTCGGCCGCGCCTCCCTTGTCAGAGGTGAGCGTGTCGCCGACCCGCAACTCGGAGACGTCTTTCAGCCCGGTGATCACGTAGCCGACCTCGCCCGCGCTCAGCTCCTGCACCGGCCGGTTCGTCGGGGACATGAAGCCGATCTCCTGTGCCTCGAACCTCGTTCCCTGCGCCATCGCGCGCACCCATTCGCGCGGGCGAAAGACGCCGTCGACGACGCGGACGAATGCGACAACACCACGGTACTGGTCGTACGACGAGTCGAAGATGAGCGCGCGCGCCGGCGCGGTTGGGTCTCCCGCCGGCGGCGGGATGCGCTCGACGATCGCGTCGAGCACCTCGGTCACACCCTGGCCGGTCTTCGCAGAGATGCGCAGCACGCGCGCGGCATCGTCGCCGATCAGATCGGCAACCTCGGCCGAGGCGCGGTCCGGATCGGCCGCCGGCAGGTCGATCTTGTTCACCACCGGGACGATCTCGAGGTTGTTCTCGATCGCGAGATAAGCGTTCGCGAGCGTCTGCGCCTCGATCCCCTGGGCGGCATCGACGACGAGCAGCGCTCCCTCGCAGGCCTGAAGCGACCGGGAGACCTCATAGGTGAAGTCCACATGGCCGGGCGTGTCGATCAGGTTCAGCTGGTGGCCCTTCCACTGCACCCGCACAGCCTGCGCCTTGATCGTGATCCCGCGCTCGCGCTCGAGGTCCATCGAGTCGAGCAGCTGGTCGCGCATCTCCCGCGCCGAGACGGTGTCGGTGAGCTGGAGAATGCGATCGGCGAGCGTCGACTTGCCGTGGTCGATGTGCGCGATGATCGAGAAGTTGCGGATGTGCTGCTGGTCCATGGCGTGTCAGCCGCGCGAACGGCGGCTCCGCAAGGAGAGTAGCGACTGAGTCTCGCGTACCCCAAGCACGCGACAGGTTCCGATGTAGACGACGGACCCCGCGATGATCGCGGTTCCGAGCGAGAGGATCTGGGCGCCGAACGAGCTGCCGACGGCATCGTCGAGCCCCCGCCAGATCGGGTACGCGACGAGGGCGAGCAGCGCCGAGGCCACGAGTACCCGGACAGCAACGCCCACGAAGCTGCCGAGCCCCTCCGAGCCGATCTGACGGCGCAGCAGAATGAAGAGCGCGAGCGTGCCGGCGATGTTCACGAACGAAGTCGACAGGGGGATTCCCCAGACCCCGAGGTGGTAGAACGCCGCGTCCAGGGCGGCGTTGACCCCGAGGTTGGCGAGGGCGATCACCGTCGGGATCCAGTTCGACTGCAGGCTGAAGAACGCACGGTTCAGCATCAGCATCGTCCCGTTGAACGTCAGACCGAGGCTGAAAGCGGCGAGCGCGCCCGCGACCACCGTCGTCTGCTGTGAGGTGAACTGGCCGCGCTGGTAGAGCAGGCGGATGATCGGCTCGGCGAGCACCGCGCAGAACACGCTGGCGGGGATGAGCAGGAACGTGATCAGGCGCAGACCCCTCGAGACCGTGACGCGGAAGCCATCCATATCGCCACGGGATGCGAGCCGCGCGAGCGACGGGAAGAGCACGGTCGCAACCGCGACGGAGAACATCCCCTGCGGCAGCATGTAGACCCGGAACGCCTTGTCGATCGCCGTCGGCGCGAGGCTCGGGTCGATGAAGCGCGAGGCGAAAAACGTGTCGATCAGTGCATTGATGTTGATCAGGCCGAGCCCGAGCGTCACCGGAATCATCAGCTTGAAGGTCTGCGCAACCGCGGGGTCGCGCCAGTCGATCACGAGTCGCAGTCGATCGTCGCGGCCGCGGAGCCACGGCATCGGCAGCAACACCTGGATGATCGTCCCCAGGAGGATCGACCCGGCATAGACGTACAGCTGTGCGTCGGTGCTGTTGGCCCGTGGGACGCCGATGACGAGCCCGGCGATGATCGCGAGGTTCCACGCGACGGGTGTGAGTGCCGGGACGCTGAATTCGTCGTAGCTGTTCAGGATCCCGACGACGATCCCCGAGACGCCGAGGAGCGCCACGATCGGGAAGAGGACGCGCGAGAGTCCGACCGCCAGGTTGAAGTCGACGGGATGGAAGGGGCGGATCAGGAGCGGCGCGGCGAGCATGAAGAGCGCGGTCAGTCCGCTCAGGCCGAGCAGCATCAGCCAGAAGAGGCTCGATGCGACCCGCCAGGCCCGCTTGCGTTCACCCTTCTCGAGCAGGTCGCTGAAGACCGGGACGAACGCCGAGGAGATGGCGGCGTCGGCGACGAGGGCCCGCACGAGATTGGGAATCTGAAAAGCGACCGTGAACGCGTTGATCGCACCCGCCGCGCCGAAGTAGTAGGCCGCGACCATTTCGCGAACGAGGCCGAGCACCCGCGAGATCCCGGTGGCGAGCGAGAAGATGAGCGTCGACCGGGCGAGCCGGCGCGGATGAGCCAGCGGCGGAGGGCGGCTCGCGGCGTCGACGTCCGTGGGACCGCCGAGATCAGCGGCCTCACCCGCTGCGCCGGTCGTCACGTCGTCGGCCACCGGGCAGAACGTTACGCGGGCGGGCGGGGGAAAGAACGCTCTGCTACCATCGCGGCGCCCGCGCAGCGGGCTTTTTCACGACTATGCCGAACATTCAGCAGCAAAAGAAGCGCGTCCGGATCGCCGCCGAAGAGCGGATCGAGAACCTGCGCTACACCTCGTCCATCAAGACGATGGTGAAGCGCCTGCAGACGTCCGTCGCTGACGGCGACACGGCAGCGGTCGAGACCGAGCACAAGAGCCTCGTGAAGCTGATCGACCGCGCGATCGCGCGCGGGGCGCTCCACAAGAACGCCGGCGCCCGGAAGAAGTCGCAGGCCGCGCGCCTCGCCGCTTCCGCAACGGCCAAGTCCTAGTCATTCCTTTCAGACGCGGGCGGTCTCGCGCGGGCGCGTGATGTCGACGAGCGCCCGCTCGAGCTCGAGCTCGTTGGCAAGCCGTGAGCCGCCCTTGAGCGCGTGGTCGAGATCGGCCAGCCGCACGAGCGCGTCGTCGAGCTCGGCGGCGCTGAAGTTCCGCACCTGGGCGAAGAGCTTCTGCGCGGGGTAAGGCTTCATGCCGAGCTTCGCCGCCGCGTCGGCCGGGGTGAGGCCTTGCGCTTCGAGGCGGTGCGCCATGCGCGCGGACCGGATGTGCTTGTTCAGGCTGCCGACAACCCGCGGGATCGTCTTCGAGAGCGGGTCACCGGTGCGGTCGAGCATCTTCTCAGCCTCGCGCAGCACGCCGCCGACATCGCGGATCCCCCACGCGTCGGTCAGGTTCCACGGCGGCGAGCCCGCGCGCGGCGCAACGATCGCGTCGACATCCGCCTCCGTGACCTCGGCGCCGTCGGCCCACGTCGCGAGCTTCTCGACCTCGCTCGCCAGGTCGTAGAGATCGTCGCCGACGAGCTCGGCGAGCAGGCGGCACGCCTCAGGTTCGGCGCGCGCGCCCTGCACCTTGAACTGCTCGCCGATCCAGCGGGCGACCGCGCGCTGCGCGACGTCGAACAGCAACACGTCTCCTTTGCCTGTTGCCACCGCCTTCGCGATCGGCGCGTCCTTCTTCAACTCGCCGCCGACGAGCGCCAGCGTCGTGCCCGGCATCGGCGATTTGAGGTAGTCGCCGATGGCCTTCGCGTCGGGCGCCTTCCAGACCTCCACGCCGTCGACGACGATCAGCCGCGAGCCGGAGCCGAAGAGCCCCATCGCGTTGCACGCGGCCACCGCATCGTCGCCGGCCGTCTCGTCGGCGGCGTGGATCTCGACCGCGTCGGCCTCGTAGTGCCCTCGCAGCCGGGCGACCGCACGGTCGACCTTGGGCCGGTCGCTGCCCGCGATCAGATAGGCCGGTTTGAGCTCGTCCGCCATCGCCGCCAAGCATAGGCGGCGCCGCCCAGGGCGCCGCCGGCTGCGATCGCGGCGCCTCGCCCGCTCACCTGCGCGAACGGAACGGCACCGATCAGCCGAGCACAGCCCGCGACGTAGGCGGCAAGCCAACCGTTCGCCCCGGCGAGCACCCCGGCGAGCGACGGCGAGAGAGGATCGACCGCGGCGGTGACGAGAGCGAGCCCGAGCAGCGGGCCGACCGCAGGCTCGACGAGCGCGTTCGCGACGACGCCGAGCAGGGGTACCGAGCCGAATTGCAGCCACAGGATCGGAGTCGTGGCAAGACTGCAGACGCCCGAGATCGAGACCGCGACCGCGAGCCGCCGCGGGACCGGGTAGCCCTCGAGGACCCGTGTCACCGGTCCGGCCGCGAGGAAAATCGCGAGCACAGCGGCGAACGACAGTTGGAACCCCGGGTCGAAGACCGTGTAGGGATTCCAGCCCAGCAGGACCACCGCCGCGACCAGCAGCACGTGCCAGGGATCGCGCTCGCGGGCGCCGAGCCAGGCGAGCGACACCGCCGCCCCGGCGACGGCGGCCCGGATCACGGACGCCTGCGGGCCGACCGCGAGCACGTAGGCGCCGATCGCCGCCAGTGCGCCCACGTGCCCCCACATCCGGGGCGTCCCGAGCAGCACGCCGAGCCCGAGCACACCGCCCGCGAGCAGCACGACGTTCTGTCCTGAGACCGCGAGCAGGTGGTACAGCCCCGAGCGTCGGAAGCTCGTCTGCAGCGCAGGTGAGAGGCCGTTGTCGTCGCCGAGCAGCACCCCTTCGAGGACGGCACGGCGTTCTCCCGTGAGCCCTGGCGCCGAGGAGCGCCGTAGCCAGCGCCGTAGCCGGTCGGCGACGGCGCCGACCCCGCCGCGGTGGCCGACGACGTGCCACTCGTCGACGCGCAGCACGACGTGAACACCCTGCCGGCGCAGGTAGGCACGGTCATCGAAGCCGTGCGAAGAGTCCGGCGGCAGGCGCACGACCGCGAGGACGCTGACGAGAGCCCCCTGCGGCGGCGCGCGGCCGAGCGGCAGGTCGAGCTCGACGCGCTCGTCGAGCGACCGGCCGTCGAAGTGGCGCGCCCGGCCCGGCAGTCGCTGCTCGAACTCGCCGACGCGCGGCTCGCCCGTCACCTCGACGAGCGCCCGCGCCGAGCGGTCGACGTCGACCCGAAGCGGGCTGCGGTCGAGCTGGTCGAGGCGAACGCCGCCCCACGACCACCCTGCCCCCACCGCCAGCAGCGCGATCGAGGCAATTCGGGCCGAGCGCGACGGAACGAGAGCGATCGCAAGCGCGCCGACCGCAGCAAGGGCGGCCAAGGATTCTACGCCGGGTCGGATGATGTTCGAGCCGGCGAGTCCCAACGCAAGCGCCCCCGCGAACACGTGCGCAGGCAGAACGCGCGTCATGGCACGACGAGCGGTCGCAGGTCGGCGAGCTTCGCCGGGCCGATTCCCGGGATCGCATCGAGGCCGTCGACCGACGTGAATGGTCCGTGTTCCTGCCGGTACGCGACGATCTTCTGCGCCGTGACGGGACCGACCCCCGGCAGCGTGTCGAGCTGCTCGGCGGTCGCCGAGCTGAGCGACACCGGCCCGGCCGGAGCGCCGGGAGACGCGCCTCCTGTCGCGGCGCCTACGGGCGAACCGCGCGCGGCGACGAGGACCTGCTCACCGTCGGACACCGGCGCCGCGAGATTGACGGCCGTGCGCTCGGCAAGCCGGGTCAAACCACCGGCGCGCGCAATCGCGTCGGCAACCCGCGCGCCCCGCTCGAGCCGGTACAGCCCGGGGCGCCGGACCGCGCCCGCGACGTCGACGACGAGCGGGTGCCCGGGGGACGCGGCGGCGCCGCTCGGGAAAACGGCCGCGGCGGGTCGCGGCGCAATCGGCGCCACGGCAAGCGGCGGCGTTGCGGTCGCGTGCCCGCCGAGATGCCGCCACGCG
The DNA here is from genome assembly GCA_963842335.1 of uncultured Thermoleophilia bacterium. Classification (GTDB taxonomy): domain Bacteria; phylum Actinomycetota; class Thermoleophilia; order Gaiellales; family Gaiellaceae; genus PALSA-600. The sequence goes on along the minus strand of CAWJGF010000029.1, from coordinate 52,722 downwards.
AGCACGAGGGCGACGACACAGACGAGCCCGACGGCGATAAGGCGCCGCTGCGGCACGCTGAGGTTGATGGTGGTCACCGTCCAACGTTGCCGGAGCAATCGTCAGGCGTGGGTGACGCCTTCGTGCCGAATGCGTGAAAAGTTCCCCCGCGGGATCAAACTTCGCGCAGTCAGCCGGCCGGTGCGACGAGCTCCTGCGACGGCGCGTCCCAGCGCCAGACCGCCCCCGGGCTCAGGTGCGTGCCGCCGACCCAGCGATCGATGCCGAGCACCTCGACGCGATCGGCGTCGCCCGCGAGGACGCGCCGGCCGAGCTCGGTCACGCGTATCTCGATACCCGCGAAGGCGGCCGCGTTCCCGAGCGGTGGCGGGGCAGGGAGCGGCGTCCCGTCGGCGGACTCGACGAGCCGCACCGGGCCTGAGCCGAGCAGCGAGAGAGTCCGGTGAAACCAGGTGTCGCCGAGGAACGGGGCCGGCTCGTCGGACTGCGCTGCAGCGAAGGCCGCCGCCGGAGATCGCGCGCCCGCCGCGATGGCGCGGAGCGCGCGACGCTCGACGCCGGAGAGCCCGTCGCCGAGTCCCGGCAGCTCTTCGAGCAGACGCTCGAGCGCCGCACCCAGAAACGGCAGCTCGGGCACGCCACGTTGCGCCAGCTTCGCGACCACGGTCGGCTCGGGCGCACGCACTGCCTGCCAGGCGAGAACGGCGGCGGCGAGGACGTCCCGCGTCGCGGCACGGCGCAGTGGCCAGAGCGAGTCGAGCTCGGCCGAGGTGAGCTCACCGAGCCCGCGGAACTCTGGCCGCCCCGGGAACGAGCCGACGACGATCAGCTGCAGTTGGGCTGTCACCGCCGCCGCATCCGCGGCGAGCGAGAGCACGTCGAGGAGCTGGAGTTGGTCGAAGAGGTCGTGCTCGAACCAGAGCACGACCGCTCGGCCGTCCTCGAGCGCCTGCAGCAGCTGCCGGTCCCGCGCTTCGAGGCCCGAGCGGATCGACGTCGACCGACCCCAACCGCACGCCGCGAGGAAGTCGGCGCGCGCGTCAAGCAGCGACGAGCGTGGGCCTGCCGGCACCGGCCCCATGTGCAGGGCGTCCTGCCACGAGAGCACGGTGCCGCCGACCGAGGACGTGCGCAGTGACGCGGCGACGCTGTCGCCGTTCGTCACATGCAGCGTCGAGTCGCCGAGCAATCGCTCTAGACGACGATGTTCACGAGCTTGTCCGGGACGACGATCACGCGCTTCTCCACCCCGTTCAGGTGCGCCTGCACCTTCTCGGACGCACGCGCGTGCTCGACGAGCTCGGCGTCGGAGAGGCCCGCGGGCACTTCGACCCGGTCGCGCACCTTGCCGTTCACCTGAAGCACGAGCTGCACCGTGTCGTGCAGCAGCATCGCCGGGTCGGCCCGTGGCCAGGGCTCGTTCATGACACGTGCCTCGTGACCGAGCGCGCGCCACAATTCTTCCGCGACGTGCGGCGTGTACGGCTGCAGCACCGAGACCGCCGTCTCGGCCGCGAAGCGCGCGGCGGGGTCGGTCGGCGCCTTCGAAAGTTCGTTGACGAGCTCCATCACCGCCGAGATCGGAGTGTTGAAGACGAAGCGGCGCCCGATGTCGTCGGTGACCCGCGCGATCGTCTCGTGCGCCTTGCGTGCGAGCGCCGTGTCGACACCGGCCGGCGACGGGGGCTGCGCGGCCGCCTCGTGCACGACGCGCCAGAGACGGCGCACGAACCGAACCGTTGCGTCGATCCCGTCGGGTGACCAGTCGATGTCCTGGTCGGCAGGCCCCTGGAAGCAGATGTAGATTCGGATCGAGTCGGCGCCGAAGCGGTCGATCAGCTCGTTCGGGGAGACCCCGCCCTGCGACTTCGACATCCGCTTGCCGTCGAGCTTCACCCAGCCCTGGTGGAACAGCTTCTGGAAGGGCTCGCGGAAGCCGAGCATGCCCAGGTCGTTCAGCGCCTTCACGAAAAACCGTGAGTAGAGTAAGTGCCCCTTGGCATGATCGATGCCGCCGATGTACTGGTCGATCGGCATCCAGTAATCCGCGATCGCGCGGTCGAACGGCGCCTGATCGTCCCGGGGATCGGTGTAACGCAGGAAGTACCACGACGAGTCGACGAAGGTGTCCATCGTGTCGGCTTCGCGCTGCGCCGGGCCGTCGCACAGCGGACAGGTCGTGTTGATGAAGTCCGGGTTGGAGGCGAGCGGCGGCTTCCCCTTCGGCCGGTAGTCGGCAACGTCAGGCAGCAACACGGGCAACTGATCCTCGGGCACGGGAACCATCCCGTGCGTCGGGCAGTAGACGACGGGAATCGGACAGCCCCAGTAGCGCTGGCGCGAAAAGCTCCAGTCGCGCAGGCGGTAGTTGATCGACGGCTTCGCCTTACCCTGCTCGCCGAGCCACGCGACGATTGCGCCCTTCGCCTCGTCGGCCGGCTGCCCGTCGAACTGCGCCGAGTTGATCAGCTTGCCCTCTTCGTCGATCACCGGGACAATCGGCAGGTCGTACCGCTCGGCGAACTCGCGGTCGCGGTCGTCGTGCGCGGGAACGGCCATCAACGCGCCCGTGCCGTAGTCCATCAGCACGTAGTCGGCGACCCAGATCGGCAGTTGCACGCCGTTGACGGGGTTCGTTGCGAAGTGACCTGTGAAGACGCCGCTCTTCTCACGCGCCTCGCGCTCCTCGGTGGGTCTGGCGGCAGAGATCCGCGCGTAGGTCAGCGCCTCGTCGTTGCCGGCGGCGAGCTGCTGCACCAGTGGTGACTCGGGCGCTACCGCAAAGAACGTCGCGCCGAACAACGTGTCCGGCCGCGTCGTGAAAACCGGGATCTCGAGGTCGAGCTCGTCGACACGGAAGACGATCTCCGCTCCCTGGGACCGGCCGATGTGCTGGGTCTGGATCTTCTTCGTGCGCTCGGGCCAGTCGATCGTCGCCAGATCGTCGAGCAGCACGTCCGCGTAGTCGCGGATCTTGAAGAACCATTGCTCCATGTTGCGGATCTCGACGATCGCGCCGCACCGCCAGCAGCGACCGTCGACGACGTGCTCGTTCGAGAGCACCGTCAAGTCGTTCGGACACCAGTTGACGGGGGCTTCCTTCCGATACGCCAGCCCATGCTCGAGAAACTTCAGAAAGAGCCACTGCGTCCAGCGGTAGAACGTCGGCTCATGCGCCGAGACCTCGCGGTCCCAGTCGATCGCCCAGCCCATCCGGCGCATCTGGATGCGGATTGCTTCCATGTTGCGCTCGGTGATCTCGAGCGGGTGCCCCCCATCCTTGATCGCCGCGTTCTCCGCCGGCAGGCCAAACGAGTCGAACCCCATCGGCCGCAGCACGATCGTCCCCTGGCGCCGCTGGAAGTGCGTGACGACATCCCCGAGCGTGTAGTTGAGAACGTGCCCCATGTGGAGGCTGCCCGACGGATACGGCAGCATCTCGAGCATGTAGAAGTGGCGCTCGGGGGCGTCCCCCGGCTTCGGGTTCGGGACCGAGAACGTGTGCTCCTCGGCCCAGATGTCCTGCCACTTCTGCTCGATTGCGTGTGCGTCGTATTCGTTCATCAGCGTTGTCTCCAGAGACGAAAAAGCCTCTCGAATGAGAGGCCACGGGGAGCTCGACCCGGCGGTGTGCCGCGTTGGCCCCTTGCGCTAGCTAAGCAGCCACTCCACGCCCTGAATCTTAGCGGCGAAAGCGGCGGAGTGGAGCCGGCAGCCACCAGTTCCACTCGCCGAGAAGCGCCATCAGGCTCGGCACGAGGAGCGCGCGGACGAGCGAGGCGTCGACCGCCACCGCGACGGCGATGCCGAGCCCGAGCTCCTTCACGAGGAGGATCCCAGAGGTCGCAAACGCCCCGACGGCGACGCAGAAGAGCAACGCCGCGGACGTGACGACGCGTCCCGTCCGCTCGAGCCCAAGCGCGACAGCTTCGCGGTTCGGCAGCCCCGAGTCGTGCGCCTCTTTGATCCGCGAAAGCAAGAAGACCCCGTAGTCGGTTGCAAGCCCAAACGCAATCGCGATCAGCAACACCGGCTGCGTGAGATCGAGTGCGCCCTGACTCCGGTAGCCGAGCAGGCCTTCCAGGCGCCCGTCCTGGAACACGTAGACGAGCATCCCGAACGCCGCCGACAGCCCGAGGACGTTCATGACGAGCGTCTTGAACGGCAGCACGACGGACCGGGTGACGATGAAGAGCAGCACGAGCGTCGAGACGACGAGGACGCCGAGCGCCCGCGGGATGTTGCGCCGCAGGCTGGCGGCCGTGTCGAGGTACCACGCCGTGCGACCGGTCACGGAGGCCGCTGGGATCCGCCGGATGCTGCGCACGAGATCCTTCGTCGAGCCGCTCATCGCGTCGGCCCGCGGAATCACGTCGACCGACCAGAGCCGCGGGCCGACGCGGTTGGGGCGTGCCATCGAAGCGATGTCCGGCAAGCGTCTGATCGCGGCCGCAGCGGGCGCCGGGTCGGCAGCCGCGATCGCGACGTGCAGCGGCGAGTCGAGCCCGCTGGCGAACGACGTGGTGAGCGTGTCGCTCGTGCGACGGGCGCTCGTGCTCGTCGGCAGGACGCTGGCGTCGACACCGATGAAGCGCACACCCAGCGCCGGCAACCCAAGCACGATCAGGAGGGCCGAGGACGCGAGAGCGATGCGCACCGGGCGGCGCATCACCCAGTGCGCGTAGCGGTACCAGCCGCCGTGCTCGTCCGGCCGTGCTGCCCGCTCGGCTGCCCGCTGCCAGCTTTGGGGAGCAAGCGAGTTCACGCGCTCGCCGAGCAGCACGAAGAGCGCCGGCAGCAACAGCAATGCGACGGCGCCCGCGAGCGGCGCCACGATCATCCCGCCGATCGCCATCGAGCGCAGGAACGGCAGCGGAAAGACGAGGAGCGACGCGAACGCGACGGCGACGGTGACGGCACTGAAAGCAACGGTCCGCCCGGCGGTCGTCAGGGTCGCCCGCACCGCCTCCAACCCCGGGCCGACGCGAACGAGCTCCTCACGAAACCGCGAGACGAGCAGCAAGCTGTAGTCGATCGCAAGCCCGAGACCCGCGCCGGTGACGAGGTTGAGAGCGAAGACCGAGATCGGCTGCACCTGGTTCACGAGCCGCAGCAGCGCGAGCGTCATGAAGATCGAGAGCAACCCGGCTGCCACGGGCAGGAGAGCCGCGACCAGGCCGCGGAAGATCCAGAGCGCAAGCAGCAGAAGCAGTGGAAACGCGATCAGCTCCGCACGCAGGAGGTCGTGCTCGGTCTGCGTTCTCACCTGCTCGTCCGCGACCTGTGCGCCTCCGACCTCGCCTGGCAACGTTCGCGCGAGACGGCTGGCCACCTGACCCCGCGTGGTCGCTGTCGTCTTGAACCACGCCGCGACGAGCACGAGCCGACCGCCGGCGCCGACCGCGACGCGAGGGGCGACGAGAGCGATCGTCGGTTCTCGCCGCAAGCGCGCGGCCGCGACCTGGGCCTCGGCCGGCGAGCCGACGACCAGGATCGACGGCCCGGGGACGACACCGCTCACCCGCGAGAGCTCAGCGAGCGTCTGAAAGCTCTGTGAGCTTCGATCCTGGAAGTCGTTGTCGCTCGAAGTGAGCCTTTTCGGCGTCGATGCGCCGAAGAGCGCCGCGGCGATCGCGAGAGCGGCGGCCACGGCAACGATCGTTCGCGCCCGGCGATACGAGAGGTCTGCAAGCGCTGAGAGCACGGCATCAGCACAATGCCTGACGTGGTCAACGAGCTTTTGCCGGACACCGCATCCGTCGAGGGCGGCGAGCTCTTGCTCGGCGGGATCCGCGCGAGCGAGCTCGCGCATGAGTTCGGGACGCCGGTCGTCGTCTACGACGAGGCGACGCTGCGGGCTCAGGCGCGTGCCTACGCGTCAGCGGCGCCGGGCGCGCTCGTCGCCTACGGAACGAAGGCGTTCCCGTCGGTCGCGGTGTTGCGGCTGCTCGCTGAGGAGGGCGTCGGCGCAGACGTCTCGACGGTCGGTGAGCTCGAGTTCGCGTTGCGTGCGGGCATTCCGGGCGATCGCATGGTCATCCACGGCAATAACAAGGAGGACGAGCTACTGCGCCGCGCCACGGATGCGAACGCCCTGATCGTTCTCGACTCACTCGACGAGCTCGAGCGCGCACGGCTGCTCGGCGGCACGCGCTTCCTCGTCCGCGTCACACCCGGGATCGAGGCAGACACTCACGAGGCCGTGAAGACAGCCCACCACGGCTCGAAGTTCGGGCTGCCGCCAGAGGACGCAGTCGAGGCGATTCGCCGCCTGCCTGAGGCAGAGGGCTTGCACGTACATGTCGGCTCCCAGCTCATGCACTTCGGCGCGTCGCTGATGACGGTCGACTGGATTGCCGGCTTCGCCGCGCGCCTCCGCGCGGAGCACGACTGGACACCGCGCACGATCGACCTGGGAGGCGGGCTCGGCGTGCGGCACGTGCTCGAGGAGCCGTCGTTCACGATCGCCGAGTTCATCGGCGGGATGGTGGGTGAGCTAGGGCGCTCGTTCCAGCTGCAGGGACTCGCAGCGCCGAACCTGATTCTCGAGCCAGGCCGGTCGCTTGTCTCGCGCGCCGGCGTGACGCTGTACACGGTCGGCGTCGTGAAGAAGGCGAGCGCAGCGACGACCTACGTCACCGTCGACGGCGGTATGTCGGACAATCCGCGCCCCGCGATGTACAACGCGCGCTACACCGCACTGCTCGCGAACCGTGCCGACGAGCCGGCGGCGGGTGTGTACGCGGTAGCAGGCAAGCATTGCGAGTCGGGCGACGTGCTGATCGAGCGTGTCGAGCTGCCCGCGCCACGGCGCGGCGACCTACTCGCCGTGCCCGTGACGGGCGCCTACACGCTGGCGATGAGCTCGACGTACAACGCCGTCCCTCGTCCCGCCGCCGTCCTCGTCGCCGACGGCCACGTGCGTCTCATCCGCCGGCGCGAGACGGTCGACGACCTGCTTGCGCTCGAGGCATGAGCGGCTACCAGGCCCGCCACGACTGGCGGGAGACGAAGAGACCGTGAGCGTGTGTGGTCGTGCACGTCATGCCTCGTAGGCGCGAGACACACGTGAACGGCCCGCGCCGCCAGGTCTTGCCGTAGGCGAGGGTCGAGTACACGGGCCGCTGGGTACTCGGGTCGTAGAGGATGCCGCCGCTGCAAGTGACCTGTCCCGCACGCGTGGGCGAGAGCTCGAAGCCGTGCCAGTCGACGCCTGCCGGCATCGCGGAGCACTGGTGCTGCAGCTCGGCCGAGTAGTTCGCGTGTCCGATCGAGCAGAGGAGGATCGGGGTTGGCGCGCCGCGCGGCGGAGGGACGTCGAGACAGCGGATGTTCCCGGACGGCGAGCGGATACCCGGAATCGGCGTCGGGGTGGCGGCCGTGCCGGGCGCGGCGGTTGCGACGCCGGCAAGCGCGGCGGCTCCGAGAACCAGGGCGAGGAGAAGGCTGGAGCGATTCATGCTACGGGCAGAGCCTCTTCCACTCAGGTCAAGGCTGCATGAGGGAGACGTGAAGATTCATCAACCTGGTTCAGAGGGCGAAACCAGGTCGGGGACGAAGGCCTTCGCTCACCGCCGCGGCCCGAGAGCCTCCGGGTACGGGCAGTGCTGGCTTCGCGCCGGGGGCTGCAGCGCGAGCAGTTCCGGGACCGTCACCGCGCGCAGGCCGCGCAACCGGATCGCCGTCAGGATCCGCGGCAGAGCCTGCAGTGTCCAGGGATGGATGTCGTGCATCAGAATGATCGCGCCGGGATGAAGTCCAGCCACCACGGTCCGGACGACGCGACTCGCCTGCGCGTTCTTCGCGTCGTCGTGCGAATCGACCGACCACAGCACTTGCAGCAGCCCGAGTGAGCGGGCGACGGCGTCGGTCATCGGCGAGTGCTGTTCGTATGGGGCGCGGAAGATTCGTGGCTTCGACCCCATCGCTGCTTTGATCGCCCACTGTGTCCGCGAGAGCTCGAGCCAGACGAGGCGGCGCGGTAGCAGCGGCAGATGGGGATGCGACCAGGTGTGGTTGCCCACCGTGCCGATTGACGCGTCGGCGCGCGCACCGCCCGGCCAGTACCGGAGACGGTTGCCGATCAGGAAGAACGTCGCGCGTGCACCAGCGGCGCGGAGCAATGCGCCGATCTGCTCGGTGTACGGCCCCGGCCCGTCGTCGAAGGTCAGCGCCACCGCGTTCCCGCGGTCGTTACCGCAGAACACCGGCTGCCCGCGCTGAAGGAGCTGCGTGATCGCGCGACGCTGTTCCCAGCGCATTGGCACGTGCGGACGGCGGTAAGGCTCGGGCCCCACGCGCGAAGCAGCGGCCAGCGGGGCGAGGAGAAGAGTGGCGAGCAACGCGCAGACGGTGAACTTCCGAGCGAGCTTCATCGCCCGAGCACGCTACATGCGCGTTTGCAAGGCGAGCACATTCGCGACGAACGGCTTCGTGACCTTGTACAGCCCGTGCTCCTTCACCGCCCGTTCGCCCTGGTACCAGCCGGCGAGCGCGAGACGCTCGTTGCCGTTGAAGACCTGCAGCAGATGCCGGATGTAGAGCACTCCCACCTCGACATCGCCGTCGACCGTGTGCGGAAGCTGCCGGCCGGCGAGCACGGTCTCGACATACGCCCGAGTTGTCGGAAGGGTCTGAAGCACCCCGCGCGCACCGGCGTCCGACACGAGGCGCGTCTGGAACCCGGATTCCATCCAGGCGAGCGCTCGTACGAGGTGCGGGTCGACACCGAGACGCGCCGACCAGGCGTCGAGCATCGACCGCACGTCTGCCTTTGGCGGATCGAGCGCGGTCATCGAGATCGGGAGCCGGAGGTGCTGGCCGATCACGATCGCCTTCGCAGCGTCGATGCGATTGGCGGCCGCCAGGGCGCCGATCGTCGTCCCGTAACGCGCAGCCAGCGCGGTGAGCGTGTCGCCGGACTGAACGATGTGGATGGCGGATGGTGACGAGACGGGCCGGGCGCGTACCGGCACGCGATCGCGATGGACGATCGCCGAGAGTGTGCGCGGGCCCATCACCGCATCGCTCGACAGGTGCAGCTGCCGCTGATAGCGGCGGAGCGCGGCCGCCGTCTCCTTTCCGAGGTAGCCGTCGAGCGCACCGGTGTAGACGCCGCGCCGCGTCAACAGGAACTGGAGCACCGACACGTCCCAGCCGAAGTCGCCGGGGCGCAGCGTCCGTGTGCCGAAGAGGGGCCGTCCGAGTGGCCCGAGCGCCGCGCGCATTCGCGCATCGGCCGGCCCGTGCCGGAGCCCGTGGCGGGTTTGGAACGCCTCGACCGCCGCGGCGGTTCGCGGCCCGGCCAGGCCGTCGATCTGCGCGAGATAGAGACCGTGTGCCCGTAACGCGACCTGGAGTCCCGCGATCTGGGGGTTTACGGCAGCGTGAACGGCCGGGGCGACAACAAACGCCCCGAGCGCACAAATGAGAACAATGCCCCTGCGCACGAGCCGGACCAGTTCGATTTACACGGCCGCGTTCCTTCCTCGCAGCCGGGTTTGGGATCATCCATGGACATGGCGACGATGGCCGACCTGGACGAGCTCGCCCTCGCGCTGCCCGAAACGACGAAGGAGCTCGCGGAGGACGGCCGGCCCTCCTATCTCGCGCACGGCAAGCTGTTCTGCTTTCACCGCAGCCGCCGCCCCGACGCGGTCGATCCCGCCACCGGGGACAGGCTCGACGACGTGCTCATGTTCAAGGTCGACGGCCCAGAGGCGAAGGAGCTCGCCCTCGCAGACCCGCGAGGCATCTTCTTCACGACCCCCCACTTCAACGGCTACCCGGCGGTGCTGATCCGGATTCCGGATCTCGCCCGGCTCGAGCGCGACGAGCTTCGCGATGTGGTCGTCGATGCGTGGCTCACCCGCGCACACAAGCGCATCGCAAAGGCATGGCTCGCCGAGCATGAGCCGGCGGACAGCTGAGATCGGGTCGACGCGGTGAGCATCGCTGCGACACCCGGACAGGTCGTGATCCTCAACGGTGCACCCAGGTCCGGCAAATCGACGATCGCGTCCGCAGTACAAGAGACCTTGTCGGGAACATGGATCAACCTCGGCGTCGATGCCGCTCGCTCGATGACACCGCGCGAGCTCCAGCCGGGTATCGGTCTTCGGCCGGGAGAGACCAATCATCCTGCGGCGGCCGTGATACCGATCCTCTACTCCGCGCTCTGGGAATCGGTGGCGGCGCACGCGCGACTCGGGTTGAACGTCGTCGTTGACGTCGGCCTGTACGACCCTGCCGTCGCTCTGGATGCAGCGCGCCGGCTCACCGGGATCCCGGTGATCTTCGTCGGCGTTCGGTGCGATGTCCAAACGATCATGCAGCGGCGACGGGCATCCGCCGCAGACGCGTACGTCACCACCCCCGAGGGAGAACCGGTGCCGGAGCCTGTGCTGCGCTGGCAGCACGAGGTGCACGCCCACTGGACCTACGACCTCGACGTGGATACTTCGACCCACACAGCGGCTGAATGCGCCGCTGCAATCAGGCGGCGCCTCGACGAACGACCCGCGCCCGCTGCGCTTGCATCCCTTGCGAGCTGACGAACAACTGGAGGCCCAAGATGCACATCACGAGAAACAGCGAGACCGGCCGGGGGCCGGGCGATTGGTTCACGGGCGATGTCTACATCGACACGGTGGCGGCACCCGCTGACGGCTCGCAAATCGCCGGGGCGAGCGTCCACTTCACACCGGGCGCTCGGACCGTGTGGCATACCCACCCGCGCGGCCAGACGATCCTGGTGACGGAGGGGGTCGGCCTCTGCCAGCGGCGCGGCGGCCCGATCGAGGCGATCCGGCCGGGGGATCGCGTCTTCTTCGAACCGGGTGAGGACCATTGGCACGGCGCCGCGCCGAGCCGGTTCATGACTCACATCGCAATGCACCAGGCCGACGGCGAAGGCAACTTCGTCACCTGGGGCGACCGCGTCACGGACGAGGAGTACGCGACGGCGCCCTCGCTCGACTAGCTCTGACAGTCCGTCAAGAATTCGAGCACGCGTCGCTGGAGCAGCGTCGCGGCGCTCTCGTCGTAGTCCGGCAAACTGCTGTCGGCGAACAGGTGTCGATCGCCGGAATAGAGGAACAGCTCTGCGCGGTCGTTCGCCTCGACCAGTTCGCGCGCGGCCGGCAGGTCTTCGACGGCCCACTCGTCGTCCTCCATCATGTGGATCTGCAAAGGGACTTGCGGCGGCCAGGAGCCGCCGAACTCTGCCGCCGGGAACGCCGCGCTGAACAACAGCGCTCCCTTGGCTCCCGGACGCGTCTGGGCCAGCATCTGCGCCGGCAGCACTCCGAGCGAGAAACCGGCATAGACGAGCTCGTTCGGTAGTTCGTCGGCGGCGCCTCGGCCACGCTCGCTGATCGTCCCGAAGCCAACCTCCCGCGCGTAGCCGACGCCTTCGTCGAGGTCGGTGAACGTCTTGCCGTCGTAGAGATCGGGGGCGTGAACGACGTGCCCGGCAGCGCGCAGCTCGTCGGCGAACGCGAGGAATCCCGGTGTCTGGCCCTGTGCGTGGTGGAAGAGCAGTAGCTCGGTCATGCCGATCTCCTACCACGCCTGGAGCAGTCGAAAACCGCAGGATCGAAAGCACAAGCCGCGCGCGACCGCTAGAGAAGACTCCGGATGCGTGCTGCGTAGCCCGGGCGAAGATACGCGCCGCGAATCACCGTCCAGGCGCGAATCCGGTAATCGTCGAGCCCCGCTGCGACGAACGCCGCGATTCGCGCTTCGATCTGGTCGCGGTCCTCGAGCCGATTGTTCATCGGGTTCCAGAGGAAGGACGGAACGTCGTACTCACGCTCGGCCGCATACGGCTTCGGGTCGATCGCGACGTAACGCTCACCGTGGCGAAGGATGTTGTGATGGTGAAAGTCGCCGTGCACGACCCAGCTCATCGGCTCACCAACCTCGGCAAGGAGTTCGCGTGCAAGCGGGACGAGCTCACTCCCTTCGTCCCCCGCGCGATCGAGCCAACGCCGAACCTCGGTCAGCACCGGTCGGAAGGGCGGCTGCGCGGAGCGCCAGAGTCTCGATGCGACGTCGACGGCGATTGCCGTCGAGTCGGCCTCGGCCAGCGTCGCGAGATCGTCGCCGGGGAACGCCCGTTCCTCCAGGAGAGCTCGCCCGAAACGACCTCGAAGGCGCACGGCCCCGCCGCCGTCCCACAACTCGAGTGCATCCGGCTCGTGCAGCGACTCGTCGTCGCCGTCCCACGCGACCTTCACGACCAGATCGCCCGCCGGCGCGACGTACGACACGTTCGACATCGCAAACGGCGGCCCGAGCTCGATGCCCCAGTGCCGCGCAGCCTCAACCGCAAGCGCCTTGGAGGACGTGAGATCCAACGGAGGTCGATCCATCGCGCGAGCCTACGCGGCGCGCATCGCCTCAACCTGGTTCCGCGTTCTCAACCTGGTTTCGCTCCCTGAACCAGGTTGACGAGTTTCCTCCGCGGGCGTCCGTGGCAGGTCGAAACTCGGCAACCTGGTCAAAACCGAACCAGGTTGCGGCCGAGCTTCGAACAGCCAAGACCGAACCAGGTTGGTGTTGTATGACGGAGAAGGTCGATCGAACGAAAGGAGCAGGATGAGCCCCACGGCAAAGAAGAGCACAACGCAAGCAGGTTTCTCGGCCGAGGAGAAGGCCGCGATGAGGGCGCGCGCGAAAGAGCTGAAAGCGGCCGAGGACGGCGAAACCGCCGTGCAAGCTGCGCTCGCCGAGATGTCGCCGCAGGATCGCAAGCTCGGCAAGCGGCTCCACGCGCTCATCAAGGAGAGCGCGCCGGAACTCTCGCCGAAGACCTGGTACGGGATGCCCGCGTATGCGAAAGACGGCAAGGTCGTCTGCTTCTTCCGCAACGCAGGCAAGTTCAAGGAGCGGTATGCGATGTTCGGCTTCAACGACAGCGCGAATCTCGACCAGGGCGAGATGTGGCCGATCGCGTTTGCCCTGAAGAACTTGACTGCCGCCGACGAGGCGAAGCTCCGCGCCCTTGTCAAGAAGGCCGTGAAATGAGACCGGCTTCGGTCACCTAGGTGCCGATCGGTCTGCTGGCCTCGGTCGTCCTTGTGGGCTGGGCCACGGCCTGCGCCCTCACCTCGTGGCGACGGCTTGGCGTACTCGCGCAAGTCCCGGCGTTGGTGCTCAGTGAGCTGCCGTTCCTCGCCGGCTGCCTGCTGATCGCATCGACCGCGCTTGCACTCGCGCAAGGTGATCTTGATTCCGTCGGCGGCGTCATCGTCGGACTCGCAGTGGTCGTCGCGCTCGCCGGGCTTGTGGTGATCGTCCGGCGCGCGCTTCGGGCTGACGCGGCACTCCATAATCCGACGCCGGTACACCGGCCCTGGCGTCGGATTCTGCTGGCGCCGCTGCCGGCGTTCCGGCGCGACGCGGTGCGAGTCCGCAACCTCGCGTACGGCGAGGGCCCGCGCCGCAACCTCGACGTCTACCACCGCCGCGACCGGCCAACCGGCGTGCCGGTGGTGCTGCACTTCCATGGCGGCGGCTTCCATTCGGGCAACAAGCGCCGCGAGGCCAGACCGCTGATCGGGCATCTGGTCACCCGGGGCATGGTCTGCGCGAGCGCGAACTACCGGCTGCGTCCGCACGTCGGCTACGACGAACAGCTCGCCGACGCTCTGGCCGCGATCGAGTGGGTGCGGTCGCACGCGCGCGACTACGGCGGCGATCCGGAGCGGATCTTTCTCGTCGGCGGCTCGAGCGGCGCGTATCTGTCGGTCGATGCAGTGAACGCCGGCGCGAACGGCGTCGCCGGCATCGTCGGCCGGTACGGCTACTACGGCGCTCTCATGCCGGAGCGGCCGCAGCCACCGATTCTGGTGCTCCACGGACAGAACGACCTGCTGGTCGAGCCGTCATACGCCCGAGAATTCGTCGAGCGAATGCGCGTCGGCTCGAGCGACTCGGTCGAGTACGTCGAGCTGCCCGGCGCCCATCACGTCTTCGATCTCTACGAGTCCATCCGCTCCAATGCGGTGAGCATCGCTGTCGAGCGATTCATCTCGAGCCTAGCCAGCTGAGTCGGCCCCGCTTGACAGGTCGCGCAGACGCGTGACGCGCGAGGGGTCCTCGTCGTCGGATGCGAGCTCGAGCGCGCGGCGAGCCTGCGCGCGCGCATCGACGTCGCGGCCGAGCACGGCGTAGGCCTCGGCCAGCTCCTCGTGGAAATAGCCGTCTTCAACTCCCGCCTCGGCTGCCCAGGCGACGCACTCCTCGAGCGCCGCCGCTGCCTCATCCGAGCGCCCGAGCGCGCGCAGCGCCTTGCCGACCGCATACCGAGCGATCTCGCGCGAGTGTGGGCGCGGATCGTCACGCTCACGGGAGGCGAGTGCGAGCTCGAACGCCTCAAGTGCGCCCGCCGCATCTCCCGCTTCGTATCGTGACCAACCCACGTTGTTGTACAGCGGGCCGAGCCAGTAGCGAACGCCCGGATCGTCTGACGCCGCGGCGATGTCGACTGCGCGTGCCGTCCATCGCTCACTGTCGCCGACAATCGCAAGCATGTGCGCCGAATCGACCGCGAGCACATCGTCACCGCTCGCGCGGGCCAGCTCGAACGCCTGCTCGAACTGCGCGACACCCGCCCCCGGCCGCCCCGACGAGCGCTCTCGCCGCCCGCGTTCGAGCCGCACCCGCACATCGGCCCCACCGAGCGCCTCAGCTTCGTCGAGTAGCGCGTCGCACAGCTCGAAGCGACCGCGCAGACCCTCGACGCGCGCAAGCTGCGTCAGCACCTCCGCCCGGCCGGCGTCCGTCGTCTCGTACTCGAGCTGGGCGCGAAGGCGCCCCTCGCTCGCATCGAGGTCGTCGAAGTCCCACAACGGACGAAGCCGGTCGCCCAACGGGGCGTGAGCATAGCGACCGGCGCGCGTTCACGAACGCACTCTGGGCCAAACAAGCGAAGAGGCCGCTCGCGCGGCCCCTTCTGTTCTGCGGATGGGACGTCCGAGCCGTTACTCGATCGGGATCTCGAAGCGGGCGATGATGCCGGGGTCGCCGCCTCTCGCGAGCAGCTCGGGATCGGGGTCGCGAGTCGCCACCCAGGCGTATCCGTCTTCGGGGTAGGCGACGACGTCCGGAAAGTTCCCCGCGCTGATCGCGAGGATCCGAGCCGGTTCGTCGCTCGGGTTGCTGAACGTATGCAGGCCGGCGCGTCCCTCTGGGCAGAAGACGAAGTCGCCCGCAGCCAACTCCTCTACGCCATGTTGGTTCCGAAAGAGGGGACGACCGCCGAGAACGAAGAACATCTCCTCGCCGCCGAAGTGCATATGCAGCCGCGGCGCAGGCGCGCCGGGAGCGAGCTCGTACAGCGTTGCGCCCAGCTTGGCGTTGTCGGGCCGCCAGAAGATCCGTTGACGAGTCTTGAACTCTTCGTCCTCTCCGTCCCAGGTATCGGAGAAGAGGTTCTGACGATTCATGCGTGGTACCTCCGAGTCGTAGCGGTAGACGCGCAGCGCCGGAGCACCCGGAGTACGGGCGTCGGCATGACTGCGCCGGATATGCGCGGCTGCTCACCGCGCCAAACCGCTACTTCGCTGCCGGATCCACGGCAGGATCATGCCTGCCCGAGACTGCCGACGCGGCGGCGATCTTCGGGGCCGGCAGGTCAGCGAGCATCTCGACGAGCTACGTCGCCCGCAGATCTCCGCCGAGCCCGAGCAGAAGACCGTCAGCGGTGACTGCAGGGCTCGAGGTGATGAACAGCACTACGCCGTCCTGGGGCGCGACAATCTCTTCGCGCACATCGCCCCACAGATCACTGACGCGTCCGACAACCTGACCGTCGGTCACCTCTTCCCCGGCCTCGACCGTCCACTGCCACCAGCCGGCCTCGGTCGAGCGCAGCCACGCGAAGTTCCCGACCCGGCGCTGGCCGGCCGGACGCGGGTCCGGCTCGCCCGGAAGCATCCCGAGGGTTTGCAGGGCATTCCGTACACCCGCCGCGAGCATCGCCGTCGCGCTCTCCTCGAGCAGGCCACGTCCGCCCGCCTCCGCGATCACGCCAGGAATGCCAGCGTGTGCCGCGGCGCTCGAGGTCATGCCTCCGAGGCCGCCCGCCGTCCGCTCCTCCCGCACGACGTACGGGAGGTTGAACGCGACTGCAATCTGGTCCGCTTTCGCCTCGACCGCCGAGGACTCGTAGATGGCGAACGGCTCCAGGGCCTCGACCTGATCGCCGCCGTGAAGGTCGATCAGCACGTCGGCCGGCTCGATCAGCGTCTCGTAGATCGACCGCGCGAGCACGTCGGTGTACGTGCCGTCGTACGAGCCCGGAAAGCACCGATTCAAGTTCTTCCCGTCGATCGGCACGACGAACGGCGAGCGTTGCCTGAACGACTCCATGCTCACCACCGGCACCGCCGTGATCGTCCCCGTCAGCCGGCTCGTGTCGAGCTCTTTCATGAACCGCGTGACCGCCGCGATCGACGAGTATTCGCAGCCATGGATCCCCCCGATCAGCGACAGCTTTGGCCCCTCGCCCGCCTCACCGCGCGCGACAAACGCCGGGTGCTCGAGCCCGTCCAGCAACTCGTGCTCGAACACGATGGTCGTCTTCTCGATCACGTGGCTCCGATGATCTCACGCATCCGGTGTTGCAACCTGGTTGCGTTGCATCGGATCAGCCGATCACGACCACGGGGACTCCTCGTACTGAGGCAGGTCGTCGAGGATCTCGTACCACGTGGCCTTCGAGCCGACGAACATGTGCGCCGTCGGCTTGAGCGTCGGCTCCTCGATCAGTGATCCATACGGCACACGGATCTTCCCTTCATAGCCCGTCCAGTAGAGCAGCGAGAAGCACTTCTCGCAGCGCGTCGCGTGGTGGCCGTCGGCATCGCCAACCAGAAGCAACGAATCCGCGCCCTTGGTCACGGTGAGCTTCTCAGGCTGGATCTCGCCCCAGGGCAAGAAGACCGAGCCTGTCGCCGCGCGGCAGTTCGAGCAGTGGCAGTTGTAGGCGACGACGAACTCGTCCGAGACCTCGAACGCAACGGCGTTGCATGCGCAGCGCCCCTTCAGCACGGCCGAGCCCTGCTCGTCATCTCCACCTCGAGCCTATGCCCCAGCGCGTCGGCATCGAACCGCTCAGCGCAGAACCAGCAGATCGAGCCAGTTGCTTCTGATCTCCTGGGTCGCTGCGTCTTCAGCATGTCGCACGGCACGGCGGAGACGTTCTTTTCCGCGGAGGAACTCGTCCTCGGTGAGTTGGCGCATGGTGGTGTCGGCATGGCGGAACGTGTCCACCTGGCCGAGGAACTCACAGAGGCTGGTCGGATACGTCTCCCGAACCTGCTCGAGAGCGTCCTGCTGGAATCCGGCTGTCGCGAACGCCTCGCACGTCTCCTTGACCGAGGGGAAGGTGTCGATCGTCCGAGCGGTCTCGGGGAACCAGCGGACGAGTTCGATCCCGTCGAGCTTCAGGTTCCCCGTGGGCTCGTATCTGTCGGGGAAGCCTTGTCGGATGAGGACGGGGGCACCGGGGCGGAGAACACGACGGATCTCGTCTGCAGCGACTCGTAGGTCTGGCACGTGGTGTATGACAAGCGAGAGCCAGGCGGCATCTGCCGATTCGTCTGGCAGCGGCAGGGCGCTCGCATTTCCTTCCAGCACTCGGATGGCCGGTGTCTGCGGGATCTGGTCTCGCATCGCGGCCGACGGCTCGACTGCGATGACGCTGAGGTCGAACCAGTCGGTGAAGGCAGCGGAGAACGCACCCGTCCCCGCGCCGATGTCGACCAGCGTCATCCCCTGCGACGGCCGCACGTGACGTCGCACCGCCTCGCGCCACTCCGAGAGCCCGTCGCGCGGGACCTCGCGGACCGCCTTGAACGCTGCAGCAGTCTGCTCGTCATACCTGATCCTGGCCATGTCCTGCCTCCTTGCTGTGGCTCGTCTTCCTACTCGTAGCCGCAGCCTGCGCACCCCGCCGGGCTCGGGTCAAACGATGCTCTTTGAACGGCCGCGAACCCTCGACGAACGGCGCTCGCAAGAGTCGGCGATGCCAACAGCCTCGTCGTCCGGGTGCATAGGATCGCGCCGTGCCGTTCACGCTCACAAACATCAAGGACGATCTGGAAGACATCGGCTCGAGGTTCGACGGCGCGCCGGACCTGGAGTTCCGCGCCGCGACAAAGGCGCTCGACCTCGAGAGCTCCGGCCTGAGCTACCAGCGCGTCCCGCCCAACTATCGCTTTCCGTACGGCCACACGCACGAGAAGCAAGAGGAGGTGTACGTGGTCCTCAGCGGGGGCGGCCGGATGAAGGTCGACGACGAGGTCGTCGACCTCGAGAAATGGGACGCGGTGCGGGTCCCGCCGGGTACGTGGCGAGGCTACGAGGCCGGGCCGGAGGGCCTCGAGATCCTCGTCATCGGCGCGCCGAACCTTGGCGAGGACCCGCGCGGAGATGTCGAGGGCCAGCGCGACTGGTGGGCCGACTAGAGGCCCGCGCCAGGCGGCACTCGCGTCTCCCACCTCGATCCTACCTTCTCCTCATCTCACCCACCTCCCCACTCCCATCACACAACCCACCATCACACCACCCCCGCACCCGCACCCCACCTCCACCCCCACCGCGTCGCCGTATCGTCTCGAGCGCACCTCGCGCCTCGGCACCCTGCGTCGCGCACGTTGCGCGAACCAGCCTCGTGACGGCGCGAGCCCGACGAAGCCTGGCGGCTTCGGCACGGCCGATCTGCACTCGGTGCTGATGCGCGCCGACCCCCGCTGAGCTGTGGGATTGCGTGCGTGCGGTAGCCCGATCCGAAGCGAGCCCGCGTTCCAGGATCTGACCGGCGGCTGAGCCCGGCCTAGGCCGAGACGGGGCCTCGGCGGTCGCCCGAGCGCAGCCCGAGCGCGCGTGCCTCGCGCCACGCGATGCCTGCGGCCAAGGCTGCGACGAACAGCGCAAGCCCGCCGTGAAGGCCATGCAGATACCCGTTCGCGGGGTCGTTCAGATCGCCGACCAAGGCGACCTGGATCGTTCCGAGCAGCGCGAGTGCGAACGACCAGGCGACGTAGCGCCAACGGCCCCACCAGCCGACGAGACCCGCGATGAAGACCAGGATCTCGATCGGGTGGACGATCCCACCCAGGTCCTTGTGAGCGGTCAGCGCGCCCCCTTCGCCGAAGATCCACGCCGTGATCAGATAGATCTGCACGATCACACCGGCGACGACGACCGCCGCGAGCACGAAGCTTGCCCAGACGAATGCCCTTCTCGTGCGTCCCATCTGAAGCGAATCTAACGAAGATCAGGGCTGCGTGGAAGACGGTGCCCGAGCGTTCGATCTGGTTCCTCGGAAGCGCCGCGCGCCGATTCTTGACCGCGCAGGGCGGGCGCGGGATGATCGAAGGTGAATCCAGGTCGAGCGGCGCCACGTCGTAGGTCTCTGCGGTGGCGCGACCGCCGCGCGGGACCTCGAAGTGAGGAGAAGTGTCCGCGAGGAACCTGCGCGGGCTCGACGAGCGAAAGGGAGGGAACATGCCAGAGTTGAAGCTGGGCAAGCTACCGGCTGCGCCGCAACCGAGAGACTTCAAGTTCGCGGAGTTCACGGCGGCGATCAGTCTGCCGTCGACGCCGTCGCGCTTCGGCCACGGGGACGCGTACAGCGACTGGAAGATGCTCGGTAACGATCTCTACGGCGATTGTGTTTGGGCGGGAGCTGCACACGAGCACATGCTGCTGAACAAGGTGATTCACAACGTCGACGTCGCGTTCGACGACGACGCTGTTCTCACCGATTACGCGGCGGCGACGGGCTTCAATCGAAACGATCCCAGCTCCGACAAAGGCACGAACGTCCATAACGCGCTCGACTACCGGCGTAAGACGGGTGTCGTCGACGCAGCCGGCAGCCGCCACATGATCGGTGCATACGTGTCGCTCGATCCGAAGAACTGGCAGCACCTCGAGCAGGCCGCCTACATCTTCGGCGCCGTGGGGATCGGCTTCGAGTTCCCGGATAGCGCGATGGATCAGTTCCACGCCGGCGAGCCCTGGGATCCGGTCGAAGGGGCGAAGATCGAAGGCGGCCACTACGTGCCCGTCGTCGGTTCGCTCCACGCTCCGGACCAGGCGACCGCGATCACGTGGGCCAAGCGACAGTTCTTCACCAAGGCCTTCTACGAGCAGTACAACGATGAGGCTTGGGCGTACATCACGCCGGAAGAGTTGCGCAGCGACGGGACCGGGTTGCATGGATTCGACATCGAGAAGCTGAACGCCTACCTCTCAGCCTTGTAACAGCATCGGCTTCGAGCGCGCACGTCACCTGGGTGCCTGCACTTGGCCCCGCCGCAAAAGGGGCGCCGTCGAAACGGCGCCCCTTTAGTGCGATTCCGTCATGGATTCTCCGGCTCACCGGCGGGAGGCGTTGCCGGGAACGCAATCGCCGCGTTCGACCTCTTCGGCTGGGCACCGCCGTACTCGAGCTTCTGGATCGGGTAGTCGGTGCAGGTCGCAGCCGCTCTAGGATCCGCTTGTGAGGCCTGCCGCGCGCGCAGTTGTTGCGAGGTCTTGGTAGGCAGGAGCAAGCGCTTCCCAGCGCGCCTCGATGTCACTGTCCTCGAGGTCGCGCGGCTCACGCCCGGCGAGATGGTCGGCGAGATGTTCGAAATGGATCTGGACCCCGGCCCCGTAGCCATGCAGCAGGTCGAGAGGCATGCCCCGTTCCTCGACGACCAGAATGGTTCGGTCGCCGTCAGGGGTCAGTGTCGCCTCGATGACGAGCTCGTACTGCGCGTCCAGGTGCCTGGTCTGCACCAGTAGCCGCTTTGGGGGGTCGCACGCTTCCACGCGGCCCGTGCTTTGCGCTCCACTGGCGAAGAAGTGTGTGCGGAACTCACCGCCGACGCGCAGGTCGCCCTCCACCTCTCCGATCCAGCGGGCCAGACGCCGGGGATCCGTGAGTGCCGCCCATAGGTCGTCGATATCGGTGTCGTAGCGGTCTTCCATGTGCACGATGCCCTTGCCATCTGCTGAGCGCACGCTCCCAAGAATGCGGTCGCTCCCACGTGCGTTGCTCGTCATTTGGTTCTCCTTCCTTCGCGTTTTCCGCGGGCAACCTCGGTGTGCGGCCATCCTGACGGCGGAGTTAACGTACCAGAATGGTTACGTAACCGTCAAGGTACTTAGGCGTACGATTCGCTGCACGATGAGTCTCGCCCCGGCGGGGCTTCCGTGGACATCGGCAACCTGGTTGAAACCGAACCAGGTTTGCGTTGCCCGCACACACACGGAGGTACATGAGCGACTACGACCGGGACTTCTGGGAAGAGCGCTGGTCGCAAGCCCTGCGCGAGCACGGGGATCGCGTCGCGCAACGGCCACCGACCGCCCAGCTGACCGCCGAGGTCGGCGACCTGCGTCCGGGCCATGCTCTCGACGCGGGGTGCGGCCACGGGTCCGACACGCTCTGGCTCGCTGCGCGCGGATGGCAGGTCACCGCGGTCGACTTCGCCGCGACGGCCCTGGCTTACGCGCGGTCGACCGCCGAAGCCGAAGGCCCGGACGTCGCCGAGCGAATCGACTGGGTCGAGGCCGATCTTGCGAGCTGGACGCCCCAGCGGGACGAGTACGACCTTGTGGTCTGCCTGTACGTCCACGTGGCCGGGTCGGTCGAGGAGATGATTCAGCGGATGGCGGCAGCGGTCGTTCCCGGCGGGACGCTGTTCCTTGTTGGCCATCGCCCGATCGACCCGGCCACCGGGGCAGCGACGGCCGCGGCCGGGCAGGTGCAGGTCTCGGTCGAGGCGGCGCTCGCCGCCCTCGAGCCGGACCGGTGGGAGCTGCTCGTCGCCGACGACCGACCACGGCCGGTAGCCGGGACCGGCGTCGATGCCGTGATCCGAGCACGACGCCGCTCCTGACGACCGCTCGTGCAACCTGGTCAAGACCGAACCAGGTTGCGGGCGCGAGAGAAGCCTCGATCCGCCAGTCTCGCTGCGACCTTCTGGACCGCCGGACGCACGAGCATCAGCACGACGAGCGTCACGCCGAAGAAGAACGTCGTCGGGCCGGCGTGCGTCGGGTCGACATGCGGGATCAACCCGACGACGTCCGCCAGGAACTCGATCAGCAGCGCCCCGAAGATAGCGCCCCAGATCGAGCCGAAGAAGCCGACGACCGCGCCGACGAGCAAGAAGAGTGAAAGCCGAACGGGGAACATGCCGGGACTCACGTACGCGAGATTGATGGCCAGCAACGATCCCGCGACACCCGCGTACGCGGCCGAGATCCCGAACGCGGTCAGCTTGTAGGCGGTGCGGTTCAGACCCGATGCGGTTGCCGCGTGCTCACTGTCGCGCACCGCACGCAGCGAATCGCCGAACCGCGACGTGAGCAGCCACCGCGCGAGCAAAAAAAGCACGGCGCCGATCGTCCACGTCAGCACGTAGTGCAATTGGTCGTTCGTCATCCCCAGGACGCCCTGCCCCCGCCCGGTCTGTGTCGGCTTGCCGAGCAGCCCGATCCCGGTCGCTCCACCGGTGAGGTGGTCGAACCTCGTCAGCGCCGTCGGCAGCGCGATCGCGAGCCCGAACGTCACCAGCGCGAAGGAGAGCCTCGAGCCGCGCAGCGCCGGCACGCCGGCGAGCAAACCCACGCCGCCCGCGACGGCGGCTGCGATCGGGATCGTCCAGAGGTCGCGCATGCCGTGATCAACCATCAGGATCGCCGTCGTGTACGCCCCCACGGCCATGAATGCCCCGTGGCCGAGGGAGATCTGCCCGCTGTAGCCCGCCAGGAAGTCGAGCCCAAGGATCGCGATGAAGTAGACGCCGACCGTTGTGAGCTGCACCGTTCGAATCTCCGAGAGCGGAATCGGCAGCAGGGCGAGCACGACCCCCGCCGCACCGACGAGCGCCAACGGGCCTCTCATACGCGGCTCACCACCGGGCGGCCGAACAAGCCCGCGGGACGCACGAGCAGCACGGCGAGAATGACGGCCAGGGCCGTCGCGAGCCGCAACTCGCCGTCCACCCAGTCCACGTACGTGCCGACCAGGTTGAGCAGGACGCCGAGCACGAGCCCGCCGAGGACCGCACCGACCGGCGAGCCCACGCCGCCTAGCACTGCAGCTGCAAGCGAGTAGAGAATGACCGTCCCCATCATGTTCGGCTCGAGGAAGAGCGACGGTGCGGCGAGCACACCGGCAACCGCGCCGAGAGCGGTAGCGAGCCCCCAACCGATCGCAAGCATGACACCGACGCGGACGCCGGCAAACCGCGCTTCGACCGGGTTGGCCGCCGCCGCACGCAGGCCGAGTCCGACCTTCGTCTTCGCGAGCAGAACGCCGATCAGCACGACCGCCAGGATCGAGACCGCGATCACGCCGAGGTCCTGCTTCGAGACGGCGACCCCACCGACGTTGATCGATGCGTTTGAGAACGGCCCGATGAACTGCCGTGGCACGGAGCCCCAGATCCACGTGTCGAGGCCGTTGATCGCGATCAACAGGCCGACTGTCAAGATCACGATGCCGAACTGCGCACCGCCTTGAGTCGGCGCGATCACCATTTGCTGGAGGGCAAAGCCCCCGAAGAATGAGAGCGCGATCGTCGCGCCGAACGCCGGCCAGAACGCCCACCCGTGCACCATCAACGTCCAGCAGATGAACGCGGAGAGAGTCGCGAGCTCCCCCTGCGCGAAGTTGATCACGCCGGTCGAGCGGTGAATGAGCACGATCGCGAGCGCGAGCAGGCCGTAGATGGAACCCGACGCGAGCCCGCTCACGATGTTCTGCAGCAGGTTCGTCATCAGTACCCCAGATAGGCCGAGCGCACCGACTCGTCGCATCGCACGTCGGCGGTTGCACCACCCAGGACGACGCGTCCCGACTCGAGCACGTACGCGTGCCGGGCGAACGACAACGCGACCGTCGCCTTCTGCTCGACGACGACGATCGTCGTCCCGGTCTCGTTCATCTGCCGCAGCGTCTCGAAGATCGCCCCCACCTCGCGAGGCGCGAGACCGAGCGACGGCTCGTCGAGCAGCAGCAGGCGCGGCTTCGCCATGATCGCGCGCGCGACGGCGAGCATCTGCTGCTCGCCGCCCGACAGGGCGCCCGCCGGCTCGTCGCGACGCTCGTACAGTTGAGGGAAGAACTCGAACACGTGAGCAAGGTCGCGAGTCGACAACCCACGCTGCACCCAGGCGCCAAGGCGGAGATTGTCGAGCACGGACAGCGTCGCAAATGTGCCACGGCCCTCGGGCACGTGCGTGACACCGCGGCGGGCCATCGACTCGGGCGTGCGCCGAAAGGCCCTCTCGCCGTCGAGAAGCACATCGCCGCTTGTCTTGACTGTGCCTGAAATCGCGCGCAACGTGGTCGTCTTTCCCGCGCCGTTCGCGCCGAGGATCGCGACGAAATCTCCGTCCTCGACTGTCAGCGTGACGCCGTGCAGGGCACGGATCTCGCCGTAGCGCGCGTTTACGTCGCGCAGCTCAAGGAGCGACAAGTCGTTCCTGCAGCCGCTGCACCTGCTCGCTGCTCACCCCGGCTGCGTGCAGGTACCCGGCAACGCTGCCGTAGCGCAACTCGATCTCCTCGAGCACGCGCACGATTCCGGCCGCTGGAGTCCCGCTGAGTTTCTCGCGCCGCGCGCGTGTCAGACCGTCCGGCGCGTCCGCGAGCCATTCGGCGGTGCGTGGCTCGAGGTTGCTCGCCGACACGGCGTAGTCGGCGCCGATCGCCTCGAGCGAGACACCGGCGAGTCGCAGCAGGACAGCCGACACCAAGCCCGTTCGGTCCTTCCCGCCCGCGCAGTGCACGACGACGGCCCCGTCGGCATCGGCAACGGCCGCGAACGCCAGGCCAAAGCGGTCGCGGTAGCGCTCGAGGAAGTCGACGTACGACCAGGCGTAATGATCGGCCACGTCGTCGACCGAATCGAGGTGCGCGTCGAGCGTCTCGATGTATTTCTCGTCGACCGAGTCCCCGAGCACCGACACGTGCACGACCTCGACGTCGACGTCTCGCGGCTGGTCCTCGGCGAGCTCTTCGGGCCAGCGGAGGTCGACAACTCTCGTGATGCCGTGCTCGGCGAGCGAGCGCCAGCCTGCGTCGGTGAGCCGGCGAACGTTGTCCGAGCGTACGACGCGCCCGGTTTTCGTGACGCGGCCGTCCTCGGTGGTCAGGCCACCGAGATCCCGGACATTCAGGCAGCCCTCCCACTCGAGGGCCTGCGTCACGCCGCCGTCGACTCGGCGCCGAGGTAGGCCTCGATCACCGCCGGGTCGCGCTGCACCTCCTCCGGCGTCCCCTCGGCGATCTTGCGGCCGAAGTCGAGCACGTAGATGCGCTCGGCGATTCCCATCACGAGCCCCATGTGGTGCTCGACGAGCAGCACCGTGAGCTTGAAGTCGTCGCGCAATTTCTTGATGAACGACCCGAGCTCGCCGACCTCTTCGTGGTTCAGGCCGCCGGCCGGCTCGTCGAGCAGCAGCAGCCGCGGGTCGGCGACAAGTGCGCGTGCGAGCTCGACCCGTTTCAGCGTGCCGAACGGAAGCCCGGCGACGGGCCTGTCCGCGACATCGCCGATGTCGACGTAGTCGAGCACTTCCAGTGCACGCGCTCGTGCAGCAGCGCCGGCAAACGACTTACTCCGCGTGTGCGCACCGACGAGCACGTTGTCGAGCACGGTCATCGTGCGGAAAAGCTCGACGTTCTGGAACGTCCGCGCGATCCCACGCCGCACGATCCGGTACGGCGGAGTGTGCAGCAGGCTCTTCCCGTCGAACTCGAGCTCGCCCGAATCTGGCTTGTACAGGCGGGTGATCACGTTGAAGAGAGTCGTCTTGCCGGCGCCGTTCGGCCCGATCAGGCCGACGATCCCGCCCTGTTCGACGTCGAGCGAGACGTCGTCGATGGCGACGATCCCACCGAAGCGGCGGGTGACGTTGCGGACCGAGAGCAGCGCCATCGAGCGCAACTCTAAACGGTCCTGTCGCGTTTCCCTCGAAAGGAGGCATTTGATGCTGAACGCATGGGCCAGAGCGCTCGCAACGCTCGTCGGAGTGGCGGTCGCAGGATGCATGCTTTGGCTCGCCGCGCAGGTCGGGCGGCAAACCACAGGTGACTACTGGGCCGCGCTCGGAATCGTCGCGGGAGCAGGGATCATCTTCGCGCTGTCGCAGCGGCGCGGTTCGACCGGGCACCCGCTGCGGATGTTCCTGGTCGGATTTGTCCCGGTGCTGGTCGTCGGCGGCTGGGTGCTGCTCGCCGCGCAACCGCATTCGAACTGGTTCCGGTCGCACGTCCTCAGCTGGTCCGGTGACCTGCACATCCGCGGACCCGTGCAGGACGTCGGCACATGGGCCGGCGTGCTGGCGCTCGCGATCGGCTACACCTTCGCGGCCGCGCTCGAGCCGGTCCGGAGACGGCGTCCCGTCGTCGCCGAGCCGAGCCACGACTCGGTCGCAGCCGACGAGCCGGTCGCAGCCGAGCGCCGCGAAGTCAGTGACCCGGCCGACGAACCAGCGCAGGTTCGGTAACTGGCAGCGCACAGGCGAAGTGCTCGCAGAGGTAGACGGCCGTCCGGCCGTCCACCTCTGTGCGCCCGGCGAGCAGCGGAACATCTGCGGACGGGCCGAACGCGATCACGTCGGTGGACTGTGCCTGCGCCACCGCAGCGACGGCAACCGGCGCGTCGTGCTCGCCGACGATCGCGAGCTCGCGATGCGGTGCAAGGTGCTGGTCGAGGGCGACGAGCAGCCATCCGAAGGCCGACGGCGCGCGGCCGAGTGAGTCGCGCACGAGCCGCAGCACCGACACGCCCTGGCGCTCGAGCTCGTCGTCGCCCCAGATCCGAGCGAGCCGAAGCAGCACGTAGGCGAGCATCGCGTTGCCGCTCGGCGTCGGGTGATCGTCGAGCTCCTTCTTCCGTGCGACGAGCTGCTCGCCGTCGATCGGAGTCTGGAAGAAGCCGCCGCCGTCCGGGTCTGCGAAAAGCTCGACCGCGAGCGTCGCGAGCCGATGCGCCTCGAGCAGCCAGCGCGGATCGCCGGTGGCAACGTGCAGCTCGCCGAGCCCGTACGCAACGTCGGCGTAGTCCTCGAGGTAGCCCGTTCCCTTCGCGACACCGTCGCGCCAGGTGCGGTGCAGGCGCCCGTCCGGGGTCGAGAGCGGGCCGAGCAGGAACTCGGCCAGCGCAGCGGCGGGCTCGATTCTCCCGGCCTGCGCGAGCGCCGCGAGCATCAGTCCGTTCCACGACGCGATCGCCTTGTCGTCCCGCGCGGGTTGTGGACGCTCGTTGCGCTGAGCGAGCAGTCGCGCGCGCGTTGCGGCGTCGAGCTCGCCGCGCAACACGAAGCGACCGTCCTCGAATGGGAGCAGCAGCTCATCGGGCGCGCCTTCGCCGGGAGCCCAGCTGAACGTCAGCCCTTCGACGCCGTTTGTGTCCGCGTCCTGCGCCGAGGCGAAGCCGCCGCCGGGCAGCGCAAGGTCGCGGAGTACGTAGTCGATCGTCTGGTCGGCGATCTCCTGGTAGCGCTCCCTCTGGAAGCGCCGCGCCGCGTGCAGGTAGACGGACGCGAGCAGCGCATTGTCGTAAAGCATCTTCTCGAAATGCGGCACGAGCCAGCGGTCGTCGACCGAATAGCGGTGGAAGCCGCCACCGACGACGTCGTACATCCCGCCGAGCGCCATGTTGTCGAGCGTGCGCCGGGTCATCTCCTCTTCGCCGCGGCGCAAAAGAAACTCGAGCACCGGCGCAGGCGGGAACTTCGGTGCGCGCCCCCAGCCGCCCCACTGCGGGTCGAATCCCTGGCGCAGGCTCGCCTGCGCGTGCGTGAGGAGCGTCGCGTCGAGCGGCTCGCGCGACGGTTGCAACCGCGCACGCGAGCGGATGTGCTCGGCCAGCCTGGTCGCGGTGTCAGTCACCTCGCCGCGCTGATCGTCCCATGCCTCGGCGACCGCCAGCAGCACCTGCTTGAAGGCGGGCAGGCCGTGCCGAGGCTCCGGCGGGAAGTACGTGCCACCGAAGAACGGCTCACCCGACGGCGCGAGGAACACCGTCATCGGCCAGCCGCCCTGGCCGGTCAACTCGACGACGGCGTCCATGTAGATCGAGTCGAGGTCGGGGCGTTCCTCGCGGTCGACCTTCACCGACACGAAGTGCTCGTTCATCACGCGTGCGGTGAGCGCGTCTTCGAACGACTCGCGCTCCATCACGTGGCACCAGTGGCAGGCCGAGTAGCCGATCGAGAGCAGGATCGGCTTGTCCTCGTCGCGTGAGCGGGCGAGCGCCTCCTCGCCCCACGGATACCAGTCGACTGGGTTGGCGGCGTGTTGGAGCAGGTACGGCGAGGTCTCTTGGGCGAGGCGGTTCACCCCGAGTAGCCTAGAACCGATGACCACCTCACTCCCCGGCGGCACCGTGCTTCCCGGTGGCACCGTCACGTTCATCTTCACCGACATCGAGGGCTCCACGAAGCTGCTGCAGGAGCTCGGCGACGACTACGCCGTCGTTGCCGGCGACCATCGGCGGCTCGTGCGGGCGGCGTTTGCAGAGCGTGGCGGCACCGAGATCGACACGCAGGGCGACTCATTTTTCTTCTCGTTCCCGCGCGCCCGCGACGCCGTTGCGGCGGCAGTCGATGCCCAGCGCGCGCTGCGCGACCACGACTGGCCCGCCGGAGCCGAGGTGCGGGTGCGGATGGGCTTGCACACCGGCGAGCCGCAGGTCGGGGACGAGGGCTATCTCGGAATCGATGTGGTTCGCGCTGCTCGGATCTCGGCGGCGGGACACGGCGGCCAGATCCTGATCTCGGAGACGACACGTGCACTGCTCGGCAATCAGGTGCCCGACGGTGTGGCGGTGCACGACCTCGGCGAACAGCACCTGAAGGACATCCAGCACGAGCACATCTACGAGGTTTCCGTCGACGGCGCGCCCGTCGGCAGCAAGCCGCTGAAGACGACGGCGCCGCCGGCGACGAGCACGATGGAGTCGCGAATCGAGGATCAGATCAACGCGTATGTCGAGCGCCAGATCGGGCGGGCACTCGGCGAAGGCGACGATTCGACGAGCCCTGTCAGGCCGGCCACGGGCGGTATGGGGCTCGCCGCGGGCGGGATCGGAGTGGTCGTCCTCCTCGCCGTTGCGGTCGTCGTCATCATCCTGCTCGTCAAGCTCGCGCTGTGATGCGGCGCTACGAGGACTTCTCCGTCGGCGACAGCTATCGCTCGGCGATCGGCCGCACGGTCACCGAGGCCGACAACTTGCTCTACACCATGCTCGCGATGAACACCAACGAGCTGCATTTCAACGAGGAAGCCGCGAAGGCGAGCGAATGGGGCAAGCCACTCGTCAACTCGACCTTCACGCTTGCCCTCGTCCTCGGTCTTTCCGTGGCGGACACGACGCAGGCGGGCGCCGTCAACCTCGGCTGGACGGAGATCCGACTGCCCCACCCGGTCTTCGCCGGCGACACGATCTGGTCGGAAACCGAGGTGCTGTCGGTGCGCGAGTCCGCGTCGCGGCCGACCCACGGCATCGTCGGAGTGCGCACCCGCGGCATCAACCAGCGCGGCGAAGTCGTCTGCGAGTTCGCGCGCTCGTTCCTCGTCCCGAAGCAGGCCGCCGCCATCGACTCCTTCCCGTCAACCAACGAGCCCTGGAGCGTCTGAACGAGCCCCTCCTCCCGGAGACTCGACGGCCGCGGTGGTCCGTTCGACGGCAGCCGTTGTCATGGAAGTGGAAAAGAACTGCAACAAAATCGCCACGCATCCGGGCGGATCGGGACGGTCCCGGCAGCATGAGACGCGCAGAACCGCTTCGGACCAACGTCCCCGGCGGTCGCTGCCACCTGCTCCAGCGCGACGCTGCCGCCCCTCCACCGACGGCAGCCGCCGTGTTGAAAGACGGTACGAACTGTGACGCGGTTGAGTTATCGACCGGTTTCGACTCGCGGTTCCGTCGGGATCTACACATCGCGTGCCGTGTGCGCGAGATCGAGGAGGTCGTCGCTCGAACCCTCGGGAAGAAACGGCTGCTCGACCTCGTCCAGGGAACGGATGATGCTGCGCCGTGCCCGCCAATCGTCG
Source organism: uncultured Thermoleophilia bacterium (assembly GCA_963842335.1). GTDB lineage: Bacteria > Actinomycetota > Thermoleophilia > Gaiellales > Gaiellaceae > PALSA-600. Next base: position 22,640 of record CAWJGF010000029.1, on the reverse strand, counting down.
TTGAGAGGATCCGCCGAGCAGAACGCCACGTGCGCACCCGTGCGAGCGGCATCGGCTGCGTCGTGGCGCCCCCGCTCGAGCCCGCGAATCGCCGACACGTCGCCGTCCGCGTAGGCTCACCTCGTGATGGGCGCGAGGCTGATCAGGTGACCGACGAACTGCGCGAGCTCCTCGACCTGACCGCCGGGCTGGCCGCGGACTTCTACGCGTCGCTGCCGGAACGGCCGGTTGGCGTGACCGCAACCGCGAGCGAGCTTCGCCACGCGCTCGCCGGGCCGCTGCCCGACGCTCCGCTCGATCCGCGCACCGTGATCGCGGAGCTCGCTTCGGCGGCCGACCCGGGCATCGTCGCCGAAGCTGCGGGCCGCTACTTCGGATTCGTGATCGGCGGTGCCGTGCCGGCATCGCTCGCCGCGGATTGGCTCACGTCGGCGTGGGACCAGAACGCCGGCCTCTACATCGGCGGCCCCTCGGCCGCGATCGTCGAGGAGATCGCAGGCGAGTGGCTGATCGACCTGCTCGGACTGCCCGCGCACGTCTCGTACGGCTTTGTGACGGGCGGCCAGATGGCGAACTTCACCGCGCTCGCCGCCGCGCGGCATCACGTGCTCGCGAAGGCGAACTGGGATGTCGAGCGGCAGGGCCTGAACGGCTCTCCGCGGATCCGCATCATCGTCGGCGAGAAGCGCCACGGGACGATCGACCGGGCGCTGCGCATGCTGGGGCTCGGCGCGCCCACCGACATCATTCCCGCCGACGACAACGGCCGGATGCTCGCCGAGCAGCTCCGGATCGGCGACGAGCCGACGATCGTGTGCGCGCAGGCGGGCGAGGTGAACACCGGCGCCTTCGACCCGTTCCACGGTATCGCCGACGCATGCGATGCCGCGCCGAACGCATGGCTCCACGTCGACGGGGCGTTCGGGCTTTGGGCAGCCGTCTCCGAGTCGTTGCGCCCGCTCGTCGACGGCGTCGACCGTGCAGACTCGTGGGCGACCGACGCGCACAAGTGGCTGAATGTCCCGTACGACTCGGGCATCGCCTTCACGGCGCATCCGGAATCCCACAGCGGCGCCTTCTCTGCGCGCGCCGCGTATCTGGTCGCAGACGACGAGACGCGTGAGCAAATCGACTGGAACCCGGAGCATTCGCGCCGCGCGCGCGGGTTCCCGGTCTATGCGGCGATTCGCTCGCTCGGCCGCTCGGGGATCGTCGAGATGATCGAGCGCTCGTGCCGTCACGCACGCCGCTTCGCGGCGGGCTTCGAGCGCCTCGGCGCAGAGGTGCTGAACGAAGTCGATCTGAACCAGGTGCTCGTCCGGTTCGCATCCGACGAGGAGACGAACGACGCGCTCCGTGGGGTGCAGGAGAGCGGCGAGGCGTGGATGTCAGGCACGGTCTGGGAAGGACGTGCTGCGATCCGCATCTCGGTGTCCAACTGGCAGACGACCGATGACGACGTGGACCGGACGCTCGCGGCCTACGCGGGCCAGCTCGCCGCGCGGTAGAGCGAGCCTTCGAGCCGACGCCCGAGCAGACCCTCGAGCCAGCGCGAGATCTCGATCAGCGCGCCCACGTCGACGCCCGTTCGCACGCCGTCACGCTCGAGCTGCCAGACGAGATCCTCCGTCGCGACGTTGCCGGTCGCCTGCGGCGAGAACGGGCAGCCGCCGAGCCCGCCGACCGATGCGTCGAGCAGCGTCGCACCACCCGCGAGCGCGCCCCAGGCACCCGCGTACCCCGTGTTGCGCGTGTTGTGGAGATGCGCCCCGACCGGCTTGCCGAGGATCGAGACCCGCTCGACGAGCCGTTGCACACGACGTGGCGTGGCGACGCCGATCGTGTCGGCGAGCACGAGCTCGTCCGCGTCGTCGAACCGCTCGCACAGGTCGGCGACGACCGCCGGATCGACCTCGCCCTCGAACGGACAACCCCAGGCGCACGAGACAGTGACGGTGACGGGAGCGCTCGCCGCGGCGATGATCGAGCGGACCCGCTCGACGGACGCGTCGAGCGTCGCATTGCCGTTCCGCTGGTTGAACGTCTCGGTCGCCGCGAGCGTGCAGTTGACGCGATCGAGCCGCGCAAGCGCGAACCGCTCGTACCCGCGCTCGTTCAACACGAGACCCGAAAGCTCCGCGCCCCCACGCACGGCGCCGGCCGCGACCTCCTCGGCGCCGGCCATCTGCGGGACCCGGTCGTCGCGCACGAACGAGACTGCCTCGATCCGCGGCAGCCGCGCAGCCGCGAGGCGGGTGACGAGCTCGGCGCGAACAGCGGGCGCCAGTGTCTCGGGCTCGTTCTGCAGGCCGTCGCGCGGCCCGACATCGCAGATCGTGACGCGAACCACTTACGCGGGTGCAGGCGCGGGCGCCGGTGACTGCCCCGGCACGTGCTCGACGGTATCGCGTGGGCGGACCGGGAGCAGGATGACGACCAGGCTTGTGACGGCGACACCGAGCCACTGCGTTGGGGTGAGCGTCGCTCCGAATGCGGCGAAGCCGACGACCGCCGCGGTGATCGGGAACGCAAGCTCACCGAGCGTCGCGGCCACGGCGGGCGTGCTACGCAGGCCGTAGTAATAGAGCCCGAGTGCCAAAGCGCCCGTGACGAGCGCGAGAATCGCGATCCACAGCGAGTCGTGAGCAGAGGCGAATGCCGGCCCGCCCATCACCAGCAACGCGATGCCGCTTGCGATCAGGCCGAACGTGAAGCGCAGCGTGGCGACGTGCTCGAATCGGATCTTCTGCGTCAGGTAGCGGCCGAGCACCGTCCCGAGCGCCCAGAGCACGGCGGCGGCGAGCGCGTACAGCACCGGCACGAGCGCGCCGTGGACGTCGACGTTCGTGGGGCTGGAAAACGCGATCAGCCACGTACCGGCGAGCGCCGCCACGAGATAGAGGCCGAAGCGAGGCCGCGGGCGCTCACCGAGCACGACCGCCGCGCCGAGCACGGCGACGAGCGGTTGCACCTTCTGCACCATCACGACGGTGACGATGCTGCGCACACCCCCGTCGACGAACGCCTGCGTGAACAGGATGGTCGCGAGCGCGGATGCGCCTGCCCCCACCCCGATCGCGGCAAGGAGGTAGCGCGGCCCGGCCCGCCAGACCGCGATGAGCGCCGGCACAACGAGCGGCAGCGTGATCGCGACGAGCACGAGATGCTCGCCGAAGACGATCGTGACGACGCTCGTCGACTGCGCGAGGGGTCGCCGAAAGAGCGCGTCGGTGCCCCAGAGGGCCGCCGCCACAACCACGAGCACGATCCCGGTCGACCGCTTCATGGGTATCAGCGTAGATGCGCGGACAGGGTACGAGCGTCACATGAATCGTCCCCACCCCGTGCAGTCGCACGGGACAGGGACGGAATCGAATGCTCGCTCGCTCGGGCTCAACCGGCCGGCGTCGGAGCGACCGGCAGTTCCGGGCCGGCGGCGACGAGATCGCGGCGCACCGCCCCGCCGAACAGGTAACCGACGACTCCGAATGCGACGATCACCGCGAGCGTGCCCAGGGTGTAGAGCTCGAACTTCCCGCGCGAGAGCCCCCACGTGTCCTCGAAGTTGTACGGGACGCCGAAGATCTTTTCCAGCACGCCGGGGAAGATCGCCACCCAGCTGCCGAGGACGATCCATCCCGTCGTGAGCAACGTCGCGATCCAGATGCCCGCCTTGCCGAACGGGACTGTGTACGGCCGCCGGACGTCCGGATGTGTGTACCGGAGTTTCAGCGCGGCCGGGAAGATCCAGAGGTAGGAGAGCAGCGTGGTCGAGATCGCCATGTAGAGGACGACGGTGAACGCCGCCGACGTCGACTGATGCTTCAGCAGTTCGATCGCGAAGATGCAGAAGATCGACGAGGCAACGCCGGACATGATGTTGACGCGCACCGGCGTGCCCAACCGCCTGTTGAAGACCCCGAACCACGGGAAGAACGCGCCGTCGTAGGCGGCCGCGGCCTGGATGCGGTCGGAGCCGATCATCCACACGGCGCCCGAGGTGAGCAGCGTCCCCACGAAGCAGAGCGTCATCACGATCAGCAGGAAGTGCGCAGCGCCGCCGTAGGCGCCGTGGAAGGTCGTCGTGACCGCGTCGATGAATCCGGAGATGTTCGAGATCGCTGTGGCGGGCAGCACGAGCAGGATCCCGAGGATCGGGATGGCGTACATGAGGACGCCGCCGATCCCGCTCCAGAGCACCGAGATCGGCACGTCCTTCTCGGGGTTCTCCATCTCCTCGGCGGCCCCGTTCTGCAGTTCGAAGCCGACGTAGTTGAAGAGGAGCACCGGCACGAGGGCCAGGAAGATCGAGCGCGTCGGCGAGAGTTTCGAGACGGGGAAGCCGTGCACACCATGGCGAACTGCGTACACGACGAGCGTGATCGTGAAGAAGCCGAGGACGAAGACCCTCATGAAGCCGCCGGCGTTCGGGATCCACTTGCCGTAGCGCAGCGAGATGATGGCGACGATGATCGAGAGCCAGATGAAGCCCAGCTTGAAGACGAAGTCGCCGGGGGTCGCGTCGCCGATCTTGAAGATGTTCGCGCTCCACGCGGCGGTCGCCGTGAACGCAAGCGAGCCGCCGACCCAGAGCGGGTTCGTGATCCAGTAGAGGATCGCGGCTATGCCGCCGTGCAGGCGGCCGAAGGCCATCTTCACCCACTCGTACGGGCCGCCTTCCATCCTGAACGCGCTTCCGACTTCGGCCATCAGCAACATGTACGGCGCGACGAAGACGATGGCGAGGACGATCAGCCAGAAGAACCCTTCCGGGCCGTTGTTCGAGACCGTGCCGAGCGTGTCGAGCCCGACGAACGCGCAAATCGTGAAGAAGATCATGTCGAACTGGCGCAGCGACTTGACCAGTTTGCTCTTCTCCGCCAACGCAAAAGCGGTCGTCTCTTCGGGGGCTGCCGCCATTTTTCGAATCCTCCCGGCTCGAGTTACGAGATGCGCTTCCAGGCCTCGGTGAGCACCTCACCGAGGATTCCCACGATCGTGCCGAACTCCTCCTCGCGTGCAACGAGCGGCGGCGAGATCTGTACGACCGGATCGCCGCGATCGTCGGCGCGGCAGATCAGTCCCTTCTCGAAGAGCTCCGGCGACAGGAAGCCACGGAGGAGCGTCTCGGACTCCTCGTCCGTGAACGTCTCGCGCGTCTCCTTGTTCTTCACGAGCTCGAGCGCCCACAGGTAGCCGGTGCCGCGCAGGTCGCCGACGATGTCGAGCTCGAGGAGCGTCGCGAGCTGCGCGCGGAAGGCCGCCTCGTGCTCGGCGGCGCCGGTGACGATCCCGTCGCGCTCCATGATCTCGAGATTCTTCAGCGCGATCGCGCAACCCACGGGGTGCCCGCCGAAGGTGATCCCGTGCGAGAAGATCTCCGTCCCGGTGTTGAACGCGTCGTACACCTTGTCGGCAACGAGCACCGCGCCGATCGCGGCGTACGACGACGAAAGACCCTTCGCGCAGGTGATCAGGTCGGGCTTGATGTCGTACTTCTCGCTCGCGAACCAGGCGCCGGTGCGGCCGAAAGCCGTGATCACCTCGTCGGCGCAGAGGAGGATGCCGTAGCGGTCGCAGATCGCGCGCACGCCCTGGAAATAGCCCGCGGGCGGCGTGAACGAGCCGCCGGCGTTCTGGACCGGCTCGAAGATCACCATCGCAACGGTCTCCGGCCCCGCCTGCTCGATCGAGCTCTCGAGATCCTCGAGGAGATACGCGGTGAACTCCGCCTCGGTCTCGTCGGCGGGCCGGTGGTAGCGGTTGGTGTTCCGGACGTGGACGACGTCGGGGACGAGCGGCTCGAACGGCGCACGGAGCGCGGCGATCCCGTTGATCGAGAGCGCGCCCATGGTCGTGCCGTGGTACGCGGTGCGACGCGACACAGCCTTCCACCGCCGTTCGCCATTTGCCATGTGGAACTGCCGCGCAAGCTTCCACGCCGACTCGACCGCTTCGGAGCCACCCGAGACGAAGAACGCGCGGTTGATGTGTGACGGCGCGAGCCGGGCGAGTTCGGCGCCGAGCTCGATTGCGCGCGGATGCGCGTACGACCAGTTCGTGTAGAAGGGCAGCTCGCGCATCTGGGCGAGCGCCGCCTGGCCGATCTCCTCGCCGTACGAGTAGCCGATGTTCACCGAGAACAGCCCGGCGAGCGCATCGAGATAGCGCTTGCCGTTGTCGTCCCACAGATAGCAGCCCTCCCCGCGCACGATCACGGGTGGCTCATAGCCGTGCATGCGCGTGAAGTGCAGCCAGAGGTGATCGCGCGCCGCGGCGCGCAGGTCGGTCACTGCCATCGCGCGAGCATACGCTCTATTCAGGTATTCAGAAAGAGAAGCCGCAACGCCGTCACTCGGACGCGTTCCGGCGCGACTCCGCGACGGCGATCACGAGCGCGAGCACAACGCCACCGACGAGCACGAGCGCCGCCCAGCCGCGCGAGTCCGAGAGCCGTGCCGCGAGGAGCGCCGCGCCGAGAACCGCCGCGATCGCCGCGAGAGCGAGCGAGCCCGCCCCGACCACGAGCCCCCAGATCTCCGCGACGACCGCGCGGATCGGGTTCGGCACCAGCACCTGCGCGGCGCCCGGAGGGCGTCGCAGCCACCGGGAGAACACGACGAACAGCGCCGCGTAGAGCGCGACGAGCAACAAGATGCTGAGGTCGGAGTGCCACCAGTCGACGCCGATCCCCTCGCCGACGAAGAACGTGCCGAAGGCCGACAGCATCACCCCGACGCTCGCCTTCATCAGGTTCTCGGGGACGCGCGTGAGGGGCGCACGCAGGACGAACCCGAGGACGATCACGGCAACGAGCGCCACGACCGCGCCGACGACGGCACCCACGCGGTGCCCGACGCCGCCGAGGGCGATCACGATCAGCACCACCTCCACGCCCTCGAGCAGCACACCGTTGAACGCCGTCGAGATCGCCACCCAGTGCTCGCGTGTCGAGAGCTTCGCCTGGACCGCGTCGAACTCCTCGGCCTCGTCGTGCAGCGCCTTCAGGCCGGCGGCGCGCAGGATCGCCTTGTGAAGCCAGCGGAGCCCGAAGAGCAGCAGGAAGATGCCGACGACGACCTGTGCGTCGGCAACAGGAAAGGACCGCACCGCTGCGCCGAGCACGATCACGATCGCCGCCAGGACGACCGCTGCGATCGCGGTGCCGGTCAGCGCCGGCCGCCAACCGCTGAACAACCCCACGGCGAGCACGATCGTGAACGCCTCGACCCACTCGACCCCGGAGGCGAGAAAAGTCGAGAGGATGACGAGCGGGCTCACGCCCGCAGAGGGTAGTGCGAGCCGTTACTCGCTGATGCCGTGGTCGAAGACGCGGACCGGCTTCACGCGCACGATCACGCGGTTCACAGGCGTGTGGAAGTCCTTCCCCTCGTACTTCAGCGAGAGGTCGTTGATGTGCTCGCCGGCGCCCTTCTCATCGAGTGAGGCGTCACCCTCGACCTCGAGGTACTTGTACGGGTCGGCGTCGTCCCAGATGCTGATGCTCACCCGCGGGTCGTGGCGGAGGTTGCGGCCCTTCGCGCGCGCATTCGTCGTGTTGAAGACGACGTTCTCGCCGTCCGTGTCGACCCAGACGACGCTCGTCTGCGGAGCCCCGTCCTCGCCGACCGTCGCAACGACGGCAAAGTTCTTGCCCTTCAGCAGGTCGAGTTGCTTGGCGGTGAGTGTTGCCATTTGCGCACCTTCCTTTCCAATCGCTCGCGACGTACTAACGCGCAAAGGATCGTTCTTCATCCGGGACCCTCTAGACGGGTCACTTCACCGTCGTCGGGATGTTCTTGATCTTCCCGCTGATGATCTGCGCTTCGATCTGCTTCGTCTTCGCCTCGATGCCCTTCGGCGCGAGCGGCGAGAACTTGCCGAGTCCGACGCCCTTCTCGTCGAGGCCGTACACGGTGTCCTTGCCGCCCTGGAAGTTGCCGTTCTTCGCGTCCTTGATCGAGAGGTAGACCGCCTCGTCGACGCCCTTCAGTGCCGAGGTGAGGATGTAGGTGCCGAGGAAGCCCTGGTCGGCGTCGACGCCAACGCCCCACACGCCCTTCTCCTTCGCCGCGTCGAGCGCGCCGAGGCCGCAACCACCCGCCACCTGGAAGACGACGACCGAGCCCGCGGCGATCTGGTTCAGCGCGAGCTCCTTGCACTTCGCCTGGACCGTGAAGTCCTGTGAGTAGTCGTTCAACGTCTTCACCCCTGGGAACGCCGCCTTGGCGCCGGCCTGGAAGCCCGCGATATAGCGGTCGACCGGCGGCTGCTTCTCGCCGCCGACCGTCGAGACCGCCGTGCCACCGCGCGCCTTCGCGGCGAGCCCGGCGGCATAGCCGGCGAGGTAGCCGACCTCCTGCTCCTTGAACAGCAGGCCCTGGACGTTCTTCGCACCGCCCTCATCGGCGTTCGAGACGTCGACGATCGCGAAGTGCGTGTGCGGGTACTGCTTCGCGACGGTCGCCATCGCCTGAATCTCGGTGAACCCGACCCCGATCACGAGGTTGTACCCCTGCCGCGCGAGCGTGCCGAGGTTCGGGACGTATTCGGCGGGCGAGGCAGACTGGAGGACGCGCGTTCCCACCCCGAAGTCCGTCGCCGCCTTCTGGAGGCCGAGGTAGGCGAGGTGGTTGAAGCCGCGGTCGTTCAGCCCTCCGAGGTCGGTGACGAGCCCGACCTTGAAGTTGCTCGAGGCGGCAGTCGTCGTCGGGGCGGCGGCGGTCGTTGCAGCGGACTTCTTGGAGCCGCAGCCGCTCGCGAGGAGCGCCAGGCAGACGGCGAGCAGGGCAAACGGGATCAGCTTCTTCACGGGGACACTCCGAGGTTTTAGACTGTGGGACGAAAACCGTGGCCGATTCTACTTCGCACACCGTCGTCGGTGTCGTACTGCGTGTCCACGAGGGGCGTCTCGAGACCCAGATCGGCAGCGCGACGCTTCGCGCCGGCGAGCAACTCGAGCCGGCCCTCGCTCGCGCGGTCGATGTGTCGGCGCTTGCCCACGTCGAGCAACTCGAGACGCGAGTGCTGCCGACGGGTGGCGTCGCCACCGCCTATCTCGGCCTGGTCTCTGCCGATGCGTCCCTCGCCGGTGACTGGCGAGATGCGAAGGCGGCCGGTGACCACCGTGAGCTCGTTGCAGCCGCGCAGGGCCGCCTCCGCGCGAAGCTCTCCTACACGAACGTCGGGTTCGCACTCGCGCCGTCGGTCTTCACCATCTCGGAGCTGCGCGAGATCTACGTTGCCGCCCTCGGCCACGACGTGTCGGCGACGAACCTCCAGCGCGTGCTCGTGCGCCGCCAGATGCTCGAGCGTGTCGACGGCCGGCGGCCGCCCGGCGCCGCCGGGGGTCGCCCGGCAGCGCTCTTCCGCTTCGCGTCGAACCGGCTCGAGGTGACCGACGAGTTCGCGGCCCTCCGGCCGCCGCGGTGAGACTCACCCGGCGGTGCGGTGCGGACGGCCCCACACGATCGTCGCCGCGACGTCGAGCTCGAACCGCCCGGCGCGGGCCGGAACGACCTCGTCGAGCACAACCCCCAACTCGCGATCGAATGCCGCGGCGTCTCGCATCTTCTCGATCACGAACCCGTTCTGAGAGTGGTGGCAGCCGACCAGCTCAGTCAGAGTAGGAGCCCAAGGCGCGCTCTTCGTCTGGTGCGCGCCGCGTCGCTCGAACAATCCGCGCCGCTCCAGCTCCTCGACCGGCGAGAGTGGAGCGAAGTCCGGGTTCGCTCCGTGACGCGCATACACCTCCGCCAGCCGCGCCGCGAGGACGGGATCATTGATCCAGTCGCGCGTGACGATGGCGAACACGCCGTCGGGCGAGAGCGCGTCGAGGAAGAGGCCGATGGTTCGTTCCCACTCGAACCAGTGGACGCTGTCGCCTGCGACAACGAGCGCATAGGGCGCGACGAGCGGCGCCGTCTCGATCGGCGCGTGAACCCAGTGCAGGTTCGCCGCGTCGGCGCCGGGCAGCGCGAGGGCAGTCGCGAGCATGGCTCGCGAGCTGTCGACCGCGTCGACACGCTCGACGAGCGGGGCGAGCCCGCGTGCGAGATCGCCAATGCCACAGCCGGCGTCGAGTACGGCGCGTGGTGAGCTCGTCGCGAGCGAGGCCAGGACGGCGAACGTCTCGGCGGGGTACGGCGGGCGCAGGTGATAGCGGCTCACGACCGACGCCTCGTCGAACCAGGCGCCATATTCCGCCGACCACCCCTTCGGCTTCGGCTCCATCCGGCGAAAGCTACTGCGCCCGCCGGGATACGTCGGCGAGGATCTCGCGCCAGCGGCTGAAGAGAATCTGGTGGGTGTCGTCGACGAGCTGCAGCGTCGTCGACGGCAGACGGCAGGCGTACTCCTCGGCGATCGACGGGGGGCAGACGTGATCGCGTTCGCCCCACCAGAGCGTCACGGGGGCGCGGACGTCGGAGAGCTCGAAGTCCCACGGCCGGCCGAGGTAGGCGAGCTCACGCGCAAGCCAGACCCCGCCGGAACGGAACGACTCGATGCGCCCGCGCGCGTACGCGTCGTCGCTCGCCGCGTCGCCGGTGGGCGGCGGTGGCCGGCGTCCCCACGCCTCGAGCCCGCGCGAGGCCACGCGCGGCGCAAACCGCGCGAGCGACATCACACGGCGCACGTCGCGTGGCAGCACCGCGACGCCGTCATGGGGCGGCATCGAAGCAACCAGCGCGACGCGAGTCACGCGCTCGTCCCCCGCGGCCGCGATTGCGAGCGCATGCGGCCCGCCGGCCGACCAGCCGATGACACCGAAGCGCTCGATCGCAAGACTGTCGAGCAACTCGAGGAGATCGCCCGCCCACGACAGCAACGTGCGGCCCGGGCGCGACGGACCGCAGCGGTCGACCGCAACGAGCCGAACCCCAAGCTCAGCAGCGATCGCATCGTCGGGATGGCGCGAGAGCCGAGAGTCTCCGCCGCCATGCAGGTAGACGACCGGAAAGCCGGCGGGATCGCCGACGTCGTCGTAGCTCAGCGAGACACGACGAGCGTCGCGCGCATGCCGAGCGCCCGATGATTCGCGACGGAGCACCAGAGCGAGTATCGCCCGGGAGGGAGTCGCAAGGAGAGTTCGGCCCGCTTGCCGGGAGCGACAACGCCGAGACCGGCGATGTGCTTTGCCCCAACCCGCTGCAGCCGCAGGTCGTGCGGATCCTGCCCGAAGTTCGCGAGCTCGATCGTCGCTGCGCCTGTCTTCACGTGCATCCGGGAGAGCGCGAACGAGTACTCCTTCGCGACGATCTGGACACGCGCCGGCGTCGCGCCACCGAGCGTCAGCATTCCGAGCAAGGCTGCGGCGAGCAGCCTCACTTGACCAGTTTAGGCCGAGCGAACCTGGACGCGTGCGGAATCACGCGCGCTGCATCGAAGTCGAGCCATTGCTCGAGCAGCGATGCGTAGACGCCGCGGAAGTCCGACGTCGCGCGGATGTTGCCATCCTTGTCGAGCCCCGAGGCAAGCCCGGGGAACTCGCCGACCTGGGTGCCGGCGGCGCGCGTGCCGATCAGGAATGCCGTGCCGGCAGCGCCGTGATCGGTGCCGCCCGAACCGTTCTCCTTCGCGCGCCGTCCGAACTCCGTCCAGACAAGGGTGAGCACTCGATCGGCGACACCGCGTGCCTCGAGGTCGCGCTGAAACGCGTAGAGCGACGCAGCGGTCGTCGCGAGCGCCGGGGTGAGCGCACTCGCCTGGCTCGCGTGCGTGTCGTATTCGCCTGTTGCCTCGAGCGCGACGCACCGCAGCGGCAGGCCCGCCGCGACCATCGCCGCAAGGCCCTGCAACTGCTTCGGGAACGAGTCGTCGCCCGCCGGGTACGGCGCTGCGGGAACGATCGCGTTCTTAGCGGCGATTGGTGACAATTGCCGCCGCAAGCGCGCGGCTTGCTTCGTCACGTCGGCCGCCGTGCGCATCGCCTGGTCGTGCGACGACACGCTGCCGAGCGCTCCGATCGTGTCGAGCATCCGAGCCTCGACCTCGCCCCACACGCCCGGCGCCCAGAAGCTGTACTGATCGGGGCTGTCGATCGCCGCGACCGGGACGCGCGCGGTCGCGAGCGTCGGTTGCAGCGAACCGGTGAGCGAGAGGCCCTGTAGCGGATTGTCCGGGGTGCCGACCGCGTCCAGATACCGGCCCATCCAGCCCGACATGACCGACGTCTCCGTCGCGCCCACTTCCCAGAAGTGACGCGACGTGAAATGCGACTGGTCGGGATGGTCGTAGCCGATCGCCGGCATCACGGAGACCTTCCCCTCACCGTGCAGCTGCGCAAGCGGCGAGAGTGCAGGGTTCCACGACAAGCGGCTGTCCTCGATGAACGCCTGCCCGCCGCTGACCGCGAGCTTCGGGCGGAAGGTGCGGTAGAGCGGATCGCCCTCCGGACACAGCAGCGAGAGGGCGTCTGCACCGCCCTGCAGGAAGACGGTGACGAGCACCGGCGACCGCGGGCCGGTCGCGGCGGCTGCGATTCCATCCTCGAAGAGGTTCAGCCGGCCAACGCCATACACGGAGAGCGCGAGACCGAGCGAGCGGGCAACGAAACTGCGGCGGCTCAGCCCGGTGCCGGCAGGCGTCGGCATGCCGCGCTCGATCGTCGGCAGGCCGCGGCCTGCGACGGCACGAAGCACGTCGGCGCGCGAGCACTCGTCACACGAGATGCGGTTCATGAGGTCTGCAAGTCCGGCGAGACGGCGATCAACTGGCGGAGCGCGTTCTCGAGGAGCACGGGGTACTGATCCCGCTTCCACTTCTCCTTGCCTGCGTCGGCGAGCGCCGACTGCGCGAACCGGAGAAGCGCTGCGTGCGTCCCCTGTGACAGCTGCGGGTTGTTCCAGAACTTGAGCGCCTTCTGCAGCACGCCCTTCGCGTCGGCCGGCTCACCGTGGGGCGGATGGGCAGGGTCGAGCCGTCGGTCCTGCAGGATCCGCTGCACGCCGATCCACCGTCCGCGATACGTCGCCGTGTCGAGCCAGCGCGTGTCGTCCCAACCGGCGACGTTCGGCGGATAGAAGAGCTGCTGGCCGGAGAGCTGGCCGATCCATGCCCAGTCGGTGGTGGTGATACCGGCGTTGACGCGGCGCAACAAGCCGGCGAGGTGCACGATGGGCGGCTTCATCATGCGCGGCCCGGTGTAAAGCGCCGGGTGCTGCAGGATCGCCTGCACGACCGGCCGGACCTGGTGCCCGTTCGTGTAGAGCCGCTCGAGCGCCGACTGCGTCGCGCGATCGGGCGCCGTGGGGATGAAGTAGCTCCAGAGCTTGAGGACGAAGAACGACGCGTGGAGCGGATGCGAGACGCACAGCCGGCACGCGTCCTGCCAGTCGAAGTGCCCCGCCTTGTGGAAGACGCTCTTCACGCCCACGTCGTGCGCAGTGCGATCGTAGTGGAAGTTGTAATCGCCCACGCCGGGCTTCCAGTTGTTCCGGAAGCCGGTCAGCGAGCGCGCCTGCTCACGCACGTCGCGTTCGGTGTACGCGCCGCGGTCGGCTCCGAGCGTGAACAGCTCCATCATCTCGCGCCCGTAGTTCTCATTCGGCGCGTCCTTCGAGTTCTGAGTGCCGTTCAGCCACAGCAGCATGGCCGGGTCTTTCGTGACGTCGATCAGCAGCCGCTCGAACGAGCCAAGGGCGTGGCTGCGAAAGAGCTCGTTCTGCTGCAGCATCGACTTCTGCTCGCCGACGCCTGCGTTCGACGTCGCGAACCAGTCGTGCCACACGAGCGTCATCCGCTCGACGAGCGGACGCGACGTGCGCACCATGCGGTCGAGCCACCAGCAGTGATCGTGTCCCCACGCATCGGCCGGCGCAAGCGGGTGGCCGTTCTCGTCATGCGGCTTCGGCCCGACAAGCCGCTCGGTTCCGGGATAGACGAGTGCATGGGTTGCCTTGTGCAGCCCGAGCCTCGCGAGCGCCTCTGCCTCACCGGGGCGCGGGCCGAATCCGGCGCGCCAGAGCACCCTCTCGGCCTGCGCCACGTCGAAGCTCCCCCTGTAGACGGGCGTCCCCACCCACGCATCTTCGACCTCCGGCCGTCACTCCCTATCCCCGAAAAGGGGGTGCCCATCCTCAGCCTGGTTTCGCTCTCTGAGGCAGGTTGCGTCTGACTCGAGGGCTCGGTCGCGGTCTAACCACGCCATGGCGGAGCAGCGGTCACTGCGCCAGCGCCGCACGCAACGCTGCCACGTCCCTCGCAACGCGTTCCTCGGGCATCGGCCCTGGCTCCGGCTCCGAGAACGGGAAGGGCCAGCCCGGGCGCGGGTCGTCGGCGTAGCGCGGAACGATGTGCGTGTGCAGGTGCGGAAGCGAGTTGCCGAGCACGTTGTAGTTCAGCTTGACGGCAGAGAACGTCCCTTCGAGCGCGCGGCCGACGGCGAGCACCTCGCGGCCGTAGGCAGCAGCCTCCTCGTCGCTCAGCTCCGTCGGCTCGACCACGTGCCGCCCGCGCCACACGACGATCGACAGCCCTCGCTGGATGTCGGCGCGCACCAGGTACGCATCGGCCACGTCGCCGGCGAAGAACCGGATGCCCATCGGCAGCTCGTCGGGCCTGCCCTCCGCACACGACGGGCAGCCATCGCCCGCACGCCACGCGTACCACTGCTCCGGCCACTCCACAAATCGATCGTATTGAACGCCTACGATGACCGAGTGCCCGAGCACGCCCAGGATCCGCGCCGACCCGACATCGGGAGTCTGCGAACACCGCCGGTCGAGGAGTGGGACTCCTGGCCGTTCGTCGGCGGTGTCACGCCCAAGACGTTGCGCGCGCCCGAGCACGAGCCCGACCGCGACGGTGAGGGCGCCCGCCCGTGTACCGCCTGCGGCAAGGGGGACGACGAGTACCTCTGGACAGACGAGCGCTGGCGGCTGCAGTCCTTTCCGCCCAGCGGCCTGCCGGTCGTGCTGATCCTCGAGCCGCGTGTACACGCCGACGGCCCGCGCGACCTGCCAGACGAGATGCTCGCCAAGATGGGCGTGATGCTGGCTCGCGTGGAGCGCGCGGTGCTCGAGATCGAGAACGTCGAGCGCGTCCACATCCTGCGCTACGGCGAGGGCGCTGCCCACCTGCACTGGTGGTTTATGGCCCGGCAGAGAGGCCTGCGTCAGACGGCCAGCGGCTTCGCGATGATCTGGGACGACGTGCTGCCGCCGACGCCCGAGGACGTCCACCGCGCGAACCTCGCGACGATCTTGGCGGCGATGAACGCCTGAGCCCTCGAAGCTGTACGTCCTCTGCTTGCGGGAATGACCCCGAGAGGCGCCTACGGTGAGAAGGCCGGCGCGTACTGAAACGATCCAGCGACGAGTGATGTGTAGGCGGTCAGAGGTCGAGCTTGGAAGGCATCTCCCCATCCTGCTTCCGGAGGTGTCACGCCCAGCTGCTCTGCGGGACGGAACCCGAAGCGGCTGTAGTACTGCGGCGAGCCGAGCAACACGATCAGTGGCACACGCGCGGCGTCAGCAGCGGCGAGTAGCGCTTCCATCATGGCGCTGCCTATGCCAATGCCTTGATGTTCCGGAAGGACGCCGATCGGTCCTACTGCAACAACTGAGTCGGTGGCGACAGTCGCCTTGCTCGCCGTCACATGACCGACCGCTCCGACCTCGGTTTCCGCCGTGAACGAGAACTCGGGAAGGACGTCGCCCGCCTCCCACAGCGCCTCGAACAGCGGGACCTCCAGCGGGACCGAGTCAGGGTTTTCCGGCCGCCGAAAAGCCGCGGTGTAGATGTGCCTAGCCGCCTCGTAGTCCTTGCTCCGCTGCGGTCTGACGATCACGGGCAAATCCTCGCACACTCTCTCCGCTCAGCCTGGTTTCGCTCTCTGAACCAGGGTTAACCCCGGACCACGTTGCGTTTGGCGAGATCGTTCACGAACCTGACGCGGGGCTCGCCTCGGCCGTCGTAGTCGTCGTCGACGCCCTCGATCTCGAAGCCAAGTGCCTGGTGGAAGGCCACCGAGCGCTCGTTCACCGGCGAGGTGATCGCGCGGACGATCGTCCGTGGCGCGATCGCGGCGAAGAACCGCTCGTAGAGCTCCCGGCCGAGCCCGGAGCCGCGCCGGCCCGGGTCGACACCGACGAAATGGATGTAGGCCTCGTTCTCGAAGGTCTGCGAGCGGAAGCCGCACAGAAACGCGGCCAGCTCTCCGTCGTCCTCGGCGACGAACGACGTGTCGCGAAAATGCACGAAGAAGAGCTTCGGAAGCATCGCGGCCATCGAGCGGCCTCCCCACCACGCGTCGACCACCGCGACGACGCGCGCATGATCGCCCGGCTCGGCGTGCCTGATCACGGTCGCCATTCGATCACGTAGGGGAGCGTGATTCGTCCCCACTGCTCGAAGCTGTAGCCGAGAAAGAGACTCAGCACCGTCGCGTGCGTCACGACGACGGCATCGTCGACCCCTTCGAGCGCGTCGGCGAACCGCGCGCGTGCGTCGACCGCGGGCTCCCAGCCCTCGATCGCCTCCCCCTCGAGGTACCGTCGGACTGCGTCGCGATGGGCCGCGTAGTCGGGGAGATTTGCCTCGCGTCGCACCTCACGCAGGCGCGGGTCGAGCTCGATCTGCACGCCCGAGCGCTCGGCTATCGGCTCGGCCGTACCGACGGCTTTCGGCTCGGGGCTCGAGAGCACGCGCTGCACGGGCGCAAGGCGCGCCGCGATCTCCGCCGCTTCGGCGCGGCCGTCCTCGGTCAACTGCCACGTCGACGCCGGCCTCTCGAGATCCAGATCAACCGCGGCGTGGCGAACGAACCAGAGCATAGGGTTCGAGCCTATGCGCATCCTCGTGCTCGGCGGCACACAGTTCCTCGGCCGCACCGTCGTCGAGACGGCGTTGCAACGCGGCCACGACGTGACGATGTTCAATCGCGGCCAGACGCGGCCCGAGCTCTTCCCCGACGCCGAGAAGCTGCGCGGCAACCGCGACGGAGATCTTGGCGCGCTCGACGGCCGGCAGTTCGACGCGGTTGTCGACACGAGCGGCTACGTGCCGCGAATCGTGCGCGCGACGCTCGACGCGCTCCCCGATGTCGGCCACTACACGTTCGTCTCGTCGGTGTCGGTCTACGCCGACCTGTCGTCGCCCGCAGAGGAGGATGCGCCCGTCGCGCAACTCGTCGAGGAGACCGAGGAGTTTCGGAGCGAGGCCTACGGCGCGCTGAAGGCTCTCTGCGAGGGCGTCGTGCGCGAGCGCTACCCGGACGCGTTCATCCCGCGCCCCGGGTTGATCGTCGGGCCGTGGGACCCGACCGGGCGGTTCACGTACTGGCCCGAGCGGCTCGCGAAAGGCGGACGCGTGCTTGCGCCCGCTCCCGCCGACGCCCCTGCGCAGGTGATCGACGTCCGCGATCTCGCCGACTGGATACTCGACGCAAGCGGGCGCAAGCTCGCGGGCACATTCAACGCCGTCGCGCCGCCGACGACGATCGGCGACGTGGTCGAGACGTGCCACCGCGTCGCCGCCGCGGACGCAGAGATCGTCTGGGTCGACTCCGAGTTCCTCGTCGAGCACGAGGTCGGCGAGTGGATGGAGTTGCCGCTGTGGCTCAGCGACCCGGCCTACAAATCGATGCAGCAGACCCCGAACAGGCCTGCAAACGCAGCCGGCCTCACACACCGGCCGCTCGACGAGACCGTGCGCGACACCCTTGCCTGGGTGCAACGCGGCGAGGCGCCGAGCCAGCCGGCCGCGGGGCTCGACGCGGTCAAGGAACAGCAGGTGCTTGACGCGTGGCTCTCGAAAGAGTAGTTTCGAAAGATCTCTTTCGAGAACTCGCTCACCCTCGATGACCCGCGCGCGATGCGTGCGCTCGCCCACCCGGCCCGACTGGCCCTGCTCGACCACCTGCATTCGGTCGAGCAGGCGACCGCCACGGAGTGCGCGGCGGTCGTCGGCGACAGCCCTTCCTCCTGCAGCTACCACCTGCGCGCGCTCGCGAAGTGGGGCTTCGTCGCCGAGGGAGAGGGCGGCGTCGGGCGCGAGCGCCCCTGGCGTGCGGCGGCGGCGCGGATCGAGTTCTCCTCCGATGGGCTCGAGGCGATCGTGCTGCGCGACGAGCTCGTCGCCCGCCACCAGCAGCGGCTGCGCGACGCGTTGCGCCACGAGCACGAGCTGCCCCCGCGCTGGCGCCGCGCCGCACAGACCTCGTCCGCGACGCTCGAGCTGACGCCGCTCGAGCTCGAGGAGCTGGGCGAGCGCTTCGAGCAGCTGCTCGACGAGTTTCGCGGCCGCGATCGCCGCGGCGCGCGCACGATCGTCGTCTCGTTCGGGGCCGCGGCCGAGTCGTGAGCCTCCTGCGCGACCGGCGAATCTCGGCGCTCCTTGCCGCCGAGGTGATCTCATCGCTTGGCACGCAGATGACCTGGCTCGCTCTGCCGTGGTTCGTCCTGCGTACCACCGGGTCGCCGCAGCAGATGACGTGGGTGATCATCGCCGAGGTCGTGCCGGTCGGGGTGCTCGGTTTCTGGGGTGGTGCGATTGCCTCGCGAGTCGGAACGCGACGGACGATGCTCGTGTGCGACATCGCAAGGGCGCCGCTGCTGGCGGCGATCCCGATCCTGCACTCGCTCGACATGCTCCCGTTTCCCGTCCTGCTCGCCCTCGTCGCCGCGACCGGCGTCTTCATCGCACCGTACTTCGCTGTGCAGCGTTCTGTCGTTCCCGAGCTCGTCGGCGAGGAGCACGCGGACGTTGCCTACGCGACGGCGTTCTTCCAGGCGGCGAACCGCTTGACGATCTTCCTCGGGCCGCCGCTCGCCGGCGTGCTGATCGCGGTGGTCGGAGCGGCGCAGATCCTCTACATCGACGCCGCGACCTACGTCGTTTCGTTCGCGCTCGTCGCCGTGTTCGTCCATCCGCCCGAGGTGCCGGCGCCCGCGGATACCAGCGGCGTCTTCGCAGGCGTGCGGTTCCTGCTGAGGGACAAGCTCCTGCGGATCTGGACACCGTCGTTCACGCTGCTCGACATCTGCTGGCAGCTCATCTTCGCGTCCCTTCCCGTGCTCGTCGTGACGCAGTACCACGCGAACCCGCGGATCCTCGGCTGGCTCTTCGGCGCACTCGGGGGCGGTGCGCTGGTCGGCGCCTTCGCGTCGATGCGGGTCGTTCGGCGTGTCGAGCCACTGGCCCTCAGCGCAGTTGCCTTCGTCTTCCAGATGGGGTCGCTGTGGACGCTCGCGATCCCCGCACCGTGGTACGTCGCCCTCGCGGGCATGGCGAGTGCGGGCTTCTTCATGTCGCTCGTGAACGCACCGATGCAGGCGCTCGTGATGCTGCGCATCCCGCGCGACATCCGGACGCAGGGAATCGCCGCTTTCGGCGTCTTCAACTGCATCGGCGCGCCGATCGGGCTACTGCTCGCGGGGTCCGCCCTGGCGCGCTACGACACGCACTCGGTGCTCACGGTCGTGCTCGCGCTGCAGACGATCGCCATCGTCGCGTTCGTCGCGAGCGCGCTTGCCGAGCGGTCGGCCCTGCGCTCGGCGGCCGTAGACTCGACCGCGTGAAGCGGCTCGAGGACAAGCACGTCGTCGTCACCGGCGCCGGGACGGGAATCGGGCGAGCGATCGCCGAGCGGCTCGCCGCCGAAGGCGCGCGCCTCACACTGCTCGCGCGCGACGAATCGCGTCTCCGCGGCATCGTTGCGAACGCGACGACGCGCTCGGTCGACATCCGCGACCGCGACGCGGTGCTTGCTGCGTTCGGCGAGCCGCTCGATGCACTCGTCGCGAACGCCGGCATCGGCGGCCCGAACGAGGCGGGTGACGGCGATCGGTGGGACGACATCGTCGCGACGAACCTGTTCGGGACCTACTGGTGCGCGCGTGCCGCGGAGCCGAAGCTCGCCGACGGCGGCCGCATCGTCGTCACCTCCTCGATCTTGGCGCGCATCGGGGTGCCCGGCTACACGGCGTACTGCGCGTCCAAGGCGGGACTGCTCGGCCTCGTGCGCGCACTCGCCGCCGAGCTCTCGCCGCGCCGGATCCAGGTCAATGCGATCTGCCCCGGCTGGGTGAACACCGATATGGCATGGCAGGGTCTGGACGCGTTCGAGGGACTGAACCGCAACCAGGCGTTCGACGTTGCGATGCAAGAGGTGCCGCTACGGCGGATGAGCGAGCCCGCGGAGATCGCCGGCACGGTCGCGTGGCTGCTGTCGGACGATGCCCTCGGGGTGACCGGCCAGGCGATCGACCACAACAACGGCGCCTTCATGATCTAGTCCGTCCGACGCGGGTCCTAGTCTTTGCCTCGTGATGGAACGCGACTATCTCCGGCGGGGCGTGGCAGAGTTCGTGGGCACGTTCGCGCTGATCTTCGTCGCCGCCGGCGGTGCCGCGTACGCGCGCACCCCCACCGACCTCGCTCTCGCGAACGGGCTCGTGATCGCCGTGATGGTCTCGGCCTTCGCGTTCATCTCGGGCGGCTTCTTCAACCCTGCCGTGACGCTCGGCTTCCTCGTCACGCGGCGGATCGCGCCGCTGCTCGCCGTCTGGTACTGGATCCTGCAGTTCGGCGCCGCGGCGCTGGCAGCACTGCTGCTCAAGTGGGTACTGCCGACCGGAGCGCAGACCTCAGGTCATCTCGGCGTTCCGTCGCTCGGCGTCGGCGTCGGTGCCGGCCCAGGCGTCGTGATTGAGGCCGTCCTCACCTTCTTCCTCGTCTGGGTGATCTTTGCGAGCGCGGTCGACGAGCGCGGCTCGTTCAAGCAGATCGCCGGCCTGGCAATCGGCTTCGTGATCGCCTTCGACGTCCTGATGGCGTACGCGCTCACCGGTGCCGCGATGAACCCGGCCCGTGCGTTCGGCCCGCAGCTCGTCGGCGACCACTGGGCGAACTGGTGGGTCTGGTACATCGGCCCGTTCGCCGGTGGCGTAATCGCAGCCGCGCTCTACGAGCTGGTCTACCTCCGCCCTGCTCGCGTCGAGTCGGTCGGGACGCCCGAGACCGGCGTCGAAGAGCCCGCACCCGGCGAAGCTGCCGCGTCTTAGCTGCCGAGCCCATCGCTCGAATCCGATAGGTTCCGGCCCCGATGCTTTCGACTGCACTCGTCGTCGCCGGGCTGACCACCGGCCACAAGATTGGACTCGTCGTTGTCGGCGGCTCCTTCATCCTCTTCGCGCTCATCAGCTCGTTTGTCCTCCCGAAGCGCAACCCGGATTTTCCCGGCAAGCACGTTGGCTGGTTCGTGGCGGTCTGCGTGCTCTTCTTCCTCGCGATGATCTCGGCCGTGCTCATCTTCGGGGCCGAGAAGAAGGAAGCCTCGGCGGAAAGCAGCAGCACTCCAGCGGCAACGACACAATCGAGCTCGACCCCCGGGCAGACAACCTCGACCCCGGCGACGACGACGGTTGCGTCGGGCGCGCAGGGAGACCCGGCGGCCGGCAAGCTCGTCTTCGCCTCGGCAGGCTGCGGCGGCTGCCACACGCTGAAGGCGGCGGGCGCGACCGGAACCGTCGGCCCGAACCTCGACCAGCTGAAGCCCGAGACGGCGATCGTCGTCCACCAGGTCGAAGTGGGCGGAGGCCCGATGCCGGCGTTCAAGGGATCGCTGAGCGAGAAGCAGATCCAGGACGTCGCGGCCTTCGTCTCGGCGTCGACGCACTCCTGAAAGAAACAGGCCCAGAAAGCGCGAAACCCGCCCGGGGGAGGGGCGGGCTCGCCGCAGTCAGTCGCCGGATTTCAGGGGGAGCCGGCAGACGCATCCTGCAAGCTTTGGGGCCTGCCGCGCATCATCCGGAAGGGTGATCTTGCGGTAACCCCTGCCGGCTGATTCAGACGGAGAAGGAGGGATTCGAACCCTCGAGGCAGGGATTTCCCCACCTAACGCCTTAGCAGGGCGCCGCCTTCAGCCACTCGGCCACTTCTCCGGGCGCGCGCATCGTATCGCAGCCTCTCGCGCGCGAAAGCCCGCACGCGGCGGGCTTTCGCTGGAGCGGAGAGAGAGGGATTTGAACCCTCGATGCACCTTTCAGCACATACGCGATTTCCAGTCGCGCTCCTTAGACCGCTCGGACACCTCTCCGTTTGTTGGCGAGCTTCGGGCGGCTCGAGACCGACCGTTTCGCTCGCTGGCAGGGTAGCCGGGGCGGCCGGCGCCTGTCTCGTCAGACGATGCGCAGCACGTAGGTGATCGGCCGCCGGTCGGGCGGCGAGATCTGCACGGTCAGCACCCCTTTGCGATTCGGGCGAAGGGTGAAGTGGTAGCGGCCCGTGTTGTCTGTCCGCGTGCTTGTGAGCACGAACTGAGGGCCACCGTTCCAGCTGCCGTGAACGAGAACGACGCCGACGGTTCGCTGCTTCGAGCTCGACCCGGTCTGGCCCTTGACACTCAGACTCGAGCCAAGCGTCAGCGTCAGGTGCCTGCCGCCGGAGGCGGCGGACGCCGGCACGACGGCAAGCGCGCAGGCGATCAACAAGGCGAGAAGCAGGTGTCGGTTCCGCATGTCCGGCGTTCCGCGCAAGCGTACCCCTCTCACGTGGTCAGAGTTGTTTGGACAGTTCCGTCGAAGTGCACCGTGCCCGTGTACGTCTGAGTGCAAGGGCTGCCGGCGCCCTGTCCGGAGCACTTCCCGACGATCACAACGCTCGTTCCGCTCGTGCGGCCGCTCATCAGATCGTTCCGC
>CAWJGF010000028.1:197500-346212 GCA_963842335.1 uncultured Thermoleophilia bacterium | reverse complement strand
GAAAACTGACCTTCGACAAGCTGTCCAGTGTGTTCGCCTCGGGCAACCGCACGCGCGACGACCAGCCAAATCACATCCGCGTGCAGACGAAGGTGCCGCGCGAGCTCGCGGAGCTCTGGGCGCACATGTGCCCGGCGCAGGTCTACGAAGTGGGCGCCGCCGACGGAGACGGCACGGTCGAAGTGAAGCTCGCGCCGTCGAACTGCGTCCAGTGCGGCGCCATCACCGCCAAAGGCGGCCGCTTGACCCCGCCCGAAGGCGGCAGCGGCCCCGAGTACACACTCACGTAACTCTCTCGCGCACCTTTCTCCACGGCGGCTGCCGTATTTCGTGCCCCTCGCGGACGAATCGCTTGTACGCCTCGCGCGCGACGTCGGGACGCCGTCCGAAGAGCGGCAGCAACTCGTCGACCGAGAGGAACGACGGTGCGAACACACGTCCAATGGTCGCCGCGTAACTGCTCCAGCTCCACTCGGCGGGTAGTTCGCAGATTCCGGCTCGAACAGGATTCAGGACGACGTAGCGACAGCACTCGAGGAGGTGCTCATCCGTGGCCATGAGTGCATCCCAGTAGCGCCGGCCGAAGAGATGGTTCGTCCGTCGGTGCCTCTTGTTGTACATCCGTGCATATCCGCCATTGAGCTGGCACATACCCTGCGACATGCCCAGGTCGCCGAGCTGGACGATCAAGTGGTAGTGGTTGTCCATCAGGCAGTACGCGAGGAGCGTCCAGCGGTACTTCGCAGTGACGCGGTTGAGTTGCCCGAGGAAGCACTCACGATCGATGTCGTCGTCGAAGATCGCACGACGGTTGTTTCCCCGTGTAGACAGGTGGTAGTAGCCGCCGGGGACTTCGATCCGAAGCGGATCCATGGACGAGATGGTGACCATGACTGTCTCGATGCGCACCGTCTCGAGCGCGAATCGGCGCACTCTTCTTGCACTTCCGTATCAACGGCTGCCGTCGGAACGAGACCGGACGTGGCTAGATTCGCCCTGTGATCACGTCGACCGAGAATCGCCGCGTGAAGGACGTCGTTCGCTGGCGCAAGGTGCGGGAGCGGCGGCGCGAGGGGGTGCTCATCGCCGAGGGGCCGCGGGAGGTAGAACGTGCGCTCGCCGCCGGGCTCGTCGCACGGCACACCTATGTCGCGCCGGAGTTGCTCCCCGACTGGCGGCACGGCGGCGAGGAGGTGACCGCGCGGGTGCTCGCCAGAATGAGCTACCGGGCCGACCCGGAAGGCGTGCTTGCCGTCTTCGAGGTGCCGCAGCGCGTGTTGCCGCCGAGTCCGACGCTCCTGCTCGTCGCGGTCGGGATCGAGAAGCCGGGCAACCTCGGCGCCATGGCGCGAACCGCGGACGCGGCCGGCGCGGACGCGCTGCTCGTGGCCGATGCGGCATGCGACCCCTTCAGCCCGAACTCGATCCGGGCATCGACGGGGGCGGTCTTCACCCTGCCGGTGCTCGAGACGGCGCTCGAGGACGTGCGCGGGTTGCCGCTGCAGAAGGTTGCCGCTGTCGTCGGCGCCCCAACTCGCCATACCGACGCCGATCTGAGGCCGCCAACCGCGTTCTTGATCGGTCCCGAGGACACGGGCCTCGACGCGGGGTGGCGTCATCTCGCCGACGTCGAGGTCGCGCTCTCGATGCGAGGGCGTACCGTCGACAGCCTGAACGCATCCGCCGCGGCCGCGGTCCTTCTCTATGAGACTCTCCGCCAACGTGCTTGAGCTGCCCACACGCGCCGACGTCTTCAGCGCTCGCGAGACAATCGGCGACCGTCTGGCGCGGACGCCGATGCTCTCGAGCCGCACGATCGGCGCGCGGCTGAAGTGCGAGCTCTTCCAGCGCACCGGCTCGTTCAAGTCGCGCGGCGCGCTGAACAAGATGAGCAGCCTCAGCAGCGGCGAGAAGCAGAAAGGCGTGATCGCGATCAGCGCCGGCAACCACGCACAGGCCGTTGCATTCGCCGCCGCGGAGGAGAACGTGGACGCGCTCGTCGTCATGTGGCAGGGCGCCTCCGAGTTCAAGATCGCCGCGACGCGGAGCTACGGCGCGACCGTCGATCTCGAAGCGACCGGTCCCGCCGAGGCGTTCGAGCGGCTCGATACGCTGCTGCTGGAAACTGGCCGCACCCTCGTGCATCCGTTTGACGATCCGCTGGTGATCGCCGGCGCCGGCACCGTCGGTCTCGAGATCGAGGAGGACGCGGGCGACGCCGATGCGGTGGTTGTCCCGGTCGGCGGTGGCGGCCTGATCTCGGGTGTGCAGACCGCGTTGGTCGGCCGCATGCGTGTGATCGCAGTCGAACCGGAGACGAGCCAGGCGCTCCACGCCGGCCTCGCCGCCGGCGAGTCGACGCCTGTGACCCCTCGTTCGGTGGCCGACGGCCTCAACGCACCGTTCGCGGGCAGTCGCGCACTCATGATCTGCCGCGAGCTCGAGCGCGTACTCGTGACCGAGGAGGAGATCGAGCACGCGTTTCGCGTCCTCTACGAACGTGCGAAACTCGCCTGTGAGCCTGCCGGCGCGGTCGCGACGGCAGCCTGGCTGGCGGGCAAGATCGAAGCCGCAAACCCGGTGCTCCTCGTCTCTGGCGGGAACGTCGCCACGGATACGGCCGCTGCTATCCTGGCCCGGCGATGAAGGCCGACATTCACCCCGAGTACGTTCTCGCAACCGTGCACTGCAGCTGCGGGAACACGTTCACCACGCGCTCCACGAAGCCCGACCTGCACGTCGAGATCTGCTCGAACTGCCATCCGTTCTACACCGGCAAGCAGAAGCTCGTCGATACAGGCGGCCGCGTCGAGCGCTTCCAGCGGCGTCTCGAAAAGGCCGAGCGCGCCGCGCGCTCCTAGGGTCGTGGCACAAAACGTCGGAGGGCAGGCCGTCCTCGAGGGCGTCATGATGCGCGGTCCGCGCACCTGGGCCGTCGCCGTGCGCAAGCCCGACGGCGTCATCGCGCATGTTTCGCGTTCGATCGACCCGCTGATGGCGCGGCACTGGGCACTCCGCTTGCCCGTCGTCCGCGGCGTCGTGGCGCTCGGCGAGAGCCTCGCCATCGGCTTCCGTGCGCTCAGCGTGTCTGCGAACTACGCCGCCGCCGAGGAGGCGGAAGGGGACGACGAGCCCGCGGAGATCGGGCGCTGGGCGCTCGCGTTCGCATTCCTCGTCGCGATCGGTTTCGCGGTGATGATTTTCAAGGTCGGCCCCGCGCTGCTTGCCGACACTCTGCCGATCAGAGACGGGACGTATTTCGTGCTCGTCGAGGGCCTCATCCGCGTTGCGGTCTTCGTCGCGTACCTCACCGTGTTGTCGTTCATCCCATCGCTCCGTCGCGTCTTCCAGTACCACGCCGCCGAGCACAAGGCGATCAATGCCTATGAAGCTGGTGAAGAGCTGACGCCGGAGAACGCGCAGCGCTATTCACTGATTCATCCCCGTTGCGGTACCGCGTTCCTGCTCTGGGTGATGGTCGTCGGCATCTTCGTGTTCGCGCTCTTCGGGCGCCCCGTCTGGTACTGGCTGATCATCAGCCGCATTGCGCTGCTGCCGGTGATCGCCGGCATCGCCTACGAGCTGATCCGCTTCGCGGGCAAGCACGCAGAGAATCGCATCCTCATGACGCTGCTCGCGCCGGGCCTCTGGCTGCAGCGGCTGACGACGCGCGAGCCGTCACTCGACCAGCTCGAGGTGTCGATTCGCGCCCTCCGGGAAGTTCTCGACCTCGAAGGAGGAGAACAGCCAACTGACCGGCGAGTGGAGGTGATGGCGTAGTGGCGACTGACCGCAGAGCGGAAGTGGTGTGGCACGGCGACCTGATGCACGGCGGCGGTACGATCGCGAGCCCGACAAGTGGTGCATTCGGGCCACTCGATGTCTCATGGGCGTCGCGAGCGGAAGAGCCGAACGGCAAGACGAGCCCGGAGGAGCTGATCGCCGCCGCGTGGGCGGCATGCTTCTCGATGGCGCTCTCTGCCGGGCTCGGGAAGGCGGGCACTCCGCCCGAGAAGCTCGAGACGTCCGCGACCGTCACGTTCCAGCCTGGCGAGGGGATCACGCGTGGTGCGCTGACCGTCCGCGGCACCGTTCCAGGCCTCGACGCTGATGCGTTCCAGGCCGCCGCCGCCGACGCGAAAGCGAACTGCCCGGTGTCGAAGGCGCTCTCGGGAATCCCCGAGGTCACGCTGGACGCCGAGCTCGCGAGCTAACCTCGTGCGGCGATGGCCGCCCTCGATGATCTCGTAGCCGAGCTCGAACGCTCGTACCTGGACACCCAGGCGCGGATGTCCGACCCTGCGGTCTACAACGACCATCGCGCAGCTGCCGACGCCGGGCGCAGGCTGAAAGAGCTCGAGGGTCCCTACAAGCTGGCGCAGCAGTGGAAGCAAGCGCGAGCCGATCTCGACGCGGCGCGCAACGACGCTGAGCTGGCCGAGATGGCGGCCGACTACGCCGCCGACGTCGAGCGCCTCGAGGAGGAGCTGAAGCTCTCCATGGTCGAGCGCGACCCGGCCGACGACAAGGACGTGATCGTCGAGATTCGCGGCGGCGAGGGCGGCGAGGAAGGAAAGCTCTGGGCCGGCGACCTGCAGAAGGTGCTGCAACGGTATGCCGAGCGGCGCGGCTTCAAGTGGGAGGAGCTCGAGGTGACGCCCAGCGACTCGGGCGGCCTGAAGGAAGGTGTGTTCGCGATCAAGGGTGACGGCGCGTATTCGGTCTTCAAGTTCGAAGGCGGCACACACCGCGTCCAGCGCGTCCCGGAGACGGAGTCGCAGGGGCGCATCCACACCTCGACAGCGACGGTTGCGGTGATGCCCGAGGCAGAGGACGTCGACGTCGAGGTCGAGGAGAGCGATCTGAAGATCGACGTCTATCGGTCGTCGGGGCCCGGCGGGCAGTCGGTCAACACCACGGACTCGGCCGTTCGCATCACCCATCTCCCGACGGGAATCGTCGTCGCGATGCAGGACGAGCGTTCGCAACTGCAGAACCGCGAGAAAGCGATGCGTGTTCTGCGCGCGCGCGTCTACGAAGCTGAGCGCGAACGGCAGGCAGCCGAACAGGCGGCCGCCCGGAGCGCGCAGGTCGGGACGGGCGCACGGGCCGAGAAGATCCGCACGTACAACTACCCGCAGAGCCGCGTCACCGACCACCGCGTGAAGATCAACGTGGCACTCGAGCAGGTGCTCGCGGGCTCGCTCGACGACTTCACCGACGCGCTGACCGCCGACGAACAGCGCCGCGCGCTCGAGGGGTGACCCTCGCCGAAGTCCTTCGCGGCGCGACCGACTATCTCGCGGCGCGGGGCGTCGAACATCCGCGCCTCGACGCAGAGCGTCTGCTCGCACGCGCCCTTGGCCTTACTCGCATGGAGCTGTACACCCAGCACGATCGGCCGCTGAGCGAGACCGAGCGTGCCTCGGCCCGCGAGCTCGTCCAGCGGCGGGGGAGACGTGAGCCGCTCGCCTACGTCCTCGGCGACTGGGACTTCCGGCGCTTGACCTTGATGACCGATGCACGTGCACTCGTGCCCCGACCCGAGACGGAGACCGTCGTCGAACGGTGCCTCGCGCTGCTCGAAGGCATCGATGCGCCACGCGTCGTCGACGTCGGGACCGGCAGCGGTGCGATCGCTCTCGCCGTGAAGCACGAGCGCCCCGACGCCCGCGTCACGGCGACGGATATCTCGGGAGCGGCGCTCGCGCTTGCGCGAGAGAACGCGGATCGCAACCGCCTCGAGGTCGAGCTCGTCGAGACCGATCTCCTCGCCGGGGTCGCCGGCCCGTTCGACCTCGTCGTCTCGAACCCGCCGTACGTGCTCGCGCGCGAGCTGCCGGGCCTCGAGCCAGAGGTGCGCGACTGGGAGCCCGAGCTGGCACTCGTCGACGCGGGCCAGACCAGTGACCTGGCCGTCGCCGCTCGCGCAGTTCTCGACGGCTGGCTCGTCCTCGAGGTACACGATCGACTTGCCGGAGAGACGGTCGAGCGTCTGTCGCTGCTTGGGTATGCCGCCGCTACGATCAGTCTCGATCTGGGGGGCCGTGAGCGAGTCGTGGAGGCACGGTGGGAGCCGGCGACGATGTCGAGAGAGCGTTAGACGCGGTCCGCCGGGGCCAGCCGGTCCTGCTGCCGACCGACACGGTCTACGGGCTCGTCACCTCGTCGTCGCGCGACGAATACACCGCCCGGCTGTACAAGCTCAAAGGTCGCGACGGGCGGCAGCCGACCGCGCTGCTCGCAGCGAACGTCGACTGTCTGTTCGATTGCGTGCCCGAGCTTCGCGAGTTGGCGGAGGTGATCATCGATGAGCTGTTGCCAGGCCCGTACACACTGATCCTGCCGAATCCCGCTCGACGGTATCCGTGGCTCACGGGTACGCGCACCGACGCGATCGGCGTTCGCGTTGCCGACTTGCCGCCGCCCTCGGCCCGCGTCGTCGCCGGAGTCTGTTGCGTCGTCGCGACGAGCGCAAACGAGCCTGGCGATCCGAGCCCGGCGACGCTCGACGAGGTGCCACGCCGCATCCGCGACGCGTGCGCCGCTGAGATCGACCTTGGACGGCTGATGGGGCGACCCTCGACCGTGATCGACTTCACGGGCGCCGAGCCCTTCGTCGTCCGGGACGGCGCCGCCCCGGCAGCCGAGGCGATCGCACGGGTGCGACGGGCACTCGCCGCCTGACCCACTACGATCCGGAGATGGCTATCGCCCAGGAGACGTTCGCGCAACTGAAGACGGCGGGACTCGCCGAGATAGACCCCGAGATCGCCGAGTTGCTCGGCCGCGAGCTCGACCGGCAGCGTGGCCAGATCGAGCTGATCGCCTCGGAGAACTTCACCTGGCCGAGTGTTCTCGAGGCCGTCGGCTCGGTGCCGACGAACAAATACGCCGAGGGCTACCCGGGCAAGCGCTACTACGGCGGCTGCGAGGTCGTCGATGAGATCGAAGTGCTGGCTCGGAACCGGGCAATGGAGCTTTTCGGCGCGGAGCACGCGAACGTACAGCCGCACGCAGGTGCGCAGGCGAACATGGCCGTGTACTTCGCCGTGCTGAAACCGGGCGACCGCGTGCTCGCGCTGTCACTCGACCACGGCGGCCACCTGACACATGGGCTGAAGGTCAACTTCTCGGGCAAGCTCTACGAGTTCCACCACTACGGCGTGTCGCGCGAGACGATGCTCGTCGACTACGACGAGGTGCTGGCGCAGGCGAAGGACGTGCGGCCGCAGCTGATCGTGTGCGGAGGCTCCGCCTACCCGCGCACGGTCGAAGCCGACAAGTTCCGCGAGATCGCCGATGAGGTCGGTGCTCTGCTGATGTGTGACATGGCTCACTTCTCCGGGCTCGTCGCTGCGGGGTTGCACCCGAGCCCGGTGCCACACTCTGACTTCGTCACCTCGACCACCCACAAGACGCTTGCCGGGCCGCGTGCGGGCTTCGTGCTCTGTCGTGAGGAGCATGCCTCGAAGGTCGACCGCGCGAACTTCCCGGGCATGCAGGGCGGCCCCCTGATGCACACGATCGCTGCGAAGGCCGCGTGCTTCCGGATCGCTATGACCGACGCGTTCAAGGACTACCAGCGTCAGGTGCGCGCAAACGCCGACGCGCTCGGCGCGGGGCTCATGGACGGTGGCTTCGACATCCTCACCGGCGGCACCGACACCCACCTCGTCCAGCTCGACCTGCGCAACACCGAATGGACCGGGTTGGCCGCGCAGGAGCGGCTCGAGGAGTGCAGGTTGACCGCAAACCGCAACACCGTGCCGTTTGACGAACGGCCGCCGATGGTCGCCTCCGGGGTGCGGCTCGGCACGCCCGCAGCGACGATGCGTGGGTTCGATGTCGCCGACTTCGGCGAGGTCGCGTCGATCATCGTCGACTCGCTCGACGACGGGGCCGATGTCGAGGCGCTCCGCTCCCGGGCACTCGCACTTTGCGACACGAGGCCGCTCTACCCAGGCTTCCGCGGCTACACGACATACGTGGCCTGAGAGGCGGCTACGATCGGCCGATGCCGGTCACCGAGGTCAAGCATCCACTCGTCCAGCACAAGCTGTCGTACCTGCGCGACAAGGACACGCCGACAGTGCACTTCCGCAAGCTCGTCGAGGAGGTGACGCTGCTCCTCACCTACGAGGCGACGAAGGACCTGCCGACGGAAGAGGTGGAGATCGAGACGCCGCTCGAGCGCGCGCCGTTCGCGCGCATCTCGGGGAAGAAGGTCGCCGTCTGCCCGATTCTGCGTGCGGGGCTGGGCATGCTCGACGGTGTGCTTCTCCTGATCTCCGGGGCGCGCGTCGGCTTCATCGGCCTCTACCGCGACGAAGAGACGCTGCACCCGGTCGAGTACTACGTGAAGCTTCCCCAGGACGTCGCCGATCGCGATGTGATCCTGCTCGATCCGATGCTCGCGACCGGTAACTCCACGGCGCACGCGGTGAAGCTCGTCAAGGACGCGGGCGCCACCAGCGTTCGCTTGATCTCGATCATTGCCGCGCCGGAGGGCATCGCGAACATCCAGGAGCAGCATCCCGATGTGCGCATCGTCGTCGCTGCGATCGACCGCCAGTTGAACGAGCGCGGCTACATCGTCCCCGGTCTCGGCGATGCGGGAGACCGGCTCTACGGCACGAAGTAACCTGAGGCAATGGTCTGGGAGCAGCTGACAGACCACCCGGAGGTGCTCTGGGGCGCGCTGGTCGCCCTTGCGATCGTGCTCGTACTGACGCCGGCGGTCGGGCGCTCGGCGCGCTACCTCCGCCTGATCGAGCGTCCCAAGGAGGGCGAGCGGGACCGGCCGACGATCCCGCGCCTCGGCGGGCTCGCGCTCTTTCTCGGCGTCATCGTTCCGTCGATCGCCTTCCTGCCGCTCGCCGGCGGGATGCGCGGAGTGCTGCTCGGCGCGACGGTTGCGACGACGATCGGTGCGATCGACGACTTCCGTGGTCTGAACTGGTGGCAGAAGCTCGGCGGGCAGGTCCTCGCCGCGGCGATCCCGACTGCGTTCGGGGTGTGGATACAGAGCTTTACGTTCCCCGTGATCGGTATCCACGATCTGCCGGCCTACGTGGGCGTGCCGCTGACCGTGATCGGGATCGTCGCCGTGATGAACATGGTCAACTTCCTCGACGGCCTCGACGGTCTCGCAGCCGGCGTCTGCGCGATCTCGGGCTTCACGTTCTGCGTGATCGAGCTCGACTACGGCCGCATCGGTGCGGCGGTGCTCTCAGCGATCGTCTGCGGCGCGTGCCTGGGGTTCCTGCGCCACAATTTTTATCCCGCGCGGATCTTCATGGGCGATTCCGGCGCGCTGCTCCTCGGCTTCACCCTCGCGGCGACCGCCGTGCAGGGGCTCCTGAAGACGGCGGCGTTGGCGACGCTCGTGCTGCCGTTGCTCGTGCTGGCCGTGCCGGTGCTCGACACGTCGTTCGTCGTCGCGAAACGGCTGAAGAGCGGCCAGCCGATCTACGTCGCCGACGCGCGTCACCTCCATCACCGCTTCATGCGGCTCGGTTTCTCGCAGCGGCGCGCTGTCATCTACCTGTGGACGTGGTGCGGGACCCTCGCGCTCGCCGCACTTGCGACGCGCTTTGCGCCGCCGCATCCGCACGGCCACTGGAGCATCGTGAACGTCTCGATCGACGCCGCCGCCGGGCTGGCCGCGATCGCCTTCTCGCTCTACGTCGTCTACGTCCTGGAGATCGTGAAGCTCGCCAACCCGCGCGCCCGCCGGCGCGCCGCTGCGGACCGCGCCGCGTGACTGGCCCAGCGCTCCGGGGGGTACTGCGCGTCACAAGCGCGCCGCTGTCGCCGCTTCAGTAGGCGAAAACCGGTGTCACAAGCGCTGGTATGCTCCGCACCGGTGCAGCCCCAGCGACCGCAGTTCTCCCTCGCCGGGGCCGGCAGCGTGCTGATCGGTTCGACGGCGGCGTGCATCGTCGTCGGCACGCTCGTCGGCTGGGTCGTGGGGAACATTCGCTACGGGCTCGCCTTCGGCGCCGTCGTCGGGATCCCCGTCGGTGTCGCGACCACCGTCGTCAAGTACCGCAACATCTAGACATGCCTGCCTGGACACAGCCCCGAGTCGCCCCGCCGACCCTGCTGCCCGCCGCCGCGGGAGCGATCGTGCTGGCCATCGCCTTGCCGCTCTTCCTGCTCGCGGGGTGGCCCGTGAAGGGCTGGGCGATCGGGACGGTGCTCTGGCTCGGCTCGGAAGCGCTCGGCTGGGCGTTGACGCGCCTCCAGCAGCGGACGGGTAACCTCGCCGCCGCAGGCGTGGTGGCTTTTGGAATGCTTTTTCGCGCGATTGCCGTGATGGTCGTGATCTTCGCGGTCGCAGTGTCCGACAAATGGGTCGGGCTGGCCGCTGCGTTGACGTATGCCGCCGGCTATTCCGCCGCGCTCGGCCTTTCGCTCGTGACGTACTACACAGGCCCGAAGGCGGGTGCCGCCGCGTGAAGCGCCTCGTGCTCGTCCTGGCGACCGTCGCGCTGATGCTGCCCGCGGACGCGTTCGCGCGCGGTGTCTTCGATCCGACGAAGGAGTTCGAGCAGAAGGAGTGGATCCCGATCCACGTCGGGCCGCTCAACCTCTCGATCACGAAGGCCGTGGCGTACCTGATGCTCGGCAGCATTCTGACGATCGCGTTCGGGCTCTTCTTCATGCGCGGGAAGATGGGGAGGAAGCCGGGCCGCCGCGAGACACTCGGGGAGATGGTCTACGAGATCGCGCAGACCCAGGTCGCCGAGCAGGGCCTGCCGACGAAGGCGATCGGCCGCTGGTTCCCGTTCGTGGCGTCGCTGATGCTCTTCATCTTCATGGTCAACTTCCTCGGGTTCATCCCGTTGCCGCTGACCGGCGAGACGTATCACGGGATCCCCACCTGGGGGATCTACGCGGCAACGAGTTCGATCTCCGTCACGCTCGCACTCGCGCTTCTGACCTTCGTCTTCACCCACTACGAGGGCATCAAGTGGAACGGGCCGGTCCGCTACTTCAAGAGCTGGATTCCCGAGGCGCCGAAGCCGCTGCTCGCGCTGATCGTGCCCCTCGAGATCCTCGGCCAGTTCATGCGGCTGATCTCGCTCTCCGTCCGACTCTTCGCGAACATGCTCGCGGGCCACATCCTGATCCTGACGTTCATCGGCCTGATCTTCATTCTCCAGAATGTGTTCCTGGCGATCGTCGTCGTCCCGGTCGGCATCCTCTTCTATCTCTTCGAGGTCCTGATCGTGATCGGCATCCAGGCCTTCATCTTTGCCGCACTGTCCGCCATCTACATCGGCTCGGCGATCGAGCCGGAGCACTAGAACCAGGAGGAATCACACCATGCACGGACTCATCCTCGCCGCCACCACCGGCGACGTGACCAAGGCCGGCAAGGCCATCGGGCTTGCCCTCGGCGTCGGCCTCGGCGCACTCGGTGCCGGTGTCGGCATCGGCAACATCTTCGGCTCGATGATCCAGTCGGTCGCCCGCCAGCCTGAGCTGCGCGGCGAGCTGCAGGGCATCCAGTGGCTCGGTTTCGCCCTTACCGAGGCGGTCGTGTTCTACGGCCTGCTCGGATCGATCCTCGCCTACGTCCTGGTCTAAAGAGAGCCGGAGCCACAACATGCTCGCGTCGAACCCTCTGATCCAGGTCACGCCTGGGCTGATGATCTGGACGATCGTCTGCTTCCTGGTGGTCCTGTTCGTCCTGAAGCGCTATGCGTTCGGACCTGTGCAGCAGATGATCGACACGCGGCGTGCGTCGATCCAGTCCGCGATCGACGAGGCGGACGCGTCGCGCACCGAAGCGCGGGCGCTGCTCGAAGAGCACAAGAAGCTGATCGGCCAGGCGAAGACGGAGTCGGAGGAGATCCTCGCCGACGCCCGGCGCGTTGCCGACGCCCAGCGCGAGCGCGTGAAGGTCGAGACCGAGGAGGACCGCCAACGGCGCCTCGAAGAGACTCGCCGGCAGATCGAGCAGGCGACCCAGCAGGCGCTCGGTCAGATCCGCGACGAGGTCGGCAAGCTCAGCCTCCTCGCGGCCGAGAAGATCACGCGCAAGACGCTCACGGGCGACGACCAGCGCAGGCTGATCGACGAGGCACTCGCCGAGATCGATTTCACCGAACTTGAGGGGAGCCGGTCGTAGCCGTCGCGCACCGCATCTATGCGCAGGCCCTTTTCCAGGCCGCGCAGGAGCAGGGCCACCTCGACCTCGTCCATGGCCAGCTTCGTGAGCTTCGCGACGCAATCGCCGGCGCCGCGGACCTCGGCGCCATGCTCGAGAACCCCGAGGTGGACACCCAGGTGAAGTCCCGCGTGCTCGCGCAGATCGCCGAAGGCTCGGACGAGCTGGTCGTCAACTTCGTGCGCCTCATCGCCGAGAAGGGTCGTGCGTCGGAGCTCGGCGAGATCGCCGACGAGCTCGACGCGCTCGTTGCCGCCGAGGAGCAGATCCTCGACGTCGAGCTGACGACCGCCCACGAGCTGACCGACGAGGAATTCGGCCGCATCCTCGGCCGCATCGAAGCGCAATCCGGACGCAAGGTGCAAGCCTCGCGCCAGGTCGACCCAGATTTGATCGGAGGACTCGTCCTCCAAGCCGGTTCCATGAGGCTCGACGCGAGCGTGCGCGGCCGCCTCGAACGCCTACGCCACGAACTCGCCACAGCAAGGAGTTGAGAGAGTGAAGCTTCGCCCTGAAGAGATCACGTCGATCCTGCGCGAGCGGATCGAGAACTTCGACACCGAGTCGAACCTCGCCGAAGTCGGCGCCGTCCTGCAGGTCGGCGACGGCATCGCGCGCATCCACGGCCTCGAGAACTGCCTCGCGCTCGAGATGCTCGAGCTCGAGCACGGCGTGGTCGGCCTCGCGTTCAACCTTGAAGAGGACAACGTCGGCGCCGCGCTGTTCGGCGAGTGGGACAAGGTGAAGGAAGGCGAGCCCGTACGCCGCACCGGCAAGGTCGCCTCCGTCCCCGTCGGTGAGGGCCTCCTGGGCCGCGTCGTCGACCCGCTCGGGAATCCCATCGACGGCCTCGGCCCAGTGGAGTCGAGCGAGACGCGCCCCGTCGAGTGGAAGGCGCCAGGCGTCATCCAGCGCCAGCCCGTGAAGGAACCGCTGCAGACCGGCATCAAGGCGATCGACTCGATGACGAACGTCGGTCGCGGCCAGCGCGAGCTGATCATCGGCGACCGCTCGACCGGCAAGACCGCGATCGCGATCGACACGATCCTGAACCAGCACGACCAGAACGTGAAGTGCTTCTACGTCGCGATCGGCCAGAAGGCGTCAACGGTCGCGCAAGTCGTCGAGCGTCTGCGCGAAGCGGGAGCGATGGAGTACACGACCGTGATCGTCGCCGGCGCCGCGGAAGCCGCGCCGATCAAGTGGATGGCGCCGTTCGCCGGCTGCGCTATGGCCGAGTACTTCCTCTACAAGGGCGAGCATGCCCTCGTCATCTACGACGACCTCACGAAGCAGGCCGACGCGTACCGGCAGCTTTCGCTCCTGCTGCGCCGGCCGCCGGGTCGCGAGGCGTTCCCCGGCGACGTCTTCTATCTGCACTCTCGGCTCCTCGAGCGCGCCTGCAAGCTGAGCGAGGAGGAGGGCGGCGGCTCGCTGACCGCGCTGCCGATCATCGAGACGCAGGCCGGCGACATCTCCGCCTACATCCCGACGAACGTGATCTCGATCACGGACGGGCAGATCTTCTTGCAGTCCGACCTCTTCTTCTCCGGCGTGCGCCCGGCTGTCAACGTCGGAACCTCGGTGTCGCGCGTCGGCTCGTCGGCGCAGACGAAGGCGATGAAGAAGGTCGCCGGTCGCCTGCGGCTCGATCTTGCGCAGTACCGCGAGCTCGAGGCGTTTGCCCAGTTCGGTTCGGAGCTCGACCAGGCGACGCAGTCCGCTCTGAACCGCGGCGAGAAGATGGTCGCGACGCTCAACCAGCCGCAGTACCAGCCTTGGCCGATGGAAGAGCAGGCAATTGCGCTGTACGCCGGGGTCAACGGCTATCTGGACGACATCCCCACCGAGGACGTCGCCCGCTTCCAGGACGAGTTGCGGGAGCACCTGCGTGCCGACGGCGACCTCTACAAGACGGTGCGTGAGTCAGGGGATCTCGGCGACGACGTGACCGAGCAGCTGTCGGCCGAGCTCGAGAAGGTCAAGAGCCGCTTCGCACCGACCGAGAACGCCGCGTGATAACGACCCCCTCCCGTCAGGTTCGCACGCCCGCGGGCGTTGCAAACCTGCGCGGTGGTGCGTCCTCGCTCGCATCGATAGAACACCGCTATCGACGCTCCCTGCGTCCTTCCGTCGGTTGGATTTCGCGGCGCGGACACACGCGCCAACCGGGAGGGGATCGTTAATGGCCTCGACGCTCGACCTGAAGCGGCGCGTCCGCTCGATTACGAACACCCGCAAGGTGACGAAGGCGATGGAGCTCGTCGCCTCTGCGCGCCTGCGCCGGTCGCAGCTGCGCATCGAGGCGATGCGGCCATATGCCGACCGCATGCTCGAGCTGATGGCGGGTGTCTCCCAGGCGGCCGGCGCCGTCCGTCTGCCGCTGCTCGAGCGGCGCGAACAGATCAAGACGGTCGCCATCGTTCCGGTCACGGCCGACCGCGGCCTCGCCGGCGGTTTCAACGCACAGGTGATCCGCCGGTCGCTGGCATTGATGCGCGAGATCCAGGCCGAGGGCCAGGAGGCGCTCTGGTTCAGCACCGGCCGCAAGGCGGCGTCGACGTTGCGCTTCCGGCGCATGAACGTCTCGCAGTCGTGGGTCGGGTTCAGCGAGCGGCCCGCGTACAGCGATGCGCAGGCGATCGCACATGCGGTCTCGGAGGCCTATGTGAACGGCGACGTCGATCGCGTCGTGATCGTCTACAACGCGTTCGTATCGGCCCTCGTCCAGAAGGTGACGGTGCGCGACGTCCTGCCGATCCCTCAGGAGCTTCTCGAGGGCGGGGAGGACGAGGACGTCGAGCGCAGCACGGGAACTCCCGACTTCATCTACGAGCCCGAGCCCGAGGAGATCCTCGCGCGGCTGTTGCCGGTGTACGTCGAGACCGAGCTCTACCGTGCGCTGCTCGAGTCGGCCGCATCGGAGCAGGGGGCGCGAATGACGGCGATGCGGAATGCGTCGAAGGCAGCGGGTGAGCTGATCGACAGCCTGACCCTTGCCATGAACCGCGCGCGCCAGGCCGAGATCACCCAGGAGATCCTGGAAGTGGTTGCCGGAGCGGACGCCCTCAGCGGCTGAACTGCTCTTCAAGCGCGTTGAAGAGGGCGTTAATCCGCCCTTAACGCCGCGGATCGGCGTTGTCGATCACGACAAGTGAACGGTGCGGGTAATCTCCGGCGCATGTCACAAAGCGAAAAGGAAGTACTCGGAGGCGGAGCGGGCCTGGCAGGCGCGATCGCAGTCGAGTCGGGGCCGGAGCTCGGCGCCGATGTCGAGATCAAGGCGCGCGGCTACTGGGAGCAGGTCTGGACGCGCTTCAAGCGCGACAAGCTCGCACTCGTCGGCGGCATCACGATCATCTTCCTGCTGCTCGCCGCCTTCGTCGGCGCGCCGCTCGCCCAGTACCTCCTCGGCCATAGCCCCGATGATCCGTTCTTCGTCGGCGGCATCAGCGCGAGCGGACAGCCGATCGGGCCGCTCGCCCACATCGCCGACCCGTTCCATCCCGGGCACAAGACCTGGCTCTTCCTGGGCGCCGACAGCACGCTCGGCCGCGATGAGTTCCTGCGACTCCTCTATGGCGCCCAGGTTTCGTTCGAGGTGGCGCTCCTCGCGACGTTCGGCTCGATCTCGATCGGTGTGACCCTCGGCTCGATCGCCGGTTACTACCGGGGTTGGGTCGACACCGTCGTCTCGCGGGTGACCGAGATCACGATGGCATTCCCGTCGCTGCTCTTCATCATCGCGCTCGCCTCGACCGTCGGTGACAGCCTCAACAACATCACGTTCGGTGGGATCTTCGGACGCGGTGTCTTCACGTTGTTCCTGATCCTCTCGATCTTCGGCTGGTTCTATCCGGCGCGCATCATCCGCGCCGTCGTGCTCAGTCTCCGTGAGAAGGAATTCGTGGAGGCCGCCCGCATGGTCGGCTCGAGTGACTCGCGGATCATCCGCTCGCACATCCTGCCGCACCTGGTCGCGCCGATCATCGTGTACTCGACGCTCTCCGTGGCGACGTTCATCCTGGCTGAAGCCGGCCTTTCCTACCTCGGGGTCGGGATCAAGCTGCCCACCGCGAGTTGGGGGAACCTGCTGCAGCAGGCCTCGGACTACTACACGACTCAGCCCTGGCTGATGGTCTGGCCGGGCCTCGCGGTGCTCGTCACGACGCTCGCGTTCAACTTGCTCGGCGACGGCCTGCGGGACGCGTTCGACCCCCGCGCAACGCGCTAGCGAGTCAGCAACGTCGTGGAGAGAAGCGCAACGCGCCAGTCAAACCACCTGAAAACGCTCGTTACGGCGCGCCCAGCGGGGCGCCGTTTCGGCATGCGGGTGGCAGGAGTGGGCGTGGTCCCCCTGCAGGGAAATAGCGCTTGCGGACGGTTTGATTCGGCCTTCGGATCAAAGCGGAGTCAACGCGGCTTGGCACTTAACAGGGAACTAACTAAACTGCCGCCGCCTCGTCTGACAAGACCGAGGATGCGTTCTGCGCCTGAGCCGGCGGGCAGTGTTGCCGCCGGTTCAACCCCAAGAAAGGAGTACGTGTTGAATAGAAAGCTTTGGCTTTCGACGGCCACGGCCGCGATCGTCCTGCTTGCGGTGTTCGCAGGCGGTGCGGCGGCCAAGTCGAGTCATGCCGCGAAGGCCGGCGCCGTCGGCGGCACCATGAACGTCGATCTTGCGAACGACGTCGACTACACGGATCCGGCTCTCGACTATCTGTCGACGGGTTGGGAGATCGAGTATGCGACCTGCCTGAAGCTGATGAACTATCCGGACGCAAATGGTCCGAAGGGCTCGCAGCTTGTTCCCGAGGCAGCGGCGGGCTTCCCGAAGGTCAGTAACAGCGGGAAGACCTATGACTTCACGGTCAATGCCGGCTTCACGAAGTTCTCGAACGGCGCTCCGGTGACCGCCGCGAACTTCAAGGCCGCCTTCGATCGCGATGCCGATCCGAAGATGCAGTCCCCGGCCGTCCCGTTCTTCTCGGACATCGTCGGCTCGTCGAAGTCGCCCGTGTCGGGCATCAAGGTGAAGGGCAGTCACATCATCTTCAACCTGACGCACGCTGCGCCGGACTTCCTCGCACGGACGGCGATGCCGTTCTTCTGCGCGGTTCCGACGAATCTCCCGCATGACCCGAACGGTGTGCTGGCGCCTCCCGCGGCCGGCCCGTACTACATCGCGGATCGTGTGCCGAACAAGTCGATCACGATCAAGAAGAACCCGAACTACAAGGGCAAGCGCCCGCACAACGTGAACGCGATCGTCTACAACATCGGCAACTCGCTTGCCGCGAGCTACCTGCGCGCTCAGCAGGGCGCAACGGACTACGCCGCTCAGGGCATCCCGCCCGCGTCGTATGCCGAGGCCGCTCAGAAGTATGGCGTGAACAAGGGCCAGTTCTGGGTCAAGCCGCAGCTCGGTGTGTCCTACCTGGCGATGAACCACGACCGGCCGCTCTTCAAGGGCGCCGCCGGCACCGATCTCGCCAAGGCGATCAACTACGCGATCGACCGCAAGGCGCTGCTCGCCCAGGGCGGCTACCTCGGCGGTAAGCGGACGGATCAGATCCTGCCGCCCGGGATCGCGGGCTTCCGCGATGCCAACCTGTACCCGCTCAAGGGCCCGGACATCGCGACCGCCAAGAAGTGGGCCGACAAGGCCGGCCTCAAGTCGGGAACGTCCGTGCAGCTGTACACCTCGAACACCGGTGCAGCTCCGCTGCAGGCGCAGGTCTACCAGTTCAACCTGAGCCAGATCGGCCTGACGGTGAACACGCACCTGTTCGCCCGTGCCGTCCAGATCGACAAGGAAGGCACCCGTGGCGAGCCGTTCGACCTGACCACGGAAGGCTGGATCGCGGACTACGCTGACCCGTACGACTTCATCAACGTGCTGCTCAGCGGAGCGAACCTCCACGACTCCAACAACAACAACGTGGCGTACTTCAACGACCCGACCTACAACAAGGCGATGACCGCTGCCTCGTTGATGTCGGGCGCGGCACGCTACAACGCCTACGGCGCACTCGACGTCAAGATGATGAACACGAACCCGCCGTGGGCTGCCCGCAGCAACTTCAACGACCGGATCCTCCTGTCGTCGAAGGTGGGCTGTTTCACCTACAACGCGATCTACAGCGTCGACCTCGCGGCGGCTTGCCTCAAGTAGTCGAACGCTCGTACTGACGGCTATCAGCGGGTGCCCCTCCGGGGGCACCCGAGCCGTTTCACCCGTATCTCAACCCCGACTCAACACAGACTTCGTTAACATCCCGCGCCTGTGCTCCGGTATCTGATCCGTCGTCTGTTGTGGGCGTGTGTGTTGTTTTTTGCGGTCACGGTGGTGACGTATGTGATTTTTTATGCGATTCCGGCTGATCCGGCGCGGTTGGCGTGTGGGCAGCGGGCGACGCCGGAGTGTATTAAGCGGGCGGCGGCGTATTTGGGGACGAATCGGCCGTTGTATGTGCAGTATGGGAAGTTTGTGGGCCGGTTGATGCCGGTGTCGTTTGTGGGGGGGTTGCATGTGAAGGAGCCGTCGTTGGGGCGGTCGTTCACGAATCGGTTGTCGGTGAATTATGTGGTGGGGCAGGCGGCGCCGGTGACGGCGTCGTTGGTGTTTGGTGGGGCGGTGATTTGGATGTTGATCGCGTTGCCGATCGGGATTTTGTCGGCGTTGCGGCCGCGGTCGTTGTTGGATCGAATATCGATGGTGTTTGTGTTGATCGGGATTAGTGCGCATCCGGTGTGGATCGGGTTGTTGTTTGCGTATTTCTTTGGGTTCAAGTTGGGGGCGTTCCCGATTACGGGGTATTGCGACTTCATTCATCCGTCGGGGTCGTGTGGTGGTCCTGTGCAGTGGGCGTATCATTTGTTTTTGCCGTGGTGTACGTTCGCGATTTTGTTTGCGGCGTTGTATGTGCGGATGATCCGGGCGAATGTGATGGAGGCGTTGAACGAGGACTATGTGCGGACGGCGCGGGCGAAGGGTGCGCCGGAGTGGTTGGTGATGC
Source organism: uncultured Thermoleophilia bacterium (assembly GCA_963842335.1). Taxonomy (GTDB): domain Bacteria; phylum Actinomycetota; class Thermoleophilia; order Gaiellales; family Gaiellaceae; genus PALSA-600. The sequence continues at coordinate 327,012 of CAWJGF010000028.1, read as the reverse complement.
GTTCGCATGTGTTGCGGAATGCGTTGTTGCCGATCGTGACGATGTTGGGGATGGATATCGGGTTGGCGTTGGGTGGGGCGATCTTCACGGAGTCGGTGTATGGGTTGCCGGGGTTGGGGAAGACGGTGATCCAGGCGATCGATGGGTTCGATTTGCCGACGGTGCAGGGGGTCGTGGTGTTCGCGACGTTATGCATCATCACGTTCAACCTGATCGTCGACCTCCTCTACGCCGTCATCGACCCACGCATTAGGCTCTCTTAACGTGGCTCTCCTCGAAGTCAACGACCTGAAAACCCACTTCAGGACGGATGATGGTGTCGTGCGCGCCGTCGACGGGGTCTCGTTCTCCGTCGACAAGGGGCAGACGCTCGGCATCGTCGGCGAGTCAGGCTCCGGCAAGAGCGTCACGTGTCTCACGATCATGGGCCTCAACCCGAAACGCTCCGCGATCTCCTCCGGCGAGGCGTTGTGGAAGGGCGAGAATCTGCTCACCGCCAGCCCACGCCGCCTGCGCGAGATCCGCGGGAGCGAGATCGCGATGATCTTCCAGGATCCGATGACGAGCCTCAACCCGGTGCACAAGATCGGCGACCAGCTCGCCGAGGCGATGCGCCTGCACGAGGACGTTTCGAAGAAGCAGGCTCGCGCGCGAGCGCTCGAGCTCCTCAAGGCTGTCGGCATTCCGCGCCCCGAGCGCCGGCTCGACGACTACCCGCACCAGTTCTCCGGCGGCATGCGCCAGCGCGTGATGATTGCGATGGCGCTGATCAACAACCCCGACCTGCTGGTCGCCGACGAGCCCACGACTGCGCTCGACGTGACGACTCAGGCCCAGATCCTGACGCTGATCGAGAAGCTGCAGGAAGAGTTCGGGAGCGCCGTGATCATGATCACCCACGACCTTGGCGTCGTCGCGGAGATCGCCGATGAGGTCGTTGTCATGTACGCGGCGGAGGTCGCCGAGAAGGGCGGCGTCGAGCAGATCTTCAAGAAGCCGCATCACCCGTACACCTGGGGTCTCATGGGCTCGCTCCCGCGCCTCGACGCCGACGTCGAGCGGTTGGTGCAGATCCAGGGCCAGCCACCGTCGCTCCTGCGCCCACCGTCAGGCTGCAGGTTCCATCCGCGCTGCCCGTATGTGATGCCGATCTGCAAGGAGGTGGATCCGGAGCTCTCCGCAGTCTCCGACGATCCCGGCCACCTGCAGGCGTGCCACCTCGACGAGGAGACGAAGAACCGCGAGGCGGCGAAGCTCCTTGCAGGGATGATGGCGGGGACGAGTTAGCTCTATGTCGTCCTCCTTCAAGCAAGACACGAACAACCAGGTGCCGATGCAGCAGACGGCGCTCGAGCTGACCGGCGACGAGCTGCTCGTCGTCCAGGATCTCAAGAAGCACTTCCCCGTCACCCGTGGGATCGTCTTCCAGAAGGAAGTCGCCTCGGTGAAGGCGGTCGACGGCGTGTCGTTCGCGCTCCACGAGGGCGAGACGCTCGGCGTCGTCGGCGAGTCCGGCTGCGGCAAGTCGACAATGGCCCGCTGCGTGATGAAGCTGCTCGAGCCGACGAGTGGCTCGATCCGGTTCCGCGGCCACGACATCTCGCGGCTCTCGCGTGCCGAGATGCGCCCGTTCCGGCGCGAGATGATGATGATCTTCCAGGACCCGTATGCGTCGCTGAACCCGCGCAAGCGCGTCGGCTTCATCGTCGCCGAAGCTCTGCAGGTGCACAAGCTCGGCACCGACGCCGAGATCAAGCGCCGTGTGCAGGAGCTACTCGAGGTCGTCGGTCTGAACCCGGAGCACTACAACCGCTTCCCTCATGAGTTCTCAGGGGGCCAGAGGCAGCGCATCGGCGTGGCACGCGCGCTCGCGGTCAACCCGAAGCTCATCGTCTGCGACGAGCCGGTCTCGGCGCTCGACGTGTCCGTACAGGCCCAGATCCTGAACCTCCTCAAGGATCTCCAGCGCGACTTCGGTCTCACCTACGTCTTCATCGCGCACGACCTGAACGTGGTCAGGCACATCTCGGATCGCGTGATGGTGATGTACCTCGGACAGGTGTCCGAGACGGCGACGCGGCAGGATCTGTACGCCCATCCGATGCATCCGTACACCGGCGCGCTGCTCTCCGCCGTACCGGTCCCGGACCCGACGGTCGGGCGGCACCGCAAGCGGATCGTGCTCGAGGGCGACGTCCCGAGCCCGATCAACCCCCCGAGCGGTTGCCGGTTCCATCCCCGCTGCCCGCGATTCGTCGAGGGGCATTGCGATGTCGAGGAGCCGGCGCTGGTCCCGCGCGGGACCTCTGCGTCGCACGTGACGAAGTGCCACTATCCGCTCGAGCGCTGGCCGATGACCGAAGAAGAGATGCGCGTCGCCGGCTCAGTCGTTCCCGCCTCGGTTCCCGCCGAGTCGAGCATCTAGCGTCATGCTCGCGGCGGCCCGCCGCTTCGGTTTGCTGTACCTCGCCCTGGCCGGCGGCACCGCTGTCGTCGCTCTGGTGCTCGGACTCCTCTTCGGTGCAGGCGTCGGCCGCGCGCTCTCGCTCGGCTGGTACATCACGGGCTCGACACTCCTGGTCCTGGGCTTCTTCATCGGCAACCGTGGCCCCTCACGACCGCAGGGCGAAGGCTGGAATCCGTTCTCCGTCCAGCGCTGGACGCGCTGGGCGACGCTCGACGAGCAGCACGAGTCGCTTTCCCTCTCGGCCGTCCTCGTCATCCTCGGCTTCATCATCATCGCCATGGGCGTCGCCGCCGATACGCGCTATTCGCTCTTCTAGCCAGACCGCGATTTCTCTTATCTCGAATGTGAACTAACCGGTCGGCGCCTACCGCGTCTCCATTACCGGTATGACCGCGACTTCTCAACTGTGCGAGCGCGCCAGGGAATGGGCGTCGTTGCGCGCCGACGGTGAGCTCTCCGAGCTCGAGTCGGCGCTGCTGCGCGCGCATCTCGGCCGCTGCGCCCCCTGCCGCAGATTTTCGGAGGGCGCCGAGGAGGTCGCCGCAGCAATGCGGGCGGCCCGACTCGAACGGCCTGCGCCGCTCGCACTCGTCCTCCCGCGGCGGCGGCCTGCCGCCCTGCGCGCCTTGCAGGCGGTGGCAGCGACAGCGCTGATCGTCGGCGCAGGTGCAGCCGCGGCGCTCGTGGGGGTCGACAGATCAGCCCAGCCGCAGACGGCACCGAGGCCCGTCGCGGTCGTGGCGACCGGCGAGTCCGCGGATCTCCTGCGCGTGCTCCGTCGCCCGCTGCTCGTGACGCCGCCTCCTCACGAGCTCCCGCGTAACAGATGGGTGCCGCCGGAGTCTGTATAAGGCATCCAATGATGCCTTCCTCGATCAGCTCGCACGTCTGAAGCCTGGATCATGCCGACCGTGTGTCGGCGGGTTTGAGGCGATCCGATCTCCGTAGGGCGCGCGGGCTCGATCCGCAGTCCGGTAGTCTGCGCCTGCCCAACCCGGCGCGCATGCTGCGCGCACTGCGGAGGCATCACCCCGAACCTACGCCCCTTCAGGAGCTGTGAACGTGTCATCGAATGGCATCGAGAACAATGGCAGTGAGAAGTCGACCGGCAAGCTGCTCGAGATCAAGGGCGTCGTCGTCGACGCTGTCTTCCCGGGTCGGCTCCCGGATATCTATTCGGCGCTGCGCATCGAGCGCCCTGACGGCACGTACCTGATCGCAGAGGTGCAGCAGCACCTCGGTGACGATCGTGTTCGCGCTGTCGCCATGGATGCCACCGACGGAATCGCGCGCGGCACGGAGGTTGTCGACACCGGCGGCCCGATCTCGGTGCCCGTCGGCGACGTGACGCTCGGCCGTGTCTGGAACGTGCTCGGCGACCCGGTCGACGACAAGCCGGCGCCGCCGGCAGGCACGGAGCGGTGGTCGATCCACCGCGACCCGCCGGCGTTCGACGAGCTCGTGCCGAAGGTCGAGATCTTCGAGACCGGCATCAAGGTGATCGACCTGATCGCCCCGTACGTCCGCGGCGGCAAGATCGGCCTCTTCGGCGGTGCGGGTGTCGGCAAGACCGTTCTCATTCAGGAGCTGATCCACAACATCGCGCGTCAGCACGCCGGTGTGTCGGTCTTCTCGGGGGTCGGCGAGCGCACGCGTGAAGGCAACGACCTGCTGCTCGAGATGGAGGAGTCGGGGGTGCTCGACAAGGTCGCCCTCTGCTATGGCCAGATGAACGAGCCGCCTGGCGCGCGCCTTCGGGTCGGCCTGTCCGGCCTGACGATGGCGGAGTACTTCCGCGATCAGGGCCAGGACGTGCTGCTCTTCATCGACAACATCTTCCGCTTCGTACAGGCGGGCTCGGAGGTCTCGGCGCTACTCGGCCGCATGCCGTCGGCGGTCGGCTATCAGCCCACGCTCGCGACCGAGATGGGGCAGCTCCAGGAGCGGATCACGTCGACCAACAAGGGCGCGGTCACCTCGGTGCAGGCGATCTACGTGCCCGCCGACGACCTGACCGACCCGGCGCCCGCCCAGACCTTCGCCCACCTCGACGCAACCACAACGCTCTCGCGTGCGATCGTCGAGCAGGGGATCTACCCCGCCGTCGATCCACTCGACTCGACGTCGCGGGCCTTGCAGCCCGGCATTGTCTCCGCGGAGCACTACGCGACCGCCACCGAGGTGCAGGAGGTGCTCCAGCGCTACAAGGACCTCCAGGACATCATCGCCATCCTCGGGATCGAGGAGCTCTCGGACGAGGATCGCCTGACGGTGTCGCGTGCCCGCAAGATCCAGCGGTTCCTCTCACAGCCGAACTTCGTCGCCGAGCAGTTCACGGGCACCCCGGGCCAGTACGTGAAGCTCGAGGACACGATCCGCGGCTTCCAGGAGATCCTGGCCGGCCAGCACGACGAGTTGCCCGAGCAGGCCTTCTACATGGTCGGCCCGATCGAGGGCGCGGTCGAGCGGGCGCAGCAGATGTCCGGCGCCGCCGCGTAAGGGCCGAGGGATGGCCGACCGCCGCACGTTCTCCGTCTCGCTCGTGACCCCCGACGGCGCCGCGTTCGAGGGTGACGCAGAGATGATCATCGTGCCCGGCGCCGCCGGCGAGATTGGTGTACTCGCGCGCCACGCACCGCTGATCGCCACGCTGAAGGCCGGCTCGACGCGAATCCATCCGGGCGGCGGCGAAGTGCTGACGTTCGCCACCGGCCCCGGGTTCTTCCAGGTGCTGGAGGACCGAGCGATCGCCCTCGTCGACGATGCCGTCGACGCGCTGAAGATCGACGATGCTCGCGCCCGCACGCAACTCGAGACGGCACAGGCCGAGCTCGCGGCGATCGAGAGCGGCGAGTCGACAGCCGACCGCTGGCAGGTCGAGCAACGTTTGCGGCACGCCGAGAACCAACTGTCCGTCACCGGCCGCTCCTGACCCGTGCGCGTCGCCGCATTGGCGGACGTCCACGGCAACGCCCCGGCACTCGAGGCTGTGCTGGCCGACGTCGCGAGCGCCCATGTCGATCTGATCGTCTTCTGCGGCGACCTCACCTGGGGGCCGCTGCCGACGGAGACGCTCGCCGTCGTCCGGGCGATCCAGACTCCGGTGCGCTTCGTACGCGGCAATGCCGATCGCTCGGTCGGAGTGCATCTCGACGAGCGAGGAACGTGGATGGCCGCGCAGCACGACGCCGAGGCGACTGCGTTTGTGAACGGCTTCGAGCCGTACGTCATTGCCCATGTCGACGGTCTCGGGCCGACACGATTCGTGCACGGCTCGCCGCGCAGCGACGAAGAGTGCGTCACGCCGCGGACGCCATCGGAGCGGGTTGCGGAGTTCATGCAGGACGTACCGGAGGGAGTTGTGGTCACCGCGCACGTTCATGTCTCCTACGACCGACAGGTCGACGGTGTGCGCCTGGTCGGTCCGGGAAGTGTCGGGCGTCCGTACGAGGGCGAGCGCGGCGCGCGCTGGGCTCTGCTCGGTCCGGATGTGGAGCTGCGGCGAACCGATTACGACCACGAACGCTCGGCCACCCTCTACCGGGCGAGTGGGATTCCTCAGCTCGATGACGACCTCAGGATGCTGCTCGACCCGATCGGCCGGGACGAAGCCGTCGAGCACGCCGAGACAGTCGTCTTCGCCGGCTGACCGACCAGCTACAGTTCGATTCCCGGAGAGCTTTGAACGGCAGCTTGGCGACCGGGTTACCAAACGCCTAAAGAGCCCGCGCGAGCGTCGCTCCGCACCCTCTTTGGGCACGGCCGGAGGTCGACATGGCGCGCGATGTTGCAGGGGAGATCAGGAAGCTCGCGGAGGAGCGGATCCTCGTCCTCGACGGGGCGTGGGGTGTCCTCCTGCAAGGCCGTGGACTGTCGGAAGCCGAGTTCCGTGGTGAGCGGTTCGCCGACCACGAGCGTGATGTCGTCAACGACCCGGACCTGCTGAACCTGACGCAACCGGAGCTCGTACGGGAGATCCATGACGCGTACTTCGCCGCCGGCGCCGACATCGCGACCACCAACACCTTCACGGCCACCTCGATCGGGCAGGCCGACTACGGGCTCGAGGACGCGGTCTACGACATGAACGTCGCAGGCGCACGCATCGCGCGCGAGTCGGCGGGCGACCGGTTTGTGGCCGGTTCGGTCGGACCGCTGAACATTGCGCTCTCGCTGTCGCCGCGGGTCGACGAGCCGGGCTACCGAACGCATACCTTCGATCAGATCAAGGCGACGTACGCGGAGCAGATCCGCGGGCTTCAGGACGGCGGCGTCGACCTGCTGCTGATCGAGACGATCTTCGATCCGCTGAACGCGAAAGCCGCGATCGTCGCCGCGCGCGAGACCGCGCCCGAACTGCCGCTCTGGATCAGCGTCACGATCGTCGACCTCTCCGGGCGCACCTTGACGGGGCAGACGATCGAGGCGTTCTGGACGTCGATCGCACATGCCGATCCGCTGATCGTCGGAGTCAACTGCTCGCTCGGGGCGAAGGAGATGCGCCCGTATGTCGCCGACCTGTCGCGCGTCGCGCCGTGCCTCGCCTCGTGCCACCCGAACGCGGGCCTGCCGAATGCCTTCGGCGGCTACGACGAGACGCCGGACGTCACCGCCACGCTACTGCGTGAATTCGCAGCCGACGGTTTGCTGAACGTCGTCGGCTCGTGTTGTGGCTCCCATCCCGAGCACACGAAGGCGATCGCCGATGCCGTGCGAGGGCTTGAGCCGCGCCGCATCCCGTCGCCCAGGCCGCTGCCCCGCTTCAGCGGGCTCGAGACGTTCGAGATCGGTGACGACACCGGGTTCGTCGTCATCGGCGAGCGCACGAACGTCACGGGCTCGGCGCGTTTCCGGCGGCTCGTCGAGGGTGGCGACTTCTCCGCCGCGATCGCGGTCGCGGTCGAGCAGGTGCGTGGGGGCGCGAATTTGCTCGACATCAACATGGACGCCGACCTGCTCGAGGGTGAAGAGGCCATGCGCACCTTTCTGAATGTGGTCGCGACCGAGCCGGAGGTCGCACGTGTGCCGATCATGGTCGACAGCTCGAAGTGGACCGTGCTCGAGTCCGGCCTCCAGTGCCTCCAGGGCAAGGGGATCGTCAACTCGATCTCGCTGAAGGAAGGCGAGGTGGACTTTCTTCGCCAAGCGCGCAAGGCGCGGGACTACGGCGCCGGCGTGGTCGTGATGGCCTTCGACGAGGAAGGTCAGGCGACGACGCCCGCGCGCCGCGTCGAGATCTGCGGGCGGGCGTACGACCTGCTTGTGGGAGAGGTCGGCTTCCCGCCCGAGGACATCATCTTCGACCCGAACGTCCTCGCAGTCGCGACCGGTATCGACGAGCACAACGACTACGCGCGCGCATTCATCGAGAGCTTGCCGCTGATCAAGGAGCGCTGCCCGGGCGCGCACACCTCGGGCGGCATCTCCAACCTGAGCTTCTCGTTCCGTGGCAACGATGCGGTGCGCGAGGCCATGCACGCGGCGTTCCTGTACCACGCGATCCGGGCCGGGCTCGACATGGGCATCGTGAACGCCGGTCAGCTCGCGGTCTACGAGGATATCGAGCCCGAGCTGAAGGAACGCGTCGAAGACGTGCTCTTCAACCGGCGGCCCGATGCGACCGAGCGCCTGGTCGAGCTCGCAGAGAACGTGCGTGGTTCCGCGACCGCCCGTGAGGTCGACCTGGCGTGGCGCGATGCACCGGTCGGCAAGAGACTCGAGCATGCGCTCGTCCGTGGGATCGTCGACTTCGTCGAGGCTGACACGGAGGAGGCGCGACTGCAGGCAGACCGGCCGCTGCAGGTGATCGAGGGCCCGCTGATGGACGGCATGCGCGTGGTCGGCGATCTCTTCGGGTCGGGCAAGATGTTCCTGCCACAGGTCGTGAAGTCGGCGCGCGTGATGAAGCGTGCCGTCGCCTACCTGCAGCCGTACATGGAGGCGGAGAAGGACGGCACGCACGGTGCGCAGGGAAAGGTGCTGCTCGCGACGGTGAAGGGCGATGTCCACGACATCGGCAAGAACATCGTCGGCGTCGTGCTCGGCTGCAACGACTACGACGTGATCGATCTCGGCGTGATGGTGCCGCCGGAGACGATCCTCGACACCGCCGAACTGGAGAACGTCGACATCGTGGGGCTGTCGGGCTTGATCACACCCTCGCTCGACCAGATGGTCGACGTCGCCCGCGAGATGAAGCGCCGCCGGATCGAGCTGCCGCTCATGATCGGCGGCGCCACGACCTCGCGCCAGCACACTGCGGTGAAGATCGCTCCAGAGTACGAGAACGAGACCGTGCACGTCCTGGATGCGAGCCGCGTCGTCGACGTCGTCTCGGCGCTCCTCGATCCGAAGCGCCGTGCGGCACTCGACATCGACAACCGGGAGTTGCAGGAGCGGCTTCGCGTCCAGCACGCCGAGAAGATCCGTAAGCCCCTGCTGCCACTCGAGCGAGCACGTGCGAACCGGGCGAGCGTTCGTTTCGACGACCTGCCGGTGCCGCCGTTCACCGGCTCCCGCGAGGTGACGCCCGACCTGGCCGAGGTCGTGCCGTTCATCGACTGGCAGTTCTTCTTCCACGCCTGGGACCTGAAGGGCAAGTTCCCTGCGATTCTCGACAATCCGGCGGCCCGCGAGCTCTACGACGACGCACAGAGGACCCTCGCCGAGATCGTCCGGGAACGGTCGCTTCAAGCCCGCGGGACCTACGGTTACTGGCCCGCCCAGCGCAGAAGGCGACGACATCGTCGCCGGCGGGACCCGCTTCAACATGCTGCGTCAACAGGCCGATCACGCCGACGAACGTCCGAACCGCTCCCTCGCCGACTACGTGGCGCCCGCGGGCGACCACATCGGGGCCTTCGCCGTGGGGATCCACGGTGCCGACGAGCTGTCGGAGCGCTACGCCGGCGAGAACGACGACTACACGTCGATCGTCGTGAAGGCACTTGCCGACCGCCTCGCCGAGGCCTTCGCGGAGTGGCTGCACCTGCAGGCCCGTCGCGAGTGGTACGCGCCTCAGGAGCATCTGCCGTCCAGCGACCTGATGCGCGAGACGTTTCGCGGCATCCGCCCGGCCTTCGGCTACCCGGCCTGCCCCGACCACACCGAGAAGGGGAAGCTCTTCGACCTGCTCGGCGCCGGGCAGGTCGGTCTGGGGCTCACGGAGAGCTTTGCGATGACCCCCGCGGCCGCAGTCAGCGGCTTGTATCTGGCCAACCCACAGGCGAAATACTTCGCGGTGGGCCGGATCGGCCGCGACCAGCTCGAGGACTACGCGGCCCGAAAGGGCGAGCCGGTGGCCGAGCTCGAGCGCTGGCTTTCACCCAATCTGGGCTGACCAGCCGGTCGGCTATCCTTCCGGCGCGGGCGCCTTAAGGGGCGCCGCGACTCGTTTATGCGGACGACCATGAAGAGAGGCATCGGGCGCGGTGCCGGGGCGAATGGGAACGGCAGTGCCGTTTTCCCGCCCGGGACCGTCAGCGCGATCACCCGCTACCGGCAGCCGCCTCCGCCGGCCAAGAGCGGGCTCGGCCTGTTCGGCCGGATCATCCTGATCACGTTCCTAGCCGTCACGTCGCTCGCTCTCGCGCTCGCCGGAGGCGGCTATCTCTACTTCCACCAGTCGGTCGCCGCCGTTCGTGCCCATACCGTCGGCGTGAAGAAGGCCGCCGCGGCCTTGGACGTTCCCGTCGCGCACCACGCCGCGATCGCACTCGTGATCGGCTACGACCACCGTGCAGGCGTCGAGTCCGACCGGCCGTCGCTCTCAGACACGTTGATGCTGATTCGCGCCGATCCGGCGACGAAGTCGATCTCGCTGCTGTCGTTCCCGCGCGACCTCGACGTCCCGATCTACTGCGGCTCGTCGCCCCCGACAAAGTCGGTCACGTGGTGACGACCGATCGCATCAACTCCGCCTATTCGCGCTGCAACGCAAAGGGCACCGTGCTGACGATTCGGCACCTGACGGGGCTGCCGATCAATTATCTGATCACCGTGAACTTCCACGGCTTCAAGGAAGTGGTCGACAAGCTCGGCGGTGTATGGATGGACGTCGACCGCCGCTACTACAACAAGAACACCGGGTCGTACCTCGACGACTACGCGAACATCAACTTGCAGCCGGGATATCAGAAGCTCTCGGGGCAGCAGGCGCTCGACTTCGTCCGGTTCCGCCACACCGACTCTGATCTCTACCGGCTCGCGCGGCAGCAAGAGTTCGTGCGGGCGTTCCGCGAACAGGTCGCACAGAGCTTCTCGTTCGAGAAGTTGCCGAGCCTCGTCAGCACGATCACGAAGAACATCGAAGTCGGCGAGGGTGGCCACAGCCTCGCCGGCAACCAGGTGATCTCCTACGCACTCTTCGCGCAGTCACTTCCCGGTGGCCATCTCTTCCAGGACAAGATCGAGAACGTACAGTGCTCGCTCGGCTGCCAGGCGTCGACGGCGGATATCCAGGCTGCGGTCAATCAGTTCCAGAGCCCGGACGTGGAGTCGTCGAAGGTCGCGAACACCGTGGCGCTCGGTCGCAAGGTCAAGGCGAAGGCGCCGCCGCCGGCGTCGACGACCGTCACGGTCCTGAACGGGAGCGGTGTCGCCGGCGCGGCCGCGAACGCGTCGTACCTGCTGTCGCAGCGCGGCTACAAGACAATGACGCCTCCGAACGGCGTCCAGGCTGACACGCCGCAGCAGAACTACTTCCACTCCGTCATCTACTACGACCCGGCTCAGGCCCGGTCGAAAGCAGCCGCGACGGCGCTTCAGAACCTGATGCAGCCGGCCGACGTGCGCAAGCTTCCCACGCGAGCGCCGAAGTTGCTCGCACTCGATCCCGGCTCGATGCTGCTGGTCGCGCTCGGCTCCGCGTTCCACGGGACGATGGAGCCGTTGCCGCCGACGAACGTGCCGCAGCATGTGGCCGCGTCCGTGCGCTACGACGCCTCCACGGGCAAGGGACTGCTCGCGGGCCTGCAGAAGAAGGTGAAGTTCCCGCTCTACACGCCGACGATTCTCGAGCGGAACTCGACCCCCGACCCGGCGCCCGGCGACACGGCCGTGCGCACATACTGGATCGACGGGCGCGGGAAGCACAAAGCGGTGCGGCTCGTCTTCCGGTCAGGCTTCGGTGGCAGCTACGCCTACTGGGGCATCCAGGAGACGAACTGGGACGGTGCACCGGCGCTCGGCGACAAGAGCTTCCGGCACGACCTCGGCGGGCGCGAGTTCGACCTCCACTACACGGGGTCGCACCTCCACATGATCGTGCTGCACGAGCATGGGGCGACCTACTGGGTCGTGAACACCTTGCTCGACTCCATGTCCAACGAGACCATGCTGGCGATCGCCAAGGGTCTCAAACCCCTAACAAGCGTTCACTAGTCTCCGGCGCGCGATGAGCAAGGTCGGCATCTTCGGAGCAGGTTGGGTAGGTCTCGTCACCGGCGCATGTTTCGCCGAGCTCGGCCACGAGGTCGTGATCCGCGACATCGTCCCCGAGAAGATCGAGGCACTTCGGCGCGGCGAACGTTCCGTTTCACGAGGAAGGCGTTCCCGAGCTGCTCGCGCGGAACGCGGAGCGGCTGACCTACACACTCGATGTCGGCGACGTCGCTGCGTGCGACTTCCTGTTCGTCTGCGTCGACACGCCGCCCACCTATTCGGGCGATGCCGATCTCTCCCGCGTGTGGACCGTGATCGACGAGTTGCCGGAGCTCGCCGGCCGGCCGATTCGTCGTGATGAAGTCGACGGTGCCGGTCGGCACGGGCGAGAAGGTGCGCGCGGGCCTCGACCAGCGAGGCCTCGAGCACGTCGGTTACGTCTCGAATCCGGAGTTTCTCGCCGAGGGACGCGCAGTGCGCGACTTCATGCACCCCGACCGGATCGCGATCGGCGCGTTCAACGATGAGGACGGTGACGCTGTCGCGAGTCTCTACGCGCAGATCGAGGCGACGGTCGTGCGCTCGGATGTGAACTCGGCCGAGATGATCAAGCTCGCGGCCAACGCATTCCTGATGACGAGGATCTCCTTCATCAACGAGATCGCAAACGTCTGCGAGGCCACGGGCGCCGATGTCGTCAAGGTCGCGGAAGGGATCGGGCTCGATCACCGCCTCGGGCCGCACTTCCTGAACGCAGGCATCGGCTACGGCGGCTCGTGCTTCCCGAAGGACTCGCTCGCCTTGAAGCAGCTCGCGTCGAACTCCGGCTACCACTTCCAGTTGCTCTCGGCCGTCATCGAGGTCAACGAGCTGCAGAAGCGCCGGGTGATCGGGAAGCTGAAACGGCACCTTGGCTCGCTGCGCGGCAAGAACGTCGCGCTGCTCGGCCTGGCGTTCAAGCCGAACACCGATGACATGCGCGAGGCGCCGTCGATCGTGCTGGCGTCGCGGCTGCTCGCAGAGGGCGCAGAAGTGCGCGCCTGGGACCCGGTCGCGGACGGCACGAAGCTGCCGAAAGGCGTCGACGTGGTCGGCTCGGTGCTCGAGGCGATCCGAGATGCGGATGCGGCGGTGATCGTCACCGAGTGGGCCGAGTTGCGCGAGCTCGCCTCACCCGAGGTGCGCGCAGCGATGGCGCGGCCGCTGATCATCGACGGCCGCAACCTGCTCGATCCCGAAGCCACCCGGCGTGCAGGGTTTGCGTACGAAGGAATCGGTCGGCCGATCTCGCCCGGCGACGTGCTGCCGCAAACCCCAGAGCTCTCGCCCAGCGAGGCGTAGGGCCCTCGATGGAGGCGATCATTCTCGCCGGCGGCAAGGCCGAGCGGCTCGGTGACGCTGGCGGCGGACGTCCGAAGGCGCTCGTCGACGTCGTGGGCAGGCCACTCGCCGCCTACCAGGTCTCGCGGCTCTCGAACTGCCGGAGTCACGCGCGTGATCGTGTCGTGCGCCGTCGACCAGGGGGAGCTCTTCGAGCGGGAGCTCGCAGGTCTCGGACCGGAGATCGCCGTCGCCGAGGAGCCGGAGCGCCTCGGGCGAGGCGGCGGCATCAAGTTCGCCGCGAGGCTTCCGGCGGGAGACCGGTGACCTCTTTGCGCTGAACGGCGACGAGCTCGTCGACGTCGACTTCGTCGCCCTGCTGGACGAGCACCGCCGCACCGGCGCGCTCGCGACGATCGCCGTGGCGCAGCCGAAGTCTGCGTTCGGCGTCGTGGACGTCGATGAGGAGGGCGTCGTACGCGGCTTCCACGAGGGGGGCCAGATTCCGTACTGGGTGAATTGCGGGAACTACGTCCTCTCCGAAGCAGGCGCTCGTCCGGTTCCCCGACAAGGGGGATCACGAATCGACGACGTTCCCGGAGCTCGTTGCCGAAGGGAGCCTGCGCGCGTACCGGCACGACGGGCCTCTGGCTGACGGTGAACACGCCGAAGGAACTGCGTGCCGCCGCCGACCACGTCGACGCCCATCCCGAATGGCTTGCGTGAGAGGATGAGTGGCATGTCGGTCGACTCGCCGAATATCGACACTCTCGACGCGTGGGCGTTCGACGTGCGGAAGGTCGAGAAGCCCTGGGGTTACGAGCTGATCTGGGCGCTGACCGACACGTACTGCGGCAAGGTGCTGTTCGTCCGCGCCGGGCACTCGCTGTCGCTGCAGTTCCACCGCCAGAAGGACGAGGCATGGCTCGTGCAGTCAGGACGGGCGAAGCTCGAGCTCGGGAACGCGGGGGACACGATGCTGAAGGAAGAGGTGATCGGCGCCGGTGCCGCCTTCCACTACGCGCCCGGCACGGTGCACCGCCTGACCGCGATCGAGGACACGACGATCCTCGAGGTCTCGACGCCGCAACTCGACGACGTGGTGCGGCTCGAGGATGCCTACGGCCGCGAAGGCACCTCCGCCGCCTGACCCGCACCTCGCTCCGCCAACCTTCACACAGTTCTGATAAGGTTGAGGAATGGCCGAGCTCCTGACCGTCGGTGCCGCCGCCGCCGAGAGCGGCTGGTCGGCGCGCATGCTGCGCTACCTCGAGGAGCACGGGCTCGTGGTGCCCCGCCGGACCGAGGCGGGTTACCGCCTCTACGGGCTGTCCGAGCTGAACCGCCTCCGCTCGCTGCGCGACCTGCGGGCCCGGTTCGGGGTCGAGCTGGCCGAGCTCGCATTCGCCCGTCGTCTGCGGCGTGAGCCCGACCTGCGGCTGACCGTCGATGCGTGGCTCGCGGCGGGCGACGACGCGCGCTCCTGGATCGAATGGGAGCAGCGGAAGCACGAACGGCTCCTCGCTGCCTGACCACTACACTGCCCCGCGATAACGAGAGAGGATTTATGGCCACCACAAAGCGTTACGACGTGAAAGACCTGTCGCTCGCCTCTGAAGGCGTCCGGCGCATCATGTGGGCCGACCGGCAGATGCCGGTCCTGACAGCGATCCGCGAGCGGTTCGAGCGGGAGCAGCCGCTCGCCGGCTACCGCGTCTCGGCCTGCCTGCACGTCACCTCCGAGACTGCCAACCTGATGCGGACGCTCAAGGCGGGCGGCGCCGACGTGGTGCTGTGCGCGTCCAACCCCCTCTCGACGCAGGACGACGTCGCGGCTGCGCTCGTCGACGAGTTCGACATCGCCGTCTTCGCGATCAAGGGCGAGGACAACGACACGTACTACTCGCACATCGAAGCGGCGGTCGACCACAAGCCGCAGCTCACGATGGACGACGGCGCCGACGTCATCAGTGTTCTGCACAGCGCCCGGCGCGAGCAGCTCGGCGACATCATCGCCGGCATGGAGGAGACCACCACCGGCGTCATCCGGCTGAAGGCGATGGAGGCCGACGGCGCGCTTGCATTCCCGGTGATCGCCGTGAACGACGCCCGCACGAAGCACTTCTTCGACAACCGGTACGGCACGGGTCAGTCGACGATCGACGGGATCATCCGCGCGACCAACGTCCTGCTGGCCGGCAAGCGCTTCGTCGTCGCGGGGTACGGCTGGGTCGGGCGCGGCGTCGCGATGCGCGCCAAGGGCCTCGGCTCGCACGTGATCGTGACGGAGATCGATCCGATGCGCGCACTCGAGGCGCTGATGGACGGGTTCGAGGTGATGCCGATGGAGAACGCCGCGAAGGTCGGCGACATCTTCTGCACCGCAACCGGCGACAAGCACGTGATTGCGCGAGAGCACCTCGAGGTGATGAAGGACGGCGCGATCATCTGCAACACGGGCCACTTCAATGTCGAGATCGACATCCCGGCGCTGAAGTCGCTCGCCGTCGAGACACGGGAGGCTCGCAACTTCGTCGAGGAGTTCAAGCTGGCGGATGGGCGCCTGCTCTTCCTGCTCGCGGAGGGCCGCCTCGTCAATATCTCCGCTGCCGAAGGCCACCCGGCGATCGTGATGGACATGAGCTTCGCGAACCAGGCGCTCGCGACCGAGTACGCCGTCCAGCACGCCGCTTCGCTCGAGAAGAAGGTGTATCCGGTTCCGACCGAGATCGACGAGGAGATCGCGCGCCTCAAGCTCGCGACGATGGGTGTCACCATCGACCAGCTGACCGACGAGCAGGCCAAGTACCTCGCATCGTGGGACGAGGGCACCTGATCCGACGTCTCGCCGTGAACGCGGCGGCCTTGCTCATGGTCGTGCCGGCGGCTCTCGCCGGCACGACCGCTGGGACGGGCGTTCGTGCTCGAGCCTGAACGGATCCTGCGGCTCGAGGACGACCGGGTGATGCTCCTCGACCAGCGGCGCCTGCCGCTCGAGGAAGTAGAGGTCGCGTGTCAGACCGCGGCCGAGGTCGCAGACGCGATTCGCACGATGGTCGTGCGTGGTGCACCCGCGATCGGCGTCGCGGCGGCCTACGGGATTGCGCTGGCGGCCGCGAAAGGAGAGGACCTCGCGCAGGCGGATGATGTGCTTCGCACGTCGCGCCCGACCGCGGTCAATCTGGGGTGGGCGCTCGACACGATGCGGGACGATCCATCGTTCGAGCACGCGCGCCGCATCCACTCCGACGAGGTCGAGCGTTGCCGGCGAATGGCCGCGCACACTGCGGATCTCCTTGCTCCCGGGACGAGGGCACTGACGCACTGCAATGCGGGTGGGCTGGCGACAGGCGGCTACGGCAGCGCCGTCGGTGCATTGCTCACGGCCTGGGAGCGCGACCTCCTCGCGCACGTCTGGGTGGACGAGACGCGGCCGCTCCTGCAGGGGGCGCGGCTGACCGCCTGGGAGCTCGAGACGGCCGGGATTCCGCACGCGGTGATCGCCGACTCCGCAGCCGCGTCGTTGATGGCGGCGGGTGAGGTCGACTGCGTGATCACGGGCGCAGACCGCATCGCCGCGAACGGGGACGCCGCCAACAAGATCGGCACGTACTCGCTCGCGGTGCTCGCGCGGCATCACGCAATTCCGCTGTACATCGTCGCGCCGAGCACGACCGTCGACCTGGCGACCGCGGACGGCTCGGGCATCCCGATCGAAGAACGCGACCCGGCGGAGATCACGAGTCGTTTCGCCGCCCGGAATCCGGCCTTCGACGTGACGCCCGCGGACCTGATCGCCGCGATCATCACCGAGGCGGGGGTGCACCGGGCGCCGTTCGTGGCTTCGCTCGCCGGCGCGGTGACCGCTGCGTGAAGGTCGTCATCCTCGCCGCCGGCTATGCCACCCGCCTTCGGCCGCTCACCGACTCGATTCCAAAACCGCTGCTGCCGGTCGGCGGGCGTCCGATCGTCGACTGGATCATCGACAACGCCCGGGGGGTCGACGAGGTCGACGCGGTTCACCTCGTCACGAACAGCCGCTTCGCCGATCGTTTCCGTGACTGGGCCGCGTCGTTGGGGGTCGTCGTGCACGACGACGGGACACACACGAACGAGGATCGGCTTGGCGCCGTCGGCGATCTCCAGCTCGCAATCGAGCGCGGCGCGATCGACGACGACCTGCTCGTCGTGGCGGGCGACAACCTCTTCGACTATCGCCTCGCTGATTTCACGGCGGACTGGCGCCGACGGGAAGCTGCGAGCGCCGTGGCGGTCTACGACTGCGGCGACCTCGAGCTCGCCACGCACTACGGAGTCGTCGAGCTCGACGCGGACGACCGCATCCAGTACTTCGTCGAGAAGCCCGACGATCCGTCGTCGACGCTCGCGGCGACGGCGACGTATCTCTATCCGCGCGCGCACGTGCCGCTCGTGAGGCGCTACCTCGACGAGGGCCATGCGCCCGATCAGGCGGGCAGCTTCGTCGCGTGGCTGTATCGCCGCGAGCCGGTCTATGGCTACCGCTTCGCCGGAGACTGGTTCGACATCGGAAACCACGTGCAGTTGCTCGAGGCTGACAATCTCCTGCGAGCGCGGAACGGCCTGCTGCCGCGTACGGCGTACTCGCCGGTCGAGCCCGTCTAGCGCGGGACTTTTCACGAAGTCGGCACAGACACGCCACTGGTTGCCACGTAGCGTGGCCGGTGTGGCTCGTCGACCTGCTCATCCCCCGTCGTTGCGTCTCATGCGGGGCCGCCGCCGACACGTTGTGCCGACTCTGCCGCACGCAGTTGCGGGTGCTTTCGGCTCCGCGCTGCGCTCGGTGTGGTGCGCCTACTGCGTCGCCGGTCGAACGCTGTCGCGAATGTGCCGGCCGTCGCCTCGCTTTCGCATCGGCTCGCGCAGCCGTGGCGTACGCCGGCCCGGCTCGACCGCTCGTCCGTGCGTGGAAGGAGCACGGCCTCCGCCGAGCCGCGGTTCTCGCCGCGAACCTCGTCGTCGCCTACGTCGAGCGCCCCCAGGCAGACGTCATCGTCCACATCCCTCCCGACCCGGCGCGGCAGCTTCGGCGAGGCGACCACCCTGCCGAGCGGCTTGCCCGTGAGCTGGGGCGACACTGGTCACTCGAGCAGGCTGCGCTCCTGGCGCGCACGCCGCGCGGCAGTGGACAGACAGGACGTCGACAAACCGGGCTCGATCGCGCCGAGCGACGGGCGAACGTCCGCGGTGCGTTCGTGTCGACGGGGAATGTGCCGTCGACCGTCCTGCTGCTCGACGACGTCTATACGACCGGCGCGACGGCGGGCGCGGCAGCCTCAGCGCTGCGGCTCGGTGGCGCTTCGATCGTCCACGTCGTCACCTTCGCGAGAACGGTGCGCTACGCTCAGGACAGGGATCGACCACCACCAGGGAGGCAGAGATGAGGCTTCAGGTGAAGGGCAAGAATGTTGATGTCGCCCCGTCGATCCGTGAGTACGCCGAGCGGAAGCTGGCGAAGCTCGACAAGCAGCTGGCGGACCAGACCCAGGTCGAGGTCGAGCTCTCGGAGCAGCGCAACCCGTCGATCCCCGAACGGCACATTGCCGAAGGGACGATTTACGGCAAGGGAACGACGCTGCGCGCACGCGAGTCGTCATCCGATCCCAAGGCGTCGATCGATCTGCTCGTCGAGAAGCTCGAGCGGCAGGTGAAGCGCTACCGCGAGCGGCGCCGCGTCGAGCCACGGCGGCACACCGAGCACCGCGGCGACGCCGAGTAGGTGCCCATCTTCCGTCGGGGCAAGCCGTTGCACGTGCGGCTGGCAGAGGCGGGCGGCGTCAGCCTCGAGCCGGACGCGGGCATCGCCCCGGCCGGCCAGGCAGCCGAGCTCCCGAGCTGGGACGGCGAGCCGCGCGGCGAACCGGGAATTCACGGCGTGCCGCGCCCGCGGCGCTGGGACTCCGTCGCGACCAGTGAAGCGCCCGGGCTGAAGGGCGACACGCTGCACTTCGTGCGGCTGTCCGACGGCACGATGCTCGTCGAAGAGGACGAGCCCGAGGCGGCGCTCGTGCCGGTTGCCGCAGCCATCGAGCCGTCGGTGACGCCGCCGTACCGCGCCGAGGCCGTGCGGCGAGGGCCGACGACCTGGGCCGTCGCCGCGTCGCGGATCGTCACCGTTCAGGTGCCCGGCCTCCACGGCGACGAGGCCGAGCTGGTGGTCACCCGCGAGGGCCGGACGCTCCACGTCGACGGTCGGCCCAGCTTCGGCAGCGCCCCCGCCCTCGAGCGCGCCGGCGAGGCCGAGGGAGCGGAGTATGTCGTGCGCGCAGCCCGGCTCGAGGGCGATCTGTGGGAGGTTGCCGCCAACCCGCTGTAGCTCAGCAGTTGCCGACGCGTGGCTTGGGAGCGACGAACACCGGCACGACGTTGACAGGCGCCGCGTAACAGACGCGGCGTGCGGTTGCCCACGCCAGGCCGAGGCGGTCGAACCCTGCGAGCACGGGCGAGCTCACATGGCGGAGCAGCACGTCGGTGACGCCCGCCTTCGTCCGGAAGTACTCGCGGATGTCGCCGCCGCTCGAGTAGACGGTGCGGCCGTCCACGAATCCGGCGAGGTGTGCCCCGGCGGAAGCGGGCAGAGTCTCGGTCGAGGCGGCCCGGCGAATCTCGATGCCGGCTGCGGTTTCGACGATCGCGCCCGGCTTTGCGATCCGGAACGAACGCACGTCCCCCGGGACGTAAGCCAGATCGGACACCTGCTTGCCGTCGAACAGCCCCACGGTGACCAGATGCCCGGTTGCGAGGAGCACACCGAGCGTCCCGGTGGTCCCTTCCGTCAGCCCGACGACCCGTGCCGGCGCGCGCCAGGAGAAACTGCGACCGCCTCTCGGCCCGATCACGGTCACCTGCGCTCCGACCGCGTAGGGAATGCCGTTGGCGGCGCCGGTGCCGACGACGATCGGCGGAGTCGCGTCGACGTCGGCCGACGCGGATCGCAGCAGCCGTGCGCTTCTGGCCGTCGGTGTCGCCGTCCAGAGTTGCCAGTCGCGGTCATTGCCGCCGGCATACGACAACCACACGACGCGCCGGCCGTCCGTCGCGACTGCCGCGATTCCCCGGCCGGTGCTCGTCTGGGGGCATGGGCCCGGCTGATGAAACACCCAACGGTCTCCCTCGCCTGGCTGCCAGAGCATCACGTGTTCACAGGCTCGCGGAGACCACGCGACGCCGACCGCGACGCCGCCCTCCGTCTCGGCCAGGGCGGTGACCGCGGCCGGTGCCGACCAACCCCGGTCGAGGGTCGCGGCCGAAGCCGTCCCGCCGGCGATGAAGGCGGCGAGGGCGAAAGCGGCCAGAATCCGCATGCTGCAGACGCTACGAGGCGGGTATGAGCGTTCGGTGAACCGGGTGTTTGGGTGAGGGGCCACGGCAGGAGAACCCGGTACCCTTTCGGCGATGTCGCCCGCACTCCCGTCTCTCGACAAGGCCCTTCGCTTCGGCGAGGGCCGGCGCATGAAGCGGGTCGCCGAGCAGGCCCGATTCATCGCGACCCTCGAGCCGGACTTCCAGAAGCTCTCCGACGACGAGCTCAGAGCGAAGACGGTCGAGTTCCGCGAGCGCTTCGAGAACGGTGAGTCGCTCGAGGAGTTGCTCTTCGAGGCCTACGCCGCAGTGCGCGAGGCGCGCGTGCGCGAGTCCGATCAGCGCATCTTCGATGTGCAGATGATGGGCGGCATCGTCTTGCACGAGGGCGACATCGCCGAGATGAAGACCGGCGAGGGAAAGACCTTCGTCGCGAGCCTGCCGATGTACCTGAACGCACTGCCCGGCACCGGCGTTCATCTCGTGACCGTCAACGACTACCTCGCCCAGCGCGACGCCGCCTGGAACCGCGGCGTGTTCGAGCGGCTCGGCATGACGGTCGACTTCATCGAGAGTGACATGCCGTTCGACCGGCGCAAGGATGCGTACAACGCCGACGTCACGTACGGCACGAACTCGGAGTTCGGTTTCGATTATCTGCGCGACAACATGTCGATCAGCCTCGAAGGCGTGGTTCAGCGCGGGCACCACTTTGCGATCGTCGACGAGGTCGACTCGATCCTGATCGACGAGGCGCGGACCCCGCTGATCATCTCGGGCGAGCCGACCACGGCGGCGAAGATGTACTACGACTTCGCTCGCATCGTGAAGGGCCTGACCCGCGCCCAGTCGAAGAACACGAAGGCCGACGACGAGGTGCTCTCGCAGCAGTTCGACTTCCTCTACGACGAGAAGCACAAGACGATTTCGCCGAGCGAGTCAGGCATCGAGAAGGTCGAGCGCGCGATGGGCGTCGACAACCTCTACAGCCCGACGAACGTGCAGCTCGTGAACCACCTCATCCAGTCGCTGAAGGCCGACGCGCTCTACAAGAAGGATGTCGACTACGTCGTCGAGGACGGCGAGGTGAAGATCGTCGACGAGTTCACCGGCCGCATCATGGAAGGCCGCCGCTGGAGCGAAGGCCTGCACCAGGCGGTCGAGGCGAAGGAAGGCGTCGCCATCCAAGAGGAGCACCAGACCCTCGCGACGATCACGCTGCAGAACTACTTCCGCCTCTACGAGAAGCTCGGCGGCATGACCGGCACCGCGAAGACCGAGGAGAAGGAGTTCGTCGAGATCTACGGTCTCACCGTCGTCGAGATCCCGACGAACGTGCCGGTCGCCCGGGACGACAAGAACGACCTCATCTTCAAGAGCATCGACGCGAAGTTCAACGCAGTCGTCGACGATCTGAAGGAACGCAACGAGAAAGGCCAGCCCGTGCTCGTCGGCACCATCGCCGTCGAGACGTCCGAGTACCTGAGCGAGCTGCTGAAGCGCCGCGGGGTGCCGCACAACGTGCTGAACGCGAAGGAGCACGCGCGCGAAGCCGAGATCATCCAGGACGCCGGCGCGTTCGGTGCCGTGACGATCGCCACCAACATGGCGGGCCGCGGCGTCGACATCAAGATCGACGATCGCGTGCGCGAGCTCGGCGGTCTCTACGTTCTCGGCACCGAGCGCCACGAGGCGCGGCGCATCGACAACCAGCTCCGCGGCCGGTCGGGCCGTCAGGGCGATCCGGGCGAGACGCGCTTCTACCTCTCGGGCCAGGACGACCTCGTGCGGCTCTTCGCCGGCGACCGGATCCAGAACATCATGGAGCGCTTCAAGCTTCCCGAGGACCAGCCGATGGAGGCCTCGATCCTCTCGCGCCAGATCGAGAACGCGCAGAAGAAGGTCGAGGAGCAGAACTTCGTCGCCCGGAAGAACGTCCTCAAGTACGACGACGTGATGAACGTCCAGCGCCAGGTGATCTACGAGCAGCGCAACCGCGTCCTGCACGGCGAGGATCTCGCCGAGGACATCCGCGAGGAGTGGCTGCCCGAGGTGCTGTCGGACGTCGTCTCCGAGTACACGATGGACGAGTCGCAGTCCGACTGGGATCTCGAAGGGCTCGTCGCGGCGATGGAAACCGTGTACGGGACCGGCGTCACCGCCGACGAGCTGCGCGGCCTCGACCGTGAAGTGATCGTCCAGGAGTTCATCGACGACGCGCTCGACGCCTATGCGGAGCGCGAGAAGGACCTCGACCAGGTTCAGGAGAACCTGATGCGCGACCTCGAGCGGTTCATCGTGCTCCAGACGGTCGACATCCGCTGGCGCGAGCACCTCGAGAACATGGACTACATGCGCGAGGGCATCCACCTGCGCGGCATGGCCCAGAAGGATCCGCTCGTCGAGTACCGCAACGAAGGCCACACGATGTTCATCGAGCTGAACCGCGCGATCCGCGAGGAAGTCGTGAGCCTGCTGTTCCATGCCGAAGTGACGCCCGATGATGGCCTTCAGCAGCAGCAGGGTCAGAACGGCGGCGGGAACGGCGCGATGAGCTACGAGCACCAGTCGCTGGCGGGCACCGAGGCGATGCTCGCCGCCGGCGGGGGCTCATCCGTTGCGACCGCCGGTGTCGCAGGCGGGGGCTCCGTCGCGACGCCGCTGAAGCCGAAGGTGAACACCGAGCTCGAGACGATCGGCCGCAACGACCCCTGCTACTGCGGCTCCGGCAAGAAGTACAAGAAGTGTCACGGGGCGTAGCTCGGCCGAATCCTCCGCTCGCCGACGACATCATCCGGCTCGAGCCGCTCTCCCAGGCGCACGCCGCCGACTTCACCGAGCTGATCAAGGACTCCGACGTCAAGCGGTTCACGCTCGTGCCGAGTGGTGCGGATGGTGCGTTCGTTCGTGACTGGCTCGGCCGCTACGAGACCGCTTGGCTCGACGGCTCGCGCGCCGGGTTCTGCATCCGCGACACGAGTGACGGCGCGTTTCTCGGCTTCGCGGCGATCGTCCACCTCGACCTCGACGCGCGCGAGGGAGAAATCGGTTACATGATCGTTCCCGTTGAGCGCGGGCGTGGCATCTCCGTGCGTGCGGTCGACCTGCTCACGCGCTGGGGGTTCGACGAGCTCGCGCTCGAGCGCCTCGAGTTGCGGATCGACGTCACGAATGCGGCGTCGGAGCGCGTTGCCGAGCGAGCGGGCTATCACCGCGACGGCGTTCTGCGCAACGTCCATTTCAAAGAAGGCCTGCGCAGCGACACCGGAGTCTGGTCGCGCCTCCGGAGCGACTGATCTGATCCCGCTACACTCGACGGTCATGGCAGAGACCGGCTCAACACTCACCGAGCAGCTCGACGAGCTCGGGGCCCAGCTCGACTGGGTCCGTGAGTACCTTTGACCCGGTTACGCTCGAACGCCGTCTAGGAGAGCTCGAGCAGGAGCTCAACACGCCGGGCTTCTGGGACGACCAGAGCCGGGCGGCGAAGGTCTCATCGGAGCACGCGCGCGTCTCGCGCCGGCTCGACGGCTACCGGTCGCTCACAACGCGAGTACAACGACGCGCGCGAGCTCGCGGGCCTCGACGGGGGCGAGATGGACGACGAGGTCGCGGCGTCGCTCGGGCCGCTGCGCAAAGAGCTCGACGAGCTCCAGGAGGCAGCGCTCTTCAACGGCGAATACGACGCCGGGGACGCGGTTGTCACGCTCCAGTCGGGCACGGGCGGCACCGATGCCCAGGACTGGGCCGAGATGATGCTGCGGATGTACGAGCGCTGGGCGGCGAACCGCGGATTCAACGTCGAACTGCTCGAGGCGAGCCCGGGGGAGGAGGCCGGGATCAAATCCGCCACCTTCACCGTGGGCGGCGAGAACGCGTACGGGATCCTCAAGGCCGAACGCGGCAAGCATCGCCTCGTTCGCCAGAGCCCCTTCGACCAGGCGCACCGCCGCCACACCGCCTTTTCGACCGTGATCGTCGCGCCGCTCCTGCCCGAGGACGCGGCAGTCGAGATCGACGACGACGACCTGAAAATCGACACCTACCGTGCCCAGGGAGCCGGCGGCCAGCACGTGAACAAGACCGACAGCGCCGTCCGGATCACCCACCTGCCCTCCGGGATCGTCGTCCAGTGCCAGAACGAGCGCTCCCAGTCGGCTAACAAACAGACCGCAATGCGCGTCTTGAAGGCGCGGCTCGTCGAAAAGGCCGAAGAGGAGCGCGAGGCGGTCATGGCGAAAGAGCGCGGAGGGTCGGCCGACACCGGCTTCGGCGGCGAGTCTGTCCGCTCCTATGTTCTCCACCCTTACCAACTTGTGAAAGACACTCGTACTGGTTATGAAATGGGAAATGCCCAAGCTGTGCTCGACGGCGAGCTCGATCCGTTCATTCGCGAGTTTCTGCTTGCCCGTGCGGCGGGAAGGGTCGTCTAGGTGGTGAGCTACACTTGACTTCACCTACGCACCCGGGCGCCTCGATCTGCGGCGCCGCAGGAATGACGTGCAGGAACCCGATTTGACGACAGCCCCATCGCCGACCTTCGTCGTGGAGGACCCACTCGCTGCGGCGCGCGCGGCGACCGCCGGGTCGATGATCGTGTTCGACCAGGTGACGAAGATCTATGAGCCCGACGTGCCTGCGTTGAGCGACGTCACGTTCCACATCGACAAGGGCGAGTTCGTGTTCGTCGTCGGTGCGTCCGGTTCGGGCAAGTCGACGCTCGTGCGTCTTCTGCTGAAGGAGCTCGAGCCGACGAGTGGCAAGATCGTCGTCGGCGGCCGTGAGCTCGGCCGGTTGAAGCACTCGAAGGTCCCCATGCTGCGCCGCAACATCGGCTGCGTCTTCCAGGACTTCAAGCTCCTCCCCCGCCGCACCGCGGCCGAGAATGTGGCGTATGCGTTGAAGGTGCAGGGCGAGAGCAGTGCGGCGATCCGCAAGAAGGTTCCCGAGGTGCTCGCGATGGTCGGCCTCTCGCACAAGATGTCGTCGCTCCCGGACGAGCTCTCGGGTGGCGAGCAGCAGCGCGTCTCGATCGCGCGCGCGTTCGTCAATCACCCGCCGCTTCTCGTCTGTGACGAACCGACCGGCAACCTGGACCCGGACACATCGGTCGGGATCATGCAGCTGCTCTACCGCATCAACCGCAGCGGGACGACCATCCTGATGGTCACGCACGACCGCGAGATGGTCGACAAGATGCGCAAGCGCGTAATCGCCCTCGAGGGCGGGCGCCTGGCCCGCGACGAGCGCCGCGGCGGCTACGAATGAGCGGCCGCTTCAAGCTGCTCTTCTCGGAGGCGTGGCGCTCACTCGGCGCGAATCTCTCGACGACCGTCGCCGCGACGATGACCGTGCTGATCGGGATGTTCCTCCTCGGTCTCTTCATCGCCCTCGGCAGCTGGACCGTCTCGTGGTCGAACCACGTGAAGAAGGAACTCGTCGTGAAGGTGTACTTCCTGCCGAACGCGACGAAGGCCGACAAGAACGATCTCGCCCGATCGCTCCAGCAGAACCCCTACGTGCGGCAGGGCAAGGGCGGCATCACGTACATCTCGAAGGAACAGGCGCTCCAGAACATGAAGCGCAAGTACCCGGATCTCGTGAAGAATCTCACGTCGAATCCGTTCCCCGACACGCTGCAGATCTCGCCGGCGCGAGCCGAGGATGTCGACAATCTCTACAACTCGCTCGTGCTGCCGCACAAGCCGGCGGGCGTCGACACCGTGCACGACGGCAAGCAGGTGTCGCACCGCATTCTCCAGGTCGCGCACGTGATCGAGGCGGTGTTCACGCTGGCCACTCTCGTGCTCTTGATCGCATCGATCCTGCTCATCTCGAACACGATCCGGCTTTCGATCTTCTCGCGACGGCGTGAGATCGAGGTGATGAAGCTCGTCGGGGCGACGAACTGGTTCGTCCGCGGCCCGTTCATGCTCGAAGGCTTGTTCTGTGGCCTCGCCGGCTCGGTGCTCGCCGTGGTCTTCCTCGTCCTCGGGAAAGCGATCGCCCTGCCGTCGATCCTGCCCCATCTCTCGGGCGACTCGGACGTGAAGGCCCTTGCCTTCCCGCTGACGGCACTCATCCTCATCGGGATGGGCCTCGGGCTCGGGGCGATCGGCTCCGGCCTGACGATCCGCCGTTTCCTCAAGGTCTAGCGGGCAACCGACCAGGCACTTCCGGATCGCCGGGCGGTGTCGTAGAGTCCGCGGCACCATGCGGCGGACGGCGGTTCTTGCGGTGACGCTCGCAGCGCTCGCGGCCTTCGGGATCGGGCTGGCGTTGAGACCGGTCGCGCGCGCCCCCGCTCGGAGCTCCGACGTGAAGCAGGTGAGCGCCGAGCTGGCCGCACGGTACTACCGGAACCTCCCGCCGGTCGGTGCTCGCGCAGCCGACGATGACCGGGTTGATCGCATCGTTGCACGACCGCTACACGACCTTTCTCACTCCGGCCGAGTACCGGGCCGCACGACGCGCGTATGTCGGGGGCTATGGCGGCATCGGCGTCATGGTGCTTCCCGGGTCGGGCGGCCTGCTCGTTCGCCGCACCGTCGCCGGTCCCGCCCGCGTCGCGGGGATTAAGCCCGGCGACATGATCCTGCGCGTCGACAGTGCGAACACGTCGGGTCTCACGTTCCAGGAAGCAATCGGCCGGATCCTCGGGCGGGCCGGCAGCCGTGTCTCGCTGCGGGTGCGCCGGGGTGGCCACACGCTCGAGTTCGCGCTCGTGCGCCGTCACTTTCGGTTGTCGCCCGTGCACTCGCGGCTCGACGGCAAGGTCGGCATCGTTCGGATCTCCGCGTTCTCGCGCGGCGCGGCACGTCAGACGACCGCGGCCGTGAAGCAGTTGACCCGTCGAGGGGCAACGTCACTCGTGCTCGATCTGCGCGGCGATCCCGGCGGGCTGCTCAACGAAGCGGTGGGAGTCGCGTCTCTCTTCCTGCACAGCGGGTCGAGCATCGTGTCACTGGCCGGCGCGCACCGGCCGCCCGAGATGATCTATGCGCGGCCGGGCGGCCCGACGACGATCCCGCTCGCCGTGCTTGTCGACGGTGCCAGCGCGAGTGCATCGGAGGTCGTCGCCGGTGCGCTGAAGGATCACGGCCGCGCGACCATCGTCGGATCGCCGACCTACGGGAAGTCGCTCGTTCAGGAAATCGAGCGGCTGCCGTCCGGGGCGGCGCTGAAGCTGACGGTCGCTCGCTATCTGACGCCTGCCGGCCTCGACATCTCCCGCGGCGGGGTGCAGCCTGACGTACGCTCGCAGCACGCCCTTGTCGCAGCACTCCGACTCCTCACGGCTGGTCGTCGAAGTTAGCCGCCGCGGGCGGCTCGTCACAGGCGACCCGTATTTCACGCCGGGTGTCCCGGTTCAGCTCGACGTGAAGGGACACGGAGAGGTCGCGCCGGGCGATCTCGCAGTCGTGCGGACCGGTCGCGGCCGCGCGCGGGTGGAGGAGGTGATCGGCCCTGCCGATCACGTCGAGAACGTACTCGAGGCGCTGCTCGTCGAACGCGGCGCACGCACGCCCTTCGAGCGACAGGAGCTTCCGGAGATCGACACCGCGAACCGCGTCGACTTGCGGGACCTGCTCACCTACACCGTCGACCCCGATACCGCGAAAGACTTTGACGATGCGCTGTCGTTTCGCCGGGAAGCCGACGGGATTCGCGCGTGGGTTCATATCGCAGACGTCTCGTACTTCGTGGGCGCCGGGACGCCTCTCGACCACGGCGCGGCGCTGCGTGCGCTCTCGACCTACGTGCCGGGAAAGGTCGCGCCGATGCTTCCGCACGCGCTCGCCGATGATGCGTGCTCGCTGCGACCGAATCAGGATCGCCTCTGCGTCACGGTCGAGCTGCCGCCGAACGGCGGCGCGCCCGAGTTCTACCGCTCGGTGATTCGCTCCGACGCACGACTCACGTACGGCGAGGCGCAGCGCCGTGAGGCGCCGCCGGCGATTCTCGAGGCGCTCGCCCTGAACGACGAAGTCGCCCGTGACCTGCGCGAGCGGCGGTTCGCGCGCGGCGCGCTCCAGGTGCAGACGCCGGAGGCGGCGTTCCGCTTCGACGGCCACGGCGGAGTCGCGGATGCGTGGCTGGAGGGCGAGCCGCACGCGCACATGCTGGTCGAGGAGCTGATGATCCTGGCGAACGAGAGCGTCGGCGCGTTTCTCGCTTCGCGGCGCCGCGACTCGCTCTACCGCGTGCACGAGCGGCCCGAGCCCCAGGCGGTCGAGCTGCTCATCGCGAAGCTGGCCGACCTCGGTGTGCCGACGCCGCCCGTGCCCGACCGTCTCTCACCGCAGCAGGCGGCCGTGCTGGCAGGCGAGACGTCGAAGCGCGTCGCGCAGTACGTCGAGCAGGCCGGGCGTGGGCGGGAGGCGTTTCCGTCGCTCGTCCTGCGCGCCCTCAAGCAGGCGCGGTACGACCCGGCGAATCTCGGGCACTCGGGCCTCGCGAGCACGGCGTACTGCCATTTCACGTCGCCGATCCGGCGCTACCCCGACCTGGTCGTCCACCGCGCGCTCCTGCGCGAGCTCGGTCTGTCGGACGATCCCGAGCCCGACGACCTGGCCTACCTGGCCGAGCATTCCTCCGAGCGGGAGCGCGAGGCGGCCAAGCTCGAGTATCTCGCGGACGACATCTGCCTCGCATGGCTTCTCGAACGGCGCCTCTTCGAGCTCGGCTGGGACGAGCGATGGCCGGGAGAGGTGACCGGGCTGATCGGCTCGGGTCTCTTCGTCCGCTTCGGCGAGGTGTTCGAGGGCTTCCTGCCGGCGCGCCGGCTGCACGGCGAGTTCTTCGAGCTGAACCCGCTCGGGACGGCGCTTGCCGGCCGAACGACCGGCAAGAAGTATCGCCTGGGCGATCCCGTGGAGGTGCGGGTCGAGTCGATCGCGCGCAACGAAGGAAAGGTCGAGCTCGCACTCGCCGACGGCGCCCGCTCCCGATAGGCGCTCGAATCCGTGGCCGTTCAAGTGCGATGTGGACGAATCGTCACACCCCGGTAACGGTGCCTGGCACCGGACATGTCCCGAACCAAACGGCTCTGCGGCAGGGGGCTCTCGAATTTGTGGACGAGAATTCACGGTCTCGTGCAGGTGCCTGGCACCGGACGTGGCGCCACGAGCCGCGGCCCTGCTGGACGCGGCCGCGTGGGGTGCAGCGGCCGACTCGCAAGCGGAGCCTTCGCTAGATGAGGCGACGCTCGTGGGCCCAGCGCGTCAGCTCGGCCCGGGAGGAGAGCTGCAGTTTTCGGAGCACGCTCGAGACGTGCGCCTCGACGGTCTTCGCCGAGAGATGCAGTCGCGTGGCGATCTCCTTGTACTTGTAACCGCGCGCGATCAGTTGCAGCACCTCGCGCTCCCGCGGCGTCAGGTTCTCGAGCTCCGCGTCGTCGCCGACCCGGGCACCCTCGCGGAACGCGTCAAGGACGAAGCCCGCCAGCCGAGGTGAGAACACCGCGTCACCGACCGCGACCCGCTCGACCGCGTCGGTCAGCTCCTCGCTCGAGATCGTCTTCGTGACGTAGCCGCGCGCGCCGGCGCGGATGACGCCGATCACGTCCTCAGCGGCATCCGAGACCGAGAGGGCGAGGAACTTCACGCCGGGGCGCTCGAGCGCGACGCCGGCAATCACGCCTTCGCCGCCGCCGTCCGGGAGATGCACGTCGAGGAGAACGACCTCCGGGTCCAGCCCGAGGATCAGCGGCACCGCCTCGGCGACGCTTCCGGCTTCGCCGACGATCTCGACTGCGTCGCCGAGCTCCCCTCGCACACCTGCCCGGAAGAGCGCGTGGTCGTCGACCAGAACGATGCGGCGTTTCATGCGTCTCTCCGCAGGCCGAGCTCAACCTCGACGCCCTCGCCTCGCGCCGAGGCGATCGTGGCAGTGCCGCCGGCGCGTTGCATGCGCGCCTCGATCGACTCCGAGATCCCGCGCCGGTCGGCCGGCACCGACGCGCGGTCGAACCCTGCGCCGCGGTCGCGTACGAAGACGGAGACTGCGCCCTCGTCCACCTCGGTGTAGACCGAGATCTCGTCGACGCCAGAAAACTTGGCTGCGTTCGTCATCGCTTCGCGAGCGGCAAGCACGAGCTGCGCGACGCTCTCGTCGAGTGGCGTGTCACCGGCGCTTGCAAGCTCGATCCGCACACCGTGCAGCTCCTCGACGTCGGCGGCCGCCTCCGCGAGCGCATCGACGAGCGTAGAGGCGCTGCCGAAGCCGCCACCGTAGAGCCAGCGGCGAAGCTCCCGCTCCTGCCGGCGGGCGAGCGAAGCGACGCGCGCCGGGTCAGCCGAGTGGCGCTGCACGAGCGCGAGCGTCTGCAGGACGGAGTCGTGGATGCGCGCGGCGACTTCGGCGCGCTCCTCCAGACGAATCCGGTCTGTGCGTTCGGCGATGAGTTGCCAGACCCATGGCCCGACAACGAGGACGAGGGCACCGATCAGGGCACCAGGCGCGATGAACGCGGGCGACGCTCCGTTGCGCCCGAGGAACACGACGGCGCCGGCCATCAACAGCACGACGCCGACTACCGGGAGCGACCCGCCGGGGCGAAGCGAGCCGCCGCGCTGAAGGATCGCCGCCACGCCGGCCACGATCAGCGTCACTCCGGCGACAGCGACCAGCGAGAGCCCGAATGCGTACAGAACCATCGCCGCCGCCGCTGCCACGAGCACGGCACCGATCACCGAGTGGCCGCCGGCATAGACCATCAGAGCGAGATAGAGCAGGATGCCGGCGCCGCCCGCGAGTGCGAGCAGCGCAAAGACAAGGCGGACGAGCGTCGCGTCCACGCCGAGGGTCGCGGCAATGCCGCCACATACCCCGGCGAGGACGCGATCGTCCTCACTGCGTTCGAACCGCAGCGCCGGTACCTGGATCACCCGGCGTCCCTCGTCACGCGCACCTGTCCGGCGCCGACTGAGGCGTCGATCACGAGCGGGGCGTGATCGCCGGTCGAGAGCGTGACGTCTTGCCCGTCATCGTGCTTGTCGAGGATGTAGAGATCGCCGACCTTCGCATGGCCGTTGACGCTCACGGGCAGACCGGCGGGGAGGATGATGCGCAACTCGCCGACGCCGACCTTCGCGCGGATGTGCGTCGTCCGCGAGACCGTGCTGATGTTCGACAGATCGAGCTTCAGGTTGCCGACTCCGACCTCGTACGCCGGGCGCAGCAGGGCTGGGCCGGCGGGCTGGTAGACGCGGTTGCCCACACCGTCGGAGAGACTGACGTTGAACCAGGCGAACGCGACCGCAACTGCCGCGAACATGAGCGCCAGAATCGAGACCGTGGTCACGAGCCCCACGATGAAGATCCTCCGGCCGCGCCGCGAGCCGCGGCTCGCCCAGAGGACGCCGAGCCCGACGAGGAGGACGAGTATCCACCCGCCACTCGCGACAGGCCAGATCGTTGCCCTGGCCACGAGGACGGCGAGCGCTGCCCCGACGAGGGCGATCCCGATCAGCGGCCACGGCCGTTCGCGGCGACCGGCGAGTGCCTCCGCCGCGACCGACTGCTCCTTCCCTTCCTCGGGGATGACGAGGGCCGCCGCGAGATAGACGAGGATCCCCGCGCCGCCGAGCAACGTGAGGACGACGAAGCCGAGCCGGTAGAAGGCCGGGCTGAGGTTGAAGTACCGGCCGAGGCCGGCGCAGACGCCTGCGAGGGCCCGCCCGGAGGTGGGGCGCTCGAGGCGCTTCGTGCTTGAGATGTTCACTGTGGTTTCCATGTCGCTCAGGTTGCCGCGAGACCTGCGTCGCGGCTATCCGGCATCACCCTGGACCGACCCTAGATGTTGATCGGGGATTCGGCCGCTACCCTCGGTGCCTATGGCCGAGAAGCTGATCGCAGAGAACCGCCGCGCGCGCCACGAGTACCAGCTGCTCGAGCGGGTCGAGGCCGGCATCGCGCTGACCGGTACCGAGGTGAAATCGCTGCGCGAGGGCCGCACGACGATGGCGCAGTCCTACGCGGACGTCCGCGACGGTGAGGCGTGGCTGCACGGCCTCGAGATCGCCACGTACGACCAAGGAAACCGTGCGAACCATGAGCCGATGCGGCCGCGGAAGCTGTTGCTTCACCGTCGCGAGATCGACTCGCTCTACGGGATGGTGCGCGAGAAGGGGCTGACGCTCGTCCCGACTCGCATCTACTTCAAGGAGAGCCGGGTGAAGGTCGAGATCGCCGTCGCGCGTGGCAAGGAGCAGCGCGACAAGCGGCGTGACGTGGTCGAGCGCGACGCGAAGCGGCAGATGGAGCGGGCGCTGAAGAGCCGCCGCTGAGGTTCGCAGCTACACTTCCGGCAAGAAAACATAGGGGGGCGCCATGGCTTCGACGTGGTCGGTTCTCCGGATGAGCTGCAAGCCGAGGTCTCCGGTCGGCCTCGTAAAACAACCGGAAAAAAACGCAAGTGCGGATCACAATCTCGCACTCGCTGCCTAAGTCCTAGCGACTTAGTCCAGCGTGTCGCCCCGGGCAAGCCTGCGACCCGGATGCGGCATCAACTAGCAGGCTCGGCGCCAACGGAGAGCCACTCGCCCGCGGCGCGACACTTCAGGAGGGCTAGCTCGACGGTAGGTCGGTCGCCAACCGGCCGGCGAGCGAATCTAAACGGCGACCTAAGCTTGTAGACGCTCATTCCGGTGCGTCCGCGGACGCGGGTTCGATTCCCGCCGCCTCCATAATTGTCTTGAATACAGGCGCTAGAGCGACAGGCGGGGGGAACGATTCACTCGCTCTCCAGCACGGCCCGCATCGTGTCGGCCAGTTGGTCGATGTCCCAGTCGGCGTACACATCCCCAGTGGTCTGGATCGAGATGGGAAGCACCGTCGCGCCTCCAGGAGTTCAGTCCGGGCGACGAAACGACGTAGGCTGACCGACGAGAGGTGGGCGATTGCTTCTCGTGGCTAGCCCCTACGAGCGTGAAGAAGAAGGTGATCTGGATGAGTGCTGGGGAGAATGGGCAGGCTCGGTCGGGGGCGCCACAACGGGCGGCGAGGGTGGAGCATTTCAGCGTGGCCGAGCGTGCTGCGCGGGGGAAGGCGGCGCGGGCGGAGGTGCCGCGGAAGGTGCATGCGAACTGGGAGCCGACGTCGTTTCGCCGTGCCCCGGTGGAGCTTCTGGAGGAGCAAGCACAGTCGCGAGTGCCCGAGCTGGTGCCGATCCGCTACGGCCGGATGCTGGTGTCGCCCTTCACGTTTTACCGTGGTGCCGCGTATCTGATGGCAGCGGATCTAGCGGGGATGCCACGAACCGGGCTGCATACCCAGCTGTGTGGTGATGCGCATCTATCGAACTTCGGGGCTTTTGCTTCTCCCGACCGGCGTCTGGTGTTCAGCGTCAACGACTTCGACGAGACCCTTCCCGGACCGTTTGAGTGGGACGTGAAGCGTCTCGTGGCGAGCTTCGCTGTCGCGGGTCGTGACCGCGGCTTCGACAACCGCACGCGGGAGACGATCAACCGGACGGTCGGGCAGGCGTATCGGGAGGGGATCAGGCGCTTCGCCCAGCTGGGAGCCCTGGGGCTTTGGTATGCCCGCGTCGACATAGAAGCCGTTCAGGGGGAGTTGCTGAAGCAGGCGTCCGCGAAGCAGGTGAAGCGCTACGAGGCCAACCTCGCGAAGACGCATTCGAAGGACAGCCTCAAGGCGTTCGGGAAGCTGACCGAGATCGTGGATGGCGAGCCGCGGATCGTCGCCGACCCGCCGGTGGTCGTGCCAGTCGAAGATATTGCCGGCTCCGAGCACGTCGATCAGATCGATGAATTCTTCAGAGGAGTGATCCGCTCCTACCGCCGCACCCTCTCGCGCGACCGCCGCAAACTCCTGGAGCGCTACCGCTACCTCCATGCCGCCCGCAAGGTCGTCGGGGTCGGCAGCGTCGGCACCCGGGCTTGGATCATGCTGCTACTCGGCCGCGACGGCAACGACCCACTCTTCCTCCAGTTCAAAGAGGCTGAGGCGTCGGTGTTGGAGCCGTTCCTCGGTAAGAGTGAGTTCGCGAATCACGGCCGGCGGGTCGTCGAGGGGCAGCGGCTGACCCAGGCCGCGAGCGACATCATGCTCGGCTGGATCCGTACCGTGAACCCGTTCGACGGCGTCGACCGTGACTTCTATGTGCGCCAACTGTGGGACGCGAAAGGCTCGGCGCTGGTCGAGTTGATGGAACCGAACGTCATGGTGATGTACGCGAAACTGTGCGGCACAGAACTTGCACGCGGCCACGCACGCGCGGGCGACAGCGTCGCGATCGCCAGCTACCTCGGCGCGAGCGACACCTTCGACCGCTCCCTAGCGGTCTTCGCCGAGACGTACGCCGACCAAAACGAACACGACTACAAGACGCTGACGGACGCGGTCGCGGCAGGAAAGCTCACCGCAGAGACCGGCATCTAAAAAGCGGAACGACCGGCCACGCGCCGGCGACCTTCCCTCTCCGGAGGAGACCCTTGTTCTCGAATCATCTGAGGCCGTCCGAGTCGCAAAGCTTCTCGGTGACGAGCAGGTTGCCGCGCTCGATCGCCCGGTTGAAGATCGCCGTTGGGGGTCTCTGCGCCGTCCACGTCGGCCTTCCCGGGGCCAGCAGGTTGCCCGTCACAAGTCCCAGGTGGCGCAGGCGTTGCGGAGCATCAGAACCAGGTCGCGCGTGGCGCGATCTAGGAACGCGCTCGAGCAACTCAGCCGTCAGAGACAGCGGAGGACAGAGCCTCTCGCTGTCTTCCGCGGCGCCGCGCCCTGACGTAGCGCGCGGTGGCGCGGGATCTCCACGGGTAAATCCAGGTACCGGCGCAACTCCCACGAACCACGCGCTCAGGAGTCATTGCGCAACACTCGCCCAGGCGAGCGGGGATGGGTTGGGTCACGCCGGATGTCGCGGTCAGGAAGCTCGGGCGGGAGCGATGCGCCGTTATGGCCAGGAAGGTCGATACGGTGCCAGTGATTGGAGAGCCGCCCAGTCTTCGCGCGGCGGCAGAAGATGTCGATTCGCGGTGGTCGTCAGGTTTCAGGTGCATTCGCGAGCACTCGCGCAGTCGGGGTGGACGACGCAAAAGCGACGGGTGTATCCGTCCACAATCCACTGCGCGGTCGGTGACGGCGACACCCCAGTCCCATGTTCAGTTGCGTGAGCGGCGTTTTGACGGCTGCGGCTGGAATTGTCACGCGGGTTCGATTCCCGCCGCCTCCATCATCGGCTCAACGGAGCCGTTTTCAGAGCCGGTCGAGTGAAACGCTTCAGTCGTCCGGCTCTTCGTCTTCCCGCCGACGCGACCGCGAGAGCGCCTCCATCGTGCGCTCCAGGTCGCTGACGTCGCAATAGCCATAGATGGACGCCGTGGTCGAGAGGTCGGAGTGCCCGAGAGCCTGAGAGGTCGCGCCGAGGTCTGCTACCCGCCGCAGATCTGTTGCGAACGTGTGTCGTGCCCGGTGCATGTTCAGGCCGCCCGTCATGCCCTGCCCCGACCAGCCCGGCCTCCTGGAGCCGTCTATACCTGAAGAACAAGTTCCAGCTATCGCCAAAACCGGAGGCACTGGAGGTTCCGCTCACACCGCTAGCCGAGCCCGACTGAATCTTGCGCGGGTTCGATCCCCGCGGCTTCCACTCGCTAGGAAGGGACGTATGCGGTGGCGCGGCTCGAAAAGGGAGAGAATGGGCGGGTGCGGCCCGAGCTCCCGACCGGGACAGTGACGATGTTGTTTACGGACATCGAGGGGTCGACGCGGCTGTTGGAGCGGCTCGGGCCTGAGCGGTACCGGGAGGCGCTTGACCTGCACCGGCGCCTTTTGCGGAAGGTCTTCGAGCGGCATCGCGGCTACGAGGTCGACCACGAGGGTGATGCGTTCTTCGTGTCGTTTGCGAGCGCGCAGGAGGGAGTCGCGGCGGCGTCTGAGGGCCAGCAGGCGCTTGCGCAGGCGGAGTGGCGAGAGGGGGGCGAGATACGAGTACGTATGGGTGTGCACACGGGTGAGCCGGTGGCTGCGCCACCGAAGTACATCGGACTGGACGTGCATAAGGCGGCGCGGATCATGGCGGCCGGACACGGCGGGCAGGTGCTGCTGTCTCAGGCGACGGCCGCCCTCGCCGGCGCCGACATGCGCGACCTCGGCCTGCACCGACTAAAGGACCTGAGCGCGCCGGAACGCCTCTTTCAGCTCGGGACCGACGTCTTCCCGCCGCTGAAGACGCTCCACGAGACGAACCTGCCGGTTCCCGCGACGCCGTTCCTGGGTCGCGAGCGGGAGATCGATGAGCTGGCGATGCTGCTGCTGCGGCCGGAGGTCCGGTTGGTGACGCTGACAGGCCCGGGTGGGAGCGGCAAGACGCGGCTTGCGCTGCAGGCGGCCGCGGCGGCGGCGGACGACTATGACCGCGGTGTCTGGTGGGTGCCGCTCGCCTCGCTCGCCGAACCCGCGCTCGTCGAGACCGTTGCCGCTCAGGTGCTGGGCTCGAAGGACACGCTGTCGGCCACGGTGGGCGACACGCGGCTCCTGCTCGTGCTCGACAACTTCGAGCATCTGCTCGACGCGGCTGCCGGGGTCGCCGAAACGATCCGCTCCTGTCCGCGGTTGACTGTGCTCGTCACGAGTCGCGAGCCGCTCCACGTCGATGGCGAGTGGGAGGTCGCAGTCGACCCGTTGCGCGAGCGGGAAGCGATGGAGCTCTTCTTGCAGCGGGCGGCCGCCGTTCGCTCCGGGTTCGCTGCGAATGGCGAGGTGGTCGAGATCTGTCGGCGTCTCGACTGTCTGCCGCTTGCGATCGAACTGGCGGCCGCCCGCGTCAAGGCGCTCTCGTTGCCCGCGATGCTGGAACGGCTCGAGCAGCGGCTGCCCTTGCTCGGCGGAGGATCGCGGTCGGCGCCCGAGCGGCAACGGACGCTGCGCGCGACGATCACCTGGAGCCATGACCTGCTCACGGCGGCGGAGCAGGACTTGTTCGCCCGCCTGGCCGTGTTCGCCGGCGGCTGCACGCTGGAGGCCGCCGAGGCAATCTGCGGCGCCGACCTCGACGCGATCGCCTCGCTGGTCGACAAGAGCCTCCTCCGTCGCAGCGGCGACCGCTACTGGATGCTCGAGACGATCCGCGAGTTCGCCGCCGAACGACTCGACGAGTTCGCGGATGCGCCCCAGTTCCGGGACGTTCACGCGGCCTGGTACGTCGAACTCGGTGAGCGCGCGCGCCCTGAGTTGCGGGCGCGGGCGGCTCGGACGTGGCTCGAGCGGCTCGACGCCGAGCACGCAAATCTGCGAGCGGCTCTCGAGCACCTGCTCGAGAGCGGGGACGCAGATGGTGCGCTGCGACTCTCGGGTGGGATCTGGCCCTACTGGCAGACACGCGGTCACTGGACCGAGGGGCGGCGTTACCTGACCGCCGCTGTCGCTCTCGGGGCAGACCTCGAGCCGGAGCGACTCGTCAATTCGTTGTGGGGCGGGTCATTTCTCGCGCTGTGGCAGGGCGACATCGACGAAGGCGAGCAGCTCGCGTTGCGCATTCTCGAGATCTCGAAGACCGCCGTGGACCAGGAGCATGTCTATGAGGTGGCGATCCACCTGCTTGCGATCGTCGCGTCCAAACGGGGTGATCGCGAGCAGGCACACGCGTTGCTCGAGGAGTCGCTGGCGATCGGCGGTCGCGGGGGCGATCAGTGGCTGTTCGCGATTGCGCTGAACAATCTCGGCGACCTGCTCACGAACGAGGGCGAGTACGAGCGCGCCGCCGAACTGTTCGAGGAGAGCCTGGCGATCGGCGAGGCGCGCGGCGACCTCGATCGGCAGGCACGCGCCTACAACAATCTGGGCTATGCAACGCACGGCCTCGGTGAGCTCGACCGCGCCCGCGACTTCTACAAACGTGGGCTCGAGGCGGCGACCGAGATCGGGCTGGTCGAGTGCCAGCTCTGGGCGGTGTTCGGCCTAGCCGTGGTGGAAGCCGAGTCCGGCGAAGCCCGCACGGGAGCTCTTCTTTTCGGCTGGCTGAAGGAACTGAGGTCGCGTCTCGGCGCCAACAACGATGAGCAGCAAGATGCCATCGAGCGCCAAACGCTGGCGAGACTCGAAGCCGCGCTCGGGCCTGAGCTCCTTTCATCCGAGCTCGACGCAGGGGCTGCGCTCTCACTCGAGGACGCGATCGACCTCGCGCTCGGACGGAGTGATCTGCCAGCGCCCGACTGAGAGCCGGCACCGACTGATTGAAATCTTGCGCGGGTTCGATTCCCGCCGCCTCCATGAAATCGCTATTGCAGGGGAAACGCGTTGAGACGGTGGGAATGATTCCGAAAAGGGTCATTCCGCCTCATCTTCGGCAGCGAATGTCTCGATCAGCGAAGCCTCGAGCTGCTGAACGTCCCAGTCGGTGTAGGTGTCGGCGGTCGTGCTGCTCGACGGCGGAAGCAACGCGCTCGAGGACCTCGAGCTGCTGTGCTCCGAGTGCCATCGTCGCGCCGCTTCTTAGAGGCGTCACGCTCAGCACCCCGCTAAGGCGCTGCGCAAAAACGGCTGCTGGATTGACCCAATCGTGTCCTAGCGGGCGAGGTCAGGGACGGGCACGGTGCAGGTACACGGCAATCACATGAGTTGCCGACAAAGATCAAAGGAGTTCCACCTTGAAGAAGTTCTTGCTACTTGCCCTTCCGGTGCTCGCCGCGGCAGCCCTGACCGTTCCCGCCGCGTTTGCTGGCGGCCCCGCGCCCAAGGTGACGGGTGACGTGACCTTCACCAACCTGGGCCAGCCCCAGCACTGGGTGTTCGACGCCCAGGACCTCGGGAATGGCACGGCCAAAGGGAACGTCCTCGACCAGTACGCGGGAACTACGGCCACCTCCAAGGTCATCAAAGTGACGGTTTCCAGCACGACGGACGCAGAGTTCACCACCCAAGTAGTCGACCCCGGCACCAACCCGTACCTCCACGTCGGGGATAAGCTCGAGTACGTGGTTCATGATGGTGGCGAGGGTTCGAAGGGGTCCGGCGACTGGATGAGGTACCTCGGCATGTGGAGTGGTGACCAGCTCACGGGTGGCACCGGCCTTCAGTACGACATTACGTCGGGCAACATCCAGATCCACTGACGAAGCTGATTCGACCGCGAACAGCGACTCGGCGCACCACAGCAGCGCCCTCAGGCTTACGCAGCCGGGGGCGCTCGTCGTTTTTGTAAGGAACTCCGAGCCCGGCGTTCGCGGGGGTGATCGACGCGCTCGACCAGGCGAAGCCCGACAGCGAGCGCGCGTTGGGCGCCGCGTCTAGCGCTCGAGGAGCTAGTGCTTTGCGCACGAACGGTCAGCGAAGCCAGGACGCGCTCAACTCGCGTCGCATCTTGCTGAACTCGCGTTCGAAGCGGACCTTCTGGGACTGAAACAGGTCGAACGGGCCGGCAGCGACGATCGCGTGATGCCTCGACTACGACGGGACATCACAGGGAGGGCCGCGAGCATGAATGCCGGGACGAACAACGGTGAAAATGGAGAGCTCGCCGGGACGAACGTCGGGTCACGCCTAATTGAACGGCGAAGGTATCCGGTCGAACTGGCGTCGGCGAGCGGGTGAACGGCCTAGGATCGGGCAACGCTCGGCGTGAGGTGGCAGAGTCAAGGGCTCACCTTCGGAGTCGCAACCAAGGGAGGGTCCCGTGAGACGAGATCAGGTCTTTCGCTGGGGAGGCGTCGCTTCGGCCGCGGTCTTGATCGCGTTCGGCATCGTGGTGATCGCGCTCGCCATCAACGGGCACAGCACCGTCACCAGCGAGCTCAAGCAGCAGAAAATCACCGGCACGCCCGATATGACGCCCACGGCGATCAAAGCCGAGGGGGCAAAGGCGGGACTGAAGAACGTCAGCTATCCAAGTTGCGCTGTGGCGGGAGAATCGGTGGACACCGGCAGCGAAGCGCGCTGCTTCGCCCAGTACATGAACATCCACGCGCTGGAGGCGACCGGCGGTTATGTGTATTCGGAGATGGGCCAGTACCAGGCCAAACCGGACGCACCGAAATCGCAGCTTGCGCCGGGGGGAGGCACGAGCAATACCGACTACGCGGTTACCAATCCGGCGACGGGGCAGCCTGTGCCGAACGGAGCCCGGGACGTCTGGGTGACCCAGACTGCTCTTTCGACCGCGCTCAACACGAGTTACATGGCGACTCAGCTCTCGCTGTTCAGCCTGGTCGTCGGCATCGCGCTCATCCTCGCGGGGATCGGGTTCGTCATCCTCGCGCTCGGGGCAACGGCTCCACGGCCAGAAGGAGAGGTCCGAGAATAACTTCCTTATCCGTCGAACCAACCCGCCCGGTGAGGCGGGGGCCTCAAGCTGCGAAGTCGACTCGCCTGCAGCTTCGGCTTCGCGGAGGCGTATTCTCTCACCTGTGAGGAAGCCGCTGCAGCTCGCCGGCCTCGCCGCCTGTCTCGTCGCCGGGGTCCTTCTCGCCACCGCAGTCGTCGGGAGCGTCCAGGCCGCGGGCACAACGACGATCGAGACGACGTCGGAGCCGACGACGGTGTTCTCGACGCAAACCGTCGAGCAGACCACGACGCGCCAGATCATCCTGCCGTCTCCGACGACGACCTCGAGCTCGGATTCGAGCAGCGAAACGCCTGCGTGGGTGTGGGTCCTGCTCGCGATTCTCGCGGTCGCGCTCATCATTCTGATCGTGTTGCTCGCCCGGCGCGGGGGCGGGAGTGGCGGCAGCGCGGACAGCGCGGTCTCGGACGCCGAACGACGGCGCAGGCTCGACGTCGCGGTCGCCGGTTGGACGGCACAAGGGTGGGCGCTCGAGAGCCAGAGCGCTGACTCGGCCGTTCTGGTGCGGGCGGCCGAGCGGATGATCGTCAGCGTCGACGCCACGGGGCACTTGTCTACGCAGCCGTATTCGGTCGGACCGCCCTCCTAGTCTTCGCCTGTGGCTGAAGCTCGCAGCGCTCGGTCTCGGCGGCTGTTGTAAACGTAGGCTGAGCGTGCTGTCCGTTCGGCTACCGTGCCGCCGATGAAAATCTCCCTGACCCCGAAGACGACGGAGTTCTTCGTGCTGTTCACGAGGGCCGGCGAGAATGCGCTGGAAGTGGCGCAGCTGGTCGAGCGTCGTTTCCGCGAGCACCCGAGCTCCTCGGTGACCCAAGAGCAGGTGAAGGCAGCGGAGACAGCGGGTGACACGATCACGCGCGACCTGATCACCTTGCTCAACACGCAATACCTGACCCCGTTCGACCGCGAGGACATCTATCAGCTCGCGACGGAGATCGACGACGTCGTCGACCACCTCGAGGAAGCATCCGACCTGCTCGGTCTCTACGGGGTCGCGACGCCGACCCGGCACGCCTTTGAGCAGTGCGAGATCGTCGTCAAGGCGGTGGAGCAGCTCTCGATCGCATGCGCGAATCTGAAGGGCATGAACGGCGTGCAGCAAGCTCTGATCGAACTGAAGACGTTCGAGGACCACGGGGATCGAATTCTCCGCGAAGCGATCGCGTCGCTGTTCCGCAGCGACAAGATCGATCCGCTGATCGTGATCCGTTGGAAGGACATCTACGAGGCGCTTGAACGCGCGCTCGATGCCTGCGATACGGCCGCCAACGTGATCGCGAACATCGTCGTCAAGAACGCGTAGCAGGCGATGGAGCAAGTGACGCTCGTGGCCGTCGTCGCGGTCGCGCTCTTCTTCGACTTCACGAACGGGTTCCACGACACCGCGAACTCGATCGCGACGAGCGTCTCGACGCGCGCTCTCTCGCCGCGCAAAGCCGTGGCGATGGCGGCGATCCTCAACTTCGTCGGTGCCTTCATCTCGTTCAAGGTCGCGGCTACGGTCGCCAAGGGCATCGTCAACCCCGACGCGATCACACTGAAGATTCTCCTGGCTGGGCTTGTCGGCGCCATCACATGGAACCTGGTCACGTGGTACCTGGGCCTCCCGTCCAGTTCGAGCCACGCGCTGATCGGTGGGGTCATGGGCTCGGCGATCGTGGCGCAAGGCTGGAGCGTCGTGCAGTGGTCAGGCCTCTGGCAAAAGGTGCTGAAGCCATCGTTGATCGCGCCGTTCGCCGGGCTCGCGGTCGCGTTCGTCCTGATGACGGTGATCGTCTGGCTGGTCGCGAGGCGCTCGCCGTCCAGAGTTGGTCGTGCCTTCCGCTTCGGACAGCTCTTTTCGGGTGGCTTCGTCGCGCTCGCCCACGGTACGAACGACGCCCAGAAGACGATGGGCATCATCGCGCTCGCGCTTGTCGCTTCAGGCCATCTGAACGCGGACTTCACGCGGCCGCCGACCTGGGTGATCGTCTGCGCCGCCCTGTCGATGTCTGCGGGCACCTATGCGGGTGGCTGGCGCATCATCAGGACCCTTGGCACGCGGATCGCGAAGATCGACGCCCCGCAGGGGTTCGCCGCACAGACAGCGTGCGCGTCGATTCTCTGGTTGACCGCTCATTTCGGCTACCCGGTTTCCACCACCCAGGTGATCTCCGGGTCGGTCATGGGCGCAGGAGCGACGCGCGGTCTGCATGCCGTGCGCTGGGGTGTCGCCGGCAACATCATGGTCGCCTGGGTCTTCACGATCCCGATGGCGGGACTCGTCGGAGGCGGCATGGAAGTCGTCACGCGTCTGCCCGGCGGCGACCTGATCGTTTTCGTGCTCGCCGTGGTCATCGCTCTCGGCGCCTTCGCTGCACGCCGCTGGGAGACGCGCAGGCTGCTGCCGGTCGAGGCCCTCGAGAGCGCCCCGATCTAGGATCGACCCAATGCGGACGCCGATCAGGAACCCGCCGGACCCGATGTACGCGGAGATCGAGGTCCACCGGACGATGATCTGTGACCGCGTTCGCACGGAGGGCTTCCGACGTGCCATCGACGCCGTTGTGCGGCCCGGCGACATCGTTCTCGACATCGGAGCGGGGAGTGGGATCCTGAGCATGTTCGCGGCGCGGGCAGGAGCTGCGCGCGTCTATGCAGTGGAGCGGACGACGGTGGCTGTCCTGGCTCAGGAACTTGCTGTCGCGAACGGGCTTGCGGGAATCATCCAAGTGATCCACGGCGATGTGATGGACGTGGACCTTCCGGAACGGGTCGATGTGATCGTCTCGGAGTGGCTCGGTGGGTTCGGGATCGACGAAGGCATGCTGCCACCGGTCATCGCCGCCCGTGACCGCTGGCTCAAACCGGGCGGAGTCATGATCCCCCAGTCGGTCACGGCGTGGACCGCACTGGTGCACGACCGCTATCTCGACGAGACGGTGACCTTCCTGCGTGACAACCCCTACGGCCTCACACTCGCTGGACTGGTGGAGGTGACGGTCAACGAGATCTCGTATTCCGGCACCTTCCGTCACCTTGCGGAGG
The DNA here is from genome assembly GCA_963842335.1 of uncultured Thermoleophilia bacterium. GTDB lineage: Bacteria > Actinomycetota > Thermoleophilia > Gaiellales > Gaiellaceae > PALSA-600. The sequence goes on along the minus strand of CAWJGF010000028.1, from coordinate 283,180 downwards.
GCGACAGGCGCTCCGAGTCTGGACGCCTGTGGACGACGGATGCAGACCGCATCTCGCTCGAGCAGGCTGAGTCGCCACACGAAGCGGAGACACTGCTGCGCGTCCACGACCACGGGACGGCGAACGCCCTTGCGCTTTGGTTCAGCGCTGACCTCGCGCCTGGCGTCTCGCTCTCTATCGGACCCGACGATCCGCCGACTCATTGGGGGATGACCACGGCGCCGCTGCGCTCCCCCGTGAAACTCGTCCCCGACATGGATGTCCGGGCGAGGGTCAGGACCTCCCCGGCTCAACCGATGGGCACGTGGACGAAGTGGGCCATTGCGCTGCCAGGCGCCGACTGGGAGGAGCACGACGAGCAGTCGGTCTGGGAGGAGATCAACGACTGAGCCGTGGAGACTCACGGTGCCGGCGAATCATCCAAAGCGAATGAGGCGCTGCGACACTGCACATGTCAGCCTGGGTCGACTCGAGAGCGCCGGAAAGCCCGGTTGTTGTCGAACGACCCGAACGAAAGGAGCTCTCAGATGGGATTCAGGAGAAGGACACGGCGCCGGGGGCTTATCGCCGGCGCGGCAATCGGCGCGGGAGTTGCCCACCATCGCGCGAAGAATCAGCAAGAGCAGGCCGACGACCAGGCGCCTGCCGAAGACGAACAGGACGAGACGCAATACGCGCCACCCCCGGCGGACCCGGCGGACCAGGTTGAGCACCTCGCGAAACTGCACGAATCAGGGGCGCTGACCGACGAAGAGTTCGCGGCGGCCAAGGCGAAGGCCCTGGGGATCTGATGAACAACGGATCTGATGAACAACGATTGTTTCGACAAGGGGGTTGCAAGTGAGTGAGTCGCGCAAGGCCGTGCTGCTCCAAGCGCTCGAGACTGAGGTCGGCGTGGCATCGGTCGATCCCGGCACGCTGTTCACCGACGATGTCGTCGGCTGGTCGCCATACGCGAGCGTGTCGGGGCTGACGTCGCTCGCCGCCCTCATCGCACTCCGTGAGATCGCGTTCTCCAACGTCGTGATCTCGGTGCGGGGACTCGACGAAGTGGGGAACAAGGCGTTCGCGGAATGGGTGATCGAAGGCGACCACACCGGCCCTCTCGTCCTCACCGAGGATGCGGTGTTGGAAGCGACCGGCGTGCGTGTCAGGTTGGCCGGCGCTACCGTGGCCGACTTCCGCGACGGGAAGATCCGGTCGTTCCGGACGTACTTCGACGACGCCTCGCTGATCGAGCAGCTCGTCGGCCTCTGACGACCCGGTCGCTGTGGAGTTGGTCGCTGTGGAGCTCCACGCCGAGCAAGATCCCGATCCGCTCGACGTCGAATTCCTCGAAACGAGGATCCGTCGCGATGCGTCCGCCGCCATGGGACTCGGCGATGAGGTCGAGCTGGCGATCTTCGTGCGCGATGAGGGGACGGTCGTAGCCGGCATCACCGGCTGGACGTGGGGAGACTGCTGCGAGCTTCAGAGCCTGTGGGTGGAGCCGAGTTTGCGAGGTCGCGGTCTCGCGACTCGGCTCATCGCCGCCGCCGAGGCCGAGGCGGCGGCGCGTGGATGCACGCAGACTGTCCACTTCACCTACGACTTTCAGGCTCGTGCCCTCTACGAACGGACCGGCTACGAGTTGATCGGTCGAGTCGCGGACTTCCCATCTGGAACGGACGCCCTCTGGTTTCACAAGCGCCTGAGTCCGACTGCCTCCTCCTAGAACCGCCACCGACGCAGCGGACATTCTCGTTTCCAGGCAGGTGGGAGTCAGAAGATCCCGTGGCTGAAGCCCTGCGCATGCGCCTTGACGATCGTGTCGACGACGCGCTCCATAGCGATGTCCATCTCCTCAGCCAGGATCGCGTAGGCGTTTCGGAACTTCGTCGTGCTTCGGTCGTCTTTGCCCGGAGACGCAAGAGCGTTCCAAATCGAAATCGCCTTCAGCTGCCCGAACCGCGTCCGGACCGCCGGCGGCAGTTCGGCGAGCGGCTTGCAACCGTCCGGCGTCCTCGGATCGACGTAACTGTTGGCGAAGTCGCTGCCGACGTACGACTGAAGATCGGTGACGCGCGAGGCTGACCGGTTGCCGGCGCCGAGGCTCAGGTAGTCCGCGATCGCGTGGTCGAACGAGTACCAGCAGGTGTAGAGACCGGGGAAGTACACGAGGATGCGCGAGCGAGCGCCGGCGCGGTCGATGAACCATGTATTCCTCAGACCCTGGTACACGTTGCCGTGGGTCTCGCTCGGCTGGCCGCCCGCCGCGAGAAGCTGCCCGTTGGCCAGCGAGAGCCCGTGGCTCGTGGCGGCCGTCCCGGAGGTCGAGATCTGCTCGAGGAGGCTCTGCTTGAGGTCGCGCTCGCTCTGGGTGTCCTGCCACTGCCGCGTGAGCTCTGGGATCACGAGCGCACCGAACGCAGCCGCGAGAATCGCAATCACGAGCGGCTGGCTGAGCAGCCGGCCCACCCGCCTCCAGAACTCCTTCACCCTCGAGTGAGCCTAGGTCGTTGATCGGACGGAGAACACGCAGCGTTCCCGCACTTCGTTTTCCACGAGATCGGACCGGCCGCTCCTATGCCGTCTCGCTAGCGTGAACGACGATGGTCGAGTTAGTTGCCGCGGCTGCCCTTGCGCCCTGGGCACAGCCAGTACAGTTCCGGCCGCTTCCAGGCTGGCAACACGGGGCGAGTGGGACGTTCGAATCCTCGTACGGCCCCGCGGGGAACGTCGCATCGCCGAAGGAGTCGACGGCGTGGATGGTGACGGGTGTCCGCTACCGGGATCGGCGGCAGGCGGACCCTCCCGAGGCCACGCTTTCCCATCTCCCGCGACGTGGCATCGTCGTATTCGCGGTCGTCTACGAGTCGGCGCAGACAACCGAGAGGCGGATCGCCTTGAGCCTCGACCACGCGACGCGCTATCCATGTTGCGACGGCACCTACGTCGCAGGCGGCGAGTACGCGCTCACGGGCGCGGGACGAGGGGCAGCGTACTCAGTGATCGTCCGCGTCTACTTCGGCTCGTCGCCGACGCGATCGATGCGCGAACAGGCCCAACGCGCTCTCGACCGCCTCAGACTGCCCTTACCGCGGAGGCGGCCGTTCAGGGCTTGGGCTGCGCGACCGGCGGGACGGCCTGCGAGCACGCCTTGCCGACTGCGCCCCACGAGCGCCAACTGCGGCCGTCCTGCAGCCAGAGCAGCCAGGCACGATGGAGCTGCTCGTTCGGCGCCACCATGAACGGGAACGCCGGGTCGCCCGGATGGGCGAACGCCGCCACGGGCCGACCGCTCAGGCGCATCCAGGTCTGCGTCGAGAACTGCATGCCGCCGAAGTGCCCGTTCCCGGTGTTCGCGGTCCACGGGCCCTCTTTCAGGTGAACGCAGTGGGCCTGCTGAAGCCACGCAGCCGAGGGATGCCAGGACTGTGCGCTTCCGGCGGCGGCAAGTGTCAGCGCGGCGACCGCGACGAGGACCAGCATTCGCACGAGGGGCTTTCTAACAGATACCGGCGGGAAATCAGCCAGTAAGGGGCAGCTCAGTGCAGCTTGGCGGTTGCCGGCAGCACGATGCTGACCGGGCCGCAGAGGCGTTCGAGCGGGAAGCTGAAGCCGTCGCCGCCGATGATCTGGGTCGGCACGGCGCGGGCCTCCCGGGTAGAGGTCGGCTCGACCAGCTCTCGGAGGTAGCGGGCCTCGCGCTCGGCGGCGGTTTCTTGTTTGCGAACTGCCATCTCTGCGAACTTCGACGGGCCGCGGCGCAGAAAGTTCGCGAGCTCCCTAGGGCTTCGCCGGACGCTCGCCCACAGGGCCGCCGCTTCGTACACTGGAGGCCATGGAACGCAAGCTCGCTACGGTCCTTTTCGTCGATCTCGTCGACTCGACAGGCCTCGTCACCGGCAGCGATCCGGAGATCGTCCGGCGCCGCGTGACGCAGTATTTCGAGAACGCGGCGCGCTGCATCGAGCAGTACGGCGGTACCGTCGAGAAGTTCGTCGGCGACGCGGTGATGGCGGCATTCGGTGTCCCGCAGGCCCACGAGGACGACGCCGAGCGCGCCGTACGTGCGGCGTTCGCAGTCCTGGACGCGGTGCACGAGCTCGGGCTCGAAGCTCGCATCGGGATCGAATCGGGCGAAGTAGTCGTCGACGACGGCGATTCGACGTTCGCGACCGGAGAAGCCGTGAACGTCGCTGCTCGCCTGCAGCAGGCGAGCACCCCGGGCGAGATCGTGCTCGGGCCTGGCGCGCGGCGACTGACAGTCGCTCAGGTCGAAGTCGAGGACCGAGGTCCAGTCGAGGTGCGGGGGCGAGAACCCGTGTGGTCGTGGCGTGCCTCCCGAGTGCTCGAGGGGCGGCAGCGCCGGGCCAAAGTGCCGTTCGTCGGCCGAGAGACCGAGCTCGATCTGCTCCGCAACGTCTACGAGCGGAGTGTCCGCGAATGTCGCACGCACCTTGTCACCGTCTTCGGAGACCCTGGCATCGGCAAGTCGCGGTTCGTCACCGAGTTCATGGGCGGCGTCGAGCGCGCCACTGTGCTGACGGGTCGCGCGCTGCCCTACGGCGAGGGCGTGAGCTACTGGCCGATCGCCTCGATGGTGAAGGAGTCGGCTGGCATCACCGATGACGACCCGGCAGCGGAAGCGTTCGAGAAGCTCCGGCTCTCGTGCGAGAGCGATGCGGTCGCCGATCTCCTGTCCGTCGCGCTCGGGCTGCTCGGCGCGGCCGAGAACGCCGGCGCGGGCGAGGAGATCAAGTGGGCCGCGCTCCGCTGGGCCGAGCAACTCGCGACGACGCAGCCGCTCGTCCTCGTCTTCGAGGACGTGCAGTGGGCCGACGAACGGTTGCTCGACGTGATCGAGCACCTTGCGCACTCGCTCAAGTCCGTCCCGTTGCTGCTTGTGTGCCTTGCGCGCCAGGACTTGCTCGACATCCGTCCCAACTGGAGCGGCGGGAACCCGCGCGCAGTCGGGGTCGAGCTTCCCTCGCTCTCCACCGAGGAGAGCCGCGTGCTCGCCGACGCGCTGCTGCCACCCGAAGGGACCTCGTCCGAGCTTCGGCGCGTGCTGCTCGAGAAAGCCGAGGGCAATCCGCTGTTCCTCGAGGAGACCGCACTCATGCTGCTGGAGGCCGACGCCGACTGCGACACGCTCGGCGGGATCCCCGACACGGTGCAGGCGATGATCGCCGCCAGGATCGATCTCCTCGAGCCGGGGCAGAAGCGGGTGTTGCAGCGGGCCGCGGTCATCGGACGGGTCTTCTGGCGCGGTGCCGTCGAGCGCCTCGCGCCGGATCTCGACGTGGCGATGTTGCTCGAGTCGCTCTTGCAGCGAGACCTCATCGAAACGGAGGATCGTTCGTCGATCTCCGGCGACCGCGCCTACCAGTTCAAGCACCTGCTGATCCACGACGTTGCGTACGGCGGGATGACGAAGGTCGAGCGGGCCGAGAACCATCAAATCTTCGCTGCCTGGCTCGAAGAGCGTGCACCGGACGAGCTGGTCGAGATCCGCGCGTATCACCTCGACCGCGCGTCTGCTCTCCTCGCCGAGCTCGACGGGAGCGTGCCGGCAGGGCTCGCGAACGACACGGCCGATGCGCTCGAGGGTGCGGGTGACCGCGCCTGTCGTCGAGACTCGTTCACCGATGCGCGCCGGCTGTATCTCCGTGCGCTGGAGCTCGCCCCGACGCTCGAACGCCGCTACCTCGCCGCGGAAGCGGCCGAGCAACTCGGTGACTTGGGTGTGGTGGCGGAGGAGATGGAGCAGGTGCTGACGCAGGCACGCGAGACCTCTTCCGACCGGCTCGCCGGGCGTGCGCTGAATGCGCTCTCGATGGTTGCGCTCCATCGCGACGGCGATCCGCTCGAAGCGGGGCGGCTTGCCCAGGAGGCGCTCGACGTCCTGCCCGACGACGATGTCGAAGCGCGGATGGAGACGTACGGGCGGCTCGCGGCGGCTGCGTGGTGGCCGGGTGACCTGCGGAGTGCCGAAACGTACATTCGCGAGGCGGTATCGCTCGCCGAGCAGGCGGAGCGGCAGGACCTCCGGGTCCGCGCGATGGGAAACCTGGTCTGGCTCCTCGAGCTGCGGCTCGACCTGGACGGAGCGGACGAGGTTCTGCACGAGCTCGGTCCGCCCGGGGAGGGTGTGCTCGAACGCGCGCGCGAGAGTCGAGCGAGGGGTTCGCTGCGCCGCATCCAGGGCCGACTCGGCGATGCGGCAGCTGCGTTCGACGAGTCGCACGCCTTGTACCTCGACGCGGGCGCAGTCGGCGAAGCCGCCTGGCTCGGCGTGCTGCGCGGATGGGTCGCGTTCGTCGAGGGCGACCTCGAGCGGGCCGAGCGAGACTTCCGACAGGCCGTACGGACGTTCACCATGAACGAGGATCACGGCCACCTGTGCGAGGCCCAGCGGGCTCTCGCCGAGACCCTGCTCGAGACGGGTCGAATCGAGGAAGCCGAGCGTTACGCGCTGGCCGCTCGCACTCTCGTCAGCGGCCACGACCTGACGTCGAGGTCGTCGACGACGAGGACGCTGGGCCTCGTGCGCGCGGCCCAGGGGCGCGACGCAGAAGCCGAGACGTTGTTGCGCGAGGCCCTGGCGCTGCTCGAGGGCACGGACTTCCGCCTGCTCGAGGTCGAGGCGCTCGTCCCGCTCGTTCGCTTCCTGCGCTCCCGCGAGCGCTGTGACGAGGCGGAGAAGCTCGAAGCGCGGTTGCCCGCGCGAATCCCGGGCTGGCTCGGAGCGACGGACCTGGCGGCGTCCGGCGGCTCGCCGCCGGTCAGCGATCTTGACGCGGGGCCTCGCGGATTCGCGTCAGCTCGACCATGAGCAGCACTCCGATGCCGACGCCGATCACGCCGCCGATGACGCGCGCGTGAGCGAGCGAGAGCGCATGGAGTGCTCCCCAGGCAAGCAGATAGGTCCAGCCGGCGATCGCCGCGCTGTAGACGATAATGAGACCCGCGTCACGATCGACCGGTAGCACGGAGAAGAGTCGCAGCGTTCGAGCCGGCCGGTCGGAGAAGAGGCCGCCGTTCAGGGTGCTCTCGCCGATCGAGATCGGGCCGAGGTGTCGTTCGAGTACCTGTGCGCGATGGAGTGCGTAGTCGTAGAGCTGCGTATTCCGCAACTCGTAGACCAGAACACCGAGCGTTGCGATCAGCCCGAGCAGTCCGACTGCAAGAAGCTCTGCGACTGAGCTCGGCCGACCGAGCACTGCAACGGCCGCACCGCTGAGTGTCGGCACGAGCGCGAGCAACTTGAACCGGACATCGGTGATCTGACGCATGAGATCGGTCGTCTGCGCGTAGTCGAGACGCAGCCGGTCCAACTGTGTCGCGCTCGGATCTGTACTGCTCGGATCTGCGCTAGTCGACGTCGACATCTCCCGGGGCTCGGCGAGGATCGGCGTCATTCTTGCACCGCCCGTCGCGTAGTGCTCGTCTCTGGAAACGCGGTTCGAACTGGTCGATTTCAGCCGGGTGGCCAACCGCTCGTCTGATGGGGCGGCCGTAAACTCGCGGCATGGAGATCGCCTGCACTTCGTGCGGCGCCCGGCAGGCCGCCGATGCGCGCTTTTGCAGCAATTGCGGCGCGGCGCTTCGCCGGTCGTGCCCCGCCTGTGGGGCCGAGCAGCTCAGCTCTGCACTCTTCTGCTCGGCGTGCGGGACGGCGCTGCAGGAAGACGTGCGCCGCGTCGGCGTCACCGACGAACGGCACGAGCGACGCGTCGTGACGGTGCTCTTCGCCGACCTCTCCGGCTCGACCGCACTCGGCGAGCAACTCGACCCGGAGGATGTCCGCGTCCTGCAGGGTGAGCTCTTCTCGGTCCTGCACACCGAGGTCGAGCGTTTCGGTGGGACGACGGAAAAGTTCGTCGGCGACGCGATCCTGGCCGTCTTCGGAATTCCCCAGACCCACGAGGACGATCCCGAGCGCGCCGTTCGCGCTGCGCTCGCCGCACACGAGCGGTTCGCCGCGTTCGCCGAACACGTTCGAGACTCGTATCGGGCCGAGGTCGGCCTGCGGATCGGTGTCAATACCGGAGACGTGGTCGCAAGCCGTGAAGGCGCGGCGCGTGGCGAGTTGATGGTCAGCGGCGACGCGGTCAATGTCGCGGCGCGGCTGCAGCAGGGCGCCAAGCCCGGAGAGGTGCTCGTCGGCGAACGGACGCACACCGCGACAAGTCGCACCGTCGCCTACGGTGCGCGGCGCGACGTCGATGCGAAAGGGAAGCAGAGTGTCGTCCCCGCCTGGGTCGCGTTGAGCGCGCTCGTCGAACCGGCGCTCCGTCCGACCGGCCTGACCGGGCCGTTCATCGGCAGAGGTCAGGAGGTCGCCGTGCTCGACGCTGTGGCCGAGCGGGTCGCGAGTGAGCGAGTGCCGCAACTGGTGACGCTCTTCGGTCCCGCCGGGGTCGGCAAGTCACGGCTGCTCGGCGAGCTTCTCGCTCGGCTTCCCGAAGCCAGAGTGATGAGGGGACGTTGCCTGCCCTACGGCGAAGGGATCACCTACTGGTCGCTCGCAGAAGCAGCGAAGACGGAGGCGGGGATTTTCGACACCGACCCCGTCGATACGGCGCTGGAAAAGCTTCGCACCGCGATCGCATCCGCTGTCGGCGAACGAGAGACCGATGTCTTCGAGGCGATCGCGTGGACGATCGGCTTTGCGGTGAGCGGCTCCTCGATCATCACGGCCGACCCTGAATACGCGCGACGCGCGCTCGAGGACGCGTGGCAGCGATACATCGGGGCGCTCGGCCGCGGAGACCTCACCGTGTTCGTCGTCGAGGACATTCACTGGGCGTCTGCCGTGCTGCTCGATCTGCTCGAGCATCTTGCCGAGACGCTCGTGGACACCCGCGTCTTGATTCTCTGCACCGCACGGCCGGAGTTCCTCGATCTTCGCCCGACGTGGGGGGCGGGCAAGCAGAACGCCACGACGCTGGCACTCGCGCCGTTGTCGCCCGACGAGTCCGCCCAGCTCGTCTCGTCGCTGCTCGGCGAGGGTCAGATGCCCGACAATCTCCGCAGGCCCGTGCTGGCAAGTGCCGAGGGCAATCCGTTCTTTCTCGAAGAGATGCTGCAGATGCTCATCGAGGAGGGAGCGCTCGATCGGCAGAACGGCAGTTGGGTCGCGACGGGGCGGCTGTCGGACGTGCGCATCCCTGATTCCGTGCACGGCGTGATCGCCGCTCGCATCGATCTGCTCGATGCGAATGCGCGTGATGCGCTGCGCCGTTGCTCCGTGGTCGGCCGGAGCTTCTGGCCGTCCGCGGTCGATGTCGCCGAGGACGACGTCGCACCGCTGACCCGCCGCGGGCTGGTCTTGGAATCCCCTCGCTCCGCGATGACGGGGCTGCAGGAATTCGCGTTCAAGCACGCGCTGACGCGCGACGTTGCGTACAGCTCGTTGCCGCGCGCCGAGCGGCGCGACTTGCACCGCCGGGTGGCGGAGTGGATCCGGCACGTCGCCCCCGACCGAGAAGGAGAGACCACGGAGCTCGCCGCCTACCACTATCGGCAGGCCATCACCTACGGCGAGGACGATTCGATGATCATCGCGCGTGCGCATGCGACGCTGCTCGCGGCCGGCGAGTCTGCGCTGCGTCGCGGTGCATTCATTGCAGCTCGAACGCAAATCCAACATGCCGTCTCGTTGGCCGCAGACGATGAGCAGCGGGCGTCGGCGTTGCTCGCACTCGCCGAAGTCGATGCGACCGAGGCGCGGTGGGCTGACGCGATCAACGGCCTCGTCGAGGCCGAGCGCTTCGCCGCCGCCGGCAACCCTGCTACGCGATCAGCAGTGCTGGCCTTGCGCTCACGCGTCAGCTGGATGACCGGCGACTGGCAGGACGCGCTCGACGCTGCAAATGGCGCAGTCCTGGCGCTCGCCGGACTTCCAGAGTCGGAGCAGCTCGCTCGCGCGCTGGCACGGCGATCCCAGCTCGAGATGCTGCAGAACCGACACGAGTCGATCGACCATTCGCTCGAGGCGATTGCGGTCGCCGGGCGCGTCGGCGACGTGCCAGCCGCCGTGAACGCGCGCATCAACCTGTTCACGACCAGAGCAGCGGAAGGCATCGGCCCTGAGGCGGCGGAGGTCCTCGAAATCGTCGAGGCGGCGGCATCGGTTGGGGCGCACGAGGAGGCGTATCGCGCGATCGTGAACTTCGTCTGGTCGGCCGACGGCTACCTGCCCGTCGACGAGATCGAAGAAGTGGCCGCTGCAGGTCGAGCGGGGCGACTCCCGCCGCCACCGATCATCGCCGCCTACCTCGAGCTCTCGATCGCCGGCCTGCTCTACGTGCCGGCGGGACGCTGGGCCGAGGCCGAGACGACTCTCGCTCGCATCAATGGACCTGCACTCAGCACGACGAGCAACTTGCTGTGGCGGACCATCGTCGGTGGTATTGCACTGCGACGCGGTGACCTTGTGGCCGCCGATGAAGTGTTTGCCGACTTCAAGGAGCTTGCGCTCGCGAGCGGCGAACCACAACGCATCATTCCGATGGCGTGCGTGGTGCTGCCGTGGCTGCTCGTCTCGGGCGAGGTCGACTCGCTGCGAACAGTCACCGCGGAAGTGTTGACGGCGCTCGACGATCAGTGGCCGACGGTGTTCGGTGTCGACGCTGTGCTGCGAACGCTGGCTGCCGCCGGCGAGCTCGAGTTGCTTGCGGAGACGACGCGTTCGGTGACGCGTTGCGCCGCAGGGAGTCACGCCGGCCGGCGAGGTATCTCGCTCCTCGTTGCGGACGGAGTGATCGCGTTATCGGAAGGTCGTTCGGATGACGCCGTCCGCCATCTGTCGGCTGCGATCACGCGCGAGGACGAGCTCGGTTTCGCCTACGACAGCGCGTGTCTGAGGATCGATCTGGCCGCTGCCCTCGAGCAGGCGGGCGACGTTCGATCGGCGGAGAAACGCAGGCACGAGGCCGACACATTCCTTGCCGCGCTCGGGTGTAGCAACCCGTTCTAGGACAGTTGTTGCGGGTCGCATTTTGGGGAAATAGGTCCCTTCGGTTCTCCCGTCCCGATCGGGTGAATATTTGGGCGAGGGTCTTGTGTTGTCCTCTCACACGTGTTATCTACGTCGAGAGGGGCCTGCGCGACGCAGGCCTTAGTCGAACTGGGGAGAGTCGACAGCCGAAGTGTCGCAGTACGCAGCAAGTGGGGAGCTCGGGTCTGAATTCGGGTTGATCGCGCTACGCAAGCGAAGCATTGCGCGCGTGGTTGTTGCGCTCGGAGTTGCGGCTCTCGCGTTCCTCTACACGGCGCCGATCGCCGGCGCGTTCGTCGTGAATGGTCCCGCGCGCGTGCATGCACTCGACGCATTGACAATTCCGACGCTGCGGTTCCCCGTCTTGAAAACGCATGTCGCACCGTCCGCGCAAACAGCCGGCCCCGCGGCACCGACCCACTTCTTCCACACGCAACATCAGAACGCCGTTCCGGCAGCGCACAGCGCAACGCGTCTCGTGCATACCGGCGCGATCGCAGCGCGACGAAACTGGATCGCGCCGGCTGCACTCGTGTCGAACAGGTACGGACCTGCTGCGTCGTCGTCACCGACACCGCAGTCGTCCGCGCCGGCGGATACGTCGACGCCTGTGTCATCGAATGTCGGCGGCGAGCCCACCGGATTCGACACAGCGGCAACTCAGAGCGCCGACACACCGAGTTCAGACACGACTGCCACGTCGGTGACGCCCGCGCCTGTCGCGACGACGGCCCCGGCGACAACGGCGGCCGCGACGGCGCACGAGCACGGCGACCTCGACGCCGCCGACCCTGCGAGCACGGACACGGCCGCTGCCTCTGCGACAACCGACCCTCCGGCGGAGTCGGCGGTCACGCCACCGGCCGACACGACCGAACCCGCGAGCGCGGATCCGTCGACGGTCGCCGACTCGCCTGCGCCGAGCAGCGACGCGGCGGCGACGTCCACCGACCCTGCGGCGACACCTGCAGCGACTGACACCTCGGTGGACACGACGGCGTCGAGCAGCGACGCGACTGCAACGGCACCAGCGACCAGCGCAGCGGCGACGAGTGCGCCGGCGGTGGACACGACCGCGCCGGCCGCCGACCCCGCGCCGGCAGCCACGACCCCCGCAGCTTCGACGACGGTCGCGCCCGCGCCGCTCTCGCTGAGCGGCACGGATGTCGCACTCGCGAGCGATGGGACGTCACTGACGGTGACCGTCGACGGCGCGACCACGACGCAATTGCTCGACGGCATCAGCAGCGTCCAGGTGGCGAGCAGCACGCTCACCATCGACGCAGCGGAGGGCGCGATCACGGCGCCGATCGCGTTCGACGGTGCATCGCTCGTGATCGTGAATTCGCCGACCGCATCGGATTGGACGGTCAACGGCGACGGCACGGGCAGCGTCGCCGGCGGCGGCGTCACGTCGATCACCTTTACGCACGTCACCCACCTGTCTGGCGGCGGAAGCGCCGACACCTTGCACGGGCCGGCCGCCGATTCCGCCTGGACGATCGACGGCGCGAATGCCGGCAGCGTCGGCGGCGTTGCCTTCACCGGATTCGAGAACCTCGCCGGTGCTCCGAACAACAAGGACACCTTCACGCTTGCTCCGGGCGGTTCGGTCAGTGGCCTTGTCGACGGCGGCGACGGCGGCTTCGACAGCCTCGTGGTCAGCGGCCAGCGCGGCTCGGTCGTCTCGAATCCGAGCGGCCCGCATTCCGGCACGCTCTTGCTCGACGGCGCGAAGCTCGCATACGCAGGTCTTGAGCCGATCGACGTCTCGGGCACGGACATCGTCTACAACGGCGCGGATATCGGCGGCAGCACTGAGGTGCTCGACAAGGACCTGATCCAGGTCGCACCCGGTACGGCAGCCGGCACGATCCAGATTCGCGACTGCCTCATCGTCGGTTGCACCGGCAGCGGCGCGGGTAGCTTCCCGCCCGACCAGGCAGAGGTTCACACCTTCACGATCGCCGGCACGCACTCGCTGACGATCAACGGCGGACTCGGCGGCGACACGGTCGAGTTCACCGGCGACTACCTCGTCCCGGGCTCGAGCCTCACGGTCAACGCCGAGCACATCAAGGTCGACTCGGGTGTGACGATCAACGTCGGGACCGCAGCCGGCAACGACATCAACTTCAACGCGGTCTTCAAGGACAACGGCTTGAGCCTGCTTGGGCTCACGACGACGATCCCCGTTCTCGGCGACGACGCCCTTGTCGACATCAACAACGCGTCGCTCACCGGCAACAAGCTCAACCTGACCGCCTTGTCGGCGAACCTGAGCACGACGGTGAACGGTCCCTCACAGGATCTAGCAGGCGGCAACCTGATCGTCGCGTCCGTCGCCGGGTTCGACAATTCGGCCGGCTTCTTCACGGTCGTCGGCGGCACGGGTACGTGCGCCTACACGGGCAGAGACATCGTCGCCAACAAGCTGACCGGGATCACCGGCTGCACGGGCACCCCGGCCGACGGTGCTGTCGTCACATCCGCGGTCACTGAGAACGGCAGCGGCAAGGGCGTCAACCACGCAGCCGTCGAGCTCGAGTACTACGCGAACGTGAATGTCTACGGCAACTCGACGCTGACCGCCGTCGGTGACGTCACCCTCGCGAGCAACGTCGACGTCACCTCGACCGCGAACGCGGTACCGGTGAAGGGCAACTGGGTCTCGGGCACGGCGTACAGCAAGGGTGACGTCGTCATCGACACGACCAACAACAAGCGGTACGCGGCGAGCAAGGACCTGGCTGCCGGCGTGAGCACGACCGCTCCAAGCGGCGACTCGACCAACTGGAGCGACGCCAGCGGCGCCGGTTCGGCGATCGCGGCGTCCACCTTCATCTCGCATGCGATCAGCCACCTCTCCGACACGAGCACGATCACGACCTCGGGTGGCAACGTGACGATCTCGGCCAGCCTGAAGTCGAACATCACGACGCTCGGCAACGCGATCCAGAGCGGCTCCGGCGCGGGCATCGCCGTCGGTGTGCTCGTGACCGATTCTGAGGCGTATGTCGATAGCACCGCAGCCACGCCCGTCAGTGCGAAGGGGCTCACCGTCTCCGCCGACACAGACAACACAGCCGCCACGACCGGCACTGCAGCCCCAGGCGGCGCCGACAAGGGCGGCAACGGAACCTCGGCGAACGACCCGACGCAGGGTACGAAGCAGAAAACCGCCGCAGAGGGCAAAGCCGACGGCAAGTCGACGACGGCCGACGGCAATCAGGACGTCAGCGCCGCGCTCGGTGTCACCGTCGTGATCGCGACGACGCAGGCCTACATCTCGTCCATTCGCCCCGGTGGGATCACGATCGATGCGACGGGCGGCACCCAGAAGATCCATGCGGGCGCGAAGAACGCCGCATCGACGACCGCCGACGGCGGCAACGTCAAGTTCTCGCCCGACGCGCCGACGGCAACGCCGCTCGCCACCGGCGGGACGCTTGCGGATGCCACCTACTACTACAAGATCGTCGCGATCTACTCGACGGGTGACAGCCTCCCGAGCGCCGAGGCCAACGCCGTCGTCACGGGAGGCGGGGGCTCGGGCAGTGTTTCGCTCAGCTGGACGGCTGTCGACAACGTCACCGGCTACAAGATCTTCCGCGGTGACGCGGCCGGCAACGAGACGCTGCTCGACACGGTCGGCGTCGTGACGACCTACAACGACGACGGCAGCAAGACGCCCGACGGCAGCACGAAGCCGAGTACGAGCGATACGAACTCCGGCATCGGTGTCGGCGTCGCGGTGGACGTCGCCGTGATCACGACGAGCGCCTTTGCGCGCAACGCGAACCTCGAGGCGACGACCGTGACGATCGAGTCGACCGCGCCGTCCGCGTCCGCCTTTGCGGCCAACGCGATCTCCGGTGCCGGCGGCAGCAGCGTCGGTGTCGCCGGCTCGGTCGCCGTCAACGTCACCGACTCGAACACCACGACCGAGATCGAAGGCACCGATCCCGTCGCCGTCAACGGCGCAGATCTGTCGCTCGGCGCTACGTCGAACATCACGAACGCTGCCCTGGCGACGGCCAAGCAGTCGACCGACGGCAAGGCGAGCGGCGTCGGCATCTCGGTAGCGATCAACGTCGTGAACGACACGACGACAGCAGGTCTGCCGGTCAACTCGGTGCTGAACGGCGCCAAGAACCTCACGATCACGGCGGACAGCACCGACGCGATGACCACCACCGCGAACGGAGGAGCATCCACCGGAAGTGGCACCGTCGCCTTCGCCGCGCAAGCCGCGATCTCGATCTCGAACATCACGACGAGCGCGACTGTCTCGACCGGGCCCGACCTGGCGCTGACCGGCGGCCTGACGGCGCACGCGACGCAGACCGCGAGCGTCACGACGAAGGCATCAGGCGACACCAAGGGCGGCAACGCCGGCATCGGCCTTTCGCTCGCCCTCGTCGTTGCGAACCACGCTGTCGACTCGCAGCTCGAGCGGAATCTGAACGCGGCCGGCCCGGTGAGCTTCACCGCCGACGGCTCGTCGATCACCGACACGGAATCGACGGCAAGCTCGGCGGGTGCGGACGAGAAGAAGGACGGAACCGCGGGCTCGACCGACAGTTCGGGCAAGGACGTCAACGGCAAGGCCGACAAGAACCTCGATACGGCCTCGGCGAACGACTCGAGCGGCAAGACGACCGGCGAGAAGACGCCGGAGGCGAAGAGCGACGAGGATGGCGGGACCACCGTCACGGTCGCCGCCGCCGTTGCGATCGCCGTCGTCACCGCGACGTCCCTCAGCAAGATCGCCGACGGCGTTTCGCTCGTCACAACGGGCCTGGCGAGTCTCGCCAGCACCGAAAACGCGGACTCGAAGGTGAAGACGAACGCGAGCGCGACCAAGGCGAAGACCGCGAACATCGGCGCCGCCGTCTCGATCAACCGGATCACCGTCGACAACGAAGCCGTCGTCGGCACGAACGACCTGATCGATTCGCAGGGCCTGAGCGTGACCGCCGGCATGCGCAGCGTTGGCGGCGACCAGAAGCACAGTTTCGACACCGAGGCGACTTCGGGCGCCGGTGGCGGCAAGGTCGGGATCGCAGGCGCACTCGCGCTGACGATCGCCGATGTGAAGACCAACGCAGAGATCCTCTCCAACTCGGGTCGCGGCCCGCCCGCGACGTTCCCAGGGATTCAGCTCAACGGTCACGACCTGACGCTGTCGACCACCGCCACCGTGGAGAGCACGGCCAGGGCCAAGGCGACGGACAAGGATTCGGAAACGGTCGGTGTGGGCGCAGGAGTCGCGATCAACATCGTCGACGACACGACCACTACCTCGATCGACAGCGGTGCCCGGTTCGATGATGGCACCGCCACCTCTCTCTCGAAGCGCGTTGCCAGCGTCTCGCTGACTGCGACCAACAGCGACACGATGACGACGTACGCCGAAGCCGGCACCGACGGTGCAGCGGGCTCCGACGCGGCGATCACGCCCGATGTCGCGATCTCGTACCCGACGGTGACGACGAGCGCGATCATCGACGGCGACGTCTCGCAGTCGCTCGTCACCACCGGCGCTGTCTCTGTGACGGCGACCCAGGATGCGAAGTCGACGACGACGGCGAAGGCCGACGCGGGTGGGGCGGACGTCTCGATCGGCCTCGCTCTCGCCCTCGCGATCGTGAACGACAACGTGACGGCGACGATCGCCCGCAACATCGACGCCGGCGGCGCCGTC
Source organism: uncultured Thermoleophilia bacterium (assembly GCA_963842335.1). Taxonomy (GTDB): domain Bacteria; phylum Actinomycetota; class Thermoleophilia; order Gaiellales; family Gaiellaceae; genus PALSA-600. The sequence continues at coordinate 266,483 of CAWJGF010000028.1, read as the reverse complement.
GGCCTGGCTGCGAACGGCTCCTCGGACAACGAGAGCGAAGCCGACGCGAGCGCGAAGGGCGCAAAGACGAAGTCCGACGACACGTCGGGCAAGGATGTCAACGGGAAGTCCGACGATCAGCTCAGCGGCGCGAACAGCCAGCGCAACACCAACATCAGCGGCGACTCGACGAAGTCAGGCGACTCCTCGACGCCGAAGGCCGACACCGGTGACAAGGAAGGCGGCAGCGGGAGCACGTCCGTGCAGGTCGCCGCTGCCGTGACGATCAACATCATCAGCACGGTCTCGCTTGCGCAGTTCACGAACGGGGTCACGATTGTCTCCGGTGGCGTCGCGGGCGCGAAGACGCTCGCTGCGACGATCGCGGATGCCCTCGCGAAGGGCGAGACGGTCGGAACCGGCTCGAGCGACGGCATCGGCGTCGGCGTCTCGATCAACCTCATCAACATCACAAACAAGGCGACGACCGGCACTTCCACCATCACCGCGACCGGCCTCGACATCGAAGCCGGGATGAACGACAAGAACGACGGCCGGGTCCGTTTCTGGGACAACACGGCGAAGGAGTGGACGCTGATCGACCGCGGCACCGTGCTGCCGGTCTCGCCTTCGAACGGTGACTACTTCCAGCTCACCGAGGGTGCGCCGGCAGCGACGACGGTGGACACTGCCAACCAGGACGTCGCCGCGTCGCCACACGAGCTGAAGGTGAAGTCGACCACCGGCTTCGCGTCGGCCGGCACCTTCACCGGCGCCGGGATCGAAGGGACGTGCACCTACACCGGAACGACGGGCGGCAACACGTTCACCGGCATCTCGGGTTGCACCGGCAAGCCGGACGACAAGGCGCAGATCACCTCGACGACCGGTACGACCGTGCATGGCGACGACCAGGTGATCGACGCGACGCACACGACGCTCAACGTCATCTCGACCGCGAGCTTCGACACGACCGGCGCATTCACGGGTGAAGGAATCGACGGCACGTGCTCGTACACCGGGAAGACCGTTACCTCGTTCACGGGCATCACCGGTTGCACCGGGAGCCCGGACGACGGCGCGGCCATCACTCGCGTGGCGACGCTGCCGGGTATCTACAAGTGGAACGGCACGAGCTGGATCGTCCAGTCGGGCGCGATCGGCCACGGCACGGAGCTGCCCGCCAGCCCTGCCGACGGCGACCTCTTCCGGCTCGCCGAGCACGAGATCATCTCGGAGGCGGGCGCAGGCGCCGGTAAGACGGATGTCGGCATCGCCGGCGCCGTCGCGATCAACATCATCTCGAGTGACACGACCGACGCACTCGTCGGCGCCGGGTCACACGTCACGGCATCGACCGCCGACGTGACGCTGAAGGCGCAGAGCAACGAGCTCGACCTCGCGAAGGCCGATTCCGAAGCCGAGGACGCAAGCAGCGTCGGCGTCGGCGCTGCCGTCGCGCTGAACATCCTCACGTCGACGACCGAGACGCGGGCCGAGATCGAGGACACGGCGACCCTCACGGGCGGCGCGAACGTCGATCTCGGGGCGAGCTCACGCCGGCAGGCGGAGACCGAGGTCGAGTCCGGGGCGAGCGGAGACGACACGAGCGTCGCACCGGGCGTCGCGCTGCTCCTGATCACGGGCGAGCACACGACCGCGCGCGTCGGTACATCCGCCACCGACCTCGCAGCCACAGGCTCGATCACGATCAAGGCGACGCACGAGGGTGAGTACTCGACCGAAGCGAAGGCCGTCGCAGCCGGCAGCACTGCAGTCGGCGCGAGCATCGCCCTGAACATCGTCCTCGACTGGGCGACGCTGTCCGAAGTCGCGCGCAACGTCGCGGGATCCTCGGTCGACGTCACCGCCGACTCCTCGGTCTCGAGCAACGCGACCGCCGACGCGACCGCGAAGGGCGCCGACAAGAGCGGCGACGACGCGGACAAGAAGAAGCAGAGCGAAGTCGACAACAACCCGAACACGGCCGGCAAGGCGGGCACGCTGCCGACTGCAGCCGACAACAACACCGGCACCGGCAAGGGCAACAGTGAGACCAGCGAGCAGGGCGGCGACAAGAACAGCGGCGGCGTCGGCGTTGCGGCCTCGATCAGCCTCAACTGGGTCGTGACGAAGAACACGGCGAAGTTCGACGACGGCGTCCACGTCACCGCCAGCAGTGGCGAGATCAAGCTCAGTGCCGAGAACTCGAGTCAGGAGAGCGCGAAGGCAACGGGTCTGTCTGCAAGCGCCGACGGCACCCACATCGCTGCGGCGGTCGGCGTCAACTTCGCCGACGTCACGAACAGCGCGACGGTCGGTCAGGATGCTGTCGTCACGGGCGACGGAATCACGATCGAAGCCGCCAACACAGACGGGAAGATGAACCAGTTGATCGTGTGGGGCCTCGCGGGCAGCGGCGGCTCCTCCGAGGACAACGGCGGCGCGAGCGTCGCGGCCTCCATCGGCGTCGAGGTCGTGTTCTTCCACACCGAGGCCTCCGTCGCGACGGGCGCGCACCTGATCTCGAACGCCGGCGTCACCGTCCACGCCGAGAACGCGATCGGGATCCAGAACATGGCGCTCTCCGGGGCAGCCTCGGCCGGCGGCGCCGGTGTCGGCGGTGCGATCGTCGTCAATGTCTTCCCGGACATCACGACCGAAGCGGTCATCAACTCGGATGCCTCCGGCCACATCACGCAGATCGACGCGGTCGGCGCGATCGAAGTCTCGGCCAAGTCCTCGATCAAGGAAGCCGATCCGATCAAGGTGCCGGTCATCGGCACGCTGCCGGCCTTCTCCTCGGTCGCCCTCGCCGCGGCAGGGTCGGAGGACGGTGCTGCCGTCAGCGGCTCCGTGATCGTCGACGTGTTCTTCATCACGACCAAGGCTCTGGTCACCAGTGGGACGCAGATCAACCAGAACCAGGGCCGCCTGACCGGCGTGCCCACGAGCGGCACGCAGACCTTGAAGGTCGAGGCGACCGACGACACGTCCCTCACGAACATCGCCGGCGGGCTCAACTTCTCCACCGGCGGCGCCGGTGTCGGCATCGGCATCGATGTCGATGTGATCAACAAGCACGTCTCGGCCGCGATTCAGGACCAGACGACGATCTCGACGCTGGGCGGGATCGACGTCAATGCGGCGTCCACCGAGAACTTCCATGAGCTCGCGCTCGACGTCGGCGCGTCGACGGACAACGCGGCGGTCGACGGCTCGGTCATCGTCGTCGTGCTCAGCCCGTCGAATACCTCGGCCGAGGTCAGCGGCACGGTGCACGCCGGCGGCTCGTTCAACATCACCGCCTCCGATGCGATGACCGACTTCCTGCTCGCAGGCGGCGGTGCAGTTAGCACTTCTTCGGCGGGCGTTGCCGTCTCCGTGATCGTCATCGACCGCCAGGGCCAGGTCGACGCAGGCGTCGGGTCGGGCGCCAACTTGCAGGCCAACGGCGGCACGGGCCTGACCGTGTCCGCGACGCAGAGCGAAGACATCGATCTGATCTCGGTGGGCGCAGCGGGCGGAGACAGCGCTGGTGTCGCAGGCTCCGTGATCGTCAACATCGAGAACAACAGCACGCTCGCCCACATCGACTCTGGCGTGATCGTTGGCGGCTCGACGACGGGCGTCGCGGTCTCGGCGACGGACACGACGAAGGACCTCAGCCTCGCCGGCACGATCGGGATCGGCGGAACTGCAGGAGTCGGTGTCGGCGTCGTCGTCGATGTCTTCACCAAGGACACCGAAGCTTCGATCGGCACCGGCGGCTCGATCACCGTCTCCGGCAACGTCACGGTCGCGGCGAATTCCACCGAGACGTACACCGAGATCTCGGTCGGCGGTGGCTTCGGTGGAACCGCCTCTGTGAACGTCCAAGCCGCGGTGCCCGTGATCAGCATCACGACGAAGGCCTTTGTCGCCGACGGCTCGAGCCCGGCGGACGGAGCGGTCATCAGCGCGGGCGGCAGCGTCGGCGTGATGGCCGATGAGGTGATGACGCTGAACGTGATCGCCGGCAACATCAGCGGCGGCGGCAGCGCGGCCGTCGGCGCCGCGGTCTCCGTGCCTGTCGTGTCGAAGGAGACGCACGCCTCGATCGGCAACTACGCCAAGGTCGGCGCGGCGGGCAATTCCGCGATCACGGTGCCGACCGGGACGTACACGGTCACCTCGGAGGACACCCGCTTCGACCCGGCAGCCGCGATCACCGGCGGCAACACTGTCAACGTCGGTTACACCGGGAACCTGAAGGACGGCGATGAGGTCCGGTACGACAACGGCGGCGGCACCTCGGTAACCGGCTTGACGGACGGGAGCCTCTACTACGTGAAGCTCGTCGGCGACGGGCAGCGCGTGACGCTGTACAACGACCACGCGCTCACCTCGGCCGTTACCGGTCTGACGGGCGGCAGCGGCGAGAACCAACGCCTCGTCCCGACGAACCAGGCCGGCGTCACGAAGGACACTTCGAACCGGTTCAACCCGGCGACGGACGTCAATTACACGACGGACACGCTCAACCTGCCGTACACCCTTGGCGTCTCCAACGACGATGCCGTGATCTACAGCGCAGGCGGCGGGACTCCGATCGGCGGTCTGGTCGACGGCGGCGAGTACTACGCCGAGAACGTGAGCGGCAACTCGCTCCAGCTCTATACGAAGAAGCCGTCCGACGGCGGGACGCTGATCAACCTCACCGACCCGGGCCTGAACGCCGGCAAGTCGCACAGCCTGGTGCCTTCCGGCACGACGCCGTCGGGCGACGCGAGCGCGCTCGGGCCTCGAGTGATCGCGAAGCAGTCCGACAGCTTCCGCGGCGTCGCCGTCACCGCGAACAACAGCGACAACGTCGGCGCGTTCGGCATCAGCTTCGGTTTCAGCGGCAGCGCCGCCGTGAACCTCGCCGGCGTCATCAATGTCGAGAACATCCACACGTCGGCACACATCGGCGACTCGGCTCAGGTCAACTGCGGCGCGACCTGCGCCAGCAACGTCGGCGGCGCGAACGTCGGCCAGTCGGTGCGTGTGGCAGCTGCGAACCAGTACTACGAGCTCGAGGTCGCCGCGTCGCTGGCGATCGGCGGTGACGCGGGTGTCGCAGTGCCGATCACGGTGCGGATCGTCAACATCGACACCTGGGCCTACATCGGCAGTGGCACCTCCGTAAACGCCCGTAACGACGTGTCGGTGACGGCGAATGCGTCCGAGTCGGTGATCGGCGTCACGGCCGGGGCCGGCGGTGGCATGGTCGGCGTCGCCGGAACGGTCTCCGTCACCGTCGTCACCGTCCACACCTATGCGTGCACCGGAACGCCGACGACGATCGACTACAAGTGCGCCAACGGTGGCGCGACGATCAACGCCGGTAACAATGTCCTCGTCGCCGCGAACGACTCGAGCAGGTTCGTCCTCGTCACCGTCGCCGTGGCAGGCGGCTTCGTCGGCGTCGGCCTCGCAGTCGGCGTTGCCGTGCTGAACAAGGAGACGGACGCCTACCTCGGTGCGGGCAGCACCGTGAACGCGCAGGCCGGCGGCTCCCCGATCAGCAACACGATCCCGGACGGAACATTCGACACCACGAGCCAGAAGTACAAGACGCACCCGACGTTCGGCGGCCTCGCAATCGTCAGCACCTCCAGCGAGGACGTCTTCGGACTCGCTCCCGCAGTCGCCGGCGGCTTCGTCGGCGTCGCCGGCGGTGTGGGCGTCACCATCATGAACGTCTCCAACCAGGCGTTCATCGGCCCGGACTCGCAGATCGACCTCCTGGCCGGCGCAGGGGCGAGCCAGTCGGTCAATGTCACCGCGCTCGACTACTTCAAGTCGCTGACGATCGCCGGAGGTATCGCCGGCGGCTTCGTCGGTGTCGCCGGCGGCGTCGACATCGGCATCGCGGATACGAGCGCGCAGGCGCACATCGGCGAGGGCTCGACCGTCTATGCCGCGGCCAACGTCGAAGTGAACGGGCTGTCGCGGAAGGAAGTCCAGACCTACGCTCTGAGCGCGGCGGGCGGCTTCGTCGGCGTCGCGCTTGCGGTCTCGGTGTGGTCGGTCGGCACCCAGACGAACAGCAACTACCAGGACAGCGGCGCCGCAGGCCCTGACCAGGGCACCTGGGCGTCGAGTGGCTCCTACAACGCGGGTGACGTGGTGACCGACGCGTTCGACGGCAAGCAGTACACCGCTCGCTGCGACATCGGCGGGGCGTGGCAGAGCTCGACGAAGTACAACAAGTGCAGGGTGGTCACGGACGGGCTGCTCTCCTACCAGGCGAACGTCAACGACCCGAACGAGTCGCTCGCACCCCATTCGAACCTCGGCGCGGCTGGGTGGTCGCTCTACACACCGACGGCGCCGCACGCTGACCCGACGAACTGGGACGGGCCGACCGACGCGCTGCATTCGAAGGGCCAGGACGAGGGCGGCAGCATCGGCGGCGCGGACACCGCTGCCTCAGGATCGTCAACCCCGTCGACCAAGGGCGTGTGGAGCGCCCTCACGACCTACCACGCCGACGACACCGTCGACTACGACTCCGGCGACGGCACCGGCAGCCACGTCTACAAGGCGAAGACCACGAACACGGGCAGCACGCCGTCGAACCACGCGGCCGACTGGGCTGTGCAGACCGGCGGGTATACGAGCGCTCTCGGCGGCACGACCTCGAGCGCAACCGTCCATCCTTGGGTCTCCGGCACGGCCTACAACAAGGGTGACCAGATCTCGTACAACGGCCACAACTACACGGCCAATGTGGACATCACCGTCCCGGCGGACGAGCTGAAGACTCCGGACAAGAACACCGCGCAGTGGGCGAATGCCGACTCCCAGAACAAGACGAGCTCGCGCATCAGCGCGGCGCTCGGCGGCCCGCAGACGATGATCAACGCCGCGGCGACCAACGTCGGCGGCAGCGTCGCGACGAACGCGATCAACAAGGTCCCGAGCGGCGGGACCACCGCCACGATCGACTCGAGCCTGGCGCACCCGACCACCGTCATCGCCGGCGGCCATGTGAACGTGCTGGCGAAGGACGTGCTGTTCGTGTTCGGGATCGCGGGCGCGGCGGCCGGTGGCTTCGTCGGTGTCGGCGGCTCGGTTCTCGTCCTGAACGTGAAGAGCGTCACCGACGCGGGCGTCGCCCCGTACAGCACCATCAGCGCCGGCGGCGCGGTCAACGTCTCCGCGACCATGGACGAGCATTCGACGCCGATCGGCTTCGCCGGCGGCGGGGGCTTCGTCGGCATCGGCGCCCAGGTGGCCGTCGTCAACGACACCGGCACCCAGAACGCGCACATCGACGACAACGCGCAGGTCGTGAAGGCCGACGGAGGCCTCTCGGTGACCGTCAACGCAACGCGCGACGTGCACGCCTACGCGATCGGCGTCGCCGTCGGCGCCGGCGCCACCGGCGCGGCTGTGGCGGTCGTCAACGTCGACGGAGACGCCACGGCGACGATCGGCAACGTGGCCGTCGGCGCGACGAGCCCGCTCGGTGGCCTCACGGTGGCGGCAACGGACAACGTCACGAGTGACACCCTCGTCATCGCCGTTGCCGGCGGCGTCGGCCTCGGGATCGGCGCGGCCGTGGCCGTGATCGGCCTCGGCGGCACGCTGAAGGCCGCATCCGGAGCCCACGGCTCGCTCGCCGGTGCCGTCAACGTCACCGCCGACGGCACGCATGTCGCCAAGGTGCAGAGCATCAACGTGGCAACGGGCGCCGGCGCGGTAGGCATCACCGTCGATGTGATCAAGAACTCGCGGAACACCGAAGCGGCGACATCGGGCTCCGGGATCACGTTCACCACACCCGCAGCCGTCACGGTGAAGGCAACCGCCAGCAACACGGTCGACGCCGAGGCGCCCGGTGGCTCGGGCGGCGGAGTCGCGATCTCGATCTTCATTGCCCTCGCCGACCTGACCGGTCACACCACGACGACGGCCAACGGCAGCGTCACGAATGCCACTGACATCACGATCAGCGCGATCGCCGACAACACGGCCATTGCCAACGTCCTGATCATCGGCGTCTCCGTCATCGGCCTCTCCGGCGGTGTCGCGTCCGCCACGATTGACACGGGCGCCGATATCAGCGCGACCGTTGGCTCGGCCGCGACGCTCAGCGGCTCCGGCGACATCCTCGTCGAGGCCAAGACGCGGAACCTCGGCAACAAGGCGACAGCAAGCGCCAGCGGCGGCAGCCTCGGTGGCGTCGCTGCCGGGTCCGTGATGGTCGCGCTCGCGAAGGACAAGTCGAGCGTCACGGCCGAGCTCGACGGCTCCGTCACGCACGCCAACTCTCTTTCCGTCACGGCGAATGGCACCAACACCGCCACGGCGAGCAGCATCACGGCCGGACTGAGCGGCCTCGTTACCGGTGGGCTCGCAGCGTCCCTCGCTGAGATCACGAACGACGCGGTGACGACCGCGAAGGCCGGCTCGACATCGTCGATCAGCGGCTCGTTCGCCACCGCTGTGTCGGCAACAGGCGTCAATACGGCGACCGCGAGCTCGGATGCACTCTCCGCCTCGCTTGCCCTCTCGATCGGCGTGACGATTCCGACGGCCCGGATCTCGGACGGCACGACGGCCGAGTTCGACGGCACGATCACGGGTGGGTCAGGCCTGTCCGTGACGGCTGATGGAACCAATACGGCGACTGCGCATGCGCTTGCGATCAGCATCGGCGCGATCGCCGGCACCGGGGCCTCGTCGAAGGCGGAGATCACGGCGGCTGCAAGTGTTCTCGCGCTGGTCGGTTCGACGGCGCACGTGAGCGTTCCCGGCCAGGCCGTGACCGTGACGGCGAAGGGCCACCAGACGGCGACCGCGGATACGAACGGTGGCGCCGGCGGCGTCATCTCGATCGCCGTGATGGTTCCGACAGCGATCGTGGCCGGCGGTGTGACCGCGAACTTCGACGGGTCGCTGACGGCGGCGGATCACCTGACGGTGACCGCGACCGGATCGAACAAGGCCGACTCGCACGTCGTCGTGGTCTCGGTCGGAATCGCTGCCGGCGGAGCAGGCGCGGTTGCGGATGCGGAGATCCAGGCGACGGCGGTGACACATGCCTTGGTCGGCTCGGACGCGTCGGTCGCGGTGACGAACGGCGTAACGGTCGACGCGCATCTGGTCGACGACCAGAACCTCGCGAAGGCGAAGGCGAGCGGCGGCGGTGGTGGCCTCCTCGCAGCCCTGGTCGTGTTCAAGGCAGATGCCGAGGACAACGGTGAGACGGTTGCTGAGGTCGCCGGTGGGGTCAGCCATGCGGCGTTCTTGACGGTGACCGCAGCCGGGACCAACACGGCGACCGCGGACACGACGGCAGTGGGGATCGGCGGTCTCGTCGCCGCGACGCTGGCGTCGTCGTTGGCGCATATCGGCCCAGCCGCGTTGGTGAAGGCCTTGGTCGGCTCCGGCGCAGTGATCTCGGGGACGTCGGGGTTGACGCTGGTGACGGCCACGGGAGTCAACACGGCGACCGCGACCTCGGATGCTGGCGGTGGCGGCTTCGGCTTGTCGATCACGGCGACCTTGCCGATGGCGAAGATCGAAGGTGGCACGACAGCGGAGTTCGACGGCACGATCACCGGCGGCAGCGGCCTGACTGTGACCGCAGACGGCACCAACACGGCGACGGCACATGCGCTGGCCGTATCGGTTGGGTTCTTCGCCGGCACCGGCTCGTCCTCGACCGCGGTGATCACGGCGGCTGCGAGCGTGTTGGCGTTGGTTGGCCCGACGGCGCACGTTTCGGTGCCCGGCCAGGCCGTGTTGGTGACCGCGACCGGGCATCAGACTGCGACGGCTGACACCGCGGGCGGCGCGGGCGGCGCGATCTCGTTCGCACTCATGATCCCGACCGCGCTCGTCGGTGGTGGCGTGACGGCGAACTTCGACGGCTCGCTGACCGCTGCGGATCACTTGACGGTGACGGCGACCTCGTCGAACAAGGCGGACGCGCACACGTTCGTGGTCTCGGTCTCGATCCTCGCGGGCATCGGCGGTGCGACCGCGGATGCAGAGATCTTGAGCACGGCGGTGACGCACGCGGAGGTCGGCTCGGACGCGTCGGTCTCGGTCACGAACGGTGTGACTGTTGACGCGCATCTGTTCGGTGACCAGAACCTCGCGACGGCGACGGCTGATGGTGGCGCGGGTGGCGGCCTGGTTGGTGCTGCGGTCTTCATGGCGGACGCGGAGGACAACGGCGAGACGGTGGCCGAGGTCGCGGGCGGGATCTCCCACGCCGGCTCCTTGACGGTGACCGCGACCGGCACGAACACGGCGACTGCGACCACCAAGGCGGTCGGGATCGGCGGTCTGGTTGCCGCGACGCTCGCCTCGTCGGTCGCGCATATCGGCACCGACGCACTGGTGAAGGCATTCGTCGGCTTGGGCGCCGTGATCTCCGGGACGTCGGGCTCGACCTTGGTGACGGCGACCGGGGCGAACACGGCGACTGCGACCTCGGACGCCGGCGGCGGGGGCTTCGGGCTCGCGGTCAGTGCGACGTTGCCGCTCGCGAAGATCGAGGGTGCGACAATCGCCGAGTTCGACGGGACGATCAACGGCGGCAGCGGCCTCACGGTCACGGCTGACGGCACGAATACGGCAACGGCGCATGCGTTTGCGGTGTCGGTTGGCTTCTTTGCGGGGACGGGCTCGTCGTCGACCGCGGTCATCACGGCGGCCGCGAGCGTGCTCGCGTTGGTCGGTTCCACCGCGCATGTTTCGGTGCCCGGTCAGGCGGTGTTGGTCACGGCCACCGGTCATCAGACGGCAATCGCGGATACTGCCGGCGGCTCGGGCGGTGCCATCTCGTTCTCGCTGATGATCCCGACCGCTGTGGTCGGTGGTGGCGTGACCGCGAACTTCGACGGCTCGTTGACCGCCGCGGATCATCTGACGGTGACTGCGACCTCGTCGAACAAGGCCGACGCGCACACGTTTGTGGTCTCGGTCTCGATCCTCGCGGGCATTGGCGGGGCGACCGCGGATGCCGAGATCTTGAGCTCGGCTGTGACCCACGCCCTGGTCGGCCCAGACGCGTCGGTCTCGGTCACGAACGGTGTGACTGTTGACGCGCATCTGTTCGGTGACCAGAACCTCGCGACGGCGACCGCTGATGGTGGCGCGGGTGGCGGCCTGGTCGGCGCCGCGGTCTTCAAGGCGGACGCCGAGGACAACGGCAACACGGTCGCCGAGGTTGCGGGCGGAATCAGCCATGCCGGCTCCTTGACGGTGACCGCGACGGGGACGAACACGGCGACCGCGACCACCAAGGCGGTTGGCATCGGCGGCCTGGTTGCGGCGACCTTGGCCTCTTCGCTCGCGCATATCGGCACCGGCGCGCTGGTGAAGGCGTTCGTCGGCTCGGGCGCCGTGATCAGCGGGACGTCGGGGTTGACGCAGGTCCTGGCAACCGGGGTGAACACTGCGACCGCGACCTCGGATGCGGGCGGCGGCGGCTTCGGGTTCTCTCTGACGGCGACGTTGCCGATGGCAGAGATCGAGGGTGCGACAGTCGCCGAGTTCGATGGCACGATCAACGGCGGCGCCGGCCTGACGGTGACGGCTGATGGGACGAACACCGCGACGGCGCATGCCCTTGCCATCTCGCTTGGCTTCTTCGCAGGCACCGGCTCATCGTCGACCGCAGTGATCACTTCTGGTGCGAGCGTGTTGGCGCTGGTCGGCTCGACAGCGCATGTTTCCGTGGCCGGCCAGGCGGTGTTGGTGACGGCGACCGGGCATCAGACGGCGACCGCTGACACGGCGGGCGGTTCGGGTGGTGGGATCTCGATCTCGATCATGATCCCGACGGCGATCGTCGGTGGCGGGGTGACGGCGAACTTCGACGGGACGCTCACCGCGGCGGATCATCTGACGGTGACGGCGACCTCGTCGAACAAGGCCGACGCACACACCTTCGTCTTCTCGGTCGGGATCCTCGGCGGCGGCGCCGGCGCGGTCGCCGACGCGGAGATCCAGACGACGGCGGTGACGCACGCGCTGATCGGCTCGGACGCCTCGGTCTCGGTTTCGAATGGCGTCACGGTCGACGCCCATCTGTTCGGCGACCAGAACCTTGCGACGGCGACGGCTGATGGTGGCGCGGGTGGCGGCCTGGTCGGCGCCGCGGTCTTCAAGGCGGACGCCGAGGACAACGGCAACACCGTTGCCGAGGTCGCGGGCGGGATCTCCCACGCCGGCTCCTTGACGGTGACTGCGACCGGCACGAACACGGCGACCGCGACCACCAAGGCGGTTGGCATTGGCGGCCTGGTTGCGGCGACCCTGGCCTCGTCGGTCGCGCATATCGGCACCGGCGCGCTGGTGAAGGCCTTCGTCGGCTCCGGCGCCGTGATCAGCGGGACGTCGGGGTTGACGCAGGTGACGGCGATCGGCGCGAACACCGCGACCGCAACGTCGGACGCCGGCGGGGGCGGCTTCGGACTCGCGATCAGCGCAACCCTGCCGCTCGCGAAGATCGAGGGTGCGACGGTCGCCGAGTTCGACGGGGCGATCAACGGCGGCTCGGGCCTGACTGTCAGCGCCGACGGCACGAACACAGCGACCTCGCATGCGCTCGCGATCTCGGTCGGATTCTTCGCCGGCACCGGAACGAGCTCGACGGCCTGGATCACCGCGAGTGCAAGTGTGCTCGCGTTGGTCGGCGCGACCGCGCAGATCAGCGTGCCCGGCAAGACGGTCACACTGAGTGCGACGGGCCATCAGAGCGCGACCGCCGACACCGCAGGTGGCTCGGGCGGCGGCATCTCGATCTCGATCATGGTTCCGACCGCAGACGTGAGCGGCGGCGTGAGCACGCACTTCGACGGCACGCTGCTCTCCGCAAACCAGCTGGACGTCACTGCCATCGGTACCGACACCACGACGACCACGATGCATGCCGTCAGCATCGGCTTCCTCGGCGGCGTGACGACGTCGGAGGCCGACTCGACGATCGACGGGACGAACAGTGCCTACCTCGGGTCGTCGGCGAGGATCGAGAGCCCCGGAACGAACGTCACCGTGCACGTCACCCACACCGGCGAGGCGGATGCGACCTCATCCGGCGGTGCCGGCGGAGCGCTCGGCGCGGCCGTGTTGAGCGCGAATGGAACCGACAGCCCGACGGTGAACGCCTATGTCGACGCCGGCGCCGTCGTCGGGAACGGCATCGGCACCCCGGGCTCGCTCCAGGTGCTCGCCACCGCGACCGAGGGAACGAACGTCAACGCCGACGCCGGGACAGGCGGCATCGTCTCCTTCGGCGGTATCTCGGCGCACTCGAACCTCCAGCCGTCGGTCAACGCCTACATTGTGGGCAACACCAACGTGGCGCTCGTCAACGACCTCACGGTCCAGGCGATGCTCAACCACGCCGAGGGCCACACCCGTGCCACGGCGTACGGAGGCGGCGCGGTACAGATCGGCTCGGCCAACGCCACCGCCACTTCCAACCCGACGGTGACCGCGTTCATCGGGGACGGCTCGACGGTGCAGGTGGGCGGGAACGTGACGATCGACGCCGAGAACCTCTCGAACCAGACCGGGGCGCCGCTGACCGACAACTTCAACGCCGACTCCTCGGACGTCAACCAGTCGACGGGGACGATTCAGTTCGGCTCACACGGTCTGACCACCGGTGACGCAGTGCTCTACGTCTCCAACGGCAACCTCCTTCCCGGCATGCGTCAGGGCTGCTCCGGCGCGCCTCTGGGCGGCTGCGTCTACACCGCGATCGTGGTCGACGCAAACCACATCCAGTTCGGCGACACGTTCACGACGGCCGGTGTCGACACGAGCGATATCCCCGGCTTCTGCGGTACGGCCAACCCGAACAGCTGCCCGGGCGTCGACGTCAACCGCGACGTGATCCGCTTCGCAAGCCAGCACAACTTCGTCACCGGAGACGCGGTCATCCTGTCGGGCGGCGGCTCGATCGGCGCGGCGACCGGCACCAGGCTCTACGTCCGGGTGCTCGACGCCTACACGATTGCGCTGTATACGAGCCAAGCAGCTGCGGTCGACCCCGGAGTCAGCTTCAACGCGGGCGCTGTGACCGGTGGAGCAATCGGCGCCGGCAACACGTTCGCCTCCGGCGAGCAGCTCACCTACAAGACTGCGCCGGGCCTGACGTTCAACGCTGCCGGTGTCAACGTCAACCCGACGAACTACACGTCCTCGGACACGAGTGCCTTCGACATCGTCCTTGGGCAGGTCTTCGGGAGCGGGAGCGGGCAAACGCAGTGCAACGCGTCGTTCTGCCATCCGCACGGCCTGTTCACCGGCGAGAAGGTCATCTACCGCACCACCGGGCCGTCGGTCGGGAACCTGGTCGACGGTGGCGTGTACTACGTCATCGTCGTCAACCCGTATGTCATCCAGCTCGCAGCCACCCTGGAAGACAGCCAGACCTATACCTACAGCTGCGGCAGCAGTTGCACGGCGACCCACAACGCCGTGCCGATCCACATCACCGCTCCTTCAGGCCCGGGTGGTGCGCAGGAAATCGACCTGGCGCCGATCGTCGGCCTGACTGACGGCTACACGTACAAGGTCGACTCCGCCTCGACCGGAAGCTCCATCCAGCTCGATCCGGCCGGCGGTGGCGGCGCCATTGGCATCACGGTGAAGGAGAACGACCATCGGGCTGACGGCAGCGACGTCTCGCTCACCGTGATCGGCGGCAACTTCAACGGCAACGAGCATCTGTTCCCCGCAGGGATCGCGCTGACCGCGCCCGGAGGCTCGACCGACGAGCTCTACATCGACCTCACCGGTGCGCTGCCGGGCGGCACCAACTCGCTGTATGCGCCCGACGGGACATCGCTGCGCCAGCTGAACCCGCCGCCGGGTGACGGGCTGACCTCCGCGGACGCCGAGGGCGGCGGCGGTGGCCTCGGGTCGTTCAACGAGCCGGAAGCAACGGTCAACAACAACCCGACCACGAAGGCGTACGACGCCGCGACGAGCATCAACGCCGGCGGCAACGTGAACATCACCGCAAGGACCGAGGTCAAGGACTCCGCTACCGCCCAGAACGGGTCGGGTGGCCTGATTGCCGCCTCCGATGTGGAATCGACGATCAATATCAGCAGCAACAGCTACGCCTTTGTCGGCAAGGACATCGGCGCCAGCACGATCACCGGCGACAGCGCCGCGATCCAGGTCGACGGAACTGGCAGGTCGATCACGGCCGCGCGCAACGTCCAGATCGCGTCGTCGAGCTTCCAGAACACCTACAACAAGGCGAAGAGCTCGAGCGGCGGGCTCGGCGACGGCTCACACGCCGAGGCAGACACGACCGTGACCGACAACTCGGCGGCGGTCGTGGGTGCCAACGCCTCGGTCACGGGCCTGACCGTCCGGGTGAACACCGACTCCAGCGCGACGCACTACGGCCGGGCAGTGGACACCGTGATCGCCTTCGCCGGCTTCGCCGACGCGTTCGAGAACTACACCGTCCACTCCAACGACACCGCGCTGCTCGACGGCACAAGTGCATCGCACACGGTCGTGACCGGCTTCGACGGCGTTGACGTGCGCGCCTGGCATCACGACGAGACGCGGAACACCGACAACAGCGACGCGACGTGCATCTGCATCGGCCCGTCCAACGGCGGCAACAGCCCGAACATCAACCTGCACAACACTGCAGCCGGCCACCAGGGCGTCGTGATCACGGCGTCGCCGCGCCTCATCTTCGGCGTCAACGAGCGCGACCACAGTCTCGACTCCCCGCTTGTGAGTAACAGCGACGCCAACCTCGCCCTCTACGTCGAGGCGCAGGATGAGAGCAACGTCGTCGACAACCATCCGAGTCACGCCATTCACTGGTACTCGGACGTCATCATCTACTCAGGGCCGAGCCCGATTCTCGTGATCGCGTCGAACGGCACCGTCCAGCAGGCGGTCAACATCTCGGCCAATGGCGTCAGCAACCCGGCTCCTGGGGATGCGCTTGGTGCGCATCCGTACGTCGAGGTCAACGATCTGTCGAACGACAGCACCGGCGACATCTGGATGGACTCGGCCGGCGGAACGATCGACGGCGGCACTCAGGTGGGCGTCTCACCGACCGACCACTGGTGGGGCACGTTCACCTTCCACGACAACTGGCAGACCGTCACGATCATCAACCACTCCGGACGCGACCTCGTGATCGACAACATCGACGTGATCAACCGCACCGGCACGCCGATCGTCAACGAGAACTCGCCGGGCGGGAGTGCCAGTGCCAAGTTCGCGATCGTGCGCCAGGTCGATCCGTCGCTGGTCACGATCTCGAACGACGACGCCAGCGGCCCGAACCTGCTGATCAACGGCACGATTCTGAACCCGATCGGCGTGACCACGATCACGAGCGTGCACGGGCCGATCTCGGCCCAGACGATCCGCGGTGCGTCCAGCAGCACCTACAGCGGGCCGCACACGAGCCTGATCCAGTCCAACAGCCTGACCTTGACGGCCGGAACCAGCATCGGCGCTGCGAATGCCTGCGTTCGTAACGAGACCGCGTGCGGAGCGGGCCAGACGCTGTGCCTCGACGCCGCCAATCCGTGCGTGAACGTCGACCTGATCCAGTGGGCCGGCCATCCGGTGCTCTTCACGACCTCCTCGGGGACCAGCCAGTACCTCGATGTGCTCACCCGGCTGCGTGACTCGACGCTGACTGATCCGAGCGTCTCGCATGTCGTCCCGACTGTCACGATCAACAGCCTGGTCGCCCTGGACAGCATCTTCGTGCTGCTCCGGCCGACGATCTACCAGTCCGATGCGCCGCTCGTGCCCGGCATCGAGGTCGACAACGCGAGCGGCCCCGGCCCGCACAGCCCGCCGAACTACGTGAGCTTCTATTACAACGACGGCGACCACTGCTACTACCCGAACGGCCAGTGTCCGAGCCCGCATCGCGAGCTGGGCGCCTTCGCCACCGACACCGGCGCCCACGAGGTGGAGAGCACGTACAACTTCCTGCTGCTCGAGGCCGGAGCAGTCGGCCCGACCGGCGACGTCACGGTGAACGCCTTCGACCCATCACCGGGCGCGACCGTGATCAACATCATCGGCTACGTCGACATCCACAAGGACGGCGACATCGACAGCCACACGAACGGCTTCATCATCTATACGGAGAAGCCGCGGCCGGGCGGCCCGAACCGCGGCGACCTGCGCGTCGGCGAGGTCCAGTCGACGAACAACGACGTGACGCTCTTCGCGCCGGGTGCGGTCCTCGACGCCGACAACGACGCGGCCGCCGACGTGATCGCGCGCAACATCACGATCACCGCCGGCAACAACCTGCACGGCGACGGCCCGGCCGGGATCTCCGGACATGGTGGCGTCGGCGTCCCCTCGAACTTCCTCGAGTTGCAAGTCGATGCCGACGGTGGCGCGCTCGGCGTGCTGACGATCACCGACACCGCCTCCGCGCGGCAGCAGTGGAACATCGATGCGCTGCCTGCAGCGGACCCAGGCGCGCCGACGGGTACCTACGGCGTCTTCGTCACCCAGACGAGCGGCGACATGCAGGTCAACCGGATCCTCACGAACGGTGACGCTTCGCTGATCGCGCTGAACGGCGCGCTCAGGGACGCGCGCCTCGGCGGCCTGGGCGACAACACTCAGTTCAGCCAGGCGAACGTCGAGGCGAACAACATCGACCTGGCCGCCTACTGCTCGGTTCCGTCCTCGGTCCCCGATTGTGGCGACGTCGGAGCTCGCGGCCCGCCGACCGACAGCCTGGGGAATGACTTCAAGATCGACTCCGGCCACGGCGACTCGCAGAATCCCTCGACGGTGATCGTCGGCCGGGTGGGCATCGAAGCCCAGCAGAACATCTCGGTCACCGAGACGATCGGTGCACTGAACGTCCTGATTGCGCAGTCACTGAGCGGCAACGTCCGGCTGACGGTGCGTGAGCACGCCGGCCAGGGCGATGACCTCAACCTGATCCTCCCGTACGCATCCGACACGATCGCGCCGACGCAGAACCGCGACGCGATCCTGGTCGACTACGCGGGCGCCGCGAATGTCTCGCGCGCCATCAGCGCCTCGAGCGCAACCGTCGTCACGAACTCGGCGTCGATCAATGCGCAACTGGGCTGGATCCTGCTGCGCGCCGGCGACAACGTGACGCTCGGCGGCCTCCAGACGGCGCTCTATCCGGACGCGACGCTGACGCCGCTGGCGCCCAACGCGCTGACCGACGCGGAGCGGATCGCGCAGAACACGAAGGTCGTCGCCGGGCTCTGGATCGACATCCACGGTGACTTCGACGCCTTCTCCAGCGGCGCAACCGACCTCGACCTTGGCTTCGGCACCGTCATGCACCTGCACGGCACGATCACCCCGGGCAAGCTCACGACCCTCTGCGCGAACGAGATCGACCCGGGCCGCGACTGCAACGTGACGCGGATCTTCGGCAACACCGACACCGACACGTTCAACTTCGACCAGACCTTCCTCGGCGGCCGCACGCGCGTCTTCGGCTCCCGGACGTCCACCTGTGACATCAACGGCACCGCCTGCGTCACCCCGAGTGGCGACAGCGAGGACTTCTTCAACGTCAACCAGCTACAGACGATGTTCGACCCGGCGGCGAACAGCGATCCGACGAAGGCAATCGTGAACGGCGACGTGGTTGCCGGCCACACGTTGACGCTCGACGGCCAGGCCGGCACCGATACCTATGTGATCAACACCACCGGCAGCCAGCCCTGCCTCGGCTCGAACCAGATCGCCGGGTCCACCTGCCACAACTACGTCATCAACGTGCTCGATACCGGCGGGCCTGCCGACGGCACCGACGTCCTGACGGTGAACGGCATCGACAACACGACGTGCAGCGGCTACAAGCCCGACGGCACGACGCCGTGCCCGACCGACGACATCTTCCTGCTGCGGGCGTCGAAGTACATCGCCTCGACCCCGACGTCCAGCACCGCGAACGAGATCGCCGACGATCCGGCCTTCGTCGCGCTCCTGCACGGCAACTTCGGCACCGCGACGACCGCCTACACAGGCGATCTCGCGCTGTGCTTCACGAACGCCTGCGGCTCGGTGGGGCAGACACTCGTGGCTGTCAACTCCGTGACGCGTGCCCCGATCACCGGCGTCTTCAATACCGGCACCTTCGTCGTCGGCCAGCGCATCCACCTGGGCGGCGGTGACTCGGGCATCTGGGCCGGCGACTACACGATCGCGAGCATCGCGGCCAACGGCTCGAGCATCACGCTCGCCGAGACGCTGCCGGTCGGCGTGACGCTGACGACCGAGCAGGTGCCGACCGCTGACGTCCAGCTCCACAGCAGCGTCAGCGCAGCGCTGACGATCGGGATCCTGAACGGCGACGTCACGACCTCCGACCCGAACCCGTCGACCGACACCGTCCAGCTCCGCAACCAGAGCTACGAGCGCATCAACTACGACACGGCCATCAACGGACGGCTCATCGTCAACGGCCTCGGCGGCAACGATTACTACGCCGTCGACGACGAGACCACCACGACAACGCTCGACGGCGGCGCAGGAAACGACAGCTTCCAGATCGGCCAGATCTACGGTCTCGAGCGCGACCCGCTCAATGCAGCGGGCTCGCCCGTGAACGCTGCGAACAACACTCGCGACACCTCAGGCGGTTCGCTGAACCCCTCAGACATCTTCGGCACGGTCGCGACGACACGCGGCTGGCTCAGCGCGGGCACCTCCGCGCCGCTTGTCGCAGCCGGCGGGACGGGCGATGACATCTTCACCGTCTACTCGAACCAGGCGCCGCTGCGGCTCGAAGGCGGCGACGGCAACGACCTCTTCGTCGTCCGCGCCTTCGCGCTCGCCCAGACGACGAACGGCGGCAGCCCGACCGCCGCAGCGTGCACCCCGACTCCGGGCGACACCACCTGCCAGATCGTC
Source organism: uncultured Thermoleophilia bacterium (assembly GCA_963842335.1). Lineage (GTDB taxonomy): Bacteria > Actinomycetota > Thermoleophilia > Gaiellales > Gaiellaceae > PALSA-600. Next base: position 246,575 of record CAWJGF010000028.1, on the reverse strand, counting down.
TGGATCAACGCACAGACCATGATCGCGATGCCGAAGCTGACAAGCGGCTTCTCGACCGCGGCCCAGTCCGACATCCGCACCGGGTCGGGTACGAACCAGGTCGAATACAACCTCAACGCGCCGGTGTCGATCGACGGTGGCAGCGGCTTCAACAAGGTCGTCATCCTCGGTACCGAGTTCGCCGACCACATCGTCGTCACGGCCCAGGCGATCTACGGCGCCGGCCTGTCTGTCACCTACCAGAACATCCAGGTGCTCGAGATCGACGCGCTGGAGGGCGACGACACGATCGACGTGCTGTCGACCGCACCGGGCGTCGAGACGCGCGTGATCGGCGGGCTCGGGAGCGACACGTTGAACGTCGGTGGCGACGTCGTCGGCGATGTCTTCTCCAAGGACATCGAGGGCACGAGCGGCACCGTCAATCACCAGGTCACCTCGGCCGACCCGAACTACAACGGGCTCACTGCGAACGGTGTCGACCTGAGCGTCGCCCGCCCGGGTCAAGGCCAGGTCATCATCAGTGAGTCCGGCGGCTTCTCTTCCATCTACGAGGGCGGCTGCTTCACGGTGACGCCCGTCGGCTGCGTCCCGTCGCTCGACTCCTACACCGTCGTGCTCGCGGCCGCGCCGACCTCGAACGTCTACGTCACGGTCTCGGCTGCGAACTCGCCGCAGGAAGAGCAGAACGGCGTACCGATGGGCGATACGTTCCTGGTCGCGACGACAGCCGGCAGTCCCGGGAGCTTCACCCGCACGATCACGGTGAACGGGGTCGTCACGACCGTGCCGGATCGCCAGGTGGTGCTCGTCTTCACGCCGGGGAACTGGAACGTGGCGCAGACCGTCTTCATGTTCGCCGTTGACGATTCGCGTGTCGAAGGCACGAGGACGGTGACCGTGAGCCAGTCGGTGATCAGCGCCGACCCGAGCTTCGACGGCGCGATCGTCCGGAACGTCGAGGTCACGATCTACGACAACGACGCTCCGGGGGTGCTCGTCACCCCGCTCGACCCGACGACCCTGCACCCGGACAACGCCACCACCGTGCTCGAGGGCACGAGCTCCGCGACGCCGCCCGCCACAGAGGTCGTCGACCTCTATTCGATCCAGCTGACGAGCGCGCCGGCCGCCGGCATGACGGTGACGGTTCAGATCACCCCGAGCTCGAGCCGTGTCTGCCTCTCGAGCACCGATTCGCGCTTCAGCGCCTCGAACGCATTCACCGACCCGACGCTCTGCCCGCTCGGCGGCACGACGTACTTCGTCACCTTCACCAGCGCCAACTGGTTCACGCCGGTGAACATCACCGTGCACGCACGCAATGACTTTGCCGCCGAGGATCCGACGACCGTCGGGCTCGTCCAGACGATCGCCGCATCGACCACCGATCCGACGTATCTGGCCGCACGGCCCGGTGGGACGAGCCAGGAGATCCTCGAGCGCATCTACGCCACCGTGATCGACGATGAGACTCCGGGCGTCTTCGTGAACCAGAGCGACGGCACGACCGTGGTCACCGAGTGCGGTAACGCCGCGTGCACGATTCCCGGCCCCGGCGACAGCTACACGCTGCGCCTGACGAGCAAGCCCACGGACAGCGTGCAGGTCGCGATCATCACCGACGGGCAGACCGATGCGACCATCGGCGGCTCGGTGAGCCTGGCGGCCGTCGGCGGGCTGCGTCCGACCCAGCTCTTTGCCGGCAACATCACGATCTCCGGCAACACGATCACGCTTGCGAGCGGGTCTGACCTCGGAAGCTTCGTGAGCGCGGGCTTTGTCGTCGGAATGCGGATCGGCATCTCTGGGACGGGCACTTCCGACGACGTCGCAACCGGCTTCTACGTCTCGGCCGTGACGGCCGGCGTGCTGACGCTGACGGCGGCACCGACGAGCGCAGGCACGTTCAACACCGTCTCCATCGCGAGCCTCACCGAGCAGGGCACGTACACGGGCATCACGGCCGGCGGCCACACGATCTCCTACAACTTCGCGGCCGGAACGCTCACCCGGGACGACGGCACGAGCTGGCTCGACAGTGGCTTCGTCGAGGGTCAGCTGATCAAGATCGGCGGCGATCCGACCATCTACAAGATCAACTCGTTCTCGTCCGCGAACGGCGGCAACCTGAACGTGCTTCAGCTGACGAGCACCGCCAAGCCCGTGAGTGGCAGCGTCGCCTCGACCGCAACGGTCGTCCAGTGGGCCGCCGTGGTGACGTTCACGACGAGCAGCTGGTACCAGCCGGTGACCGTTCCGCTCGTCGCCGACGTCAACTTCCAGCTCGCACCGGGACGCCAGAACCTGAAGGTGTTCGCGAAGCAGCAGCACATCCTCAGTGGCATCGCCGGCCCGCTGTCGGTCGAAGGCGGCACGACCTCCGCCAATCGCTCGCTGCACGCGGCCGTCCTTCTGCCGGGTGAGGGCAACGGCCCGCTCTTCGCCGTCGCCGCGCAGCCGCCCGAGTGGCAGCAGATCGACACGCTGAACATCTACGACGACGGCAGCAAGCAGGATCAGACGGGCCAGCTGACGTCGACGGCGCTCACCGGCCTCAACATGGGCGGGGACGCGGGCGGCATCCTCGACTTCAGCTACCTCCTGCCGGTGGGCACGACGACCTTCCCGTTCGGCGAGCCCGGCACCTATCCCGACGGGATCAGCTATGGAACCGTCACGCTCGACTCGCACGGGAAGTTCGTCACCGACGGGAACAAGTCGACGATCGAAGTCCTGAACATCCTGCTCGGCCAGGGCAACGACACCCTGAACATCGTCTCGACGATGGTTCCCGGCCCGGATCACAACCCGGATGGGACGCCGAACCGCGCCGCAGCACACGGTGGTGTCACGACCGTGCACGGCGGCGGCGACGCCCTGCTGCAGCTGACGGGCACCTTCGACGCCGCGAACCCGACCGCGTCCACCGGGCAGCTCGTGCGCAGAGACGGTCTGTCATGGGCCGGCGCCGGCTTCGCCGTCGGCCAGCAGGTCACGCTGTCCGGCGGCCTCACCGGGACGTTCACGATCTCCGGCTTCGCCAACTCCGCCTACGGCCCCGGCAGCGCGCTGCTCCTGAACGCCGCTCTCGGGGCGACCGGGCTGGCCATCGCAGCGACCGTGTCGGTCTCCGACAGCCTCCAGGTGACCGCTGCATTCGACCTGAGCGCCAACAAGGTGGTACGCCGTGATGGCCTGCCGTGGCAGAGCCTCGGCTTCACCTACGGCCAGCAGGTCTCGATCGTCGGCATCCCCGGCACGTGGACGATCACCGGCTTCGACAACTCGATCTACGGTGACGGCACCGCGCTGCTCCTGAGCGGCGTCGGCTTGACGCCCGCCACGAACCTCTCGACGACGGTCGCCGTCTCCAGCCGCTATCGGGTGGGCGGCACGTTCAACGTCACCGCGAGCACCGTCACCTTCACGTCCGTCACCTCTGGCTCACTCGCCGGATCGGGCCTGGCCGTCGGCCAGCAGGTCGCGATCACCGGCGTCACGGGCATCCGGACAATCACCTCGATCGTCGGCAACACCCTCACGCTGAGCGGCGGTGCGATGGCTCCCGCCACGGGTGTCGTCGGTCTGGTCTCGCTCGTCCGGATCGGTGGAGACTCAATCACCGTCACGGGCGGCGCCAGCACCACGGCCGCCGGCGGCCCGGGCTCGAACATGTGCACCCTGGACTTCACCACGTGCACACCGTCGCCACTCGTCATCTACGGCGACACCTCGCAGGACGGCGTCTGGTACGGCGGAAACCCGGCGCAGATCACCCTGCACAACTTCGGACCGAAGCCGCTGCCGCACGACAGCGGACTGACGATCACGGCTGTCCAGACGACGGCCACGGCCGGCACGATCACGAGGTCCGACTCCGGCTCGTGGATCACGGACGGCTTCGCCGTCGGGCAAGAGCTGACCATCGACGCGGCAGCGCAACAGCTGGCCGTCACCGTCGCGAGCCCGACTGCGGGAACCGGCACGATCGTCCGCGGCGACGGCGGCTCGTGGCTTACAGCCGGCTACGGCGTCGGTCAGCTGATTCAGATCGACGGTGTGAGCGTCGGGACGCTGACCGCCGTTACCGCGAGCACGCTGACGCTTGGCTCGCTGACCGCCGCCTTCGCAGGCCTCGTCAACGCAACGACGCCCGAGAACCACCTGATCGGCGTGGCCGAGGTCGGCACGGTGCAGTCGGTCACGAAGACGACGCTCACGCTCACCTTCCTGACCTCGAACTTCACGCTGCTCGCAGGCGCGGGCACGTCGGCTCACTCGATCGCGGTTGCGAACCGCGTCGGTAACGGCGCGCCGTTCTTCGTCTTTGCCCTCGCCGATCCGTTCCTCTACGCGGGTAACGACGCGATCGACGCGAGCCAGGCGTTCTCGGCGGCGCCGGCATCCGCGCTCCCGTCGATCGGCATCAGCGCCTACGGCGGCCCGGGCGACGACACGATCTTCGGAACGCAGACGGGTGACATCCTCGCCGGCGGCTCGGGCAACGACACGATCGCCGGCGGGCGGGGCGTCGACCAGATCTATGGCGACTCTGGCATGAACGTCGACGTGATCACGCGCCTGCTGACCATCCCGACGACGAACGCGAGCTCGTACCAGAACCGCGACCTGATGATCGCCGGCCAGGATCTGCTCTACGGCGACACGCCCGGCGGCACCGTCAATGACGCGTTCGGAGGCTACGACGACGTGATCTTCGGCGACCACGGCGTTGTCACGCAGGCCGTCGCCGGTGCGCGCGACACGACCAAGCCGATTTCGGGCGCTCCGCAGGAGATCCAGACGACGCTGCTCGCACGCACGATCCAGAGCGTGCAGCCCGACAACGGCGCGAACGACACGATCTACGGCAACGGCGGCGACGACATCCTGATCGGTGGCACCGGCGACGACGCGATCGACGGCGGCACCGGTCGCGACCTTGTTTTCGGCGACCACGTCTCTCTCGATCGCACGACCCACCTCGGCAACTTCACGAGCCCGCTCTTCCAGGATCTGAGCGGCACCCAGATCTACAGCACCGATGTCGCGACCGCCGGGAACCCACTCGTCGACGGGACACCGCAGCTCGACCCGAGGGGCCACGCGAGCTGGGGTGACTACCTGATCACGATCGTCGGTTCGAGCTACGGCGCGCAGGCCGTCTACTACGGAAACGACTACATCGCTGGTGGGCCGGGCAACGACATGCTCTTCGGCGAACTCGGGACCGACACGCTCCAGGGCGACAGCTCGATCGACTTCATCAGCGACGGTTATGTCGGCGCCGATGCTTACGGGAGCGCCTCCAGCTGCGCGACGGGCGGACATCCCGGCGCCACGACCGACGTTCAGCGCGTCGGCGCCTGCCGCGACACGTCGAACCCGTTGGTCGTCGGCACGTTGTTCGTGAGCCCCTCCGTCGACCGGGCGACCGACGGCGCCGACTACATCGAGGGTGGTGGCGGCAACGACGTCATCTTCGGCAACCAGGGCCAGGACGACGTCATCGGCGGCAGCTCCGACCTGTTCGGTCTCGGCGGTGCCTGCAACGCTGCGAACGAGGTCGGCGGTGTGGCGGGTACGTGCCTGCGGCCCGACGGCTCCGACCTGATCTTCGGCGGCTCCGGCACCGCGCTTGACAGGCTCGGGAACGGCGATGTCGCGCTGGGCGGGAACGCGAATGACTCCGACGCGGTCGTTGGCGACAACGGCGACATCATCCGTCTCGTCGGCACGAACCACACCTACGGGCTCAGCGCCGGCGGCGTCCAGGTGAGCACGACCGGATTCCTCGAATTCAACTACGACCTCTACCGCGCGCTCCCGGGTGCGACACCGCCGGTGACCATCGTGGCGCGCTCGATCAAGCTCATCGACTACACGCCGGGCGGCGCCTCGTACAACCCGCTCGCCCTCAACGACATCGGTACAGGCGACGAGATCCACGGCGAGAACGGCGACGACTTCATCTACGGGCAGGTCGGGAACGATGTCCTCTACGGCGAAGGACAGAACGACACGATGGTCGGCGGTTACGGCTCCGACTGGATCTCAGGTGGCACCGGCGACGACGGCATCCTCGGCGACGACGGTCGCATCTATGCGAGCCGTGTGAGTTCGCTGTACGGCGAGCCGCTGAACGCAGTCGCGGCGATCGACCCGTCGCAGATCAGCCTCCTCATCACGACGCCTGGCGACGCGCAGGAAGCTGTCATCAACCCGGACGGCGCGCTCAAGTACACCGCCGACCTGACGCCCGACAACCTCGACCCGGCGGGACTCACGGGTGGCTTCCAGGATCCGTATTACCGGCCGCCGCTCGGAGTCGCGAACGACGTCATCTACGGCGGGCTCGGCAACGACTCCATCCACGGCGGAGCGGGTGACGACGCGATCTCTGGCGCCGAGGCACCGATCCAGTCGTACACGAACAACTACGACCAGAACGGCATCCTGCTGCAGGCCGACCTGCGCAGTGACTATTACCACCCGCTCGACCCTGGCAACGTGCTCGGCTACGACCCGACGACCGGCAAGCGGACAGGCACGACCTTCGCCCTCTATGACGCCAATGACCCGCTGCGCGAGATCCTGCTGACGCCGGGCACAGGGACGCTCTACAAGGGTCCGATCGACCCGAGCGTGCAGAACAGCTCGACGCTCGGCTACCACGACTGGCTGCTCAACTTCGACTACACCGAAGGGCCGCTCGACCCGCACTGGTCCGTCGGCTCGGCGTACCCGGCCGTGCCCACGGACGGCAACGACATGATCTTCGGCGACCTCCAGAACGACTGGGTCGTGGGCGGCACCGGTCGCGACATCGCGTTCCTCGGCTGGGGCGACGACCAGGCGAACATGGACGATCGCCTGAACACCGATAACGGGCTGAACGACGTGCCCGACACGAACCCGTCGTACGAGGACTTCGTCTACGGCGGCGCCGGCCGCGACGTGCTGATCGCCAATACCGGCGGCGACCGTCTCGTCGACTGGGTCGGCGAGTTCAACACGTACCTCGTGCCCTACGCGCCGTTCGGTGAGCCGACCGTGAGCCGCACGCTGCAGCCGCAGCTCGACGTCTTCCTGCTCCTGCTCTCCCAGAGCGCAGGCTCCGACCTGACCCTCGCCGCACAGCACGGCGGCGACCCGACGCGCAACGGCGAGCCGTTCGGCGAGCTCGGCGAGGTGCGCCAGCACGACAAGCCCTACTGGCAGGACGAGACGGGCGGCCCGCGCGATCCCCAGGCCGGCAACATCCCCGGCGGCTCGCGTGACGTCCGCGTCACCTCGGGGACGCAGGCGATCCAGTCGCCGGGCACGCAGGGCCTCGCGACATTGCCGTCGCCGGCGATCAAGCTCCCGGCCCACGTCGGCTCGGGCAACCCGATCCTCGTCCCGGTCCAGGTGACCGGCCCCGCGACCTCGACTGCGCTCGTGTCGGTCACCGACGGCGTCCATACCGTCTCGGGCACCGGGACGATCGGTGCCGGCGGGATGCTCCAGCTCAACTTCGATCTCTCCAGCCTGAATGACGGCCCGATCACGATCACGCTGATCCTCGTCGACGCGCAAGGCCATCAGAGCGCCCCGGTCGTGACGACCTCGATCAAGGACACCTCGGCGCCGGTGGCGCCCACGACGACGTCGCCGGCCGCAGTTGGGCTCGCAGACCTCGCGACCTTCACGATCACGATCTCGGGTGAGATCGGGAGCTTCGCCAACTGGAGCGTCACCGACGGGATCACCCTCCTGGGCGAAAGCGACCCGCTCGACGCGACCGGCCACCTGACGGTCACCATCGATGTCTCGAGCCTGCTCGACGGCCTGCTCACGACATCGGTCTCGCTCACCGACCTGGCCGGCAATACCTCTGCAGCCACGACATCGACAACCACCAAGAGCACCGGAGCCGCCGGAACGGCAGGTGTCACCGTCGCCGCGTCGAGCCCGAACGGCGCCGAGCAGGGCCTCGTTCCGGTCGTCTTTACGATCGTGCGCTCTGGAGTGACGACCAGTGCGATCACGATCAACCTGGGCTGGAGCGGCGGCGCGTCGCTGAACACCGACTACCACCTGACTGCAACCGGCGGCACGCTGGGTGTGGGTGGCTCGACCCTGACGCTCGCAGCAGGCGTGACGAGCGCGACGATCACGGCGACACCGGTGGACGACACGCTTATCGAACTGACCGAGTCGGTGGTCCTGACCCTGCTCCCGCAGAATGGCGGACCTGGCTCGCCGTATTCGGTCGGCACGCCGTCGGTCGCGACCGGTTCGATCGCCGACAACGACACGCCCGTGATCACGATTGCGGCGACCGACGCGACAGGTGCCGAAGCGAGCCAGAACCCGATCGTCTTCACGGTGTCGCGGACGGTCAACAACACCGTCTCGACCGCGGTCACCCTGAGCTGGAGTGGGACTGCGGACATGACGGTCGACTACACGGTCACCGTCTCGGGCGGCACGCTCTCGGCCGGCAACACGCTCCTCACGCTGGCCGCCGGCTCCTCGAGCGCCACGATCACGGTCAAGCCCGTCGACGACTCGATCATCGAGCCCACCGACACCGTCACCCTGTCGCTCGTGGGCGGAAACAACTACATCCTCGGCACACCGACATTTGCGACCGGGACGATCGTCGACAACGACACGCCGGTGATCAGCGTCGCCGCAACGGACGCTTCGGGCGCCGAGCAGGCTCAGGATCCGATCGTCTTCACGGTGACACGGACGGCGAACACGACCGTGAGCACCGTTGTGAACCTGACGTGGGACGGGACCGCGACGTTCTCGTCCGACTACACGCTCACCGTCTCCGCGGGCGCGACGCTGGCAGCGGACGGCTCGACCTTGACGCTCAACCCGGGCACGGCGAGCGCGACGATCACCGCGAAGCCGGTGGACGACACGACGGTCGAGGGCGCCGAGACCGTGACGCTGACGATCGCAACCGGCACGAACTACACGCCCGGCGCGGCTGCGACGGCGACCGGCGCGATCGCCGACAACGACGCCCTCGTGACCGTCACCGCCACCGACCCGTCGGGCGCGGAGCAGGGCCAGGACCCGATCGTCTTCACGGTCACGCGATCGAACTACCTCACCGGGAACATCACCCTCAACCTCGCCTGGAGCGGCACGGCGAGCCTCGGGACCGACTACACGCTCAGTTCGTCGGGCGGGACGCTCTCGGCGAACGGCCTGACGCTGACGATGTTCAACGGCGATACGAGCTACACGATCACGGCGAAGCCGGTCGATGACGCGATCATCGAGCCGTCCGAGACCGTCATCCTGACGCTGAGCTCCGGCACCGGCTACTCGGCTGCTGCGCCGGGCAATGCGACCGGTTCGATCGCAGACAACGACACCGGCGTCGTCTCCGTCGCCGCCACCGACGCTTCCGGCGCCGAGCAGGCTCAGGATCCGATCGTCTTCACGGTGACGCGCACGGTCAGCACGTCGGCGGCGATCACGGTCAACCTCACGTGGACTGGCTCAGCGACCATCACCTCCGACTACATGTTGACCGCCGTCGGTGGGACGCTCGGTGTCGGTGGCACGACACTCACGCTCGCCGCAGGAGTTGCGAGCGCGACCATCACGGCCAAGCCGGTCGACGACTCGATCATCGAGACCGCCGAGACGGTCACGGTGACAGTGGGCACCGGCACGGGCTACACACCCGGGGCCGCCCTGAGCGCTACCGGCTCGATCGCCGACAACGACATGCCGGTCGTCGTCGTCGCGGCGACCGACGCTACGGGCTCGGAGCAGCTGCAGGATCCGATCGTCTTCACGGTGACGCGGACGGTCAACACGACGGTCAGCAGCTCGATCAACCTGACGTGGGGTGGGACAGCGACATTCACGGCCGACTACGCGCTGACTGTCGGAGCCGGCGCGACCCTGTCGGCCGACGGGCTGACCCTGACCCTCAATCCGGGAACGACGAGCGCGACGATCACCGCGAAGCCCGTCGACGACTCGATCGTCGAGGCGGCCGAGACGGTCACACTGACGCTCGGCGCGGGCACGAACGACGTGGTCGGGACCGCGGGGTCCGCCACCGGCACGATCGCCGACAACGAATTCAGCGTTTCCGTCGGCAACGCCTCGGGTACCGAGCAGGATCACAACAAGACCACGTCGGTCGACGTGCCCGTGACCCTCTCGAGTGCCTCGACGGGCACGATCACCGTCACCGCGACGACGGTTTCCGGCTCCGCCGTCGCAGGCAGCGACTTCACCGCGAAGACGCAGGTGCTGACGTTCAGCCCCGGCACGACGACCGTCAACTTCACCGTCTCGATCCTTCCCGACAGCATCGCCGAGCCCACCGAGACGTTCACGATTCACCTCTCGCTTCCGACTGGGGCCACGATCGCGACGAACGACGGGACCGTGACCGTCTTCGACAACGACGGCGCCCAGATGGCGACCCAGACCATCCCGGCCTCGGCGCCGGCAGTCCCGACGGTCTCGGCGGACGCACTGGCCCAGGTCGTCGCACAGGCGGAGGCGGCCTGGCACGCAGTGCTCCCGAGCGCGAGCTTCAGCGGCGTCACCTTCGCGATCGCCGATCTTCCGAACCTCTTCCTCGCGCAGACGATTGGGCGGACCGTCACGATCGACGCAACCGCGGCCGGCTGGGGCTGGTCGGCAATGGATCCAGGCGCCGCGGCGACGCAGATGGATCTCCTGACCGTCGTGCTGCACGAGCTGGGCCGCACTCTTGGTTACACAGAGGCCGACGCGAACAGGCTCGGGATCATGCAGCTGACGCTGGCGCCCGGCGTGCAGCGGACGCTGAGCGTCGCTCATGCCGGCGCCGGCAGCGTCTCTCGGGACGCAGCGGCCGCGCGGACACCGGCGTTGATTCACTCGAATGCGCTCGCGGCTGTTCACCCGGCCCTACTCACAGCTCTCCCCATGGCGCGCCCGCAGGGACGAACGAAGGCGCGGAGCCATTTGCTGCAGAGCCATGAGCACTCGTCTTCGCGCCGGGATCGGTGAGAACTGACCAATCTGGGTCACTAGACCCGGCCGCCCCGACCAACTACGCTGGGGATCGTGAAGATCGTGGGGGTCGTTCTGATCGCGCTCGCCGCGCTCCTTGTGGCGTCCCCGGCATGGGCGGATGACCTCTGGCTGCCGCACTCCACCAACGCGGCCTGGACCTACCAGTGGAGTGATTCGGTCTATGCGACCACGCCCACCCTCGAGTCGGTCACCGTCAAGAGCCAGACGGGCAGCCTGTTCGTACTCGGGTGGACGACCGACGGCCTCGGGAACCCGGACGGCTCGGTCTCCTCGACCGGCACCGTCTCGTTCCAGGAGACCAATGCGGGGCTCGTCAACACCGACTGGTCGAGCACGCCGCCGCCGTCTTCGTTCCCGGTTCTCTGCCCGCAGGTCCTGAACTGCGGCAATGCGCTGTCGAGCACGCTCTACAACCTCATCTGGGGCGCACGTCAACCGGTGCTCGCCGAGCCACTTCTCAAGGGCCTCACCTGGGCGAGCACGGGCGGGGCGGCGAATGACGTCTCGAGCACCTCGACCTACATGGGACGGGAGAAGGTCACCGTTCCGGCGTTTCCGAACGGCATCACGGCGGCTCGTGTTGTTACGCACATCACGCAGGCCGGCGCGATCGGCGACCCGTATGGCAGCGGCACACGGACCATCTGGTGGGTCTACGGCGTCGGTCCCGTCAAGATCGAATTCGACCACGCCGGTGGTGGTGCCGCACCGGTGACGATCGCCCAGTTGCAGAGCACAAGCCTGACGCCGGTCGCGACGCCCGGTGACGACGACTTCTTCCCACTGACGAAGGGCAAGAACCTCGCGTTCCGCTGGACGAACACGAAGCACCTGCGCAGCCCCGAGACCGACCGCTTCACGATCGACGCGGTCGTCAACGGCACGGCGCGCCTGAAGCTCGTCAGCGCCACCGGCCCGATCAAGGCTGTCGGCACGTACGGGTTCTCGAAGCGCCTGGACGGCGTGACCAACCTCTGGGGCAACACGACGTCGGCATCGAAGCTGTCGTTCCCACCGCTCGGCCCAGCCGGCAAGACGGCGGCGCAGCGCAACCACTTCGTCACCGCGCTCGATCTGTTCACGTACGGGCTCAACCCGATCCTCACGCCGTATCCCGCCGTGGGCGCCCACTGGGCGACCTCGAGGCGCAGCGACGACTTCGCGACCTACGGCGTTGACGGGCAGACGCGGATCACCGGGATGCAGACTGTGAAGGTTCCCGCGGGCACCTATCGCGCACTGGTTGTCCGCTCAACGCTCACTCAGCAGGGTTTTCCGTACGGCAGCGGCACGCGGACCTGCTGGTTCGCACCGGGGGTGGGCCTTGTGAAACTGGTCTTCGCGCACCGAGACGGCAGCGTTTCGACCGTCGTCCTCCTCAAGTAGCACTGTGACGGCTGTCCGCGGCACGGTTCTCGTGCTCGCCGTGCTCGCGCTCGCCGGGTGCGGCTCGAGTGAAACGAAGACGCGACGTGACTCAGTCAACGCGTACTTCGCAGACGTTGCGAAGGCCCAATTCGGCCTGCTCTCGAAGGCGCGGCAGTTCAACACCGCGCTGCAAGGCTTCTCGTTGACCGGTTCGACTCCAGCCGAGATCGCCCGGCTCCGCGCCGTGCGGCGAGAGATCGACCTCGCCTCGCGCAACATGCGCGCGCTCCATCCGCCGCAGGACGCCCACAAGCTGCACAGCCTGCTTCTGCAGCGGCTTGCTCTCCAGCGCTCCGTGGTCGACGAGTTGATCGCGACGTCGCTGTACGTGCCCAAGCTTGCGACGGCCGGCCCACCGCTGCACGCGGCGGTCGTCAGCCTCCGGCGCGATCTCGCCGCGATCGCGACGAGTCCGAACTCGACACCGACCGTGACGTCGAAAGGCACTGCCGGTGCTCTCGACCGGTATGCGACAGCGTTCGGCGACTACGGTGACGCGCTGAAACCGGTGAGCGTGCGTCTCGATCGCCTGACGGCGCCGCCCATCATGCGACCCGCCCTGACAGCCGAGCAGGAGTCACTGCAGCGGAGTATCGCGCTCTCGACGGCGATCCGGAGTGCGCTACACCGGCGAGATATCCCCGCCGCGAATGCAGCCATACACTCGCTATTCACGGTCTCCGCGGCTCTCAACGGCGCCGACACCCGGAAGCGTCAGGCTGCAGCGGCTCGCGCCTATGACGCCCGGGTCCGCCAGATCGACGTGCTCGCGAGGAAGGCCGACCTCGAACGCACACGACTCGTCGGGGCGGTTGGGTAACCGGATCATGGTGCAACGGTGCGTTACGGTTCGCGCCATGGTTCGTGCCATGGTTCGCGTCACCGCCCTGACGCTCGTGGTCACGTCACTCGTCGTCGCGTCCACTGCGGGCGCCGCGCACGCAGTCGCCCGCTGTCGCGGCGCTCAACTCGCAGGTGTCTTCGCCGCCGTCCCCAACAGCGCCGGCGCCGGGAACATCACCTATGCGCTGACGCTGAAGAACGTCTCACGCACGGCGTGCGCGGTCACGGGGCTTCCGCAGGGCGTCCTGCTCGATGCGGCGCGCAAGCGGCTTCCGACGCACATCCGCGCGGCGTTTCCGCAGGCCCTCTCGGCGATCCTGGTCGCGCTCGCACCGGGCGGCTCGACCCGCGCGACCGCGCGGTTCTCGCCGGACGTCCCCGGGCCGGGTGAGCAGTCCATCGGCCGCTGCGAGCCGGTCGCCTCGTGGTTCCGCGTCAGCGGCCAGGGCGGCGGCCAGACGACTGTGAGGGTCAGCCCGCGTACGTCTGTCTGCGAGCACGGGCGGCTGCTCTTCTCGGTCTACCGGCGCCCCTGAACCGGCCGGACACGGCTCGCCGGCGTCGTTCGGCGCTCGGGTTATTTGCGCTTACGCTTGCGCGATGAGGACGCGCCGCCGCCGCCCGGGCGACCGCCCCGGGCCTGTTGCTGCATCCGCTCGGCCTGGCGCCGCATCTGGCGATTGGCCGAGTCGGGCAGTCCACCCTGCTCCTGTGCGGCCTCCATGTAGGCGCGCCGCTCGGCGGGGGTGAGGCGGCTCATCGCCTTCTGCACTGCCTGTGGATTCGGGTTCGACGCGACCGGGTTGATCTTCTTCAGGGCGCTCGCGAGCTCGGGGTTCTGCCGTTCGATCGCCTTCGTGCTGACGTTCGTGAAGAACCGGCGCATGAAGCCGATTCGTGAGAGCCTCGTGATCAGTGGCCGGAGCAGCGCTCCGTTCCGGAATCGCCCGAGAAAGACGAGCAGGCCGAAGAGAACGGCGACGCCGCCGATGAGAATCAGGGGCACGAGGAGCCACCACGGCACGGGCGTCGATCGTAGCGTCTACCGACGCAGCGTGAGCGCGATTCCGCCGATGACGGCGACTGCCACGATCGCGACCAGCCAGATCCAGAACGTGAGCGAGTCGTTCGGGAGGTGGGCCGGCGGAGCGGGATGGAGGATCGAGGCGAGGATCATCCAGGCAGCGTTGCGCAGCCGCATGTGCCCCGGTTTCCAATCCTGTAAGGATTCCTTGAAACGAGGAATGCTATTTGTAGGTCACAGTGTGAGACCTGGCGAGGCGGGAATACCTGACTGATGTCCTCGATCGACCCCATTGCGCTCCTGGTGGAGCACGGCGACGAGCATGGCTGCGTCCACATGACGGAGCTGCATGAGATCGTCCTGAAGCTCGAGCTCGACGAAGAGGACATCGAGAGCCTCCTCGAGCGGCTCGAGTCGCACGGCGTCGAGATCACCGACGACTGCTCGCGCGCGATCGAGCCCGAGATCGTCTACACGAACACGCAGGTTGCGGCGGCGACGACCGACTCCCTGCAGCTCTTCCTGAACGAGGCCGGCCGTTTTCCACTGCTGACTGCCGCGCAGGAGGTCGAGCTTGCCAAGGCGATCGAGGGCGGTGACAAACGCGCAAAGGATCTCCTCGTGAATTCAAACCTGCGCCTGGTCGTCTCGATCGCGAAGAAGTACCAGGGGCATGGACTGACACTGCTCGACCTGATCCAGGAAGGGATCATCGGGCTGATCCGCGCAGCCGAGAAGTTCGACTGGCGGAAGGGCTTCAAGTTCTCGACGTATGCGACCTGGTGGATCCGCCAGGCGGTGCAGCGCGGCGTGGCCAACAAGGCCCGCACGATTCGCATCCCCGTGCATATCGTCGAGCGCGAGCAGAAGATCGCGCGTGCCGAGCGTGAGCTCGTCGCGACCCTCGAGCGGGCCCCGACCATCGAGGAGATCGCGCAGCGGACGAAGCTCCCGATCAAACAGGTCCGCGAGGTGCGCGCGGCTGCGCGCGCAGTCGCATCGCTCGACAAGCCGATGGGTGAGGACGACACTGCGTCGTTCGGGGATCTCTTTGCCAGCACCGACCGGACGCCCGAGGAACAGGTCGAGGTCGAGCTCACCGAGAAGGCACTGCACGCCGCGGTCGCCGAACTCTCCGAACGTGAGCAGCAGATCCTGAATCTGCGCTACGGCCTGCGCGGGATCGAGGACCCGAAGTCGCTCGAGGAGATCGGGCGCATCCTGGGAATCACGCGTGAACGTGTGCGGCAGATCGAAGGCGAGGCGCTCAGGCGCCTCGCAGAACGGCGCGAGATCGCCGCGTTGCAAGCGGCTTAGCTGTTCAGGCCGAGCTCGTCCGCGAGCGTGAAGAACGCCTTTGCGTACGGGTTCCCATCGGTTCGCGCGTGCAGAACGTCCCAGTTGATCTGTTCGCGGCACGAGCGTGCGACCTCGAGCACCGAGTCGTAGTCGACCTCATGCTCCTTGAGCGCCAGCAGCTTGCTCGCGAGCACGTCGGTGATGCTCATCACCTTCAGCGTGATCGCGTAGACCTCGAGCTCGTCGGCCCGGTCGAGAATCTGGCCGACGGCTTCCGGTTGATTGTTGGGGGCGAAGATGAGGTCGATCATCGAGTCGTCTTCATCGAAGACCTTGAAGAGCCAGCCCTCGGGTGGCCGCTCGCTGCGGAATCCCGCTTCCTCGAGCAGCCCGAGCGCGCGCTCAGCGTCGTTGCGACGAAGCACGAAGTCGACGTCGTGGGACGACTCCGTCCCGCCGCGGGCATAAACGGCAAGGCCGCCGGCGAGCGCGAACTCGATCTCGTTGTCGCGCAGCGTGGCGGCAGCGCGCTTCATGGCGTCGAGGAGTGTGTTGAAGGTCGCGTCGCTCGGCATCGGAGGCCCTGGTACCCGTGCGTATCTCCCTGAATCCTTGGGTAGAGCGACAAGCATGGCGAAGACGATCAGGGTTGCGGCGGCCGGGGACATCCATGCCGGCGCAGCCGACCGTGACCGGGTTCGCGAGGCGTTCGCCCGAGTCGAGGAGCAGGCCGACCTGATCCTCCTCGCCGGCGACCTGACGGAGCGTGGCCAGGTCGACGAGGTGGGCGTGGTGGCGGATGCATGCCGCGACCTCGCCATTCCGGTGGTCGCCGTCCTCGGGAACCACGACTGGCAGTCCGACCGGCCGGGCGATCTGACCCGGGCGCTCGGGGAGGCGGGCGTCGTCGTGCTCGACCGGTCGCATACGATCTTGCCGGTGCATGGGGCGAGCGTCGGCATCGCCGGCGTGAAGGGCTTCGTCGGCGGCTTCGGAGAGCAGTGGGCGAACTTCGGGGAACCGATCTTCCGCGAGGCGTACGCGGAGACGACGAAGGACGTCGACGGCCTCGACGCCGGCCTGCGCGCGATCGAGCACTGTGCCGTGCGCATCGGTCTCCTGCACTACTCGCCGGTCGAGGCGACGCTGCACGGTGAGCCGGAGCGTCTCTGGCTCGTGCTCGGTGCAGACCGTCTCGCGGGCCCGATCCGCGATCGCCGGCCCGATCTCGTGGTGCATGGCCACGCACATCACGGATCATTCGAGGGGGAGGTCGACGGCGTGCCTGTCTACAACGTCGCAGTGCACGTCACGGGCCGGGAATTCTGGGTCTTCGAGCTCGCCGCCGACAAAGGGTCGTCGGCTGCACCACTCCTGATGGAGGACGACTAGGGCTCGACGAGTTTACGAGCCGACGACTTTGCAGATCCAGCGGCGCGGGCGCGAGCGGTCGAGCTCGACGAAGAGCACGCGCTGCCACTGGCCCATGCAGAGCTCGCCGTCCCCGACTGGGATCGACTCGCCGGCGGACCCGAGGATCATCGACATGCAATGCGCATGGCCGTTGCTGACCTCTTTGTCCTCGGGGCAGATGTTCTCGGTGCGGCGGTCCCAGTCGTCGTGGGCGTAGTAGGTCTCTTCGGGAATCAGGCGGCGCAGCAGCGCGCCGAAATCCTCGAACATTCCGCGCTCGTACTCGTTCACCCGCACGCAGCAGGTGGTGTGGGGGGAGTACACGCAGCAGATGCCGTCGACGACTCCCGACTCGCGGACGATCTCGGCGACCTCTTCGGTGATGTCGGTGACGTGGAGGCCCCCGGTGGTCTGGAAGTGCCGCTCTGCCTGGAAGACCTTCACTCCCGCGAGTCTAACTGTTGAGCCGTCACTCTCTGCGGGCGCTAGGCTCGCCGAGGCGGGCCCGTAGCTCAGTTGGTTAGAGCAGCGAACTCATAATTCGTTGGTCCCTGGTTCGAGTCCAGGCGGGCCCTCTTGCAGCAAAGTGGTAGAGCCGAACCGCATAACCATGCGGTTCGGCTCGTGCGATGGGTGCATGTATTTGCGAAAGCGTGCTGTCCTCGGCGATGCGCACTTTTCGCGGGCCCGTCGTAGACTCGCTGCAGGTGATCGGGGGCGTCGTTGCAACGAAGCCGCAACGCCAAATCGTCGGCGGCGCAGCGCCGCCTAACATCGTTGCCCGAGCAGCCGTCGGAGGTCTATGACAAGCACCCACGTGCGGCGTAGGAGAGGCGTTTGACTAGATACGGACTGATTGGACTGGTTTGCGCGCTTGCGTTCGCCGGATCAGCCCTCGCGGCACCATCGAACCATCATCAGAACGGAGCAGTGCTCAGGGTCGGCCAGAGTCGAACCTTCACCGCAGCGTCCCTCCCTGCTGGGGCAAGTGTCAGTTGCGTGAACCACGGTCACACGCTCGCACTCGCGGTCCCGCCAGTCGGCTCGTCGCCCTGGCAGGCGCAGGGAACTGTCTGGACGAAACCCGGCACACAGGCCTTCCACCTGTACCTCACTGTCCGGCACGGCGGCGGCTACACCGCTTCGTGCGGGCTTCACGGATTTCACTGGTGATGATCCGACGCTAGGTCGGACCCTGCTGGATACCGGCGCAGCGCGCGCTCGACCTCGCTCGGTGGGGTGGCCTTTCCGAGTCGAGGCCGCCGAATGCCTCGGCCTCCCTGTGTCTCGGCCCTGGGGCGGTCGGGATTGCCACCTGTCCTCGCAGCTCCGTTTCGCAGGCGGAAGGTGTGGCTCGGTTATGGGCGGCGGATCCCCATACAGAACATGTCGAGCCCGGTCAGAGGATCACCTTGTGGTCGCGGATCCCGTAGAGCATGAAGCGGAGTTCGAGGACGGCGAAGACCAGCAGGCAGACCGCGAGGCCGGCCCGGAGGAACCGGTAACGGCCCAGCGCACCGAACGCCACCCCGAAGCCGAGTGCCCAGCAGGGTGCCGTGGTCAGGACGTAGCTCGCCTTGAGGAGGTCGCCGTCAGTGCTCAGGAAGAGGTATGACCGGTAGAAGTAACCGAAGAGCGCAATCGGCGGGAGAAGAGCGATCGCGATCAGTTCGCGTCTGCGACGGAGCGATCGCACGAGCAGCATCGCCCAGCCCCCGATCGCAAGAGCCGTCGGGACAAGGCCGATCCAACTTTGGTCCTTCATCACCCGGAGAGCCGGCGGCCACGGTGCCCCGCTGTAGGACGACCATGAATAGGCACCGACCCAGTCGCCCCAGATCTCGGTGTACGTCACCGGAAGGGCGTAGTTCAGGTAGTTCGGGCGGTACGGCAGGCTGAAGACAGCCGGTGAGACATCGAGGAAGTTCGATCGGCTCGAGACCTCGGACGAGGGTGAAAACGGGTTGTGAAGGGCAAGGCCGAGGGCGGGGACGCTGCCGAGCGCATGGCTCCGGTAGAGCACGATCCAGCCGCCACCGAGCACGACCACGACCCCGATCGTGGCGGCGACCCGATCCCATCGCGGTCGATGGAGCCTCGGTGCAAGGAACGAGATCGCGAGCGCAATCCCGACGGCGATCAAGGTGAACAGCGCGCTCGAGCGCACGAGCAGCCCGGCTGCGAGGAGCAGCGCGAGGCCGATGCCACCACGTGTGCTGAACCGGCCTGCGATCAGAATGCGCGTCGTCAGCCAGATCGAAGCGGTTGCGAGCAGCATGTTGAGCGGCTCTGGGTGGAACATCGCTTCCGTCTTCGCGACCACGGGCAAGAAAGCGAAGAAGAGCAACGCAGCCGCCCAGACACTCGGCCGAGCCGGCGCGACCAGCCGGGCGAGAAGAAGCAAGAGCACGGCGGTTGCGAGCACGAAGAAGACATTCAGGTACTGCGCGCCGCGATACGACGTCTCGGGCAGTGCGGAATACGGCTTGTCCTCGTGCCAGCCGAAGATGATCTGCCCCAGAGCCGCCGCGGCGCCCGCGATGGCGTAGTACCCCGGTGGCTGGCGGTATTCGCTCGCCTCGGCCTTGGTCGGCAGCCGTTGCTGATCGAGCAGAACGTCCGCATAATCGGCGTGGCCTTGCGCGTCGTAGCCGAGCGGGATCGGGTAGTTCTGCGCGTTCCAGGCGCCGACGAAGGCGATCACGAAGAAGGCAACCGCAATCGAGACGAACGCGGCGAAACGCGCGGGCTCACCGAACCCGATCGCCAACACCCGTTCGCGCCACGAACCCCAACCGGCGCCAACGAGCAGGGCCATCTACCGACCTCCTCTAACCCTTTGGGCCGAACATCGGTTGCTAGAGCATCGTCCGATTCTCACGACACCGTCCTTGCGACGACGCGCCTGCCGCCGAGTCGGCAACCGCCGACAAGCCATGGCATCAGTATCCGCCCGTGGTGGCTGATCGTTCAAGTGCGCGAGGTGGACGAGACGCTCTCAGAAGGGAATCTGCGGGGCTTTGAGCCGCCAGCGGCGACCCCGTAAAAGCCCACCGAGCGATCAACGCCGCGAAGAGTCGTTCGCGCGTCCGATCAGCCCACCGACGACGATCGCCACGGAACTGATCAACCCAAGCCAAGCGCCCCAGGCCAACGAGAGCGAATACACATCGAAAGGAGTTCCCGGTCGAGCGACCAACCGATAAGCGACGAGCAGCGTCGCCACCGTCCCGACAGCGGCGACCTGGCCGCCGCTGACCTCGAGCGTGCCCCGTGCGCCCGTCAGCCAGATCAACGCCCCGAGGAATGACAGCGCGGCGAGCAGCAAAAGGATCACGCTGACGTTCTTCAGCGCCTGGTGTGCGCTCAGCGTGGCGAGCTGCCGGCCCGCAACGCTCGAGAAGCTCGATCCGATGGCGTTCGCCTCCGTTTGCAAGGTCGCGTTTCCGTATTGCGCTGCCGCGATCTTGAGCGCCTGCTGCGCATATGCTGCTCCGCCGGCAGTGATCGTCACGCCGTACCACGGAAGGAAGATCGAGACCGCGAGCACGGCGGACGCGGTCACCGCAATGATCGGGCCAATCGGGGAGCGAGACTCAGTCACTGGGACCCGGAAGTCATTGCGACCCGGCATCGGCGGCTCGGTCACTCCGCTTTAGCTTTCTCTCCATGCCACTTGCTTCGGCTACGCGTGGTGGGTCGGAGCCTTTCGCGGCGACAGGCTGATCGATTGGCGGCTATCAGTCGGCGACCGGCGGGCGCGGGGAGCGCTTGGCGATGGCTGCCACGGTCGATACGAATTCGCGCAGTGCACGCCGAGCGACCACCATCATCAGGGACACGTAGAGAACGGCGCCGAGAATGATCTCGACGACGAGGCGCACGACCGTCGCGGGGTCGGAGTGCGGCACGCCGCCGAAGGCGAACCGGTCGACGAGCAGCAGCACACCGGCAGCCGTGAGCGCGCTGAAGAGTGGCGGCGCGATCGTGGCAGCGAGCTCGCGGCGCGGGATTTCCGTCGCGCCCCGGATCCCGCTCAGCGAGTAGAGCGCCGTCAGCGTCGTGCTCGCCGACCATGCCCAGGCGACGCCAATCGAGCCGAAGTGGATCAGGGCGAGCATGAAGGTGATCGACGTCACCGTCCAGAGCGCGTGAATCCGGGGAAGGACGTAAGGCCTGCCGGTCGCCTTGAAGATCTCGTTCGGCACCGAGATCATCGCCGTTGCCATCGCCATAGGCGCGAGCGCGGTCAGGATCGGGCCGACGCCGAGCCATTGGTCGCCGAGGAGCACAGCGGCGATCACGCTGCCGAGCGGGATGAAGACCGCACCGAGGGGGAATGCGACGAGGCTCACGATCCGGAACGAGGTGAGCACCGCGGACCGCGCCCGGTCCGGGGCCGTCGAGAGGCGGACGAGCGCCGGTTGGATCGTGTACGCGTTCGCTGCGACCAGCGGTGCCGTCGCCTGCGCCGACAGCCGCCATCCGAACCGGAACTGCCCGAGGTCGGCCGGGCCAAGGAAGCGCCCGACCAGTGCGGTCGTCGAGACGCGCTGAACCTCGCCGAGGAGGACGCTCGCGAGGATGTGCCGCGCGTAGGCCGAGAGCTCTCGCCACATCGACCACGAGATGAGCCGGAGCTGCGGCTTCCAGCGGAGCATCAGCCAAAATCCGGCCGCGCGGAAGATCGTCTGGGCGTACCAGCCGATCACGAGGCCCCAGACTCCGAGCCCGTAGGCGAGCCCGAGGCCCGAGCAGATGCCGAATGTCAGCATCGCCAACGGCTCGAGCAACCACCGGCGGAGAGCAAACCGTCTCTGGAGAAGCGTGCCCGGGACGCCGGTCAGGCCGTTGATGATCAGGTAGGGGGCGAGCGCTGCCGAAACGAGGCCCGCCGTGTGGCTGTGAAAGTAGAGCCCGACGAGAGGTGAAAGAGCGAGGGCTGCGAGAGCGAGGGCAACGCCCCCGACGAAAGTCGACGCGAGCACCGTCGCCGCTGCGGCGTCCACGTTGGCGCGTCGCTGCAGGAGGGCGGCGGTCATGCCGGACTCGGTGAAGATCTCCCCGACGGACAGCAAGATCGAGCCGGCCGCGAACACGCCGAACACCGCCGGGGCGGCGAGTCGCGCGAGGAAGAGGTAGACGACCAGCTGGATGACCTGGACGACGATGTTCGTAACCCCGGCGACGCTCGCGCTGCGGACGGCGGCCCCGCGCAGCCCTCCAGGCCCTTGCGCGACCGCTGCCTCGCGCTGCTCGAGCCTGCCGATCGCAGGCGGACTGGGTTCGTCTGGGATGTTGGTCACGTCGTTATGCCGGCGGTCGCCGGGGCTGCCTTGTACCAGTCGTCATCGCGCGCTCGTCTGCGTCGCGTCCAGACGAACCGTAGGTTCTCCGTCGGTCGGGCGACCGAGCGTCGGCCGTGCCGGCCGCGGCGGTTCGAAACTCCTCGAACTCTGGCTCAGCGAGCGCGACCAGGTTGAAGATGAGCGCAACAGGGTTTGCTTCGGTGAGCGAAGCCAGTACGCCGGCGATGCTCCCTGCAGCCGTCGTACTTGAGGAAACACCGCCGGCGCAGTTGCACGTTGACTCGCGAAAGGCCGAGCGGTTGGTCCTGGACGGCCGGTCGCTTGGGTTCGCTTGGCGTTTCTCGCCAGGCATGTCAACATGATGCGATGCCGAATTCGAGCGTCGAGCCCAAGGTGGCCCGCCGTCACCCTTCTCTCCTGTTCCTGCCGCTTGCTCTGCCGTTTGCGATCCTCGCTGCGGTCGCGGTCTACGGCGTCGTGAGGCCGCCGTCCTCGAATGGCCCGCCGGCGCCCGGCAGTCCGGGCTCGCTTGTCTGGGGCAACGGCATCTTTGCCAACCGCGTCGAGTTGAAGGCCTGGTTCGCGCTCCACGGCGGGAGTTACGCGGCCTGGGCGAAACAGCACCCCGCAGCGCTGCGGTTGGTGTCCGCGACGAGTCGGCAGACGCAGGTGGTGCAGAAGCGGCCGCGGGTCGTCGCGGTGGCGAGCCACACCGCTCCGCAGGCGCGCCACACTGTCCGGCAGGTGACTCACGCTGTGCGGCAGAAGGCAGCGGTGCCGCGCGTTGCGGCCGCACGCTCGATCGGCGTCTCCAGCACGGCAGCGGCAGCCCGGTCCTGGCGCTCGGGAGCGAACCTGGTGCTCTGGCTCCTCATCGTCGTCGGCATTCTCCTCGGAGCGGCGGCAGCGGCTCCGGAGCGCCTCGTGCACCGTCTGCCCGGCGCGGCCCTCTGGAAAGAACGGGAGTTGCGGATCGGCTCGGCGGCCGCCGGGGTCGCCCTGCTTGTCGGCGTCGCGATCGCGACGCAGCTGAGCTGAGTTCTCAGTCGGATTTTCAGCCGGCGAGTGGGTGCGTGTCCCGTGCGGGAGGCTGGAAGAGCGCGACCGGAGTGAGGAGCAACGCCGCAACTTCGGCGATCACGAGCGAGGGCCGATCCGTGATCCCGCGGGCGACGACTTCGATCGCCATTGCGGCCCACGCCACCAGGCAGGCGTAGGCGATCGGCTTGCCGAGGACGATCGCGGCGAGCCGCGACGGATCTCGCCGAAGGGCCACCGGCGCGGGAGCCGGTCCCGGAGGGTAGGCCTGCATCAGGTGGCTCATGCCGGCCAGCAGGTCCGACGGGGCGAGCCGATCCAAGGTGTCGCTGCGGAACTCGCGCAACTGCTCCGCCAGCGCGGCCCGGCCGAGTTCGACGTCTCGCGCGAGGCGCCTGCTCAGGTGCCGTCTCAGCGTTCCCGCTCGCGCCTCGAGCCGGGCCGCTGCCTTCTCGTACGTCGATGCGGCGAGCAGGAGCTCGTATTGGGCCCGAAATGCGCGTCTCGTCCGGTACGCCACGAACGCAAGTTCTCGGCGGGGTCCCGGACTCCTGGCGCGGAGACCCTGCCAGGGCGGGAAGTAGGGTTCGCGCGTGCCTGCCGACGCCAAGCGGCGCCTGATCCTGGATGCCGCCGTTCGCGTCTTCGCCCGCCAGGGGTATGACGCCTCGCGGGTGGGCGACGTGGCCAAGGAGGCGGGCGTCGCCTACGGGCTCGTCTACCACTACTTCGGCTCGAAGGAGGCGGTCCTCGAGGCAGTCTTCCGCGAGGGCTGGGGCCGGTTGCTGGCGGCGGTCGCGCTCGCCGAGAGGACCGGGCAGACAGCGCCGGACCAGCTCGAGTTGGTCGTGAAGATCGTCCTCCGGACCTGGCGGGACGACCCCGACCTCGTGCGCCTGCTCGTCCGCGAGATCACCCGTAGCCCGCATATCACCGACGAGCTCGACGAGATCGGGCAGGCCTTCTCGAGCCTGCAGAGGATCATCGTCCGGGGCCAGGCGGAAGGGACGTTCCGTGCCGATCTCGACCCTCAGATCGCCGCCTGGATGCTCTACGGCGGGCTGGAGGAGGTCCTCACCGGGTGGGTGCTCGGACAGCTGCCCGACACGGCGGCTGCAGTCGCCACGGCCGAGCGCGAGCTCACGGCCACACTGGTGGGAGGGCTGCGAATCCGTTCGAGCAACTGAGCCGGCAATAACGCTCTGGACACGAACACCTGTTCGTACTAGGCTCGTCCGATGCAGCTCTGCCTGGATTCGGCGGACCGGCTGGTCGAGCTCGTCGAGGAGCGGCGCGGTCCGGTGGCGGCAGAGGACGCCGCGCGGCTCGTTCTGAAGCTCGGCAGCTCGATCCCCGTCGGGCTCGCGCGCTCCCTGCTGGACGAGGCGGTGCGCGACGACGCGCGACTGCGTTGGGCGGGGAATCTGGTCGCGCTCGCCGCGGCGCCCGGTGAGGAGCTCCTGCTCGAGCAGGCGACGTTCGTCGTCTTCGACCTCGAGACGACCGGGCTTCGCCCCGGGACGGCACGGCCGTGCGAGATCGGGGCGGTGCGGGTGCAGGGTCTCGAGCTGGGCGAGCGGTTCCAGACCTTGGCGAATCCCGGGGCGCGCCTGCAGCCGACCGTCGCGGCGCTCACCGGGCTGCGGGACGAGGAGCTGCGACGGGCGCCTCCGGTTGGGGCCGGGGTGAGGCGGTTCCTCGCGTTCGCCGGTGACGCGGTTCTCGTGGCTCATAACGCGCGCTTCGACATGGCGTTCCTCGACAACGAGACGATGCGCCTGACCGGACGCCGGGTCGGGTCGACGGTCGTCGATACGGTCGGGCTCGCCCGCCGCCTGCTCGGCCGACAACCGGCGAACCTCGCTGCTCTCGCCCACCGGTTCATCACGGACGCGCGACCCTGTCACCGGGCCTTGCCCGACGCGGAGGCGACCGCAGAGATCCTGGTGCGGTTGATCGGAATGGCACAGGAGCGGGGTGCACGCACAGTCGGCGACCTCGTCGAGCTTGCCGCAACGAGGCCACGGCGCGTGCATCGCAAGCGCAACCTCGCGTTCGGCGCACCGCAACGCCCCGGGGTCTACCTCTTCCGCGACGTGCACGACCAGGTGCTCTACGTCGGCAAGGCGCGCGACCTGCGCGCACGGTTGCGCTCGTACTTCCGCTCCGACCGGCAGCGTCCCGCGGTGGAGAGCGCCCTGGCGGCGCTCGAGCGGATCGAATGGCGCATCATGGGTTCGGAGCTCGAGGCGTCGCTCGAGGAGCTCCGGCTGATCCGCGAGCTCCGGCCGCCCGCCAATGCGCGCTCGGCGCGGCCCGATCGCTACCTCTACCTTCGCCGGCGCGGCGACGGGGTCGTCTGCTCGTCACAGCCGAGCGCATTCGGCCCGCTGCGAAGCCGAAAGCGCGCGCAACTCGCCGCCCGGGCGCTGGAGGGCGTGGAGTGGGAGACGCCCGCCGAGGCGCTTCCGAAGCTGCGCCTGAAGCTGAAGCGTCTCGCCCGTGAGCTTCGCTTCGAGGACGCGGCCCGCCTGCGAGACCGGATGGAGGCCCTTGAAGAGGTGGTCGCCGAGCTCGAGCGCCTGCGCCGACTGCGAGAGCTTGCCGTCTGCCTCGTCGCGCCGGCAGAGGACGAGGGACGGCGGCGGGCGTTCTACGTCGCGAAGGGGCGGGTCGTCTGTGCCCGCCCCTTCCAGGGGCCGCAAGGTCTCGAATGGCAGGCCGGCCTCGCCGCAGTCGCGCGGGCGGAGCCGACGCTCGGGCCCGAGGCAGCCGACGATCTGCTCGTGATCGCATCCTTCCTGCGCCGGCCGCCGCCCGAGCTGGAAGTGATCCCGCTTCTACACTCCATCCGTGGAGCAGTTGCGTGAACTCGCACTCGGCGACGGCTGGCGCAAGCTCGTCGTCGACGGCGTCACCGCGACGCCGGTGTCGCTGCGTCGCGGCCCTGCGATAAAGGTCGTCGACGGCGCCCGCACCGAGACCGTGCCGCGCGAAGACTGGCCTGCGCGGCTCGACGCGCTGCTCGAGCGGGCGCGCAACGTCCACTTGCTCGCTCCCGACGGCGACATTCACGCCCGCCGGACGAAGAAAGGGCGGTGGCTCGTCTCGCGCGGCAAGCCGTCCTCGGCTGCGGTGCCCGCGGCCGAGCATGACCGCTCCCGGGTGCAGGCGTTGCCCGGAGACCATCCGCTCTTCAGGGCGACGAAGATCGGCCGCGACAAGGAGCGGCAGGTGCAGCACTACATCGAGCTGCTCCGCACGCTGCCGGTCTGGAAGCGCGAGCGCATCCGGGTCGTCGATGCCGGTTGCGGCAAGGCCTACATGAGTCTTGCGCTCGTTGCGTACGGTCGCGAGGTCGGAACGCGCGTCGACCTCGTGGGGCTCGACGCAAACCCGCAGGTGATCGAGACAGTGCAGGCGATCGCGGAGGGGCTCGGCTACGACGAGGCCCACTTTGAGACGACCACGATTGCGGCCTACGAGAGCGCCGAGCCGATCGACCTTCTCGTCAGCTTGCACGCGTGCGACACAGCCACCGACGAGGCGATCGCGGCGGGCGTGCGCCTCGGCGCCGAGGCGATCGTCGTCGCTCCCTGCTGCCACCATGAGCTCGCCGCCCAGATCTCGCAGCAGGACAAGAACGCGCTGCTGCGCCACGGTCTCCTGCTCGGCCGTCAGGCCGACCTCGTCACCGATGCCTTGCGCGCGGCTGCGCTCGAGACGCTCGGGTATCGCGTCGAGGTGATGGAGTTCATCTCGGCCGAGCACACGGCGAAGAACGTGATGCTGCGTGCTCAACGCGCCCCGTCCGAGGCGCGCGCGGCGCGGGCCGCGGCCGAGTATGCGGAGCTCCGTGATGCCTGGGGGGTCGACCCGGCGATCGGTCGCCTGCTGCCCGTATCCGCGCGGGCCTGAGAATCGTTTTCCCCTTGGAAATCGGAAAGGGGGCAACCAACCACATGGGAATTCTCTGGATTATCCTGATTGTCGTGCTCGTCCTCGCGCTGCTCGGGTTCTTTTCGCGCAGCGTCTGGTAGCCGCACCACTAGGACCACGGCACGCGTTTTATGGGCCGCCCCGCCCAAGCGGGGCGGCTCCTCGTGCGCTACAACGGTCCGATGGGAGAGACGCGCCAGCAGCTGGGCGTGGCAGACGGCGTGCTCGCGCTGCCGCGCCTCGGCGGGATGGCTCGCCCGAATGGGGTCGTGATCGTCAGCGAGCACTACTGGGCGTTCGCCGGTACCGACGGCTCGTTGCGCGAAGGACTCATGCCGAGCCCGCCCGAGTTTCTGCATCATCTGCCGTTTGCCCGCGGACTCACACGCCTCGCGGCATCGCTCTCGCCGATCTTTCGGCGCGAGGGCGTGGCGCCGCGTCGCGAGCGGTTGTTGATTCTCGCGGCCGTGCTGTCGCCGATCGTGCTCGCGCTCGTGTCGGGGCCATGGTCGACGATCTCCGGAATCGTGCTCTCACTCGCCCTCCTCTTCACGATCCTGCGCGGACGGGCACTTCACCTGCACGGAGCAGAGCACCGTGCGATCGCGGCGGTCGAGGAGCACCGACTGACGGCCACGTGGGACGGCGCGGCGAAGCCGACGCGCTTCTCGCCACGCTGCGGCACGAACTTCGCGGCGCTCGCACTGCCCGTCACCTTCCTCGCCGACCGGGCGCTGCCGTTTGCACCGGCGTTCTGGACACCGGTTGTCGTACTCGTTTTCTCGCTCGCGCTGACGATGGAGCTCTGGCGCCTCGTGCAGCGTTCGTCGCGTCGCTTCTGGCATGCGTTCCTGCTTCCGGGACTTGCGCTGCAGCGCCTGACGACGCGCGAGCCGCGCCTCGACGAGACCCAGGTCGCGCTACGGGCCGTCGCAGCCGTGCTCGCGCGCGAGCTATCCTGACGCCGATGCATGAGATCGGGACGATGCGGGTCAAGAGCGGCCTTGCCGAGATGCTGAAGGGCGGCGTGATCATGGACGTGGTCGACGCCGAGCAGGCGAAGATCGCCGAGGAGGCCGGGGCGTGCGCTGTGATGGCACTCGAGCGTGTGCCCGCCGACATCCGTCGCGACGGCGGCGTCGCCCGGATGTCCGATCCGGACATGGTCCGCGGGATCCAGGAAGCGGTGACGATCCCCGTGATGGCGAAATGTCGCATCGGTCACTTCGCCGAGGCGCAGATCCTCCAGTCCCTCGAGATCGACTACATCGACGAATCAGAGGTGCTGACGCCTGCCGACCTCGAACATCACGTCGACAAATGGCAGTTCACGATCCCCTTCGTCTGCGGCTGCACGAACCTCGGTGAGGCGCTCCGGCGCATCGCCGAAGGCGCCGCGATGATCCGCACGAAAGGCGAGGCGGGCACCGGCGACATCGTCAACGCGGTCACGCACATGCGCTCCGTGTTCGGCGGCATCCGTCGGCTGCAGTCGCTCCGGAGCGAGGAGCTCTACGCGGAGGCGAAGAACCTCCAGGCTCCGTACGAGCTCGTGAAGTGGGTGGCCGAGAACGGGCGGCTTCCGGTCGTGACGTTCACCGCCGGTGGCATCGCAACACCCGCCGACGCGTCGCTCTGTATGCAGCTCGGCGCGGACGGCGTCTTCGTGGGCTCCGGGATCTTCAAGTCGGGGAACCCGTCGCAGCGCGCCCGCGCGATCGTCGAGGCGACGACGCACTACCTCGACGCGGACGTCCTCGCGCGTGTCTCCTCCGGGCTCGGCGAGGCGATGGTCGGCATCTCGACGCAGTCGCTCGATCCGAGCCAGTTGCTCGAGACACGCGGCTGGTAACCGGCTAAGGCGCCCGGAAGGCGCCGAGGTACACGAGGACCTGCGCGTTCTCCGGAGCTTGGCCGCCGCCGACGGGCGACTGCTGCGCGATCTTCCCGGCCTGTGCCTTCGACGTCACGGGAAGCTTGAGGAAGATCAGCCTCAGGTGCGCGCCGTTCAGGGAGCTCAGCGCCTGCGTGAGTGTCCGGCCGACGACGTTCGGCACCTGCGCGTTCGTGCTCGCGTTGGGCCCCTTGGAGAGGTTGAGCTGAACGTGCGAGTGGTACGGGACAGCCGTCCCGGCTGACTTCGCGCCCTGCACGACCGTCCCGAGCGGATCCGAACTCGGGACGAAGACGAGGCTGGCCAGGATCCCGGCCTTGTTCATCGCCTGGACGGCGCTCGCTTCTTTCTGCCCCGAGACGTCGGGCATGGTTGCGGTCGTCGGTTGCGGCGGTGGTGCTGCCGCGGTCGTTGTCGTAGCGGGCGTGCTCGTGGTTGGCGCAGTGGTCGTCTGCGCCGTCGTGGTCGTCGGAGTGGTTGTCGTCTCGGTCGTGCCGGTGGGTGCCTTGGCGACGACGAGCGTCACCACCGAGCCCGTGGCCACCTCCGATCCTTGCCGCGGCGCCTGGGAGAGGACGACTCCGGGCGAGGATGCCTGTGTCTTGAAGACCTCCTTGGGTTTCAAGCCTGCCTGACCTATCTGCACCAGCGCTTCGGCCTCCTTCAGGCCGACGAAGTGGGGGACGGCCACTTTCGCGGCAACCGGTGTGGTTGCGAGCGCCGAGGTCGTGACTGTGGTCGTGCCGCCGTCGTCCCTGTGGGTCAGTAGGTAGGCGAGCAGGATGCCGACCGCGACGAGCGCGACGGCGCCGAGGCCGACCAGCAGGCCGGCGCCGATCCGGCGGTCGGGCGGCGGGTCGACCGGCGGCGGCCCGACCGGCGTCGGAGCGCCGACAACTGTCTCCCTTGGGGAGACGAGGGTCGGGGCGTCGGGGGTCGGCCAGGCATCGTGCGGCGGTGTCGGGGGCTGAGTCATGTCCCGGATGTGTCCAGCCGCGATGGCGGTTAATCATCGCTCCTTGTGACACCACTTCTTCGGGTCGGCCTGCGTCGTTCCCCGCAGCGTCCCGTAGGCGGCGTGTCGCACGCGGGCGCGCCTGCCCGCCGCTGTCACTTGACCCAGATGTTCTCGAACGTGCCCATCCGCAGTTCCTGCAGGTAGTAGAAGCGGGCATCGTCGCTGCGGCGGAGGTATTCGTCAGCGTGCTCTGCCAGGAAGGCGGTGTAGGCCTCGGGCGATTCCCAACGGTCGATGACGATATAGCGGTCGGGCTCCTCGATGTCGCGCAGCAGCTCGGTGCCGATGTAGCCAGCTCCTTGCCGGAAGAACTGCGCCCATTCGCCGTCGGAGCCGTAGGCGCGCTCGAACTCCTCGGGGTCCCGAGCGTCGTAGCGGAAGACGAGCGCGATCACCGCAAGCCGCCGCGCTCGTGGTGGGCCTGGAAGAAGTTCTCGCTGCCCGCGGTCGCCATTGCCGCCGAGGCGCTGATCTCGAGGCTCAGCGCCGCTGCCGCAACGATCTGCGCGAAGCGGTACACCCTGCCGCTGCCTGCGCAGGCGATCGAGTCGAGCCAGTCGCGTGCCGATGGCAAGGTGGTGCCTCCGCCCACGGTCCCGACCTCGATGCCACCGAACCGGATCGTTGCCTGCAGGCCACCCTCGACACGGCGGGCCGTGCCGTGTGCCATCGAGCTCGTCCCGACCATACCGAGATCCTGCCCGGTCGCGGCGAAGATCGCCGCGATTGCCGACGCCGGCGTGAATGCCACAGACTGCATGCCACTCGCGACCGAGCCGTGAGTGCCGGCCCATGAGAGCGCGGCGAGGTCGTCGGCGGTCGTGCGCAGCACCCGGCGGATCTGCTCGTCGGAAAGAAACGCTTCGGCGAGGACGGTCTTCCCATGACCGGACTTGAAGAACTCGGCGGAAGGCTTCTTGTCGCCACCCATGTTTGCCTCGAGGATCGCCCGCTCGGGCTTGACCGGAGCGCGTTGCATCACGTACGCCATGTTCAGGGCATAGGAGTTCCGCGTCATCATGTTCGGCCCGACCGCATCTCCAGTCGTCCACTGCCAGAGCACATGACACATCGGGCCGACGACGTGCGTCTTCACCTCGCGCAGCTTCGCGCGACGCGACAGGGACGCGTCGTCCGAGGAGGCGAGCCACCCCTGCATCGCCGGTACCTCACCGTCGACCCAGCGCGCCAGGGCGACCGCCTCGCCGGCGTCCTTGCAGACGAAGCACGAAGCGCGCGTGATGAGGTCATGCAGGATGTAGGTGCGGATGGGGCCCGCCGCGAGCGCGCCGCGTGTCATCGACGCAGTGAGGCCGCCCTCGGTGTGCGCGAGCGGAACGTGCACCGTCTCCGTCTCGCGTCCCGTCTCGACAACTCCGCCGTCGTCGGAGAGCGCGTAGCTGCCGAGCTCGATCTCGACCGGCACTGCAGACACGGGGATGATCGCGACGCCCACGAGCGATTCCGCGGCGCTCGCGAATGGCTCGAGGTCGACCGAGGTGACGAGACCGCCGCCGATTCCCATCGCCTGCCGGCGGGCGTCGATCGACGCCGCGTCGTTCTTTCGGGGCCAGCGCATTCGGAGAGCCTAGAGGCTCTACACTCGCGCAATGCCTGCGACACCGATGAGGGGCAAGCCGCTCGCCGAGCGGATCCGGGCTGAGGTGGCTGAAGAGGTGAAGAAGATCGGCCACATTGGTCTCGTCACTGTGCTCGTAGGCGACGACCCCGCCTCCGACGTCTACATCCGCTTGAAGCACAAGGCCGCCACCGAGGCGGGGTTCGACGCTACCGACCTGAGGCTCCCGAACGACACCACCGAGGAAGCGCTGCTCACGAGGCTCGCCGAGTTGAACGCCTCCGACGACGTCGACGCGATCCTCGTGCAACTGCCGCTGCCCGACCACATAGACGAGGCGCGAATCATCCGCGCGGTCGCGCCGGCGAAGGACGTCGACGGCTTCCACCCGCTGAACGCGGGCGAGCTCTACCTCAGCCGGCCCGCAATCGTCTCGGCCACACCGCGCGGCGTGATGGCGCTCCTCGCCGAGCATCGCGTCGAGCTCGACGGTGCGCGGGTCGTCGTGATCGGCCGGAGCGCGATCGTCGGCAAGCCTGTCTCGATGCTCCTTCAGCAGGCGAACGCCACGGTCACGCTCTGTCATTCGCATACGCAGGATCTCGAGCGGCACACCCTCGACGCGGACGTCCTCGTGGCTGCGGTGGGCGTTCCAGCGCTCGTTTCGGCCGACATGGTGAAGGCCGGCTCGGTCGTCGTCGACGTGGGGATGAACCGCACCGAGGAGGGGCTCGTGGGCGACGTCGACCCCGGAGCGGCAGAGGTTGCGGCCTTCATGACGCCCGTCCCCGGCGGGGTCGGCCCGATGACGATTGCCTGCCTGCTGGAAAACGCCGTGCAGTGCGCCCGGTACCGGCGCGGAGAGCTGGCGTACCCGGGCTGATTCGGTGGTATCTTTTCGCGCGCTCCGCCGGTTGGCAGGGCTTGTAGTCATCAAGAAGGAGTAGTTGGCTTTGGCTGAAGGCACAGTCAAGTGGTTCTCGAACGAGAAGGGCTACGGCTTCATCGAACGAGGGAATGGGGAAGCGGATGTCTTCGTCCACTTCTCGGCCATCGGCGGTGAGGGCTACAAGTCGCTGACCGAGGGCCAGCGCGTCTCCTTCGACGTCGTGCAGGGCGACAAGGGCCTGCAAGCGTCGAACGTCGTCGCGCTCTAGCTCAGTTTCGGAACCAGTCGTTCGAGGGGCTCCGAAAGGAGCCCTTCGTGTTTGGCTATGGGAGGATCGATTCGAATGGCAGAGATCTCGAGAGACGAAGTGCTGCACGTCGCGCGGCTCGCGCGGCTCGACCTGTCGAGCGACGAGGTCACGCGCTTCCAGGAGCAGCTCTCGGCCATCCTCGACTCGGTCTCGAAGGTCTCCGAGCTCGATCTCTCGGACGTCCCTCCGACCGCGCATCCCCTCGAGATCGCAAACGCGTGGGGAGAGGACGAGCCGCGGCCGTGCCTCAGCCTCGACGAAGTCTTTGCGAACGCTCCCGACCGCGCCGACGACTACTTCCGGGTGCCTCCCGCATGAGCATCGACACGCTGCGACTGACCGCCGAGCGCGCGAACGAGTTGCTGACCGCGAAGGAAGTCTCGTCGGACGAGCTCTTCGCGGCGTACCTCGAGGCGATCGGCGAGAGAGACCCGGAACTGCATGCCTACCTCTTCGTCTGCGACGACAGCCCTGGGGAGGGCATACCGATCGCAATCAAGGACGTGATCGGCACGAAGGGAATCCCGACCACCGCGGGCTCCAAGATGCTCGAGCACTACGTCCCGGTCTACGACGCCACGGTGATCGAGCGCTGCAAAGCCCGCGGGCTGCGCACGCTCGGGAAGACGAACACCGACGAGTTTGCCATGGGGTCGTCGACGGAGAACTCGGCGTACGGCCCCACGCACAACCCATGGGACCCGACGCGCGTTCCAGGTGGTTCCGGCGGTGGCAGTGCGGCGGCGGTCAGCGCCGGTCTCGCACCGTGGGCGCTCGGCTCGGACACGGGCGGATCGATCAAACAGCCCGCCGCGCTCTGCGGCAATGTGGGCCTGCGCCCCACGTACGGGACGGTGTCGCGCTACGGCGTCGTCGCATTCGCGTCGTCGCTCGACCAGGTCGGCCCCGTTGCGAAGACCGTCCGAGACTGTGCGTGGCTCTACTCGGTCATCTCGGGGCGAGACAGCAACGATTCGACGACGGTTGACACGCCGGCGGTAAAGGTCCCGACCGCGCTCGACCTGAAAGGCGTGCGGGTCGGGGTGCCGAAGGAGCTGAACGATGCGGCCGGGATCGAACCGGGCGTTCGCGACGCGGTTCGCAAGGCAATCGAGCTGGCGGAGTCCCTCGGCGCGGAGGTCGGCGAGTGCTCACTCCCGCGCTCGGTGGAGTACGGCCTCGCCTGCTACTACCTCATCGCTCCTGCCGAGGCGTCGTCGAACCTCGCGCGCTACGACGGCGTTCGCTACGGGCTGCGCGACCAGGGTGCTGACTTCCGCGAGATGGTGATGCGCACGCGTGACGCCGGATTCGGCGACGAGCCGAAGCGGCGCATCATGCTCGGGACCTACGCACTGTCCTCGGGCTACTACGACGCGTACTACGGGAAAGCGCAGCGCGTTCGCACCCTGATCAAGCGCGAGCACGACGCGGCGTTCGCGGGCTTCGACGTTCTCGTATCGCCGACGAGCCCCACCGTCGCCTTCGAGCTCGGTGCGAAGACGGCGGATCCGCTCGCGATGTATCTCAACGACCTGCTGACGATTCCGTCGTGCATGGCGGGTCTGCCGGGGATGAGCATCCCGTGCGGCCTCTCCGACGGGTTGCCGGTGGGGCTGCAGCTCATCGGACCTCAGTTCGCCGAGAACACCCTCTTTCGGGTTGGGCACGCACTGGAGTGCGCTCTCGGCTTCGATGGCGTCCCGGAGCGGTTGCGGTGAGCGGCGTGGGTACTGTCGAGATGCCCAAGGCGGGCTGGGAGCCGGTGATCGGGCTCGAGATCCACGTCGCGCTGAAGACGCGTACGAAGATGTTCTGTCGCTGCCTGAACGGCTCCGGGGGCGAGCCGAACTCACAGACCTGCCCGGTGTGTCTCGCGTTCCCCGGCGCGCTGCCGATCGCGAACCGCCGCGCGATCGAGGAGTGCATCAAGCTCGGGCTGGCGCTCGAGTGCACGATCGCGGAGCGCGCGGTGTTCCACCGCAAGAACTACTTCTACCCGGATCTGCCGAAGGCGTACCAGATCAGCCAGTACGACGAACCGCTCTGCTCCGACGGCAAGCTCGCCGTACCGACGGCGGATGGAGACGTGACGATCGGGATCGTGCGCGCGCACCTGGAGGAGGACGCGGCGAAGAACGTGCATGTCGCGGCTTCGGGCCGCATCCACGGCGCGACCGCGACACTCGTCGACTTCAACCGCGGCGGCACGCCGCTCGTCGAGATCGTCACGACGCCCGAGATCCACGACGCCGAAACGGCGAAGCGCTTTCTCCAGCTGCTCCGTCAGACGGTGGTCGAGCTCGGGCTCTCCGACGCCGAGCTCGAGAAGGGCTCGATGCGGTTCGACATCAACGTGTCGGTTCGGCCGCAGGGAAGCGACGAGCTGCGCACGCGCACCGAGTTGAAGAACATGAACTCGTTCAACTTCGCGGCGAAGGGCATCGAGCGCGAGATCGCACGGCAGATCGGCATCTACGAGTCGGGCGGCGAGGTGCAGCAGGAGACCTTGCACTTCGTGCCAGGGGACGAGGAGTCTCCGCCGATGCGCTCCAAGGAGGAAGCGCAGGATTACCGCTATTTCCCCGAGCCAGATCTCGTTCCGGTGCATCCGCCCGAGGAGACCGTCGATCGTCTTCGCGCGGAAATCGTTGAGCTGCCGGGCGCGCGGATCAAGCGCATCGCCGAGTCGCTCTCGTTCTATGACGCGGACGTGCTCGTGACCGGCGGCCTCGACCGGCTCTGGTCGGATGTCGTCGCGGCCGGCGCCGACCCGAAGGACGCGGCCAACGTCCTGGCGAACCAGTTCGTGGCTGCGGGCGTCGATCCCGCCGCTGCCGATGCAGGAGAGCTTGCGAAGCTCGTCACCGCGCGCTCGGAGATCCCGCGCACGGTGTTCGACGAGGCGCTCGCGAAGGTCGGCGACGAAGGCTTCAGCGCCGACCCGTACCTCGCGCAGAAGGCGGTCTCCGACGTCTCCGAGCTCGATCCGATCATCGATGTCGTCCTGGCGTCGAACCCGGGCCAGGTGGAGCAGTACCGGGGCGGCAAGGAGGGCCTGATCGGCTTCTTCGTCGGAGCGGTGATGAAGGAATCCGGCGGCAAGGCCGATCCGCGCGTCGTGAACGAGCGCGTGCGGTCGAAGCTCGCCGGCTGACGCCTCCCGCAAGCGGCCAGGTCAGTGGCGGCCACGGCCGGTGTCAGACACGAGCATGAAACCGTGAACTCTCGTCCACGGGTGGAACCGAGCCCAGCAGCAGAGCCGTTCCCCAGTTGTCAACAAGCGGCGGTGGTCGACGGGAGGAGGGCTGTCGAGGCGCGCAAAACCGCCCGTCGTATGCTGCGGTAGTGCCCGATGTGAGGGAGAGGCGACTGCCTGCCCGCTGGGTGATCGCCGTGATCGCGGTTGCGATCCTCGTCGCCGCAGTCGATGTCGCCATCGTCGTGCTGACCCGTCGTGGCCCCGCTACCGCGGACGCTCGGGGAGCTGCCCCAGGTGCCGTCGCGGTGATCGATCCGACCTCCGGGCAGCTCGTCGACCGAATCGCGGTCGGACGCCAGCCGACCATGATCCGCGAAGGCTACGGCGCCGCCTGGGTGCTGAACAAGGGCGATGGGACGGTGACGCGCATCGACGCGCGCTCGCACAAGGTCGTCAGCACGCTCGCGTCCGACGCCGACGCTGACGCACTGACTCTCGGCGCGGGCGGGGTGTGGCTCGCCGGCCACCCTCGGAGCGACCGCAGCGGGCCGCTCGAGCTCGCCGCCCTCGAGCGGATCAACCCCGTGAGTGGAGCAATCGACCGGAGCTTCGCACGCAAGACCGGCACGACGATGTTCGCGGCCGGCGGCGGGTCGCTCTGGTCGACGGGATACCTCGGCGGCCATATCCGCGGCGCCGCACGCTTGGACGCCCGCTCGGGTGTGATGAGGAAGCTCGACATCGGCATCTATGGTGACCTCGTCGCCGCCGACGATGTGGCGGCCTATTACGTCGCGACGGTCGGCGACCGGGTCGCGCGCGTCTCGACCCGGACCGGCCTCTTGACGAACTCGCTGACGCTCGCCACCGACGCGAGCCTGGCGGCCGGGCATGTTCCCCCGAATCCGACCGACGTCGCCGTGGGCGACGGCGCGGTCTGGATCAGCGAGACAGACGGCACGGTTCTGCGGGTGCAGCCGCGGCTCCGAGGGATCGCCGCGGCCATCCCGGCCTGCCCGATTGCACTGGCGATCACGTACGGTGAGGGCGCCGTGTGGGTCGCGTGTGGAAATAACAGCGTGGTGCGCATCGACCCCGCGACCGATGCGCCCGGAACGCCGATCTCGGTCGGGCGCCTCCCGCGCGGCATCGCCGCCGGCGACGGTGCCGTCTGGGTGACACTGAACTGATGCAGATGTTCCGCTGGCGTCGTTGGTGGTCGTCCTCCCGTGGGCTGCCGATGCTGCGCGTGATGGCGATCGAGCACTGGGACCCGATGCACTACTACGACGACGCGGAGCATGTCGACGCCTACGACCCGTATCTGAACCGCGTCGGCCGGATGCTGCGCCGAGGCAAGGGGTCAGCCGAGATCGCCGTTTACCTCGGCAAGGTGCGCACGCTTGCCCTGCGCCGCGACGAGAACGAGGAGATCGACGCGGAGTTCGCCGATCGGGTCGTCGCGTGGTACTCGCTCGAGGCGCCCGACTCGGCGGCGGAGCCGACGCCCTAGCCCACCTGAACGGCGGCATAGAGCAGGAGGGCTGCCGCCGCGAAGCAGGCCGCCGCTGCCGAGACAGCCGTCTGGGTCAGCGCGGAGGCGGCTGCCGCTGCGCCCACCGATGCGACGATCAGGGCGTTTCCGAGCGGCCGCTTCCGTAGCGTCGAGAGGGCAACCACGACGACTGCGATCGCGCCGAGCGAGCTGGCGGCGATGGCGACGATGCGCGGCAGGGCGTCGAGGTGATCCTGGGCGCGCGGGACAGCAGTCGAGGCGAATTCGCCATGCACCGGCATGGCCGCCGCGATCCCGACCGCGAGTCCTGTGTAGGCGAAACCGACGGCGCCCGCCCAGCGTCGCCCCGAAAGCTGGAGCGACCCGATGCCGAGCAGAGGAGCGGAGAGGAGTGCGCCGGCCAGGTAATAGACCCGGAAGGCCGGGACATCCCACCCGTGGGCCGTTCCCCACGCCATCGCTCCGGCGGCCGCCGCGAACGACGCGAGCCCGGCCGCCCACGCGAACCTTCGCCCACGCAGCAGGAGACCCGCCAGGCGCAGCGAGAGGAGGGCTGCGCTGAAGGAGAGGAGCACGTCCACAGCGACAGTCTGCTCCGCCCGTGCACGGGGTGCTCGACGTTCGACACCACCGCGAGAGGACGACCGTGGCACTCGCTAGGCTGAGGACTTGGAAAAGCGGTATCTCTTCACACCGGGGCCGACGCCCGTCCCGCCTGAGGTCCTCGCCGCCGGCGCCGAGCCGATGGTTCACCACCGCGGCGCCGATTTCCGCACGATCTACGAGCGCACGCTCGGCCGCCTCCGTGATGTCTACTGCACCGCCTCGGATGTCCTCCTCTTCGCCGCATCGGGGACGGGTGCGATGGAGTCGGCCGTTGCGAACCTGTGCCGCCCCGGCGACAGGGTGGCGGTCGTCAGCCATGGCTCGTTCGGGGAGCGCTGGATCTCGATCTGCGAGCACCATGGGCTCGAGGTGCAGGCGATTCGGTACGACTGGGGCGAGACGCCCGATCCGGCCGAGGTAGGCGCCGCCGTGCGCGAGTCGGGCGTCGAAATCGTGTTCTGCCAGCAGTCCGACACCTCCACCGGGGTGGTCTCCGACGTGCGCGCCGTCAAGCAGGAGGTCGGCGACGCGCTGCTCGTCGTCGATGCGATCTCCTCCCTCGGTGCGGTACCGCTCGAGACCGATGCCTGGGGGATCGACGTGGTCGTCTCCGGCTCGCAGAAGGCGCTTATGTCCCCGCCGGGCCTCGCCACTGTGTCGGTGCCCGAGCGGGTGCTCGCGCGGGCGACAAGCTCGCGCAGCTTCTACTTCGACTGGCGCACGAACAAAAAGGCTCAGGACGCGCTGGATGCCGCCTTCACGCCCGCGGTCTCGCTGATTCGCAGCCTCGATGTCGCCCTTGGGCTGATTCTCGATGCGGGGCTCGAGGCAGCGTTCGAGCGTCATGTCCGGCTGGGTCGCGCTACGCGTGCCGGCGTGAAGGCCATGGGGCTCGAGCTCTTCTCGCCCGACGACGACAGCTCGGCTGTGGTCACCGCGGTGCGCTGTCCCGAAGGCATCGATGGCGAGGACCTGCTCCGTCACCTGCGCGAGCAGCACGGCGTCACACTCGCTCCCGGCCAGGGTGCGCTGAAGGGAAAGATCTTCCGGATCGGTCACATCGGCTGGTTCGACATCTTCGACATCGCAACCGCGCTTGCCGCCGTCGAGCTCTCGCTGGCCGAGCTGGGCGCGGCGATCGAGCGAGGCGCAGCCGCCGTCCGTGCGTTCGAGGCCTACGAAGGGCACGTCGCGGCGTGAGAGTGCTGGTCCGCGAAACGATCGCGGATGCGGGGCTGGAGCTTCTGCGCGCGAAGTTCGACGTCGATCTCGACGCCGAGTCACCACTCGAGGAGATCCTCGGCTCGTACGACGCGCTGGTCGTTCGTTCCGCGACCAAGGTGACCGCCGACGTGATCGCGAGCGGGACGCGGCTGAAGGTGATTGGTCGTGCAGGAGTCGGCGTCGACAACGTCGACGTCGAGGCGGCCACGCGACGCGGGATCGTGGTCGCGAACGCGCCGGAGTCGAACATCGTCTCCGCAGCCGAGCACACGATCGGATTGCTGGTCGCGCTCGCGCGCAACATTCCCCAGGCGCATGCCGCACTGGTCGCAGGACGCTGGGAGCGTTCGAAGTGGGGTGGGATCGAGCTGGCCGACAAGGTGCTGGGCGTGCTCGGCTTCGGCCGGATCGGACGACAGGTCGCCCGCCGCGCGGTCGGCTTGCAGATGAAAGTGCTCGCGTACGACCCGTTCGTCTCGGCCGAGCGGTTTCGCGAGCTCGGCGTCGAGAGCGCCTCGTTCGACGAGGTGCTTGCGCGTGCCGATTTTGTCACTCTGCACTTGCCCCTCAATGACGAGACGCGCCACGCGATCGACGCGGAAGCGATCTCGAAGATGCGCGACGGCGTGCGAATCGTGAACGCGGCGCGGGGCGAGCTCGTCGACGAGGCCGCGCTGGTCGCGGCGCTCGAATCGAGGAAGGTCGCCGGCGCGGCGGTCGACGTCTTCGAGCAGGAGCCGTATTCCGGGCCGCTGCTGACGGCGCCGAACATCATCGTCACTCCGCACCTCGCCGCTTCTACAGAGGAAGCGCAGGACCGAGCCGGTGTGATCGTTGCCGAACAGGTGGCCGCGGCGCTCGACGGCGGGCTCGTCACGAACGCGGTCAACATCCCCACCGTCGGAGCCGACGATCTCGAGGTGCTCGGTCCGTACATTCCGCTGGCAGCAAAGCTCGGCCGGCTGGCGATGGAGCTCGCCGGGGGCGACGTGCGCAAGCTCGAGATCGAGGTGTTCGGCGAGCTCGCCGAGTACGACACCCGGCTCCTGACGGTTGCCGCGCTGAACGGCGCGTTCCAGGGGCACACCGACCAGCCGGTCAACTATGTGAACGCACCCGTCGTCGCCGCCGACCGTGGCATCGAGGTGGTCGAGGGGAAGCGCCGGTCCTCACGCGACTTCACGAGTCTCGTCGCCGTCTCGGCCGACGACGTCCATGTCGCCGGTACCGCGATCGGCACCGACGACCGTCAGTGGCTCGTCTCGGCCCTCGGATTCGCGCTCGAGATGGAGCTTGCGCCGCGCATGGTGCTGCTTCGCTACGACGACGTGCCAGGCGTGATCGGCCGCGTGGGCACGCTGTTCGGCGAAGCGGGGGTGAACATCGCGAACATGGCCGTCTCACGCAACCGGGAGGGCGGGCAGGCCCTGATGGCGCTCTCGATCGACTCGGTGGCTCCTGCCGACCTGCTCGAGCGCGTGCGCGCGAGCGCCGACGACGTCTACGTGATCTGAGCGGTATGCCTCCTTGGCCCGAGCCCGTCGAGCGCGTGTCCGCCGTCCTCCGCGTTGCGGGTGTCGACGCCCGCATCGAGGAGTTCCCGGAGGGAACACCCACCGCGAAGGCTGCCGCCGCGGCGGCGGGGTGCGAGCTCGCCCAGATCGTCAAGTCGCTCGTCTTCGTCTGCGACGGCGCCTACGTCCTTGCACTCGTCCCCGGCGACCAACGGGCCGATGAGGCCGCGATCGCGGCGGCCCTGGGCGCAGCTGAGATTCGCATCGCCCGCCCCGACGAGGTCGAGCACGCGACCGGGTTCGAGCCCGGCGGCGTGGCGCCGTTTCCGCAGCGCGCGGTCACACAAACGCTGATGGACAAAGACCTGCTGCAGCACCAGGTCGTGTGGGTCGGCGCGGGCACGCCGGCGCACATGGCGGCGCTCCCGCCGGCCGAGCTGCAGCGGCTCGCCCGCGCGCGGCCTGTCGACCTCGGGCCGTCCGGGTAAACTGAAAAGCGTCCAACGGCCGAGTGAAGGAGAGCGTCGGTGCAGGAGACTGAGAAGATCTGGATGAACGGCGAGCTCGTCGACTGGGCCGACGCAAAGGTTCATGTCGGCGTGCACGGCCTGCACTACGGCACCGGGGTGTTTGAGGGGATTCGCTGCTACGACACGCCGAAGGGGCCCGCGGTGTTCCGGCTGGGCGAGCACCTCCAGCGGTTGCACAACTCCGCTCGGCTGCTCTACATGGACATTCCCTACTCGGTCGACGACCTGCGGGCGGCGTGCAACGAGCTCGTCGGCGCGAACGGACTACCCGAGTGCTACCTGCGGCCGATCTCGTTCTACGGCTATGGCGAGCTCGGCGTGGCGACTCGCGGCAACCCGGTCGAGACCGTGATCATGAGCTGGCCCTGGGGCTCGTATCTCGGCGAGGCAGGCCTGCAGAACGGCATCCGCGCGAAGATCTCGTCCTGGCAGCGGATTCCGCCGAACGTCGTTCCGCACGTTGCGAAGGCGACGGGCGTCTATCTCAACTCGATGCTCGCGGTGACAGAGGCGAACAACGGCGGCTACGACGAGGCGATTCTCCTGACGCCCGAGGGAACGGTGGCCGACGGCTCCGGCGAGAACATCTTCGTCGTGCGCGATGGCGTCATCTACACGCCCGATCTCTCGTCGGGAATCCTTCCGGGCATCACGCGCGACACCGTCACGCAGATCGCCGAGGACCTCGGCTACACGGTGCTGCAGAAGTCGCTGATCCGCTCCGATCTCTACCTCGCCGACGAGGTGTTCATGTGCGGCACCGCAGCTGAGGTGACACCGATCAACTCGATCGACGATCACGAGCTCGGCGTGGGCGAGATCACCCGCACGCTTCAGGGTGCTTATCTCGACACGGTGCGGGGCAAGAGCGAACGGTGGGCGCATTGGCTCGATCCGGTGCCCCAGCTCGCCCGCAGTTGATCGCCGCCGACCAGAGGATCAACCTCAGCGCGCCGTGGATCGACGAGCGCGACGAGGAGCTCGTGCTCGAGGTTCTGCGCTCGGGCTGGCTCTCGCTCGGGCCGACCGGCGCGCGGTTCGAGGGGCTCTTCGCCGATGTGGTGGGTGCACCGCACTGCGCTGCCGTGTCGTCCGGGACCGCGGGGCTGCATCTTTGCATGCGCCTCGCCGGCGTCGGTCCGGGCGACGAGGTGATCACCTCGCCGTACTCGTTCGTTGCGTCGGCGAACTGCGCGATCTACGAGGGCGCCACACCCGTCTTCGCCGATATCGACCCACTGACGTTCAACCTCGACCCTGCAGCGGTCGAGGCCGCGATCACGCCGAATACGAAGGCGATCGTCGCCGTCGACATCTTCGGCTACCCCTGCGAGCTCGATCCGCTGCTCGCGCTCTGCGAACGGCACGGGATCGCGATGATCGAGGATGCATGCGAGGCACTTGGTGCCCGCTACAAGGGCAAGCCGCTCGGCGCGCACGGGCATCCGGCGGTCTGGGCGTTCTACCCGAACAAGCAGATGACCACGGGGGAGGGCGGTGCCGTCACGACCGCCTCGGACGAGCAACACGAGTTGCTCGTCTCGCTGCGCAACCAGGGTCGCCTCGAGACGTCGAGCTGGCTCCAGCACGGACGCCTCGGTTACAACTACCGCCTCGACGACCTCTCTGCTGCGTTGGGGATCGGACAGCTTGAGAAGCTCGACCGGATCCTCGCCGGCCGTAGCGCCGTCGCGGGCGTCTACGCCGAGGTGCTCGCGGACTTCGATGTCGAGTTGCCGCTCGCCGACGACGACGACCACATCCGTTCGTGGTTCGTCTACGTCGTCAAGCTCCCGGCCGGGGTCGACCGTGACGCTGTGATGGCACAACTCGCCGCCGCCGGGGTCGCGACGGCTCCGTACCTGCCGTCGATTCACCTCCAGTCGTACATGCGCGACCTCTACGGCTTCTCGGAGGGGATGCTGCCTGTCAGCGAGGACTGCAGCGCGCGCACGCTGGCGCTGCCGTTTCACGCCAGGCTCGAGCGCGCCGATCAGGAGCGAGTCGCCGACGCACTGCACGCCGCTCTCTCCTGAGCTGAGGTCTGCCTGAGATAATCCGCCGCGTGGCGGATCTGAAGATGGTCTTTCTCGGCTATGGGAAGTACGTGCGTGCGGACAAGATCTACGCGCTCGAGCCCCTGCCCGATCACGAACGCGGGAGCGGCGCGCGCACACTCGTGTGGGTCGAGGGAATGGAAGAGCCGATGGTTGCCTCGCGCACCGAGCGGACGCTCCTCACCGACATGGGCCATGTGCAGTCGCGACGCGTGCGCGCGTCCCAGGACGAGAACCTCTTCTGAGCGTGATTCGGCGCTTGGTCGGGGCCGATGCGGTGGAGCTCGCCGCGCTCCGCGTGGCGAATCGCGCGTATCTCGAACGCTGGGACCCCGACTGGGATGATCCTGACCGCCTCTACACGACGGCCGGGGTGCGCGCCTGGATCGGCGACGCGAATGAGCGATTCGCGATCCTCGACGACGATGGCGCGATCGCGGGCATGGTCTCGCTCACCGGAATCATCCGAGGCTCGCTTCGGAGCTGCATGGTCGGCTACTTCGTCGCGGAGGCGAGGAGCGGTCGCGGCCTGGCGACTCAGGCTGTCCGCGATGTGCTCGACGTCGCGTTCGGCGAGCTCGCGCTGCATCGGGTCGAAGCCGGCACTGCGGTTGACAATCTCACGTCGCAGCATGTGCTCGAGCGCAACGGCTTCACGCTCGTCGGCCGCCTGCGCAGACACCTCCAGATCGGGGGCGTCTGGGTCGACCATCTGCTCTGGGAAACGCTGGCCGACGATTAGACGGCCGTTGGCAGGTCCCTGATGGCGATCGACCCGCTGCACGAGCGTCCGAGTCTCTTCGCGCGCATGCGGGTCGACACGCGTCCGTTCCGGCACCGCGACTTCCGCAACCTTTGGCTCGGCCAGGCGATCTCGACGATCGGCGGGGAGATCGGGACGG
Organism: uncultured Thermoleophilia bacterium; assembly: GCA_963842335.1. Classification (GTDB taxonomy): domain Bacteria; phylum Actinomycetota; class Thermoleophilia; order Gaiellales; family Gaiellaceae; genus PALSA-600. The sequence goes on along the minus strand of CAWJGF010000028.1, from coordinate 201,986 downwards.
TGGCCGTGCCGTACCAGGTCTACACGCTCACGCACTCGACCGCGCTCGTCGGCCTCCTCGGGTTCGCGTCGCTCGTGCCACTGCTCGTTGTGCCGCTGATCGGTGGAGCAATCGCCGACGCGCTCGACCGCCGCACCGTGCTCCTGCGCACCGAGACCGGCATGGCGATCGTCACCGGGCTCTTTCTCGTCAACGCACTGCTTCCGAAGCCTCAGGTGTGGGCGCTCTTTGTGCTGCAGGCTGCAGCGGTTGCCGTGTTCAGCCTCGGGCGGCCCGCAATGAGCTCACTGGCGCCGCGGCTCGTGCCCGACGAGGAGATCGCCGCGGCCGCCGCGCTCTCCAGCGTCTACAACTCGCTCGCCGCGGTCGGCGGGCCTGCCGTTGGCGGCATCCTGATCACCGTCGCCGGCGTGCCGTGGACGTTCGGCATCGACCTCGTCACGTACGCGGCCTCCTTCTTCGTCATCTGGCTCCTGCCACGGATGCCGCCGATCGGGGAGACCGCGCGGCTGAGCGTCTCGGCGATCCTCGACGGTTTTCGCTTCCTGAAGGGACGCCAACCGTTGCTCGGGATCTTCGCGGTCGACACGAGTGCGATGGTCTTCGGGATGCCGACGGCGTTGTTCCCGGCACTGGCCCTGCATCACTTCGGCGGCAATGCGTCGACGGTCGGTTTCCTCTACTCGGCGCCGTATGCCGGGGCGCTGCTCGGCTCACTTTTCTCCGGCTGGACATCGCATGTTCGACGCCAGGGACTCGGAGTCACGATCGCGGCGTGCGCGTGGGGCGCGGCGATCGCGGCGTTCGGGTTCATGACGACGCTCTGGCCGGCGCTCGTCCTGCTCGCCGTTGCAGGAGGCGCCGATTTCTTCAGTGCCGTCCTGCGGAGCACGATGCTGATCCGCGCCACGCCTCCACACCTGCTCGGGCGACTGCAGGGGATCGAGTTCGCGCAGGTCGCGAGCGCGCCGAGCCTCGGCGACGTCGAGGCCGGTGTACTTGCCTCGCTGACGTCGCTGCGGTTCTCCGTCGTCTCTGGCGGTGTCCTCTGCATCTTCGGCTGCGTCGCGACGGCGCTTGCATTGCCGAAGTTCCTCGCATATGACAGTCGCGAAGCCGATGCTCGACCTCAGACGTAGCCCACACGAAGTTGCCCCGGAGCTGATCGGCGCGGCGTTGTTCGTCGACGGAGTGGGTGGGACGATCGTCGAGGTCGAGGCGTACGACCACGAGGATCCCGCGGGCCACGGGTTCGGCAACCGTCGGACCGCACGGAACGCATCGATGTTCCTGCCCGGCGGTCATGCCTACGTCTACCGGTCGTACGGGATCCACTGGTGCCTGAACATCGTCTGCGACGCAGAAGGCGTCGCGGGTGCCGTCCTCGTGCGGGCGCTCGAGCCGACACACGGACTGGAGGAGATGGTGGCACGGCGAGGGCTCTCCGACGTGCGTCTCCTCTGCTCTGGTCCCGGACGGCTGACTCAGGCGCTCGCAGTGACGCGAGCGCACGACGGGCTGCCATTCGACCGGCCGCCCTTCGAGCTTCGGGCGCGCACGACCCCGGCCGAGCTGGTGATCGGCCCGCGCATCGGCATCACCAAGGCCGCCGACCTGCCCTGGCGCTACGGGCTCGCCGGCTCGCGCTTCGTCAGCCGCCCGTTCCGGCCGCCTTCGGGCGCTTGACGGTCAGGGTCAACGCGACACCGGGGGCCGCGGCTGTCTCCGCGGGCAGTGACTGCGCGGTGACGGTGCCGCTTGTCCCGCCGTGGACATGCACCTTCAGGTGCAGGCGCGCCACGCGAGCCTCGGCGCGCGCGAGCGGCAGGCCGACGAGCCGGGGAATGACGCCGTGGCGCGACTTCGTCAGGATCAGTGTGATCTTGTCGTACGCTGATGCCGTTCCTCTCCGCGGGAGCTGCCCGACCACATAGCCCACGCGGTCGCCGGTTCGCGCCGGCTTGAAGACGACCGACGGCGTCAGCGGCTGGCCCTCGAGACGCGCCTTCGCGGCGGGCAGTGCCTCTCCGACGACATCTGGGATCTCGACCTCGTTCGGCTTGCACGTCGCAACGCGCGCGGGGCCTTCGCCGCCGAAGAACTCCATCTGGTAGGTGTTGCGGCACACGCCGTCATCGCGCGCGAGCAGGCCGCCGCGGTTGACGACGGTGACCGGCCCTGCATAGAGCGACGGAGCAGGTGGGAAGGTCCGAGCCGCTTCGGCCTGCCACTTCGGACGCTTCAGGGCCGCGGACATGAACGCCTTCCAGATGAGCGCAGGGAACGTCCCGCCGGCGACCGGTTGGCCGTGGAACTCAGTCATCATCGGGACGAGCTTGTCGGGATACCCGACCCAGACGGCTGTGACGAGTTGCGGGGTGTAGCCGACGAACCAGGCGTCGCCGAAGTTCTCGGTCGTGCCGGTCTTGCCCGCCACCTGGCGGCCCGGCAGCGCGGCCGCCCTGCCGGTGCCGTACTGCACCACCCCCTGCAACATCGAGTCGATGATCGCGGCGCGCTCATGGCTCTGCTCGGCACTGCCGAGCGCCGGCCGTCCGACCACCTTGTTCACCTGCGTCGCGCCGTTGACCTTCACGTCCTGCACGACGCGCGGCTCGTTGCCGAAGATCGAGCCGTCGATTCGATCGCCGCCGTCTGCAAAGCTCTGGTACGCCCGCGCCATCTCGAGCGGTGTGGCCGGCTCCGCCCCCAGCCCGATCGCGAAGTACCCCTGCAGCGGGGTCGTGATCCCGAGTTCTTTCGCGGTGTCGCGCACGCTTCTGCGGGCCGACCAGTGCGGTGAGCTGTGAGAAGACGGAGTTGTCGGAGTACGCGATCGCCTGGCTGAGATTGATCGGCCCGAGCGCCTCACCCTCGTAGTTGTTCACCTGCCAGAGACGGCCGTCGGCATTGATCGTCACGTGCTTCGACGATGTGAGGATGCTCGACGGGGCGATGCCTTCCTTCAATGCCGTCGCGAGCACGAACGGCTTGAACGACGACCCGGGCTGGCGCTCTCCCTGCGTCGCGAGGTTGAACTGACTCTTGTGGTAGTTCTCGCCGCCGACCATTGCGAGCACGTCGCCGGTCTGCGCGTCGAGCACGACCATCGCCGCGGTCGGGCCGGAGGGGCTATGCAGCACCGAGGCGATCGCCTTGCGGGCGAGCTTCTGCAGGTTCACGTCGAGCGTCGTCCGCACCCTCAGGCCGCCGCCGAAGGTTCTGCGCGGCCCGAAGTGCTTCACGAGGCGGTCCTTCACGTAGTTCGCGAAGTACGGCGCCGTGACGTTCTGGGTCGAGGGGAGGTTCACCTTCGATGGATCAGGCATCGGGTAGACGAGTGAGTTCACGTATTGGCTGCGTGTGAGGAACCCCTGCGCGTAGAGCTGCTCCAGCACGAGGTTGCGGCGCTGCTTCGCCGCCATCGGGTGGGAGACCGGGTCCCAGAGACTCGGATCCTCGGGGATGCCGGCGAGGAGAGCAGCCTCCGCAGGTTTCATCGTCGCGGCGCTGTGGTGGAAGTAGATCCGCGAGGCCTGCTCGACGCCGTAGGCGCCGTTGCCGAAGTAGACGGTATTCAGATAGGCCGTCAGGATCCGGTCCTTGGACCAGCGTTGCTCGAGCTGCCAGGCGAGGGCGGCTTCGAAGAGCTTGCGGCCGATCGACTTCTGGCTCGTCAGGTAGGCGTTCTTCACGAACTGCTGGGTGATCGTCGAGCCGCCCTGGACGGTGCCGCGGTGGCTGATGTCGGCCCAGAGGGCGCGGCCCATGCCGCGCACGTCGACGCCGCGATGCTCGTAGAAGCGCTTGTCCTCGATCGCCACGATCGAGTGCTTCAGCCACGGGGAGATCCGGTTCGACGGGACGACGATTCGCGCCTGCGAGCCCCGCAGGATCGCGAGCACCGTGTGGCCGTTCGAGGCATAGACATAGGTGTTCGCCTGTGTCCGCTGCGTCTTCGGGTCGAGTTGCGGGATCTTGGCAGCGACCGCGGTCAAAAGACCGAAGGTGAAGGACGCCGTGCCCAGCAGCCCGAGAATGACGAGCAGGGCAAGGAGTCGAAGCTTGCGGATGCGACGGCGTTTCGGCCGGCGGCGATTTCTCCGGAAGAGCGCCAGAACCGGGGTAGTCTAGCCCCCGTCGTGACCCAGTCCGCCGCCTCCGACCTGACCTCCCACGCCGTCGACGTCCTGCCCGAGGGCGCGCTCGACGCCAAGCTGAAGCTCGGACGGCCCCTGCGGGTGAAGCTCGGCGTCGATCCGACGTCGCCGGACGTCCATCTCGGCTTCGCCTATGTGCTCGAGCGGCTGGCCGATTTCCAGCGAGCCGGTCACCAGATCGTGCTGATCGTCGGCGACTACACCGCCCGGATCGGCGATCCGTCGGGGCTCTCGAAGGAGCGGCCGATCCTCGACGACGCCGTCCTGGACGCAAACTCACAGTTCTTTGCGGAGCAAGCGTTCCGGATCCTCGACCGGGAGCGGAC
>CAWJGF010000028.1:0-192500 GCA_963842335.1 uncultured Thermoleophilia bacterium | reverse complement strand
TATAACCGTCCTAAGGTAGCGAAATTCCTTGTCGGGTAATTGAATTGCCCGAGTCAGGAGTGATCCTGGCGGTAAAACCGGCTAATAACGGGGAAGCCCTCCTCGTACGCGACGCTTTCAAGGACGTCGTCATAGCGAAAGGGTAATCCCGTGGGAAGTCGCCCCCTGTTCATCAACAGGCAAGGTTGACCCCGTAACGACTGATCGGCACAGTTTCTTCACACAGCTGTGACCGTGAGATCGCAACTCCATCCGGTGTATGTATGCCGGATAATCTACGAGTGCGATCAGACGCCGGCCCTTGGCACAATAGTCGCGAGTTCCTCTCGGTCTACATCTCCGGGTACGTCGACGGAGAAGGCTGCTTCACCATTTCCATCGCTCCGCGAGGCTCGTTGCTCGTGGGCTGGGAGGTGAGGCCGGGCTTCTCGGTGAGCCAGAACGGAGACCGGGCCGAGGTGCTTCATGCGATCAAGGCGTACTTCGGGTGCGGGAGCATCCGGCCTGACCGAAGCGACAAGACCCTCAAGTGGGAGACGCGGCGTCTCGAGGACATTCTCGAGCGCATCGTTCCGCACTTCGAGCGGTACCCGCTTCTGTCCGGTAAGCGGTACGACTTCGATCGGTTCGCATCTGTCTGCCAGCTGATGGCAGAAGGAGCGCACCTACGCCGCGACGGTCTCGTCGAGATCGTCGAGCTCGCTCAGGGAATGAATCCGAGTGGGCGCCGGCGCTACGCCGCTGAAGCGATACTCGCGAGCTTTAACGTCAAGGTGAAGGGATAGTCTGCGCCTCTGGAAACAGGGGATTCACGCGAAGTTCCGACCTGCACGAATGGCGTAACGAGTTGGGCGCTGTCTCTTCGAGGGATCCGGTGAAACTGTAGTCTCGGTGAAGATGCCGAGTACCCGTGGTTGGACGGAAAGACCCCGTGAACCTTTACTACAGCTAGATGTTGGAGTTCGGTGCACGTTGTCCAGGATAGGTGGGAGGCTTTGAAGCCGGCACGCCAGTGTCGGTGGAGTCAACCTTGGGATACCACCCTTCATGTTCTGGGCTTCTAACCCGCTGCCGTAATCCGGGGCGGGAACAGCATCTGGTGGGTAGTTTGACTGGGGCGGTCGCCTCCTAAAATGTAACGGAGGCGCGCAAAGGTTCCCTCAGCACGGTTGGAAATCGTGCGTAGAGCGTAATGGCATAAGGGAGCTTGACTGCGAGAGCGACAGCTCGAGCAGGTGCGAAAGCAGGCCATAGTGATCCGGCGGTAACAAGTGGAAGTGCCGTCGCTCAACGGATAAAAGGTACTCCGGGGATAACAGGCTTATCCTTCCCAAGAGTCCACATCGACGGAAGGGTTTGGCACCTCGATGTCGGCTCGTCGCATCCTGGGGCTGGAGTAGGTCCCAAGGGTTGGGCTGTTCGCCCATTAAAGCGGTACGCGAGCTGGGTTCAGAACGTCGTGAGACAGTTCGGTCCCTATCCACCATGGGCGTTGGAGGCTTGAGAGGAGTCGTCTCTAGTACGAGAGGACCGAGACGAACGGACCTCTGGTGTATCAGTCGTCCTGCCAAGGGCGCTGCTGATTAGCCACGTCTGGATGGGATAACCGCTGAAAGCATCTAAGCGGGAAGCCCACCTCGAGATGAGGCCTCCCATCTCCTAGAGAGAGTAAGAGCCGTGGAAGACCACCACGTTGATAGGCGGGACGTGTAAGCACAGCAATGTGTTCAGCGGACCCGTACTAATTGCTCGAGGTCTTGATTTAGAACTCATGTCTCGTAGCTATGGAGTTTTGAGGGTGCGCATTCAGTTGCGCCTCCCGCGACCGTGCGGCGCCACGTGCGTCCGCTTCGCGGGAACTCACAAGTTGGGCGGTCATAGCGACGGGGAAACACCTCTTCCCATTCCGAACAGAGAAGTTAAGCCCGTTAGCGCCGATGGTACTCGGGGAGCAATCCCCCGGGAGAGTAGGACGCCGCCCATTATCTTCTCGAAAGGCCCTCGCGAGAGGGCCTTTCGTCGTTTCAGGCCGCGCGCAGGCGCTCGCGCCAGTCCGGGTCGAGCTCGCGCAGCCGGCGCACGCGCTCGCCGACCGGCGGGTGCGACGCGAAGAGCGCCGCCAACCCCTCGTCGGCGAACGGATTCGTCGTGTAGAGCGGCTCGGTGGTCGGGCTCGCCTCGAACGCGACAAGCTGCATCGCCTGCTCCAGGCGAACGAGCGCGTCGGCCAGGCCGTGCGGCGAGTCGCACAGGTCGGCTGCGAAGCGATCGGCCTCGTACTCACGCTTGGGTGACAGGAGCAGATGGACGAACGCCGCCGCGAGCGGGCCGAGGACGACGAGCAGCGTGCGCTGCAGGGCGCCACCAACGCGTGACGACTCGACGATCGCGGCCGCGACGACAACCGCCGCGCTCTGAACGAGCACGTCCCGGTGGCGGAGATGCGCCAGCTCGTGGGCGACGATGCCTTCCAGCTCGGCAGGAGAGGCGACGCCCATCAGCCCCACTGACAGCGCGAGCGCAGCGCCACCGCCGGCACCGCGCCCGGCCGACAAAGCGCGTGGGTAGCCGTCCGGAAGCACGTACAGCTTCGGCTTCACGACGCCCGCCCGCGAGGCGAGCCGCTCGACCGTCGAATGCAGCGCAGGCGCTTCACCGAGAAGCAACTCCCGGGCGCCGACCATCCCCATCACGATGCGATCCGCGTAGGCGTAGAGGGCGCTCGCGACCATCACCGCCGAGCCGAGAAAGAGGAGCGCCACACGGTAGCCGCCGAGCCGCCAGCCGACCGCGGCGAGCACGAGCGCGAAGACGACGAGCAGCAGCCACGCCTTCAGAGCGTTTCGGAGGACGAGGAACCGCCGGCCTTGCATGCGGTGTTACAGCTCGTCGGGCGGGTCGTCCGGGTCTTCCTCGGCGAGGCCGCGAGGCGGCCAGTCGGGCTCCGGGGCATCACAGCGACTCGAGCAATGGAGCGACGCGACGTTCTGCAGCGGAATCAGGATGTGCCCGTTCAACTCGATGTGCGCCACATCCTCGAGGTAGCAGTACGCAGTGAGCACGCCGTCCTGATACTCCCCGCCGAAGAGCGCGATTTCGACCTGCTCGCCCTTGTACTTGTTCGTGTAGTCCTCCAAGCCATGGAGCGTATCCGTTGCGGCCCGGCTGTCTCCGACGGGAGCGAGCGGTCGACAAGCATCGCAACCAGACTTACGTCTTGGGATGTGCCGATGGTCGGGAAGTCTCTTCGACGAGGTTGCGCTGGGCGAGCGTGTAGAGGAGCCCAAGTGACGGCACCACGACCACGATCGCGACCATGACTACGATCAGCAGACTCGTGAGCGTGTCGCTCGGCGCCGCTGCGGCGGAGATGGTGAGCTTCTCGGGCAACACGTAGGGGTACTGGGCGACCGCCCAGCCCCAGATCACTGCGGCGACGGCGCCTACGGCGAGTGGGCGTGCTCCGCGCCGAGCGCCTCGGTGGAGCAAAATGAGCACGCCGAGTCCACAGGCAAGCGAGAGGATGACGAGCGGGACCGCGTCGCTCGTCAAGCGGTTGAAGACGTAGTCCGCGTCGCTGTGCAACGGAATCAGCGTTGCCGCCGCAAGCGCGCCGGCGAGGATCGCCGCAGCGAGCGCTCGCTGTGCGAAGTAGCGCTCGAGGTCGGTCGCGCCTGCCCGCCGCGCATCGCTGACGAGGAACACTGCCGACAAATACGCACCGGTGGCCACGAAGAGCGCGCCGATCACGAGCGAGAGTGGATTGAGCCAGCTCGTCACGAAATCACCCGTGGCGTTTCCGACAGGCACGCGCCCACCGGCGATCGCGCCGACAACTGTCCCCATGAAGAACGGCGTGAGTACCGACGCGAACCCGAAGAGCGTCACAGCGGCCCGCCGACCGGCGGCTCGGCGCGCGGTGTGCTGGAACGCGAACCCGGATCCGCGCAACACGATGCCGAGCGCCGCGAGGCTCAGCGGGACGAACAAGGTCGAGAAGATCGCCTCGAACGCGGTGGAGAATCCCGTCCACAGCACTACGATCACGAAGATCAACCAGACGTGGTTGGCCTCCCAGACCGGCCCGAGCGCCCAGTCGATCAGCTCGCGGGGCCGTCGGCCGCGGTCGCCGCTGCCCGCGAGGAGGCTCCACAGTCCCGCGCCGAAGTCCGCGCCGGCGAAGACGGCGTAGATCGTCGCTCCGATCCAGAGCGCGGCGGCGACGGCATTGGCGCTGCTCATCCCACGGTCCCTGACGCGAGATCCGGAGGCGGGGTCGACTCGGGGCTGTAAGGCCCACCGTCATCGTCGACGTCCTCTGAGCGCCAGCGCCGCGACATCGCCCGCAGGGAGATGATCAGCGTCGCGCCCAGTGCCACGTAGAGAAGAAGGATCAACGTGAAGGTGATCCAGATGCCATCCGCATTCGTCACCGCATCCGATGTCCGCATGACGTTGTAGACGATCCACGGCTGGCGTCCGACCTCGGTCACGATCCATCCGCACTCGAGCGCGACGATCGACGCAATTCCGGACACCGCGACCGCTCCGAGGAACCAGCGCGACTGCGGGAAGTCTCTCTTCCGCCACCAGCCGATCCCGAGCCAGAGTCCGAGACCGATCAGCATCGTGCAGATTCCCACCATCGTGTCGAAGGCCCAATGGAGCATGGTGTTGTCGGGTGGCCGGTCGTCCGGCGGCACCGAGTCGAGTCCCGTCACCTGCGTACTCGTGCTCCAGCCGACGAGGAACGAATCGAACCCCGGAATCCCGATGCCGCCCTTGACGCCGCTCGAGGTGCACCGCCCGAAGATGTACTCGGTCACGTCGGTCGAGGTTTGTTCGACGCATTCCATCCCCGCAAATTTGATCGGCTGGTTCTTCGCGATCGCCCGCGCGGCAGTGTCGCCGACCGCAAACTGGATCGGCGTCGCGATGCACGCGACCGTCAGCGGAATCAAGAGCCCGAGGCGATAGATGCGGTCGCGCCGGCCGCGCAGCATCCCGACCGCATAGATCGAGGCTACGAGGAACCCCGTGACGAGATAGGCGGCGAGAATCATGTGCGGCACCTCGTAAGGGACTGCCGGGTTGAAGATCACCTTCAACGGCTCGACCGACGTGATCTTGCCCGTCGCCGGCGAGAACCCCTGAGGCTGGTTCATCCAGGAGTTCACCGCTACGACCGAGAACGCGCCGCCAAGACCGGTGATCACGACCGGCACGCCCGTCCAGAAATGCGTCCACGGTGACAGGCGCTTCCAACCGAAGATGTAGATCGCGATGAAGATCGCCTCGAGAAAGAAGAAGATTCCCTCGATCGCGAACAACACCCCGAAGACTCCCCCGAAGCGCCCCGTGAACGCCGGCCAGAGGAGCCCGAACTCGAACGAAAGAACCGTTCCGGTCACCGCACCCACCGCGAACGTCACCGCCACCGCCTTCGACCACCGCTGCGCCAACTTCAACGCGTCCGCGTCCTTACGGCGCAGACCGCGGTAGTTCGCGATCAACATCAACGCGGGTAGCGCCACCCCCAACGACGCGAGAATGATGTGAAAGCCCAACGTGAAGGCCATCTGGCTCCGCGCGGCTTCGAGGTTCGACGCGAGCGTCACCATCGCCCGCCGAACTGCGCAACCTGAGCTCGATCAGTCAATGGTGGTCACCTGGCCCGATTCCCTCCCAGACCAGTCTAATCCGGTGACTCGGCGAGTCGGCCATCCACGATTGCGAGCTCGGCGACCTCGCAGTTGCCCATGCTGGGAATTGTGAAGGTCCGCGAGGCGGCGTAGGCAACGCCGGCGGCCGTGGCGCGGCAAGCCCTGATCGAGCCACCATGGGTGACGACGAGGAGCGTTTGGCCTTGGTGGGCTCGCGCGATCCGCAGAATCGCAGCGACGACCCGCTCGCCCATCTGCTCGTAGCTCTCGCCCCCGTTCCAGCCCTTGCCGCCGTTCTGCCAGCGCACGTAACCCTCGGGGTCGAGTCCCTCGATCTCGGAATGGACGCGGCCCGACCAGTCACCGACGTCGACCTCGCGGAGCCCTTCATCGACGGTGACCGGCAGCCCGATCGTCTCGGCGACGATGCGCGCCGTCTCTGTCGCGCGCAGCAGGTCGCTCGAGTAGACCGCATCGATCGCATGCCCTGCGAGCGACGCTCCAAGCTCGGTGGCCTGGGCGCGGCCGACGTCGTTGAGCGGCTGGTCGGCCCAGCCCTGCCAGCGACGCTCGCTGTTCCAGTCGGTTTCACCGTGGCGAGCAAGGAGGATGGTCGTCACGCCGCTAACGTAGCGATGGCATGGAGCTCGGACTCGAGAACAAGGTGTGCATCGTCACCGGCTCCACCGGCGGCATCGGGCTCGCAGTCGCGCGCCAACTCCAAGGCGAGGGCGCGCGCGTTGTCACCTCGGGCCGCCGGAAGGAAGGCATCGGCGACCTGCACGTCGCGGCCGATTTGACCCATCCGGCCGCGGCCGACGAGCTCGTCGCCGCGGCTGAAGCGGCGTTCGGGGGCGTCGACTGTCTCGTCAACAACGTGGGCGGCACCGAGATCCGGAAGCTGGAGCAGCTGACCGACGCCGACTGGCATCTCTCCTTCGAGCTGAACCTGATGACCGCCATCCGGACGACCCGGTCGGTCCTGCCCGGGATGCGCGCGCGCAGGGGCGGTTCGATCGTGAATGTGTCCTCGACGTCGGCGAAGCGGCCCTCGGCGACGATGCCCGACTATTCGGTGATGAAGGCGGCGATGCTCTCGTTCTCGCGCCTCGTTGCCGACGTTCACGCGGCCGACGGCATTCGCTGCAACGCGGTCACGCCTGGCCCGACCGCGACCGACGCCTGGCTCGGCGAAGGCGGTCTCGCGGCCCAGCAGGGAGACCGGGATGAAGTGCTTGCGAAGGTCGGCGCCGGTCGGCCGCTCGGACGGCTCGCAGAGCCGGAGGAGATCGCCGCGGTCGTTGTCTTTCTCCTGTCCGAGCGAGCGTCGTACGTGACCGGCGCGGCGTGGTCGGCCGACGGCGGAACCGTGCCGATCATCATCTGAGCTCCCTCGTCCCGAATCCGACGGCCCCGAACCGGTCAGCTGCGGAGGATCGGTCACACCGCTGTGTGTGGTAAGTCACACCCACGCGCACGTGTCTGATACCACGCAACCCGCGGCGCCGAGCCAAATGTCGATTGTTCGCAACGGTTTCACGCGTGTGTCTGACACCGGCCATGGCGGCTCGCGGCTCGTCCGCGCAGGCGCTGTCTCGTTCGGCCGGTGGCCGCCGGAACGGCGAGCCGTCACGGCCGCCCGACCGACTACCCTGGCCGCATGCCGGAGCTGGCCGGAAGAGTTGCCGACGCCTTCGCGACGCATATGCGCGAGGTGGAGAGCCGCACCCTGTCGCCCCTCGCCGTTCGCTCGTACGAGAGCCGCGGCCGCGAGCGGCCCGAGGAGGAATGCCGCATCCGCACGCCGTTTCAGCGAGACCGCGACCGCATCGTCCACTCGAAGCCGTTCCGCCGCCTGAAGGGGAAGACACAGGTCTTCATCGACCCGGCCGGAGACCATTACCGAACGCGCATCACCCACACCCTCGAGACGACGGGCATCGCACGCGTCGTGGCGCGGGCCCTGCGGCTGAACGAGGATCTCACGGAGGCGATCGGCCTCGGCCACGACATGGGGCATCCGCCGTTCGGCCACGCCGGCGAGGCGGTTCTCGACGAGTTGTTGCGCTCGGCCGGCGGCGACGGTTTCCGCCACAACGAGCAGTCAGCCCGCATCGCCCGGCGACTGAACCTCTCGCACGAGGTGATCGACGGGATCCTCACGCATACGGGCGAGCGTCTGCCCGAGACGCTCGAGGGCAAGATCGTCCGCGTCGTCGACCGGGTCGCCTACATCAATCACGACATTGACGACGCGCTTCGCTACGGGATCCTCGCCGAAGGAGACCTCCCACAAGACGAGCTGGCGGTCCTGGGCTCGACCGGCGCGACGCGGATCGACACCCTCGTGCACGACCTCATCGAGTCTTCGGCCGAGGCGGGCGACATCGTGCAAGGCAGCGAGGTCGGCGCAGCGATGCTCTCCCTGCGTGCGTTCATGTTCGACCACGTCTACCTCGGCGAGTCGACGAAGCCCGAGCACGACCGCGCCAACGCCGCGATTCGCCGGATCTACGCCCACCTTGTCGACCGGGGCGAGGCGAAGGATGACATCGTCGAGTTCATCGCAGGGATGACCGATCGCTTCGCACTGTCGTACGCTGACTCCCTCTGATGGCGCGGATCAAGGACACCTCTGTCGACGCCGTGAAGGCGGCCGCCGACTTTGTCGAAGTCGTCTCGGCGCGCACTCAGCTGCGCAAGGCCGGCGCGCGCTACACGGGCCGCTGCCCGTTCCATGAGGAGCGAACGCCGTCGTTCTCGGTCAACGCTGTCGACAAGCTCTACTACTGCTTCGGCTGTGGCGCGAAGGGCGACCTGATTACCTTCGTGCGCGAGACCGAGGGCCTCGACTTCGCGGAATCGATCGAGTGGCTCGGCGAGCGCTTCCGAGTCCCCATCGAGTACGAGGAGAGCTCGCCCGAGCACGACCTTGCGCGGAAGCGGCGTGAGCGCATGTTCGCCCTCCTCGACCAGGCGGCGACGTTCTACGAACGGACCCTGTGGGACTCGCAGGCGGGTGGGATGGCGCGCGACTACCTGAAGGGTCGGGGGCTGAACGAAGACGTGTGCCGTGAGTTCCGGCTTGGTCTCGCGCTTGGTGGCACGAGCCTCGTCCGCAAGGCGCTCGAAAAGGGCTTCACGCGCGACGAGCTGAACGCTGCCGGGCTCTTGCGGCAACGTGGGGAGGACTATTTCCAGCGACGCTTGCTCTTCCCCTTGGCCGACGCGCGTGGCCGTGTCCTCGGATTCCAGGCGCGCCGGTTGCACGAGGACGATCCGCTGCCCGCGAAATACGTGAACACGCGCGAGTCGGAGCTGTTCCACAAGGGTTGGGTCGTCTACGGACTTGATCGCTCCCGCGCCGCGATCGCAAAAGAGGACCGCGCCTGCGTCGTCGAGGGCAACACCGACGTTCTCGCGCTACGCCAGGCGGGGTTCGAGCCGGTCGTCGCCTGCATGGGAACGGCGCTCACCGAACAGCATCTGAAAGAGCTCGGCCGGCTGACGAAGCGACTCTGGCTTGCATTCGACGGCGATGCCGCGGGCGAGACGGCAACGCTGCGAGGGATGGCGTTGGCCGTTCGGCAAGGGTTCGACGTCAAGGTCGTGCCGTTGCCGCCCGGCGTCGATCCTGCCGACGACCCGAATGACTTCGAGGCGCGACTCGCGAAGGCCGAGCCGTACCTCGTCTATCGCGCGCGCATCGAGATCGACCGCGCCGATGACCGCGAGAGCGCGTTTCGCACGGTGAAGACGCTCCTCGAGGAGGCTCCGGACTCGCCGGAGCGCCAGGATGCGTGGCGCTATGCGAACGACAAGCTCGGAATGACGGTGCAGCTCCGCGCCGGCTCAGCCTCCGCACGAGCTGCTGCGCCCGCGTCGCAGCGCGTGCTCGACGCGGGCGCCAAGCTCGAGCGGAACGCACTTGCCGGTGTGCTCGCGCACGAGCGACTGAAGCCGTTGCTTGCGGAACTGACCGAAGATCACTTCTACGACTCGCAGCACCGTCTGTTGCGCGCTCACATCGTCCACGGCGCGCCGCTGGACGCCGACTCCGTGGGACTGCTCGCGGAGCTCGACGCGCGCGCCGTCGCCGAGGGCATCGACGACGCGACCGGGGAGGAGCTGATCTGGCGCCTCCGCGAGCGCGAGCTCCGGCGCGAGTTGCAGCACTCGGATCCCATGCGGACGAAGGAGTTGCAGGAAGCGCTCCAGCGCCTGCTCGAACGCGTCGCCACGCTGTCGTAACCGCCGGGCTTATCCGCCACCACCGCCTTTCCAGACCGACGCAGGCGAAGACGCGAGGATCGACGACGGGTTGGCCCGGGCTCGGCTCAATCGCGCTAGCGTCCTCGGGGTGGACGGTGTTCTGCGGGAAGTGGTCGTCAGTGACCTCGACGCGTTCTTCGAGCACCAGCGCGAGCCCGAGGCGAACCGGATGGCGGTCTTCCCGGCCCGCGACCGGGAGGCCTTCGACGCGCACTGGCGGCGGCTCCTTGCCGACGACTCGTTGACGAAGAAGACGATCGTCTACGAGGGCGAGGTGGTCGGGAACGTCGGGTGCTGGGAGCAGGAGGGGCGGCGTCTCGTCGGCTACTGGATCGGACGGGAGTTCTGGGGCAAGGGCCTTGCGACACGTGCGCTTCAGGAGCTCACCGGCGAGGTGACCGAGCGACCGCTGCACGCGTGGGTCGCGACGAGCAACGTCGCCTCGATCCGGGTGCTCGAGAAGTGCGGGTTCGTCCGAGTCGGCTCGCACAAGAACGACGTCGAAGAGCTGCTCTTCGAGCTACGCGACGGCCACTGTTAGGTGATGGACGGCGCCAGGCGACCTACTACGAAGTCGGCATCGAGCGTCGCCGTTTGGCCGCTAGCACACGGCCGCACGACGACTCTTTGAGAGTGTGTGCCTGGGCGTGGGTCAGGGCGTGGTCAGGGACGCTCGGCACCTCGCATGGGTGCTACTCCCCGGGTTGGACTCGAACCAACAACCCTCTGATTAACAGTCAGATGCTCTGCCAATTGAGCTACCGGGGACCGGTTCTGCGGCGGCGCGCATTGTAGCCAGAGGTTTGGCGGTTCCCACGGCGAGCAGTTCAAGGCGTGACGGTCACCGGCACGTCGACCTGGTGCTGCGGCGACCCGTTCTCCGCCGACGGTGCGAAGGCGGTAACGGTCGCGTCGCCGGCAGACGGAGCGCGCAGCGTGGTCTCGAACGTTCCGCGCGCCGGGGCGCCCTCCGATGCGGTGACGCTCTGCTTCACGAGGACTTTGCCTCCACGGACAAGCTCGACGACGAGCGTCGCCTCGAACACGACCGCGCTGCCGGTGACGGTGAACGTCGAGGGCACGCTGGCGCCTGCCGACGGTGACGCGATGAAGATCGTAGGCAGATACGCCGCGAAGTCGTCGCGGGTGAGGCCTGTGCGGCCCGCGACATCGACCCGCGTGACCGAGGGAAACTCGGTCAGCGTGTAGACGATCTCCGCGACCTCGGCCGGCGAAGCGGCGTCGAGCTGCACCGTGGCGGTTCCGTTCGCGATCGTGACGGGTGCAGCGAGCCCGAGCGCTTCGAGCGCCGCAGCGGCGACTGCCTGCGTATGCGCCACGCGCACGATCTCGGAGCCGAGCTCGCCTGAACGCACGCGGAAGATCGTCAACGATGTCGGTCCAGGCGCTGCAGCATGGCCCGTGGTTGTCGGGGTCGTCGTCAAGGCCGAGGTCGTGCCGACCGTCGTCCCGCTCGAAGAGGTGGAACTCGAGCCACACCCGGAGACGGAAGCGGCCACCATGGCCGCGAGAAACAGCGAAAGGAGGGTTTTGCCCATCGGAGCACAGTCTGTCAGGGCTTGCGAAGGGTGAAAAAGGGCACCCCACACGGATCGGTGCCGGCCGCCTATCCTGTATCGCGTGAGCATCGTCGCGATCGTTCTGCTCGCCGCAGCCGTCGTGCTCGTCGTGGCCACGGAATGGCCGCGCCTGGCCCGTCGCACAGGCATGGACACGAGCGTGCGCCGCGAGCGAAAGCGCCGGAAGTCGCATCTCCGCGTCGTGAAGACTGACACGGACGAGTTCGCGAAGGCAGTCGAGCGTGATCTCGCCGCGCTGCCCACGATCGACGACCGCGACTAGCGACGTATGGTGGCGGTCGCGCGCAGCGTGGTCGTGTTCGGGAGGATCGGCGGGACATCCTCCATGTTCTTCGCCTCCTGGTAGTCGGAGACGTGGAGCACGACCGCGTGCCGTCCGGGGCGTGCAGGCAGCGTGATCGTTCCGGCTGACCACATTGGCCTCACCGCCTTGCCGTCCACCGTCGCGACGATCGAGTGAGGATCGACGCCGGAACCAGCGTCGCTTGCGACGAGACGAATCCGGCCGTTGGACGGAACAATCCGTACCGTCGGCGGAGTCACATCGTTGACCCACAGGCGGAAGGTGAACGGTCCGGCTGAAGCGGCCGAGCGGGTGTCGAAGACGATGTCGTAGATGCCCGGCGCCGGCAAGACCGCGCCAGCCACGCGCACGTGCGCGCCGTAGGAGGTGCGATACGGATTGAGGTCGAGAGGCAGGCCTGTGTAGCCGACGAGGTGATCCTCGGCGCCGGCGAAGGTGACGTGCGGCACAGCCTGACCCGACAGCACGGCCACTCCGAAGTTTGCCGGCGACTTGACGCGAATGCGATACGCGCGCTCCGGGCCTGCGTAGGTCACGTCGCCTCCGGTCGGGTAGCGGTAGACGGAGATCTTCGAGGGGCCTCCGGAGGTCGTTCCGCGATAGGTGCCAGGGCGGCTGAGCGTCGTGTGCGCTTCGGTCCCGAGTTGTGGCGCGCTGACGGCGAACCAGAATGGAATGCGGCGGACGTCCGGTCCTCGCGACAGAACGACAAAACCCGTGACGTCGCCGGCGGCTGCGCCCGCGGTCTGAGCCTTCACCGTGAGTGTCCCCGGAACGGTTACTGCCGGAGGGACGCTGACGGTTCCGCCACCCGTCTGCACGAGTGACGCCACGGTCCAGTCGCCGGCGCCGCCGCCCGCGTCGGAGAGGGAGACGGTCGCCGACGCGCTCGTATTGCGGAGCATGCGGCCGAAGGAGAGCCCCGTCGGAGCGGCGAAGATCAACGGATTGTCGGCGCGGGGGAGATCGACAAGGCCGCCGCCCTCACGCGTCGTGAGCACCTCGGAGCCGCTCGCGGAATGCACCGGGTCGCCCGACTGCTCGAGCGCGGACTTGATCTGCTCGACCGTCCACGTGGGGTGCCGTTCTTTCAGGAGCGCGGCCGCGCCGGCGACATGCGGCGATGCCATGCTCGTTCCGCTCAGAAGACCGAAGAGACCCTGGTTCGCCGGCAGCGACGAGAGCACGGAGACGCCAGGCGCCGCAACGTCGGGCTTCATCGCGAGCGACACCGGCGTCGGGCCCGCCGATGAGAAGTCGGCGATGTGGTCGCCTGCGTCGACCGCGGCGACGGTGATCGCACCGGCCGCGCTGCCGGGTGAGGAGACGGAGCCGTACCCGAAGTCACCGAAGTCGTTCCCGGCTGCAACCACCGGTACGACACCTGCAGCCGCCGCGGCATTGATCGCCTGCACCACGATGTCGCGCTTCGGCTCGATTTCAGGCTCGCCGAGAGACAGGTTGATCACGTTCATCCCGTCGGCGACCGCAGCTTCGATCGCGGCGGCGATTTCGGCGCTATTCCCGTCGAGGCCGAAGTCCGGCGATGGGATCGTGAGCGCCTTGTAGTTTCCAATCTGCGCATTCGGCGCTACCCCGGAGATCGTCGTTCCCTTTGCGCTCGTGCCGTGATCGCCCGCGGCGATGCCGGCGACGTGAGTCGCGTGGAACGAACTCGTCGGGTCGAACGGCGTGTTCGCATACTTGTAGGTCGTCGACGCAGGTGCGAACGTGCGTTGGACGATCACCTTCGGCGTTGCGGCCTTCGTCTGGCCCTTCGGAAATCCGGGTGGGTACTGAAAGCCACTTGGATTGAAGTACGGGTTCGAGGCATCGAGGCCGTCGTCGATGATCCCGATCTTCATGCCGTTCCCCGCGGTCGAGAACGTCGGGCCCCAGAGCTTGTCCGCTCCGATCTGCTCCGGCCCCGCCGCTGCGCGAAGCGCGTGGTAGCGAACGTTCGGCCAGACATGGTCGACCCCTGGTACGCGCGCGAGCGCTGCGAGCTCGGAGCGAGGGACGACGACGGCGAGTCCGTCTGCGACGAGGTGGTAGTGCCACCGCACCTGCGCCGCGGGGACGGCCGACTCGACCCGGCGCGCGAGCTCGCCCTGCGCGGCCTCGAGCTGCCTCGTGTACGTCGCATGCGACGCCGATTGGAGGGTGCGGCCGAATCCCGACAGTGGCGCCCCCTTCAGGGTGACGATCACCTCGGTCGTGGGAAGCGGATGGCTTGCGCCGAGCACGTCCCCCGAGAAGCAGACGGCGGCCGTCATGGCCGCCGCAACGAGCAGAGCGGCCCGTGTCACGGTGCGAAGTGGCATGGCTCCCTCATTCGACGCCATTGTGCCCCACCGGTTAGGGAATCGCGCCGTGCGAGACGGCAGCGATTCAGGTTGTCCCGTGCGATACCCGTCGTCGGGAAGCCCGTTCGGCCATGTCCCGCAGCGCAGTCGCGGCGTGCAGGTTGTTCGGGCCGGCGAGAGCCTCGAGACACGCGACCGTGAACGCTGCGTCGTCGATCGTCGCGTCGGCCTGGGCCTCGAGATAGCGGACGAGCCAGCGGGCCGCCACACGCGGATACCGCCGAGGGTCCTTGAACGCGATCAGGATCGTGAGCTCGAGCAGCTCGCCGAGCGTGGGCCGTCCGAGCTCGCGCAGGGTGGTCTCGGCGATAAGTAGGTTGCCGCGCTCGATCGCCCGGGTGAAAGTCGCTCTCGGATGTCCCTGCGCCGTCAACGTCCGCCTTCCCGGGGCCGGACGGCTTCGCCAACCTACCGGTCAGGCAGTGCAGGTGAGGAGCAGCCGCCCCTATCCGGACGCATCAAGGCGTTCTATCGTCTGAAACGTGATCACGTCCGGGTTTGACTACTCCCCGTGGTGGGTCGAGGCAGGCGTCTTCGCCCTGATGGGGGGCGGCATGAGCTACCACCTGATCCACGACGGCGGAGCGCGGTTTTGGTTTGTCTTCCCGGCTGCGGCCGCGATCCGGGTTGGCTGGCTGATGGTCAAGAGACCACCTCCGCGCAAGCAACGGTTCAGGCGCCGCCGCGACTCGGTCGGTCGCTAGACGCGGAAGCCCTCCCAGCCTTGACGGTGTGAAGGCAACGCGTGTGTCTCTGACCACTGGCCTCGAGGATCGCGACTACATGCACAAGAGTTCCCCGCCGCCGCGCACGCGACAGTGGGATCCTCCTCCGCCAGAGGGGCTGGGATCAGGCGCGACAACCCTCGAGCATGTCTCCATGCCCGCGGTCGGTCCACTTCGAGCTGGTGGAGGGAGGTCCGGGGAGGTGGCGGGAACCGGCTTCGATGCAGCGTTGGTCAGTTTGAGTTGCGGCGCCTAAATGCCCCGATCAGCCGTGCGCCCAGTGTGATCAGCCCAACAAGGACAATGATCGTGACAAGCCCGACCCATCCGGCGCTGGCGGCCTCAGCTCCTAGCATCGAGTGAGCTTAGTGCGGCCGGGTGGCGATCCGAACGCCAAGCGCTGATATCGCACCAGGGCCTGAAGGCTCACGCTATGAGAGGTATTGCTGCGGCTGGCTCGTCCCGATCCCGTGTCGGATCGTGTAGGCAGCGAGTCCGACCTCGAGTCCCGTGATCGCAAGCGCGACAGTGATACCGACCACGCTTCCTAGGGGCCATGCCAGGTCAACCGGAATGGCGACGGCGACGCCGATGATCGTGAACGGGACCGCCGATCGCGACGAACCGAAGGCCGCGGCCACGCAGCGCGGCAGCGCTGGTGTATCCAACGGCGGCTCCGGACACGACGCTCAGCAGCAAGAGAAGCACGAAAAGCCACACCGTGGCTTCATCGTGGTCGGACGGCAGTCGGCGTGCAAGTCACGGGTCGACGAGCGGAGGTCAGCGGTCGACTAACGGTCTTCGTTCACCAGGGCTCGATCGAATCCGGCGTTCACCTCTGGCACCTTGCGACAATCATGGGCACCTCGGTCGTGCAGTTCGAGGACGCGTAGGCGCGGTGGTTGAAGCGGACCCACGACGCCTTCCGGGCGGCATTCGACGCCTACGATCGTGATCGAACGTCGGCTTGACTCACTTCGTCGAAATGATCACAACGTCAAACCAATCGGCTGCGGTTCGAAGCTTGGCAGCTGTCTCACGCATTGGCCCGGCTATCCCTAGAGCCACGTCGACACCCCGGGCGTTTGCTCGCCGGAAAATTCGCTGCCCATGGGATCGCCACCGTCACGACCTCGGCCGCGTGTGTCTCGAGCCTCGTTGCGTCTTCCCGAAGTGCCTCCGTGAACGGTGCTAGGACGTCTTCTTGGCTCAATGGGATCTCCTCGCTTGTCCGCGGAGCGTCCCCAGGAATCGCGTAAAACGTGAATGCGGATGAGAGGACTTGAACCTCCACGCCCTTACGGGCACACGGACCTGAACCGTGCGCGTCTACCAATTCCGCCACATCCGCGCGGCGCGCGCATTGTAGCTGCGCCCCCGACGCGAACCCGATCAAGCAGGGTGATCAGGCAAGCGGTGACGGCGCGCGTCCGAGCTGCTTCGTCCACCAGTCGGTGTCGCGCTCGCGGAACTTTTCCTGCAGCTCGCCGACGTAGCCGGCCAGGTCATGCTCGCGACGCGCGATCTTCTCCTCACGAGCCGAGAGGTCCCGCGCGAGCGCGTCCAGCTTGTCCTCGCGGATCTCGACGCCGGCTTCCGCTCGTGCCTCGCGGAGGCGAAGCTCCTCCTCGATCTGCTCGGCGTGGGCGGCGCGGTCTTTCAGATCCTGTTCGAGCTTGGTGAGCCGCTCCTCTCGCTTCTCGAGCCGTTCACGCCGCTCGGCCTGCAACCGCTCGTGAGCGTCGACCTCGTCCTCGCGGCGTTGCAGCTCGCCGCGCAACTCGTCGACGGCGGCTCCGGCGAGGTCGATCTGCGCGACGCTTGCATTGCGTCCCTCGAGATCGGCTTCGAGCGCTTTCAGCGCGATCTCGCGTACGTCCAGCTCGCGTGCGCGGGCGGCCACAGCGTCGGCGCCCGCAGCGTCTGCCTGCAGCCGGGACTGAGCGGCCAAAACCTCCGATTCGCGCCGAACGACCCCAGCCTCCCGTGCTTCGAGCTCGGCCAGCAGCGCGAATGCATCCTGGGAGGCCTGGCCGTGGCTCTGCCGCTCGCGATCGAGGCGCTCCTCCTGCGAGCGAAGGCGCTCCTCCCAGGCGCGCATCGAGACCTCTGCCTCGGTCGCCGAAACCGCGAGTGCCTCGGTCTTGCGCTCGAGCTCGGATTCGACGTCGTCGAGTAGCTTGGTCCGCTCGGCGAGCCGGGTCTCCGCGGTGGTGAGAGTCTCTTCACGGGCGTCGATTCGCGCGTGCTCACCGGCGGTTTGCGCCTCGAGCTCGCGGACGGCCCGCTCGCGCTGCGCGAGAAGATCGTCGCGTTCTCGCACGGCGTGCTCGCGTGCCGCGACCCGCGCTTCGGTGGCCTGTGCCGTCGCCTCGAGTGCGACGCGTTCGCGCTTCAGCTCGCGCTCGCGCTCGCCAACCGTGGCGAGCTGCTTTGCGATCTCTCCGGCGGCCCGCGCTCGCTCGCTTTCGGCCTGCTCGAGCTCCTCGACGCGACCGTCGACGTGCGTCCCGAGCTCCGTCACGCGCGCGTACTCGGCAACGATCTCCGTGTGCCGCTCGACGAGCTCCGCACGCTCGCGCTCGAGGTCCTTGACCCGATTGGCCACCGAGTGCTCCCGTTCCTCGAGCTCTGCCGAGCGCTCCGCGAGATCGATCTGCTGCTGTGACTGAGACCGCGACTGCTCGGCGGTCGCGGCGCGCAACTCACGTTCCCGGTCACGGAGCGCCTCGAGCTCGTGCAGTGCGGCGCGAAGGTCTGCCCTGACGGTCTCGAGCTCTTCTCCGGACGTGTCAGGTGCGACGGCGACCTCCTCGACGAATGCGTCGGGAGGGGACGTCGCCCACTCGTCCTCCGGCGGCAGCAGCTCCGCCGCTTCGCGCGCGAGCGGCATCGTCTCGGCGACGAGTTCGCTGACCGCCTGCTTGCGCTCGATCGACGACCTGAGGCCGGTGCCGAATCCTGTTTCGGTCTCGAGGGTCATTTGAGAATGTTCAGGATGTTGATCACCGCCGGGCCGAGGACAACGAGGAACATGGCGGGGAAGATGAAGAGCACGGTCGGGAAGAGCATCTTGATCGGCGCTTTCATCGCCTTCTCCTCCGCCGCAGCCTGACGGCGAAGCCTCGAGTCGGCGGCCTGCACACGCAAAATTCGGCCCAACGAGATGCCGAGTTGCTCGGCCTGAACGACGGCGCGCACAAACGCCGCGAGTTCTGGGGCAGGAACGCGGTCGGCCATCTTCTTCAACGCGACCTGGCGCGATTCCCCGATCCGCATTTCGCCCATGGTGATCGCGAACTCATCGACGAGGGCGCCGTCCATGTGATCGGTCAGCTTTGCAACTGCGCCGTCGAAGCCGAGGCCGGCTTCGACGCTGACGGCGAGCAGATCGAGCGCATCGGGAAGTTCGGCGCGCACCGCCTCGCGACGGGCGCGAATGCGCATCGTCAGGAAGGAATCGCAGCCGAGGAACCCCATCATCCCAAAGGTCGGGATCAAGAGGAGGGCACCGGCGACGGAACCAAGCAGCGTCGGCAGGAGGAAACCGAGCACGAGACCGGCCACAAGGGCGCCGCCCTTGATCGCAAGGAAGGCCTGCGGCGTAATGCGCTGCGACAGCCCGGCGGCGATGAGCTTCGTCTGCACCGACTCGACGGTCGTCCGCGGGCTCAGCTTGAGAGGGATCGAGGCAAAGCGAGAGGCTGCGGGTGCGAGTACACGCTCGCGGAACCGCAAGCGCTCGAGGTCGGTGGGGCGGATCTTGGCGCGCCCGTACTCTGATGCACGCTTGAGCGAACGCTCCTTCTGGCGAGCTGGATACGTGGCGATCTCCCCGACGAGGAAGGCGGCGCCACCGAACAGCAAAAGTGCGAAGAGAAGCAGCATTGTGGTCTACCCCCTGAAGGAGACGATCTTCTTGAGCATGAGCGAGCCGATCGTCATCAGGACGAGGCCCATGAAGATGAGTTGGTGCCCTGTGCTGGTGTGGTAGAGGGGCGCCATGAACGTCGGGTTGATCGCGGTGACCGCGAGTGCGATGAAGAACGGGAGACCGATCAGCGTGTAGGCGGCCATGCGGCCCATCGCGGTGAGCCCGCGAATCTTGCGCGCGAACTGCTGGCGCTGGCGCACCGTCTCGGCAACCATGTCGAATAGGCCGGCGAGCGAGCCGCCGATCTGACGCTGGATCGTTACCGCGGTGATGACGAACGAGAAGTTCTTCGAGCCGACGCGTTCCGCCATGTCGCCGAGCGCGTCGTCCATCGTCTTGCCGAGCTGCGTCTCGGTCAGAACACGCTTGAACTCCTTGGCGGCAGGCTCGGCCCCCTCTTCGACTGCCGACTGGATGCCTTGGCGGAACGAGTGGCCCGCCTTCAGCGACGCCGCGATCGTGATCAGCAGGTCAGGCAGTTGGTTCTCGAATCGTCTGAGGCGAGCAGAAGCCTTCACACGCACGTAGAGGAGTGGGAGCATGAAGCCCGCGGCCATCCCGACGAGCGCCCCGAACGGGGAAGCGGCGGCAATCGCGATCACGATGCCGAGGAAAAATGCCGCACCGGTGCAGATCGCGATCAACTCACCCGCGCGGAGGGGGAGGTCAGCGCGCTGGATCATCGACTGCACCGCGCGGAACTGCTTGAGGTTCGCGAAGACTCCTTCGATCCCGTCGACGAGTTGCGCACGAGTCGCCTGTCTTGTCTTTCGTCGGCGGTTCTTGCCGACTTCGCGCACCACGCCAAGGTGCGGCTCGAGGCGCGCCTTCACCCACGACCCCTGGCGCGCCGCAAACCAGAAGCGAGCTGCGAGGAGGACGAGAAGGCCCGCGAGAAGGCTGATCGCAACGGTCCCCGCCGAGCTGTAACCCGCACTCGGGATCAGGTTCGACGGGTGGTCGGCCCCCGCCGAATCGTTCGACTGGGGGAGAGAGATCGATCTCGTCGCCGTGCCGGCGCCCGGAACGGTCGCGGTCAGGCGCAACGTGTCGCCGGGCCGCGAAGCCGTGTCGTAGGTCAGCTGCCAGGTTCGAGCGAGCTCGTTCTCGAGCGAACCGTAGATCGACGCGAGCTCGCGTGCGCTCGCTGCCTGCCGATAGGTTCCACCTGTCTCGGTCGCGATCTCGCGCAACTGGTCAGGAGTGAATGACGGGCCGCCGATTCCGATCGTGTAGACGGAGGCGCGGGCGAGCTGAGCGGCTCTGACCGCCTCACCGAGTGAGTGCAGGCTCGAAACGTCTTTCCCATCGGTGATCACGACGATCGCGCGGCCGGGACTGCTGTCGCTGCCGAGCTGGTCGGCGGCATCGACGATCGAGTCGTACAGCGCCGTCCCACTCCGCGTGTCGACGGTGACGTCGGACAGAGCCGCGAGTGCGTCGCTCGCGCCCCGCTCGCCGTGCGTGAGCGTGACTGCCGAACGGCCGAAGATCACGACTCCGACGGTGTCGTTCGCGCCGGTCGCCGAGACGAAGGTCTTCGCCGCGGCGATGGCGTTCGCCAGCGGACCGCCTCGCATCGATTCCGATCGGTCGACGGCGAGTTCGATCGCCTTGGACTTTCCGAGATTCGTCGCCGAGAGCCCGACTGCGCGACGGCCGTTTTCGCGGAGATGGACGCTGGTCGATCCTCGTGGTGCGAGAATCGTCGCCCGGATGACAGGAAAGCCACTCGTATCGATCGCGGCGATACGAACGGCACTCCTCTCGCCCGCACCGGCAGCGGAGGTGGTCAGTACCCCAGCGGTCGCAAGGGCCAGCAGAGTGATGTGCACCCTTCTCATTCGAAAGCTCCCCCGAATCCGGTCGCCGCGAAGGTGGCGCGAAGCTGATCGGAGTCGTCTGCGGCGAAGAAGGTCGCCGGCAGGACGACGTTGTTCGCAGCGAGCTTGTCGAGGAAGTGTGGTTTGAGACCCGATGAGCGGAGCGGAGAGAGCAGGCGATGCATTCCGTCGTTCTGGCTCTCGGACGGCGGCTCGGCGATGAAGATGTCCTGCAGGGTGACGACGTCGGACTCCATGCCAGGCACTTCGGAGATGTGCGTGATTCGGCGGGAGCCATCGACGAGTCGCTGGATCTGGACGAGCAGGTCGAAGGCGCTTGCGATCTGCTCCCTGATCGCGCGATGCGGGAGCTCGACGCCAGCAGACATCACGAGCGTCTCGAGCCGCGCAAGCGCGTCGCGCGGTGAGTTCGCGTGGATGGTGGTCAGTGAACCTTCATGACCGGTGTTCATTGCCTGGAGCATGTCCAGGGTCTCGGCCCCTCGGACCTCTCCCACGATGATGCGATCGGGGCGCATTCGTAGCGCGTTTCGGACGAGCTCGCGGATCTTGATCTCGCCCTGACCCTCGATGTTCGCGGGGCGGGACTCGAGCGTGATCACATGGTCCTGCTGCAACTGAAGCTCCGCCGCGTCCTCTATCGTCACGATGCGCTCGTCGGTCGGGATGAACGCGGACATGGCGTTCAGCGTCGTCGTCTTGCCGGTGCCCGTACCGCCCGACACCAGGATGTTGAGCTTGCCTTTCACGCACGCAGCCAGGAACTGGGCCGACCTCGCGGTGAGAGTTCCAAAGGTGATCAGGTCGTTGATCGTGTACGGATCACGCGAGAACTTCCGAATCGTGACGGTTGGGCCGTTGAGCGCGAGCGGCGGGATGATCGCGTTGACACGGCTGCCATCAGGCAGGCGCGCATCGACCATCGGCGAGGCCTCGTCGACGCGCCGTCCGATCTGAGAGACGATCTTGTCGATGATGCGCATGACGTGGGCATCGTCGACGAACCGAATGTCCGTCCGCTCGAGCCGGCCACTGCGCTCGACGTAGATCTTGTCGAACGCGTTGACCATGATCTCCGTGACGGAGTCGTCTCGCAGGAGCGGCTCGAGCGGCCCGTAGCCGAGGATGTCGTCCGTGAGCTGCCGTACGAGCTCGCGACGCTCCTCGCGCGTCAGAGGCGTGCGATCGAGAGTCAGCTCTTCGGTGACCGCCCGGTAGACGCGTTCCCCGAGGTCCTCTCCTTCTTCCTGGCGGAAGAGCTCGGGGCCGAGCTTCGCGATGCAGGCGTGGTGGATGCGTGCTTTCAGTTCGGCGTAAGGATCCACCTCCGGTGCATCCGTGGCGGCCGTCGCCGGGCGATGACCGTTCGGGGAAGGAATGGTTGCCGTGCTGCCTTCCCCTTGCCGGGAGAGACGATCGTGAAGTCCCATGGTCTGCTCAACTCCTCGACAGGCTGAGGCCGCGGCGCTTTGTGTTCGGCTCTCTCTGCTGCGGCAGAATCGACTTTGCGAGCTCGAGGATCGCCTTCGAGTAGTCGGCTCCCGGCTCGGCAAGGACGGCGGCTTCGCCGCGGTTCACCGACAGCGGGACGATGCGCTCCGACGGGATCTCGTTGCCGACCTCGACCTTCAACGCCGCCTCGACCTCACGCCTTGTCAAGCCGACCTTCGAGTTGGCCCGGTTGAGCACGAATCGAACCCGGTTCGTCGGGAACGAGAGGAGCTCGAGGGTCTGGAGGGCGAGCCGTACGTTCTTGAGCGTGGGGACGTCGAGCCCGCACAGCATCAACAGCTCATCGGTGCGGTCGAGCGTCGCGAGCATCGGGCCGTGAAAGAACGGCGATGTGTCCACGACAATCACGTCGTAGCACTCACGAGCGACCTCGAGCAGGCGTGTGATCTTCGACTCGGTGACGAGCTCCGCGTCCTCGGGCCGCAACGGAGCGGGGAGGATGTCGAGGCCACACGGATGCTTCGTCGTGTAGCCAAGGAGCTTGTCGAAGTCGAGCTCGCCCGGCGCGACGACCAGGTCGTAGATCGTCTTCTCCGGTTCGATCCCCAATACGATCGCGGCATCACCGAACTGAAGGTCGAGGTCGATCAGCAGCGTGCGCTTCTGCAGGTGCTTAGCCAGCGACGCCGCGAGATTCGCCGCGGTGACCGTCTTGCCAGTGCCGCCCTTGGGCGAGAACACGGTCACGACGCGTCCTGTGTGGACCCGCTTGACCGCGGACGTCGCCCGCTTCACATGGGCGGTCTTCCTGATCGTGAAGACGACGTTCTCGACGAGCTGGGGTAGCAGCAGCACATCTGCCACGTCTGCGTCCATCGCGCCGTTGAGCAGGTCTGCCGCCTCGTTCGAGGCGACCACGATCACCGGTGCACGAGTGTGCTCGCGAATGGCAGCGATCTCGCTCGCCGGGAACGACGATTCGTTCGTGGCGTGGACGACGACATCGAGGTGACCGCCGGCGAGAGCGCCGGCAGCTTGCGCGACGTTGTCGCTTGAGCCGATCGACTCGATGGCGGGGTGGTCGGCGAGCGACTCGCGGAGGTTGACGAATCCGTCGCAATCGCCGGTGAAGAAGACGCGCGCCGGGTTGATCTGTTGAGTCTCGGTGCTCACTTTGCACCTACCTGGTTGAAGTGATTGGTATTTGACTGGGTGAGGCCGTCGACTGTCATCGAGCCCGTGCTCTCGGCGTCCTCGGGGCTGTCGGTCGCATTCGAGACCGGGCGCAGTACGAGCGTCCAGCCGATCGAGTTCTTTGCCGCCCACCAGACCTTCTGAGCGTCGTGCCGGTCGCTGGTGGCGAGCATGATCGAGGTGGTCTGCGACGTCCCCAGCTTCGAGGTTGCTCCGTCAGGCGCTTGGAGCACGAGCAGGTTGCGTGCGACATCACGGCTGACGATGCAGGTATCCGTGCCGCAATACCTCCACGTCGCGAGCATGTCGACATGGTCACCCGGCTTGATCGTGCCGGCGAGCAACTGTGCCGAATCGCCTTCCAGCGAGATGGCGCGCAACGACCCGTGCAACTGGGCGCGCGGCCCGAGCTCGACGTGGTTTGCAAACCGGCGGAGCGTCACCTGTTCGCCGGAGTAGATCGGCGCCGTCGTAACGAGGTTCTGCACTTGATCCGCGTTGGAGATCGCGCCGGGCACGATCGTCCGCTGGACCACCTGCGACGACGTCAGCATGTGATGCTTCAAGATGTCCGCGCCGGATGTGCCGACGGGAATGTCGCCCTTCGCGACGAAGACGGCGACGGTGCTCTCGCTGTGCTGCACATGCCGCTTGTAGTTGGCGACGTAGAACAACGCGAGCATCGCCGCGGTGAGTGCAAGCACGGCGGCGATGATGATGTTACGAACGCGATAGGTCATGGCTGCGATGTGCTTTCTGTTTCGGGGTCAGGGAGAGAATCAGTCGACGAGAGCGACGCTGCGGACGCCAAGATCTGGTGTGTTATCGGGGCCGGAGGCGGGCAGGATCCCTTGCCAGACGACCTTGGTGAAGTAGCCGATGAGGGTTCCGCTGTTGCCCGAGATGGACGAACCGGGGAGGAGATGAAAGCCCACCCACGCGATCACGTGGTAGGTGGCATTCGAGCCCTGCCCGGTCAGCGTGTCGTAGACGGGGAAGAGAAGGTCGGTGCCGATGCGCGCGTCGAGGGCACCCTGGAACGGGTTGCCGTTGAACTTCGCGCCCGGATCGGAGAAGTAGCCACCGAGCGGCAGATACTTCGAATAGCCGTTCTGGATCCAGTCGGCGAGTGTGCTCGCTCCGACCGTGCCGTTCGTCTGGCCCTGGTTCAGGTTCAGGAGATCGAACGCGCCGGGCGCACCCGTCTTGCCGAGCGGCAGGCTGGTCTGGTGCCCCGGGCCGAAGCAGGGGCAACCTGGCCCAGAGAGATCCGGGTGCTGGATGTTGACGACGATCGGAGCCACGTACTCCGCATCGGACGGGACGCCGGCGACAGCAGAGGCGTGCGCTCCGACGGTGACGCTGCCGAGTCCGAAGACCGAGGAGAAGAAGCCGGGCGCAGACTTCGTCGTCGAGATTCGGATCGTGTCGTTCGCTGTGTACTTGCTTGCGAAGGTGATGTTCGCGCGCGGCAACCCCGCCGCCGTTCTTCCCCCCGTACTGGACTGCCAGGGCGGAAGCTGTGGTCGGATCGGCCGGGAGCGCCTGAGCCCCGGCGAGAGCGGCAGCGTCGACGGTCGACTGTGTGGCGCGCTGTGCGCGGAACCACGATCCGACGTCGACGACAAAGGCGGTCATTGCGACCATCACGACCATGAAGAGCGCTGTGAGCACCATGACCTGGCCGCTCTCGTTGCGCGAGCGTCGTCATTCGAGGCGCTCCTTCGTGGTCGACGTGAGGCTTCCGGTCTTCACGCTGAAGCCGAGGATGTTGATGGTGTACGGGTACGTCGCAGTGACCGATACGACATCACCTGGAGTCGTCCAGTCGGCTCGCCCCGCTCGTATTCGTCGAAGTGACGGTCGGAACAAGAGCCGTCTGATTGAGTCCGGACGCCGCGGTCTTGACTGCCTGGACGGCAGAGGCGCCGTTGTCGCCGATGAATCGGCTGACTGCTGCCTTCCGCGCACCCGCGCGAGTCGCGTCGGTCAGCGTCAGGTAGTTGTTGAACACGATCCCGAACTGCACGATCGCGAGGAGCAGAACGACGAAGATCGGCATGACGAGCGCAAGCTCTGTCATTGCCTGACCGTCCTCGCGCTGCAGTTGATTCGCGCGCATGCTCATCCTCCGAGGAAGCCGGCGATGCGTCCGAACATCCCGAGAACCGCCCCGTTCAGGAGCATGAGTGCACCGACGACGCCGAGCGTGATCAGCGCAAGCATCACGCCGTACTCGGCCATCGTCTGGCCGGTTTCGTCGCGAAGGCGGGCGGGAGTGTTATGGGTGGCGGCGGTGTGATTCATGGTTCGTGCGGAGCTGAAGGGTGTTTGCTTGGAGTGACGGGTGCCGGTGGCATTCGGTCCGGGACCCGTCCGGGTGATGGCTAGCCAGTGAGGACGCTCGTCACGGCTGCCGAGCTTGCCGGCGATCGCGACAGCGAGGAGGCCGATCGCGGCGACGACGCCGACGGTGATCACGGCCAGAACGACGCCGTACTCGGCCATCGTCTGCCCTTCCTCGCGGTAGAGCTCGATGCGGAGCAGCTCGATCCAATCGCGGAGTTTCATGCGGTTGCACCTCCCTTCGGCGGCGTTGAGGGGCGATGATGCGGCAGTGCTTTGACGTGCGGCTTGAGGTGTTGCGTGAATGAAGAAACCGCTCGACGGCGAACCTTGCGCGTGTCGGCAAAGATCACTACGAAGGGGTAGGAGGTGTCACCCGAAGATGAAGACCGCTGTGATCACAAAGGGTGACGGGAGCGTTCTGAGCGACCGCTGCCACATCGCCGGAAACGCGTTCGAGCGCATGCGCGGGCTTCTTGGCCGTGCAGGGCTCGAGCCGGGAGAGTCGATGCTCTTTCGACCCGCGGGGTCGATCCACATGCTGTTCATGCGCTTCGCCATCGACGTCGTTTTTTGCGACGCTGACCTCGTCGTACTCAAGGTCGTCTCCGGCCTGCGTCCGTGGCGGATGGCGTCGCAGCGCGGCGCGAAGGTCGTCATCGAGCTGGCGGAGGGTGCGGCCGCGGGAGCACAGCCGGGCGACCAGCTCTCGATCGCTACGATCGACTCGTGAGCACACAACCACTGCGCCACTTGCTCGAGCAGGCCTTTCCGGACGCCACCGAGCTCGACGTCATCGATCGCACGGGCGGCGGCGACCACTTTCAGGTGAT
The DNA here is from genome assembly GCA_963842335.1 of uncultured Thermoleophilia bacterium. Taxonomy (GTDB): domain Bacteria; phylum Actinomycetota; class Thermoleophilia; order Gaiellales; family Gaiellaceae; genus PALSA-600. Next base: position 165,966 of record CAWJGF010000028.1, on the reverse strand, counting down.
CGTGACGTCGTCCTCGCTCGCGGGGCTTTCGCTCGTCGAACAGCACCGCCGCGTCTATGAGGCGCTTGCAACACCGCTCGCCGACGGCACCATCCATGAATTGCGCATCAGGACGAAAGGAGCAACGTGAGCTACACGGAGAAGATCAACGAGGTGCTCGGCACGTCAGACGTTGCTCTGTTCATGAAGGGCACCCCATCGTTCGCGATGTGCGGCAACTCCGACCGCGCGCTGAAGGCCTTGCGGCGCACAGGCGCCTCGGTGACGGCGGTCGACGTCCTCCCCGATCCGCAGATCCGGCAGGACCTCTCGGCGATCTCGGGCTGGCCCACGATCCCGCAGGTCTTCGTGAAGGGCGAGCTGGTGGGTGGCGCCGACATCGTCGAGGAGCTGGAAGCGAGCGGCGAGCTCGAGCAGACGTTGCGCGCGAAGCTCGGTGACGACTACGCCGCCGAGCAGAGCGAAGAAGTCGTCTCGCTGGCCTAGCCGATCCGGCTCGCCTAGAGGCTTGATGTGGAATTGCGTCTGAGCCACGGCCGCGAGTGCGCGTGCTTTTCACATCAAGCCTCTAGCTGATCAGGAACGCAGGGTGGCGAGCACGTCGTCGGCGTGCGTGTCGGGCTTCACCTTGTGCATCACCTTCTTGACCTTCCCGTCTTCGTCGATCACGAACGTCGAACGGTCGATCCCCATGTAGGTGCGGCCCTTGTACTTCTTCTCGACCCAGACTCCGTACTCCTCGGCGACGTGATGGTCGGCGTCGGCGAGCAATGTGAACGGCAGCTCGAACTTCTTCTTGAACTTCACGTGCGACCGTTCGTCATCCGGTGAGACCCCGAGCACGACCGCGCCGGCCCGCTCGAACTCGCCGTAGGCGTCTCGAATGCCGCAGGCCTGAGTCGTGCAGCCGGGCGTGTCGTCCTTGGGATAGAAGTAGAGGACAACTTGCTTGCCGCGAAGGTCGGAGAGCTTGACGCTCTCGCCGTTGTCGCTCTGCAGTTCGAAATCGGGCGCGGGCTTGCCTTCTTCGATCACTGTCTTCCTCTCGGTAGGTTTCTTTCGCCAGCGATGCTAACGGCCCACCACATCAACGCATTCCTCGTGATCACGGTCTGCGCGCTCGCCTCGATTGCGGCGTTCGTCGCGCGTCGCAGACGGGCGGGCAAGGCGGTCGCTCAGCTGCTCGCACTCGCCCAGACCCTGATCGTCGCACAGGTTGCGCTCGGGCTCCTGCTGCTCTCCGACCATCGCCGCGCGGCCGACCATCTCCACTACGCATATGGGACCTTTGCCCTGCTCGCGGTGCTCTCGCCGTGGCTCTACGCGCCGGCCGACCCGCGTGCGCGGCTGGCCTGGTTCAGTGGCGCAACACTCGTGGCGGCGGCCCTCGGCGTCCGCGCGTACATGACGGCATGAGAAACATCAGCCCCTTCATCCGGAACCTCGGAATCCTTGCACTCGTTGCGCTTGCGATCGTGGTCCTCAACCAGGAGACGGCGCTCGCCACCGCGTCGACATTGCTCCGGTTCGCGTTCTTCATCGCGATCGCCGTCGTCGCGTACTTCTTCTGGCGCGACATCGGCCGGCGCGAGATCGAGACGTGGCCCTCGCGCGCGCAGTGGGTGTTCTACGCCGCCGTCGCCCTGCTCGTCGTCGATATCGGCTGGTGGTTGTTCGGCCACCTCTCGGGTCGCGATGCGCTCGTTTTCTTCCTCGTCGCAGCCGCGTGTGCGTATGCTGCCATCCGCACCTGGCTCGACCAGCGCAGGTTGGCGTGACCGGCCCCGATCTGATGCGGGCGCACGTGGGGGCGTTCAACGACGCCGTGCGCTCTGGCGACTGGGAGCCGATGCTCGGTCGGTTTGCCCCGGACGCCGAGTTACGGTTCGAGAACGTGCCGGCGGGGCCTTTCATCGGCATCGACGAGATCCGGCGCGCCTACCGGGAAGAGCCGCCCGACGACCAGATCCAGCTGCTCGGGATCCAGGCAGACGAGGAGGGTGGAGAGGTCGTCGCAGCATATGTCTGGCTCCGCGGTGGCACCGGGCGCCTCGTCCTCGAGCACGAACGCGGCGAGATCACCGGGCTAACGGTGATCTTCGACTAGCGCCCCGACCCCGTCGAGGCGCGCGAGCGCTTCGCGGATCGGCAGGTGCTGCCCGACGAAAATCGGCGTGTCGCGCTCGGTGTACCGCGACGCCTCCGAGTCGCGCAGCCGCAGCATCAGGTGCATGAAATCGGCGGGCTCGTCGCATTCGAACGCCGTCATGAACTCCTGGTCGTCGATCCCGAACGAGTAGGTCGTGTGATTGTGGATCGTCGGGAACTCCTCGCGCCCGATGCGGATGTGCTCGTCCATGGCGCGCTGCCGATCCTCTTCCGACAGCGCGTACCAGGGCCGGATCTTCACGAACGGATACACCACGAGATACGGCGAGCCTTTCGGGGCGATCCGGCGCGCACGCCTCGCAGAGGTGTACTGCGAGGCCTTGGTCGTCGCGAGGTAGTTGTAGGGCGTATCGAGCCAGCCGGCGAGTGGGGTGGCGTTCAGCGCGGCGCCGAGCTCGCCGAGATCCTCGTAACGCTCTGTGATCTTCCAGAGGAAGAAGTCGACCTCGGGCCGCACCCCGGTTGTCGAGTACAGCCTCAACGTGTCGAAGCGCGGTGCGAACTCCTCCAGCACGTCGGCGAACGCATCTTTCGCCGCACTGCGCTCTTCGATCGGCAACCGACGCCACGCCGGATCGATCCTGAAGAACGTGTAGGCGACGTACTGGCCGCCCGGTTTTCCCTCCGCGTTCACCTTGCGAACGTTACCCGGGGCGGCACCCCGTCGGCTTGTCCGCCTGCGCGCGCCGTGCCGCCGCTCGCACCGGCGCAAGGGATGCCTTCGGCGAGTCGTCGGCGTAGAACTCACCCGACTGCCAGCCCGAGCGCGCCGACTCGTCCTCGACGTGGAAGAGCAGGATCCCGAGCACGTTTGCCTGGCAGGCCGCGGCCTGCAGCGCCGAGGAGTAGATCGAAGCCTGGGTCGATTCCCTCACCGGATGCGTGGCCGGCGGCTCCGTTCCGGTGTACGCAAACCGCTTCGCGGCCGGAATTGTCGTTTCGACACCGAACTCGTCGTAGAGGATCGGCAGCGTCGATCCGTCCTGGGCGGTCCCGTCGAAGGCTGCGCCGAGGAGCCCGACGAGCTTCGCATGGTCAGCGAGGCCGATCGAGGTTGACTGCGGGTGGGCGAGTAACACCCCAGTGCGAGCCGTCTCCGGGTACGGATGGAAAGCAAAGGCGTCCATGATCGCGAGCGAACGGCCACTCGCGTCGTAGGCCGCGCCGAGGTCGGCGATGAACGCCGTCGGCGAGTGCGTGTCGCGGCCCGTGTTCGGCCTGTCGCTGCCGCGCGGAGCGAGGGCGCCGCCGTACACGGTCGAGTGCGGTCTCACGCGTTTCACGGCGTCGTAGGTCGTCGCGAGCAGTTGCTCGTAGGCGCTCGCTGCCACATCCTCGCCCCCGGCGCCGAACTGGGGCATCCAGAAGCGGTTGCTGTTCGGCTCGTTGCCGATGATGAAGTCCTGCAGGTCGGGATAGCGCTGCGCGATGTCGGCCGCGAAGGCGGCGAAGTCCGCGCGCGCCGGCGGTGTCAACGGCGTGACGCTCGAGCCGACCGGGTAGATCGAGAGGACGAGGCGGATGCCGTGCGCCTTCGCCGCTTTGATCACATTGCCAAGTGCAGTCTGGTCGACCGCATTCAGGGCACGTTCGCCCGTCGTCCACATCTGAGTCAGCCGGACCGTGTTGAAGCCCACGCTGCTTGCCTCATCCATCCGGGCCGCGGCGACGGCGGCGTTCGGTTGTCGGGCTGCGTCCTCCGCGGCGCCGATCATCCTCGGCGAGCCGCCGCCCGAGCAGGCGGTGAGCAGACAGACAGTGACCACGGAACCTGCTGCCGGAAGGGCCTTCACGGCGACCGAGGGTAGCCGTCTACATTTGCCGTGATGGCCGAGGACCGGATCGAGAGCCAGTTGAAGCGCCTGTCGCGGGGGCCGGGCGTCTACATCTTCCGCGACGGCCGGAGCGACGTCCTGTACGTGGGCAAGGCGAAGTCGCTGCGATCGCGGGTTCGCTCGTACTTCCAGGCGGGCTCGAGCGACACGCGGCAGGGGATCAAGCACATGGCGTCGCGCGTCGAGACGATCGAGACGATCGTCACGTCGAGCGAGGTCGAGGCGCTGCATCTCGAGCAGAACCTCGTGAAGCGGCACCGGCCGCCGTTCAACGTGCGGTTGCGCGACGACAAGTCGTTTCCCTACATCGCGGTCACGGTCGACGACGATTATCCGCGCGTCATGTTCACGCGCGAGCGGCACCGCCGCGGCGTCGTCTACTTCGGCCCGTACGCGAACGCGAAGAAGGTGCGCGAGACGCTCGACGTCCTGAACCGTGTCTTCCGTTACCGCCCGTGCGAGGGCCCGCAGCCAGGTCGGCACAGTGGCATCCCGTGTCTCGACTTCCACATCGAGCGGTGCCACGCGCCATGCGTGGGGTACATCTCGCAGGAGGAGTACCGCGACGTGATCGAGCAGGTGATCGAGTTCCTCTCCGGCGAGGATCGGCCGATCCGCCGGCGCCTGGAGGAGCAGATGCGCGAGGCGGCCGCCGAGGAGCGCTTCGAGGATGCGGCGCGCTACCGCAACCGGTTACGTGCGATCGAGCGCCTCTCCGAGCGCCAGGCCGTCGAGCGGAAGTCGATCGGGACGATCGACGTGATCGGGGTCGCGGTGTCCAGCGAGCGCGCCGCCGTGCAGGTCTTCCCGCTCCGAGACGGGCGGATGGTCGACCGCTATGCGTTCCATCTCGAGAACGCTGCGGGCGAGGAGGTCGGCGAGGTCCTCGAGCAGTTCTGCCTGGAGTACTACGGCTCGGCGAGAGCGATTCCGCCGCAGATTCTCGTCCCCCGTGGGGCGGGTGACACGACGGCGCTCGAGGAGTTCCTCACGGAGCGGCGCGGTTCCCGCGTCGCGGTCCGCGCCCCCGAGCGAGGCGAGAAGCGACGCGTCCAGGAACTGGCGCAGCAAAACGCCGAGCTGGCCCTCGAGTCGGAGACCTTTGTCGCAGAGTCGAAGCGCGTGCGTCGCATCGAAGCCCTGGAGGAGCTGCGCGAGACGCTGAACCTCGAGTCCCTGCCACTCAGGATCGAGTGCTTCGACATCTCGAACATTCAAGGTCAGGAGGTCGTCGGGTCGATGGTCGTCTTCGAGGACGCCGTCGCGAAGAAGGGCCACTACCGCAAGTTCGCCGTCCGGAGCGTCGACGGGCAGGATGATTTCGCGTCGATGCGCGAGGTGATCTCGCGCCGTTTCTCACGCCTGGCCGCCGATCCCGGCTCGGACCAGTGGAACGAGTCGTTTGCCGCCACGCCGAACCTGGTCGTGATCGACGGTGGCAAGGGGCAGCTGAGTGCCGCGCTGGCCGCTATGCAGGAGCTCGACCTGCCCCGCGTCGCCGTGATCGCCCTGGCGAAGCGAATCGAAGAGGTGTTCGTCCCCGGCAGGTCGGGGCCGATCATCCTCTCGGCGCACTCGCCCGGGCTGCAATTGCTCCAGCGCATCCGGGACGAGGCCCACCGCTTCGCGGTCACATTCCACCGGCAGCGACGAGATGCCGCGTCACGCGAATCGATGTTCGATCAGCTCGAGGGCGTCGGGCCGGCGCGCAGGCGCGCACTGCTTCAGCATTTCGGGTCGGCGGAGCGCGTGCTCGACGCGAGCGAGGGAGAGCTTGAGAGCGTGCCGGGTGTTCCCGCGAAGACAGCGCGCTCGATCTACGCGCAGCTGCACCGCACGGGCCACGCCTGACTCACGGCCGACGGAAGCGTCTCGGCGACTACGCTGCTGTCGTGCGCACCGCCCTCTGTTTCATCGCAGTCGCGGCTGCGCTCACCGGTTGCGGCTCGTCCCAACAGGCGGCCACGACCACCGCGCCCGCGACGCCCGCTTCGGCGGTCGGCCCTCAGGCGAAGACGCTGTACCAGTCGACGAACGGCTGGGCCGTCGTGCAACAGGGCGCGAATGCCGTGGCGCTCCATCTGGCCGGCGGCGCGTGGCGCCCCGATCGAAGCGGCGCTGTACACATCGAGATCCTTGGCCCCCGCCGTATTGCCACGTCACAGCCGCAGGTCGCGGCCCAGATCTCGGCGCCGAACGACCTGGCGGAGACCGCTCTCTGGGTGGACGGGAAGGAGCTGCTCGTGAAGGGCGGCGGCACGCCGCGCAAGGGGACTATCTATGCCACGACGGCGGCGCCGCTCGCTCCCGGCCGTCACGTGGCCGTCGCGTACGGCCGCACGGCGACGGCGGCAACGGCGGTCGCGTGGGCCTTCCGCGTGGTGTGAATTCGGTATGAGCGCCGGTGCGGGGTTGTATCGCAGCCCGCCAACCGGTTGAATCGGGTTTGTCCGCCACTCTGGCAAACCCCCACCTCGCCGGGGTGACGGATCGACCCAACTGCGGCCGACGAGGACAAGGCTCGGGTCTGGAGGGCGGCAGCCGGTTGCGAACTTCTCGCGACCGGCAGCTGCCCTTCTCTAGGTTCCGGCCGAGTCGGGCTCCGTGTCGAGGAACGGATAGCGGTAGCTGCGCGGCGGAACAAACGTCTCCTTGATCGTGCGCGGACTGACCCAGCGGATGAGGTTCCACATCGAGCCGGCCTTGTCGTTCGTGCCGGATGCGCGGGCGCCGCCGAACGGTTGTTGTCCGACGACCGCGCCCGTGGGCTTGTCGTTGACGTAGAAGTTGCCGGCCGCGTAGCGGAGCTTGTTGCGGGCATCGTCGATCGCGGCGCGATCCTCCGAGAACACCGCCCCGGTCAGCCCGTACGGAGCCGTCCGGTCGACAAGCTCGAGCGTCTCGCTCCAGCGCTTCTCGTCGTAGACGTAGGTCGTGACGACTGGTCCGAAGATCTCTTCGCGCATCAGGCGGAAATCCGGGTCATTCGTCTCGATCACCGTCGGTTCTACGAAGTAGCCCGTGGAGTCGTCGTAGCCTCCGCCGACGACGATGCCGGTGCCGGCCGTCGACTTCGCCTCTTCGATCGCGTCGACCTGGGTCTGGTACGACGCGCCGTCGATCACAGCGCCCATGTAGTTCCCGAAGTCCGCGACATCGCCCATCTTGATCGAGGCAACTTCCTCTTGCAGGCGCTCGCGGAGCTCAGGCCAGAGATTGGACGGCGCGTAGACGCGCGACGACGCGGAGCACTTCTGGCCCTGGTACTCGAACGAGCCGCGGATGATCGCCGCGGCGAGGGAATCCAGATCGGCGGACGGATGAGCGACGATGAAATCCTTGCCGCCGGTCTCGCCGACGATGCGCGGGTAGTTGCGGTAGCCCTCCATGTTCGACGCAACCGTTCGCCACATGCCGTTGAAGACACGGGTGGAGCCGGTGAAATGAATGCCGGCGAGGTGTGGGCTCGCGAGGGCCGCATCGCCGATCGTCGCGCCCGACCCGTAGACCAGATTGATGACGCCGTCGGGGAGGCCGGCCTCCTGGAACAGGCGCATCATGTAGTAGGCAGACAGCATTGCGGTGGAGGCGGGCTTCCAGAGCACGACGTTGCCCATCAACGCCGGCGAGCTCGACAGGTTCGCGCCGATCGCGGTGAAGTTGAACGGCGAAACGGCGAGCACGAAGCCCTCGAGCGGCCTGTACTCGAGGCGGTTCCAGACTCCCTGCGACGAGATCGGCTGCTCCGCATAGATTCGGGTCATGAACTCGACGTTGAAGCGGAGAAAGTCGATCGCCTCACACGCGGCGTCGATCTCTGCCTGGTGCGCCGTCTTCGACTGGCCGAGCATCGTCGCCGCGTTCAGGGTGTCGCGCCACGGGCCGGCAAGCAGTTCCGCTGCGCGCAGGAAGACGCCGGCGCGCTCCTCCCAGGGCCAGCGCGACCAGTCCTCCCAGGCCTTCGCGCCCGCCTCGATCGCAGCGTGCACGTGCTCGGTGGTGCCTTGATGGACGTCGGCGAGGACGTGCTCCTTGTCGTGCGGCATGACGGCCTGCCGCAACGTGCCGGTGGCGACGTCCTTGCCGCCGATCACGAGTGGGATCTCGATGCGCTCACCGCGCATCTGCTCGAGTCGGAGCTGGAGCCGGGCACGAGGAGCCGTGCCGGGGGCGAAGTCGTTGATCGGTTCGTTGTGCGGGGTAGGCGGACGGAAGATCGCGTGTGTGCTCATGGCGTCGTACATTACGGCCGTGGACCTGTCCCACGTCCTCTGGATCGGCGGCGGGCAGGGAAGTGGCAAGTCCTCGATCGCCTGGGCGCTCTCGCGCCGCTTCGATCTTCAGCTCTACAACATCGATCACCGGACGTGGGTGCACGAACCGCGAATGCCGGGATCCGAGTTCCAGCGGCTGTCGATGGACGAGCGCTGGGTCGACGCGACGCCGCAGCAGATGTTTCGCTGGTTCGTGGAAGCCTCGCGGCATCGGTTCAGGCTCGTGCTCGAGGATCTCGCGCTGCTGCCGCCGTCACCGGCCGTTGTGGTCGAGGGGCCGCAGCTCTTCCCGACGTCGGTATCGGCGGTCCTGCGCTTCGCCGACCACGCGCTCTTTCTCGTCCCCGACCTTGCGGAGCAGCGCGAGCGCCTGCTCGGGCGCGGTCCGATGCTTGGGACGTCCGATGGGCTGCGTGCTCGCGCGAACGCGACCGAGCTCGACCTGCTGATCACGAGCTGCTTCGCACGCGAGGCAGCGGAGCTTCGCCTCGCGGTATTGCCCGTCGACCGGCCGCTCGCCGCGATGATTGACCTTGCGGCGGCTCAGTTTCGCTCCGCGATCGAGCGTGCGCCGCGGGAAGCCGATCTCGCAGCCGTGCGCCGCTTCGAGAACGACGTCGCCGCGACGCAGGCACGGCTCTACCGCGAGTCACTCGGCGCCGCGAGCCCGGACGACGTAGCTCTTCCCTTCGCTTGCGAGTGCGGCCGGCCCGGGTGCGGTGACGAACTCAAGCTCCGGCTCGAGGCCTACGAGGCAATCAGCGCGAGCGGAGACAGGTCACCGCTGCGACAAGCGAGGTCGTGAGCTCGAGGGACACGGCGGGTGTCCGGGCACACCCGCCGACGGCCAGGCTCAGTTCCAGCTTGCCCGGACGTGCCTGGTGGCCGTTCGGCGGCAGCCGTCGTCACGGAAGTGCAAGAAGAATGCGTCGATATTCGCCCCGACGAGGCCGCTGCCGACGACACGCCTGCCGTCCGCGGCCGACCTCCGGCCCGACGGGACATGCCCGGCCGCCCTTCGACGGCAGCCGTCGTTACGGAAGTGCAACAAGAGTGCATCAATAGTCGCCACGACGGGGGCCGTTGCCGACGGTGTTCGCGACCATGGCGATGCGAAACCGCTTCGGATGAACGTCCCCGGCGGTCGCTCGACCCTGCCTCAGACACGCGCGCCGAAGCGTCACGCCTTTGCGACGGAGGAGTGACCACCGAGCGGCTTGCGCCCAGCGCGCGCGGCGTGGCGCGTGGGACACGGCCGGTGTCAGACACCGGCACGAAACGGTCGCCCACCCGTGACGGGACTGTCACACGCTCGTCAGGCGCGACCCCTCAGCGGCGCAGGAGATAGGTCGCCGTTACGGCGACCCAGACCATGAAGCCGAGTGACGACGCGTAGCCGGCATCGCCGACGAGCGTCCAGTTGGTCGCGCCCTCGATGATCCCGACCCCGAGCACGGCGGCGCCTCCGGTGATCCCGGCCCAGCCGAACCACTTCGAGATCTTGCGAGCTCTCGCGGCGCCAAGCGACGAGCCGATGATCACCGTCGCCGCTCCGGCGGACGACGGAGCCGCGACGCGCGGGTCGCCGCCGAGCACTGCGATCGCCTGGAGTGCGATGAAGGCCGCCCCGCCGAGCACGACGACGCCGGCGAAGAACCCGTCCGGGTCGAAGCGAACCAGCCGGGCGCGCACGCTGGCGAGGAACCAGAGATAGGCGAACGCCGCGCCGGTGAAGAGCGCCGAGACGGCTCCCGGGTGGCCGAGGCCGAGGAGCAGCGCCGGTAGGCAGAGCGCCACGTACGCGTACCCGAGGAGCGGGAGCTTGGCGCGCGTCACGTGCCGACGCTACAACATCGGGAATGAAGCCGACGCTCGTGCAGTACGAAGCAGCTGGCTGGGGCGTGGGCGAGGTCTGGCTCGACGAGGAGGGTGTCGTCTTCTATTCCGAGCTGCCCCGGCCGAAGGTGAAGCCGTCGGGGACGATCCCCGCCACTGCTCTCGCTCGGCGACGCCATGCCCTCGCGCGACGCTTGATCGCGTACTTCGACGGTCGCCCCGACGACTTCGCAGACGTCGATCTGCGGGCCGACGACGGCTTCTACGGGGACTGCGCGCGCGTGCTCCGCGCGATCCCGCGCGGCGAGACCGTCACCTACGGCGAGCTCGCGGCGCTCGCCGGCCGGCCGGGGGCCGCCCGCGCGGCCGGCACGTTCTGTGCGCGGTGCGACCTCGCGCCGTTCCTGCCGGTGCACCGCGTCGTCGCCGCGAATGGCCTCGGCAGCTGGGGCGGCCTCGGGGTCGGGTACAAGCGGCGAATGCTGGAGCTCGAAGACGTTGTGCTCTGAGAAGCTCGATGCTCTCTGAGCAACTGCGCGACGAGCTGGCGCAGATCGCGCCGGAGCGGCGCTGCTGCCGCCAGGCCGAGCTGTCGGCTCTCTTCCACGCCTCCGGCGCGTGGCACCTGCGCGGCGGCGCGGTTGCGGTCCATCTCGATCTGGCGAGCTCCGCGGCCGCGCGACGCGCGTTTGCGCTCCTCCGCCACCTCGATGTGCGCTCCGAGATCCGCACTTACCGCCGCCGCGCGTTCGACCGGGCGACGCGCTACCAGCTTCACGTCGAGGTCGACGCTCACGCACTGACGGTGCTCAGGGAGGCCGGTGTCCTCTCGGCTTCGGGCGCGCCGCTCGAGCATCCGCCGAAGCGTGTGGTCGGCCGGTCTTGTTGCCGCAGTGCCTACATCCGAGGCGCGCTGCTCGGCGGCGGTTCGCTGTCCGGCCCGCGCGACCCACATCTCGAGCTGAGGGCAAGTGGGCTCGAGGGGGTGCGTTTCATCGCCGAGGTTGCGGCGCGCGAAGGCATTACGCTGGCGCTGGCCGAGCGCCGCGGGCACGCCGTCGCGTACGCGAAAGGCCACGAGGCGATCTACGACCTGCTCGCCCTGGCCGGCGCAAGCGACGTCGTGCTTCGTCTGGAAGAGCACGCCGTTGTCGCAGCGACCCGCGCGCGCGCAAACCGGCTCGTCAACGCGGACGAGGCGAACCTCGTGCGCACCGCCCGCGCCGCGCACATCCAGCTCGAGGCGATTCGCTCGCTCGATCTCGACGAGCTGCCCGAGCACCTCGTCGAGATCGCCGAGTTGCGGCTGCGGCATCCATCGGCTTCGCTCCGAGAGCTGGCCGCGAAGGCCCGACCGCCACTTTCGAAGGCCGCCGCCCATCGTCGCCTGCGCGCGCTCGTCGCGTTCGCCGAGCGGTAGCGATATCAGGAGCATTACTTACAAATCCTCTAGCAAAGTGATCAACAGCATCCCCATACTGCTCAGGTGTGGCGGGTCCGGGCTCGCCCGACGGTGGATATAGACCCCGTCCACCGTCAACGGAATCGAGCTCGGTTAATCCGGAGGGGAAGGTCGTCCTCGGAGCTTCCCCTCCGGCCCGCCACATCGCCGCTGGGCTGCTCTACGTCCGCAGGCGAGCCCCTGGGTGATATAGGTTTCTCGTCGTGAGTCAGGCCACGTTCGACGAGTTGCGGGGGCGCCTCGCCGAGATCTCCGATCTCGTGAAGACGTCGGCACTGCTGGGCTGGGACCAGCACGTGATGATGCCGCCGGGGGGCGCGCCGCTGCGCGCCGAGATGATGGCCACCGTCGGCCGCATCGCCCACACGAAGTTCACGTCCCCCGAGATCGGCAAGCTCCTCGACGACCTGCGGGACTGGGCCGAGCAGCACGACTACGACTCGCTCGAAGCGAGCCTCATCCGCGTGGCCTCCCGCGACTGGGAAAAGCTGCGCCAGGTACCGGCCGACCTGCGTGCCGAGATGTCCCGCTCCGCCGCACTCGCGAACTCGGTGTGGGTCGAGGCGCGGAAGACGAACGACTTCAAGCTCTTCCTGCCGGTGCTGCGCAAGAACCTCGATCTGCGCAAGCAGTACATCGACTGCTTCGACGTGGGCGACGAGCCGTACGACATCGTGCTCGACGACTACGAACGCGGAATGAAGACCAAGGAGGTTCGGAGGCTCTTCGACTACCTGAAGGAGCATCAGGCGCCGCTCGTGAAGGAGGTCGCCGCCAACGGAGGCGTCGCCGCTCCCGATCACGATTTCGACCTCGCGTCGCAGAAGCTCTTCGAGCTCGAGGTCGCGCGCGCCTTCGGCTTCGACGACGAGACCTGGCGGCTCGATCCGACCGTGCACCCGTTTGCGTCCGGAACGGGCGTCACCGACATCCGCATCACGACGCGGTACTTCCGTGAGCACCTCGGCGGCCTCTTCGGGACGATGCACGAGTTCGGGCACGGGCTGTACGAGCGCCAGATCGACCCGTCGCTCGAGCGTACCCCGCTCGCCCGTGGCGTCTCCCTCGGCATGCACGAGTCGCAAAGCCGGATGTGGGAGAACCTCGTCGGACGATCGCTCCCGTTCTGGCGCCACTTCTTCCCGCGCCTGCAGGAGCTCCATCCAGAGGCATTGGGCAGCTACGACGCCGAGCAGTGGTATCGCGAGGTGAACGCAACGTCCCCGTCGCTCATTCGCGTCGAGGCTGATGAGGCGACGTACAACCTTCACATCATTCTGCGGTTCGAGCTCGAGCAGGCGATGCTCGCGGACGAGTTCCCGCTCGAGCAGCTGCCCGAGGAATGGAACCGACGCATGTGGGACTACCTCGGCATCGAGGTGCCGAACGACACCGAGGGCGTGCTCCAGGACGTCCACTGGTCGGGCGGCTCGGTCGGCTACTTCCCGACCTATGCGCTCGGGAACCTGATCTCAGCCCAGATCTGGGAGAAGGTCACAGCCGACCTTCCCGACCTCGATGATTCGTTCGAGCAGGGCGAGTTCGGGCCGCTGCGCGACTGGCTGCGCGAGAACCTGCATCGCCACGGCCGTAAGTTCACTCCCGGCGAGACGCTCGAGCGCGTCGTCGGCACATCCGAGATCGACCCCGAGCCGTATGTTCGCTACCTGCGCGAAAAGCTTGCATCGATCTACGGCATCGCTTCGACCGCGTGACGACGCCTGTCCGGTCGGCAGCGGTGACGCGCCGTTAGAGTCCGTGCGATGGCGAAAACGCGCGTAGGGATCAACGGCTTCGGCCGCATCGGTCGTAACTTCTTCCGAGCGGCGCTCGAGCGCGGCGGAGACTTCGAGATCGTTGCCTTCAACGACCTCGGCGACGTCCCGACGATGGCACATCTCCTGCGCCACGATTCGGTGCTCGGCCGCTTTCCCGAAGAGGTGGAGGTTTCGGGCGGCTCGCTGACCGTTGCCGGCAAGGAGATCAAAGGGCTTGCGGAGCGCGATCCCGCGGCGCTGCCGTGGGGCGAGCTCGGCGTCGACGTCGTGATCGAGTCGACCGGGTTCTTCACCGACCGTGCCTCAGCCCAGAAGCACCTCGACGCGGGAGCGAAGAAGGTGATCATCTCCGCACCCGCGACCGATCCGGACGTGACGCTCGTGCTGGGCGTGAACGACGACGCCTACGACCCAGAGCGGCACTCGATTATCTCGAACGCCTCGTGCACGACCAACTGCGTCGCACCGATGGCGAAGATCCTCGACGAGGGCTGGGGGATCGAGCGCGGCTTCATGACGACGATCCACGCCTACACGAACGACCAGCAGATCCTCGATCTGCCACACAAGGATCTCCGGCGCGCGCATGCCGCCGCGATCAACCTGATCCCGACGTCGACGGGCGCTGCCCGCGCGATCGGGCTCGTGCTGCCGCACCTTCAGGGCAAGGTGGACGGGATCTCCGTCCGCGCTCCGGTTCCGACGGGCTCGATCACGGATTTCGTGGTCAACCTCGGGCGAGAGACGACGGCCGACGAGATCAACGCGGCCTTCGAGCGGGCGTCTTCGGATGGGCCTCTCGCGTCGTACCTCGACTACTCGACGGAGCCGCTCGTCTCGACGGCGATCGTTCACTCGCCGGCGTCGTGCACCTTCGACAGCGGTCTGACGATGGCGAACGGGACGTTCGCGAAGGTCTTCGGCTGGTACGACAACGAGTGGGGCTACTCATGCCGTCTCGTCGATCTGGTGCCGAAAATCGTCGCGTGAGGCGCCCGCGTTCGCTCGAGAACGCAGACGTGGACGGGCAGGTCGTCCTCGTCCGGTCCGATCTCAATGTCCCGCTCGCTGCGGGCCGGGTTGCGGACGACACCCGCATCCGCTCGTCGCTGCCGACGCTACGGCTCCTGCTCGAGCGCGGGGCACGAGAGGTACGGGTGTGCTCGCACCTCGGCCGGCCGAAGGGGCCGGACGACGAGCACGTGATGGAGCCGGTCCGCGAGCGCCTGCACGAGCTCCTCGGCGACGATCGGCTCACGGTGCTCGAGAACACGCGCTTCAACCCCGGCGAGACGAAGAACGATCCTGGCTTCGCGCGTGAGCTCGCGGCCGGCTGCGACCTCTACGTGAACGATGCGTTCGGCTCGGCGCACCGCGCGCACTCGTCGACGGTCGGCGTCGCCGAATTGCTGCCGGCCTTCGCAGGGCTCTTGCTGCTCGCCGAGCTCGAGCATCTGGGAGCGCTCCTCGGCGAGGTGGAACAGCCGTTCGTGATCGTCGCGGGAGGCGCCAAGGTCGCCGACAAGATCGGTGTGCTGCAGAATCTCGGAGCACGCGCCGACCAGGTGCTCATCGGTGGGAAGATGGCGGAGGACGTGCGAGATTCGAACCCATTCGCGTTCGAGGCGGTGTTGCCCACCGACGTGGTCGCGGCGGCGGCGTTCGACGCCGACGCAGAGGCACGGGACGTCCCGTTCAACGCACTGCCAGACGGCTGGCTCGGGCTCGACATCGGCCCGTCGACGCGTGACGAGTTCGCGCGTCGGATCGCGGGCGCGAAGACAGTCTTCTGGAACGGCCCGATGGGCGTCTTCGAGTGGCCGAGATTCGCCGCGGGAACGTTGGCCGTCGCGCAGGCGCTCGCCGAGTGCGAGGGGTTCACCGTCGTCGGCGGCGGCGATTCGGTGCGCGCGGTTCAGGAAGCGGGCGTCGCCGATCGAGTCTCCTGGATCTCGACCGGCGGTGGCGCGGCGCTCGAGCTGCTCGAAGGGCGCGAGCTTCCCGGCGTCGCCGCGATTCCGGAGGCCTAGAGCGTCGATGCTGATCGCCGGCAACTGGAAGATGTTCAAAGGCCCGGCCGAGGCGGGTGGGTTCTGCCGCGCGCTGCGTGACGCGGATCTGCCGGACGGTGTCGACGTCGTCGTCTGTCCCCCGTACGTCTCGCTCGCCGCCGCGGCACAGGCCCTTGCAGGGACCGAGATCGGCGTCTTCGCGCAAAGCTGCCATTGGGAAGCTGAGGGGGCGTTCACGGGCGAGGTGTCGGCCGGAATGCTGCTCGAGCTCGGTGTCTACGGCACGCTCGTCGGGCACTCCGAGCGGCGGCAGTACTTCGGGGAGACGGACGAGACGGTCGGCAAGCGGGTGCGAGCGTCGATCGACGCGGGGCTGCACGTGATCGCATGCGTCGGCGAGACGGAGGCCGAACGAGAGGCAAGCCAGACCGAGTCTGTGCTGCGTCGCCAATTGGCCGTGCTCGAGCCTGATGACAATCTCGTGATCGCGTACGAGCCGGTGTGGGCGATCGGCACCGGCAAGTCGGCGACCCCCGAGATGGCCCAGGCGGCGCACGAGATCGTGCGCTCCGTGATCGATGCGCCCGTGCTCTACGGCGGCTCGGTAAAACCCGAGAACACGACTGAGCTTCTCTCGCAGCCGGCAGTCGACGGCGCGCTCGTCGGTGGCGCCGCCCTCGATGTCGAATCGTTCACGGCAATTTGTCGGGCAGCAGCGTCCCTCTCGTAGCGCTCGTCATCCTCGACGGTTGGGGATGCGCGCCGGCCGGGCCTGGAAATGCGGTCGAGCTCGCCGAGACGCCCGTCTTCGACCGGCTCTGGCGGTCCTTCCCGCACACGACGCTGGACGCGTCAGGGCCGGCGGCCGGCCTCCCGCCGGGGCAGATGGGCAACAGTGAGGTGGGGCACCTCACAATCGGTGCAGGGCGCCGGCTCCATCAGGACCTGATGCGCGTCAACGCTGCGATCGAAGACGCCTCGTTCCTCGAGAACCCCGTCCTGCTGTCGGCATTCGAGCGCGGTAAGCGTGTCCACCTGCTTGGCCTGGTCTCGCACGGCGGCGTCCATTCGCACATCGACCACGTGCAGGCGCTGCTGCGGTTCGCTCCGGAGAAGACCTGGATCCACGCGTTCACCGACGGGCGGGACGTCTCGCCGACGTCGGCCGTGCGCGACCTCGCCGAGTTGCCGCTCGATCGCATCGCGACGGTCGTCGGGCGCTATTACGCGATGGACCGAGACAACCGCGACGAGCGGACGGCGAAGGCGTTCGACGCCATCGCGCGCGGTCGCTGCGCGACGACCACTGCGGCCGGCGAGCTGCTCGCAGCAGTCGAGAGGAGCTATGCCGCAGGCGTCACGGACGAGTTCCTCGACCCGATCTGCGTGGAGGGGACGCCGCGGCTGGAGGCGGGCGACACGGCGATCTTCTTCAACTTCCGCCCGGATCGTGGACGGCAACTAACGCGGATGCTGCTCGACCACGGGGTCGACGTGACCACGATGACGAGCTACTCGTCCGACCTCGACACCCCCGTGGCGTTCGGCGAACGGGACGTCGAGCACACGATCGCCGAGGTGCTCTCCGAGCACGGGCTGCGCCAGCTGCATGCGGCCGAGACGGAGAAGTACGCGCACGTGACGTATTTCTTCAACGGCGGACGCGAGCAGGAGTGGCCGGGCGAGACACGCCTCCTCGTTCCGAGCCCGCGCGACGTGCCGAGCTACGACCGAAAGCCCGAGATGTCGGCCGCCGGGGTCGCGCAGCGCGTCGTCGGTGAGCTGGGGGACGGTTACAGCTTCTGTGTCGTCAACTTCGCGAACCCCGACATGGTCGGGCACACGGGCAACATCCCGGCCGTCGTCCGGGCGGTCGAGACCGCCGACGCCGCGCTCGGCGCGGTCGTGGAGGGCGTGACGGCGCTCGGAGGGGTCTGCCTCATCACAGCCGACCACGGCAACGCCGAGAAGATGCTCGAAGAGGACGGTGTGAGCCCCCACACGGCGCACACCACAAACCGGGTGCCGCTGATCGTCACGCAGGCCGGGGCAACGCTCGTCGACGGTGGCGAGCTCGCCGATCTCTCGCCGACAGCCCTGCATTTGCTGGGAATCGACCCGCCCGCGGAGATGTCCGGCAAGGCCCTCGTAAGAGCCACGTAAGGCCGAAGTTGACGGCCGAAAACGGGGCTATACTCCGTGCGCCTTGTCCCTCCCGCAGCCAGATCTGGCGATTCTCCGGAAGGCCCAGCGTGGTGACGAGCGTGCGTTCGCGATCATCCTGCGGATGTATGAAACCCCGGTGTACAACTATGTCCTCCGCCTGACGAACGGCGAGAAGGCGCTTGCTGAAGACCTTACGCAGGAGGTCTTCCTGCGCGTCTTCCAGGGGCTGCCGCGCTTCTCGCTTCGCTGCAAGTTCACGACGTGGCTGTTCCAGGTGACGAAGAACCGCGTCCTCGACGAACTGCGCGCGAAGGAGCGCCGGCCCCTCACGCCGGTGTGCATCGACGATGTCCCGCCGCTGGAGGCGGTTGAAGTCCCGGCCGAACGGGTCGAGGAGATGGACGCGCTCTGGCGGGCTATCGACGGCCTGCCGGTCGACCTGAAGATGGCGCTGCTCCTGCGTGACGTCGTCGGCCTGTCGTACAACGAGATCGCCGACTCCCTCGAGATCACCCTTGCGACGGTCAAGTGGCGCATCTTCAAGGCACGCGAAGACGTCCAGGTCGCGCTCGCGCGCCAGGGCATCACCTTCGGCTCAGCCCCGGCCGTTACCGCCTCGGCCGGCGCGGCTGCGGTCGGCCCGCTTGCTGCTCCGCGCGAACTCCACGCGCTCTAAGAACGTCTAAGCCCGGAACACGCCCTCAGATGCCGTGCGTGAGGCGCTGGGCGAGTGCCTCCGGCAGTTCGCGCTCGCGGATCTCCGCCTGCGTCTGCTCGATCGGATAGGAAACACGTCGGAACGCCGACCGTCCGGCCGCGTCGTCGATCAGGGCCCAAGCCGCACGCGCGTCTCCGTCGCGCGGCTGTCCGACCGAGCCGGGGTTCATGAGCCAGCGCCTGCCGGCAGCGTCGACCTCGGTGCCGCCGGGCGCCAGGCCTCCGGTCAGCGCATCGCCATCCCAGCCGAGCGCCAGGGCGACGTGGCTGTGGCCGACGAGCACGAGCGGCGCAGCCGTTTCGAGAATGCTGATCAGCGCGACCTGCTCGGTGAGGACGTAATCCCACACCGGATCGCGCGGACTGCCGTGGAAGAGCTCGACGCCGGGTCGCTCGGCGAGCGGTTCGAGGCTGCGTAGCCAGTCCGCTTCGGCGGACCCGAGCGCGGTTTGCGTCCACCGGGCGGCGACTCCGGCGTCGCCGCTGAAGTCGGCCGTGTCCAATCCTCCCGTCGAGGCCAAGTCGTGATTGCCGCACAGGCAGAGATCAGCTCGCTCCCGGATGAGGGCGACGCACTCATTCGGCCTCGGGCCATAGCCGACAACATCTCCGAGGCACCAGATCTGATCGGGTGCCTGAAGGTCGATGTCAGCGAGCACTGCCTCCAGTGCGTGAAGATTGGAATGGATGTCAGACAAAACGGCGACGCGCATGACGAGGACGGGGACGCTAGCCGTCGGGGCGGTGGTGTGGTGCGCTTGCGCCTGGCTGCTCGCGCGGACGACGGTCCCGTCGCTCTCGCTGAGCGGTTTCGACCAGCACCGCTACTTCACCGACACCGCCATCCGGCGGGCCGCGCACTACTCCCACGGCGAGCAGGTGCTCTGGCTCACCGGCACCGTGGCGAGGCTCATTGCACTGGTCGTGCTCGCAATCAGGCTGCCGAGGACCGTGCGGGAGCTCGGCCTTGGCCGCATCAGCAGCGCGATCGTCGTCGGCATGGTCCTGCTCGTCACGCTCTGGTTCGTCGGCTTGCCGTTCAGCCTCGTCGATCTGTGGTGGCAGCACCACTGGGGTCTCGGCCCGTTCGACGTGGCGGCGTGGCTGAGCTCGCAATGGGCCGTGCTCGCGCCCGAGGTCGTCTCCGCGATGGTGACGATCGTCGTGCTCGTCGGGCTCGCAGGCCGCTTGAAGCACTGGTGGCTCATCGCGACGCCCCTGTTTGTCCTGATCGCAGCCCTGTATGCGTTCGGAAGCGCCTACCTGGTGGGCGGGTCGACGCACCGGCTGCGAAGTGCGGCCCTGCGAGCGGACGTCGTGCGCATCGAGCGCATCGAGCACGTGACCGGCACGCCTGTGCGCGTGGAAGACGTCTCCAAGTGGACGAACCAGGCGAACGCGTTCACGGTCGGATTCGGTCCGTCGACGCACGTGATCGTGTGGGACACACTGCTCGACGGCCGCTTCTCACGGGGCGAGGAAGACGTTGTCCTCGCCCATGAGCTCGGGCACGTTCGTAGCCGTCACATCCTGAAGGCGCTCGGCTGGACAGCGCTGATTGTCGGACCGACGCTCTGGCTCGTCGCCTTCGCGACCCGCCGGCGCGGCGGGCTCGGTGACCCCGCGAACCTGCCGCTTGCGGTCCTGATCCTGGCTCTCCTCGCGCTCGCGACCGCGCCGCTGCAGAACGCGGTCTCGCGGCGTTACGAGGCCGAGGCCGATTGGCGAGCGCTGAACGCCACCCGTGACCCGGCCTCGGCGAGTCAGCTCTTCCGCAGCTTCGAGCGGACGAGCCTCGAGCAGCCGAGTCCGTCGCTCGGGGACTACCTCTGGCTCGAGAACCACCCGACGTTGATGCAGCGCATCGCGATGGCCGAGCGCTGGCGGGAGCGGAACCGTTAGGAGAAGTGGCGCTAGGAGTGCGAGTCGGTCTCGGGCAGGTTCTGGATGCCTTTGACCGTCGTGTACTTGGAGTAGGCGTCCTGCATCGCAGCGAGCAGCTCGCGCATGAACTGCTGCGACATGTTCACGCGCGTCACGACGACGCCGGGAACGTCACCCTCTTCGACCTCGTGGTCGATGCGAGCGAACGTCAGCGTGAACTCGTAGTCCGAGAAGGTGATGTTCGCGAAGTTCGCGTAGACACCCGCCAGATGCTGCGGCTCCATATGGATGTTCAATTGCCGCTCGGCTGCGTCGTCCATGTGAGCTTCACGATACTAGAGCTGTGGAAGCGTCCGAACACCTCAGCGCGGTCGAGGGCCTCGCGGCGCGCGTCGGCGAGGTTGCGGGGGCGGAGGTGGAGCTCGAGCGTCCGAAAGATCCTGCTCACGGCGACTTCGCGACGAATGTCGCCCTCCGCTCTGCGAAGTCGATCGGCCGGCAGCCGCGCGAGGTGGCGGCCGAGATCGCGGCGAAGGTGCTCGAGCTCGACGACGTCGTCTCGTCGGAGGTCGCGGGTCCGGGGTTCATCAACCTCCGCGTCTCCGACGGGTTTTTCCTCGCCGCGTTGTCGGAGATCGGTGACGGCTACGGCGGAGGCTGGGTCAGGGAACCGGAGCGCGTTCAGGTGGAGATGGTGTCCGCGAACCCGACCGGGCCGATTGTCGTTTCGGCCGCCCGAAACGGTGCCTACGGCGATTGTGTCGCGCGGCTGCTCGCATTCGGCGGGCATGACGTTTCGCGCGAGTACTACTACAACGACGCCGGTAACCAGATGGAGCGCTTTCGTGCATCGGTCGAGGCGCTGCGCCGGGGGGAGCTGGTACCCGAGGACGGGTACCACGGCGACTACGTCGTCGAGTTGGCCCGCGTCGACGGCGATCCCGTTCCCCGCATGCTCACGTCGATCGAACAGACGATGGAGCGTTTTCGCATCCACTTCGACAGTTGGGCGCTCCAGAGCGAGCTCGAGGCGCGCCTGCCGGAGTTCCTGCCACGACTCGACACCTACGAGAAGGACGGTGCGCTCTGGGCGAAGTCCTCGGCGTACGGTGACGAACAGGACTGGGTGCTGATGCGGTCGGCCGACCGGGGCGGCTCGCCGACCTACCGCGCGGCCGACGTCGTGTATCTCGTCGACAAGCTGGAGCGCGGGTTCGACCGAGCGATCTACGTCCTCGGCGCCGACCACCATGCAACGGCGAAGTGGTACGCCGCGATCGCGCGCATGCTCGGGTACGACGAGCATCGCGTTGAGGTGCTGCTGTACCAGTTCGTCCATCTCACGCAGGGTGGTGCTGCCTCGAAGGCGTCGAAGCGCGCAGGGAATGTGGTGTTCCTCGATGACGTCCTCGATGAGATCGGCGTCGATGCGACCCGGTGGTATCTCGTCAACCGCGGCCCCGATCAGACGATCGAGATCGACCTCGACCTCGCCGCCGAGAAGTCGGCGAAGAATCCGGTGTACTACGTGCAGTACGCTCATGCACGCATCGCGGCCATCCTTCGCAACGCCGAAGATGCGGAGGTCGGGGGCGCGCCGCCAGGCCCGCTGGCGCCCGAGGAGAAGGAGCTCATCAAGCGGCTCGGCGACTTCCCGCTGACGGTGCGCGAGGCAACGGAGCGCCGTGGCCCGCAGCTGCTGCCCTCGTACGCGATCAGGCTCGCCGACGACTACCACCGCTTCTACCACGCGTGCAGGGTGCTCGGCGATCCGGCCCAGTCCTTCCGCCTCGGCCTCTGTCGCGCGTCGCAGCAGGTGATCGCCCGCTGCCTCGACCTGGTCGGCGTCGAGGCCCCCCACCGAATGTGACAGCGAGACAAGCCCGCTCAAGCCCTGTCCACGCTCAGCGGCGAGCAGGGAACAAGTAAGCGGCGAGAACTCAGGATTTGCCGCCGGCGGCAGCACTTTCGTCACATCATCTGTGGCAGTCGCGTCACAGTTGGTCTGACCAAGTGTGACGAGACTGCCACCGTTCGGCCCGTTACCTTCCTGTGATGCCGGTGCGGAAGGTCGTAGTCATGGCGAGCGCGAGTGGGAACGGCAAGACCACGCTCGGGCGGGAGCTTGCGCGGCGGCTGGGCGTGCCGTTCGTCGAGATGGACGCACTCGTGCACGGGCCGGGCTGGGTCGACATCCCTGACGACGAGCTGCGCGCGCAGGTCGAGCCGATCGTCGCGTCCGACGGTTGGGTGATCGACGGTCCCTACCGCGGCAAGCTCGGCGATCTGGTGCTCGCAGGCGCGGACATTGTGGTCTGGCTCGACTTGCCGATGAGAGTCTGGCTGCCGCGTCTCATCCGGCGCACAGGCCGGCGGATTCGCAGGGGGGAGGAGCTCTGGAACGGGAACAAAGAGACGCTCACGAACGTGCTCTGGAGTCGCGACTCACTGTTCCTCTTTGCATTGCAGTCGCACTTCCGCCGCCGCCGGGTCTACCCGGAGGCTCTGGCGCGATGGCACGTGGTCCGGCTGCGAACGCCGGCCGAGGTTGAGCGGTTCCTCGACGACGCGAGGTGGAACGGCACTCCGCGAGCTCTCCCGGTCGAGGGGCACCCGACCACCGGTCGAAGTTCGTAGGATCACCAGTCGATGTCCACGAGCCGCCCCGACAGGAACCTGGCCCTCGAGCTTGTCCGCGTGACCGAGGCCGCGGCGATGGGAGCGGGGCGCTGGATCGGACGCGGTGACAAGATCGCAGCCGACCAGGGTGCCGTCGACGCGATGCGGGCGATGCTCGACACGGTCGTCATGGCCGGGGTCGTCGTGATCGGCGAGGGCGAGAAGGACGAGGCGCCGATGCTCTTCAACGGCGAGGAGGTAGGTGAAGGCATCGGGCCTGCGGTCGACGTCGCCGTCGATCCCCTCGAGGGAACCCGCTTGGCCGCGTTCGGCCAGCCGAACGCGATCGCTGTGATCGCGGTCGCCGAGCGTGGCTCGATGTTCTTCCCTGGCGCGGCCGTCTATATGGAGAAGATCGCCGCCGGCGCCGACGCCGTGCACTCGATCGACATCAACGCGACGCCCACCGAGAATGTGCAGGCCGTTGCGAAGGCGAAAGGCCGCCGTGCGACGGACATCCGCGTCGTGGTGCTCGAGCGGGAACGTCACGACGAGCTGATCGGCGAGCTACGGCAAGCAGGCGCGCGCGTCAACCTGATCCGGGACGGCGATGTGGCGCCCGCGATCGCCGCCGCACGGCCGGAAACCGGCGTCGACCTGCTCTACGGCATCGGCGGGACGCCCGAAGGGGTCATCTCCGCGGCGGCGCTGAAGTGCGTCGGCGGCGGCATTCAAGGCAAGCTCTGGCCGCGGAACGCGGACGAGCGCACCGCTCTCATCGAAGCCGGGTACGACCTGGATCGCGTACTCCACACCGACGACCTCGTCACAGGCGAGGATGTATTCGTCTCGGCGACGGGCGTCACGACCGGGGCGTTGCTGCGCGGCGTGCGCTACGTGAACGACGGCGCGATCACCGATTCGATCGTGATGAGGTCACGTTCTGGCACGGTGCGTCGCATCGAGGCGCGTCATCAACTTTCGAAGCTCGCACATTTCACCGGAAGGGAGTACTAGATGAGCAGTATTGGATTGAACGAACTCGGCTACGACGGGCGGCTCTACGTTCTTGCATTCGACCATCGGGGCTCGTTCGAGAAAATGGTCGGAGATGTCGGCCGGGTTGCCGGGGCGAAGACGCTGATCTGGGAGGGATTTCAGAAGGCGGTCGAGCTCGGAGCGCCCAAGGAGGCGTCGGGGATTCTCGTCGACGGGCAGTACGGCCCGACCGTCGCGCTCGAGGCGAAGGCGGGGGGCTACAAGCTTGCGATGCCGGTCGAGAAGTCGGGGCAGGCGGAGTTCGACTTCGAGTACGGCGACGCCTTCGGCGAGAAGATCGAGGAGTTTGATCCCGACTTCACGAAGGTTCTTGTTCGCTACAACCCCGACGGGGACAAGGCGCTGAACGCTCGGCAGACCGAGAAGCTGCGGCGGCTTTCCGAATGGCTGCACGAGCATCACCGCAAGTACCTTTTCGAGCTGCTCGTTCCGGCGGAACCGGCCCAGCTCGAGCATGTCGGCGGCAGCGAGGATCGCTACGACACCGAGCTACGGCCGGACCTGATGATGCGCGCGATCCACGAGCTGCAGGATGGCGGTGTCGAAGCCGACATCTGGAAGATCGAGGGTCTCGACGACCGCGACGATTGCGACCGGATCGCCAAGCTCGCTCGGCGCGAGGGACGTGACCGTGTGTCGTGTGTCGTGCTCGGGCGCGGCGCCTCCGACGCGAAGGTTGACGAATGGCTCCGCGCCGGCTCGGGTGTCGAGGGCTACACGGGCTTCGCGATCGGCCGATCCATCTTCGCGGAGTCGGTGAAGGCGTACGCCGCCGATCCCGACGGGTTCGACCGTGAGTCCGCGGTCGACCAGATCGCGCACAACTACCTGCGCTTCATCGAGGTCTACGAGGGAGCTCCCGCTCCCGCATAGCTCCGGCCAGCAGATCCGAGGCGGGGTAGAATCGGCTCTGCGCGGGAGTAGCTCAGTTGGTAGAGCATCAGCTTCCCAAGCTGAGGGTCGCGAGTTCGAGCCTCGTCTCCCGCTTCGGCACAGTTCCACGGAAACCCGCTCACTCAGCGGGTTTCCGTCGTTCGCGGGCCGGTTCTTGCTGTCCGCTGTGATCCGCTGAAATCGGCCTGTTTCGGGTGATCACTGGCGCGCAACTGGCGCGCACTGCGACGGCAGTGAGAGCATCAGAGGGATGCTCGCGTCCACGTTCACGAGTTGGCACGGCTGGTTGTGGGACGGTTGGTCCGCGCTCGTCGCGATCGGAGCCCTTGTGCTCGCCGGGTCAACGGGAGCGCTCGCGTGGTTCACCTACCAAGTAACGAAGGACTCACGGAATGAACTCAGCATCGAGAGGAGGCGCCTTGAGGCGTCTCAGCGTCCGATCGTTCTCCCCGCGGCAATCCGTACCGATGGAGGCCCTGCCATGGGCGAGATACGTCGAACACCGGTGCTCATGAACGCCGGTCCGGGTGTGGCGATGAAACATCGTCTGCACCCTCTCTTGGGGACCGCCGTCCGGACTATTCGCTGTCATCCCGCAATTCCACATGCGTCCGGGCGGCTCGGATGATCCGCAGATCCCAGTTCATCAACAAGCCGATTGGTCTCGAGTGACGGGAACGATCACGTGTGTCGACCTAGCTGGCGACTCGTGGTTGACCGAGTTTTTGGTCACGACGCCGCCGGGCCAAGAGACGGTTCTTGACGTGCAACCTCCGCGGCTCGTACCAAGAGCGGCATAGGGTCGACTGGCGATCCGAACGCCAAGCGCTGATATCGCACCAGGGCCTGAAGGCTCACGCTATGAGAGGTATTGCTGCGGCTGGCTCGTCCCGATCCCGTGTCGGATCGTGTAGGCAGCGAGTCCGACCTCGAGTCCCGTGATCGCAAGCGCGACAGTGATACCGACCACGATTCCTAGGGGCCATGCCAGGTCAACCGGAATCGCGACGGCGACGCCGATGATCGTGAACGGACCGCCGATCGCGACGAACCGAAGGCCGCGGCCACGCAGCGCGGCAGCGCTGGCGTATCCAACGGCGGCTCCGGACACGACGCTCAGCAGCAAGAGAAGCACGAAAAGCCACACCGTGGCTTCATCGTGGTCGGACGGCTGCGCGGTACAAGTCAGAGTGAGCGGGGCCGGAATCGAGAGGTGGGGTCTCCTAGATCCGGCTCCGCGATCTTCCATCGCTTAGGTTGGATAGCCGCCGTAGCCGCCATTGCGAGAGGACCCTTGGTCAGGCCAGCTCAACGTCCCGGTGCCGTGTGGCGTCCCAGCTGTCGAAAGACCAGCCGCAGCAAGGCGCTGCCGACCAGCATCGTGAGGATGATGGCAACGATCTCGATGAAGTGTCCGAGCTCGACGTGGTCGCCGAAGACGATGTTCACCAGTTCGAGGATCACAAATTTGCTCAGGAACAGGATGGAGAAGACGGATACCAGGCCAATGGCTCTCCAGACCAGCCCCTGCTTGGTACGGAAGTAAGTGGCGACACGGTGCTCGAGTCCCTTGACCGCGTCGATAGCCAGCTTCATGAGGAGCGCGGTCAGAACCGAGATCGCGAAGGAGTCGATGACAATCGTGTGGACGTACTCCACGAAGAGGTTCAGGACGACGATGTCCAGGAGAACCTCCGAGACCCAAGAGACATACCGCGCCTGGGCCTTCGTGATCGTGATCTCGTCCGAGCCCTCCACGCCGCTCGTACTCCCATTCCTGTTGCGAGCCCGGTTCGTCGTAGCGGGAGAGCTTATCCCCCGAGACCCGGGTCTGATGGCTGCCGCCAACCAGCGTTCTCGTTCTCTCTCCAGCCGGTCTAGGGCCAGAGCGCGCCGGGCGAGCTCGCGGATCTCATCGAGCGTGAAGCGCTCGAGCCGACCTCCGTTACCAAATGCAGCAAGCAGCGTTTCAGAGCTTGATGGCCTGCGGAGATCGCCGAAGATGACTTCTTCGTCCATAACGAAGCCCCGGCTCCTGTTTTTCTACGACGCGAGAGAAGGGGCGTCGCGTCGCTGCGAGGGGTATCTCGCGCAGGTCCTTCAGGCCCGCCGCAATCACGAGACGTTCCTCGTTCATCGGATCGACATCAACGAACGGCCCGACCTCGCTGAGCGCTTCCGCGTCACCGCCGTGCCGACGATCGTTGTGATCACAGGCGGGAAAGTGCGTGTCAGGCTCACGAGTCCGCGTGGATGCGTCCTCATCCGTGAGCAGCTCGAGCCCTGGCTCAGATAGCCGAGGCGGTTGCTTCAGCTCGGACCGACGCGGTACCTTTCGACCTGCCATATGAGTGAAGAGCGTGAGGAGCGTCTCGCAAAGAACGAGGTTCTGTTCAGGTCGCTGAACGAGAACATTGCCAGCCTCGCGGGCACGCTCGGCGGCGAGACGCCGTATGAGTTCGTCTGCGAGTGCTCGACAAGCGGCTGCTTCGAGCGGATCTTGCTGACTGTTCAAGAGTATGAGGCTATTCGCGGCGACGGCACGCACTTTCTCATCAAGGATGGCCATGACCAGTACCGGCACCTGCTCGACGGCGCGCGTACGGAAGCTGCGGCGGCGCTCGACGCATTGCTGACCGGAGGCGTACGGTGAACCGCGATGCCTCGGGGTTGAAACTCGAGCGCGCTGTTTAGGCGCCCAAGGCGTTGTTCATTGCCGGCTGATGAAGCAGAAGCAGTACTCGTCGGCGCCACCCGAGCCGTCGCCTGGAGCGAGGAAGTGCAGCTTGTCGACCATGTGGTTGTGGCCACCCGCGAAGGGCTTGTAGATACCTGTCCCTTCCAGGACCGACAGTTCGAACGTTCCTTCCAGGAAGTTCCCGCCCTGACCGTCGTCGACAAAGTTCGCGTTGCTATCGGTGAACCTCATCGAAAACGAGCCGCCGGGGATGTGATAGGCACACAAGTCGCCGTTGAACTGCACGTAGAAGTCGCCGATCGGCTTGGTGGGGTTGGTGTTACCCGGAGTTCCGTTCACAGGGTAGATCCGGGTTGTTGAGTACGACCCGTCGCTCAGGTCGACCATTGAGAGGCCGAGGTTCGGCCCGTGAGTCACGGGCTGGTAGAGCCCTTGGAGAAGGAGCACGAACGAATCGCTGGGCTGAGTTTTCACTTGTGCGCGCACCTGTCCTGGCAATGCCAGGGCAGCCAGGGCAACGAGGCCCCCGCCGATTGCGGTCTTTCGGTCGACCATGGTTCGGTCGGTGAACGACGCGAGGTCCACAACAATCTCCCTCCGGATCCGATTTCCCCGCTTCGGTTGGAGCAGGGCTGCATATCGCAGCGAGGAAAGAGGGCTAGGCGTCGCAGAGGCCAGAGGTTGCCTGCCAGAGTGGCGATGTTGCGCGACTCAACCCGCTGAGCATTCGAACTTACCGCGTTCGTATCAGATGTGTCAAGCACAGTGGCGAACCTCGTGGGGAGCTTTGTCGGGCCACACCTGACAAAGACGACGGCCGGACTGGCGCGCGTACCGGCGCGCACGAAGGTTAAGCCGCATCAATTAGCCGAAGTGCCTTAGCTTCCCAAGCTGAGGGTCGCGAGTTCGAGCCTCGTCTCCCGCTCTAAGAAAGCCCCGGAAACGGGGCTTTTCTTTCCCCAGCTTTACGGTCGTCCGACTTGCGAGTGAGATGCGTGCCAGTACGCGTGCCAGTGATCGACTTATCGCGGCTCACTGGGCCGCGTGACACCAGCGATGAGGAGGGCTATCCCCTAATGGCACGTGAACACGCTGCCAGCGGGTGCGGCCTTCTTTCGTTGCGGCTTTGAAAGCCTCACGCCGACACCTCCCCGCGGCTAGGCAGACCTGACCGATGGTTGAGTACTCCACCAACCGAGACCTGCGAGCGTCCGACCAAGCGAGGCGGTCTGCTTGTGAGGTCAGACGGACTGTGCAGTCCAGTCTCGGACCATGCGGTCACTTGCGGGCCGTCTTGCGCCCTTTCAGTTCCGAGTAAGGATTCCGGGGCTATCGTCGCGGGGGAGCGCAGGACAGTCGGTGTCGGTGGTCTTGCGTGAGAGAAGAGGGGGCCGAGGTGAAGCGCACGCGACGGCGCTCCTTCGGCTTCTCCGGAATTGGCGCGGCCAATGCGTCGTTCAGCGAAGTACACGTTGTGAGGCGCCTTTGGGGGCGATCTGACGTGTTTTGTGCGGTCGAAGGGCGTCTGGAGGGGCGCCCTTCGGTCTGCACGCAACGGGGTCAGCGTGACCAGGTTTGGTTCTCGCGAATCGATGCGGAAGAACACACCGACCCGTTTGTGTCAGGCGAGGCGGTCAGTGTCAGTGGTTCCATGGCCGCGAGCCTGGGTTCCTCTGCGGCGGAACTCACGGCTTGATCGGCCCGTGGTGATGAGTGACTACCTGACACCCGCCACGGGCCGAGAAACCGGCTGACCACATCGTTGCATTCAAGATTGCCGCTGGGAGTTATCCACCTGTTCCACAGAATCCACAGGCGGTGGACGCTACTGGGGCGATGTCCGATACTCGTCGGTTATCCGACGACGCTCTGGCTGAGCGTTCTCCCCTACCCGATCGGAGCACGATGGGAGATTTCCCCGTCCCGGCCGTTGCGACTGCGCCTCTCGCGTGCGTCGAGTGCGGCCAGCCGTGGCTACTGGCTTATGAGGTCTGGCGGATGTACCTGACCGACGATGAGTCCGGGGAGGCGGTCATCTACTGCCCGGATTGCTCCACGCGCGAGTTCGATCCCTGATCGACCGACGATCCAGAGACCGAGCGGTGACGCTGACCTGCCGCGTCGCTTCATCGTCGCCCTGTACGCCGACGCGGTGACGCGTCAGGAAGCGGAGAACCTGTTCGAGCTCGGCCGGCGCCCACAGCTGTAGCTGGTACATGCCCTAACCATCGCGGACGAAAGCCGCTGCGGTCATCACCCATCCGGGGCCTCGCCGCTGGTCATACGAGATTCAAACCTGTCGCCCTCCTGCCGGTGGGTCGCCTTTCCCTCAATAAAGGAAGTGCATTGCCACACCTCTACGGTTCAGATCCGTTCGCCTACGACTTCCCTGCTGCACACGCGGCATGCATCGACCGGGCCAAGCGGCGTACGAAACAACTGGCAGCCGTCGACCACGCCAGCGAGCTACATGCGACTGCGTTGCTTTGCTCCGACGACCTTCACACCGCGAGACGACCTTCGGCCATGGCTTCCCAACCAAGGCGAAGAAGACAAGTGCTCAGCGTTCAGGCGCCAGCCGCGGGTCGTTAGAGCCTCACGGCCTCGGCCAGGGACTCTTCCATCAGGTGGCTGTAGACCTTGAGCGTCACGTTGGGATCGGAATGACCGGCGATCCTCGCCACGGTGAGAATGTCCGCCTTCTGCGCGACCAGGGTCGATACGGCGTAATGCCGGAAGTCGTGCCAGCGGAAATCGGCCAGCGGCTCTGACGACGGCGAAGCGGCGACGCACGTCAACGTCCCCGCGGGCAATTTCTCGGCCCGTGGGCAGTGTCAGGTAGCGGTTTTCCCGGTCCGCTTCGCGGGTGGTGTGTGCGACGCTTGATCGCAAACCGCGATATAAGAGCGTGTCCAGAGCGAGTGGCCGTGATATCAGGCCTCGCTCGATCCCGAGGTAAAGGGGGGAGCATGACGCGAGTTTCCTTGCGGCTGCTACTTGCAGGCGCGGTGTGCGCGGTGTCGGCGATGGTGTTCGGATCGCTGGCATCGGCAAGCGGATCACAGGTCCCGAGGATCGGTACGGGTGTTCCGCAGACGGGGGCGTTCACTCCGTCGTCGGGCGTGATCGGCAGCGACGAGTTCGCGTTCGACGACGAGGACGGTCCCGATGCCTACAACGGGACGATCAGCCTTTCGGGCGGCAGCGGTGGCGGTCCGAACGTCGCCGGCGCGAAGAAGGCGAAGTCGAACCCGACGCTGAACACCAGCTTCGAAGGCTTGAACTTCTACCAGCAGCGCTATGCGCGCGGCGGGAACCAGTTCTCGATCGAGCCACCCGACCAGGGCCTCTGCGCGGGCAACGGCTACGAGCTCGAAGTGGTCAACGACGTGGTCAACGTCTACAACGCGGCGGGCCAGTCGGTTTTGCCGGACAACACTGCGACGAACATCGTCGGAGGTTTCCCGCGCAACGTCAACCACGCCGTCGACCTGAACTCGTTCTACGGGTATCCGGCGGCGGTCAACCGCACGACGGGAGTCCAAGGGCCTGAGCTGACCGATCCGAGCTGCATCTACGACGCGCAGACGCAGCGCTGGTTCATGGTCGTGCTGACGCTCGACCGGAACCCGAACAACAGCCTGAACCTCGTAAATCACCTCGATCTCGCGGTCAGCAAGACCTCGGATCCGACGGGCGCATTCAACATCTACAAGATCGACGTGACAAACGACGGCACCAACACAGGCGGATCGAACCCGAGGCCGTACCTCGGCGACTACCCGCATATGGGCGCGGATGCGAACGGCATCTACCTGACCACCAACTCCTACCCGTGGTGCTGTAACGGCTTCGCCGGCGCGCAGATCTACGCGTTGTCGAAGGCGCAGCTCGCTGCAGGCGCTGCGAATGTGACGATGCAACACATCGACACATCGGGGATGGTCAATGTCCCGAGCGAGGCGGGCTCGACGCAGCCCGGCTTCACGGTCTGGCCGGCGCAATCGCCCGGAGCCGGGTCGTTCAACACCGACAACGGCGGCACCGAGTACTTCCTGAGCTCGAACGCCGCCGACGAGACCCAGAAGCCGATCTCCGGTACTGCCGGGACACGGACGTCGAAGCAACTCGTGGTGTGGACGATGACCAACACCGCGTCGCTGAACTCGGCGTCGCCGGCGGTGAGCCTGTCGAACCAGGTCCTGCCGGTCGGTCAGTATGGCGTGCCGCCGAAGCAGCAGCAGCCCGGCTCCGGCACCGCGCCGGGCACGAACGCGCCGCAGGGCTACTGCCTGAACGATACGACGACGGTGACCATCGCGGGCACCGGCTGCTGGAAGCTGCTCGTGGCCGCAGGGCCGAGCGGCGAGGTCATCTCGCGGCCGGACTCGAATGACACTCGCATGCAGCAGGTGACGTGGGCGAACGGCAAGCTCTGGGGCTCCCTCGACACGACGGTCAACCCCGACCTCGGCCCGGCTCGCGCCGGCATCGAGTACTTCGTCGTCAACCCGAACGCAGGGAAGGTCGACAACCAGGGGTACCTCGGCGCAGCGGGGCACGACTTCACGTACCCGGCGATCGGCGTCACTGCGTCGGGTCGCGGCGTGATGGCGTTCACCGACACGGGTGACACCACGTACCCGAGCGCGGCTTACGCGGCAATCGACGCGAAAGCCGGTGTCAGCACGTGGGGCGACATCGCCGCCGGTGCCGCGCCGGACGATGGGTTCACGAGCTACAAGGCGCAGGTCGGCAACCCGCCGCGAACGCGCTGGGGCGATTACGGAGCCGCAGCGGTTGACGGGAACTCGATCTGGGTCGCGAGTGAGTACATCGCGAGCGCATGCGACTACACGGCGTGGGGCGGTCCGTTCTTCGTGGGCGGAACGGGTGACAACCTCCTCGGAACCTGCGGTGGAGCCAGTCACGGGCCCGGCGTCAGAGCCGCACTTGGCAACTGGTCGACGCGGATCAGCAAGCTGACCCCGTAGCGGCCGTAAAGACGAGGTAAAACGCGAGGGCCGGCCGTGAGGCCGGCCCTCGTTATGGGAACATCTCGATCCATGAAGATCGCTTTCGCTGTCATCGGTGCGGTATGCCTCCTGGGAGGGGCCGCTCAGGGATCGACGATCAAGAGCGGGTTGTACGGAAAGGTGACCCGCGGCCCGATCACACCCGTCTGCATGGCCGAAGAGCCGTGCAGCGCACCGATGCCTGGTGCGACCATCGTTTTCTCGCGATCGGGTCGGGACGTCGCCCGGACGCGCACGGCCCCCAACGGGACGTACCGCATGGCGTTGACGCCGGGCACGTACAGCGTTCGCGTACTCCACGCACGGCCTGTCGACCCTGCGACCACCCGGGTGCCGCGCGACCGTTTCCGGCACATCGACTTCTCGGTCGACACAGGCATCAGGTAGCCCGCTACGGAACGGCGGCGCCGAACTTGACGAGACAATCGCAATCGGAACTCGTGCACCCATGCGACGCAGCGGTACAGGGCGGGACGGAGTGGGAGGGTGTCGCCTCATTCCCAAGCTGAGGGTCGCGGGTTCGAGTCTCGTCTCCCGCTTGGCTTAGACGCAGCGAAACGGCCCGAAAGGGCCGTTTCCGTTCTGGGCTTCTCGTCAACGAGCGCGTGCGTTGTCAGCAGGAGCCGGGAGGACAGGGCTCGTCCGTGAGATCTGGGTGCGGACAGCCGCGCCACGACGGGCTCGTGGGGCGGCCGCACGCACGGGACGAGCGCTAACTGGAGAAGTCGACTCCGACGAGCCGCCGTGTCGAGACGCCGGCGAGGGGGTCCTCGCCCGGCTTCGTCGCGCGGATGAAGAGCGTCAGCTGTTGCTGCTGGTCGCTGGCCGGGAAGTTCGCGTCGCGGCGAAAGACCAGCGTCGCGGTGCCGTCGTCCCCGGTGAGCTCCTCCGCCGGGATGCTGAACTGGTTATAGGGCACTGCTGTCACGTAGATGCTCGCGCCTTTGATCTTGACGCTGCAGGTGCTCCCAACGCGTACCTTCAGCGTAAAGCTGTCGGTCTGCGCGTTGATCTGTCCGGATAGCACTTCGAACGCGTCGATCTGGAGCCGGGCGGGCGGTGCGAGGTCGGCGATCGGGGCGGTCTTCGCGCTCTTGTTGGTCGGGCAGCCGTTGGGGCCGGGCGCAGTGCCGCCCCGCGTCCCGTTCGTCGCGGCCATGGCTGCCGCTGCCAAGACCGCCAGCCCAAGCGCGGTGCCGACGGCAATCATCAGAGGCCTTGAGATCAAGGTGTGCCGCAACGTCGGATGCCAAGACGACCGTTCCATGGTGTCCCCCTTCGGTTGACGGATCCTCCGCACCGATCATCCTCGGAGCGCGGCGGCGGCGACGCATCACCCCCTCGGGATTACCGACGGCGATCACGTCGCTGGGGTGACCTCGGCCCGCATCTCCGGCTCGCCAAGATCGGCGCAGCGCCGCGTGGCAAGGTCGGCGTCAGGCGTCGGTCGTTAGGTTGAGCAACATGGGTCGGTTGGGGTGGCCCTGTTCGGAGGTATGGGCCGCACCCGTAAGCATGCTGGCCGCGCGGGTGCGGCCTCTTTGGGTGGCATGCCGCCTACTGCGTCGCTGGGGAGAAGGAGACGATTGCGCCGGAGCACCCGGTAGCTCGTGAGTGTGCCGCGGCTTGTCGTCATGAACGACGGCTCAGGGAACGACGTCGGTGCACCTTCCTGATTCGATGAGTAACCGCGGCGTGAAAATGAACGGGCCTACCCACAGCGGGTGGCCGTTGGAGGGTTTTGCGTTGAGGAGTGCTGGAACACGATCAGTTGCAGGCCAACCGTCCGGCAGCCCGCGCAGGTGCCCCGACGGGTTTAACCGACAACCCTTGGGTGAGAAATGACCTACTGGCGGCAGCGGGCCAACCTTCGGGGAGGGAGTGGCCCGCAACACAGGGGTCTGATGGGGTCGTCTTCATGGCGACCCCTCAGCCTTTTTGGGGGACTGTGTGTTTCACGTTCACCTGTCGCGGTACAGCCGAAGCACAACAGCTGGAAGCAGGGCTGAAATCTCCGAGGAAAGCCCGCGACCGCTCGAGGGCGTGCTTCTGCTGTGTGAGCAGGACGCCGTGATGAAGCGCCGTCCCCACTGGCGCTCTCCGGCGCGGGCTCAGACTGCCCACGGCAACCCGATCTGACTCCTGAGCTTGCTGCGCGGGCGAGAGAACGTCGCCGTCAGTCCCAGAGGCGTCCTCCCGCCGCGCGCAAACGCTTCGTCGACGGCGGAGCTCGAGAACTGCTCGGCGCGAGGTCTTGGCGCTACGGATGAACATAGCTGCCGCTGAGGGGATTACAAGGGTCGCTCGGTGTTTCGTGCGCGCGCGGGCAGGTTTCACCCCATCCGGAATTGCAGTGGCCAAAGCGTCGTTGAATCGGCCACACGTTGTGAAGCGCCTATGGGGGGCGATCTGACGTGTCTTGTGCGGTCGGAGGGCGTCTGGGGAGGCGCCTTTCGGCACGCGTGTCGATCGCTCAGACGCTACGTTGGAACGCATGCGTGAACTGCGACCAACATGGACGGTACGGACTGCGCGCGGCGACGTTTTGACCGTTGAGCACGACTCCCTGCGCAGCCGCTGGCGGGTCGATCCAGGTGGGTACGAGCGCCGCGGCCTGGCGGACGCGCTCGGACAGGTGACAGGCGAGAAGCCGACAGCGGCATGGATCGT
Source organism: uncultured Thermoleophilia bacterium (assembly GCA_963842335.1). Lineage (GTDB taxonomy): Bacteria > Actinomycetota > Thermoleophilia > Gaiellales > Gaiellaceae > PALSA-600. Next base: position 130,857 of record CAWJGF010000028.1, on the reverse strand, counting down.
CGAGATCGTCGAACGACTCACCGCCGAAGCGAATCGCTGACCGCATCACCCGTTCGAGTTAGGACGAAAGCCCAGTAGACACGGACGGCCGCCGCGCACATGGTGAGGTGGGATGACGAGGGAACCTTGTGCTCGGTTGTGTCCAGTGTGCGCCGAGTGCGCTCGTGGCTGCGGCGCCGTCTAGTGGGCCCGTCTCGTATCGCAGAGACGCGGAGGCAGACGGGTCCACTAACCAAGCGAGGTTTCGCCGCGCTGGGTTGCGGTGACCCCAGGCGCGAAAACGACCACGGCTGTCTGTGCACGAGGGAGAACGAGTGGGTGCGGTGAACGTCTTCGAGCGGGCGGAGGTCCACGCGGCGCCGGTTGCCGACGAGCACGTCGGCGGGCGGTCCGCCGCAGCACGGCTGGGTTGGATCGGGCTCGGGATCGTGACGGCCGCCGCCCAGCTGTGCTGGATCGTGGTGCTCGTCTACGTCGCCCTGCGCTGGGTCTCGTAGAGCCCGAACTGCCGAAGGCGGTCAGTAGTCGGTCAGCCGCACGCCGAGCCAGATACCGGCGATGCCACCGAACACGCTGAACAGGAGCGAGGTGAGCGAAAACGCCGACGATCCCCAGAGCTCCGGGACGTACCCGCCGATGAAGAGCCCGAACCCGGCACAGACACCGATGACAGAGCGTCCCATGCTGCGAACGCTACGCGTTCGCCCGGCCGCCACAGCGCGCGCGAGCCGATCAACCAGGGCGGTGAACCACCCATCGGGTACTAGGTCAAGCGCCCGCGTTCGATCACAGTGACGAGTGGGCGATGCGACTCGGGGGGCCCAATGCGGCAGGGCCCCCCGACGCCCATCCTCGACCAAGCGGCAACAGAAGGAGCGGCATGCAGGCAATTGAGTTGCGGCGTAAGCTTCGCGCGTTCGAGAAGGGCGGGCTGTTCTTCCGCCTGCTGGCGCGGTAGCACCGGCGGCACGAGGGCGAACCAGGAATCGCGCGCGCTTCCTCGGGCGGGAGGGAGCGCGCGTCGATCATTCGCCTATCGGTCACTCGCATCATCGCGGCCGCAATATCCCCCGCCGGAGGCAGGCGAAGAGCGCCGGCAGCGGCCACGGTGTGCGAATGACAAACGAACACCGCACGCGCAAGACCTGGAAATCCGTGCTGGTCGCGATCTTCGCGATCGCGGTGTCCATCGCACTCGCTCGCGGTGGCCATACAGGCATGTGGGACGGTCCCCTCTAGGTCCTGAACGGCTCGAAGCAGGATGATGGGGACCTGCGGCTGCGGCAACGCCAGGTCGCAGGTCCCCCGTTCTCGTCTCTCGCGCGTTGACGGAGCGCACGCAGCCGTGCCACAAGAATCCCTCGAACGGTTGCGGGCCAGAGGAGTAGAATTCGTTCGTCGCTTCGGGTGAGCAGTCGTCGCGACATCGGCTCAGACACCGTCGGAAAGGGAGATCCGATTGTCTGCGAGGCAGCAAGTTCCACCGACCGCAGCCGAGAGCGCGGAGACCAACCGCGTCTTGCAAAAGGTGCTCGCGAAGGAGCAGCCGACGAGCGAGGAGCTCGAGGTTCTGCGCCTGCTGTGCATCGACGTCGTCGATCTGTTTCCGCACTCGCGCCGCGTCGACGACTAGGACTTAGTGGCCAGCGTCGATGACGACGACTCCGTCGTCGTCGCTCGCGACCCGCGCCCCGGGGCGGAACGTCACCGCGCCGAACGTGACAGGAATGTCGACCTCGCCCTCGCCGAGCTTTCCGCTCGCACGCGGATGCGTCCCGAGAGCTGTCACACCGAGCGCAACCCCGGCGAGCGTCGCCGAGTCGCGCACGCAGCCGTAGAGCACAAGGCCGGCCCACCCGTTCGCAAGCGCGAGGGCCGCGATATTGTCGCCGACGAGCGCGCAGCGAAGGGAGCCGCCACCATCGACGACGAGCACGCGACCGTCGCCCGGCTCACCCGCTCGCTGCCTGACGAGGACGTTGTCCTCGTGGCACCGCACCGTCGCGATCGTGCCGGTGAACGATCGGACGGCCCCGAACTGGCGAAACACCGTCTCGCAGACCGCCGCGCGCTCGCCATAGGCATCGAGTAGGTCAGCGGTCGACATCCGACCCGAGCATACGGGCGTAACGTGTCAGTGATGAAGGCGGTCTGTACCAACACGTGAGCGATCTGCCCGACGAACCACGTCCCTACGGCCGCCGAGCGTTTCTCGGGCTGCTGGCCGGCGGGGCCTCGTCGCTTCTCTGGGCCGGGCCTGCGGCCGCAATCTTCTCGCCGCTCACCTCACAGTTCTCGCAGCTCCTCGGCAATCTGCTGCCGATCGGGGGCTGGCGGATCTACACCATCTCGGGGTCGATGCCGTTATTCGACGAGCGCGAATGGCGGCTCGAGATCGACGGTCTCGTCGAGCGTCCGGTGAGCCTCACCTACGCACAGCTGCTCGCGCTCCCGCGCGCACGGCAGGTGACCGACTTCCATTGCGTCACGGGCTGGTCGGTACCGAAGGTGCACTGGGCGGGTGTTCGGTTCTCCGACCTGCTCGCGCTCGTACGGCCGACGCCGAGCGCGAAGGCGATCCGCTTCGTCTCGATGGAGAATCCGTATCAGGACTCGCTGACCCTCCAACAGGCGCTCCTGCCGAACGTGATGCTCGCGTACGAGCTCGACGGCAAGCCGCTCTCGCGCCCCCACGGTTCTCCCGCCCGGGTCGTGATCCCCGAGATGTACGGCTACAAGGGCGTCAAGTGGTTGACCCGAATGGAGCTCGTCGATCATCAGCCGACGGGTTACTGGGAAGACCTGGGCTACGACCAGAACGCCTGGGTCGGGAGGTCGAATGGCTATCACTCCTGAACGCCGTCGCCTGCCGCGGTTCGGCCGGACGGAGCGCGCCGTGCACTGGGTGCACGCCACCGCCTTCCTGATCCTCCTCGGAACGGGTCTCTGCCTCTATCTCCCGAGCCTCTCGGAGCTCGTCAGCCGGCGACCGCTGCTGAAAGGGATCCACATCTGGACCGCCGTCGGCTGGGCCGTCGCGCTCGCCCTGATCTTTCTGTTCGGTGACCGCGGCGCGCTTCGCCGCACGGCGCGTGAGATCGATCGCTTCGACGCGGACGATCGTGCGTGGCTACGGCGGCGCCGAGGTGCGCCCCAGGGCAGGCTCAACGCGGGGCAGAAGCTGAACGCCATCGTCACCGCAGCGTTCGCGCTCCTCTTCGCCTTCACGGGTTTCTTCCTCTGGTACGGCGAGCGCAACACACGCTTTCGTGAGCCGAACGCGCTGCTCGTGCACGACTGGTTGATGTATGTCTCGTTCTTCCTCTTCGTGGGGCACCTCTACCTGTCGCTGATTTATCCGAAGACGCGGCATGCGCTCAGCGGGATCACACGAGGCTGGGTCGATGAGGAGTGGGCGCTGAAGCACCACCGCAAGTGGGCCGAAAAGGCGCGGAAGGTCTAGTTACGCGGTTGCAGCGAAGTAGGGGCGTAGGCGTCCGGCCGTGCGCTCAAGTGCCTCTGGCAGCACCTTGACGTCGCCGAGCACAGGCATGAAGCTCGTGTCACCGTTCCACCGCGGAACCACATGCAGGTGGACGTGCTCCTCGATCCCTGCGCCGGCGGCGCGACCGAGATTCCACCCGAGGTTGTGACCGTGCGGGGCGTACTCGCCGCGTAGCGCCTCGACGCCGCGCGCTCCGAGGCGGTGCACCGCGAGGGCTTCGTCGTCCGAGAGCGCGCCGAAGTCACCAACGTGCCGCTTCGGGGCGACGAGCAGATGCCCGGATGAATACGGGAACTTGTTCAGCACGACGATCCCGAGCGGCCCGTCATGGACGAGCAGTTCCGACTCCGGATCGCAGAAGATGCAACGGTCGAGCTCGTCGGTTTGTTGCACGTACTCGAGGCGCCACGGCGCCCACAACGGCTTCGGCATCGGGTGAAGCGTAACTCCGCTGGGCCGGCAAGCTCTTCTCGGTCAGGTCGATGAGGGTGAACCTTTCGAATGGGACGCTCGGACGCCTGCCGGGCGCAACTAGGCTGCGCGGCGATGCAAACCGCAGTCACGCGGCGACCCGACGGCACCTTCGACATCGTCCAGCGAGGACCAGCGCGCGGGGCGTTCACCGCGGAAGCACTAGAGGCGTTCTACTGGCGTGCGCTCCGCGCTTCGACGTTCGGGCTGGTTCGCTTCCGGCGCGACAGCATCCGGATCCTCGGCGTCGGGCCGGTGTTGCTGCGCTTCGCCCCGTTACGGGATGGACGCCGACCGATCGTCGGCGGGGTCTTCTCGCGCCAGCCGTACGGGGCGCTGCGCTGGCTGGCGGCGGGCGGGGAGGTGGTCGTCGAGGTCGAGAAGTTCGCTCCCCTGCTGAAAGGGCCGCTCTGGCGGCTCGAGATGTGGCTGCACGACCTCGTCGGCCGCCGTTATGTCGTGCTCGCCGCACGGTCGGCACGTTGAGCCGGGTCGCTGTCGTCGGTGCGACCGGGACGATCGGCCGTCCGCTCGTCGTCGCGCTGGCCGAGGCCGGGCACGAGGTCGTCGCGGTTTCGCGGAGCCCGCGGGCGCAGACCGATGACCGGATCGAGCCCGTCGCCGCGGATGCCGGGGATGCCGCGGCGATGGTCGCCGCGCTCGCCGGGACTGACGTCGTCTACCACCTCGTGCACTCGCTCGGGCGCGACGACTTCGAGGAGCGCGACCGCCTCGCTGCCCATGCGGTCGCCGCGGGCGCGGCGGCGGCCGGCGCGCGGCAGGTGGTCTACCTCGGCGGGATCGGCGGGGACGGCGAGAACCTGTCGCCGCACCTTCGGAGCCGGGCAGAGACCGCGCGGGTTCTCGGTGAGGGAGCCGTTCCGGTGACCGTGCTCGGCGCGGCGATGATTGTCGGCGACGGCAGTGCCGCGTTCGAGACCATCCTTGCCCTCGTTGTTCGTCTCCCGGTGATGATCTGTCCGCGTTGGGTCTCGGTCGAGACGCAACCGGTGGCGCTCGCCGATGTCGTGCGGGCCCTCGTGGCGGTTTGCGACGACCCGGTGACGTTCGGCGAGTCCTATGACCTCGGCGGTCCCGAAGTGATGACCTACCGCGCGATGATGGAACGGACCGCGGTAATCCGCGGCAAGCAGCCGCTCCTGATCGAGGTGCCGCTCCTCACGCCGCATCTCTCCTCGCTCTGGCTGCAACTCGTGACCCCGGTCAACGCAGCTGTCGCGCAACCGCTCGTGGAGGGCCTCAGATTCCCGACTGTCGCACGCGACGATCGGATCTGGGAGAAGGTGCGCGAGCCCCGGACCTCGTTCGACGACGCGGTGAGGTCGACACTTGCAGCCCGCCGTGCGAGCTCCTAGAGCCAGCGCTTGAAGCGGAAAAAGGCAAGCAGGCTGATCAACGACACGGCCATGCCGGCGAAGATCACCCAGAACGCCCACACCGTGTCGAAGCCCGGGAACTTCACGTTCATCCCGAAGAAGCCGGTGATGAGCGTCAACGGCAGCAGCACGACCGAGAAGACCGTCAGGATGCGCAGAACGTCGTTCTGACGGTGTGAGATCACCGATTCGTTCGTCGACTCCAGCGCCTCGACAACCTCCTTGTAGTTGTCGAGGATGTCCCAGATGCGCTCGGCCGCGTCCACGATGTCGTCGAAGTAGAGGTCGAGCTCCTCGGGCAGGAATCGCTCGACATGACGTTCGAGCACCCGCAGCGTCGAGCGCTCGGGCTTGATGATCTTGCGATAGCTGATGATCTCCTGCTTGACGTTCGAGATGTCGCGAACGACCTCCTCGGAGCGTCCCTCGAACACGTCGTCCTCGAGCGCGTCCAGCTTGTGCCCGATCTTGTCGAGAATCGGGAAGCAGTAGTCGAAGAGGTCGTCCAGCACCTCGTAGAGCAACCGGCCCGAGCCCTTCGAGAGCAGCTGCTCTCGGAACTGCTCGTCGTCCTCGCAGCGGCGGAAAAGGCGGGAAACGGGCAACAGCTCGACGCTCGGCAACGTGACCAGGTAGTTGGGACCGACGAAGACGTCGAGCTCGGCCGCGTTCAGCCGGCGGCTCGCCCGGTCGTAGATCGGAAAATGGAGGACGCCGAAGAGGTATCCCTCGTCCGCGTAGTCGTCGATCTTCGGGCGCTGGCGCTTGGACATCACGTCCTCGACGTCCAGCGGGTGCCAGCCGAAGCGGTCCGCGAGCTCCTGGGCGTGCGTCAGCGACGGGGCGTCGAGATGAATCCAGGTGAGGCCGGCTGCGCTGAGCTCAGCGGGCGGAGACTGCGGCGCCGACGGAGCGACGGCCAGATCGCGTGCGCGGCTGCGCCGGATGCGAGGCAAGCTCGGCATCGGTACTGAACGGATCCTCGAGGACAGGCATCACGGACATGTTCGCCATTCTACCCGGGTTTCCCGCCCGATCAGCGGGCGCGGATACAGTCGGCGGATGGAGGCACGGTGGTGGGCGATGCGCCCCGCCCAGAGTCAGAAGGCGACGAGCTACGTCTGCCCGCTCTGCGACGGGATGCTGCACGCCATGAGCGCCCACGCCCTGATCGCGCCAGAGGGCGACGTGTCGAAACGCCGGCATGCGCACATGGAGTGCGTCGTCGCAGCGCGCAAGCGGGGGGAACTGAGGACCGAGGACGAGTGGCGGGCACCGCAGCGCAGGTGAGGCTGACCGTCAACTCAGGGGTGGTCTGAGCTTCAGTCGAGTAAGATTCTTGCCCAAAAGGGTGTCGTAAACTGCCCTAATCTCGCCTATTGTGGAGGAATGAGGGGCCGCTACCTTCTGCCCTGGCCCGCGCTGATCGCAGCGCTTGCTCTTCTTGGTGGTGAAACGGCTCCGGCACTGGCCAAACCCCCGCCGGGGCAGCATTCAGGCGACAACCCGTCGAAGAGTCAGTCGGCGGCGAAGCAGCCGCCGAAGGTCCGCGACGGCGTCTCGGTCGGGATCGCGTACCGCCACGGCTCGCTGGTTCTTTCGAGCGCCAAGGCAGGCCCGGCAAAGATCCTGATCCGCAGCAAGGATGGACACCACAACTTCGTCGCGTCGGTCAGGCTTCTGACTCCGACGACGACGCTATCCCTGAAGCAGCTCTTCCCGAAGATCACCAAGGGGCGCTACCGCGTCGTCGTGCTGCCAGGCTTCAAGGACGGCTTCCTCTCGGGCCTCTGGATCAACGTCCATTAGGGGGCGCCGGCAGCGAAAAAGAGGGCGCGCCAACAGGAGAGGGGTCCCGACGGCAGCGTCCAGAGTGGTTCGATTCGCGGGTCGCTGAAAAGTCAGGCGGTGATCTCGGCCAGCGATGACGCACCCCTTCGGTCACGTTCGCTGCAAGGCGCGGGATCGTGCCACAGACCGTGAGGGATCTAGGAGCTGGTCGTGGTCGTAGTCGTCGTCGTGCCGAGCCCGGGCGGGAGGTTGTTCTCCACGGCTGTGAGATTCGCCTGGCGATCGGGCCCCGTCGCGGCGATCACCAGGGGATAGTGCGCGTAGACCGCGGCCTTCGGCAACGCGGATTTGATGGACTCCACGCCCGCCTGGAAGTCCGCCTTGTTGGTGAATTGGAAGAGCGTCACCTTGTTCGGTGTCACGGTTGCGCCGTTGCAATCCTTTGCGACGTCGAACGATCGCGCCAGTGCCAGGCCGGGCATCTCGGAGAGCTGTGTCGAAATACTCTTCTGCTCCTCGCTGCACACCTGGAGCCCGGCGTTGGCGAGAGCGGTCGTCGCGGGGTCGTAGTTCTTTGAGCCGGGGTTCGTGGACGAGTTACTGTCGCCACTGCCACCGCAAGCCGTCAGCGAGACGGCGGCAGCCACGGCCGCGATCCCGAACCGCGCCCCGCCCACAAAACGGCACCTGATCACGGCATGAATCAACCAGGCGCGGGACCCGGGTACATCCCCCGGAAAGGGTGAGCCGTTCAAATCTTCTGCGAAGGTCGAGCCGCGGCGCGTGCGCGTCCCGCGGGATGCGCCCGGCAGGATTCGAACCTGCGACCTCTCGCTCCGGAGGCGAGCGCTCTATCCCCTGAGCTACGGGCGCGTTGCGGCACTAGTGTAGCCCCCGTGAAACTGACAGCCCGGACCGCGACAGTGCAACTTGCCGAAACGTTCACGATCTCCCGCGGGTCGGAGGACGAGGCCGCGGTCGTGCAGGTCGAGGTCGAGCACGAGGGCGTGTCCGGGTTCGGTGAAGCCGCGCCGCTCGAGCGGTACGCCGAGTCGACCGAATCCGCGCTCGACTGGCTCGACCGCGTCGACCTCGGCGAGGATCCCTTCGGGCTCGACGAGATCGCCGACCGCTTCCCGCCCGGTGAGCACGCGGCGCGGGCGGCCGTCGATCACGCGTTGCACGACCTGCAGGGAAAGCTGATCGGGCAGCCCGTGTACAAGCTGCTGGGGCTTCGACGTGAGGGACCGCCGACGTCCTGGACGATCTGGCTCGGCGATCCGGACGACATGGCGCGACGAACGGAGAAGATCGCCGAGCGCGGCTTCAAGCGTCTGAAGCTGAAGCTCGGGGGCCGCGACGGCCTCGACGCGGATCGTGTGAACGCCGTTCGCTCGGTGACCGATCTCCCGTTGCAATGCGATGTGAATGAGGCCTGGTCGCTCGAAGAGGCGCTCGAACTACTGCCGCAGATGCAGCTCCAGTACTGCGAACAACCTCTGCCCGCCGGCGATCCCGACGGCCCGGAGCTGAAGCGGCGCTCGCCACTCCCGATCTACGTCGATGAGGACTGCCACACGCTCGCCGACGTCGCCGGGTGCGCCGAGCGCGCCCACGGAATCAACATCAAGCTCGCGAAGTCCGGCGGCATTCGCGAGGCGGTGCGGATGGTGCATGCCGCCCGCGCGCTCGGTCTCGGGGTCATGCTTGGTTGCATGGTCGAGTCCGGTCTCGGCATCGCCCCCGGCGCGCACATCGCCTCACTCATGGATCACGTCGACCTGGACGGGAACCTGCTGCTCGCGTCCGACCCGTGGCCGGGGGTCGAGTTCGTCGGCGGTGTGCAGCTTCCCGCCGATCGGCCGGGGCTCGGTGTCTCGCCCGCGTAGGCTGCTGATCCTCGCCGAGGGCCGGTCGGGCGACCCGCACTTCGGCAAGACCGCACGCGGTGTCATTCGCTACCGCCCCGAGGACGTCGTCGCGCTCCTCGACTCGAGGCGCGCCGGGGAGACCGAGGAGGGGTTTCCGGTCGTCGGATCGGTTGCCGACGCAGCGCCGTACGAACCGACGACCGCGCTCGTCGGCGTCGCGACGCAGGGCGGCCGCTTCCCACCCGCGTGGCGCGCCCTGCTCGAGGAGTCGATCCGGGCGGGCCTCGACATCGAGAACGGCCTGCACGAGTTCGTCTCGAACGACGTCGAACTGGTCGAGCTTGCTCGCGAGCACGGAGTCGAGCTGCGCGACCTCCGCAAGGCGCCCGAGGGGCTGAACGTCCCGACCGGCGGCAACCTCACCCACGGCGCAACGACGATCCTCGCGGTCGGCTCGGATTGCGCGATCGGGAAGATGACTGTCGCGCTCGAGCTCGACCGCGAAGCCCGCCGCCGCGGAGTGCGGAGTGAGTTCATTCCCACGGGGCAGACCGGCATCGCGATCGCGGGGTGGGGGATTGCGGTCGACGCGGTCGTCTCCGACTTCATCGCGGGCGCCGCCGAGCAGCTCGTGCTCGAAGGAATTGAGCGTGGCGGCGAGGTGCTCTTCGTCGAGGGCCAGGGATCGCTGCTGCATCCGGCGTACTCGGGCGTCACGCTCGGGCTCATCCACGGCTCCGCCCCGCACGCGTACGTTCTCTGCCACATGGCAGGGGAGACGATCGTCGACGGAGACGACCGCTTCACGATCCCGCCACTCGCCGAGGTCGCGGCGCTTCACGAGCAGATCAGCCTGCTGGCGCGGCCGGCTCGCGTGCACGCGGTGGCCCTGAACACCCGTCGGCTCGACGACGCCGCCGCCCGGCAGGCGATCGACGCCGCTGAGGCCGAGACCGGCCTGCCCGCGGACGATCCTGTGCGCTTCGGGCCCGCGAAGCTCGTCGACGCGTTGGCTCCTCTGTTCGAGAGGTAGGCCGGTCCCGGCGTGGAAATAGGACGCTCGGCCCTTGCCCGGGACCGAGTTCGGTTGGCACGCTGTGCTCGTACATCTGCGGCGCGAAATGAGGGCATGTGTGAGGAAGTTGCTTGCGGCAGTCGCCATGCTCGGGGCGCTGGTCGCTGTCGGGAGCGCGAGCGCGGAGCCCCTGCGCTACGGCGTGGCCGACGACTGGCCGAAATTCCACCCCTGCGGTGACATCTGGTGGACCTCGGCGAGCGACATCGGCTACCAGGACCTGCGCATGACGGTGCCATGGGACGTCGATGCGCCAACCGTCATCCCATTCCAGTCGAACCTCCAGATGGCGATCGACTGCGCAAGGCTCAACAACATCCGGCCGATCCTCGCGATCTATCCGGAGAAACCGTCGGCGATCGGCTTCGACGACGATGCGCAGAACGCGTTTGCGAGCTTCGTCGCGCTCGTGGGACAGGCGTTCCCCGACGTCCAGAACTTCGTCGTCGGCAACGAGCCGAACCTCAATCGGTTCTGGCAACCGCAGTACGTGAACGGTCACGATGCGGCAGCGGTCGACTACGAGCACACGCTTGCGAAATCGTACGACGCGCTGAAGGTCGTGCGTCCCGACTCGATCGTGTGGGGCCCGGCGATCTCCTCGCGCGGGAATGACAACCCGAACGCCGCGTCAAACCCAAGCCACTCGCCGGTCTGGTTCATCAAGGACATGGGCGATGCCTACCGCGCATCGGGCCGCTGGCAAAAGCTGTTCGATGAGTTCGACCTGCATCCCTATCCACCGGTGCAGGACACTGATCCGTTCTCGAAGCCATTCCAGTGGCCGCAGGCCGGGGCGGCGAACCTCGATCGCATCAAGCAGGCGCTGTGGGATGCGTTCCACGGCACGGGCCAGCCAACCGTCACCGAAGGAGCGTTTGTGCGAACGGCGCCCTTCGCTGCGCCGCAGGCGCTGCCGATCGATCTCGACGAGGCCGGCGAGCAGACGGTCGTGCCCGCCGACAAGGCGGCCGCATACGACGGGACCGCAGAGAACGTCACGGCGATCAGCGAGGCGCAGCAGGCGGAGAACCACGTCGAGCTGGCCGAGCTCGCGGCGTGCGACCCAGCGGTGCGCTCGCTCATGTATTTCCCGCTGATCGACGACACCGGCAACTCGACCGGCTTCCAGTCGGGCAACCTCTTCGCCGACTTCGCCGAGAAGCAGTCGTACACGGCAATGAAGGACAAGATCGCGTCGGCGCAGGGTCTCTGTCAGGCAGGCGTGCCGGGCCTCGTGCTGCCGTGGTCGCATACGCGCAAGGTGCTCGGTGCAGCCGGCAGCTTCGGAGCCCCCGGTGCGAGCCCCGGCTCGCAACCGCGACGTCGCCCGGCCTCTGCTCGGGTCTGGGCATTCAGGGTCACCGCCGGCGAGGACACCACGTACAACGCGACGCTGCAACGAGTGACCGCTTCGGGCGGCTCGCCGAAGAGGGTGCTCGCCTCGGTGGGGGTCGTCAAGGCGTACCGCACACCGATCGTCACATTCAACCCGCGGAGACTGCCCGCGGGCTACTACGAGTACTCGATCACGCTCGCGGCCGCCACGAACCCGAAGCGCACGACGACGCTCACGTCGAAGCCGTTCAGGGTCGGTTCGCCCCGCGCTTGACAACGCGAACACCTGTTCGCTATCATGGGCGAACGTATGTTCGTTCGCATCTTCCTCATCGTCGGAATCGCCGTGCTCGCCTGGAGCGCGGTCGCACACTCGTCGCAGGCGCACGGCTCGAAGGAAGTGGTCACTGTTCGTCCGTACGACTCGCTCTGGTCGATCGCCCAGCAGCACTACGGGGGCGACGTTCGGGACGCGATCTGGCGGATCGAGCGCGCGAACCACCTCCCGAGCGCGGACGTTCGCGCGGGTCAGCGCCTCGTTCTTCCCTAGATCGTCGCGCCGGTTTCGCTCGTTTCCGCCGTCCTTGCGACAATCGGCGGCGCATGGACCTCGACCTCGTTTTTCTCGGCACGTCCGCGAGCGCCCCGACGGCCAAGCGGGCGCCGCTCGCGCTCCTGCTTCGCCGGGGCGGGGAACGGCTGCTGTTCGACTGTGCCGAGGGCACGCAGCGACAGCTGATGCGCTCGTCGGTCGGGCTTCCCGACCTCGAGGAAATCTTCCTCACCCACTTCCACGCCGATCACTATCTCGGCCTGCCGGGAATGCTGAAGACCTTCGCGCTCCGCCAGCGCGACGTGCCACTGACGATTTACGGACCGCCCGGCCTGCGCGACCTCTTTTCGAGCCTCGCGCGAATCTTCGGGAAGCTCTCGTACCCGCTCGAGCTCGTCGAGCTGCGCGGCGGTGACGCACTCGATCGCAACGGCTACCGGATCCTTGCGTTCCCGGTGCATCACGGCGTCTCGGCGGTCGGCTACGCAGTCGTGGAGGACGTACGTCCGGGGCGATTCGACGTTGAGACGGCCGACGCGCTCGGCGTTCCCAACGGGCCTGAGCGGGGAGCTCTGCAGCGCGGGGAGTCGATCACGCTTTCGGATGGCCGCGTGCTGACTCCCGACTCGGTGCTCGGGGAGGCGCGTCCAGGTCGCCGGATCGTGATCGCCGGCGACACGGCGCCTACGGACACCGTGCGCATCCTTGCGGAGGACGCCGACCTGCTCGTTCACGAGGCCACATTCCTCGAGGACGAACGGGAGCGGGCCGCCGACACACTTCATTCGACGGCGCTCCAGGCCGCAGAGCTCGCACGGGACGCGAACGTCCGGTTGCTCGCGTTGACGCATGTCTCGCCACGGTACTTCGGCCCGGAGCTCGCGCGTGAGGCGCGCGCGGTCTTTCCGGCGACGATCGTGCCACGCGACTTCGACATCGTCGAGGTGCCGTTTCGCGAACGGGGCGAGCCGCAGCTCGTGAAGGGCGGCGCGCTGCCGGATCGCGGCGAACCGGCCGCGGTCGCAACGACCTAGCGCACAAGCCCGACCGACCCTGCACGCGTGTCCCGAGGAGCCATTTCCTGTGCAGCCACGGCCGGTGCCAGGCACCGTTACGAGTGCGTGACAAGTTGCCCACAGGCGGAGGCGCCCGCTCTCGGAAACCGGCATCAATCCGCGCCGAATCGCCACGGGACACGTCGAGTCGGGACGTGTCGGGCGGCGGCGCGTCCGGTGCCAGGCACCGTTACGCGGAGGTGACAATTCGCGCACAGCTCTTCGCGGCGCGGGTTTTGAGGGCAAGCGGGAAGGGTCTGTTTGAGGAGCGGGCGAGTCTCGGAGCTACGGGGCCGGCACCTGCCAGGAGCCGTCGCTCAGGACGGGGATCCGGCCGCCGTCGGCCTTCACGCCCGTGACCCTGACGTCGTTCGAGCCGATCATGAAGTCGACGTGGATCGAGCTCGTGTTGATGCGCCCCCGATCTGCCTCGCCGACCGACACGGCATAGGCGTTGCCGAACGCGAGGTGGCTCGCGGCGTTCTCGTCCAGCAGCGTGTTGAAGAACACCGTCCCGGTTTGCCCGATGCGCCCCTCGCGATCGACCAGCGCGACCTCGCCGAGCCGCGCCGCGCCGTCGTCGGAAGCGCACCGGCTCCGCAGCGCCTCGGCGTTCACGCCCTCGATCTCGACGGCGCGACCCGCTTCGAAGCGCACTCGCAGGTCCTCGACGACCGTGCCCGAGACGTCGAGCGGCTTTGTGGCCGTGACGACGCCGTCGACCCGCAGAGGGTCAGGCGCCGAGGAGATCTCCTCGCTCGGGAGGTTCGGGAGATGGATGACGCCGTCGACGGTCTGCATGCCGGGCTGCTCCGACGAGAAGCGGGAAGTGGGCAGGAGGCCGACGTTCAAGTCAGTGCCCGGACCCTCGAAATGCAAGGAGTCGAACCCGTGCGCGTCCAGACGGCGGCCGGCCTCGTGGAGCTGCTTGGCGCGCTCGCGCCACGCGGCCGACGGGTCGGGCTCGTCCAGACGGAGCACGAAGACGAGCTGTTCCCAGAGCGCCGCCATTGCGGCTTCGTCGTCCAGGTCCGGACGAACGAGCCGCGCCCACGCGGGTGTCGGCCAGGGCACGACGCACCAGTTCGTCGTCCGCGCGTTGATCACATCGAAGGTCTCGCGGCTCGCCGGCAGCTGATCGAGGCCGGCCCGGGCGGGATCGATCCCGTCGAGCAAGCCGGGCGGGACGATCGGTGTGATCGAGATGCGTGAGCCGTGCTGCTCCCCGACCGAGAGCAGACGGCGGCCGTACCAGGGCGGCACGAAGTCGAGCGAGTCCGCGGCGGCGCGCTCCAGCCGGATTCGCTTCACCTCGGGATCGAAGTACCAGGGATCGACGAAGCGGGCGCCCCGGTCGTATGCCGCGGCGGCGATTGCCCGCGCGAGCGGGGCCGCCCCCGGCTCGGCGATGATCCAGACCACCTGGCCACGCTGGATATTCGCTCCGGTCTCGACGACGAGACGGGCGTACCGGGTGAGCAGCTCTTCGGTGAGAAGCGACGCCATCCGCCGCGGACCCTACTCCGTCGTCCGAGCCGTTTGCCTACACTCCCAACCGCACCGCCCCCTTTAACCCGGTCCAGCGAGGCCGGAAAGGAGTCGAATGTCTCACTCTGCCGTCACATCGGCGCACGTGGTTCTCCTGGACGAGGACGCGATGCGACGCACCCTGTCGCGAATCGCGCACGAGATCATCGAGCGGAACGCCGACCTAGAGCGCGTCGCCCTGGTCGGTATCCACACCCGCGGCGTTCCCATCGCGCAGCGCCTTCGCCACCTGATCGAGGAGCGCTCCAACGAGGAGATCGCGCTCGGCCAGCTCGACATCACCTTTCATCGCGACGACGTCCACGTGCGCGCCGGACAGCCGCCCCGCCGTCCACAGCCGCTTGTGCGCGACACGAAGCTCGACTTCGAGCTCGAGGGCCGCACTGTCATTCTCGTCGACGATGTCCTCTACACAGGCCGCACCATCCGCGCCGCGATCGACGCCCTCTTCGAGTACGGGCGCCCGGAGCGCGTGCAGCTGGCGGTGATCGCCGACCGCGGACATCGCGAGCTGCCGATTCGCCCGGACTATGTCGGCAAGAACCTGCCGACGACGCGCGGCGAGCGCGTCCAGGTCGAGCTCGTCGAGATCGACGAGGTCGACCGGGTGACGCTCGTGTCCGAACCGGGAGAGACGGACCGTGACTGATCTCCGCGTCGTCGGCGGCGAGCTGCGGCCTCCGTCCCAGGAACGCCGCCACCTGCTGTCGATCGCCGACCTGTCGCGTGCCGACGTCGACCGTCTGCTCGCCATCGCGCGCTCGTTCGCGCAGACGCAGGCGCGTGAGAACAAGAAGCTGCCGACGCTCCGCGGCCGACTCGTCCTGAACGTCTTCTACGAGTCGTCGACTCGGACCTCGTCGTCGTTCGAGCTCGCCGCCAAACGGCTCTCGGCCGACACGATGACCTTGAAGTCGTCGGGCTCGTCGGTCGACAAGGGCGAATCGCTCAAAGACACGGCATTGACGCTCTCGGCCTACGACCCCGACGTGATCGTCCTGCGGCATCCCGAGGTCGGCGCTGCGCACTTCGTCGCCGGGCTGACGGACGCACGCGTGGTGAACGCCGGCGATGGGAAGCATCAGCACCCAACCCAGGCGCTGCTCGATCTGCACACGATCCAGGAGGCGTTCGGCAGGCTCGAGGGCCTGCAGGTGGCGATCGTCGGCGACGTGATCCACTCCCGGGTTGCGCGCTCACTCGTCCAGGCGCTGCACCTGGTCGGCGCCGAATCGATCCTCGTCGGCCCGCCGGCGCTTCTTCCAGTCGGGCTTGCGGAGACCTCACACGACATCTCCGCGATCGCTGACGCCGACGTGGTGTACGTCCTGCGGATGCAGCGGGAGCGGATGCTCGAGGGTGCGAACTTCGTCCCGTCGCTCCGCGAGTACACGAGCCGCTGGGGAATCACTCCCGCACGGCTGCGGGACGGCCAGCGCGTGATGCACCCAGGCCCGATGAACCGCGGCGTCGAGATCGATGCGCGCGTGGCCGACTCGGACGCCTCGCTCGTCGTCGATCAGGTGCGGGCCGGGCTGATCGTCCGAATGGCCGTGCTCTACGACCTCCTCACGACCGGTCCGGTCGCCGTCGAGACCGCGGTCGGGGTGGCGTGATGCTCGCCGGACGCACGGGCACCGACAACCTCGTGATCCGCGGTGCACGCGTCGTCGATCCGGTCGAAGGCGTCGACTCGATCCTCGACGTGCGTATCGACCGCGGTGTGATCGCACAGATTGGCCTCGATCTCGACACGAACGAGCACCGCGTTGTCGAGGGCGCCGGCAAGCTTCTCGTCCCGGCGTTCATCGACCCGCATGTGCATTTGCGAACGCCGGGACGCGAGGACGAGGAGACGATCGAGAGCGGCACCGCCGCTGCGGCGGCGGGCGGCTACTGCGCGATCCTCGCGATCCCGAACACCGATCCCGTCGTCGACGATCCCGACGTCCTGCGCAGCTTGCGCGCACGTGCCGAGTCACAGGCGCGTGTGCCCGTCGGGTTCATGGCGGCGATCACGAAAGGACAGGACGGTGCCGAGCTGACGGAGATGGGGGCGCTCGCCGATGCAGGCGCCGCCGGATTCACCGACGACGGCCGGCCGGTCGCGGCTGCCGGAGTGATGCGACGGGCGCTCCAGTACAACGCCGTCACCGGTCGCATGATCGCGGTGCATTGCGAGGAGGCGACGCTCACACACGGCGGCCATGCCCACGCAGGCGCGATCGCTGCCGAGCTCGGCCTCGGTGGCTGGCCCTCGCTCGGCGAAAGCCTGATGGTTGCGCGCGACCTCGAGCTCGCAGGTGAGACCGGCCAGGCCGTGCATCTGATGCACCTGTCGGCGCGCGAGTCGGTCGACCATCTGCGGCGGGCGCACGTAGCCGGTGTGCGCGCCAGCGCGGAAGCGACACCGCATCACCTGTGCCTCACCGACGAAGCGATCCGCACGCTCGACGCCAACATGAAGATGAACCCGCCGCTTCGAAGCGAAGACGATCGCACCGCCTTGCTCGATGCGATTCGCGACGGCACGATCGCTGCGATCGCAACCGACCATGCTCCGCACGCGCCGGAGGAGAAAGATGTTCCGTTCGAGGCGGCGCCGTTCGGTGTCACCGGCCTCGAAACCGCCTTCGCTTCGCTCTACACGAACCTCGTCGAGCCAGGGATCCTGTCGCTCGAGACGGTGCTGCAGCGAATGTCGGCCGGCCCGGCGAGAATCTTCGGGCTCGAGCGGCCGCGCGTCGCTGTCGGCGTTCAGGCGAACCTCACTCTGATCGACGCCTCGGGCAGTTGGCGCGTCAAGGCATCTACCTTCCACTCGCGCTCCGCGAACTCGTGGCTCCTCGGCAAGCGGCTGCGCAGCCGGATCGAGTTGACCGTTGCCGCCGGACGCACGGTGTACGAGTCAGGCCACGAATCGTGATCGCATCGCTCGTCCTCGAGGACGGCACCGTCTTTGCCGGAGAATCGGTCGGCGCCGAGGGGTTTGCCTTCGGCGAAGCGGTCTTCACGACATCGATGAGCGGCTATCAGGAAGTCGCCACCGACCCGAGCTTCGAGGGTCAGATCGTCTGCTTCACGGCTCCGATGGTGGGCAACTACGGCATCGACCAGGCGCGGAGCGAGTCCCCGCGGTCGCACGCAAAGGCGATCGTGATGCGCGAAGCCCGTGGTCCGCAGTGGACCGACTGGCTTCATGAGCACGGGATCGTCGGCCTCACCGGGATCGACACGCGCTCGCTCGTGCTGCACCTGCGCGAGGAGGGCGCGATGCGCGCCGCGGCAGTCACGGGCGAGTCCGACGTCGAGGAAGTCGTCTCGGCGGTGCGAGCGCAGCCTGAGATGGCCGGTGCTGCCCTCGTTGCGGGCGTCTCGACGAAGGATCGCTACACCTTCGCGAGCGCGGGCGCGGTGCGCGTGGCCGTGGTCGACTACGGCTGCAAGCGCTCGATCCTGCGTCGGCTCGCAGCGAACGGCGCTGCGGTCGACGTCTTCCCGCACGATGTCGACGTCGACTCGCTCGCCGCGTACGACGGCGTGTTGTTGTCACCCGGCCCCGGCGATCCTGCGCCCCTCGTCGACGAGACGAAGACACTCGGCGACCTGCTCGGCCGCACGTCCGTGCTCGGAGTCTGTCTGGGCCACCAGTTGCTCGCGCTCGCCGCGGGCCGCACCACTTTCAAGTTGCCGTTCGGTCACCGCGGTGCCAACCACCCGGTGCTCGACCACCGTTCCCGCAGCGTGCTCGTCACCTCGCAGAACCACGGCTTTGCCGTCGCAGCGAGCGATGACGCGGGCGTGACGCACACCTCGCTCTACGACGGCACAGTCGAGGGACTCGACTACCCGGAGCTACGAGCGCGCTCGGCCCAGTTCCATCCCGAGGCCGCGCCGGGCCCGCACGACGCAGCCACGATCATCGCCGGCTGGGTCGACGGGTTGAAGGCGGCAGCCTGATGCCCCGGCGTAGCGACATCGAATCGATCTGCCTGATCGGCTCGGGGCCGATCGTGATCGGCCAGGCCGCCGAGTTCGACTACGCCGGCTGCCAGGCGCTGAAGGTCCTGCGAGAGGACGGCTTCCGCACGATCGTCGTCAACTCGAACCCGGCGACGATCATGACCGACCCTGGCTTCGCCGACCGCACCTATCTCGAGCCGCTCGACCTCGAGGGCGTCGCCGGCGTGCTGCGTCGTGAGCGCCCCGACGCACTGCTGCCGACGATGGGAGGCGGGACGGCGCTGAACATCGTGCGCGAGCTCGACGGTGCGGGCATCCTCGACGAGCTCGGCATCGAGTTGATCGGAGCGTCGATCGACGCGATCAACAGGGCGGAAGACCGGGAGCTGTTCAAGCAGACCGTCGAGGCGTGCGGGCTGAAGGTTCCGACGTCGCGCATCGTCACCTCGGTCGACGACTTGCACGGCGTTTCGCTTCCCGCCGTCGTGCGGCCGGCGTTCACGCTCGGCGGTCACGGCGGCGGGTTCGTCGACACCGCCGCGGAGTTGCAGGCCCAGGTCGAGCGCGGGTTGCAGGCGTCTCCGATCGGCCAAGTGCTCGTCGAGGAGTCGGTGCGCGGCTGGGACGAGTTCGAGCTCGAAGTCGTACGCGACCGGGCCGACAACGCGGTGATCGTCTGCTCGATCGAGAACCTCGATCCGATGGGCGTGCACACGGGCGACTCGGTGACAGTCGCGCCGCAGATGACGCTGTCCGACGAGGCCTATCAGGAGCTGCGCGACAGCGCGATCAGCGTCATCCGCGCGGTCGGAGTCGACACCGGCGGCTCGAACATCCAGTTCGCGCGTGACCGCACCACCGGTGCGATTCGCGTGATCGAGATGAACCCGCGTGTCTCCCGATCGTCCGCACTCGCCTCGAAGGCGACCGGCTACCCGATCGCCAAGGTCGCAGCGAAGCTCGCCGTCGGCTACACGCTGGATGAGATCCCGAACGACCTGACCGGCACGACGCCGGCCAGCTTCGAGCCGACACTCGACTACGTCGTCGTGAAGATCCCGCGCTTTGCCTTCGAGAAGTTCGCCGGAGCCGACACGACGCTCGGAACCCAGATGAAGTCCGTCGGGGAGACGATGGGAATCGGCCGCACTTTCATCGAAGCATTCGTGAAGGCGAAACGCGGGCTCGAAGGCGACTTCGACTGGCAGCCCGAGAACATGCACCCGTGGTTCGTGCGCGAGCTCGAGTTGCTAGCAGCCGAGGAAGCGCGGCAGCAGGCCGAGCCGCCCGTCTACCGCCGCATCGATTCCTGCGCGGGCGAAGTCGAGGCTCAGTCGAACTATTTCTACGCGACCTGGGACGAGCAGGACGAGGCCACACCCGAGGGAGACGCGAAGCGTGTGGTCATCCTCGGTTCTGGCCCGAACCGGATCGGACAGGGCATCGAGTTCGACTACTGCTGCGTCCACGCCGTACAAACGTTTCGGTCGCTTGGCTACGAGGCGGTGATGGTCAACTGCAACCCCGAGACCGTCTCGACGGACTACGACACGTCGAACCGCCTGTACTTCGAGCCTCTCGACCTGCCCTCGGTGCTCGGCATCCTCGAGCGCGAGCAGCCTGAAGGGGTCGTGATCCAGTTCGGCGGCCAGACGCCCTTGAAGCTCGCGCGCGGCATCGAGGCAGCCGGCTTCCGGATCCTCGGGACGCCGTTCGACGCGGTCGACCTGGCCGAGGATCGCGAGCGCTTCGGCGGCCTGTTGGCCGGGCTCGGCATTCGCTGTCCCGAGTGGGGGATCGCGCGGTCGGGTATCGAGGCCACCGCGATCGCCAACCGGATCGGCTATCCGGTACTGGTGCGGCCGTCGTATGTCCTCGGCGGACGCGCGATGCGCGTGTGCCATAGCGAGGATCAGGTCGTCGCGGCGTTCGAGGGCGTGCAAGGCCCGACGCTCGTCGACCGCTTCCTCGAACGCGCGATCGAGATCGACGTCGACGCGCTGTGCGACGGCGAGAGCACGTACGTCGGCGCGATCATGCAGCACGTCGAAGAGGCGGGCGTCCACTCCGGTGACTCGGCCTGCGTGCTCCCTGCGCAGTCGCTCAGCGGCCTCGCGTCCGCCGAGATCGCGGCGATCGTGAAGCGGCTCGGTCCCGCACTCGGCGTGGTCGGCCTCCTGAATGTGCAGTTTGCAATCGTCGACGAGGCCGTTTTCGTGCTCGAGGTGAATCCGCGCGCTTCGCGCACCGTTCCGTTTGCCTCCAAAGCCACCGGGATCAACCTCGTCGAGGCCGCGTGCCGGCTCGCTGCCGGCGAAAAGCTGGCCGACCTCGCGCTGCCGGCGGAAAGGCCGCCGCGCCAGGTGAGCGTCAAGGCGGCGGTGCTGCCATTCGCTCGCTTCCCGGGCGCCGACCCGGTGCTCGGCCCGGAGATGCGCGCGACCGGAGAGGTGATGGGCAGTGCGAGCGACTTCCCGAGCGCGTTCGCGAAGGCCGAACGCGCTGCCGGCCGGTCTCTGCCTCACGACGGCGTCGTCTTCGTCTCGGTCCGCGACGATGACAAGGCGTCCGCCGTCCCGGTCGCCGCCGCGCTCGCAGGGCTCGGCTTCCAGCTCGTGGCCACGGGCGGCACGGCACGCACGCTCCGCAGTGCCGGGCTGGAGGTCGACGAGGTGCGGAAGGTGAAGGCCGCCGGTGACGGCCCGACCGTGGTCGACTTGCTCCGCCGCGGCCGCTGCAACCTCGTCGTGAACACGCCGGAGGGCGGCTCAGGCCCGCGTTCCGACGGGTATCTGATCCGTGAGGCCGCGCTTGCGGCCCGCATCCCGTGCATCACGACGATCGCGGGCGCGGCAGCCGCCGTGCACGCGATCGCGAACGCTCGCGCCGAGACGGCATTGTCGCTCCAGGAACGGATCGATGTCGAAGCCCAGGCGCGAGCGTCGTAGCGTCACCGCGGTCGAGGCGCTCGGCCCGTACGCGCTGATCCGCGTCGACCGGGGGCAGCTCGACCCGGGCGCGCCGGGGCAGTTCTTCATGCTCGAGGCGCCCGGACGCGTCCTGCCCCGGCCGATGTCGCTCTGCCTCGCGCCGCGCAGGGAGCTTGCGTTCCTCGTCGACCCGATCGGACCGGGGACGCGTGCACTCGCGTCGCTCACACCGGGCGACCGCCTGCACGTGCTCGGGCCGCTCGGCAACGGCTTCCGGCGCGACGTGCCGCGCCCGCTGATCGTCGGCGGCGGAATCGGAATCGCCCCACTGCCGTATCTCGCGGAGGCGCTCGAGCATCCACCAGCCGTGCTCGGCTTCCGCTCCGAGTACCACGCGGAAGCCGCCGTGCTCATCCCGAACGCCGAGGTCGTGATCGATCCCGTGCTCGTCACCGACGCGATGCCACCCGGACGCGATGTGCTGGCGTGCGGGCCCGAGCCCATGCTCGAGGCGATCCGCGCGCTCGCCCCTGCCGCGCAGCTCGCCTGGGAGGCGCCCATGGCTTGCGGGTACGGCGCGTGTTACGGCTGCGTCGTCGAGATCGAGGGCGAATTGAAGAGGTTGTGTGTGGAAGGACCTGTGTTGTGCGCCTCCTGAACGCGAGCGGTTGTCTCGACGCGCTCACCGCTGCCGAGGTCGCGTCGATGCTCGACGCCTTCGTGACGAAGACGGTGACGCCCGAGCCTCGCGCCGGGAATCGCCCAGTGCGCATCGCCGAGACCGAGTTCGGAATGCTGAACGCAATCGGGCTCGCCAACCCCGGACGCGATGCTTTCATCGCAACAACGCTGCCGCAGTTGACCAGCACGATCGCCGTTCCGATCTGGGTCTCGGTCGGCGGATTCACTGCGCGCGACTACGCGGAGACGTGCGAGCAACTCGGCGGCGACGCAGTCGCGGCCATCGAGTTGAACCTCAGTTGCCCGAACGTCGACGAGGCTCCGGAGTCCGCGGCGGAGATCGTCTCGGCCTGCCGGGATGCGACCGCAAAGCCGCTCTACGCCAAGCTTTCTCCGCATTCCTGGGATCTGGGGGAGACCGTCCGGAGCGTCGAGGCTGCGGGCGCTGATGGTGTCAGCCTGGTCAACACGTTGCGCGGGGTCGCGCTCGACCCGCAACTCGCGCCGACGCTTGCGCGCGGAGCGGGTGGGTACTCAGGTCCTGCGCTCAAACCGGTCGCACTTGCGGCGGTCCTCGCCGCACGGCGGGCGACGCAGTTGCCGATTGTCGGCATGGGCGGTGTGCGGTCCGGGCGCGATGCGCTCGAGCTGATCGCGTGCGGCGCGACGGACGTCGCGCTCGGCACGGTGTTGTTCGCCGACCCGGACGCGCCGGCCCGTATTCGCATCGAGTTGATCGAGGAGTGCGACCGTGCCGGATTTGCGTCACTCGAAGATGCGTCCGGTGTCGCGCTCGACAACGTTGCCAAACTGGCCAACTAGCCCTTTCAGGTCGTAGTTGCACGCGGCCGAGAGGTTGGTAGGATGCCGCACTCATGGTGCCCACCCAGACCCAGGTTCAAGCTCCGGTCCGCTCACTGGATCAGAGGATGGAGGCGCTGAAGCGGGCGAACGACATCCGCGTCAAGCGCGCGCAGTTGAAGAAGGATTTGAAATCCGGTGCCGTGTCGATCGAAGAGATCCTCCGCGACCCGCCCGAGTTCGTCTCGACCGCGAAGGTCTTCGACATGCTGATGGCTGTGCCGAAGTTCGGTCGCGTCAAGGCGGCCCGCTTGTTGAACCAGTGCCGGATCAGCCAATCGAAGACGGTCGGCGGGCTTTCCGACCGTCAGCGACATGAGCTGATTGGGCTCTTCAACCGCTAGCGGCGCCTCGCGGCCCGTCTTCGTCGTCACCGGGCCCTCCGGGGCCGGCAAGGGCACGCTCATCCAACTCGTTCTCCCGCGCTTCCCGGCGCTGGCACTTGCCGTGTCGGCGACCACCCGGGCACAGCGCCCGGGTGAGGAGGATGGCGTCGACTACTGGTTCCTCGACCGCGCGGAGTTCGACCGCCGGATCGACGCGGGAGAGTTCCTCGAGTGGGTCGACTACGTCGGCAATCGCTACGGAACGCTGAATTCGGAGATCGACCGGCTCCTGGAGGCGGGGAAGGCCCCATTGCTCGAGCTCGAGACGGACGGAGCCCTCCGGGTCAAGCGCCGGACCGAGGGTGCGGTCACGATCTTCGTCACCGCACCCGTCGAGGAGCTCGAACGCCGGCTGCGGGCCCGCGCGACCGAGAGCTCGGGGGTGATCGAGGAGCGGCTGGCGTGGGCGCGGCAGCAGCTCGAGCTGCGAGATCAGTTCGATCACGTGGTCGCAAACGACGACCGGGAGCGTGCGGCAGACGGCCTCGGGGCGATCATCGCCCGGAAGCTGGACGGTGCCGCTACCATGGCGCGGCAATGATCCATCCCCGCATCGATGAATTGCTCGCCCAGGTCGACTCGCGCTATGCGCTCGTGATCGTCGCCGCCAAGCGCGCGCGGCAGATCAACAACTACCACCACCAGCTCGGTGAGGGTACGTTCGACGAGTTCGCGCCGCCGCTGATCGAGTCCCGGTCGAAGAACTATCTGACGATGTCCCTCGAAGAGATCGCCGAGGGCAAAATCGTCTACGAGTACAAGAAGTAACCGGCACACTTCCGGCATGAGCCGGATTCTGCTCGGGGTCACCGGTGGCATCGCCGCCTATAAGGCGTGTGAGCTGACGCGCCTGCTCGTCAAGGCCGGCCACGAGGTGATCCCACTGGTCACGCCCGGCGCCGAACGGTTCGTCCGGGCCGAGACGTTCTCAGCGCTCGCTCGTCGTCCCGTCGACGAAGACCCGTATCCGCACCTGACGCGGGCCGATTGCTCGTGATCGCTCCCTGCACGGCGAACACGCTCGCGAAGCTCGCGCACGGGATCGCAGACAACGTGCTCACGGAGGCGGCACTCGCACACCGCGGGCCGGTGCTCATCGCACCGGCGATGAACCCCCGCATGTGGGCGGCGCCGGCGACGCGTGCCAACGTGTCGGCGCTGCGAGGGCGCGGGGTCGAGCTCGTCGGGCCCGACGAGGGTGAGATGGCCGAAGGGGAGTGGGGCGTGGGCCGGCTTGCCGAGCCCGCCGAGATCGCCTTGCGCATCGAGCAACTCCTCGCTCCCGGCTCGCTCGCCGGCCGACGGATCCTGATCACGGCCGGCGGGACGCGCGAGCCCCTCGATTCGGTGCGCTTCGTCGGCAACCGGTCATCCGGCCGCATGGGGGTCGCACTGGCCGAGGAGGCCCGGCGCCGCGGCGCCGAGGTGATCCTCCTCGCCGCGAACCTCCAGCTCGACACCCCGCCTGGCGTCGAGGTGATCCCGACGCCCGACGGCCGCTTCGATGCACGACGCAGCGCTCGCTCTGCCCGACGTCGACGTGGCGCTGCTCGCCGCGGCGGTCGCCGACTACCGTCCGGCTGAGGCGCTGGCGGCGAAGCGGCCCAAGGACCGGGAAGGCTGGACACTCGAGCTCGAACCGACCGAGGACATCGCACAGGCTCTGGGGGCGCAGAAGCGTGCCGGGCAGATCCTGGTCGCGTTCGGGGCCGAGCACGGCGCCGATGGCCTCGCGCGGAAGCGCGCGATGCTCGAGACGAAGAACGCCGATCTCGTGGTGTTCAACGATGTCGGGCGGCCGGATATCGGCTTCGACGTCGGCGAGAACGAGGTCGTGCTCGTGACGCGCGACGCCGAGCGCATCGTGCCGAAGGCGCCGAAGCCGAAGATCGCCGCCGCGATCCTCGACGCGGTCGAGGAACTCCTCCAATAGAGGCGGTCGTCATGGCCGCCGGACTCGGCACGCGGCTTGCGCCGCTGACCGACCGCTGGCCGAAGCCGGTCCTGCCAATCGACGGCAAGCCCGTCGTCGTGACGCTCGTGCACGAGCTCGCCGCGGCGGGCGTCGATCGGATCGCCGTTGTCACCGGTCATCTCGCCGAGCAGGTCGAGGAACTGCTCGCTCCGCTGCCCTATGAGCTTCGCTTCGTCACGCAGCCAGAGATGCTCGGCTCGGCCGATGCCGTCTCCCGCGCGAAGGCGGTGCCGCCGTTCGTCGTCTCGGCAGCCGACACGCGCTTCGCCGCCGGAGACATCGGCAGGTTCGTTCTCGCCGCGCGTGACGGCGAGGGCGCGGTCGCGGTCCGGCGCCAGCCCGGGCGCCTGGATTACACGCAGACCCAGGTCGAGGACGGCCGCATCGTGCGGGTCAGCGCTCCAGCGGCCGTGGGCGGCTGGTCGGCTGCGCCGCTCTGGTTCCTCGGCCCGCGCGTCGAGTCGTTCTTGCGCCCGCTGCCGGGGAACCCACCGTACGAGCTTGCCGATGTGGTGCAGCTCGCGATCGACGCGGGCGTCACTGTGTCTGCTATCCAAGTGGGGCGCACCCGCGACCTGACCACCCCCGCCGACCTCGTGCGCGAGAACTTCCCGTATCTGCGATGAGCGACGCGTACGACCTCTTCCGCGAAGGCCAAAAGCGCCTCCGGGGCGGCATGGCCGCCCAGGCGACCGTGCCGCTCGAGCGCGCGAAGCGGCTGGAGCCGGCGAAGGCGTCGATCCGCGAGGCGCTCGGGATCGCCTACTTCCGCCTCGGTCGCTGGCAGGACGCGGAGGCCGAGTTCCGCACGATCGTCGAGGACCTCTCGCCGACCGACGACTACGCGCACTACGCGCTCGGCCGCGCACTCGAGCGTCAGGGACGAATCGCCGAGGCGAACGGGCACTACAAGCTCGCGAGCTCCATGGACCCCGCGTCGGAGCAGTACGCCTCGCGCATCCTCGATCTCGATGCCGTCGACAAGGACTGAGACGCGAGGTAGATGAGGGCGGTCGTGCAGCGGGTGACGCGCGCGTCGTCGTCCCCCGGCGGCTCGATCGGGCCGGGTCTCTGCATCCTCCTCGGCGTCGCGGCCGGCGACGGCCCAGACGACGCCCGCCGCCTGGCCCGGAAGATCGCCAACCTCCGGATCTTCGCCGGCGACGACGGCCGGTTCGACCGGTCGCTCGGGGACATCGGTGGCGCAGCCCTCGTCGTCAGCCAATTCACGCTGCTCGCGGACACGGGGAAGGGCAACCGCCCGAGCTTCTCGGCAGCCGCCGGACCCGAGACGGCGCAGCCGCTGTACGAGCAGTTTGCGGCCGCGCTGCGCGCCCTCGGGATCGCGGTGGAGACAGGCGTCTTCGGGGCGAAGATGGCCGTCGAGCTCGTGAATGACGGCCCGGTGACGATCGTCCTGGAATAGGACGATTCTGCTACGTTTCCGTCACCACATTTCGGCATTTTCGAGATGGGCGCGCGGCGCCCATTTTTCGTGATGGGGGGCTTTCTGAGTTGGCGTCGGCATCGCACGAGAAGGAGAAGCAGCTGCAGCGCGAGGTGACACGCATGGTCGAACACGCGATCCCTGGGGTCGAGGTGCTCGCGCTCGAGCTTTCGGGCAGCGAGCGGTTCTGTGTGTTCGTCGATCACCCGCAGGGAGTCGATCACGCCTTGTGCGAGCGCATCACCCACGTGCTCCAGCCATATCTCGAGACCTACGCCGTTGAAGTCTCCTCGCCCGGCTTCGACCGGCCGCTGCGCACGAAGGCGCACTTTGAGCGGGTACTCGGTCGTCCGGTGCGCATCAAGGTGGGTTCGAAACGAACCCGTGGAGAAGTGATCTCGACCACCGAGCGGAGCGTGCAGATCCAGAACGGCACGGGTTCAAATGACGCAGGAACGGTGGACATCCCGTATGAGGACATCGTGCGGGCAAATCTGATTGATGAAGGGTAGGTCGCGATGAGCCAGGAAATAGTTGACGCTGTTCGCGAAATCGAGCGCGAGAAGGGAATCGAGAGCGGCACGCTCGTCGCTGCGCTCGAGGACGCGCTGCTCGCGGCCTACAAGAAAACACCGGGAGCGTCGCGGCACGCAACCGTGGAGCTCGACGACAAGGGCGACTTCCGCGTGTTCTCGATCGACATCCCCGAGGACCTCGAGACGCGCCTGCTCGACGAGGCGCGCGAGCAGGCACTCGACGATCTCGAGCGCATCGAGGAGGAGACCGGCGAGAAGAACCACACGCTGCTCTCCGACGACGATCTCGAGATCGACTGGTCGCAGATCCCCGATCAGCTGATCAACCGCAAGGACGTCACGCCCGACAACTTCGGCCGCATTGCAGCGCAGACCGCCAAGCAGGTCATCCTCCAGCGCATCCGCGAGGCGGAGCGCGAGATGATGTACGACGAGTACATCGACCGCGTCGGCGAGGTCGTCACCGGCATCGTGCAGCAGACCGGCGACCGCCGGAACATCCTCGTCGACCTCGGTAAGGTCGAGGCGCTGCTCCCGGGGCCCGAGCAGGTCGACGGCGAGCGCTACGAGCAGGGATCACGCATCAAGGCCGTCATCCGCGAGGTTCGCACCGGCACGAAGGGCCCGCAGGTGATTCTGTCGCGGCGCGATCCCGAGCTGATCAAGACGCTGTTCGAGCTCGAGGTTCCCGAGATCGCCGACGGGCTCGTCGAGATCCGCGGAGTCGCCCGCGAGCCGGGTTACCGCTCGAAGATCGCGGTCGAGTCACACGCCCAGGGCGTCGACCCCGTCGGCGCCTGCGTCGGGCCTCGTGGCTCGCGCGTGCGCATGGTCGTCTCCGAGCTCCGCGGCGAGAAGATCGACATCATCCCATGGAACAACGAACCGGCCCGGTTCGTCGCGAAGGCCCTGTCGCCGGCGCGCGTCCGCGAGGTCTACCTCGACGACGAGGGCAAGGAGGCGACGGTCGTCGTCCCCGACGATCAACTGGCGCTCGCGATTGGCAAGGAGGGCATGAACGCCCGTCTCGCCGCCCGTCTCACCGGCTGGAAGATCGACATCACCTCCGACTCCGAATTCGCCCAACAGGAGGCCGACGCGGCCTTCGGCGGCGAGGGCTCCGACGGCGAGGACTTCTCGGGCCGTTGCTCCGCGATCCTCACGAACGGCAAGCGCTGCCCGAATGCCGCGCTGCCGGGCTCGAAGTTCTGCGGCGTGCCGGCCCACCAGGAGCTGGCACTTCGCGCAGACGACGAGGCGAACCCGATCGTGGAGGAGTCCGAGCCCGAGCTCGAGGCGCTTGCCGACACCGCGGAGCCCGAGGCTGTGACCGAGGACGCAGCAGCCTTCGGGAACCCGGAGCCCGAAGAGCTCCCGGCCGGTCCCGGCGACGCGCCGGTCGCGGGCGAGGATCACACCCTCGAGACCGGTTCTTCGCACGCCCACCATCAGCATGTCGAAGACGACCCTGACGGCGGCGTGCCGATCGAGCGCGTCGCCGCCGTCGAGAGCTCGAGCGAAGGGAGCGAGTAACGAGCGGAGAGCCGATTCGGACCTGCACCGGTTGCGGCCGCAAGGCGACCCAGGCAGAGCTGCAGCGCTTCCATGCGGAGCGAGGCGAGCTCGTCCCAGGCGCCGGACCCGGTCGGGGCGCCTACACGTGCCGGCGCCTGTCCTGCTTCGAACGCGCGTCGGCGCGGCGAGCGTTCAACCGGACGCTGCGCGCCAACCTGCGCGTCGACCCGAATCTCTCACGTCTCTACACTTGAGCCATGGCCAACGGTAAGCCGAACAGACCGATCAGGCCCCGCGGGGGCGGCCCCAAGGGCCGGCGTCGCGTCGTCATCGATCAGGGCGGGAACCGCCCCGGCCAGGGGCAGCGGCAGCGGCCCGGCGACCGGCCGACCGACCGCGGCCCGCGCACACCCCGCGAGGTCGTGGCGCCCACAGGACCCGTGACCGTCGAATCGGGGGTCACGCTGCGCGACTTCTCGCAGGCGCTCGGCGTCGCGATGCCGCAGATCATCAAGCTCCTGATGAATCTGAACACGATGAAGACGGCCACCCAGTCGCTCACCGACGACGAAGTGGAGCTGATCGCAGCCGAGCTCGACCGTGAGGTCACGATCAAGCACGCCGATGACGACGACGGCGAGCCCGAGGTCTTCGAGGACGCCGAGGAATCTCTCGTCGCGCGCCCGCCGGTCGTGACGATCATGGGCCACGTCGACCACGGCAAGACGACACTCCTCGACGCGATCCGCAAGACGTCGGTCGTGAAGACCGAGGCCGGCGGGATCACCCAGCACATCGGTGCGTATCAGGCAGATCACAACGGTCGCCGCATCACCTTCCTCGACACACCGGGCCATGAGGCTTTCACCGCCATGCGGGCCCGCGGCGCGAAGGTGACCGACATCGCAGTGCTCGTCGTCGCAGCCGATGACGGCGTGATGCCGCAGACGAAGGAATCGATTTCGCATGCGCGCGCGGCCTCAGTGCCGATCGTCGTCGCAGTGAACAAGATCGACCTGCCCGACTCGAACCCAGACCGCGTGCTCAGCGAGCTCGCGACAGAAGGTCTCCAGCCGGAGGAGTGGGGCGGCGACGTGCAGATCGCACGGGTCTCTGCGAAGCAGGGCGAGAACCTCGACGACCTGCTCGAGCGCATCCTGCTCGTCGCGGACGCCGAGCTCGACCTGCGCGCGAATCCCGCGGCTGACGCGTCAGGCCCGATCATCGAGTCGCGTCTCGATGTCGGTCGCGGCCCGGTGACGACCATGCTCGTCCAGCGCGGCACGCTGAAGGTCGGCGACGCGATCGTCGCCGGCGATGCGTGGGGCCGCGTTCGCGCGCTCTACGACTACCTCGGTGAGCGCATCGAGCAGGCGCTGCCGGGAGAGCCCGTCGAGATTCTCGGCTTCGACAAGCCACCGCCCGCCGGCGAGCTCGGTCGCGTGGTCGAGAACGAGCGTCGCGCCCGCGATCTCGCGCATCAGCGCGGAGAGCGGCTGCGCCGTGAGGCCGTCGCGAAGCAGCGGAGCCGTGGCGTGTCGCTCGACTCGCTCTTCTCGCAGCTGCAGGCCGGCGCCGAAGCCGACCTCAACATCGTGCTGAAGGGCGACGTTCAGGGCTCCGTCGAGGCGATCGTCTCCGAGCTCGGCAAGATCCAGCATCCCGAGGTCCGCGTCCAGGTCATCCACACCGGTGTCGGTGGGATCACCGAGAACGACGTCAACCTCGCTGCTGCGTCGAACGCCATGGTCGTCGGTTTCAACGTGCGGCCGTCGGCGGAGGTTCGCCAGGCCGCCGAGAGGCAGGGCATCGAGATTCGCCTCTATCGCGTCATCTACCAGCTCACCGAGGAGATCGAGCAGGCCCTCGTCGGCATGCTCTCGCCGGTCGAGACCGAGGCGATCATCGGCGAGGTCGAGGTGCGCGCCCTCTTCAAGGCGTCGCGCGTCGGCACGATCGCCGGTTGCATGGTCACGAGCGGGCTCGTTCGCCGCGGCTCGAGCGTGCGCCTCTTCCGCGACGGCACGCGCATCCACGAGACCACAGTCGCAGCGCTGCGGCGCTTCAAGGACGACGTCCGCGAGGTGACCGAAGGGTTCGAGTGCGGCGTCCTGCTCGAGGGCTTCAACGACCTGCGGGAGGGCGACGTCTTCGAGGTGTACGAGACGCGCGAGGTCGAGCGCACGTCGCTCGACGAGCCCGCAGGCCCCTCCGACTAGCGGATCTGCAAGTTGCCTTCGGGCTTCGTCGCGATCCTCACCGTCGAGCTCCACTTTCCCGAAGCGGGGTCGCTGAAGGGCAAGCGCCACTACGTCCGCTCGGCGAAGGACAACCTGCGCAACCGCTTCGCGGCGTCGGTCGCCGAAGTCGACCACCACGACCTCTGGCAGCGCGCGACGCTCCTCGTCGCGTGTGCCGCGAGGACGGCGGGAGACGCCGGAGAGCTCGCGGACGGCGCAGAGCGCTGGCTCGCATCGGGCGACTGGGTACTCGTGCGCTGCGACCGGCTCGTCGTCTCGCCTGACGACGAGTAGAGAGCAGCCATCCAACCGTTCGGGGCGCTACGCTCGCCATCTATGTCCGAGCGCATGCGCCGCGTCAACGAGTCGGTCCGCGCCGTCGTCGCCGAAGGCGTGGCGGGCCTGAAGGATCCCAGGATCGGGATGGTGACCGTCACCGGTGTCCGCGTCTCGCCCGATCTCGGTGACGCGATCGTCTTCGTGTCGGTCCTCGGCAGTGAGCGCAAGCGCGAGGCGACGATGGCCGGGCTGACGTCGGCGCACGGCGTCCTCCAGGGACGCATCGGACAGCAGTTGAGCCTCAGGCGGACACCGAGACTGACCTTTGCCTACGATGAGTCCGTCGAGCGAGGCGTGCGGATGACGAAGCTGATCGACGACCTTGCCGCGGGTCTTCCAGCGGAGCCCGTTTCGTCCGATGCGGAGGAGGTCCCCGACCTGGAAAGCTCCGACGATGAGTGACGTGCAGGCGATCGCGGCTGCGATCCAGGAGCACGACAAGTTCCTCGTGACGACGCACGAGAACCCCGACGGTGATGCGCTGGGATCGATGCTGGCAGTGACACTCGCGCTGCACGCACTCGGAAAGGATGCGTCGATGTACTTGACGGGTACTGCGCCCACGCCCGGCGAGTACCGCTTCCTCGACCTCGCGGGACTTACCCGTGTGCTGCCGACCGACGCGGGAGAGCGAGTGCTGCTCGCCGTCGATTGCGCGAACGAGCGGCGCATCGGTCCCGATCTGGATCCCGTCGAGCGCACGAAGCTCGTGATCGACATCGACCACCACCACGACAACTCACGGTTCGGTGACCTCAACCTGATCGTCGACGATGCCTCGTCGACCGCCGAGATCGTGCGCGACATCCTGCGCACGCTCGATGTTCCGCTCACCCCGGAGATCGCGGAGGCGCTCTACGTCGGCCTCGTCACCGACACGGGCCGGTTTCAGTACACGAACACGACTCCGAAGGCGCTTCGCCTCGCTGCGGAACTGGTCGAGGCCGGGGCAGACGTGCACGGCGTCTTCCGGTACGTCTACGAGACGGTGCAGTTCGCGAAGCTCAAGCTGCTCGCGCGCGCGCTCGAGCGCGCGCAGCCGTTCGAGGGCGGCCGCCTCGTGGTCTCGTACCTCCTCAAGGACGACTTCCCGGCGGTCGGCGCGGAAGAGCCGTATTCAGAAGGGATCATCGACTCGCTGCGCGCGGTCGAGCACTCCGAGATGGTCGCGCTGATCCGCGAGCCTCCCAGGAGCGAAGGGCCGTCGCGGCGGGTCTCACTGCGCTCGAGCCACGACGAGGTCGACGTTTCGGCGATCGCCGCGAAGGCCGGTGGCGGCGGCCACCGGCAGGCCGCAGGCTTCTCGTCGGAGCTCTCGATCGCGGAGATCATCGAGTTCTTGCGGCGTGAGTTCGTCCTTGCGACGGCGGCCGAGGCCGACGCAGATGCCGCCAAGAGCGCTTAGGCCCGTCGGGATCGTGCTCCTCGACAAGCCGGCCGGGCCGTCGTCGTTCGCGCTCGTCGCGGCGCTCCGCCGCCGCACCCTGGCGCGAACCGGTCACGCCGGCACCTTGGATCCGTTCGCCACGGGTCTGCTCGTGCTTTTGTCCGGCGCGGCAACCCGGGTGGCGCCGTGCTTCGTCGGGCTGGACAAGCGCTATCTCACGGACGTCGATCTCACCTCGACGACGTCCACGGGCGATCCGGAAGGTGAGGTGGTCGACCGGCACGAGCCGCCGTCGGAGGAGGAGCTGGAGGCGCGTCTCGAGGGCCTGCGCGGCGAGATCGAGCTTCGGATCCCCGCAGCGTCGGCGGTGAAGATCGGCGGCGAGCGCGCCTACAAGCTTGCCCGCCGTGGTGTCGAGGTGGAGATGCCGTTGCGTCGCTCGCACGTGTACGCGCTCGAGCTGATCGCGTACAGCGCCGGCTCGGCGCGCCTGGCGCTGCATGTCAGCTCGGGGACCTACGTGCGGGCGATTGCCGAGGCGCTCGGCGGTCACTGCACGACGCTGCGCCGCACGGCAGTCGGTCCGTTCTCCGTCGACGACGCGGCGGCAGATCCGGCTGCGGCCGAGCTGATCCCCGTCGCGGCAGCGTTCGAGCGGCTGCCTCGCGAGGCGATCGAACGCGTGCCGGCGCAGATCCGCGCGACCGTGCTCGCGCTCGACGAGCCGGCAGGTGGCGACGCCGCATGATCGTGCGCGACGCCGAACGAGCTCGAGCGCCGGCCGCGCGCCGTTGCGATCGGTACCTTCGACGGCGTTCATCTCGGCCACCGAGCAGTGGTGCAGGCCGCGGTCGCCGCGGGGCCGACGCCGACGGTCGTGACGTTCCACCCGCACCCGCGGACGGTGCTCGGAAACCGCGTGGAGCTCCTGGCGACACTCGAGCGACGGCTCGAGCTGCTCGGCGAGTGCGGGGTAGAGGACGTCCTGGTCGTCGACTTCACGCCCGAGACGGCGGCGCTCGCTCCCGCCGCGTTCGCGGAGGAGCATCTCGTTGCGATCGGCGCCGAGGTGGTCGTTGCAGGCGCCGGTTTCCGCTTCGGGCGGCAGCGCGCCGGCAACCTCGAGCTGCTCCGGTCGCTCGGGATCGATGCGCGTGAGGTGCCGCTCGTGCCGGGCATCTCGTCGAGCCGCATCCGGCAGCTCGCACACGCCGGCGAGCCGGCTGCAGCAGCCAGGCTGCTCGGCCGGCCGCTCGAGCTCGACGGAACTGTCGTCTGGGGCGATCAGCGCGGCGGGACGCTCGGCTTCCCCACCGCGAACCTGCAGGTCGAGGGCGATCTGCTCGTGCCGCCGTTCGGGATCTATGCGGGCGCGGTCGGCGAGCTGCGCGCGGCGATCTCGATCGGTGTCAATCCGCACTACGGCGGGACGGAGCGGCGAATCGAGACGTACTTGCTCGACTGGGAGGGAGATCTCTACGGCGACCGGCTCGTGGTCGAGGTCTGGGAAAGGCTGCGAGACGAGCGTGCGTTCGAGAGCGAGGCGGCGCTCATCGCTCAGATCGCATCGGACGTCGAGCAGGCACGGGCGGCGCGTCGGCCCGGCTGACGCAAGTTCGGCCCTTCACCGGAGTCTTATCTGACATGGACGCCGGCGACACCGTGGTGCAAGTCGAGCGGGTTTGCTGTCTCGAGTGCGGGACGAACTACATCAAGCCGTCGGAGGGCAGCACCGCCTACTGCAACCCCGGCTGCCCGAGCTGCGGCTATGTGGGCTGGATCTCAGCGGTCGTTCCGACCACGGACGCCACTACCCGGACGCCACGGCGCCGCTCCGGCGCGGGTCCGCGCCCGAGCCCTGCCGCCCGACAGCGCTGACGCCTCCGAAGTAGTGGTGCGGGGCAGGCCAGCGTCGGACCGTCCTCCCTCGCGCCTCGAGGTCGCTGAGCCAGTCGGCGTCGACGCCCGGCTCGGCGTTCACGACCACACCGGCGGGGTGAAACCGGGGCAGCTCGATCGCAGCCTGCGGTTCGATTCCCGCGTCGAGGACCGCCGTGAGCACCCCGACGAGCGCCGTCCGCAGGCGCGTCCCGCCGGCAGCACCGATCGCGAGGGCAAGTTCGTCCCCGTCGAACGCAAGGGTCGGCGCCATCATGCTCGCCATCCGGTCGCCCGGCCGGAGCGGCGCCCGGAGCAGGTCGACCTCCCCGAGCATGCT
Organism: uncultured Thermoleophilia bacterium; assembly: GCA_963842335.1. Classification (GTDB taxonomy): domain Bacteria; phylum Actinomycetota; class Thermoleophilia; order Gaiellales; family Gaiellaceae; genus PALSA-600. Next base: position 95,775 of record CAWJGF010000028.1, on the reverse strand, counting down.
GTTCAGATGCAGGTCGAGGCCGGGCAGCCAGTCGCCCGAGCCGAGGCCGAGGCTCGTCGTCAGAACGCAGGCGTTCCCTTCCGAGTCGACAGCAACGATGTTCGTCGTGTGCCCGTCGATCAGTACCGGCTCGTCGAGCGCGGTGAGTAACGCATCGGCGCCACCGGCAGGATCGAGGCGGCCAAGCGTTTGCGGGACGCCCGAGAGCCCGCCGCGCGTCAGCACCCGATGGCCTGCAAACGCCACCGGGGACGGCTCCGACCAGACGGGCGCATACGAGCTGAGATCGTCTGAGGTGATCGACCCCTCGCGCTCGCTGACGAGTCGGAGCAGCTCACGCGCGATCGTCCCGTCGTAGACGGACCGCGCTCCCTCGTCGCGCACGAGCTCGAGCGCGCGGTCGAGCCCCGGCTGCTGCATCGTCTCGCCGACCTGGAGCAGTCGGCCCGAAGGGGCGTAGATCGTCTGACCCTCCCGCATGGTCATCACCGGCGCCAGCATCTCGAGGCACGCGATGTGCGCCGCGGGCATGACGACACCCGAACGCGCGAGCTCGAGCGCCGGCTCGACAAGCCGTTCCCACGGAAGGCGGCCACCGGCACGCCAGAGTGCGTCGAGCCCGGCCGGGACGCCGGGAACGGCGCACGACGACGCGCCGACGGCGTAGTCGACGAGCTCCTCGCCGAAGCGAACGGACAGATGCTGCATCGGCGCGCCGGCTCCGGAAGGCACCGCCACGAAACAGTCGAGGTTGCGCACCGTGCCGCTCGCGGCGTCGAACGTGATCGCATGCCCGCCCCCGAGCAGCCCCGTCATCAGCGTCTCGGCAACACACGAAACGAGGCCCGCCGCAACAGCGGCGTCGATCGCGCTGCCACCCTCGGCGAGGATCTCGGCACCGGCGCTTGCTGTGGCGGGGTGACCCGCTGCAACCGTTCCACCCATCAGCCGAACGTGCCGCTACGCGACCCGCTCGGCGAGCCGGCTGCTGAAGCGGCCAAACCCCTCAAGCGGGAAGTCAAAGCGCTCGCCAACGTGGTCGCCGCTCGTGATCTCGAACGTTTGCTCGCCGATCGGGTGCGCCGGGAGCTCGATCTCGTCGATCGTGACGACGAGCCCATCGTCGCTGAGCGCCACCTCCCACCAGCCGTCACTGTTCGCAAAGGAGCCGGTGAACCCGTCGCGGATGCCGAGCGGCAACTCGACGGGCTCGGCAACACGTCTGCGTGCGCCGAGGAGCCGTTCGAAGAATTCGTCTTCGAGCTGCCTCAGCGCCTTGCCGCCGAGACTCGCATTCGTGAGAGCGGCGAAGACCGCGCCGCGGTCGGGCACCACGAGGAGCGAGCTCTGGAAGCCGCCGTACGAACCGCCGTGACCCCAGACCTCAACGCCGTTCACCCGTTCGCCCGACATGCCGAGCCCGTACACACCGGCGGCCGGCTGGCCGTTGACGATCCTCATCTGGGCAGCCCAGGGCTGGGCGAGGTGCCACCGGCCGAACCGCAGCAGGTCCGGCACGTTGGAGACGAGACCGCCCGACGGCCGGCGGGCCCGCGGATAGGCCCCCGCGAGTGCTCCTTCGCCCGTCCCGGCAAGCTCGGGCTCGCCGAACGACGTCGCCTCGAGCCCGGCGGGAACGAGCACATGGCGGCCGAGAGCCTCCTCGAAGGTCGTCCCGGCCTGCTCTGCCGCGAGCCAGCCGGCGAGCCAGTAGCCGGTGTTCGCATACGACCAGCACTGCTCGACCCCGACCCAGCGACGCACCGCTGCCAGCTCGGCGATCTGCGCCGCCAGCGCATCGTCACCGGATCCGAACCGGGTTTGATCGCCGTCCGGCAGCTCACAGTCGTAGCCGCTCGTGTGCGAGAGGAGGTGCCGCACCCGGACGTCGCCTGGCCACACGCCCGTCTTGGCCTGGGGATCGAGGAGCTCCAGCGCGAGCATCGCCGTGAACGGCTTGGTGATCGACGCGACCCGGAACACCGTCTCGACCTCGCAACCCGCCGCGAACGTCTCGATCTCGCCGCCGACGGACGTCCCGATCGCGAGCGCCGGCACATCCCACTCGATCGCGGCCGCCTCGCAGGCCTGGGAGAACCTCGAATCCAGCACGGATCCGCTACCCTACTGACCGACCCGGCCTCGGCCGCGCGCGTCTTCCTTCGCGGTGTGCTGAGACCAGATAGGGCGAACGTGCCCTCGGGTGACACCTAACGACGAGGAGAAAGCATGCCCCTCACCAAGGAAGAGAAGCTGGAGCACGTCGGCAAGTTCGGCAAGCACGAGACGGACACGGGCTCGCCCGAGGTCCAGATCGCCATGCTGACCCAGCGGATCAGCGAGCTGACCGAGCACCTGCGCACGCACAAGCACGACCACTACTCGCGTCGCGGCCTGCTCAAGCTGGTCGGCCGTCGCCGTAGGTTCCTGAACTACCTGCAGCGGAAGGATCTCGAGGGCTATCGCGCCCTCATCAAGGAGCTAGGGCTGAGGCGATAGAGCCTCGGGCGCTAGCAGTCACGGAGGGTGGAGTTTGGGCGAGCGGCCCATGCGGGGCGCTGACCCAAACTTCCACCCTTCAACCTATGCCTGAAAAGGCAATGCACAGTGGAGGAAGGAAATAGATGAGCATCGTTGAGGCTGAGCACCCCGCCGGGGTGCCGGTTTCCGTTTCCGTCGAAATCGGCGGCAAGGAAATCTCGTTCGAGACGGGCAAGCTCGCCAAGCAGGCGGACGGCGCAGTCGTCGTCCGCAGTGGCGACACCGTCGTGATGGGCACGGCGCAGGGTCGGACCGAAGCGCGTGAAGGCGCGGACTTCTTCCCTCTGACCGTGGACGTCGAAGAGCGCATGTACGCAGCCGGGAAGATTCCCGGTGGATTCTTCAAGCGGGAAGGGCGCCCCACGGAGCGGGCAATCCTCACCGCCCGCATGACCGATCGCCCTGTCCGGCCGCTCTGGCCGAAGGGCTATCGCAACGAGACGCAGTGCGTCGCCACCGTCTTCTCGGCCGACATGGTCACCGCGCACGACATTCTCTGCATCAACGCCGTCTCCGCGGCGCTGGTCGTCTCCCCGCTTCCGTTTCTCGGCCCCATCGGCGCCGTGCGGATGGGGATCATCGAGGGCGAGCTGGTCGTCAACCCGACGCTCGTCGAGACCGCCGAGTCCGAGCTCGACCTGATCGTCGTCGGCACGAAGGACGGGCTGACGATGGTCGAGGCCGGTGCGAAGCAGGTGCCCGAGGCCAAGCTCCTCGAGGCGCTCGAGATCGCACACCGCGAGATCGTGAAGATCTGCCAGGCGCAGGAAGACCTCCGCGCGAAGGCGGGCAAGGCTAAGTGGCTCGACCCGTCGACGACGGAACGGCTCGAGGCCGAATTCGGCCATCAGATCTGGACCCGGATCCAGGAAGTCGGCCTGCGTGACGCGGCCGGCATCGTGGAGGAGATCGTCGAGAAGGAAGCCGGAACGCTCTCGATGGACTCCACGCACGAGCAGGTCTTCAAGGAGCTCCAGACGCGGATGTCGCTTGCCCAGATCCTCGAGAAGCAGCGCTCCGTCGCTGTCGAGGTTCCGGTTCGCGAGCAGTTCGAGAACGATCTGCGCGGTCTCACCGAGGCCGAGCAGGACTCGAAGGACCTGAAGTCCGCGAAGCGGAACCTGCTCTTCACGCGGATCGTCGAGACGACGAGCCTGTCGTTCCCGGTCGGCGATGGGGACTCGGGCGAGAAGGACTCGCTGACGAAGAGCTACATCAAGAAGGCTTGCGAGGCGATCTACAAGAGCCTCGTGCGGCAGAAGATCGCGGTCGACAAGCGTCGTCCAGACGGCCGGTCTGCGGCGCAGATCCGCCCGATCGAGATCCAGGTCGGCGTGCTGCCCCGCACCCACGGGTCGGGCCTCTTCACGCGTGGCCAGACGCAGATCCTGACGCTGCTCACCCTCGGCACCGCCAAGGAAGGCCAGCGCATCGACGACCTCTCGCTCGAGCGGGATCGTCGCTACATGCACCACTACAACTTCCCGCCGTACTCCGTCGGGGAGACGGGCCGGATGGGCTCTCCGAAGCGGCGCGACATCGGTCACGGCGCACTCGCGCAGCGGGCCCTCGAGGCGGTCATCCCGCCGGCCGAGGACTTCCCGTACACGATCCGCCTCGTCTCCGAGACGCTCGAGTCGAACGGCTCGTCGTCGATGGGCTCGGTCTGCGGCTCGACGCTCGCACTGATGGACGCGGGCGTTCCGATCACGGCGCCGGTATCCGGCATCGCGATGGGCCTCGTCAAGGAGGGCGACGACTACGTCATCCTCACGGACATCCAGGGTGCCGAGGATCACCTCGGTGACATGGACTTCAAGGTCGCCGGCACGAAGGACGGCATCACTGCCCTCCAGATGGACATCAAGATCACCGGCGTCAGCCGGCAGATCATGGAGGAGGCGCTCTCGCAGGCGAAGGACGCCCGTATCGCCATCCTCGGGAAGATGCACGAGGCGATCGCGGAGCCGCGCACTGCGCTTGCCGAGCATGCCCCGCGGATCTCGTCGATCCAGATCAACCCTGAGTTCATCGGCATGGTGATCGGTAAGGGCGGCGAGACGATTCGCTCGCTCGAGTCGGAGTACGAGGTTCAGATCGACATCGAGGAGGACGGCACGATCCTCGTCTACGCCACCGAAGGCACGAAGGGTGACGCGGCGATCGCAGCGATCGCAGCGCTCACCAAGGAGCCCGAGGTCGGCGACACCTACACGGGCCGGGTTGTCAAGACGACCGACTTCGGCGCGTTCGTCGAGCTGAAGAAGGGCACCGACGGGCTGCTCCACGTCTCGAACGTAGGCCCGGGTCGCGTCAACCACATCGAGGACGTCATCGCACGCGGCGACATCCTCGACGTGATCGTCCAGGAAGTGGACAAGGCGCGCGGCCGGATCGGCCTCAAGCTCGTGCAGAAGCACGAGGGCGACACGATGGTCTCTCCCGAGGAACTCGTCGAGCGGGCGAAGGACGCCCCGCCGCGGGAGCCTCGCGAGGACCGCGGGCCGCGTCGTGACGGTCCGCGCGGCGGTGGCCGTGGCGGCCCCCGTCGCGAGCGCGAAGGGTCGCGCTCGGAGTAGATAGGTTCGGCGGTGTGAAGCCGCCGGCGACGCTCTCAGACGGCGTGGTCGTCCTCCGCGAATTGCGCGAGGACGACCGCGCCGTCGTCTTGTCGACGATGCGCGACCCGCTCGTCTCCGCCTGGCTCAACATGCCGGCGGAGCCCCGCGACCGCGACTTCGACTCGCTGCTGCGGGTCACACGCACCGGACGCGCGTCGGGCGATCGCATCGACTACACCGTCACCGAGTCGGGCCGCGACGTGGCGCTCGGCGCCGTGATCGCCACCAGGCGGCAACGGGATAACTACGAGATCGCCTACCTCGCCGGGCCGGAGGGGCGTGGCCGGGGCGTGATGACGCGAGCGGTGCGACTCCTTTGCGGCTGGTTGTTCGACGGTGGAGTGGGGCGGCTGGAACTGCGCACGCATCCGGGCAATGAGCCGTCGCAGCGGCTGGCCGAGCGCGCCGGCTTTCGGCGTGAGGGCCTCGAACGGAAGTCGATCTGGCTGCACGACGAGCGGTCGGACGCGATCGTGTGGTCGCTTCTGCCCGACGACCCGCGGTGACGCGTCAGCCAGTTACCTCAACGACACCGGCGTAACCGCCGCCGAGGCGCTTTCGGATCACTATGCGCTCACCTTCCAGAAGATCGAGCTGGCCGTGGCGTGACGCGGCCACGCCGGGCCGGCGGCCGTGAAGCCGAGCTTCGCACTACGCTACGTCCGTGCAGAACTGGAGACTGACCGAGCTCGACTCGGGCGAACGCATCATTTCGGAGCGGCTCGATCACGTTCGCTCGGCGGCCGTCGGCTACTGGATCGGCGCCGGCTCGCGCGACGAAGAGCCGGCCGAAGCCGGCGTGACGCATTTCATCGAGCATCTCTTGTTCAAGGGCAGCGACCGCTTCAGCGCGCTCGAGATCGCGGAGATCTTCGACGGTCTCGGTGGCGAGCTGAACGCGGCCACCTCGCGAGAGCACACGCTCGTCTACGCCCGGATCCCCGACCACCACCTCGAAACGGCCGTCGACGTCATGAGCGACATGGTGTTCCAGCCGGCCTTCGCGGAGCTCGACTCCGAGCGCGAGGTCGTGCTCGAGGAGATCGCGATGTACGACGACGCCCCCCAGGAGCTCGTCCACGACCTGATCTCGGACGCGGTCTTCGGGGACCATCCGCTCGGTCGGCCGGTGATCGGGACATCCGAGGTGATCTCGTCGATTCCCCGCGAGGCAATCGCGCGGTATCACGACACCATGTACGTCCCCGGGAACATCGTCGTCGCGGCCGCCGGCAACGTCGAGCACGACCAGGTGGTCGAGCTCGTCTCGCGTGCGCTCGAACGGCGGTCGGCGGGCGGTGGCGACACGACGAACCTCCGGCCGCCGCTCGTTCAGGCGCCGCCGCCCAGGCTGCGCTTCCAGCAGAAAGACACCGAGCAGTACCACGTCTGCCTCGCAGCGCCTGGCATCTCGCGTTCCGACCGCCGCCGGTTCGCCGCGTCTCTCCTCGATGCGATCCTCGGCGGCTCCGCGTCGTCCCGGCTCTTTCAGGAGATCCGCGAGAAGCGAGGGATGGCGTACGCCGTCTACTCGTTCGTCTCCCAGTACACCGACACGGGTCAGATCGGCATCTACCTCGGCACCCGCGAGGACAACCTTGGAGATGCGCTCGCGATCACGGCCGAGCAGATCGCCGACATCGCCGGCGGCAACCTGCCCGCCCGCGAGCTCTCGCGGGCCAAGGAGAACATCAAGGGCCGGGTGCTCCTCTCGATGGAGTCCACGTCGACGCGCATGAATCGGCTGGGCAAGTCGTTGATCACCGACTCGGAACTGCTCTCCGTCGACCGGATCGTCGCCGAGATCGAGGCGGTGGACGCGGAGTCGGTCTGCGAGCTTGCTGCGGCGCTGCTGGCACCCGAGCGGCTCTCCGCGGCGTGCATCGGCCCGAGTCAGGAGCGCTTTATCGCCGCACTCGAGCGTGTGACGCCGACGCTCGCGCGCGCGGCGTGAAGATCCTCCTGAACGGCCGACGCGGGAAGGTCGGTTCGGTGCTCGCCCCTGCGCTGGAGGCTGCCGGACACAGGCTGGTGGACTCGCTCGCAGCCGCCGACGCGATGGTGGACTTCACCCGGCCCGACGCGGCGCTCCAGAACGTACGGGCGGCGGTCGCGGCCGGCGTCCCGTGCGTCGTCGGTACGACCGGCTGGAATCCCGAGGAGGTCGCCGGCGCAGGCGTTGCCGTCTTCTACGCGCCGAACTTCGCGATCGGTGCCGTCCTGATGATGCGCTTCGCCGAGGAGGCGTCGCGTCATCTCGACCGGGCCGAGATCGTCGAGTACCACCATGCGACGAAGGTCGACGCCCCGTCGGGAACGGCGAAGCTGACGTCGCAGCGCATCGGTGGTGACGTTCCGATCCACTCGGTGCGCCTGCCAGGGCTCGTTGCGCATCAGGAAGTGCTGCTCGGCGGCGAGGGCGAAGTGCTGACGATCCGGCATGACACGAGCTCGCGCGCGGCGTACGCGCCCGGCGTTCTGCTCGCGCTCGAGAAACTGTCGCAGCTCCCACCGGGTGTCACCGTCGGTCTCGACGCGATCCTCTGAGCAGTCTCCGGGAAGAGCAGATCCGAATCGGAGCGTCCACGCTCTCGCTTCTGCGCCCCGCGGCTCCGGACGAGCTGATCGACGAAACCGCGTTCGCGCGTGACGAGTTCCTGCCCTACTGGGCCGAGCTGTGGCCCGCAGCGACAGCGCTCGCCGAGACGTTGCCGGCCAGTCTCGAAGACGTGCGGGTGCTCGAGCTCGGCTGTGGCCTCGGGCTGCCCTCGCTCGTCGCGGCAACGCGTGGGGCTGTCGTCACCGCCACCGACTGGGCGAGCGATGCGATCGAGTTGCTCCGGCGCAACGCAGCGCGCAATCAGCTCGTGCTTCGGAGCGAGGTGCACGACTGGCGCGAGCCGTGGGACGAGGAGTTCGACCTCGTCCTCGCCGCCGACGTGCTCTACGAGCAGCGAAACGTCGAGCCGGTCGTCTCCCGGCTCCGCGAGCTTGCCCCGAAGGCCCTCATCGGGCTCGCAGGCCGGCCGTACGAGGCAGAGTTCCTGCGCGCCCTCGGCGACGTCGAGGAGGTCTCTCCCCGGGTCGTCAGCTTCACCCGAGCGAGCTGAGTAGCTCCGCCAGCTCGGCGGGCTGGGTGAGGAAGGGCGAATGACCTGCGTCGAGCTCCAGCACCCGCAGCCCGTGCTCGTGACCGGTTCGCACCTGCCAGGCGAAGTCGATCGCCGCGTCGCGAACAGTCGCTATCACCACGTCGCCCGAGGTGAACGGCCGTGCGACCGGCAGGATTCGTGCCTGCCGACGTAGCTGCGCATACGCGCGGTCGGACACGTCGCGAGTGCAGTCGGGGTACATCTTTTCCGCCGCGACGTCGGCATGGGGCCAGTACGAGCGACCGGCCTCGTCGCGCACGAAGCCGCCGAACCCCTCGACGAACGCGTTGTCCTCGACGCCCTCGACGGGCAGCAGGGCGGCCAGGTAGACGTGGCGCGCGGCGTCGACGTGCACGATCGTTTGTGCGGCCAGCGAGTGGCCGACGACGATCGCGTCAGAGCAGTCACCGAGCAGCGCCGCGTAGTCGAACTGGTTCTTCGTGACGTCCTCGCAGGGAAGGTCGGGCGCCCAGGCCTCGTGCCCCCGAGCCGCGAGCTCCGCCACGACCCCGGCGAAGCACCACCCACCGTGCCAGGCTCCGTGAACGAGCACGAATCGCGCCATCGCCCCAGTATCCCGCGGAAGGAGTCGACCGCAAAACGTCACACTTCCGCGCACCTCGCGTCGTACTTGGTCAGACCAACCTCGCCCCTTGCAGCGCCATGTCCCTCCAGGCGGACTGTGGACGAGAACGTCACCCTCGTTTGGCGACAGGACGTGCCCCGACCGGACTGGGCCACGCGCCTCGACCTTCGCCCGGCACGCCGGCGCTGCGCGACCTGGATGCGAAACCCCAAAACGCGCACGGTTATGCGGTCCGCGCTCGCTTGACCCGCGAGTCCGCGGCAGACGAGTCGCAACCGGGCGGCGAATGTGGTCTGACCAAATACGCCCCTCGCCGCGCCTTGGCCATTGAGGCCGACTGTGGACGAGATGTGACTCTCGTTTGGCGTTCGGACGTGCGCCGACGGGACGTGGCCCGAGCTTCGGACCGAGCTTCAGCTCCGCGCTCGGGGCCGCGTCCGGCCGGACGCCCTCTGCCGCGTACAATCGCGGCATGCTCGGCCGGGTCCTCACAGCGATCGTCACACCGTTTCGCGACGACGGGGCGGTCGACTACGACGCCTTCCAGCGCCTCGCCCGCCACCTCGTCGAGAACGGCTCGGATGGGATAGTCGTCGCCGGGACGACCGGGGAGAGCCCGAACCTCTCCGACGACGAGCGGCTCGAGCTCTTTCGCGCTGCGATCGAGGCGGTCGGCGCCGACGCGACAGTCGTCGCCGGCACCGGCACCTACTCCACGGCTCACTCCGTGCACCTGACCGAGCACGCGGCCAAGCTCGCCGTCGATGCAGTCCTGGTCGTCACGCCGTACTACAACAAGCCGCCGCAGCGCGGCATCGTCGCTCACTTCGAGGCGATCGCGCGCGCGAGCGACAAGCCGATCGTCGTCTACAACATTCCGGCGCGTGTGGTGGTGAACATCGAGCCGGAGACGATCTCGCGTCTGGCCGAGATCGAGACCGTGCGTGCCGTCAAGCAGGCGAACCCGAATCTCGACGAGGCGCGGCACATCATCGCGACCGGGCCTCGATCTCTATGCGGGCGACGACAATCTCGTCCAGCCGTTCCTCGAGCTCGGCGGAACCGGCGGCGTCTGCGTCCACACCCACATCGTCGGGCCGCAGGTCGCCGACCAGGTGACGGCGATGCAGGCCGGCGACATCGAGCGCGCGCGTGAGATCGATCGCAGCCTTGCGCCTGCCTACGATCTCCTGAAGATCGTGGCGAACCCGATCGCGATCAAGGCCGCCCTGAACCTGCTCGGGCACACGGTCGGCGGCCATCGGCTGCCGCTCGTCCCGGCGACAGCGGAGGAGCTCGCGCAGGTTCGCGTGTGCCTCGATCGCCTCGGCCTGCTCGTTGCCGCCTAGACTGCCTGCCTCATGAGTGACGTATTGCGTGTGATCCCGCTCGGCGGGCTCGGTGAGGTCGGGAAGAACATGACCGTCTACGAGCTCGGCGACGAACTGATCGTGGTTGACGCCGGGATGGCGTTCCCGCGCGACGAGCACCTCGGCGTCGACCTGATTCTCCCCGACTTCGGCTACCTGCGCGACAAGAACATCCGCGCCGTCGTCCTCACGCACGCACACGAGGATCACGTCGGTTCGCTGCCGTACCTGATGCGCGAAGTCACGATCCGCGAGATCTGGGCGACGCGCCTGACACTCGGGCTCGTCAAGTCGAAGCTCGACGAGCACGGCCTGCTGCGCGCGGCCGAGCTGAAGGAGATCGATCCGGAAGGCGAGCCGGTCGACCTCGGCCCGTTCCGGCTCGAGTTCGTGCGCATGGCGCATTCGGTGCCCGACGCCGTCGGGATCTGCATCGAGACGAGCGCCGGGCGTGTCTTCCACACCGGTGACTGGAAGCTCGACCACACGCCGGTCGACGGCCTGCGCACCGACGTCGGTCGTCTCGCGACGCTCGGGAACCGCGGCATCGACCTCCTCTGCGGCGACTCGACGAACGCCGAGCGGCCCGGGTTCACGCGCTCCGAGCGCGTCGTCGGCGAGGCGTTCCGCCAGATCATTCCCTCGCGGAAGGGACGGATACTCGTCTCGAGCTTCGCGTCGAACATCCATCGCATGCAACAGGCGATCGACGTGGCGGTGTCCTCGGGACGCAAGGTCGCCGTCGTCGGTCGCTCGATGCGCCGGAACATGAACGTCGCGCGCAACCTCGGCTACGTCGAGGTGGCGGACGACGTGCTCGTTCGCGCGCAGGATCTCGACAACATCCCGCCCGGCGAGCAGCTGATCGTCTGCACGGGCTCGCAGGGCGAACCGCTTTCGGCGCTGACGCGCATCGCCTACAACGACCACCCTGCGATCAAGGTCGAACGCGGGGACACCGTGATCATCTCCGCGCGGCCCGTGCCGGGCAACGAGCTTCGCGTGCACGACGCGATCAACCGCCTGACTCGGAACGGCGCCGAAGTGCTGCACGAGGAGAACGCCGACGTGCACGTCTCCGGCCACGCGCGCGCCGAGGAGCTCCGCACGCTGCTCAGCCTCGTTCGGCCGAAGGCGGTGATGCCGATCCACGGCGAGTACCGCATGCAGGCGGCACACGGGCGCCTGGCGCAGGAGTCGGGAGTGCCCGCTTCGTCGATCGTGATCGCCGAGAACGGCGACGTGGTCGAGCTCTCACGCGACGGGGTTCGCATCGCCGGCCGCGTCGAGTCGGGCGTCACGTTCGTCGACGGCCTCGGCGTCGGAGACATCTCGGACGTCGCGATCCGCGATCGCCGTCACATGTCGGAGGATGGCGTGTTGATCGTCGTGACGACGCTCAGCGGCGACGGTGCATCGCATCCCGAGCTGATCACAAGAGGGTTCGCGGAGAGCGAAGACTTGCTCGCCGAGATGCGGCAGGAGGCGCACGAGATCGTCAGCGGGCTGCTGGCCGACGACATCCGTGAGATCAAGCTCCTGCAGGAGCACATCCACGACGGTATCGGCCAGCTCATCTACGACCGGACGCACCGTCGCCCGATGATCCTGCCCGTCGTCGTCGAGGTATGAGCACACCGCTCGACACACGACCGGAGTGGGCGGCCGTGATCGTCGACCACGCGGTCGAGGATGTGACGGCCCGAAAGCTTGTGGCGCAGCTGCTTGCTGTCGAGGTGGCATCGCTCGCGTTCTGCCGCCTGCTCGAGCGCTGGGCGCGCGGCGAGCCCGACCCGAGTACTCCGGGACGTCGTCAGGCCGCCTTGCGGCGCGCCGCCGATCGCGTCGAGACCGCGCTTGCGGGCCTCGAGCAGCCACTCGGCCGCTACCTGCTCGAACTCGAAGCCGACCTCGCCGAGGGCCAGTCCTGGTTCGGAGAGCCGTCGAGCGCAGAGCTCGTCGACTGGGAGCCGGTGCTCGACCGTGCCGGAGTGAAGGTCGGCCCGCACCGCGTCGCCGCCGCGTATCTCGAGCTTGCGGTGCTCGTGCGCGCGCTCGAGGGACTCGCCGCGACCGTGAGGTGGCATTCGACGATCGATGCCGGCTCGCTCTGGGCCGGGCTGTTCGACCTGCGCGAGAACCTGCTCGGCCGTGCGCTCGACGACCTGCGCGCGATCGCCGCCTAGCGCGATCCAATGTCCGCGGAGCCGCCCGTCGAGTTGACCGTCGTCGGGTCGATCAACCTCGACCTCGTCGCGCGCGTCGAGCGCCTGCCGCGCGCGGGGGAGACGGTCGCCGCGAGCGGGTTCGAGCGGATCCCCGGCGGCAAGGGCGCGAACCAGGCGGTGGCAGCCGCGCGACTCGGAGCTTCCGTCCGCATGATCGGAGCCGTCGGGACCGATGCGCTGGCGCTCGAGGCACTCGCGGGGCTGCGAGGCCGCCGGAGTCGAGCTTCACCTGGATCGCTCCGGCGAAACCGGGATCGCGCTCATCCTCGTGGCCGCCGGCGGGGAGAACCAGATCGTCGTCGTCCCTGGCGCGAATGCGCAGCTCACGCCGCAGTCTCCTCGAGGCGCAGTTCTCTGCCAGCTCGAGGTGGCGGATGCGGTCGTGCTCGCCGCCGCCCGCAACGCGGATTTCTTCGCGTTGAATGCTGCGCCGGCACGGGCAATCGACCTCGAGCCCGATCTCCTGATCGTCAACCGGCTCGAGCACGAGGTCGCCACACGCGGGCGGCTCGTCGCCGTCACCTACGGCGCCGAGGGCGCAGCGCTCTTCGAGAACGGGGTAGAGGTGGCGCGCGCCGTCCCGCCGCCCGTCACCGCGGTCGACGGCACCGCGGCGGGTGACGCCTTCACGGCCTGCCTCGTCGTCTCCGCTTCTCGAAGGGCGCGAGCGACGTGAAGCACTGCGACGTGCCTGCGCTGCCGGCGCGATCGCCGCCTCGCGACACGGCGCCCAACCTTCCCTGCCCACCGCAGCACAGGTTGACGCGATACTCACGCCATGACGCCGACGCCGATCATCCTCGACTGTGACCCGGGCCACGACGACGCGATCGCGATTCTCCTCGCCCTGGCCTCACCCGAGATCGAACTGGTCGGCGTCACCACCGTCTCGGGGAACCAGACGCTCGACAAGACGACCGCGAATGCGCTGCGGGTGCTCGAGTTTGCAGGGCGCGGCGACATCCCGGTCTACGCGGGCGCCGAGCGGCCCTTCATTCGCGCCCGCGACGTCGCTGCCCATGTCCACGGCGAGTCGGGTCTCGACGGCCCCGACCTGCCGCCGCCGAGCGGCTCCGCGCAGGACCGGCATGCGGTCGATTTCATCGCCGACGAGTTGCGAGCGCGGGACGGGAAGCTGACGCTCGTCCCGATCGGCCCGCTCACCAACATCGCTCTTCTTCTTGCGCTGCATCCCGATGCTACGCCCGAGCGCATCGTCCTGATGGGCGGCTCGATCGGCGAGGGGAACCGCACCCCCGCGGCCGAGTTCAACATCTGGGCCGACCCGGAGGCCGCGCAGCGGGTGTTCGCGGCTGGTCTCGACACGACGATGGTCGGACTCGACGTCACCCATCGCGCGCTGATCAAGGACGAGCACACCGAGCGCCTCCGGTCCTCAGGCCGTGTCGGGTCGATGGTCGCGCAGCTGATGGACTTCTACTCGCGCTTCCACCGCTCTCGCTACCCGGATCTCGACGGCTCGCCGATGCACGACCCCGTGTGCGTCGCCCATCTGATTCGGCCCGGGCTTCTGACTGTTCGCGAGGCGTTCATCGAGGTCGACTGCAGCACCGGCCCGAGCTGGGGGCGCACCAACGTCGACTGGCGCGGGCGCGAGCACTTCGGCGCGCCGAACGCGAAGGTCGGGGTCGACATCGACGGCGACGCGTTTGCCGAGCTCGTGGTCGAACGCGTGACCTCGCTCGACGGATGACGCTCGTCTTCGCGGCGATCGCTCCGCACGGCGGACCCGTGTTCGACGAGCCCGAAGCTCCGACTCGGAAAGCGATGGAGGAGCTCGGCCGTCGGTTCGCCGCCGAGAAACCGGAGGCTGTGGTGGTGCTGACGCCGCACGGCGCGCACCTCGACCAGGAGTTCGCGGTCGTCCGCTCCGGACGGCTGGCGGGAGACGCCTCGCAGTGGACGGATGCCGATACCCGGTACGACGGCCCGGGCGATCCCGAGCTCGCCGACGCGTGCCTCCGCTCGCTCGCCGACGCCGGCTTGCCGGCAGCCGGCCTCACTTTCGGGGCCACCGCGGCGGGTGCCTCGACGATGCCGCTCGACTGGGGCGCGCTGATTCCGCTCTGGTTCATGCGCGCCCCCGCCGTGGTCGTCTCGCCGTGCCGCGCCCTGTCGAATGAAGCGCACGTCCGGGCCGGCGCGGCGCTTGCCGCCGCGACGGGCGACCGTCGCGTGGCCCTGATCGCGAGCGCCGACCACGGCCACGGTCATACGCGCAGACGGCCCGTACGGGTTCGCGCCCGAGTCCGCGGACTACGACGCCCGGATCGTCGAGCTCGTGCGCCGCAACCGGCTCGCCGAGCTGTGCGGGTGGGATCCGGCGTTCGCCGTGGCCGCAAAAGCCGACAGCTTCTGGCAGCTCCTGATGCTCGACGGGGCGATCGAGGACGGTTGGCGGGCCGAGTTGCTCTCCTACGAGGTGCCGTCGTACTTCGGGATGCTCTGCGCGGCGTTCAGCCATCCATAGGGAGGAGGCGGCGCGCCGGGCGCGAAGGGCACCGCATGCCGCGGAAAAAGCGGGTCCATAGGGCGTCCCCGAAAACCCCCGCGCGGATCAGGAAGCGCCGCGGCAAGGGAAAGGGGCGTTCCCGCGCGGCCCACCACCATCCCGAGCTGATCGGGCTCAGCCTGGCCGGGGTCGGAGTCTTCCTCGCCGCAGTGCTCTGGTTCGGCTTCAGTGGCGGACCGGTGGCTGACCTCGTACGCGGGGGCATCGGCGACGCCGCGTATCTGATGCCCCTCGTGCTCGTGCCGCTCGGCGCACTGATCGTGGCCAAGAGCGCGCTCGTCGACGTGCGTCCTTTTCGCCTCGGCCTCGCCGTGGCGCTCACCGGCCTGATGCTGACGCTCGGGGCCGACCACGGCGGCCTGCTCGGTCAGGAGCTTGCCCGGCTCGTCGGCCTCGGCCTCGGTTCCTCGGGCGCGACGATTCTCGGCGTCTTCCTGACGATCGCTGGAGTGCTGTTCCTCACCGGCGCAAGCCTGGGGGCGATTCTCCGCCGCTCCGGCCACGCGATGCGCGCAGCCCATACACGCGTCCGCCGCGAGCGGGTGGTCGAGCCGGCGGCGCTGGTCGCCACCGCCGCTCCCGTCACGGCACGAGCCCCCTGTGGATGTGAAGCAGGACTACCCGGATCTCGTCTCCGACACGGTGTCGGCTCCTGCGCCGCTGCTCTTCAACCGCGACCCGGATCCCTATGAGGTAGCGACGAACGAGACGCAGGAGACGCTCTTCGACGTCGGCAAATCCGTCGCCGAGTACAAGCTTGCCCGACCGCGCGCTGCTCAACGTGTCGAAGCCCGGCACGGGCCCGAATGCCGAGGCGAATGCGCGCGTCGCCGAGGCGCTCGTCACCTGCCTCGCCAACTTCGGCGTCGACGCGACCGTGATCGGCCAGATCGCCGGGCCGCGGGTGACCCGCTACGAGCTCCAACTCGCACCCGGGACGAAGGTCGGCAAGGTCGCGGGCCTGAAGGACGATCTGAGCTACGCGCTCGCGACGACGGAGATCCGCATCCTCGCCCCGATTCCCGGGAAGCAGGCAGTCGGGGTCGAGGTGCCGAATCTGAGCCCAAACCTCGTCACGCTGGGCGACATCTACGACGACCTCCCCGCGACGGCGAGCCCGTTGTCCGTCTGGCTCGGCAAGGACATCTCGGGCGCATCGGTATGGGCCGACCTCGCGCGCATGCCGCACATCCTGATCGCCGGCACCACCGGCTCGGGCAAGTCCGGGTGCATCAACGCGATCCTCACCTCGATCCTGCTGCGCTCGACACCGGACGAGGCGCGGATGATCCTCATCGACCCGAAGAAGATCGAGCTCAACTACTACGAGTCGATTCCGCACCTTCTGACACCTGTTGTCTCGAGCCCCAAGGAGGCGGCCGCGGTTCTCCTGAACGTGGTCACCGAGATGGAGCGCCGCTACGAGCGCCTGAGCCAGGTGCGCGCCCGCAACTTGCCCGAGGCGAACCGCGCCTTCCGCAAGCGCGGGGAGGAGGAGCTTCCCTATCTGCTCGTCGTGATCGACGAGCTCGCCGACCTGATGATGGTCAGCCCGCAGGGGGTCGAGGATTGCATCATCCGGCTCGCCCAGAAATCCCGCGCCGTGGGCATCCACCTGGTGCTCGCAACGCAGCGGCCGTCAGTCGACGTGATCACCGGCATGATCAAGGCGAACGTCCCGTCTCGAATCGCGTTCGCCGTCTCGTCGCAGACCGACTCGCGCGTGATCCTCGATGCCAACGGCGCCGAGAGCCTGCTCGGGCAGGGCGACATGCTCTTCAAGCCGCTCGGCACGTCACGCCTGCAGCGCGTTCAGGGCGCCTATGTGACCGAGGACGAAGTCGCCCTGGTGGTGGAGCAGGCGCGGGCCCAGCGCGAGCAGGTGATCGACGAGAGCTTCCTGGAGACCCCTGTCGTCTTCGCCGAGGACGCTGACGGCGACGACGGGGATTTCGATCCGGATGAGGATCCGCTGCTCGACAAGGCGATCGAGGTCGTCGTGACGGCCCAGACGGCGAGCGTATCTCTGCTGCAACGCCGTTTGCGGGTCGGCTACACGCGGGCGGGGCGTCTGATCGACATGCTCGAGCGCCGCGGGATCATCTCGCCGTACGAGGGCTCGAAACCACGCCGCGTGCTCATCACCGAGCTGGATCTCGAGCGCGTCGCTGCCTTCCCGGCCGCGGACTGACTAACCAGCGGGCCTGGAAGCCGTCTGTAGGAGGGGTTAGGGTACCCACGCACGTCCCCCCGGTCAGACAATTAGAGGAGGGTAAGTGAAGTTTTCTCGCGGGATTATGCTGGCATGCGTCATCGCACTCGCGGCAGTGGTCGTCTCGGCCACCGCTTTCGGAGCAGCGAAGGCGCCGGCCACGCAGAAGGCGTCATTCACTGCGGCGCTCGTCAGCGACATCGGCAAGTTCACCGATAAGGGCTTCAACCAGAACCAGCTGAAGGGCCTGAACGATGCGAAGGCCAAGCTTGGGGTCAACACGGTTGCGCTGCAGTCGAACTCGACGAGTGACTATGCGCCGAACTTCAACTCGGCGATTCGGAAGGGTGCAAAGCTCGTCGTTGCAGCCGGTTTCCTGCTCGCGCCCACCGAGGCGTCGTACGCGAAGAAGTTCCCGAATGTCGACTTCGCGATCACCGACTACACGGTGCACACCTCGCCGTTCGCGGACAAGAAGGGCAACGTGCTGCCGGCGTTCAAGAACGTTGAAGGCCTGACGTACAACGCGAACGAGTCGGGCTGCCTCGTCGGCGTGCTCGCGGCCAAGATGGCCAAGAAGATGGGCGGCAACACCGTTGGCGCCGTCGGTGGGCTCAAGATCCCGCCGGTCGACATCTGGATCGCGGGCTTCAAGTCCTGTGTCGACAAGGTCGCGCCCGGCATGAAGGTGCTGGTGCAGTACTCGAACGACTTCGTCGCGACGGACAAGTGCCAGACGGTCGCCGAGAACGAGATCTCGCAGGGTGCGAAGGTCCTGTTCCAGGTGGCAGGCGGTTGCGGTCTCGGCACGCTGAAGGCGGCTGCGGACGCGAAGCTCTGGGGCATCGGCGTCGACGTCGACCAGTACAACGTCTCGCCCCGCGTCCTGACGAGCGGTGTCAAGCGCGTGGACAACGGTGTCTATGACGCGATCCAGCAGGCCAAGGCCGGCAAGTTCAAGGGTGGCACCGACTTGGTGTTCGACCTGAAGAACGGCGGCATGGGCGTCGGCAAGATCAACCCTTCGGTTCCGAAGTCGTGGATCACGCTGATGAATAGCTACAAGGCGAAGATCATCGCCGGCAAGCTGAAGATCCCGACCGGCCTTTAGGTCGCACGAAGAAAACGTGGTAGGCGAAAAGGGCGGGCCATGTGCCCGCCCTTTTTGCTTCTGTTTTAGGATGCTCCGCGATGACCGATGAGCTCGTCCTCGAGATGCGCGGGATCCGCAAGGAGTTCCCGGGCACCGTTGCCAACGACAACGTCGATCTCGAGATCCGCCGCGGTGAGGTGCACGCGCTGCTCGGCGAGAACGGCGCCGGCAAGTCGACCCTCATGAACATCCTCTATGGGCTCTACCGGCCCGACGCAGGTGAGTTGCTGCTGAATGGCAAGCGTGTTGAGTTCTCGTCGGCGCGTGACGCGATCGGGGCGGGAATCGGCATGGTGCACCAGCACTTCATGCTGATCCCGGTGATGACGGTCGCCGAGAACATCGTGCTCGGCGTCGAGCCGCGTCACAACTTGCTGCTCGACGAGCGCACGGCCGAGCGGCGTGTACGCGAGCTCTCCGAGCGCTTCTCTCTCGCCGTCGACCCGACGGCGCTCGTGAGCGACATCACTGTCGGCCAGGAGCAGCGCGTCGAGATCTTGAAGGCGCTCTACCGGGGCGCAGACATCCTGATCCTCGACGAGCCCACCGCGGTGCTGACTCCGCAGGAGGCACACGAGCTCTTCGGGATCATCCGAAGCCTGCAGGCAGATGGCAAGTCGATCATCTTCATCAGCCACAAGCTGAACGAGGTACTCGAGATCGCCGATCGCATCACGGTCCTCCGCCGCGGCAAGAAGATCGAGACGGTTTCGAGCGAAGGAGCGACCGAGGCGTCGCTCGCCCGCGCGATGGTTGGACGCGACGTGTTGCTGCGTGTCGAGAAGACGGCGGCGCAGCTCGGAGACGTGCTGCTGGCCGTCAAGGACCTCCATGTCAGCGACGACCGTGGCATTCCGAAGGTGCGCGGCGTGTCGTTCGAGGTTCGTGCGGGGGAGATCGTGGGCCTGGCCGGAGTCGACGGCAACGGCCAGACCGAGCTGATCGAAGCGATCACCGGGCTCCTGAAGAGCGAGAGCGGTGCGATCAGCGTCGCGGGGCACGAGCTGCGCCACGCGAGCGCACGCGACATGCTTGACGCCGGCGTCGGGCACATCCCGGAAGACCGCCAGCGCCGCGGCCTCGTGCTCGAGTTCTCGATTGCCGAGAACATCGCGTTGCACGACTACGCACAGCCGCCGTCGGCAAAGTGGGGCTGGCTGTTTCCCCGACGGCTGGTCGAGCGGGCGGGGGTCCTCATCCGCGAGTTCGACGTCCGGGGCGGCGGGCCACTTGCCCGCGCCGGCGGGCTGTCGGGCGGCAACCAGCAGAAGGTCGTTCTGGCGCGTGAGATCGCGCGCGACCCGAAGGTCTTGATCGCCGCCCAGCCGACGCGCGGGCTCGACGTCGGCGCGATCGAGTACCTGCACCGGCGAATCGTCACGGAGCGGGACGAGGGACGTGCAGTGCTGCTCGTCTCGCTCGAGCTCGAGGAGATCCTTTCGCTCTCCGACAGGATCCTCGTCATCTACGAGGGCGAGATCGTCGGCGAGCATACGAGCGACGTCTCCGAGCAGGAGATCGGCCTCGAGATGCTCGGTGGGCGGGAGCGTCCGGCCGCGTGAGCACGGATCCGACGGCACCGCCCGAGACTCCGGAGGAGGCTGCCGAGACCGGCACGATGGCGGCGCGTTTCGCCCTCAAGCAACGGGCCGGTGGGATCGCCGTGCCGGTATTCACGGGCGTCCTCGCGTTCCTCATCGGCGGAGTTGTCGTGCTCGCGACGGGCCACAACCCGCTGCTCGCCTACCGGGACATCTTCAACGGCGCCGGTCTGAACTGGATCTTCCATCCGACGACGGATATCGCCTCGACGGCCGCGTACAACCTCTCCCAGACGCTTCTGCAGACGACCACGCTGATCCTCTGCGGGCTGGCCGTGGCCTTTGCATTCCGCTGCGGGATGTTCAACATCGGCGGCCAGGGGCAGTACCTCGTCGGCCTGTACGTCGCCAACTGGCTCGGGTACGACCTCGCCGGGATGAGCCCGCTGCCGCACATCCTCATCGCGGTCGCCGGCGCCACCCTGGCGGGTGCCGCCTGGGCGGGGATCGCCGGGTTCCTGAAGGCGACGGTCGGCGCACACGAGGTGATCTCCACGATCATGCTCAACTGGATCGCGATCTGGGTCGGCATCTGGCTCTTCGGTGACGGCGGTCCGCTGCAGAACTCGGCGAACAGCTCCGTCCCGATCTCGAACGACGTTGCGGCAAGCGCACAGCTGCCGGTGTTCTGGGGAGTGCAGGGACTGCAGGGCCTCGACGTCGCGTTCTTCGTCGCAATCGCGGCGCTCGTCGTCTTCGCGTTGCTCCTCAACCGGACGACGCTGGGCTACGAGGTGCGCGCCGTCGGCTTCAACCCGGAGGCAGCGGCCTACGGCGGGATCAGCGTGAAGAAGAACCTGATTCGGGCGATGGCGATCTCCGGCGCGTTCGCCGGCCTGGCCGGCGCGCTCGACATGCTCGGGTACCTCTACCACTTCGGGACCTCCGACATCCCGGTGAGCTCCGTCGGCTTCCTCGGCATCGCCGTTGCGCTGCTCGGACGAAACACCGCGGTCGGTGTCGGGTTCGGTGCCCTGCTCTTCGGCGGGCTTCTCTTCGGCACGACGCACGGTCTGTCGTCGAATGTCATCGACCCGTCGCTCGCCGGCAACCTCACCTACATGATCCAGGGGCTCGTCGTCCTGTTCGTCGGCGCCGACGTGCTGATCCTCTCGGTCTGGGGCGCCCGCGGAAGGTTCCGTTCGAAGGCGAGACCGACGAGCGCCGGGGTCCCGTCGTGAGCTGGGCCTCGCAGGCCCCCAGAAACCCGCTCAACCGGTGGTTCCGCAACCCCGCCATCAGTGGCTACATCGGGATGGCACTCGGAGTCCTCGCGGCGTTCACGGGGATCCCACCGATCCAGACGCGGACCCCGACGTTGCCCATCGTCATCGGGATCTTCGCGGTGATGTTCGGCATCGCCACCGTCAGCCGGGGCAGACGGCGGTTGGGCCTCGGCGCCGTCGCCGCCGGCCTGATCGGGATCGGGCTCGGCCTGCTCGCCACGCGATCGAGTGTCGGGAACCTGAACATCGTCTTCAACGCCTCGCTCCTCGCGCAGACGTTCGCGTTCGCGACTCCACTCGTGTTCGGCGCGATCGGGGGCATGTTCTCCGAGCGAAGCGGCGTTGTGAACATCGGCCTCGAGGGCATGATGCTGATGGGCGCGTTCTGGGGCGTCTGGGGCGCCGACAAGGGCGGCAGCTGGATCGTGGGGATGCTCGTCGGGATGGCCGCCGGCGGAGCGCTGGCCCTCGTCTACGCGTACTTCGCGATCCATCTTCGTGCAGATCAGATCGTCGGCGGGACGGCAGTGAACTTTCTTGCGCTCGGCATCACGGGCTACTTCTTCTTCCAGCTCTACCACGGGAACTACGTCTCGCAGGGCGTCTCGACGATCCCGAACATCAAGCTCCCGTGGATCTCCGGGTTGCACTTCCTCGGCCCGGCGATCGGCAACCTCAGTCTGATGATCTGGATGAGCTTCCTGCTCGTGATCGTCTCGTACATCGTCGTCTTCAAGACGCCGATCGGCCTGCGGATCCGCGCGTGCGGCGAGCATCCACGGGCCGCGGACACGGTCGGCATCAACGTCTACGCGGTCCGTTACGGCGCCGTCGTGCTCTCTGGCGTCTTGGCTGCGGCGGGGGGCGTGTACCTCTCGGACGGCTTCGGCGGCGGCACGTTCACCGACAACATGACGGAGGGCCGCGGATTCATCGCGCTCGCCGCGATGATCTTCGGCAACTGGCGCCCGGCAGGGGCGTTCGCGGCAGCGCTGCTCTTCGGGTTCTCGAGCGCGGTCGCCTTGCGCCTCCAGGTCTACTCTCCCTCCGCGTCGACGCTCTTCAACGTGCTGCCCTACGTCTTGACGCTGATCGCCGTCGCAGGCGTCATCGGGCGCAC
Source organism: uncultured Thermoleophilia bacterium (assembly GCA_963842335.1). Taxonomy (GTDB): domain Bacteria; phylum Actinomycetota; class Thermoleophilia; order Gaiellales; family Gaiellaceae; genus PALSA-600. Next base: position 73,432 of record CAWJGF010000028.1, on the reverse strand, counting down.
GATTCCGCCGGCGGCGGATGGCAAGCCGTACCGCAAGCAGTAGCTTGCGCGCCTTACGGCACACGGACCCTTCTCGCTGATGCGGACGGCTGCGGCATTCGGCCTCGTTTTCGCGCTGCTCGCGGCGGGATGCGGCGGCACCCGCAAGGCCACCACCACCCCGGCGACCACCGTCGCGACCAGGACGACCGCGACCCGGGAGGCTTCCAGCGCCGATCTGCGAATCGGCGTCGTCGGGCCCCTCACGGTTGACGTCACCGGTGCCGCGGCCGAGCATGGAACGCTCGCCCGGGTGGCGGACGCGCCACTCGTCGTCGTCGCGGCTCGAGCGACAAGCCTTGCAGCCGTCGCCGCGGCGGCACGTTCGCACCCCGCTTCCCACTTTGCGCTCGTCGGCGCGAGCACGATGGGGGATCGAGCCCCGAACCTGGTCGGCCTCGTCCTCGGCGACAATCAGGCCGCGACGCTCGCAGGCCTCGTGGCGGGGTATGCCGCCGCCGACGCGGGCGGCACGAAGCCCCGTGTCGCCTGGGTCGGCCCACAGGAGCGGCCGCTGGCAACTGCCTACGCACGCGGCGTCCATCGCGCGCTGCCGGCCGCGGTCATCCTCGACGAGTGGTCGCGCTCGATTCCTGCGCGCTGCAAGGAAGCCGCGCTGACAGCGATCGCGCGGGGCGCCACGTTTGTGATGGCACACGGAGGCCTCTGCGCTCGGGCCGCGATTGCGGGAGCGCACCAGTTGAACGTCCCAGGTCTCCAGCTCGGCGATTTCCAGTTCCCGGGCGTCGCCGCGAACCTCGTCGCGCGGGATGCTGCGACAGGGGTGTTCCATGGCGGCGAAGACATCGTGTTCGGAGTGTCAAGCGGCGCGATCGGAATCGGCGCGCTCGACCCGCGGATCTCGGAAGCGACGACGGTGCTTGCGCGGACCGCGGCGCAAGACCTCGCGAGCAGCCGGCGACCGGCGGGGTAGGGTCCGGCCGCCTGTGAGCGACTTCGAGAACGACGACCTGGAGCCAGAGTCGTTTCACGACGAGCTCGACCAGGAGCCTGAGGCGGGCGTCTCGCCCACGCCTCAGCAGCACTTCGCCTCGAGCTTCCGCGGCGGCCTCGCGGGCATCGTCGCGCCAGTTCTGACAACCGCCGTCGCGTTCGCGATGGGCGGCCTCGTCGTGGCGCTCACCGGCAAGAGCCCCCTCCGCGTCTACCACGCGATCTTCACCGGCAGCGGCATCGGCTGGTTCTTCCACGTGGGCAACTACTCGGCCCGGATCCCGTTCGCGACCGCTCACATGTGGTTCCCGTGGGACACGGGCTCGGTCGCCGCGACGAACCTCCAGGAGACGCTGCTTCTGACGGCGCCGATCATCCTGACGGCGCTCGCGGTCGCCTTCGCGTTCCGCTGCGGGCTGTTCAACATCGGCGGCCAGGGCCAGTACATCGTCGGGACGCTCTTCGCGGTCTGGCTCGGTTCGTCGCTCACGGCGCTCGCCCCGTGGCTGCATGTGTCCCTGTGCCTCGTCGCCGGCGCCCTCGCGGGCGCCGTCTGGGCGGGCATCGCCGGGTTCCTGAAGGCGACGGTCGGGGCCCACGAGGTGATCTCCACGATCATGCTCAACTGGATCGCGATCTGGGTTGGCTCCTACCTCGTCGGCGAGGGCGGTCCGTTGCAGGGATCGGTGGCATCGATCCCGGTCTCGACCACGATCGTCGATGCCGCGAAGCTCCCGGTCTTCTGGGGGCCGAAGCTTCTCCAGGGCCTTTCGATCGGCATCTTCATCGCGCTTGCGATGCTCGTCTTCTACTGGGTCGTCGTGAACCGCACCACCCTCGGCTTCGCGGTGCGGGCAGTCGGGTTCAATCCGGAGGCGGCGCGCTACAGCGGTATCTCGGTGGCGCGGCACCTCTTCCTCGCGATGGCGATCGGCGGCGCGTTTGCGGGCCTCGCGGGAGCAATCGACGTGACCGGCTGGGAGTACCAGGTCGGGCCGGCCGACATCCAGGCGAGCCAGATCGGATTCATCGGGCTCGCAGCGGCGCTGCTCGGGCGGAACACGGCGGTCGGCATCGGGTTTGCCTCGCTGCTCTTCGGCTCGTTGATCACCGGCACTTCGAGCCGGCAACTCGACCCGAGCATCTTCCGTCCCGATCTCGCCGGCAACCTCACGATCATCATCCAGGGGCTCGTCGTGCTGTTCGTCGGGCTCAATCTCGGCGCCCTCTGGACGTGGCTTCGCCGCCGGAGGCGCGCATGAGCCGCTGGACTCAACCGAAGGCGGTGGGCATCGCCGGGATCACGGTGGGGTGCCTCGCATTCTGGCTCGCGCTGCCGCCGCTGGCGGCCCGCACCGAAGTCCTGCCGATCGTCCTCGGCATGCTCGCGATCGCGGCCGGCATCTGGGCAGCGTCGCGCGAGGCACGCCGGGCGGGGGGAGGGGCGATCGCCGCAGGCGTACTCGGAATCGCCTTCGGGGTCCTCGCGACCCGTTCGTCGTCGGCGCACCTGGACAGCGTCGTCGTGTGGGGGACACTCGGCGGAGCCACATTGCGCTACGCGACGCCTCTCACCTTTGCCGCAATCGGCGGCCTCTACTGCGAGCGCAGTGGCGTCATCAACGTTGCCCTCGAGGGAATGCTGCTCACCGGGGCGTTCTTCGGGATCTGGGGTGCGATCTGGGCGCATCCGTGGGCCGGCGAATTTGCCTGGATGGTCGGACTCGTCGCAGCGGCATTGGCCGGCATGGCGCTCGCCGCGGTCCACGCCGTTTGGGCCATCACCTTCAAGGTCGACCAGATAATCTCGGGTACCGCGCTCAACTTCCTGGCGCTCGGCATCACGGGATACCTGTTCGTGGACAAGTTCCGGGACACCGGGACTCCGGGTAACGTCCAGGACTACGGAATCCCGGACATCCACCTCCACTTCCTGCAGAACTGGACACTCATCGGACCGATCTTCGGCCAGCTCAACCTCATGATCTGGCTGTCGTTCGCGCTGCTCGTTGCGACCTATGTCTTCGTCTTCCGAATGCGGCCCGGCCTACGTCTTCGCTCGGTCGGCGAGCATCCGCGCGCGGCCGACACCGTTGGCATCTCGGTGTCGAAGGTGCGGTACATCGCCGTCATCTCGTCCGGGGCGATCGCAGCGATGGGTGGTGCGTATCTGTCGCTCGGCTTCGTGCACTCGTTCAACCAGGGCATGACGAACGGGATCGGCTTCATCGGCCTCGCAGCGCTCATCTTCGGCAAATGGAAGCCGTTCAACGCCTGGGCGGCGGCGCTCCTCTTTGGCTTCTCGAGTGCGCTCGCCGACCGCCTGCCGGCGGCATATGGCGACCAGTGGGGGACGCTGTTCCAGGCGCTGCCGTACCTTCTGACGCTGATCGCAGTCGCCGGAGTGATCGGCCGCTCGGTCGGACCGGCCGCCGCCGGGCGGCCATATGTCAAGCAGTAAGCGCGCCGCCCGCGCGGCCGGTCTCTTCGGTGCGCTGGCGGTGCTCGCGATTCCCGCAGGCGTTGCCGCGGCCCAGGCGCTGAACGGGGTCGCACTGATCCGCGCGCTCTACGTCAGCGTGGCGGTCGCCGTCGTCTTCGCGGTGCTCGGGATCGCGAGCTCGCGCCGCGCCCGCCTCGCGAGCGCCCGCAGCGTGTACGCCGGGAGCGGGGGCCGGCGGCGCCCGAGCCGCTTCCTCGTCTGGACCGGGGTCTACGCGGCCGTGACCGGTGCGCTCGCGCTCGGCATCTATGCGGCGCTCCGTGCCGCAGGCTCGTAGCTGGTCCGTGCCGCAGGCTCGTAGCTGGTCCGTGCCGCAGGCTCGTAGCTGGTCCGTGCCGCAGGCTCGTAGCGAGTCGCCGCGATTCGCCACGGGTCACTCCTGACGCTACCCTGAGCCGGCCGTGTTCGAGATCGGCAACAGCCTCCGTGAGGCCCGCATGCGCCGGGGCGTGGATTTCGCCCAGGCGGAGCTGGGCACAAAAATCCGCGGCAAGTACCTGCGCGCGCTCGAGGACGAGCAGTTCGAGACGCTGCCCGCGCAGACCTATGTCAAGGGCTTCCTGCGAACGTATGCCGAGTACCTCGGTCTGGACGGCCAGCTCTATGTCGACGAGTACAACTCGCGCTTCGTGGCAGGCGACGAGCATGAGCTGCGCGCTGCGCGCCGCTCCGCCGCCAGGCCCCAGCGCCGCACGCGCCGTCTCGAGACCGGTGTGGTTCTCATCGCACTCGCGCTGATCGCGGTGATCACGATCGTGGTCATCTCGGCCTGGAAGACGAGTGGCAGCACGCCGCCGGTGCCGAAGAAAACCGTGAGGCATGCGCCGCTAACGCATCCCAAGGGACCGCTGCTCACAGTGGTCGCGGTCCGCGGCTCGACGCATCTGACCGCGCGCACCGGCTCGGCGACCGGGAACGTCGCGTACGACGGCACCGTGCAGAAAGGCGATGCCGCGGTCGCGATCCGCGGCCGTCGCCTGTGGGTGCAGATCGACTCTCCCGAGAACCTGAGGATCCTCGTTCGAGGCACCGTCGTGCATGTTCCGGGCCTGCAGCCGCGCGTGATCATCATCACGCCGACGGGTTGGCGTCCCGCCTGACGACGCGACTCCGCGCCGCGATCGTCGCATCGGGCTCCGAGCTCGTGCGCGGCGATCGCAACGATCGCAACGGCCCGTTCCTCGCAGGCTCCCTTCTCCGACTCGGCATCGACCCGGCGCGGATCACGGTCGTCGGCGACGAGCCGGACGACCTCGAAGCAGCCCTGCGCGACGGCCTCGCCTACGACCTGCTCTGCGTCTCCGGAGGACTTGGTCCGACCCACGACGACCGCACGATCGAGCTCCTGGCGCGCGCTGCCGGGGTGGAGCTCATGGTCGACGCAACTCTCGAGTCCGCGATCGAAGCGCTGTCGCGCCGGATCGCCGCCCGGCTCGACCGTCCGTACACGGACTTCGCGCACGGTGTGCGCAAGCAGGCGACGCTGCCTGCCGGCGCATCGTGGGTCGGCCTCGTCGGCACCGCACCGGCGGTCGTCCTGACGGTCGGCAAGTGCGCTGTGGTCGCGCTGCCAGGGCCGCCACGTGAGCTGCAGCAGCTCTGGCCGCGCGTCCTCGAGACCGAGCCGTTGCGACGCCTGCTCGGCGAGGCGACCGTGCCCGAGCGTCAGGTGCTGCGCTTCTACGGCCTGTCGGAATCCGCGGTCGCCGATGCGCTCAGCGCGGCGGGCGGCGACGGCGAAGGGGTGGAGGTGACGATTTGCGCGCGCGATTTCGAGATTCACGTCGACCTCTTCGCCGCCGCCGGCGCCGAGCCCCGGGCGACGAGCCCTCGCTGCGGCGCTCGTCACGGCCAACGAGGGCTACCTCTTCAGCCGCACCGAGGAGCCGACCGCAAGCCTCGTCCTCGACCTCCTTCGCACGCGCGGCCTCACCCTGGCGACCGCCGAATCCTGCACCGGCGGGCTCGTCGCCGCGCGCCTGACCGACGTGCCGGGATCGAGCGACGTCTTCCTCGGCGCGATCGTCTCCTATTCGAACGAGGTCAAGGCCGAGCAGCTCGGCGTGCCTCCGGAGGTGCTCGCCACCTACGGGGCGGTGTCCGCGGAGACGGCGGCGGCGATGGCCCGCGGCGCACGCGAACGGCTCGGCGCGGACGTTGCGGTCTCGGTGACAGGCGTCGCAGGCCCGGGTGGCGGCACGGAGGAGAAGCCGGTTGGACTCGTGTTCGTGCACGCGTCAGGGCCGATGGGCGAACGCGGTCGGCGGCTCGACTTCCCAGGCGACCGCTCGACGATCCGCGGCCGTGCCGCGGTGGCGGCGCTGCACCTCATTCGCCAACTTGTCACAGAGACGTGACCCACAGGGCACACGGCGCGGGCTAGCGTGGCAGGTAGTGAACGGATCAGGCTCTTCTGCGGGTTCCAGCTGCCGCCGGCAAGCGAGGCCGAGCTTGTCGCGTGGCAGCACGAGCAGCTGCTCCGGGGCACTCATGCTGGTGGACGCGTCGTCCCGCCCGCCAACCTGCACGTCACACTGGCATTTCTCGGTTCGCGGCCGGTCGCAGAGGTTCCGGCCATCGGCGAGTCACTCGTCGAGGCCGCCGGCGTGTGCGACGAGGTACGCCTGCGTCCGATCGAATACCGCGAGACGGCGAGCGTCGGAATGATCGTCTATGAGGATGTGAACGGCGCCGGTGGGCGGGTGCGATCCGACCTCGTGGAGCGACTCGAGGCCCTCGGCGCGTACCGCCCGGAGGCGCGCGCGTGGTTGCCGCACATCACCGTTCGGCGCTTCAAAGAGCGGGAAGGACTGGCGCCACCGCTCACGAACATACGTTCGATCAATGTCGTCCGGGCGGCTCTCTACGCTTCGGCTCTGCGGCCTGCGGGCGCGCAATACGACGTACTCGAAACGGTGCCATTAGGAGGTCGGTAGACGTGGATCGTGAGCAAGCACTGGATACGGCGCTGGGACAGATCGAGCGCCAGTTTGGCAAGGGCGCCGTCATGAAGATGAACGATCAGGCGCAGGTCGCGATCGGCGCCGTGTCGACGGGGTCGCTGTCGCTCGACATCGCGCTCGGCGTGGGTGGGCTGCCTCGCGGCCGCGTGATCGAGGTCTTCGGCCCGGAGTCGTCGGGCAAGACGACGCTCGTCTACCACGTGATCGCCGAGGCGCAGCGCCGCGGTGGCATCTGCGCCTTCATCGACGCGGAGCACGCGATGGATCCGGCGTATGCAAAGCGGATCGGCGTCAACATCGACGAGTTGCTCGTCTCCCAGCCCGACACGGGCGAGCAGGCGCTCGAGATCTGCGAGCTGCTCGTCCGCTCCGGCGCCCTCGCCGTCGTCGCGATCGACTCGGTCGCAGCACTGACGCCGAAGGCCGAGATCGAGGGCGAGATGGGTGACTCGCACGTTGGGTTGCAGGCCCGTCTGATGAGCCAGGCGCTGCGCAAGCTCAACGGCACGCTCCACCAGACCAACACGATCTGCTTCTTCACGAACCAGTTGCGCGAGAAGATCGGCGTCATGTTCGGCAGCCCGGAGACCACGTCGGGCGGCCGCGCACTTCGTTTCTACGCGTCGATCCGGCTCGATATCCGCCGCATCGAGACGCTGAAGGAAGGCGTCGAGGCGATCGGCAACCGGGTCCGCGTGAAAGTCGTGAAGAACAAGGTTGCCCCGCCGTTCAAGCAGGCCGAGTTCGACATCATCTACGGGGACGGCATCTCGTGGGAGGGCACGGTCCTCGAGGTCGGGCTCGAGCGGAAAGTCGTGCAGAAGTCGGGTTCGTACTTCTCGTTCGGCGACGAGCGCCTCGGGCAGGGCCGCCAGAACGCGACGGCCTTCCTACGGGAGCACCCGGACATCGTCCAGTCGATCCTCCAGGGGATCCAGAGCCAGGCCCCCGAGGGACAGGTCATCTCGGCACGCCTGCTGCCAACCTCCGGCGAACCGACCGAAGTGACGCCGGTGCACGACGAAGCAGACGTCGAGGCCGAGCCGGCGGCCGTCTAGCAGCGGCCGCCTCACATCCACCGTCCAACACCATGGCAAGCGCCCGTGCCGGCTGACCCTGATCCGATCGAGATCGCCGCACGGGCGCTGCAGCATCGCGACCGCTCACGCCGCCAACTCGACGAGCGGCTTGCGCGAGCCGGGGTGGACGACGCCGGGCGCGCAGAGGCGCTCGAGACCCTCGAACGGGTCGGCTACCTCGACGACCGCCGATACGCACGCGCGCGGGCGACCGCCCTCGCCGAGCGCGGGTACGGCGACGAGGGCATCCGTCACTTCCTCGAGGAGGACGGTCTCTCGCAGGCCGAGGCGACCGACGCGGTCGCGAAGCTCGAGCCCGAGCGCGAGCGGGCTGCTCGGCTCGTCGCCCGTCTCGGGCCTGGGCCGAAGACCGCCGCGCGACTCGGCCGGAAGGGCTTCGGCGACGAGGCGATAGAGGCAGCGGCCGGCGAGGCTGGCGCCGCGGACGTCTGAAGTTGTAGAGTGCAGGAACATTCATCCTTTTTGCCTGCACAACGCACATTCCACTGATTTGCCTTCGAGCTCCTTTGAAACCGACCTTTCCATCCTCCGATCCTCTGTCAGCTTCAGGGCACGCCCCAGGTAGAGATCTGAGCTGAGATCGTCCGGCGCGCCTGTGTGCGCGCTCTCGAACGCCAATCGGCGACTGAGCATCGTGCGGGCACCACCCCGTAGGGAGCACTCATGCTCGTCGTCGCGATCGTCATCGGAGTTGCAGTCGGAGCCGCCGGCGCGTTGCTCGCGCTGCGGTTTCTCGCGAGCTCACGGCTCGAAGCGGCTCGACGCACGCGGACGCTGATCCTCGACCAGGCACAGAGCGAGGCTGAATCGACCCGCCGCGAGTCCGCGATCGAGACGCGCGAGCAGGCGGTCAAGCTCCGCGCCGAGCTCGAGTCCGAGTTGCGCGAGCGCCGCGACGAGGTGCTGAAGATCGAGGAGCGCGTGCTCGCCAAGGAGGACGACATCGACCGGAAGCTGACCGAGCTCGCGCGCCGCGAGCAGGGAGTCGCGGATCGCGAGGTTCACCTGCGGCAGCTTCAGGAGGATGTCAAGGAGATCAAGGACAACGAGCGCCACGAACTCGAGCGCATTGCCTCGCTCACGACAGGCGAGGCCCAGAAGCGCATCCTCGCCGAATCCGAGGAGCAGGTGCGCCACGAGCTCGCGGGACGGGTCCGTCAGATGGAGGAGGAAGCGGCCGGCGAGGCGAAGCGGCGCGCCCGCAACCTCGTCGCCGATGCCCTCCAACGCGTTGCGGCGAGCGCTGCCGCCGAGACCACCGTCACTCTGGTCGAGCTGCCGTCCGACGACATGAAGGGCCGCATCATCGGCCGTGAGGGCCGCAACATCCGCACGCTCGAGCACCTCACAGGCGTCGACTTCATCATCGACGACACTCCGAACGCCGTCGTCCTCTCGTCGTTCGACGGGATTCGCCGCGAGATCGCGCGGATGACGCTGTTGAAGCTGATCGAGGACGGGCGCATCCACCCGACCCGGATCGAGGAGATGTACTACCTCTCGAAGGCGGAGCTGGACGAGCACATCCGGCAGGCGGGCGAGCAGGCCGTTTTCGAGGCGAACTGCGGCGATTTCAACGAAGAGCTCGTGAAGATCCTCGGTCGACTCCGCTACCGCACGAGCTACGGCCAGAACGTGCTCAAGCACACGCTGGAGGTCGTCCAGCTCGCCGGGATCATGGCCTCCGAGGTCGAGGCGTCGCCGAAGACGGCGAAACGCGCTGCGTTGCTGCACGACCTCGGGAAGGCGATGACGCACGAGGTGGAGGGCTCGCACGCGGCGATCTCGACCCAGCTCGCGAAACGCTACGGCGAGAGCGCGGCCGTCTGCCACGCGATCGAGGCACACCACTACGAGGTGCAGCCGCAAACCGTCGAGGCAGTGCTGCTGATCGCCGCCGACGCGATCTCGGCCTCCCGGCCGGGTGCGCGCGGCGAGGGGCTCGAGCACTACATCAAGCGCCTCGAGTCACTCGAGCAGCTGGCCGCGAACCATCCCGGCGTCGAGAAGGTCTACGCGCTGCAGGCCGGCCGTGAGATCCGCGTGCTCGTGAAGCCGCACGAGATCGACGACGACGGCGCGGTGTTGCTGTCCCACGAGATCGCCCGCGAGATCGAGAACCATCTCGAGTACCCGGGCCAGATCAAGGTGACGGTGATTCGCGAGAGCCGTGCCGTCGACGTGGCATCGAACAAGGTCGAGGCACGGCGCGGCATCCAGCGCGTCGACGCGGCCTGAATCGCGTGCCCGCCGGTCGCTACGACGGGCAGACGGAGTGGTACGAGACCTTCGCGGCCAACGAGGTGTTCTCGGAAGCGCGACGGTTCGTCGTCAAGCTCCTCGGTCAGGGGCGAGGAGGTCGCTGTCTCGACCTTGGGTGCGGGACCGGCCGTGCGATCCCGTCGCTCGTTCGCGCGGGGTGGTCGGTTGTCGGTACCGACGTCTCTGTCGACCAGCTCTCTGCTGCGCGCGAGCATGCAGGAGAGCTCGCGGAGCTTGTACTCGCCGACGCGCATGCCCTTCCGTTCCGCGACGGCGAGTTCGACGCCGCGGTGTCGATCCTCACCCATACCGACTTCGACGACGTGGAAACGGCGTTCTCCGAGGCAGCCCGGGTGCTGCGCCCCGGTGGGGCATTCGTGTACCTCGGCGTGCACCCATGCTTCGGATCGCCGTTCGTCGATCGCACGGAAGGCGCGCCCGTCACACTTCGGCCGGGCTATGCGCACGCAGGTTGGCAGCGCCTCCCGCCGGACCCGACCAGCACGAAGATCCGCGTGCGCGTCGGCATCAACCATCTGCCGCTCGCCGGTCTCCTCAACGCCGTCATCGGGAGCGGACTCTCGATCGTCCAGGTCGAGGAGCCGGGGCTTGCTGATCCGCCGATCTTCCTCGCTCTACGGGCGTTCAAGCCTCTCGCCGCCGACAAGCTCACCAACGGCTCTCGCTGAAACCGCACCCTTGGTGACGTAGGTTGGGCGCGTACCGCGCCCCTCGTGGAGAAGGGAAACTGTTTGCCCACCTGGCTCGAGTTGCTCGTGCTCGCGTTCGCGTCGATGTTCTGGCCGACGCTCATCGTGATCGTCGTGCTCGCACTGCGGGTGAGCCAACCGGTGAAGATTCTCTTCTGGTTCCTGGCGGGTGGCTTGTTGACGACGGTGACGGTCGGGATCGCCGTCGTGTTCGCGCTGCAGGGCGCGAGCTTCATGAACGGCTCGCAGCCGACGATCGACCCTGTCGTCGACATCGTCATCGGACTGCTCTCGATTCTCGGCGCGGGTGCACTGCTGCGAAAGGCCAACAACCGAATGCCGGCGCCGGCGGAGAAGCCGAGCGACGCGGCTTCGCCCGACAAGAAGCCACCGCTGACTGAGCGCGCCGTCGAACGCGGCGCGCCCGTCGCGTTCGTCGCGGGGATCGTGCTGAACATCGTCCCGGGCACGTTCCCGATCGTCGCGCTGAAGGACATCGCCGAGCTGGACGCAAGCAACGGGGCGAAGGTCGCGACGATCATCGTCTTCTACGTGATCATGTTCGCCTTCGTCGAGGTGCCGATCGTCGCGTACCTCTTCGTCCCCGAGCGCACGACGGTCGCCGTGAACGCGTTCAACGACTGGCTGAAGCGCAACGGTCGCCGCTTCGCCGCCTACGTGCTCGCGGCAGTCGGGCTCTATCTCACCGTTCGGGGCATCATCCAAGCCGTGACCTGACTCGTCAGGAGCGAACACGGAGTACCGTCGAAGAAACCACCAATCGGAAAGAGGTTGCTGATGACCGTTGGAATCCGGATCAAGCTCCCAGGAGTGACCAAGGAGCAGTTCGACGAGGTCAACTCGCACGTCGATCCCAAGAGCAACCCTCCGCAGGGGCTTCTCTTCCACTCATCGGGTCCGATCGACGGCGGCTGGGGTGTGATCGACTTCTGGGAGTCACGTGCAGCCTTCGATGCCTTCGAGCCGCGGATCCAGTCGAGTATGGAGGCCGCAGGAGTCCAGCCGCAGGGACCGCCGGACATCAAGGAGTTCCCGGTCCACGAGACCTTCCAGCCCTAGCGACCGCTTCATGGCAGCGCGCCTCGATCGCGTCAGTCTCTTCGGCCTGCACACCAACTCGTAGGCCGAAGAGATTGATGATCGCCGCTGCTGCCATGATCCCCGCCATCGTCAGGAGCACGATGCGTGTGGCGTGGGCAAAATCGAGTCGCACGAACTCCGGTATGCCCTGGCCGGTGCCGCGGTCGGATTGCGAGATGCGGGCGGCGACGGATGCGGCCCGGCCGCGCGGGACGCCCTGCGCGATCAGCGACGAGGTGAGGCGGGAGTGCAATTGGCTGAGCAGGATCGTCCCGAGGACGGCAAGGCCGAGGCTGGCGGCATAGTTTCGAACGGTCTGGGTGATACCGGTGGCCTCCCCGTAGGAGAGCTTCGAGCGCGGTTCACCGCGTCGGTGCTCGCCGGGCCGAGCATGAACCCGATCCCCGCACCGGAGAGCACGATGAACCACACCTGTGACCCGAGGTCGAGCTCTGTCACCTTGCTCGCCCAGAGCTCGAACCCGACCGCGGCGAGAGCACACCCGAGTACGACCGGGCGCTTCGCACCCACCCGGTCGAGCATCCGCCCGCCGATCTGCGAGGCGACGACGAAGCCGAGAAAGAAGTACAGGAGCACGAGACTGGCGCCCGACGCCGATTTGCCGAGACTCACCTGCGCGTACTCGCTCGCGAAGAAGAAGACGGGGATGAAGACGAGATTCGAGACTCCGAGCACGATGTTCTCGACCCGGAACGGACGGATTTCGAAGATGTGCAACTGAATCAGCGGCGACGGTGTCCGAACCTCGACGAACCAGAACACGATCAACAGAACGAGACCTCCGCCGATGCACAGCCAGGTCTCGGGGCTGTGCCAACCCCAGGTCGATGCCTCCTGAAAGCCGAAGACGCTCAGCGCGACTCCCGCGGCGATCAGCACGACACCCCGATAGTCGATCCGCGCTGCCTTGTACGTCGTGACCGGGTTCGAAATCGCAATCAGAGCGAGCGCGATGGCGGCAACCGGGATGTTGACCCAGAAGATCGCGCGCCACGTCCACTCGGTGAGGTAGCCGCCGAGGGCGGGACCGACGGCGGTGAGACCTCCGGCGATGCCGAAGAACAGGGCGAGAGCCTTGCCACGGTCGTGCAGCGGGAAGGTCTGCACGACGATCGCGAGTGCTGCGGGGAACATGATCGCGCCCCCGGCACCCTGGAAGACACGGAACGTGACGATCCACGCCTCCGCGAAGCTCCCTTTTGGCGTGAGCCCGCACATCGCCGACGCGCCGGTGAAGACGAGCACGCCGACGACCACCATCCGCTTGTGCCCGAGCGTGTCGGCGAGGCGGCCTCCGAGGGCGAAGAGCGCTGCGAGCGAGAGCAGATACGCGTTGATCGCCCACTGGATGCCGGTGCCTGTGAGGCCTAGCTCTCTCTGGATCTGGGGCGCCGCGATCGACACGATCGTCTGGTCGATGAACATCATCGACACGGCGAAGATCATCGCCGCGAGAACCAGGTTTCCCGAGCGGCTCTTGCTGTCAGTCAGTGACATCGGTGTGTGTCGTATTTTCGGAGATCGAGCGCGGCGATGTCCAGGCGCTGAGGGGGCACAGCGTGGGCCATCTAAGCTTCGGGCGTGTCCAGAACCTATTTCGTCACGACCTTCGGCTGCCAGATGAACGCGCACGACTCGGAACGCATCAAGGGCATGCTCGAAGAGCTCGGGCTGGGGGAGGCGGTGTCGCCCGCCGACGCGGACGTCGTCGTCTTCAACACGTGCACGATCCGCGAGAAGCCCGACACGAAGCTCGCCGCGTACCTCGGCGACGCGGCGGCCCGCAAGCGCGAGGATCCCGACCGGGTGATTGCCGTCGGCGGCTGTTACGCGGAAGCGCAGCGAGACCGGATCTTCGAGCTCTACCCCGCGGTCGACGTCGCGTTCGGGCCTGGGTCGATCGCCCATCTCGGCGAGTGGCTCGGCGCCGGTGGGATGGGCGTCGCGCGTGGTCGCTTCGGGCTCGACGACCGCAACTTCGCAGCCGAGCTGCCCGTGCACCGCGAGCGCTCCTTCCAGGCCTGGGTGCAGGTCTCGATGGGCTGCAACTCGAAGTGCGCCTACTGCATCGTGCCGGCCGTCCGTGGGCGCGAGGTGTCGCGGCGGCCGGGCGAGATCCTGGCAGAGGTGACGCGCCTCGCCGGCGACGGCGTGCGCGAGCTGACCCTGCTCGGCCAGAACGTCAACTCCTGGGGCCGTGACCTGGCCCCCGACATTCAGACCGACTTCGGTGAGCTGTTGCGCGCGTGTGACGCTGTCGAAGGCATCGAGCGAATTCGGTTCACGAGCCCTCATCCGAAAGACTTCCGCGAGCCGGTGATCTCCGCGATCGCCGAGTGCGGGACCGTGTGCGAGCACGTGCACCTGCCGCTGCAATCTGGATCGTCGCGAATCCTCAAGGCGATGCGGCGCACGTACACCCGCGAGCGCTACCTCGCTCTGGCCGAGAAGATGCGCGGAGCGATCCCCGATCTCGCGTTCGGCACCGACATCATCGTTGGCTTCCCGGGAGAGACCGAAGCCGACTTCGCGCAGACCCTCGAGGTCGTCGAGGAGATGCGCTATGACAGTGCGTTCACGTTCGTCTACTCGCCCCGTGCGGGCACCGAGGCCGCGGCGATGCCCGATCCCGTACCGCACGAGCTGAAGATCGAGCGCATGGAGCGCCTCGTCGAGGTGACCCAGCGCCTGGCGCGTGAGAACAACGAGGCACGTGTCGGCCGACTCGAAGAGGTGCTCGTCGAAGGCCCCTCGCGCACCGATTCAACCGTGCTTCGTGGCCGCACGCGACGGAACACGACTGTTGTCTTCGCGGGTGACGCCGATGCAGGCGAGCTCGTTCACGTCGGCATCGAGAGCGCGACCTCGTCGACGCTTCGCGGCAGCCAAGACACGCTTGTGCCAGTGCTCGTCCCCGCCTAACGCGGCGCTTACAGGGGTCGATTAGGCTCTTTGCCGATGCGCATCCTCGTCACCGGCTCGTCAGGCCAGATCGGTACGAACCTCGCGCTGCGGCTGCTCGCCGACGGTCACGAGGTGTTCGGCGTCGACAAACGGCCGAACGCGTGGGTCGGAGCGGCCTTCCCGACGCTCCTGCAGGACCTTGCCGGGCACTATTCGGCCTTTCCCGGCGGTATCAACGGAGTCGAGTATCCCGAGGTCGACCTGGTGGTCCACATGGCCGCGCATGCGAAGGTTCATCAGCTCGTGCGACAGCCGCATCGGGCGCTCGAGAACGCGATCATGACGTTCAACCTGCTCGAGTTCGCGCGTGGGATGAGCCTGCCGATCGTCTTCTCCTCGACGCGCGAGGTCTATGGGGACGTGCATCGCTTCGAGGAGTACGCCGAGGAGGCCGCGGACTTCGCGTTCACAGAGAGTCCGTACTCCGCCTCGAAGATCGCGAGCGAGGCATTCATCTACTCGTACGCGCGCTGCTACGACCTCAAGTACCTCGTCTTCCGGTTCTCGAATGTGTACGGCCGCTACGACTCCGACCTGTGGCGCATGGATCGTGTGCTGCCGCTCTGGATGCACCAGCTGTCACGGGGCGAACCGATCACCGTCTTCGGTGGTGACACCAAGGTGCTCGACTTCACGTACGTGGATGACTGCGTCGACGGCATCGCCCGAGGGGTCTATGCGCTGCTCGACGGATCGGTGGGCAATCAGACGATCAACCTCGCGTACGGGCAGGGCAACACGCTCCTCCGGGCGGCCGAGCTCATCGCGCAGGAGCTCGGTGTCGAGCCGAACATGACAATCGCTCCGTCGTTGCTCGGCGAGGTCACCCACTACATCGCGGACGTCAGGAAGGCACACGACGTTCTCGGCTGGGCCCCGAAGACGCCGCTCGAGGAGGGCATCCCGCGAGCCGTCGCGTGGTTCAAGGAGTGGCGCGCGGCGCATCCCGACGAGGATCGCGCGTTCGAACGGCCTCAGACGATCGACGAGCTCGCACACGGGTTCAAAGAACCGGCGGGAACCGGTGCCTGACGCGCTCGCCGACTTCGACGACCTCGGGCTGACCGCGGTGCGGCGCGACCCGGACGACGCGGAGTGGACGTCACCCGGAATCGTCGTCACCGTCGTGCGCGGCGCAGACGGTGAATTGATCGGCACGATCCGCCGACATGGGTCGCGAGTCGCGGTCGCACTCGACGAGCTGGCCGGCGGCGAGACGCCCGAGGAGTGGGCTGCGTACCTTCGGACGCACCCCGCGGCGCTGCGTGGCGACCGCAAGGTGTTCGCACCGCTGGAGGGCCGCTCGCGCGACCGTTCGCGGCTGGGTGCACAAGCGAGTGGGCACACAGGCCCGCCGCCGCGCCGCGATCACCTGAAGTGACCGGACGGGTTGTCGCGCTGTTCGGGCCGACGGCAGCCGGCAAGTCGGCGGTCGCCGAGGCGCTGCGGGAGCGGCTGGACGCGGAGGTGATCTCCGCCGACTCTGCCGCCCTTTACGCCGGCCTGCCCGTGCTCACTGCTGCGCCACGGGGGCCGGCGAGACTCGTCGGC
This sequence comes from uncultured Thermoleophilia bacterium, assembly GCA_963842335.1. Lineage (GTDB taxonomy): Bacteria > Actinomycetota > Thermoleophilia > Gaiellales > Gaiellaceae > PALSA-600. The sequence continues at coordinate 57,264 of CAWJGF010000028.1, read as the reverse complement.
ACCGTTTCGCTCGAGCACAACGTGTCGGTGGGCGAGTACCAGCGCTGGGCCCATGCCGCCGTCGACGAGCTCCTCGCTGCAGACCGGCTGCCGCTCGTCGTCGGTGGGACCGGCCTCTATTTCCGCGCGGCCCTGTCGGCGCTCGAGATCCCTCCGCCGGCGGCACCCGAGCGGCGCGAGCACTGGCAGGACCGCTACGACCGTGACGGTTCCGCGGCCGTCCACGCGCTGCTCACCGAGCTCGACCCTGCCGCGGGAGCGCAGGTGCACGCAAACGACCGCAAGCGCATCGTCCGTGCGCTCGAGCTCGCCGAAGTCGGCGCATCGCTCGCACCTCGCGACGGCAGATTGTGGACGGCGTCGCTTCGTCACCCGACGCTGATCGTCACCCTCGACCTGCCGCTCGCGGAGCTCGACCGGCGCATCGACGCGCGCACGCAAGCGATGGTCGACGGTGGTGCGGTCGCCGAGGCGCGAGCGGCCTGGGCACAGCCGCTTTCAGAGACCGCGCGCAAGGTCCTCGGGCTCGAGGAGTTCGCGACCTTGCCTGTCGACGAAGCGATCGCCACGGTCACGCAGGCAACCAAGCGCCTGGCCCGCTACCAGCGGAAGTGGGTGCGGAACTTGCGCGATGCGATTAGGCTCGACGGGAACCGCCCTGCGGAGGAGATCGCGAATGACGTCATCGCGCTGGGACGCCCAGGGCAACGTGTATCTGATCACTGAGGAGTCGATGACTCCCGATCTCGTGCGCGCTGAGATCGACGGCGCGGACGGCATCCTCGAGGTCTTCCGCAAGGGGGACGACTGGCTTGAGATCGCGATCTGGAACCCGGACGGCTCGCGGGCCGAGATGTCCGGCAACGGGACGCGTATCGCCGCGCGCTGGCTTGCCGAACAGACGCGCTCTGAGCGCGTGACCGTACGTGTCGGGCCACGTGTGGTGCGTGCGTGGATGCTCGCGGACGGCCTCGTTGAGCAAGATCTCGGCGAGATCTTCGTCGGGGAGCTCGAGGAGGTTGCGGGCGTGGCGCTCGTCGCGGTCGATGTCGGCAATCCACACGCCGTCGTCAAGGGCGATCCGGCTGAGCTTCCGCGGCTCGGACCGATGCTCGAGGTGCACGAACGCTTCCCCCGGCGCACGAATGTCCAGGTCGCACGTGCGGTCGCCCCCGACGTCATCGAAGCACGCGTCTGGGAGCGCGGAGTGGGCGAGACGGCGTCATCGGGATCAAGTGCAGTCGCGGTCGCGGCGGCGTTCGGGATCTCGCCGGTCACCGTGCGCTTCCCGGGCGGCGACCTGGTCGTGCGGTTCGAGCGCGCTCGCGCGTTCCTGACGGGACCGGCCGAGCGCGTCAGCTAGATCGAGGAGTCACCTAGATCGAGTAGTCGCGCAGAACGTCGTTCAGCGACGTCTTCAGGTCGGTCGACTCGCTGCGCCGGCCGATGATCAGCGCACAGGCCAGGTGATACGTGCCGGCCGGGAAATCCTTCGGGCGCGTGCCGGGCACCACAACGGAGCGCGGCGGCACGAAGCCGCGGTGCTCGACTGCAACATCACCCGTCACGTCGATGATCGGGACGCTCGCGGTGAGGGTCACATTGGGTGCCAGAACAGCCTCGCGGCCGATGCGGACCCCTTCGACGATGATGCACCGCGAGCCGATGAACGCGCCGTCCTCGACGATCACCGGCCGGGCTCCGGCGGGCTCGAGCACGCCACCGATGCCCACCCCTCCGGCGAGGTGCACGTCTGCCCCGATCTGCGCACCCGATCCGACCGTCGCCCAGGTGTCGACCATCGTGTTCGGTCCGATCCAGGCGCCGATGTTCACGTATGACGGCATCAGCACGACGCCGCGCGAGAGGAATGCGCCATACCGCGCGGTCGCGGGCGGTACGACCCGCACACCGAGCGCCTCGTAGCCCGCCTTCAACGGGATCTTGTCGTGGTACTCGAACGGACCGACCTCGCGCGGCTCCAGCTGCCGAAGACGGAAGTAGTCGAGGATCGCCGCCTGCACATCGGCGTTGACGCGCCAGTCGTCACCATCCGGCTCGGCGACTCGTACGTCACCGTGGTCGAGCGCAGCGATCGTCTCTTCGGTGGTCACAGGATCTCGCGCAGGATCTCGGCGGCGCGTTCGCACTGCGCCTGGGTCGGGACGAGCGCAAAACGTGCATAGCCTTCGCCGGCCGCGCCGAAGAACGAGCCTGGCGCCGCAACGATGCCGTGCTCGAGCAGCCGGCGGCAGAACGGCTCGGACGGGCCTCCGACGTCGACCCAGAGATAGAACGTCGCGTCCGATCCTGCGAGGCGCAGGCCACCGGTCTCGAGAGCCGGCAGAATGGTTTCGCGTTTTCGCCTGTAGAGCGCGCGCACGCCGTCGACGTGCGAGTCGTCCGACCAGGCGGCGACCGAGGCGCGTTGCACGAACTCCTGCGGCGCGGTCCCGACAGTCGGCCTGAAGCTGAGCAGCGCGGCCGACGATCTCCGGTGGCGCGCACATGAACCCGGAGCGATACCCCGTCATCGACGAGCGCTTCGACAGCGTGTTGAAGACGACTACGTTCGAGCGGTCGGCGACCTGCAGCGCCGACGCCGGCGGCTCGTCGAACCAAAGCTCGGAATACGCCTCGTCGGAGCAGATGAGAAACCCGTGCTCCCGCGCTCGCTCGGCCAGTTCCTCGTAGAACGAAAGCGGCGCCACGGCGCCGGTTGGGTTGTTCGGATAGCAGACCCAGAACAGTGCGACGTCGTCCCAGGCACTGAACGCGTCGAGGTCGGGCAGCCAACCGGATGCCTCACGCAAGGGCACCGTCACCACCTTGCCCCCGGCGAACATCGCACCTCGCTCATAGACCGGATAGGCCGGCTCGGGAATCGCAACGACGCGCTTCTCGCCCAACGCGATCTGCGCGAACGAGAAGATCGCCTCCTTCGAGCCGAGCGTCGGCACGATCTCGACGCCGGGATCGACGTCGACTGCGAAGCGCCGCCCGATCCAGCCTGCGATTGCCTCGCGAAGCTCCGGCAGCCCCGTGGCGCGTGGGTAGGACGAAACCTCGTCGACCGACGCGAGCATGGCCTCGCGGATGAACGCCGGCGTCAACTCGCGAGGGTCGCCCATGCCGAAATCGATCAGCTCGATCCCGCGGGCCTGTGCCTCGGCCTTCCAGTCGTCGAGCCGCGCGAACGGGTATTGCGCCAGATCGGTGAGGACGGGGGAGAGCTGCACGCCTAGACGCTACAGAGCGGACGCGCCGGCTATGCGCAGATCAGCGCGAAGCGGGCTCTTTCGTCACCCGAGCCGGCCGATTCCGCTCCGTGTGCTCGTCCGCACAGGCTCCTCGCCGCGCCAGTCGAGCTCGAGCTGGTAGCGAGAATTGCGGAGCGCGGGCAAGAACGCGACAACGCGACGCGTTCTCGTATCGATCACGTCGCCCGAGTCGCCGACGTAGACGAAGCGGCCGTCAAGGCTGTGCTGCAGCCAGCCGGCCCGGCCACAGTCGCCAGCGCAGGGCTCCTCCTTGCCCACTAGCGAGTGCCGCAGAGGGATGTCGGCGAGGTGTCGTGGCGGACGTTCCGGAAGACCCGATACATCGAACACGTGCACGTAGCTCGACGGGACGTCGATCACGTAGAGCTGCCGGCTATCCGGCGAAAGCGAAATTCCATGGCTGGGCGCGCCGAGTGGCCTCCCTGCCTGAAGCCGCGGATCGGGACCGTGTAGAGCACCTTCCCGGTGCGGATGCTCGATGCCTGGAACCCGAGGAACCCGGTGGCGGTCGTGTACGCGAGCGTCTGGCGCCCGTTGATCGTGAAGGGCCTGACGCCGGGGAGGAGCGGGCCGACCTTTCGAACGACCCGATCCGTCCGCGTCGCGGCCACATCGAGGTAGCGCGAGTTGCGCGGCCCGAGGTACGCGAACCTGCCATCGGGCGAGACGATCGTGTTGTGCGGGCCGGGCCCGGCGTGGATCTCGCCACGAACCCGCCCGGTGCTCGCAGCGACGACGTACCAGATGTCATCGTCGGTCCGTTCGCCTGTCGGGAGATACAACGTCCGACCGTCCGGCGTGATCGCCAGGCTGTCGGTCCCGGTCGGGAACGAGCGCTTCCAGAGCACCCGGTTCGTGCGCAGGTCGTAGGAGATCAGCGAGCCAGTCCCGCTAGAACCGCCGTTCCCACCGACGCTGAAGTAGAGCCTGCAGGTTGCCGGGCTGACCGCGATCCCTCGGAGGGCGTGCGCCTCCGGCACCGACCAGCGGGCAACGAGCCGGTGCCCTTGGTCGATGTCGTAGACGGCAATTGCCCGGTCGGGGAAGACGTACTCGTATCGGTGCAGGCCGGGCGTTCCGGGCGCACCGGCGGCGCGGTAGAGAAGACGCACGTCCTGCGCGACTCGCACCCTGGCCGGCCAGAACGGAGCACGGGGGATTGCGGCCCGGCCACCGCAACCGGGCAGCGAAAACATGAGCAGCAGGAGCAAGGCGGCCGTGCGCAGCACGTCGACCACCACGGTACGCCGCCGACGCTACACGGCTCCGGCCAGGAACCGCTGCAGAGCGTCGAACGTCCGGCCGAGCTCCGCGATCTCGACGCGCTCGTCGACGGCATGCGCGTACCGCGTTCCCCCCGGGCCGAGGTTGAGCGCGTCCAGCCCTCGAGCCGCGAAGTCGGCGACGTTCGTCCACGCTTGCTTCGGCTCGAGCTCGAACGCCCCGGCGCGGCGAAGCTGGTCGACGAGCATCGAGCCGACCGCGACGTGTGCGGGCGGTGAATTCGAGAGGATCTCGACGTCGCGGCCGACGAGCTCGCGCACGCGCGCCTCAGCGTCGTCGGGCGTGCGATCCGGCGCGTAGCGAAAGTTCAGGATCGCTTCGGCCCGGGCGGGGATGACGTTCGACGCGATCCCGGCGTGGAGCTCAGTCACCGAGATCACCTCGCGGAAGAGCAGCCCTTCGATCTCGACGTCACGCGGCTCGGCGTCGAGCGTCTGCCGCAACCCGTCGAAGGCCAGCCGGATCGCGTTCACACCAAGCCAGGGCCTCGCGGAATGCGCGGAGGTCCCCTCGAAGACGACGCGCGCGTTCAGGTTTCCGAGGCAGCCGAGCTGCAGGGTGTTGTCGGTCGGCTCGAGGCAGATCACGAGTCTCGCCTCGTCGATCAGCGGTGTCCGCTCGAAGACGGCAGGAAGCGGGTTCTCGGCCGGCCCGAGCTCCTCGCGCGGGAAGAAGAGGAGGCCGAGGTCGTAGGCGAGGTCCGCCTTCGCCGCCAACCGGGCGAGCTCGACCATCACCGCGAGGCCACCCTTCATATCGCTTGCGCCCAGGCCGACGACGGCGCCGTCCTCGATGCGACCAGGCAGATTTCCCTGGGCTGGAACCGTGTCCATGTGCCCGGCGAGAAGCACGAGCGGCTTACCCGAGCGTTTGGCGAAGAGCAGGGTCTCCCCGTCGTCGAGCTCGACCGGCAGAGGCACCTCGGCCCGAAGGTACTCGTAAACGGCGGCCTCGGACCTGGACTCGGAGGGAATGTCGACGAGAGTGAGCGTCCGGTCGGCCAGCGCCGAAATCGAGTCGGGAGAGGGCATAATCGAGGACGATGATCCCACGTACCCCGGAGCCCGAGCGCGGGTTCGTCCTCGCGGTGCTGGCTCAGGGTGTGGATCCCGACGAAGAGCTGGCCGAGGTGAAGGAGCTTGCGCGGACGGCCGGCGTCGAGCCGGTCGGCTCCGTCGTGCAGCATCGAGCCCAGCCGGCGAACAGAACCTACGTCGGCAAAGGCAAGATCGAGGAGCTCAAGGAGCAGTTCAAGCGCGCGGGCGCGGAGAGCGTGATTGTCGACGGTGAACTCGATCCGTCGCAGCAACGCTTCCTCGAGAACGCCCTCGACGCGCGAGTCGTCGACCGCACACAGCTCATCCTCGACATCTTTGCGCAGCATGCGACATCGGCGGAAGGAAAGCTCCAGGTCGAGCTCGCGCAACTCGAGTACAACCTCCCGCGCATGCGCGGCATGTGGAAGCACCTCGAGCGCCTCGGCGGCGGTACCGGTGCGCTCGGTGCAGGCGTCGGCACGCGGGGGCCGGGCGAGTCGCAGCTCGAGACCGACCGGCGGCTCGCCCGCCATCGCATCTCGGTCCTGCGCAAGCGGCTGAAGGACGTGAAGAAGCAGCGGGCGACGCAGCGCAAGGAGCGTCGCCGTAACGCGACGCCGACGGTCGCGCTCGCCGGGTACACGAACGTCGGGAAGTCCACGCTGCTCAACGCGCTCACCGGCTCGGAGGTCTCCGTCGAGAATCGCCTCTTCGAGACACTCGACCCGACGACGCGCGGGTTCGAGCACGACGGCCGCCGCTACCTCCTCACGGACACGGTCGGGTTCATCCGCCGCCTGCCGACGCAGCTCGTCGAGGGATTCGCGTCGACGCTCGAGGAGACGCTGCTTGCTGACATGGTGCTGCACGTCGTCGATGCCTCGGCGTCCGACGACGAGCAGGATCGGCAGGTCAGCGCGGTCGATGACGTCCTGCACGAGATCGGTGCCGGCGAGCTGCCGGTCGAGATCGTGCTGAACAAGATCGATCGTGTCGATCCACTCGGGCGCCGTCGGCTTGCGAATCGCTTCCCATCCGCGCCACTCGTCTCGGCACTCACCGGCGAGGGCGTCGACGAGCTCAAGGCTGAGCTCGCCCGCCGCTTCGAGGATCGGTGGGAGCGAGTGCGTCTCCTGGTGCCGTACTCAGACGGCGACCGGCTTTCGGAGCTCTACGCGCTCGGCACGCCGATCGAAGAACGCGAAGACACGCCGGAGGGCGTGCTCGTGATCGCGCGCCTCCCTCGGCGTGACCTGCCACGCTTCGCGCCGTATCTGATCGCCGACTCAACCGGCTCGGTTGACTCGACCGTGCCCGGGCGGGAGACTGCCTGATCGAATTGCCGGTCAAGAAGCTGCGCGCGAACGCGGTCGTTCCGGCGCGCGCCTACTCGGGTGACGCCGGTCTCGACCTGTCGGCGTGCGAGCGCATCGAGCTCCAACCCGGCGAGCGAGCGCTCGTTCCGACCGGGCTCGCGGTCGCGATCCCTGATGGCTATGCGGGGTTCGTCCAGCCGCGGTCGGGCCTTGCGGCGAAGCACGGCATCTCGATCGTCAACACTCCCGGTCTCGTCGACTCCGGCTACCGAGGCGAGCTGCAGGTCGCGCTTCTGAACACTGATCTCCGCGAGCCGTTCGTCGTCGAGCCCGGGATGCGGATCGCGCAACTCGTCGTGCTTCCGGTTCCCGCGTTCGATCTCGTCGAGGTCGACGAGTTGCCCGCGAGCGAGCGGGGTGTGCGCGGCTTCGGATCGTCCCACCACTGATGGAGCCGCGGATCCGCGTCTCGGCGATCCTGCTCTGGCAAGGCCGAGTGCTGCTCTGCCGGCAGGAGAAGCCCGACAAGGAGTACTGGCTGCTGCCCGGCGGTGGTGTCGACGTGGGGGAGTCGCTGATCGAGGCGCTCCGCCGCGAGCTGCGCGAGGAGCTCGGCATCTCGGCCGACGTCCAGTTCGAGGGGCCGGTCGCCATCGTGGACTCGATCGCACCGAAGGCAGTGCTGACCCGAAAGCACGTCGTGCACATCATTTTCGCGGCCGACCTGTCCCATCGGTCGCTCGAGGACATCGAGACGAAAGACGCGGCGATCAAGGGCGCGCGCCTCTTCTCCGACGACGAGCTCCAAGACATCGTCGTGCACCCCCCGATGAAGCGCTTCCTCACCCGCTGGGAGCCGGGCGACCCCGCGGTGTACCTCGGCGCGCTCTGGGCGCGTTAGCCGCGAGCCTCAGAACCGGCCACCGCGGGCGCGGGCCCGCGCCGCTGCGACTGCGTGCGCCTCGTGCTCGAGCTCGTCCTCGAGCGGCGCGAACGGCGTTGCTTCGACATCTCCCGTGGCGTGGGCGAGCGCCTCGGCAAGCAAGCGGTCGGCGAACCACGGGTTGCGGGGCAGCAACGGGCCGTGCAGGTACGTGCCGTAGACGCGCCGGTAGCGGCAACCCTCGTAGCGTGAGACACCGTCGTTCCCGAAGCCGGCAACGACTCGGCCGAGCGGCTCCGCGCCGGCGTCGAGGACTGTCCGGCCCGCGTGGTTCTCGAACCCGGCGAGCGTCTTGCCGGCCCACGGGCAATCGAGTAGGACGTCACCGATCATCCGGCGCTCCCCGGCGATCGTGTGCAGCGGCAGGATGCCGACTCCCGGCTGCTCCTCGCCGCTCCCGTCGCGATAGAAGCGGCCGAGCAGCTGGTAGCCGCCGCACACCGCCAGGAATGCCGCGTCGTTCTCGACCGCCTCCCTGAGCGCCTCGGCCTTCGTCACGAGGTCGTGCGCGACGAGAGCCTGCTCCCGGTCCTGGCCGCCGCCGACGTAGAAGAGGTCGATCTCTCCCGGCGGAACTGAGTCGTGCATCCCGATCGCGCACACGTCGAGCTCGTGCCCTCGCGCCCGCGCGCGCGCGTCGAGCACCGCGATGTTGCCGCGGTCGGCATAGATGTTCAGATAGTCGGGATAGAGATGTCCGACACGGATCTTCATGCGGCGCGCTCCCAGTAGTCCTTGACATGCCCGCGGCTCGCGACGACGCGGCGGAGCGCGAGCATCGCGGTATAGGTCGGCAGCAGTGTCAGCTCGCCACCAGGTTGCGTCAGCTCCAGCCCGCGGTCGAGGGCAGCTTCGAGCGACGGGATGACATCGATCCGCTCGAGCGGCAGGCCGGCGTAAGCGAAGCGCAGCGCCAGCTCGGCCGCCCGCGAGCCCGACGCAACAAGCCGATCCAGGCCGCCGAGCAGCGGCTCGAAGTCGACATCCCAGATCCAGGAGACGTCGCGGCCGTCGGCGATCCCGTCATTCAAGGCGATGACCGCAACCCGCGGCGCAGCACCCTCGACGAGGGTGCGCACCACCTCGTTGGCACCGGCTGGATTCTTGATGAGCAGCATGAGGACGCTCCGGTCGCCGATCGCGATCCGCTCGAACCGCCCGAAGGCCGCGGAGAACCGCTCCAACCCCGCCTTGACCTCGGCGATGGGGACCTCGAGCGCAAGCGTGAGCGCCGCTGCGCCGAGCGCGTTGTAGACGTTGTAGAGGCCGGGAAGCGCAAGCTCGATCTGGACGACGCCCGCCGGCGCATGCAGCATGAACGAGGCACCGTCGAGTCCGTGCAGCTCGATCTTGCGAGCGACGATCTCGAGCGCGGGTCTCGCGTGACCGCAGTTGGGACAGCGGTAGTCGCCGAGATGGCCGACATACGCGGCGGCGTAGTCGTACGGTGTGCCGCAACGGAGGCAGTACTTCGAATCGGCCGCGTGCTGCAACTCCGCGCGCGCCTGGCTCGGATCGTCGACGCCGAACAGGACCGCCTTGCTGTGCAGCCGGGCAAGATCGCCGATCTGAGGGTCATCGCCGTTCAGCACGAGGAGAGCGTCCGGCAGATCCGCGACCGCGTCGCGCCACCGGCCCGCGACGATCTCCAACTCGCCGTAGCGGTCGAGCTGGTCGCGAAACAGGTTGCCGAGCAGCAGCGCCTTCGGGTGCACGCGTCGCGCCACCTCGGGCAGGGCGGCCTCGTCGACCTCGAACAGTCCGAGCGTCGCATCGGAGGAGCGGAGCAGGGTGGACGCGATGCCCGAGACGAGGTTTGCTCCCGAGCTGTTGTACGCGACCCGGACGGAGGACCGCAGGATCTCCGCCACCATCGCCGCCGTCGTCGTCTTCCCGTTCGTCGCCGATACGAGCACCGAGCCGTCACGCAGGCGTGCCGCGAGGCGATCGATCGCTCCCGGGTCGAGCTTCCAGAGAAGTTTCCCGGGCAGAGTCGTACCGCCGCCACGACCAGCGAAGCGCGAGAGCGCGCCCGCGGCGCGCACGGTGGCGGCCTCGAGCGCGAGCGGAAACGGCGGGCGCACCCGGCGAACCGTACCCGGCCGAATCGACTGGTCACTCGTTCGAGTGAAATTCGCCTCACTCGAAGCCAAGTCACCCGGCCGGGGGACGGAGACCACCCGAAACGGCCGTAGGTTCCGACACGTTCGAGCCTTCCTTGCGGCAAATCGGAAGCCCGGACGGAGATTTCTGAACTGCGGCCCGTGCCCCGGCGCGGAAGTAAGGAGAATTCACATGTCTCAACACAACGAGCGGGGAGCGGCCGGGACGCGTCAAAGCGCTCTCTGGGGCACCGGAAGCCGAGGCGGTGACCGCTCGAGCGTGCTCTGGGGCAAAGGCGGCCGCGGCATCCTCGTCTCCTGCGTCTGCATCGTCGCGCTGGCCGCTCCGATCGCCGCTTCCGCAGGCAACGGCCACGGCAAGAACAAGGGCACCAACCCGGCCGCGCCGACTCCGACCACGCCGGCCGTCCCCTCGCCCCCTGCGCCTCCCTCGGGCGACGCAGCCGACACACCCGACGGCAAGACCTGGATCGCGAGCAGCCTGCTCGAGGCGGCGAAGACGAAGCCGAACGACAAGGTCGACGTGATCATCACGAGCTCGGACGGCGTCGACGGAGCCGGCAAAGCCTACAAGTGGCTTGCCAGGGCAGTCGACAACAAGAACGACGTCAACGGCGACGCCTCCACCTCGCTCGACCTCGTCGGCGGCGTTGCAGTTTCCGTCTCTGCGAAGACCCTGACGAAGCTTCAGGAGGTTCCGGGCCTGATCGTCACGCCCGATGCCCTGGTGCAGGTCAGCGGTCTCAAGACGACCCTGGCATCGAGCCAACTCTGGCCGTACGAATCGGGCAACACACTCATGTGGGCCGGGGACCAGTTCCTCTACGCGGGAAAGACCCCGGCAATCGCCGTTGTCGACTCCGGAGTGCAACAGCGCTCCGACTTCGGGACGCGCATCGTCGCGAGTGTCAACCTCTCGACGATCAGCGGCAATACGTCGCTGGACGACGAGCGCGGTCACGGCACGTTCGTCGCGGGGATCGCGGCCGGCGCTGCGCCGGATCTCGCGGGTGCCGCGCCAGGTGCTCCGATCGTTTCGATCAAGGTGATGGACGCGAATGGCCAGGCGAAGACGTCCGACGTCATCAACGCCTGCCAGTGGATCCTCGATCACAAGGACCAGTACAACATCAAGGTCGCGAACTTCTCGCTGCATTCGAGCTACGCCACGAACTTCTACCGTGACCCGCTCGACCGGGCAGTCGAGCGGCTCTGGTTCGGCGGCGTCACCGTCGTCGCGGCGGCCGGCAACTACGGCACGTCGGCCACGACCCCGTCCGGCGTGACGTTCTCGCCCGGCAACGACCCGTTCGTGATCACCGTCGGCGCTGTCGATCTCGCCGGTACGGAGAAGTCGAAGGACGACACTGTTGCACCCTGGTCGGCCTGGGGCTACACAGAGGACGGCTTCTTCAAGCCCGAGCTCTCCGCGCCCGGCCGCTACATGGTCGGGCCGGTGCCTGCCGGGTCGACTCTCACAGCCGAGAAGGCCTCGAACATGGTCGGCTCGGATCGGATCCAGCTCTCCGGCACGTCCTTCTCGGCTCCGGTCGTCTCGGGGACGGTCGCCGACATGCTGGCCCGTCACCCGAACTGGTCACCGGATCAGGTGAAGGGCGCGCTGATGCGCACCGCGCGCGCCCTGACTGTCGGGAATCCGAAGGCCGCCGGCCTCGGTGAGCTGACGGCGAGCCGCGCGGCGACCGCCTCGGTCACGCCGAACCCGAACCTGGGCCTGGAACAGTTCGTCCACTCCGCTTCGTATGGCTCCGGCTCGACGTTCGATGCAACGGGTTGGGCTAGGGCCGCCCGGTCGAACGCCGCGTGGGACTCGATGTCCTGGAGCAGCCAGTCCTGGAGCGACATGAGCTGGGCAGACCAGTCCTGGTCAAGCATGTCCTGGGCCGACATGTCGTGGGCCGATATGTCCTGGAGCTCCATGTCCTGGACAGACATGTCCTGGGCGGACATGAGCTGGGCGGACATCTCGCAGGAGGACGCCGCCGAGGGCGACGCGGCGAGCCTGAGCCAGATCACGGCCGACGCCGCCACCGTGGCCGCAGCGGCCACCGACCCCGATACGGCCGTGACGGTAGACGGAGTCGATCCCCTCGCCGCCCTCGGCGTGACCGCCGGGCTGCCGGCACCTGCGCCGCCCCCCGCGACGTCACCGGCTCCGATCACCTCGGCACTGCTGCCTTAGTGAGGACGACCAGCGCGTTCCGAAGGCCCGCTCCGGCGGGCCTTCGGCCGTTTGCCTGCCTTCCCCCGGACGAGGGAGGCGGGATGCGCCGCCCCCGAATGGGGGATGAGCGGACACCCGTTCCGGCCGTAACTTGGGTGATGGGTGACATCCTGCGGCCCGCGCGTCCGCGCGGATAGGAGATCGAGCGGCAATGAGTGCCATCCCGAGCGACCTCCAGCTCGAGAGCGATCGAGGCAACGAGACCGAACGACGTACGCGGGTGCTGCCGCGGTCGGCCAGCGCCTACGCCGTCGTCATCGGGCTCGCGGCGTTCGCCGCCGCCGTCCCGCTGATCGGACGGTTGACCTCGCACACGTCCGGTTGGCTCATCTTCGGCGCGCTTGCGGCGGGTGCCGCCATCTCGCACACCTACACCGTTCGCACGACTCGCGACACGGCGTTCCACACGTCCTGGGTCTTCCTGATCCCTGCGGCACTGCTGCTTCCACCCGAACTCGTCGCCCTCCTCGGGGTCGTCATGCATATTCCCGAGTGGCTGAAGGAGCGTTACGCCTGGTACATCCAGAGCTTCAACATCTGCAACTACACACTCGGCAACCTCGCGACCTGGGGTGGCGCGTTCATCGTTCTCCACGCCGACAGCCTCATCCCCGACGACCACGTGCGCTGGGCGCTCGCCGGCCTGACCGCGTGCACGATTGCGGTCGCGGCGAACCACATCGTGCTCGCTCCGATGATCACGCTCGCCCGCGGCCATTCGCTGCGTGAGGCGGGTGTCTTCTCATTCGAGAGCCTCTCGACGGACTTCGTCCTCGCGACACTCGGGCTCGTCGTCGCGGCGTTCTGGCACCTGAACCCGTGGCTGATCCCGTTTGCCGTCGCCCCGCTCCTCCTGGTTCATCGCTCACTCGCGATCCCTAAGCTCCAGGCGGAGGCGCGAGTCGATCCGAAAACGGGCCTCTACAACGCGCGCCACTTCACGGTCGCCATGGAAGAGGAGCTCGGTCGCGCCCAACGCTTCCAGCGGCCGATGTCGCTGATCATGGCCGACCTCGATCTGCTCCGCGACATCAACAACACCTACGGCCATCTGGCAGGCGACGCTGTCCTACGCGGGATTGCGGACGTGTTCCGCCAGGAGCTTCGCCACTATGACGTTCCCGCGCGGTTCGGTGGTGAGGAGTTCTCGATTCTCCTACCGGAGACCCCACCCGAACAGGCCTACGAGATCGCCGACCGGATCCGTCGCGCCGTCTCTGCCCGGTTGTTCGAGGTCGAGACCTCGAGCGAGCCGATTCGCGCGACGATCTCGATGGGCATCGCAAGCTTCCCCCGCAACGGGGACGACATGAATGAGCTCGTGCACCAGGCCGACCTGGCGGTCTATCGCGCGAAGCTCCAGGGACGGAACCGCGTGCTCGATGCCTCGGATGAACCGCTGCTGGCGCGGGCCGACAAGCGAGGGCCTCAGCTCGCGGCGCTCACGACGCCGGAGAACGGGGCCGTCAGACCGCTCGAGCCGCCGGCGGACGTCGCGCCCGACGTCGCGCGCCGTCAGACCGCCCGGCCGCATATGCCAGCCGCTCCGCGTTTCTTCTCCGTGCCGCTCCGCCTGAAGCTGACCGTCGGGCTCGTCGGTGTGATCGGGACGGCGGCGGGGATTCTCGCCTCGGTATTCGGCCATTCCACCGACCTCGCCGGCCTCGGCACGATCATCGTGCTGGTCGCCCTCGGGCAGTTGCTCTCACTCGAGATGGAAACCGGCTCGATCTCGGTGAGCGCCGTCGGCGCGCTGACCGCTGCGGCGATCATCGGACCACGCGCCGCTCTGCCACTGGCGGTGACGATGGCGGCCGTCGAGTGGAGTGCCCGCCGCGCCGTGGCCCACCAGCTGCTCTTCAACGTCGGCGCCCTTTCGCTGGCCTCGCTGGCCGCAACGGCGGTGTTCTCGTTCCACCTCGGTGGCCCCATCGGAACGGTGATCTTCGTTGCGTCGGGGCTCGCCGCGGGTCTCGCATACTTCTTCGTGAATCTCGGCCTCGTCTCGATCGCGGTCGGCGTCGAGGGGCATGAGAGCCCACGCAAGGTCTGGTCGGAGCGCTTCAGCTGGCTCCTGCCGCACTACGCCGTGTACGGGTTCATGGCCGCGGTGATCTACGAGGCCTACCAGTCGATCGGTGCGTGGGCGATCGTCGTCTTCGCACTTCCGCTGTTCCTGATGCGCAAGACCCAGGAGGCGTACCTGAAGCACACTCAGCGTTCGGCGCAGCAGCTTCGCGCCGCCGCCGAGACGATCCAGACCCAGAACGTCTCACTCGAGCACGCGAACAAGCTGCTGAAGGAGCGGTCGACGGCAGCGATGGAGTCGCTGTCGGCAACGGTCGACGCGCGCGACGCGTACACGGCGGGCCACTCGCGCCGCGTGCAGGAGCTCGCGCTCGCGATCGGCCGGGAGCTCGACCTCTCCCACGCCGAGCTGGAACTGCTCGGTCACGCCGCGCTCTTTCACGACATCGGCAAGCTCGGCATGCCCGACTCGATCCTCTTGAAGCCGTCGAGCCTCACCGAGGAGGAGTGGACGATCATGGCGAGCCATGCGGTCGAGGGAGCCTCGATCATCAACCGCCTCGGTTTCCTCAGCGACGCCGTCCCCGCGATCCGGCATCACCACGAGCGGTTCGACGGAGGGGGCTACCCGGATGGGCTCGCGGGCGACGACATCCCACTGGGAGCTCGGATCATTCATGTCGCCGACGCCTTCGACTCGATGCTCACGACACGTGTCTATCGCCCGGCACGGCCTGCGCGCGAAGCCCTCGATGAGCTGCGCCGCAACGCGGGCACCCAGTTCTGTCCGCGGTGTGTGGGGGCGTTCGAGGCGATCGTGACCACGCAGTTCACCGCCGAGCCGGCGCTGCGCGAGCAGCCACAGCTCGTCGACTAGAGGATTGTCGACGAACCGGCTCTACTTGCGGATTGTTCAATCCGCTCTACCATTCTTGTTGTGGCGCGGAAACCCTATCGCGCAGTCGCAGCGATCGATCCGCAGGAGCTCGCGGCGTTTCAGGCGGGAATTCGCCGGCGCTACACGGACGACCAGATCCTGACCGAGCTGCGGGAGTCAGCCGAGCGGCTCGGCCGCTCGCCGACGATGAAGGAGTTCGCGGCCGACCCTGACGCCCGGGTTCATCCGCAGACGGTGATCGAGCACTTTGGCACCTGGAACGCCGCCAAGCGCGCCGCGGGGCTCATGCCGCGCCGCTTTGCAACCCGCGAGGAGCTCGTCTCGGAGCTACGGCGGCTCGGCGACGAGCTCGGGCGCACGCCGACCGCGCGCGATCTCGACGAGCGCCGCGGGACGATCCCGTCGAAGTCGCTCTACTGGCACACGTTCGGCTCCCTGGCGCTCGCACTGCGCGAAGCAGGATTCGACGTGGCGGTGGGGGAGGAGCGGCTCGAGCGGGCGGTCTCGCAAGGCGCCACCCTCGCCCGCCGGCTCGGGCGCCTCCCGAAGTTCGGCGACTGGACCGAGGCGCGACGAGCCGATAGTTCGATGCTCACCGAGTGGCAGGTCTACCGGATGTTCGAATCACGCCGCGGCGCGTGGGCGACGTTCCAGTTCCTCGTTCGGGAGCGTCTGGTCGAGGAGGGAGCGAGCGTCGAGCGCGACGGCTCGGTCGGTTAGGGCTGGTCGGAGGCGCCGCGCCGCTCGGCGATCAGCGCACGAAGCCGCCCGGCCGCCGTCGGGGTGCGCCGCTCGAGCGCCCAGACATCCCGCTTGAACAGGACGATCAGGCGCATCGGCGACGTCGCAACGACGGATGCCGTCCGCCGTCCCGAAGCGACGACCGCGATCTCACCGAATACTTCGCCGGGGCCGAGCGTTACGAGCTTCGTGCCCGAGCTGCTCACCTCGGCAGTTCCGCTTTCGATGGCGTAGAGGGCGTGCCCGAAATCGCCCTCCGAGGCGAGCGTCTGCCCTTCCTCGGCCTCGAGCTCGGATGCCGCGGAGGCGATCGCCGTCAGGTCCGTCTCGTCGAGACCGGCGAACAGGGGAATCGACGCGAGCCGCGAGATCTCCACCGCGCAAACGTACCGTCGGCACAAGCGCGTCCCGGTGAACGGTCGGCGGACGTTCAGGGGCGAAGTGGTGAACGTTCTGTGGCGGACCCGTTCCCCGGGCCTGCCGCCGCCGAAACGGTCGACGAGCCCGGGGACGAGAGAGCGAACGATTAGGGCAGGAAGTACATCGGGTTCGGGATCTTGAACGTCTCGTCCGCGAAGCCGCCGTTCAGGTCGCTGAACTGGTCACCGAAGTTGGCGACGATGTCGTAGCCGAGCGACTCGATGTGCTGCCGGGTGAGCGACTTGTACTGCGTCGTCGTGCACGTGGGCGAGCAGCTGGCGAGCCACGGCTGGTTGACTTGGTCCTTCAGGTAGAGCTGGTTGTTCACGACCGTGTAGCCGGTGTTCGTGAGGTTCGTCACGGTGCCGGGGCGCTGAGCCTCGGGCCGGCCGGTCAGGAAGAAGACCGCGTAGCCGTCTGCCGTCGCGTGCGAGGCGAGTGCCGGCATGCCCGGGACGGCCGGGAAGACCGCGGCATTCACGAACGCGGCATTGGAGGTCGGGTTGAAGACGAAGTTGCTGTAGATCTCATAGCTGTAGGTGTTCAGGGAGGTGTCGTCGACGTCGAGCAGGATCGCCGGCTTCCCCGAGAACTTCTTCTCGTGCTTCGCGGCCTTGTCGAGGTACTTGTCCGCATCCGACTCGATGCCCGCCATCTCATTGACGTAGGCCCCTGTCGGCGAGAACGTGTGGAGCGTCGTGGGCAGGCCCGTGACCGGGTCTGTGCCCGCGAAGGGTGTGTCGCCGTAGTAGGCCTTGATGGCGGTCTTGACCTGGTCGAGGTTCTGGATCTGGTCGGCGCTGGTCGGGCTCGCCGGGGGCGGGTCAACCGCGCGGATCAGCGCGATCGCCGAGCCGGTGACGGCGAGGGCGACTGCGGCTGCGACCGCCGCGAGAGCGGCGATCCGAATGGGGCGCCTACGGCGCGACTGAGCGAAAGGCAATGGAGCGGACGAACGGTTCACAAGCACACCTCCGGTAGCAATGACTGGTCGCGGGCACGTTAACCATGCCGCCACCCTGCCGCGGTCGACAACCGTGGGCCGAGGGGGCGGCTGGAGTCCGGATCTACTGGTCAGGCGGGCCAGGGAGCCATTCCGGCCGGTACCGGACGAATCTCGACCGAGGAAGCGTGGCGTAGACCGCTTCGTAGGCGACAGCCGGGTCGGTCGTCTCCTGGGTGACGCTTGCGTCGAATCGGGCGGCCGCTTCCGAAACCGGGTAGACGATCCCACCGCCAACCCCTCGTCCTCGGGCGCCGACCGCGAGCAGGATCACCGACTGGTCGCCGGCCGCGACGATGATGTGCTCGGTCCCCGGAGAGCAGTAGAAGAAGTCCCAGGCGACGAGTCGCCGCTCCTCACCCTCGACGATCAGCGTGCACTCGCCCGCCAGCACGAGGAACGACTCCTGACCGTCCTCGCGGTGATACATCCCGACACGCTCACCTGGCTCGAGAACGCTGATGTTGATCCCGAAGTGTGGAAACCGCCGCTTTCCCTCGAACGTGCAGTACGAGCCGAGTGGCCCCTCGTCACGCCACCGCGACTCGCGCGCGTTGACGACGAACCAGCCCTCGCCGTCCACCACGAGGCCGTTCTTGCTCATCCGCAACGGCGCCTCGGGCATCAGCGCATTCTCCCAGAGGGGGCCTAGGCGGCAGCAGCGAGCGCCGCGAGGCGCGTCAGGCAGAACTCCCGCTCCTGCGGTGCACGCACCGACGGCAGCGGATCGTGCTCGACGTACTCGAGGTCGGGCACGAAGCGCTCCTCGAGCGCAATGGAGCCGTTCTTGAGCGCGAAGAGCGTCCCCTCCGGCACCTCACGCTTGCGCAGGCGGATCCGGCAGTAGCGCTCGACGACCTCGAGTGCGACCCTCGTCGAGGCAAAGAAGAAACCGTCGCGGCCGACGCCGGCCCACAGCGGCCGGCCCATGCCGCGCGCGATGAAGACGACGCCCGGCTCGCGCTCGTCGATCCAGCCGGTCGCCATTGCGCCGCGCAGGGGCTCGAGTGCGCGCGCGTCGTTCCGCGAGTGGGCTGCGATCGCGAAGATCGCCTCCGAGTCGACGGTCATCCGCGGCTCGGCGCGCGCGCAAGAGTGGGGGGCGAGCAGCTCATCGTCGTTCAGGATGATCCCGTTATGGATCCCGACCACCGGCCCGTGACGCACTGGGTGGTTGTTGGCCGCGATCGAGGGATGGCCCTTCGTGTAGTCGCGGACGTGGACGAGCAACTGGTTGGCGGCCTCGGGCACCGAGACGCGCTCGAGCAGCTGCGACGCGGGCGTGCGCTGCTTCACGACCGTCGGATAGATCTCGGAGGGCGCTCGGTACGCATACCCGACCGCGTCGGCGCCGCGCTCGGCGATCGCCGCGAGCAGTGACTGCGCAGCCAGAGTTCGCTCGACGCTGGAGCGTGGGCGAAGGCTGTATCCCGCAATACCGCACATAAATGATGTCCTTACCCTCCTAGACGGCACCTATGCCGGTTTGTTGCATCCCTGCATAGTTGTTTTACATCTCAAGGGCAGCGCTCCTGCCGCCGATAGAGAAGCGGTGGAGCATCCAGTCCCCGAAGCGACCCTCGACGTCGACACCTCCGAGCCGGTGCTCGAGCTGCTGCCGGCGCTCGACGTCGCCGACGCGCCCGATGAGGAGGAAGAGGAGCCCGACAACGCCGTCCTGAGCGAGAACGACCGGCTTCAGAGCTCCGACCCTTTGAAGCTCTATGTGCGCCAGATCGGCGACGGCCGCCTGCTGACCCCTTCCGAGGAGCGCGAGCTCGCGCGCCGAAAAGACCTGGGCGACGAGGCCGCGAAGCGCCGTCTGATCGAGTGCAACCTGCGCCTCGTGATGTCGATCACCCGCAACTACACGAAGGCCGGCGTTCCGTTGCTCGATCTGATCCAAGAGGGCAACATGGGCCTGATCAGGGCGGTCGAGAAGTTCGACTACAAGATGGGCTACAAGCTCTCGACGTATGCGACCTGGTGGATCAGGCAGGCCGTCACGCGCGCCCTCGCAGACCAGGGACGAACGATCAGGCTGCCCGTCCACGTGGCCGAGCAGGTGCGTCGCGTGCATCGCTCGCGCCGCATCCTGACGCAGAAGCTCAATCGCGACCCGACGGTCGAGGAGATCGCCAAGGAGGCGAGCATGCCCGTCGAGAAGGTCCGTGAGCTGTTCGAGTTGGTGGAGGACCCCGTCTCGCTCGAGACGCCCGTCGGCGACGGCGAGAGCATGGTCGCCGACATGATCGAGGACCAGAAGTCCGAGTCGCCCGACGGTGCAAGCGCCGCACTCGCGCGCACCGCAGACCTTGCGCAAGCGATCGAGCGCCTGAATCCACGCATGAAGCATGTCGTGCTGCGCCGCTTCGGCCTCGACGGCCAGCCGCCGCAGACGCTCGAAGAGGTCGGGAACGACCTCGGCATCACCCGTGAACGCGTTCGGCAGCTCGAGACACGGGCTCTGCGCGAGCTCCGCACGGTTGCGCCCGGGCTCGAGCTCTACCTGCACGCGTAGACGCGCCGATCCTCAGCCCGAGAAGCTGACCGACTCCATCTCGTGGAGAGTCGCAAGCCGCTTCAGCGCCTCGACCTCGATCTGCCGCACACGCTCTCGCGTGAGCCCGAGGCGACGACCGATGTCTTCCAACGTCTTCGGCTCTGCATCGTCGAGGCCGTAGCGGAAGATGACGACCGCACGGTGGCGCTCGGGAAGCGAGCGCAGCGCGTCGGCGAGCGTCTGCGAGCGGAGCGAATCCTCGACAAGCTCGTCGGGCAAAGGGCCGTCGCCGGCGACGAAGTCGCCCAGTGTCGCGTCGTCGGCCTCACCGACCGGCGCGTCGAGCGAGGTCGAGGCCCGAGCAGCGGCACGCACCTCGAGCGCCTGTTGCACCGGCAGGTTGGCCTCGTCCGCGATCTCCTCGAGCGTCGGCTCGCGACCAAGCTGCGCCCAGAGCGAGCGCTCCGCACGGTTCATCTTCTGCATCCGCTCGACGATGTGCACGGGCATCCGGATCGTGCGGGCCTTGTCGGCGAGCGCGCGCGCCACCGCTTGCCGGATCCACCAGGTGGCGTACGTCGAGAACTTGTAGCCGCGGCGCCAGTCGAATTTCTCGACCGCGCGGATCAGGCCGAGCGTCCCTTCCTGGATCAGATCGAGGAACGGCAGCCCCTGATTGCGATAGTTCTTCGCGATCGAGACGACCAGCCGGAGGTTCGACTGGATCATGCGGGTCTTGGCCGACATGTCGTGGGCCTCGATCTTCTTCGCCAGCTCGACTTCCTGTGCTGCCGTCAGCAGCGGATGGCGGCCGGCCTCGCGCAGAAAGAGCTGGAGCGCGTCGGTCGTCGTCTCCCATGTGATCTGGAGGGGCACGGCGAGAACCTCGGGCTCGGGCGGTTGGGGCTTCGTCTCGCCGTCCTCGTCGATGTCGTTCACGACGTCGATCGACCGAGTCTCGAGCTCGCGGTGCAGGACATCGATCTCGATCGGATCGAGGCCGAGCGGCTCGAGGGCGTCGTTCAGCTCGGACTGCAGCAGCGTTCCGCGCTCCTCGGCCTGGTCGACCAAAGCGCGCAACTCGTCGCTGAGGAGCAGGATGTCCGTCTCCGTCGGCACTCAGAAGACCATCTAGCCAGCGACGCGCCCATCCAAACCACAATCCCGCCGATCCGCGCCGTTCCACGAATGCACGAGAGTGAGTGTTATGTCAAGTAAGCGAAGAAACGGCGCCGGAGCTGCTGCCGGTGTCTCCCTCCTCCTCGAGCGCCCGATCTCGTGCCGGTCGAGGGCTCACGTTGCCGGAGCGCGCTCGCCTGCTGGGGTTCCTCGCGTCATCCACAGAGTTGTCCCCAGCAAATCCACAAAAGCCGTGGAAATGTGGACAATTTGCCGGCCGCAAAGAGCGCCTTTTTCTCGCGGACAGGCCTTGCGCGGCCCGGGCCTCAAGGGATAGCTTGGTGGAGCACCGAGCACGGAGCGCGAGTAGGTCGAAGCCGCTCCCGAGGGCCGTAGGCGGAAGCCGAAGGTTCACGGGGAAGGTGGACAAAAGCGCAACCGGCTCGGTGAATTTTTATGGTCCGAACCTTTGGAGTGTTGAGCACGAACCGCTATTTCGTGCTGCGCTCAGCGAAGTTTTCGCAAATTGCGTCCTTCGCGTCTCGGTGGCCCTTGCAGCGCGGCTCCCCACCCCGTAGGTTGCTGATTGCACCGAGCACGGAGCGCGAGTAGGTCGAAGCCGCTCCCGAGGGCCGTAGGCGGAAGCCGAAGGTTCACGGGGAAGGTGGACAAAAGCGCAACCGGCTCGGTGAATTTTTTTGGTCCGGGACGGCGTGCCGCCAATCCTTTAGGATCAGGGCCGCGATGCACCTACGCGCTCCGGCAATCGATCACGGTGTCACGTCGTTTCTGTGGGGCCTCTTCTTCGGCCTCCTGATCTGGCTCGGCGGCGGCATGATCGGCTTCTCGAGCGCGATCACGTTCGTGCTCGGCGCCGTCGTCGGATTCCTCGCGTTCGTCTACGTCCGGGTCTACGGCGAAGACGAGCCCCGGCGGCCCTGAGGGCCGGCGAGCGCGACGACGAGCAGACGCGCAAGGTCCCCGCCAACTTCCTGCTGAAGGCGATCGTACGCGGGCAGCCTGTCGTCCAAGACGGGTGCGCAGTGCGCGAGAAGGAGCTCTATTCCCCGATGGGGATGCGGCGTGAGAGCGGTCATGGGAAGCTGACCTTGGTATCGGCCCCCACCTGCTGCCCCGCATCCCTGGCGGGAGTGAGTGGCGCTACTCAAGTGTCAGGCGCCGCGCGTCGAAGGATCCCGACCAAAGCTCGGCCTGGAATTCCTCGAGCGTCGCAGACGCATCGTGCTCGAACAGATGCTCGACCACCCCCACCTCGCGATCGTTCACAAACGGAAGATCGACGTGTGACCGGGAGACGAGATTGACTGACACCTTGTCGCAGGCAGGGCAGCGCACTGCCAGGCCCACTTGCTCGCCCGAGACTGCGGGCGCGAGCAATTTGAACGCAGACGGATAGACCGGCCGCGGTCGTTCCTCGGGCCAGCAGAAGAAACTCCACGGCCACTCCCCCGCTTTGATTCGACTCGCCGCCAGGTCGCCGAACTCGAACGCGACCTCCTCGACCCGCGAGGTCATGAGGTTCACGAAGGACGTCGAGTCCTGCAATCCGAGCGGCGCCCAGTCGAGCTCGTCGTGCGTAACGAGCGCAAGATGCTCGCTTCCGCAGCCACATGCGAACTCGACGCGGTAGACCGAGGGATGATGGGCGCCGGGTAGCTGGTCGAGCCGGCGAAAGCGCGACAGCTGCACGCGGGTCTCCCCGTGCGTCGGGCACGAGAGCGTGTAGGTCGAAGTCAGTGCGTCGTACATGCCTTCTGTCTTATCGGACGCACCGGACGCGGTATTGATGGTCGGCTTGCCGCCTTAATACTCGATCAGCGCGTGCAGATCGCAATCGGCGAGCCGTTCACGGCCGCCGAGGAAGGTCAGCTCGATGATGAAGCAAGCTCCGACCACGATGCCGCCGAGCTGGCGGACGAGCCCGTTGATCGCCTCGACCGTGCCTCCGGTCGCGAGCACATCGTCGTGCACGACCACACGCGAGCCCTTCGGGATCAGATCAGGGTGCAGCTCGAGCGAGTTCGAGCCGTATTCGAGCTTGTACGACGCGCTGACGGTCTCCGGAGGCAACTTGCCGGGACGTCGCGCCGGGACGAAGCCGACCCCGGCCTCGCGCGCGATCGCCGCGCCGAGGATGAACCCGCGCGCCTCCGCGCCGAGCACGAGGTCACACTCCTTCGCCTTCACCCACTCCGCGAGATCGGTGACCGACTGCCGCAGCGCCTCGGGATCGGCGAGCAGCGGCGTGAAGTCCTTGAAGCCCACGCCGGGGGTCGGGAAGTCCGGGACCTCGCGGATCTTCGAGCGGAGATCGATCGTCACTGGGCGAAGTCTCGCAGGTCGCGCCAGAAGAGCAGCGACGAGAGCTCGCTCGCAAGCTCCGCGAGCTGCTGCAGGTCGTGCAGACCTTGCGCGCGCCGCTCGGGTGCCCGCGCCTGGAGCGCCGCCGCGACCAGTTGCTGGATCAACGCAGCCTGCCGGCCGGCTGCGGTGCGAAAGGTGCGGAGATGGCGCGGGTCGACGCCGTAGCGCGCAAGCTGTGCGCACGTCGCTGCCACGTCGGCGTCCGACTCGGGGTAACGCTTGTCGGCCCCACTTCCGCGCGACGCGATGAGCCCGAACTCGTCGAGCTCCTTCGCAAGCTCGCTGTTGATACCCGCGCGGCTACAGAGCTCGGCGAGGTCGATCTCGTCCTCCGTCGAGCCGAGGGCTGTCGGCCGCCGCCGCTTGCGCTCCTTCGCGCCCGGAGCGTCGAGCTCGTCGCGGATCACGCGGAGCGGCAGGAACTCGTCGCGCTGCAGGCGGAGGATCATCTCGAGCCGGTCGACGTCTTCTGAGCTGAACAGGCGGTATCCGCCCTGCGTCCGCGACGGCGTCACGAGACCCTCGTCCTCGAGGTAGCGGATCTTCGAGATCGAGATGTCCGGGAACTCGTCGCTGAGGCGGCGCACGACCTCCCCGATCCGCAGGAGGCGCTCACGGCTCGGCTGCCGGGCCGTCGACGTCATGCGATGAAGGTCATCCGGTATTTGCCGATCTGGAGCTCGTCGCCGTTCTCGAGGGGCGCGCTGTCGATGCGCCGGCGGTTCACGAACGTTCCGTTCAGCGACTCCTGGTCTTCGACGAAGAAGCCGCCGTCGCGCTCCACGAGCACCGCGTGATTCCGGGAAACCGTGACGTCGTCCAGGAACACCTCGCAGTCGGGAGAACGGCCGATGCGAGTGCGCTCCGAGGTCGGCTTGAAGCTCTCCCCCGCCCGTCCACCGCCGGCGCGGACGACGAGCGCCGGGCCTTCGAGGCCGATCACCGGATCATGCTCGAGGTCGGCGATCTCCTCCGGCGAGAACGTCTGCGTGGTCTCGCCCGAGGACTCGCCCTTCGTGAGCAGCGAGCCGCACCGCGAGCAGTAGTTGGCGGACTCCGGGTTCTGGAATCCACACTCCTGGCAGTAGACGACGCTCACGGCGTTCCGCGCGCTGCGGTCATGAACGTGGCGCGGCCTTCCCGGCCAGGATCTCCGTCAGACGGTCGACGTCGA
The DNA here is from genome assembly GCA_963842335.1 of uncultured Thermoleophilia bacterium. Taxonomy (GTDB): domain Bacteria; phylum Actinomycetota; class Thermoleophilia; order Gaiellales; family Gaiellaceae; genus PALSA-600. The sequence continues at coordinate 32,764 of CAWJGF010000028.1, read as the reverse complement.
CCTCGTCGAGGACGCTCCGGCCCCCTGACTTCTGCAGTCGTGCGACGAGCTCCGCGCGCAGGATGTCGATCTTCCCGTGCAGCAGGCGGCGCTGGTAGCTCACCTCGCGCTCCTTCTCCTGGGAGTCGTCGATCAGGCCCTTCAGCTCGTCGTCGGACAGCGAGCCCAGATCCGGTAGCGGTTCCACGTTGCGCCTTTCGTTGTCGTCGGGGCTCTAGCATTCCAGCAGAGGATGCGAGAACCGTCAACCTCAGGTTAAGGGTTTAGCTCGGGACATCGCGTCTCTGATTCCCGTTGGCCCGGGCAACTCCTGTCTGAAGGGTGCTCGGTACCCGCGGGAGCGCGCTGAAGCGGAGCCTCTCCGAGCAAGCCGAGGGAGCGCCGCCTGAGGCGCTCCTCGACCCCTGCTTCATGCGCTTGCCCGTCACGCTGGCCCCACGCCCCCACGCGCTTGGGCTGCGTGCCGTGCCGTGCATTGCCGCCGTACACCGCGCAGGTTAGATCAGGAAACGCCCGCCGATGTTAAGCGAGTCTTAGGGCCTTGCAACGCTTTCAGGTCCGCGCGCCGACTTCCTCGCGTTCGATCACGTCGGTGACGATTCTGCGCAACTCCTCCTCGAGCTCGGCGGACGCCTCCTCGGACTCACCCTCCGCGTAGATGTGGATCAGCGGCTCGTCGGGGTCGGGCAGCACCTGCACCCAGCCACGTTCGTCGAAGATCTTGATCCCGTCGAGCAGGTCGACGTTCGCATCCGAGAAGCGCTCGTTGAGGAGGCGCATGACCATGCCCTTCATCGCCCACGAACATTGCACCTGACGGTGGAGCAGGGTTGGCTGCGGCAGCTCGGCGACGAGCTCCGACAGGGGACGCTGCACGGGCGCGAGAAGCTCGAGGAGCTTGCAGAGCGAAGCGATCGCGTCGTAGGCCGGGAGGAAGTCCGGGAACACGTAGCCGCCGCCGACGGCACCCCCGAAGAGAACCCCGTCGTCCGCTGCCATGCGCGTCAGGTCGGGCAGCGAGACCGGAGTCCGCACGATCTCGATTCCCTCGCCGGCAATCTCCTCCACCTGGCTCGTCGTGTTGATCGGCACGACCACCTTGCCTCGGTGCCCGGTCGATGCGATCAGCCGCAGGTAGAGCAGTAGCGCCTGCTCGGGCGGGACGTCGTGCCCGATCTCATCGATCAGGTAGATGCGCTCCGCCGAGCGGTCGAAGACCGCCCCGAAGTCAGCGTTGACGGCCGCGACGAGCCGCTTCGCCTGCTGGATCGTCTCGTGCAGGCGCACCGGGCCTGACGACGCGTCTGACTCGAACGCGTGTGCCGTCACCGCCTCGACCCCGAGCGGGCCGAGGACGAGCGGCAGGACGTAGCTGCCGGCCGAGTAGCCGTAGTCGACGACGATGCGGAAGTCGCGACCGTGGATCGCCTCCACGTCGAGGTCCGCAAGGAGGTCGCTTGCATAGCTCTCCCGGGCGCGCGCCGGATACGTGATCGACGCGACATCACCGAACGGCACGCGCCGCAGCTCTTGACGGGTGTAGTGCTTGTCGATCTCTTTCTGCAGGCTGGACGACAGCGCGACCCCGGGGCGCTCGAAGAGCCGAATCTGCACCGCCTCGGGATCGTTCGACGCAGCGCCGATGTGGAACGCTGCGTCGTAGCCCTGCGTCTTCAGCAGGTGCTTCCCGACCGGAGCCGGAAGCGTGCGCAGGTCCGCCACGTGCACGCCCGTCGAGTTGAGGCCCGAGATCAGCGCGCGCTTGATCATCCGATACGCCGGCGCGCTCTCGCGGCTTGCGACGACGCGGGCGCCGCGCTTCAGCGCGGTCCCGAGCGCAGCACCGAAGCGCAGCGCGACCTCGGGCGTCAGGTCGACGTTGACGAGGCCCATGACCCCGTCCTTGCCGAAGACCCGGGTCGTGCCGCGGGACTCCCAGATCAGGCTCTCGTGGATCTGCGCGCCGGACTCGACTTCCTTGTACGGATAGATCCGCACGCCCGGATAGACGACGGACTGGTCACCGAGCGTCACCTGGTCACCGATCGCCACCCCTTCGTGGACGCGCGCGTGCGCGCGCACGTCGCAGCCGCGACCCAGGATCGCGCCCTCGATCGATGCGCTGCGGCCGATGTAGCAAGACGCGTCGATCACGCTGCGCGAGACCCGTCCGCCCTCGCGCAACGTCGTGCCGGGGCCGAGGACGGTGTACGGGCCGACGGACGCGTCGGGTGAGACGGTGCAGTAGTTGCCGATGAACGCTGGGCCTTCGACTCCCTCGACGTCGTCGATCTCGACTCCTTCGCCCACCCACACGTCACCGCGGATCTTCAGGCCCGAGCCGTTCAGCCGCACTTTCTCGTCGAGCGCATCGAAGTTCGCCTGGCGGTACTGATCGAGGTTGCCGATGTCCTGCCAGTAGCCGTCGCAGACGACCCCGTAGATCGGGCGCCCCATCTCGAGCAGCAGCGGAAAGAGCTCTTTCGAGAAGTCGTAGGGCCGGTCGGTCGGGATGTGACGGAGCACCTCTGGCTCGAGGACGTAGATCCCGGTGTTGATCGTGTCGGAGAAGACCTGCCCCCACGACGGCTTCTCGAGGAAGCGCTCGACGCGCCCGTCCTCGTCGGTGACGACGATCCCGAACTCGAGCGGGTTGTCGACCGACTTCATGCCGATCGTCACGGCCGCGCCCTTCTCCTTGTGGAACGAGACGATCTGGCCGAGGTCGATGTCGCACAGCGCATCACCCGAGATGACGAGGAAGGTCTCGTCGAGGCGGTCGCTACCGAGCCGCACGGACCCCGCGGTGCCGAGCGGGCTCTCCTCGACCGAATACTCGATGTTCAAGCCGAGGTTCTCGCCGTCGCCGAAGTAGGAGCGAATCGCCTGTGGCAGGAACGCAACCGTGACGACGACGTCCTCGAACCCGTGCTCGCGCAGCAGTTCAAGGATGTGCTCCATGCACGGCTTGCCGAGGATCGGCACCATCGGCTTGGGCTGATTGGACGTCAGCGGGCGCAGGCGGGTGCCCTCACCTCCTGCCATCACGACGGCGCGCATCAGGTCACTTCCCGGCGCGCCTTCACGGCGTACTGCACGACCGACGCGACCGCGAGCGCGAACCCGGTCCAGAAGATCCAGAGCGGCCAGGCCGTTGAAGGATGGGTCACCATCGAGCAGCCGACGCCGAGGTAGAGCAGCCAGGTTGCCGCCTTGCCGAGCATGTTCACCTCGAACTTGTACCCGCGTCGCACCATGATCGGCGTCAGCGCCATCAGTATCACGTCGCGGAACGGAATCACGAGCGAGACGAACGGGAGCCGACCCGCGTGCCACTCGAGTAGCACGGCGATCCCGATCATCAGCCGGTCGGCCAGCGGATCGGCGATCTTCCCGAACGGCGACTCGACGCGCCAGCGCCGGGCGAGATAGCCGTCGACCTGGTCGGTGATGCCGGCGATCAGGAAGATGATCCCGGCCGCCCAGGACCGTCCGTCCGTCGAGACCAGGATCGCCACGATGAACGGCGGGATCAGGAGGAGCCTGAGGACGGTCAGCGCGTTCGGCAGCTGCGCCAGAGGCCCGCTGACGGCGCTTGCACGGACGGTGCCGGTCGCAGTGGTCACCCTGACAGGATACGGCGGTGCGCACCCTGGCGATCCCCGGCTTCGTGAACGCGCACTGCCATGCGTTTCAGCGAGCGCTCCGCGGGCGGTCGCCGGGCGGCGAGTTCTGGGCGTGGCGCGACGGCATGATCACCCTCGCCGAGTCGCTCACGGTCGACGAGATCCGGCGCGAGTACGTCGAGGTCTACCGGGAACTGCGCGCGAACGGATACACGGCCGTGGGCGAGTTCCACTACCTCGGGCTCGAGGAGGCCAGGGCGGCTGCCGCAGCCGCCGATGAGGCCGGTGTGGCGCTCGTCCTGCTTTCTGCCTGCTACCTCCGCGGCGGCAGCCCGCGATTCCGGCAGGAGTCGGTCGCGGACTACCTGCGCCAGCTCGAGACGCTGCGCGCGGACGGCATCCGGGTGGGAGTCGCGCCGCACTCGGTCCGCGCGTGTCCCGCCGACGCGCTCCGCGAGCTCGGCCGCTACGCAGCGGAGCACGAGCTGCCGTTGCATGTGCACGCCGATGAGCAGCCGCGCGAGATCGAGGAATGCCTCGCCGAGCATTCCCTGCGCCCGATAGCGCTCCTCGCGCGCGAGGGCTGCCTCGGCCCGCGAACGACAGTCGTGCACGCGACGCACGCAGACGGGCACGAGCTCGATCTGCTGCGCGACGCCGGCGCCCGCATCTGCGCCTGCCCGACGACGGAGGCCAACCTCGGCGACGGGTTCCTGCCGGTTGCCCGAATCCGCCATCGCGAGATCGCGATGTGCATCGGCTCGGACTCCAACGTACGCATCGACCCGCTCGAGGAACTGCGCGAGCTCGAAGGGATCGCCCGGCGGCAGACCGGAAAGCGTGGGGTCGTGCCACTGGACGCGCTGCTGGGGTTCGGCTCTGACGAAGGGGCTGCGGCCCTCGGGCTCGAAACCTGGCCGGAGGCAGTCGTCGACCTCGACGACCGGCAACTCCGCGGGGTCGCCGAGGCTGGGCTCTACGACGCGCTGATCTACGGCTGCAGCGGCGGCGTGCTCCGCAACACGTTGACCCAGTAGCGCGTGCGGTCGAGATAGGCGGTCTCGGCGGGGACGCCGTAGAAACCCCACGCGCCGTTGTACGAGAGGTAGCGGTAGCGGCCGTGGCGTCGAGGCAAGGCGGCCGGCTCGATCTGCGTGCCCTCGTGCCACTCGTTGAAGGATGTGATGGTGATGCGATCGGCTTTCGCCGCAATCGCCGCGCGCCACATCGCGTCGTAGGTCGCCCCCTTGCGCCGCGGTTTCACGTGCGGATCGCCGCTGCCGCGTCGCGCGTCGTAGCCCGGCCCGACCGACGGGGCGCAGAGCAAGTGCTGTGCGTGCGCTTCGCCGCAGAGCCGTGCGAACGAGTTGCCGCCGTACGTGACGATGTCGTAGGTGTAGACACCATCGAATCCCGCGGCCGCCGCCGCGCCCACCAGGCCCGTCTGCGCGTAGAGCACGACGCCTCCGGTGTGCAACGAAGCTTTGGCCGCCGCCCAGTCGGTGACCGGGAGATCGAACGCGCGATAGATGTAGAACGTTCGAACCCCGTAGGTCCGCAGATACGTCAGGTCGGCGACGACCGAGGCCACCGTCCGGCCCGGGTACGGCTCCAGGTGAATCGCCACCGCGATGCCGTCGGCGCGAGCTGCTGCGACCACGGCCGGCAGTCGAGCATCTTCCGGCGAGCCCATCCCCCACCACGAGACGGCGATCTCGTCGATGCCGGCAGCGCGGATCTCGTCCATCTGTGCCGAGATGACGAGCCGGTCGGAGGAGGAGTAGAGCCCACGCGCCGGATAGAAGTTCGACGCAATGTCGTTCGGCGGATTGTGGTTGCGCTGCCCCCAGTGCTGGAAGGCGCCGTCTTCTACCGCCGTGCCGTACCACGGGTAGTAGAACGCCGAGACGCGCACGGCAGCCGCCGACGCGGCTGCGACGGGCAGAACGAGCGCGAGCAGCACGCAGAGGAGGAATGGCCGTAGCACCAGGGTGTTGCCGGATCATGTCTCACCGCCTCCGAACCGGCAAGGGCCGCTCTTCAGCAGACTGGCTTGCACAATTAACTCTATCTAGGTAGAGTTCCATCTGTGACACGCCAACGCCGCCCCTCGTCCCAGACCGCCAAGGTCCTGTCCTCCCTCTCGGCGCAGCCTGCGGAGTGGCGGTACGGGTATGAGCTCGCCCTCGAGACCGGGCTGAAGTCCGGATCGCTCTATCCGATCCTGGTGCGGCTCTCGGACCGGGAGATCCTGGAGTCCCGCTGGGAGACGGAGTTGCCGGCCGGCCGTCCCCCCCGCCATCTCTACCGGCTCACCGCGAGCGGCCTCGAGTATGCCGCGGAGAATGCGCCGGCTCGCACCACCGTCTCGAAGCGGCAACCCCGCGAGCTTCGGAGTGCGTCATAGGAGCGCTGTTTGCTTTTGCCGTTCTCCTGCTCGTCGCAACGCGGGCGTTCCCGGCCGTCGTCCGACTGCGTCGGGCTCTCTCGGAGTTCGACGGCGATCGCCCTGCTGCGCTCCTGTGGCTCGCCGTGCGCGGCCTGCCGGGCGGTGACGATGACTGGGGACGCGCGATGTGCAGCGAGCTCGAGCATGTGCATGGCTCGCGGGAGCGTTGGCGCTTCAGCCTCGGCTGTACCCGAGCGGCGATCTCGATTCAAGCGGGTACCGCCATCCGACGGCCGGCGCCGGGGACGACTCCCATCCGCACCGTGGCGTTCGGTGGGATCGCCGCCGCCCTCGCGCTCATGGCCTACGGGCTTGTGCAGTACCCGAACCTTTGGTCCGCCTCCGGCCTATGGCCCTCCCTCGCTGCGTTCGTCGCGGTCCTGGCCGTTTACGGAGCGGTCACGCTCGCTCTGTCGGTGAGCACTCAGCCCCATGAAGATCTTGCCCGCCGGTACGGCCTCGGCGGTGGCCTCGCGATCGGCGCGGCGTGGTTCATTGTCCTGTCGCCGACCGCTCTCCTGAAGACCTGGGTCGCGCTCCCTCTCGTCGTCGCTCTGCTCGGTCCTGCGTGCGTTGCCGCCCTCGCAGGACGGGCGGCACGTGATGCGAAGGCAGGGACGCACGCGGCCCTCTGGAGTGGCATCGTCGGCGGGCTCGTCGTATTCGTCGTGTACGTGAGCGCCACGTACCGGCGGGACGGACGGCCCTATGACGCCGGGCTCGTCCGCGACTTTCACGCAAGCGGCGCACACGACCTGGCCACCTACGCCGTCAGCGGCGACCTCGGCAGCGCCCTCGTCTTGCTCCTGCTCGTCCCGACCGTCGCGCTCGCCCTTGGCTCACTGGTCAGCCTCGTCACGGCTCGCCCAGCACGCGGCTGAGGCGGGTCGCTCAGACAGACGCGGTGATCGTGATGCCGCCGCGCGCCTTTTGCCGCAGGCTCACGTGCACGGCCTGCGCTGGGAGCTCGAGCGCGGCGGCGACCTCGTTACGGATCTGCACCGAGAGCGCTTCGCAGAACACACCCTGGTCATGGAAGTGCGCAAGGTAGAGCTTCAACGATTTCGACTCGAGGCAGAGACCCACCGGGCGATACTCGATCGTCGCCACGTAGAAGTCCGGCTGGCCCGTGATCGGGCAGACGGCGGTCAATTCGTCGCTGACGAGCTCGACTCGCTCGACGCCGGGGTTCGGAAACGTCTCGAGGCCCGCGTAGGCCTCGCTGCCGGCGTGACCGAGGGCGACAAACTCATGCTCCACGGCCGTACTGTAGTGCCGTGCCGGGTGCCGACCCACCCGGGCATCCGTCCGCCGAGGAAGACCGCGGGAGCGCCGCGGCTACACTCCCCGCGTTCGGGGTGTGGCTTAGTCTGGTCTAGAGCGCCCGGCTGGGGGCCGGGAGATCGAGAGTTCGAATCTCTCCACCCCGACTGATTTTCAGTGCGCGCAGGCCCTCATCGGAGGGCCTGTCTGCGTTTTCAGCGGTTCTTGGCAAGCTTCGGTAGGCACGGTGGGGCCCCTAACCCCCCAGTGGTCGCTTGCCGGGACCCCACCGGCCATCCACTGAGACTCCCAAGCCACGGACGGGTTAGGTTCAACCTGAAAGGCGCTTGTAAAGCCTGTCGACGAGGTCGGGCATCGCCTCGAGCTTCTCGGTGATCACCCGCAGGCGGTATTCCCGGAAGTACTCGGGCTCGACGTCGAGGGCCTTGGCCAGGGTCTCCACCACGTCGTTCGACGGCACGGGGCGGTTCCCGTGCACGAGATGGTTCAGGTACCCGGCGGACAAGCTGGTCTTCGCAGCCAGTGCCCGATAGGTGACGCCCGTTTCGTTCATCAGCCGCTCAACCGCCGGGCCGAACGAGTCGGATGCATACCGGCGTCTTTTTGCCACTCAGTCCTCCTTGCCCAGGTCGGCGACCTTCACACGCTGCTCCTCGCCGGTTTCGCGCCTTCGCACGTCGACGGCGCCGTCATCGAGGCTCTTTTTCCCTGCTGTCACGCGGATCGGGATGCCGATCAGGTCGGCATCGGCGAACTTCTCACCCGGCCTGAGGTCACGGTCGTCGAGCAGCACATCCTTGCCGGCCGCAGAGAATGCCTCCGCGGCGGCCTGGCCGATCTCCTCGGCGCCAAGCAGCTGAACGACATGCACGTCGTACGGCGCCACCGAGGCGGGCCAGATGATCCCCTGCTCGTCGTGGTTCTGCTCGACGAGCGACGCCATCACCCGCGCCGGACCGATCCCGTAGCTGCCCATCACGAGCGGGCGCTCCTGACCCTGCTCGTCGAGGAAGGTCGCGCCGAGCGGCTCCGAGTACCGCGTCTCGAGCTTGAAGATGTGACCGACCTCGATCGCCGTCTCAAACGACAGGCGCCCGCCACAATTCGGGCAGACGTCTGCTTCCGTCGCCTGGCGGAGGTCAGCGAAGCGGGCCTGGAAATCGCGACCCGCCTCGACCCCACGCAGATGCCAGCCGTCGCGATTCGCTCCCGCGACGAACTGGCCCTCGCGCAGAGACTCGTCGGCCACGACCTCACCTTCGAAGCCGACCGGGCCGAGCGATCCGCCCGCTGCGCCGAACGCAGCGAGGATCTCGTCATCGGTCGACGGGCGAGCCGGGCGGCCGAGCGCCGCGTCGAGCTTCGCCGGCTCGATGCGATCGTCGCCGCGTACGAGCGCGAGGACAACCGTCCCGTCGGTGGCCGTCATCGGCATCGCCTTCGAGGTTGCGGCGACGTCGATCCCGAGAAACGACGCGAGCGACTCGCAGGTCTTCACGTCGGGGGTCTCGACCTCGGTCGGCACCCCGAGCGTCTCGGGGAACTCGGGCGCGCGAGGGATGCCGCGCGCGACCTCGAGGTCAGCTGCGAAGTCGCCGTTCTCGCAGGTGACAAGCGTGTTCTCGCCGGCCCCGGCGGGCGCGAGAAAGTCGAATGACCCGCTGCCGCCCATCATTCCCGACTCGGCCTCGACGCCGTGCACGCGAAGCCCGAGACGCTCGAAGATCCGGCGGTAAGCGCCTCGCTGCAATTCGAAGTTCTTCGCCAGCCCGGCTTCGTCGCGATCGAACGAGTAGGCGTCCTTCATGATGAACTCCCGGAGCCGGATCAGGCCGGCGCGAGGCCGCGGCTCGTCGCGTTCCTTGATCGCGAAGTGGTAGAGCATCTGCGGCAGCTGGCGATAGCTCTGGAGCTCCCGCGCATGGAAGGTGACCGTCTCCTCGTGCGTCAGCGGCAGCACGTAGTCGGCGCCCTTGCGATCTTTCAGCCGAAACAGCTCCGGGATGAAGTCGCGACCGGTCGCCTGCCACAGCTCGAGCGGTGTGAGCACCGGCATCAGCATCTCCTGGCAGCCGATCGCGTCCATCTCCTCCCGGATGATCTGCTCGATCTTCCGATGCACCTTCCAGCCGAGCGGCAGGAACGTCCAGATGCCGCCGCTGACCTGACGGACGAACCCGCCCCGGACGAGGAGCTTGTGGTTCACGGCCTCGGCATCGCCGGGCGCGTCACGCAGGGTCGGGATGAAGAGTTGGGAGGCGCGGACGATCATCGTTGCCTTCTCAGGCTACCGACCACTCGCCGTGGGCGTGGCGCCTCGCTAACCGAGCGGGATCGCGGAGGCCTCAGCCATGGCGAGCGCGGCGGGTTTCGCCATTTTCAGGCGCTTCGGCCGCAGCATCCCGTCCTCGATCCACCTGTCGATCTCGTGGAAGAGCTCGTCGACGAGGATCTCGCTCGAGACCTTTTTCAGCACTCGGCCGTGGGCGTAGACGAAGCCGACGTCGCGCCCGCCGGCGATGCCGAAGTCGGCGTCGCCCGCCTCCCCCGGCCCGTTGACCGCGCAACCGAGCACGGCCACCTCGAATGCCTGCGGGTACGTGCGCAGACGCTCCTCGACGCGCTCCGCGAGCTGCTGGACGCCGACGTTGTCGCGGCCGCAGCTCGGGCAGGCGATCATTACCGGCCCGCGCTCGCGCAACCCAAGCGCCTTCAGGATTTCCCAGGCGGTCTTCACCTCTTCGACGGGGTCGGCGGTGAGCGAGACGCGGATCGTGTCGCCGATCGAGTCGGCCAGCAGCGCACCCATGCCGACGGCGCTCTTGATCGAGCCGGCAAACGGCGTGCCCGCCTCGGTGACGCCGAGGTGAAGCGGATACGGGACCTTCGAGGCGAGGAGCCGGTAGGCACGGATCATCGTCGGTACGTGGCTCGACTTCACAGAGATCTTGAAGTCGCGATAGTCGAGGCGCTCGAGCAGCCTCACCTCTTCCAGTGCAGCCTCGACGAGCGCCTCGGCCTGATCCTGCTGCGCGAGCTCGGCGAGGTGCTTCGGGAGCGAGCCGGAGTTCGCGCCGATGCGCATCGCGATCCCCTTGGCTTTCGCGGCCCGGACGACGTCCTCGACCTTGTCGTCGCCGCCGATGTTGCCGGGGTTGATGCGCACGGCCGCGACGCCGGCATCGATGGCACGGAGCGCGAGACTCGCGTTGAAGTGGATGTCGGCGATCACAGGGATCGGCGAGAAGCGCACGATCAGCGGCAGAGCATCCGCGTCCTCGCTCTTCGGCACCGCCACCCGCACGATCTCGCAGCCCGCGCTCGCAAGCGCGGCGATTTGCGCGGTCGTCGCCTCGACGTCGTGCGTCTTCGTGAGCGTCATCGACTGGATCACGACCGGCGCGCCGCCGCCGATCTTGACGCCGCCGACGCTGACTGAACGCTCGCTGGCCACGAGGCAAGCGTAGCGAGCCGGGGTAGCGAGCTCGGTTAGAATCGCGGCATGTGCCGGAACATCCGCATCCTCTACAACTTCGAGCCGCCGACGAGCGAGGACGAGATCCAAGCTGCTTCCCTGCAGTACGTCCGCAAGGTCAGCGGCATGCAGAAGCCGTCCAGGGCGAACGAGGCGGCGTTCGAGCAAGCGATCGAGGCAGTCACCGCCGCGACCGAGCAGCTCCTCTCCGAGCTCGTCACGCAGGCGCCGCCGCGCGACCGTGAGGCCGAGGCTGCCAAGCGCAAAGCTCGCTCGGCCGAGCGCTTCGGCCGCGCTGTCGCTTAAGCCGCTTCGCGAACGGCGTAGTCGGCAAACGCGAGCGTTTGCCCGACAAGCCGTGGCCCGGCCGACCTACTGACCCGGGCCCAAGGATCGGCGCGATCGTCGAGAGCGTGTTGGATCAGGTCGCGCCACCGTGGCTCGAGCGTTTCGAGCGCCCACTCGCCGGACGCGCGCTTCGAGACGACGCGCCCGCTCGCGAGGGAGTGCAGCATCCGGCAGAAGGTAAGGACGAGAAACGTCTGCTTCCATTCGCTCATGCCGCCGGCCCTCGTCGGCGCGGGCGCCCACGCGGCGTAGTCATGCACAGCCGCGACGAGCTCGGCGTGCATTGCATGCGCCGGCACGGGATCGACGAGGCTCTCCGGGTCCGGACCGGCGAGCGTCACGCCATGCTCCCGTAGCGACCACCGCACGACGTGCGTGTTGCAGTGGTTGTCGAGGGTGAGCTCGCTGCTGCCGTTGTCGAGATAGAGAAATGTGCGTCGCTCTGAGTCGCAACGGCGAAGGCTCGCGCTCGAGATGTATGAGCCCTCGAGGTGCTGCGCCCAGGGCGTCTCGAGCGCGAACAGGCGGCCGTGCATGAGCTGAAGCTCTGCCTGCTGCACCGTGCTCACCTCGCCGTTCATGACGACGATGAAATCGACATCACTGTGCTCGTCTGCGTCGCCGACCGCGAACGAGCCTTGCAGGTAGGCGCCGAGAAAATTGTCGTCGAGAATCTTGCGGACGCTCGCGAGAAAGTCCTCGAGCACGGCGTTCAGGTCGGGAAACGGGGTCGGCTCAGCCACCGCCGCCGAACAGGTCGTTCCGCAGGCCGAAATACATGAGCAGTGCGAACAGCGACAGGCCGACGACCGTGTAACGCATGTAGACGGCCTGGCGGAAGGTGCGGCCGCGAACCTTCTCGACCAGCGCCATGACGATGTGGCCGCCGTCGAGCGGGAGTACGGGCAGCAGGTTGAGGAGCCCGAGCGCGAGGCTGACGAGGCCGAGCACGAACAGGAAGTCACGTAACCCCTGTCGCCACGCGGCGGCCGAGACCCGCACGATGCCGACGGAGCTCGACACCTGATTCGTGTCACGCCCCGTCGCGAGATGACCGATGCCGCGCACGGTGTCGGACGTGATCTGCCAGGTCAGGGCGAGCGCATCACGTGCTGCGGTCGGGGGCGACTCACCGGGACCGGTGCGCGATTCGATCGCGATCCCGATCCGGTAGGCGCCCTGGTCGAGACGAGCGCGCAGGGGACCGATGAGGACCCTCCGGTTGTGCCGCTCCACGAGCAGATGGAACGGGCTGCCCTTCGTCGAGCGAATGTGCGCAGGAATCTCCTTCGGCGTCACACGCCGCCCAGCGACAGCCAGCACCCGGTCGCCGACCTGGAGGTGCGCGGCCGCTGCGGGGGAGCCTGAGACCACCCGACCGACCACGTTCGTCTCCCGGATCGCGGCGACAATGAACAGCGCCGTGAAGAGCGCGGCGGCGAAGACGAGGTTGACCGCCGGGCCGGCGGCGATCGCGGTCAGTCGGCGCCAGGTGGCGGCGCGCCAGTACGCATCGGGCGCGAGGCCGCCTTCGAGCTCCTGCCAGACCCGGCTTTCGCCGAGCTCGGGCTTCAGCTCGAGCAGCTTCGCGCGGGCGCCGTCGTAATCGTCTCGTTCGATCGCGGCGTCGATCTCACGGATCTCCTCGGCATGCTCCCGTGCCTGGGCCGGCGGAAGCATCCGCGCGAAGTCGCCCGGCGACGGGCGGTTCATGCCTGGGATCTTCACGTAGCCGCCGAGTGGGATCGAGCCGACGCCGTACTCGACCCCGCCACGGGTCCTTTTCACGATCGCCGGCCCGAAGCCGATGTAGAACTTGCGCGGCGTCATGCCGACTGCGCGTGCGGCGAAGAAGTGACCGGCCTCGTGGATCATCACGAGCACCGCGAGGCCGACGATCGCTGCGATCAGGCCCATGCTGCCCCCACGAGCTCGCGTGCATGCCGGTCGGCGTCGCGCAGCTCGACCAGATCGGATGCAGGCGCCCCGTCGACGTGCTCGAGCGCCTCCTCGACGAGCGCGGCGATATCCAGGAAGCCGATTCGACCCTCGAGGAATGCGGCGACGGCGACCTCGTTCGCGGCGTTGAACGCGCACGGAAAGGTGCCGCCACGCCTGCCCGCCTCGCGGGCGAGCGCGAGAAGGCGGAATGTCTCGAGGTCGGGCTCGAAGAACTCCAGCGGCGCGGCCGTCAGGTCGAGTGTCGGCAGCGGCGTCGCAGCTCGGTGCGGGTACGTCAGGGCATACGAGATCGGCACCCTCATATCGGGATACCCAAGGTGCGCAATCGATGCGCCGTCGCGCAAGCGCACGACACCGTGCACGATCGACGTCGGGTGGACGACCACGTCGATCTGGTCATAGTCGAGCCCGAACAGGAAGTGAGCTTCGATCACCTCGAGGCCCTTGTTCGCGAGCGTCGCCGAGTCGATCGTGATCTTCGCCCCCATCGTCCACGTCGGGTGCGCAAGCGCCTCGGTCGCCGTCACGTCGCCGAGCTCGGCGCGGGTGCGGCCACGGAACGGGCCTCCGCTCGCCGTGAGGACGATGCTGTCGGGCTGACCGAGCTGCGCGCACTGGAAGAGCGCGGAGTGCTCGCTGTCGACGGGAATGAGCAGGCCACCTCCCCGCTCCTGCGCGCGCAGGGCCAGCTCGCCCGCTGCAACGAGGCTCTCCTTGTTGGCGAGCGCCAGCGTGACGCCGCGTTCGAGCGCCCACATCGTCCCCGGCAGGCCGGCGAAGCCGACCGTCGCGTTCAGGACGAGATCCGGCTCGGCCCGCTCGAGCAACTCGGTTGGGTCGCCACCGACTTGCGTGTGCGGCGCAAGACCGTCGATCGGCGTCGAGCCGGAGGTAGCCGCGACGAGCTCGAGGCTCGCATTCGCGTCGATCACCTCGATCGCCTGGCGGCCGATCGAGCCGGTGGCCCCGAGGAGGGCGACGCGCGTCATGCCGACAGTGTGCCGACCGTTGTCAGCCACCGTCGCGCAGCAGCCGGCGCCTCCCAGTGCGCGGCCCGGCCGGGCTAGGTCCGTCGCGGCCAGGTCCGGGGCGGCCCCGTCTGGTGCCAGGCACCGTTACGGAGGCGTGACGAGTTGCCCACACGCAGGGGGCCGGCTCCGGCAGGGCGCCTTGAATCCACATCGAACCCGGTCGGGACGAGTCGTCTTCAGCCGTGTCGCACCGAGCCACGTCTGGTGCCAGGCACCGTTACGGGGGAGTGACAATTCGTGCACAGCCCGAACGGGCAACCGGGCCTGTCGTCAGGGGCCTACGAGAAGGCCAGGATCGTGAAGTACACGGCCGGGGCGGCGAAAAGGAGGGCATCGGTACGGTCGAGCATGCCGCCGTGGCCGCCGAGGAGCGTGCCCGTGTCCTTCACATCCATGTCGCGCTTCAGGAGGGACTCGAAGAGATCGCCCGCCGGCGCGGCGACCGAGATCACCGCTCCGACCACCAGCGACTGGCCGATTGACAGGTAGTCCTGCTTGTAGAACGCGATGAACGCGACAAAGACGGTCGCTGCTGTGCCGAAGACGAATCCCTCCCACGTCTTGCCGGGGGAAGTACGCGGGGCCATCTTGTGGCGCCCGATGAGCCGGCCGCCGGCGTAGGCGAACGTGTCCCCCGCCCAGACCGCGAGCAGCACGCTGAACACCGCGAGCCGGCCGTGCCCCGGCAGCTCGCGCAGCAGGATCAGGAAGGCGAGACCGCCGCCGATCCACAACGCGCCCATCACCGTCCCGCTGATCGCGATCGTGGCGGCCTGGCGGGCATCCGAGATCGCCTTCAGTGCAAACGCAAAGAGAAACGTCGTCAGGACGCCACCGATCATCCAGCCGACACCGCCGACCTCGGCGCCGACGAGCGCGAGCGCAGCTCCGATGTACCCGGCCGGAGCGAGGGGCGCGAGTGGCCGCGCGAGCAGCCAGTACTCATGGAGCGCGATCGCCGCTACGACCGCCGCGAGGCCGAACACCCACCAGCCGCCGACGTACACGATCCCGAGAACGATCGGGACGCCGATCGCGCCGACGACGACGCGGGAGACTGCATTGCTCATCTGCCGCCGAATCTTCGGCGCCGTGAGGCGTATTCCGCCAACGCCGCGCGCAACTCGCGCTCGCCGAAGTCCGGCCAGAACTCCTCGACGAAGACGAGCTCCGTGTAGGCAAGTTGCCAGAGCAAGAAGTTCGAGATGCGCAACTCACCGCTCGTCCGAATCAGTAGGTCGGGATCCGGGAGTTCCGGCGCGTAGAGATTCGCAGCGAAGACGTTCTCGTCGATTTCATCGGCGTCGACCCCACTCTCGACGATGCGCCGCGTCGCCTCGACGAGCTCCGCACGGCCCCCGTAGTCGAACGCGACCCACAGGTTGATGCGCGTGTTCAGCTCGGTCCGGTCCTCCATCGCGCCCATCCGCCGCCGAAGCTCGTCGGGCGCGCGATCGCGGCGGCCGATGAACCGTACGCGCACGCCCTGCTCCGCGAGGTCCGGCAACTCGCGCTCGATCGTCTCCGCGAAGATCTCCATCAACGCGTCGACCTCGTCCTGCGGACGCGACCAGTTCTCGGTCGAGAACGCGAACACCGAGAGGTCATCGATGCCGACGTCGATCGCCGCTTCGACGACGCGGCGCACCGTGCGCGCGCCGGCGCGATGACCTGCCGCAGTCGGAAGGCCGCGGCGCTTCGCCCAGCGGCCGTTGCCGTCGAGGATGATCGCGACGGACCGCGCGACGTCGGGCAGCTCGATGTCCGGGAGGGGCCGAACACGAGCGAGTGTGCGGATTCGCGAGAGGAGATTCATGGAGCGTCCGAGGGCCGTTGCCCTCTAGACCTCCATGATCTCGGCTTCTTTGCGCTTCAGCAGCTCGTCGATCTTGCCGACGTGGTCGTCGGTCACCTTCTGCACGCGCGCCTCGGCGGCACGTTCGTCGTCGTCGCCGACCTCGCCGTTCTTGACGAGCTCCTCGAGGTGCTTGATCGCGTCACGTCGAACGTTCCGAACTGCGACTCGGCCTTCTTCTGCCATCTGGCGGACGAGCTTGACGAGCTCCTTGCGCCGTTCCTCCGTCAGCTGAGGGATCGGCAGCCGTACGAGCTTGCCGTCACTCGAGGGCGTCAGCCCGAGGTCGGACTCGAGCACCGCCTTCTCGATCTGCTTGATCGCAGACGGGTCGAACGGTTGGATCGTCAGCATCCGCGGCTCCGGCGCACCGATCGTCGCAAGATTCTTGAGCGGCGTCGGCGTGCCGTAGTAATCGATCTGAATGCGGTCGAGCAACGCCGACGAGGCGCGACCCGTGCGCACCGAGTTGAAGTGCTCGTGCGTGGCTTCGACCGACTTGTCCATTCGTTGGGTCGCGTCGCCCAGGAAGTTCTCGATCACCGTGCGTCTCCTTCGACAGAAGTCGTGACAAGGGTTCCGATCCGCTCGCCCTGCGCAACGCGCCCGATGTTGCCCGGTGCGAGCTCGAAGACGTGAATCGGCAGATGGTTGTCCATGCAGAGCGAGAGCGCAGTCGTATCCATCACCTTCAGGCCGCGCTCGATTGCCTGCAGGTGGGTGAGCTCGTGAATCAATTTCGCATCCGGGTCGGTGCGCGGGTCGCCGTCGAGCACCCCTTCGACACCGTTCTTCGCCATCAGGATCGCCTCCGCGCCGATCTCGAGTGCGCGCAACGCAGCCGCCGTATCGGTGGTGAAGAACGGGTTGCCGGTTCCCGCGGCGAAGATCACCACGCGTCCCTTCTCGAGATGGCGAACGGCGCGGCGCCGGATGTACGGCTCGGCCACCTCCTGCACCTCGATCGCGGACAGCACACGCGTATCCGCCCCGTGGCGTTCGAGCGCCTCCTGCACCGCGAGCGAGTTCAAGACGGTCGCGAGCATCCCCATGTAATCGCCCGTCGCCCGGTCCATTCCTTCAGCGGCCGCGGCCATGCCGCGATAGATGTTGCCGCCGCCGATCACCAGCGCGATCTCGAGACCGTCCGCACGCACGTCGACGAGCTCGCGTGCGAGCAGGTCGACGGTGTGAGCATCGAGGCCGTAGTCCTGCGAGCCCATCAGAGACTCGCCGGAGACCTTCAGCAGGATGCGCCCGAACGCAGCGGAGGCGTTCGGTTGCGGCGCGGCGAGCATTACGCCGAGACCGAGTACCAGGCGTAGTCGAGCAGCTCGATGCCGCGTTCCTCGAGCACCTTGGCGACGGTGCCCGTGGACTCGTCCGCGCGGTACCAGGTCTGCTCGGTGAGCACCGACTCTCCGTAGAACTTCTTGTTCAGCTGGCCCTCGACGATCTTCTCGCGCACGTTCTCGGGCTTCGAGAGCACCTCTTCCGCGTTCGAGAGGATCTCGCGCTCGGCGTCGACGAGCTCCTGCGGCACCTCGTCGCGAGAGCCATAGGTCGGCCGGGCAAACGTGAGATGCAGCGCGAGGCTCCGTGCTGCCTGAGAGTCGCCGCCCTTCGTCCGGACGAGCGCGCCGACTTTGCCAGGCGGGTGGATGTACGACGACAGCAGCTCGTCCTGTCCCGCCTCCATGTGCTTGGAGCCGACAATCTGGATGTTCTCGCCGAGCTTCGCCGCGACCTCCACACGCTCGGGCTCGAGCGCGCCGGCCGCGTCGTCACCGCCTTCATACACCGCCTCGAGCACCTTGCCCACGAATGTCTGGAAGTCGTCGTTCTTCGAGACCGGCTCGGTTTCGCAGCCGACGGCCGCGATCGCACCGACGTTGCCGTCGATCCGTACGTCGACCTTGCCCTCGCTCGTCTCCCGGTCTGCGCGCTTGGCAGCCTGCGCCATGCCCTTCTCGCGCAGGAGCTTCACTGCCGCATCGAAGTCACCCGCCGTCTCCTGGAGGGCACGCTTGCAGTCCATCATCCCCGCGCTGGTGGCGTCGCGAAGCTCCTTCACCATGCTTGCCGAGATCTCGGTCACGCGCTCGCCCCTTCCTCGGGGGCCGACGGCTCGTCGGCGGGACCGGGCTCGGCCACGGCTTCAACCGGCGCCGCTTCGGCCGGTGCTACCTCAACCGGCGCCGCTTCGTCCGGTGCTGCCTCGGGCTCGGCCGCAGCTGCCGCCTCCGGCGCAGCGGCCGGCGTCGTGGCTTCCTCGTCAGCCGCCTCCGGTGCGTCCTCGCTGCGGCCGTTCCGCGGCGCCTTCAGCTCGGCCTGGGTGACCTTCTGCTTCCCGGCCTCGATGCCGGCCGCGATCGCCTTGACGACGAGCGAACAGGAACGGATCGCGTCGTCGTTGCCCGGGATCACGTACTGGGCCTCGTCCGGATCGCAGTTCGTATCGACGAGCGCGATCACCGGCAGACCGAGACGGCGCGCCTCGCGCACGGCGAGCTGCTCCTTCTTCAGATCGACGATGAAGATCGCGTCGGGCTGGCGCCGCATGTCGGCGACGCCCCCCAGATTCGACTCGAGCTTCTCGAGCTCGGCCTCCATCTGGATGCGCTCCTTGGCGGGCAGCAGGCCCAGCATGCTGTCCTGCTTCAGCCCGCGTAGCTCATGCAGGCGCTGGATCCGGTCGGAGATCGTTCGCCAGTTGGTGAGAAGACCGCCGAGCCAACGGTTGTTGACGTACGGCATGCCCACACGCGTCGCCTCATCGCGAACCGAGTCCTGCGCCTGCTTCTTCGTGCCGACGAAGAGCACGGAGCCGCCGCGCTCGGCGATCGCCTTGGAAAAGTTGTACGCCTCCTCCAGAAGCTGCTGCGTCTGGGTGAGGTCGATGATGTAGATACCGCCGCGTTCGTTGAAGATGAATCGCTTCATCTTCGGGTTCCAGCGACGAGTCTGGTGGCCGAAATGAACGCCGGCCTCCAGAAGCTCCTTCATGGAGACAACGGGCATGAAAGCCCCTTTCTGGTTTGACTGCGATGACTCCGGTGGGCCTCGGTGGAAGCCGGCATGAGCTGCCGGCCACCATCCACCTCGGGAGTTCCCACCGGTTCGAGGGAACGACTGACAGGCGAATGGTAGCCGCCCGCGCGCCGAGCGCCTCCGGAGCCGGCCAGCGGAGCCAAAGCGTGGGCCGAAACGGACATGTCCCGGGGACTGTCCCCTAGCCATGTCCCTTTCGGACAGGGCAGTGAAGACGAAGCTCAGGCGAGCCCGGCCAGGTACGCGGCCAGGTCGGGCGGGAGCTCCGAGCGGGTCTCGATCCGCTCGTCCGTGAACGGGTGCGGGAAAGCGAGCTCGGCGGCGTGCAGGAATTGCCTCCCGAGGGCGGGCTCCTTGACGCCGTAGACCCGGTCGCCCACGACAGGCAGGTCGATCGCACCGAGGTGGACTCGAATCTGGTGCATGCGCCCCGTCTCGAGCCGGACGCGCAGCAGTGCATTGCCGCCCAACAGTCGTTCGACCTCGAAATGCGTCACAGCCTCCCGCGGGGAGTCGGTATCGAGCGACACCCGCGTCGGTTCACTGCGGTCGCGCCCGATCGCCGCCTCGATCCGCCCGGTGCGCGAGCGCGGGTGCCCGCGTACGAGGGCGAGATAGATCCGCTCGAGCGCCCGCTCACGAACGAGCTCCTGCAGGCGGGCATGCGCCTCGGGCGTCCTCGCCACCACCATCAGCCCGGACGTGTCGCGGTCGAGCCGGTGCACGATCCCCGGCCGGTCGTCGTCGCCCCCCGCAACCTTGCCGGCCAGCGCATGCACGAGAGTCCCCGTCGCGTGTCCGGCCCCCGGGTGCACGACGAGTCCTGCCGGCTTGTCGACCACCAGAAGGTGCTCGTCCTCCCAGACGATCGTCGGCTCGGGAGGCGGCGCTTCGACCACAACGGGCGTCTCGGCCGCGAGCTCGACCTCCTCCCCGCCTTCGAGACGAAAACTCTTCGCCCGCGCAACGCCGTCCACCAGCGCGCCGAGCTCGACTGCGCGCTCGGCCGCCGCGCGCGAGCCGAGGTGCGTCGAGAGGAAACGGTCGAGACGCTCCCCCGCCGCATCGGCGGGAACCGCGAGCTTCATCGCGCAGCGACGTCGAGCGTGCGGCGCGGCGGCTGCGGCTTGCGGTCCGTCACGACGAGCGCGCCGAGCAGGATCACGACGCCCAACACGATGAACGAGTCAGCAAGGTTGAACGCCGGCCAGTAACGGAAATCGATGAAGTCGGTTACATGCCCCAGGCGAATGCGGTCGATGAGGTTCGAGACGCTGCCGCCGATCAGCAGCCCGAGCGCCGCGGGAAGCACAGGATGGCGGGAGCCCGACCGCGCGAAGAACGCGACCATCCAGATGACGGCGATCGCGGTGATGACTGTGACTCCGGCCGTCGCGCTGGAGAACAGCCCGAACGCGATGCCCGAGTTCTGCACGTGATGGATCGAGAGCGGGCCGATCACGTGCTCGGCCTCGTCGAGGCCGAGTGTGTGCGTGACGATGTGCTTCGTGATCTGGTCGGCCAGGATGGCCGCGATTGCCACCACCGCGAGGCCGCCCCACTGCCACGGGCCGGCCCCGAGCGAGCGTTCAGCGACCGAGACCGGAACGAGGCCGTTCGTCGACGACCCCACCCGGATGTCGGCCGGGGGGCGGCGCTGCGGGTCGCTCACTCAGACCGTCGCTGATCGTCGATGCACAGCCGCGCCCACGGGATCGCCGACAACCGGTCCGCGTCGATGGGCTTCCCGCAGGCACCGCAGATGCCGTATGCGCCGGCATCGATTCGAGCGAGGGCCGCGTCGATCTCGTCGAGAGTGTGCTGTGCGCCTTCCTCGAAGCCGGCGTCGAGCTCGCGCTCGTAGGTCGCCGACGCGTTGTCGGCCATGTGGTTGTCGACCCCGCCCGTGGAGATCTCGCCGAGCTCGTCCTCGACACTCCCCGCGTTGTCACCCTGCAGATGGTCGACTGCATGCGTCAGCCGTGCGCGCTCGTCGAGCAAGAGCTTGCGGTACTCGTCGGTCGCTCGCTCACTCGCTGTCCTTTCCCGGGATGCTCGCTGCAGTGAGGCGGCGTTCGGTCTCGTCGGGCTCGAGCCCGGCCAACTCGATGATCTTGTCCCGCGAGGAGTGCCCGGAAACGACCTCGATGTCTCGCGCCGGGAGAACGAGCGTGTCGGCGAGGAGCCGGATGACGGCGGCATTCGCCTTGCCACCTTCGGGAGCGGCCGCGACCCGCACCTTCCAGGACGTTCCGTAACGGCCGACGATGCCCGGATTGGAGGCGCCGGGCGCGACGCGCAGTTGCAGCCGGGTCGAGTCGGTCACGCAGTCAAGGTTACCCCCAGGCGAAGTCGCGCCCCGCCCACGGGCCGTCGTCCTCGTCGGCCGCGTCGCCGGTGAGAGGCGGTAGCGCCGGGAGCGCCACGGCGGCCTGCGGCTCATCGGCGTCCACCGGTATGGCGTCGAACTCACGCGTGTCTTCTCGCTTCGGCCAGCCGTCGGGCGCAGGCAGGATCGGCGGCAGATCCGCGATCTCGGCGCTCTCGCTTTCGATCGGCAATTCGCTTCTCGACTCCTCGACCAGCCCGAGCGCCGCGCGCAGAAGTGTCTCGACGCGCCGCACCTCGGCGAACAGCCGCTCACGCTCACCCGTGGCTGCGCGGGTGACCGAGCGAGCCTCGTGATGCGCCTCCGCGATGATCACCTCGGCCTCGCGCCGCGCAGCCTCCTTGGCGTCGGCGGCCGCGCTCTGGGCCGACACGAGCGTCGAGGCGAGCAGGGTCTCGCGCTGTTTCAGCTCGTCGAAGCGCTTCTCGACGTCCTCCAGCTTGTCCGTGAGCTCGCCTCGCTCGCGCCAGACGTCCTCGAAGCTGTCGGCGACGTCCTCGAGCAACTGCTCGGTCTCCTGACGCTTGAGGCCGCCGAACAACGTCCGCCCGATCTTCACGTGCCTGAGCTCAACTGGTGTGTAACGCATGCTCCCTCCCTTGCTCTAGAAGCGATCGAGAATCGAAACCACGATTTGGCTGACGATGCCGAGCGCGAGGATCGCCACCATCGGCGAGAAGTCGATCGGCCCCGCGCGAAACGGCAGGATCCTCCGCCAGAAACGCAAGTACGGCTCGCAGACGTCGTAGAGGAAGCGCTGCACCGGCTTCAGCGAGTACGGCAGCTGCACCCACGACGTCAGCACGTAGAGGATCAGGACGAGCACGTACACCCCCGCGAAGACGCGGATGAACGTGGCAGCCGCCCCTGTGGCGTCGAGCACCATACAACCGCCCTTTCGGGGCGTAAAAGCCTTCTCCTACGCCTGGTTGTAGAAGCCGCCGCGCTCGAGCAGCGCGGCGCGCTGCTCGGCGGAGACTTCAACGTTACGCGGCGTGAGCAGGAACACCTTGTCGGCGACGCGCTGCATACCGCCGTTCAACGCGTAGGTGAGGCCGCTCGTGAAATCGATGAGCCGCTTCGAGAGCTCGTTGTCGGCGCCCTGGAGGTTGAGAATCACCGGAATGCCCTGCTTGAACTTGTCGGCAATCTGCTGCGCGTCGTTGAAGCTCCGCGGAAGAACGAGGTGCACCTTCACGCTCGACGGGTTCGGTACGGCCTCGATCGCGGGACGCATCTCGCGCACCGCCGCGCGAGAAGGGCGAACAGCCGGCGCCCGCGTCGTCGGCTGGTCGGACTCGGACTCGGTCCAGTCGTCGAAGTCCTGGCCGCGGCGGCGCGGCGTCAGCCGCCTGACGTTCGGCCGCTCGCGATAGCTCTGTTCGAGGCTCTCTTCCGCCGCGACGCCGTCCTCGTCGTCTTCCCAGTCGTCGTCCTCCTCGGCGATGCCGAAGTAGACGAGAGTGCGGGACCAGAGATCGCCGAGGGCCATTTGCGGGGGATCTTAATCGCGAAAGAGGAACGAACCGACGCGAACATACGTCGCGCCCTCCTCCGCGGCAACAGCGTAGTCCTGCGTCGTCCCCATCGAGAGCTCCGCTGAGGCCGTGCTCGGCGGCCAGGCCGCGGAGCTCGGCGAACCACGGCGCGAGAGCTCTCCGGCGACGCAGCGGCGGGCGGCATCGTCGAGAGGCCGCGAACGTCATACGCCGAGGTAGTCGGCCAGTTCTCCCGGCGCGACCCCCGCCTTCGAGCCCTCGTCCGCGAGGTTCACCTGCACGAGCGCAGGCACCTCGAGCCGCCGCGCAGTCGTGTGTGAGTCGAGCGAATGGACGAGCTCGCAGATCCGGTTCACGACCTTCACCTTGTTCGACTGCAGGCGGCCGATGAAGTGCCACCGAAACGCATCGCCGTACTCGGCATGCTTCTCCTCGAGGTCCTGCGCGCGGTTTTCTCCCACGACGTCGATCCCCGCTTCGACGAGCACGGCCAGGTCGCGCAGCGGCGACGTACTTCGTCGCCGCGACGATGGTCACGCCGTCGCCGACTTGCTGCACGAACGCGCGCAACGCGCTCGCGCACCTCGTCAGGCGACAGCACCGAGCACCCCCTGCACGCCGCGTGCACGGCCGTCGCGGCGGTGTGAGAAGAAGAGCTCCGGATGGCAGCGCGTGCACAGATCGACACGTTCGACGCGCTCGACGCCCGCTGCGCGCAATGCGCGCTCTGCTGCCGACCAGAGATCGAGCTTCCCGTCGCGCGTCAGGTCGCGATCGAAGAGCTGCCGAGACCTCCGGACCGACCTCGTAGCAACACGGGCCGATCGCCGGACCGACGATCGCGGTGAGCGCGGCCTTCGGGCGACACCGGAGCGCAGTGCAGACGCGCCGGCAGCGACGACACCTCCGGCAAGCCCGCGCCAGCCGGCATGC
The DNA here is from genome assembly GCA_963842335.1 of uncultured Thermoleophilia bacterium. Taxonomy (GTDB): domain Bacteria; phylum Actinomycetota; class Thermoleophilia; order Gaiellales; family Gaiellaceae; genus PALSA-600. Next base: position 8,862 of record CAWJGF010000028.1, on the reverse strand, counting down.
AGGACCGCAAGCGCGGGCTCACCTGTCGCGCGCGCGACCGCAATCGGCAGGCAGTCCGCCGACATCGCGAGCATCGAGACGCCCGGCTCGTCGGACCAGAGACCGTCGCCCGGCTCGCCGCGCGCTCCGGCTCGTGCGCGATGGACAGACGCCGAGTGCACCTGGCGGTTGAACGCGAGCGTTGCCGCCGGCACGCCGACTGCCTCGCAGGCCAGCCGGCGGTTCTCGTCGACGCACGTGCGGTCGTCGCCCGTTCCGATCGTCAGGTTGAGCGAGTCGTAGGGCGCCGCGCTCACACCGCCGGCACGGGTCGTGAACGCGACGATGTACCCCGGCTCGTCCCAGCGGATCACCCGTCGCCGGCCGGCCGAGGATCGGCTCGGTGGCTCATCGGCGCAGAGCCTCCGCCCGCGCGAGCAACGCGTCTCGCGTGTTCAGCGACGGATCCTTGACGACCTCGTCGAGGAGCGTCCGCAGGACGTGGCCGATCGCCGGGCCGGGCACGTAACCGGCGCGATCAGATCGTCGCCGCCGATCGCCAGGTCGCGGAGACGGTGCGGGCTCTCGAGCTCCTGCTCGACGATCGCGCGGAAGCGCGCGAGCTTCTCGAGGTCGGCCTCGGGCTCCGGCCCACCGGGCAGCCGCTTGCCCCGCAGATCCGCTTCCTTGTGGTCGAGGAGGTCGAAGGTGACGCCGGCGCCGTGACGCGCGAGCAACCGGCGCGCGCGCAGCGGGTCGCCCCGACCGGGATCGAACATGTGCGCTCGCACGATCCGCAACGACGCGCTTGCGAAGCTCGTTCGGATAGCGCAGCCTGCTCATCGCTTCCGCCGCCAGATCGGCGCTCACCTGCTCGTGGCTCCGCGGAGCTTGCCCGGGCCTGCGCGTAGTAGTGCAGGCGACCGTCGGACCCGCGCCACGCGACGTGCGGCTTGCCGAGGTCGTGGAAGAGCGCCGCGAGCCGCACGCGGAGCGGAGCACCCGCGTCGGCGGCGGCCTGGACGACCTCGAACGTGTGCTCGTCGACCGTCAGGTCGTGGTAGCGGCTCTCCTGGTCGAAGCCGATCGCGCGCTCGAACTCCGGCAGCAGCGCGACGAGCACGCCGGTGTCGCGGGCGATCCGCAGCGCCTTCGCCGGCTGCGTGCCGAGCAGCAGCTTCGACAGCTCGCCCATCCCGTCCGCTGCGAGCCCGCCGCCGATGCGCTCTCCCGAGACGAGTGCGACGCTTGCCGCCTCGTCCCGCATCTGCGCGAGCGTGTCCTCGTCGGGATCGAGGCCGAGCTGCGAGACGAACCGCAGCCCGCGGACGAGGCGCAGCGGATCCTCGGCGAAGCTGTTCGGCGAGACGGTGCGCAGCACCCGCCGCTCGAGATCGCTCGCGGCCGCCGAACGGGTCGACGAGCTCTCCGTCGGCGAGCCGGCGCGCCATCGCGTTGATCGGTGAAGTCGCGCCGTGCGAGGTCCTCCTCGACCGGCGCGGCCGGGTCGACGACGATCTCGAAGTCGTGGCGGCCCGGCCCGGTCGAGATCTCGCGGCGCGGCGGCGCCAGCTCGATGCCCGTCGGCGCGCGCTGCGCGCATCGCCCGGTCGCGCGGGTAGAAGCGCACGCCCACCGGGCGTCCCGCGACGATGAGCTCCTCGGTGCGCCCGTGCGGCGCGAGCGCCGCGCGCAGCCCGTCGATGTCGACGCCGGGGACGAGGAAGTCGGCGTCCTTCGACTCGATCGCCGAGCAGCTCGTCGCGCACTGCGCCGCCGACGACGTACGCGTCCAATCCGAGCGAGCGGACGTAGTCCTCGACAGCGTCACGGTGACAGCAACGACGACTACTGGAGCGCGATCGCCTCGATCTCGACGAGCGCGCCCGACGGCAGCTTCGCGACCTCGACGGTCGAGCGCGCCGGCGGCGTGTCGCCGACGTGCTTCGCGTACACCTCGTTCATCCCGGCGAAGTCGTCGAGGTTCTGCAGGAACACGGTCGTCTTCACGAGCTTGTCGAGCGACGTGCCCGCCGCCTCGAGGATCGCGCGCAGGTTCGCGAACACCTGCTCGGTCTGCGCGCCGATGTCGCCCGGCGCGAGCTCCTTCTCGCCCGGCCGCAGCGACAGCTGGCCGGAGACGAAGACGAAGCCGTTCGCCTTGATCGCCTGCGAGTACGGCGCGCCCTGGAACGGCGCCGGCGCCGCCTCGGTGCGAACGACTCCTTGCTCACGAGCTACCTCCTCCTTTGTTCCGGTACGGGACGGCACGCCTGCCCGAGTGCGGCGCCGACCGCCTTGAAGATCGCCGCGAGCACGTGCTGCGGATCGGTGCCTTCGACCAGCCGCACGTGCAGGTTCAGCCCGGCGGCCTCGGCGAGCTCGTGCAGGAACCGCGACGCGACGTCGGTCGACGAGCCCGCCGACGCGCTGGTCGGAGAAGTCGACGTTCGTGACGAAGCGCGGCCGCTCGGACGCGCTCGAGCGCAGCCGACGCGAGTGCCTCGTCGGCAGGCACGATCGCCCAGCCGTGCCTGCGGCGCCGGGCGAGCTCAGCTGCTCGCCGAGCGCGGCCCGAGCGCCCGCCCGGCGGCGGCGACCGCCGCGTCCGCGCTGCCCGGCGCGACCTCGAGCGTCAGCTTGAACCGCGCCGTCCGCGCGAGCTCGGCGACCAGGTGGTCGAGCACCGGCAGGCCGTCGCCACGTTCGCCGAGCCCGTCCGGGCGAGCCCGAGCCGGACGCCTGTTTGCGTCTCGGTCATCTCAGGCGGTCAGCTCGACGCGCTCGATGCTGCGCGCCGAGCGCGCGCAGGCGCTCGTCGATGCGCTCGTAGCCCTTGTCGATCTGGTACGCGTCGCCGATCGTCGACGTTCCTTCGGCGCAGAGCGCTGCGATCACCATCGCCATGCCGGCGCGGATGTCGGGGCTCGACATGCGCTGGCCGTAGAGCCGCGACGGGCCGGTGACGACGACGCGGTGCGGGTCGCAGAGAATGATCCGCGCGCCCATCGAGACGAGCTTGTCGACGAAGAACAGCCGGCTCTCGAACATCTTCTCGAAGACGAGCACCGTGCCCCGCGCCTGCGTCGCGACGACGACCGCGATCGACGTGAGGTCGGCCGGGAACGCCGGCCACGGGCCGTCCTCGACCTTCGGGATCGCGCCGCCGAGATCGTCGACGGACGACGAGCTCCTGCCCGGGCGGGACGCGCACCCAGTCGTCGCCGAGCTCGACCTCGATGCCGAGGCGCTCGAAGCACGGGCACGATCGGCCAGAGGTCGTCGGGGACGATGCCCTCGATCGTGATGTCGCCGCCGGTCACCGCAGCCATGCCGATGAAGCTCCCGACCTCGATGTGCTCGGGCGCCGATCGCGTGCGTCGCCGCCGGCAGAGCCGCTCGACGCCGGTGATGTGCAGCACGTTCGAGCCGATGCCGTCGATCTTCGCGCCGAGCGACGACGAGGAAGCGGCAGAGATCCTGCACGTGCGGCTCGCACGCGGCGTTCGAGATCATCGTCTTGCCCGGCGCGAGCGACGCCGCCATCACGGCGTTCTCGGTCGCCATGACCGACGCCTCGTCGAGGTGGATGTGCGCGCCGCGTGAGGCGTGCCGCTCAGCTCGTAGCGCTCGCCGAGCTCGATCGTCGGCGCCGAGCTCGGCGAACGCGTGGATGTGCGGATCGAGCCGGCGGCGGCCGATGACGTCGCCGCCCGGCGGCGGCACGCTCGCGCGGCCGAGGCGCGCGAGCAGCGGCCCGGCGAGCAGGAACGAGGCGCGGATGCGGCTCGCGAGCTCGCTCGTCGACCTCGTGGGTGATGTTCTGCGCGTGCACGCGCACCTCGTTGGTCGCCGGTCCACTCGACGTCGGCGCCGAGGTGCGACGAGCAGCTCGAGCATCGTCTCGACGTCGCGGATGCGCGGCACGTTCGTCGAGCGTCACCGGCTCGTCGGTGAGCAGGCACGCCGCGAGGATCGGCAGCGCGCCGTTCTTGTTCCCGGCAGCGCGGACGCGTCCGGAGAGCGGATTGCCGCCCTCGATCACGAACGATTCCGCCGCGTGTCTGACGGTGGTCGAGGACACGGAGCGCACTATGCTAGTCGCGCCTGTGAATCCGACTCGCGAACAAGCCTGGGAGACGCTCACCCAGTACACGAAGAGCGAGGCGCTGCTGCGCCATGCCCTCGCGGTCGAGGCGTCGACGGCGTCGTACGCCGCGCCGGTTCGGCGAGGACGAGGAGCTCTGGCGCGTCGCGGCGCTGCTGCACGACTTCGACTACGAGATCCACCCCACGCTCGACAAGCACCCGCAGGACGGCGCGCCGATCCTGCGCGAAGAGGGCTATCCGGAGGTCGTGATCGACACGGTCCTCTCGCATGCCAACCACCTCGGCCTGCCGCGCGACACGCCGCTCAAGAAGTCGCTCTTCGCCTGCGACGAGCTGTCGGGCTTCGTGCACGCGTGCGGGCTCGTGCGCCCGACCGGCCTCGAAGGGCTCGAGCCGAAGTCGGTGCGGAAGAAGCTGAAGCAGCCGTCGTTCGCCGCCGGCGTCTCGCGCGACGACGTCTACGAGGGCGCCGAGCTGCTCGGGCTCGAGCTCGACGAGCACATCGCGAACGTCGTCGCCGCGCTGCAGCCGATCGCCGGCGAGCTCGGGCTTCGCACCGAAGCCTGCTTAGCAGCGCGTCGCCGAGCGCCTCGACGAGCCGCTCGAGGTCGCTCTCGTCGTTCCACCAGCCGACCGACGCGCGCAGCAGGCCGGTCGCCGGCAGCTCGCGCACGACCACGCCGCGCTCGTAGAGCGCGGCCGACCGTCTCGGCGGCGTCGCCGCGGCGCGCCGGAACGACGACGAGCGTCGCCTGGTCCGGCTTGCGTGACGACCTCGTGCCCGGCTCGAGCGAGCAGCGTCGCGGCAGCGCCCGGCCAGCTCGCGCGCGCGCTCGAAGCGGCCGTCGCGGCAGCTCGGTGAGCGCCGCCTCGAGCCCGGCGAGCGACGACGCCGGCGTGAAGCCCGGGTCGAAGCGCGCGCGCCCGGCTTCGGCTCCCACGTGCCCGCGGCGATGTCGTAGGTCTCGGCGCACGGGTACGCGACGAGCCGCGGCGGCAGGCCGTCGGGTCGCGGACGTAGAGCGCACCGGTCGCGTCCGGGCCGCAGAGCCACTTCTGCGCGCTGACCGTGTAGAAGTCGGCGGCGGCCGCGTCGACCTCGATCGCGCCCGACCGACTGGGCGCCGTCGACGAGCACCGGCAGCCCGTCGCCTCGCGCAGCTCGCGCCACGGGAAAGACCGTCCCGTCGATCCACGAGACGGCCGAGAGCGCGATCAGCCGCGTGCGCGGCGTGACCTGCGCTGCGGATCAGCGTCGAAGATGTCGTCGGCGCGCGCGCCCGCGACCGGGCGATCCGCAGCTCGGCGCCGGCGCCGAGCGAGCGGGCCGGTCAGCCCGAAGTGCTCCGCATCGGTCGTCACGACCTCGTCGCCCGGCCCGAGGCCGAGCCCGAGCGACGACGATCGTGCACGCCCTGCGTGGTCGAGTCGGTCAGCGCGACGTGCTCGGGCGGCGACGCCGATCTGCGCGGCGAGCAGCGCGCGCACGCGCTCGCGCCGCGCGAGCATCTCGTCGAAGTACGCCGTCCGCCGCGGCCGTGCTCGGCCTCCCACGCGCGCAGACGTCGCCATCGCGTCGAGCGTCGCGCGCGCGAGCGGGCCGAACGTGCCGGCGTTCAGATACGCGTACCGCTCGCAGACCGGGAAGCGCGCGCGCTCCTCGGCCCAGTTCACGTCGATCTCCACCTCCACCGGCGCATGATCGGACAGCAGGACGTCGCCACGCGCGTCGCTGCTCGTCCGGCCAGCGCGGAGCGGCGTTGACGGCGGCACCGCGGACGAGGATGTGGTCGATGCCCGGGCCGGCCGCGGAGAACCCCCACTCCGGCCCGGTCGAGTCGACGAGCGTGCGCGAGCGCGTCGGCCGTGACGTTGAAATCGCCGGCGAGGACGACGACTCGTCCGGCTCGGCGGCCGAGTCTGCAAACCACGCGGCGCGCAGCAGCTCGGCCTCGGCGAGGCGCTGGTCGGCGGGAAGCTCGTGCAGTGCGTGTTCGCGACGAGGAGCGTGCGCCCGTCGGCGTCGCGATCCGCACCGCCTGCGACGATGCGCCGCTCCTTCGCCCACGCGAGCCGCGCCACGGCGCCGAGCTCGAGCTCGCGCGCTGAGCGTCGCGGAAGCGGCGCGGGTTGAGCGTCAGGCACGCGATGCGTCGAGCACGCGCAGCCGCGGCGACACCCGGATCGCGTTGCCCTGGCCGGAGAACGCCGAGCGGAGGACGCCGTGGTTCAGCGTCGGTCGAGCGCGGCCGGCCGGCCGGATCGGCACCGGCCGAACACCGGGCCGCGCGGCGACGTCGCCGACGGTGAAGCGGTCGAGCGCCCAGGCGGGAACCTCCTGCAAGCAGAGCACGTCGGGATCGTCGCGCGGTCGCGAGCCGCGATCATCTCGTCGCAGGAACGCCTGCCGCTGCGGCGGCACGGTGTTGCCGTGAAAGAGGTTCCAGCTCCGGACGAGCACGCGCACTACGCTACTTCGGTGCGCGTCCTCCTCGCCGACCCGCCGGCGTTCACGCCCTGGTACGACCACGAGCTCGCGGCGCGCGCTCGCGGCTGCGGGCGCCGACGTCGAGCTGGCGACGTCGCACTTTCGCTTCGGCGCGCTGCCCGCCCCCGGACGGCTACCGCCGCAGCGAGCGCTTCTACCCGCTGTCGTCGCGCCTCTTCCGGCGCTCGCGCGCTGCGGCTGCCGCTGAAGGCGGTCGAGCATCTCGGCGTCCTCGGCGTCGCTCGCGGCGGCGCGACCCGACGTGCTGCACCTGCAGTGGCTCGCGCTGCCGCAGCCCGACGTGCACGCTGCGCTTCCGCGCGCCGTCGGTCTTCACTGCGCACGACCTGCTGCCGCGGCGCACCGCGTCGCGACGCGAGCTGTGGCAGCAGCTGCTCGCGCAAGTTCGACCGCGTCGTCGTGCACACCGAGCGCGGCCGCGAGACGCTCGCCGAGCTCGGCATCGACGCGCACGTCATCCCGCATCCGGTCTACCCGAGCGCGGCGCACGCGCGCAGACGACGGGCACACGCTGCTCGCGCTCGGCATGATCCGCGCCGTACAAGGGACTGCCCGACGCGATCGAGGTGACGCGCCGGCTGCCGGACGCACGCCTGCTCGTCGCCGGCGATCCCGCGATGCCGCTCGACGGTCTGCGCGAGCGCGGAGCGAGTCGAATGGCGGCTCGGCTATCTCTCGCAACGGAGCTCGACCGCGCGCTGTCGGAAGCGACCGTCGCGGTCTTCCCCTACCGCGCCGAGCTCGACCAGTCGGGCGCGCTGCTGCAGGCGCTCGGCGCCGGCGTGCCGGCCGTCGTCTACGACGTCGCCGGCCTTGGCGAGCCGGTCCGCGCTTCGGCGCGGGCGCGGTCGTGCCGGCCGGCGACGTCGACGCGCTCACCGAAGCAGTGCGCACGCTGCTCGACGACCGCGATGCGCTCGCGCGCGCACGTGCGGGCGCGGAGCGTGCGCGCGGCGAGCTGACCTGGGACGGCAGCCGCGGCAGCAGCACCTCGCGCTCTACCGGGAGCTGCTGTGATGTTCGGCCGCTCGCGATTCACGCGAGCTGATCGTCGGCAGCTCGACCTCTTCGTGCGCGAGCACGCCGACCTGATGACGAAGCGAACGCGACGTTCTGCGCTACAACTCGACCGCGGACCGCGACGAGGCCGAAGAGCGCTTCGGCGACTACATCGACGCGCATCGCGACCGGCGCGGAGATCCTCGAGGACATGCGCGACCACTTACGCGCGGACGCTCGACGACCGACGCCGATCCGTACGTCGCCGGTTCAACCGCGCCGTGAAGCGCCTGCCGCCCGAGACCTCGATCGAGAACTCGACTGATGGCCGAGCGGATCGAGGACTACGCCCTCCTCGGCGACCTTCAGACGGCAGCGCTGGTCAGCCGCACGGGTCGGTCGACTGGCTGTGCTTCCCACGGTTCGACTCCGGCTCGTGCTTCGGCGCGCTGCTCGGCTCGACGACAACGGACGTTGGCTGCTCGCTCCCGTGCGGCGCGGGCCGGCGACCGACGCGCGCTATCGCGACGAGACGCTGATCCTCGAGTCGGAATGGCGAGACGGACGACGGCCGCGTGCGCGTGATCGACTTCATGCCGCCGCGCGAGACGAAGCCCGACCTCGTGCGCATCGTCGAGGGACTCGACGGCCACGTCGAGATGAGCACCGAGCTCGTGGTCCGCTTCGACTACGGCTCGATCGTGCCGTGGGTGCGCGAGGCTCGACGAGGAGACGACTCGTCGCGGTCGGCGGCCCCGACGCCCTGGTGCTCCGCACGCCGATCGACCTCGAGCCCGAGGGGATGACCCACCGCGCGGAGTTCACCGTGCGAAAAGGGAGAGCGCGTTCCGTTCGTGCTCACCTGGTCCCCGTCGCGCGAGCAGCAGCCCAGAGCCGGTCGACGCCGAGTCGGCGCTGCCGACACGGAGCGGTTCTGGCGCGACTGGCTGAGCGAGCTGCGCTACGACGGCGACTACCCCGACGCGGTGCACACGTCGCTGCTCGTGCTGAAGGCGCTCACCTATCAGCCGACCGGCGGAATCGTCGCCGCACCGACGACGTCACTGCCGGAGCACATCGGCGGCGTGCGGAACTGGGACTACCGCTTCTGCTGGCTGCGCGATGCAACCTTCACGCTCTACGCGCTGATGAATGCCGGGCTTCAACGACGAGGCGCGCGCCTGGCGCGACTGGCTGCTGCGCGCGGTCGCCGGCGACCCGGCGAAGATGCAGATCCTCTACGGCGTCGGCGGCCAGCGCCGCAT
>CAWJGF010000027.1:0-23640 GCA_963842335.1 uncultured Thermoleophilia bacterium | reverse complement strand
GTGCCGGTTGCTGCGGCCGTCTGACCGCAGGCATCAGCGAGCGGACGGCAGTGCGGGCAAAGAGTCCGTACTGCCGGCCGCTTCGGCGTCCGTGAACCACGTGTTGTGGAAATACCACACGGCGATCCGCGGTCCCGCTGATGCCGGGACCGACCAGGGGCAGGAGACTCGGACCGATGAGTTTCGACGTCGTGTCACCGGCCGCACTGCCTACCGAGCTCCGCCCACCCCTCTCCTACGACGAGGCGCTGCTCGAGGCCGACCGATGTCTCGCCTGTGGCGGCCTCTACGCCGAGGCGCCATGCACCGCCGCGTGCCCCGCCCGGGTGGACGTCTCGTCCTTCGTCGAGGCGATCGCCGACGGCAACGTGCTCGCGGCCGCGGAGACGATTTTCGCCGAGAACATCCTCGGCGCGACGTGCGCGCGGGTGTGCCCGGCCGAGGTCCTTTGCGAAGGAGCCTGCGTGCTCGCTCACGAGGGTCGACGACCGATCCAGATCGCCGCCTTGCAACGGTTCGCAACCGACAAGGCGCTCGAGGGCGAGCTGCCGATCCGGCGGCCCGCTCGGCCAACCGGCCGGAAGGTCGCGGTCGTCGGCGCTGGACCGGCCGGGCTCGCCTGCGCCGGGGAGCTCGCGGCGGTCGGCCACTCGGTCACTGTCTTCGAAGCGCGCGACGAGATCGGCGGTCTTGTTCGCTTCGCGATCGCGCCGTACCGCATCGAGCAGGAGCCGCTCTCCGCCGAGCAGCGGGCTCTCGAGGCGCTCGGTGTGCGGTTCGAACTCGGGGCATCCGTGACCTGCCTCGATCGCCTCGCCGGCTACGACGCTGTGTTTCTCGGCGTCGGTCTGGGCGCCGACGTCGAGCTCGAGCTGCCCGGCAGCGACCTTCCGGGTGTTTGGGAGTCACTGCCGTTCATCGAGGCGCTGAAGACCGGGACTCCGCCCGCGGTCGGTCGGAAGGTGGTCGTGATCGGGGGCGGAAACACCGCGATCGACGTTGCTCGGGAATCGCTCCGCCTGGGCGCCGCGAGCGTCACGATCGCGTACCGCCGCTCGCGCTCCGACATGCCGGCCTACGCCTTCGAGGTCGAGGAGGCGGAAGGGGAAGGAGTGCGGTTCGCCTGGCGTTCCTTGCCCGTCAGGCTGCTGGGGTCGGGTCACGTCACCGCCGTTGAATGCATCTCGATGCGGGCCGGCGCTCCTGATGCGAGCGGCCGCCGCCGCCCCGAACCGGTTCCCGGAACCGACTTTCGTCTCCCAGCCGACACCGTCGTGAAGGCGATCGGCCAGATGCCCCGGCCCGAGCTCTCAGGGCGGTTCGGCGGTTTCAGGCTCGCCAAGGGGCTGATCGAGGTCGACGGGTTCGGCCGCACCTCGAACCGCCGTGTCTACGCGGGCGGCGACGCGGTCGACGGTGGCGCGAGTGTCGTTGAAGCTGTGCGACAGGGCAAGCGCGCAGCCGCGGCGATCGCGGAGAGCTTCCAGTGAGCGAGCTGACCGAGATTCGGTGGCACGCTCGCGCCGGGCAGGGCGCGAAGACCGCGGCACAGGTGCTCGCGCTCGCGCTCATGCGGAGCGGCAAGAACGTGCAGGCGTTCCCGGAATACGGGCCGGAGCGGCGCGGCGCACCTCTGCGGGCGTTCACCCGCACCTCGACTCGCCCGATTCGCCGCCACGACTCTGTCACCGAGCCCGATCTCGTGGTTGTCCTCGAGCCGACGCTCGTGCACGAGTCCGACGTCGCAGACGGGCTACGGGACGACGGTGTCGTGCTCGTGAACGCCGAGCAGGTGCCGAGCGGGCTCGCCGGGCTCGACGTCCGGTGCGTGCCGGCGACTCGGCTCGCTGCCACCGACGGCTCGGGCTTCGCGAACATGGTCATGCTCGGGGCGGTCGCAGCCGCGCTCGGCGAGCCGCCGCTCCAGTTCCTCGAGGACGCCGCTGCAGATCAGCTCGGCCGCAAGGCCGGCGCGGACGCGGTTCGCGCAGCCGTGCGGAAAGGCTACGAATGCCCGATCTGAAACCCTGGCGCGACCTCCCGGCCGGCGGACGCGTGTCTCCCGACACGGCGTTGCAGCCGCGCACCGGTGGCTGGCGGACGGGCGTGCGGCCCGAGGTCGACCTTTCGGCCTGTGTGAACTGCCTGCTCTGCTGGATCTACTGCCCCGACTCGGCGATCACCCTCGACGGGACGACGTTCACCGGCTTTGACTACACGTTCTGCAAGGGCTGCGAGGTGTGTGCCGAGGTCTGTCCGGTCGCGGCGATCTCGATGATCGAGGAGCCGTCGTGAAGGAGCTTCTCACCGGCGGCGAGGCTGTCGCGCACGCGATGCGTCAGATCGACCCGGATGTCGTCCCGGTCTACCCGATCACCCCACAGACGCCGATCATCCAGGGCTTCGCGAAGTTCGTCGCGGACGGTCGCGCGCATGCCGAGCTCGTCGACGTCGAGTCCGAGCATTCGGCGATGAGCGCTGCGATCGGTTCCGCGCTCGCCGGCGCGCGAACGATCACGGCGACGTCCTCTCAAGGGCTCGCGCTGATGGCAGAGGTCGTGTACATCGCGGCGTCGATGCGCGCCCCGATCGTCATGGCGCTCGGAAATCGAGCGCTCTCAGGGCCGATCAACATCCACTGCGACCACTCGGACTCGATGCTGATCCGCGACTCGGGCGTGGTGCAGTTGTTCGCGGAGAACGCTCAGGAGGCCTACGACTTGATGCTCGTGGCGCCGAGGATCGCCGAGCATCCCGGCGTTCTCCTCCCGGTACTCGTCTGCCTCGACGGCTTCACGATCACCCATGCCGCCGAGCCGGTCGAGTTGCTCGACGACGACGATGCGCGCTATTTCGTGGGTGACTACGACCTCGCGCAGCCGCTGCTCGACGTCGGCGTCCCAATGACGCATGGGCCCTTCGCGATGCCCGACAACTACTTTGAGTTGCGTCGCCAGCAGGCGGCTGCGCTCGACTTCGCGCAGGTCGCTCTCGTCGAGGCCTCGGAAGCATTCGAGGCGCTTGCCGGACGCAGCCTCCGGGCGCTCGAGGAGTACAGGCTGGACGGCGCCGAGCGTGTGATCGTCGCGCTCGGTTCGACCGCCGGGACCGTGAAGGATGTGGTCGACGACCTGCGCGCCGCCGGTGAGCGCGTGGGGCTCCTCCGCGTCTGCTCTTTCCGTCCGTTCCCTGCCGTCGAGCTCACGGCTGCGCTCGCCGGCGTGGAGACCGTGATCGTCCTCGACCGGTCGGACTCTCCCGGAGGCACACCGGCACTTCATGCGGAGGTCGCGACAGCGCTCTACGGCAGTGGCTGCGCCCTACGCGGTCACGTGTACGGGCTCGGCGGCCGCGACCTGCATCCCGCCGGTGTGCGGGAGATCTTCGCCGGCGGCCAGCCGGCCTACGTCGGAGTGCGAGGTGAGGAATGTCCCGTCTGAAGACGCTCGTTCGCAATCAGCACGGCGTGCCGCCGCTACGCGGTGGGCACTCTCTCTGCCAGGGCTGCGGGATCCCCCTCGTCGTCCGCACCGTTTTGAGCACGATCGACAAGCCGGTTGTCGTCGTCAACGCGACCGGCTGCCTGGAGGTCGCGACGACCCGCTACCCGACAACGGCGTGGAACGTGCCGTGGATGCACGTCGCGTTCGAAAACGCTGCGGCGGTGGCGAGCGGTGTCGAGAGCGCACAACGCGCACTGGCGCGCCGTCATGGATTGCCGGCGGGCGAGGTCGCGATCGTGGTGTTCGCCGGTGACGGTGGCACCTACGACATCGGCATGCAGGCGCTTTCGGGCGCGATGGAGCGCGGACACCGCTTCCTCTTCGTCTGTTACGACAACGAGGCGTACATGAACACGGGCATCCAGCGCTCGGGGGCGACGCCATTCGGGGCGAGTACAACCACGAGCCCCGCGGGCAGCGAGAGCTTCGGGAAGGCACAGAAGCGCAAGGACATGACCGCCATTGCCGTTGCGCACCATGTCCCGTACGTCGGCCAGGCCGTCGCCAGTCACTGGGACGATCTGAGCCGCAAGGTCTCCGCTGCGATCGCGGTCGACGGGACGTCGTTCCTCAACGTGCTGACCGACTGCCCTGTCGGCTGGGGACATGAGCCGCGTCTGATGCCGCGCGTCCTCGACGCCGCCGTCGAATGTCTCTTCTGGCCGCTCTACGAGGTCGTCGACGGCCGGTACGCGATGAGCTATGAGCCCGCGCGGCCGATCCCGGTCGTGGACTGGCTCCGGCTTCAGAAGCGCTTCGCCCACCTGCTCGAACCGGACGCGCAAGCAACGGTCGACCGGATCCAGCAGCAGGTCGAGGCGGACTGGCACGACCTCATCGAACTGTGCGCCGGGAGGTGCTCACCATGACCGAGAAGCTTGTTTACGACTTTGACGAACCCTGCGACGGTGGCCGCAACATGCTCGGGGGTAAAGGCCTCGGCCTCGCAGAGATGACCGTTCTCGGGTTGCCTGTCCCGGCCGGGTTCACCGTGACGACGGAGGCGTGCCGCTACCACCTCGCTCATCCCGGCCCACTGCCCCTCGAACTTCAGAACGAGATCGACGAGCATCTCGCGGCGCTCGAGCGTCGCACCGGCAAGGGCTTCGGCGATCCGACCGACCCGCTGCTCGTTTCGGTGCGCTCGGGCGGGCCGGTCTCGATGCCGGGAATGATGGAGACGATCCTGAATCTCGGTCTGAACGACGCCGCGATTCGCCAGGCGCCGCCGGCATCCGTGCATTTCCTTCTCGACGCGTATCGCCGCCTGATCCAGATGTTCGGCGAGGTGGTCGAAGGCCTCGACTCCGCCGTGTTCGCCGCCGAGCTCGAGAGGCTCGAGCAACGTCGCGGCGGTACGCTCGGAAACGAGGATCTCGAGGAGCTGGTCGACAGCTTCCGCGGCATCTATCTCGAAGCAACGGGCGCCGACTTTCCGCAAGACCCTCGACGGCAGCTGTTCGCAGCGGTCGAATCGGTCTTCGAATCGTGGAATGCGCCGCGGGCACGCGTGTATCGCGAGACGGCGGGAATCTCCGGCGATGCGGGAACGGCCGCGAACATCGTGCAGATGGTCTTCGGGAACCGCGACGGACGCTCGGCGACCGGAGTTTGCTTCAGTCGCGATCCCGCCACCGGCCAGCCGGGCCTCTTCGGTGAGTTCCTCGGCGAGGCGCAGGGCGAGGACGTTGTTGCAGGAACGCGGACACCGAACCCTGTCCAGCAGATGAAGTCATCATTGCCCGCGGCGTACGCGCAGCTCGAGACGGCCGTTGCCGAGCTCGAGGGGCATTACCGCGACGTTCAGGACGTCGAGTTCACGATCGAGAGCGGCCGGCTCTTCCTCCTGCAGACTCGGGGAGCCAAGCGAACCACCACCGCAGCACTGCGCGCGGCGGTCGACATGGAGAACGAGGGACTGCTCACGCGCACCGAAGCCGTGCAGCGGATCGATGCAGGCCAACTGGAACAGCTGCTTCATCCGACAATCGATCCGCAGGCGAATGTCGTGGTCGTCGCCACCGGACTTGCCGCCTCGCCAGGCGCCGCCTCGGGTCTGGCTGTCTTCGACGCGGACACGGCGGCGGCTCGCAGTGAGGACGGTCAAGAAGTCGTCCTCGTCCGGCCCGAGACGACCGCCGACGATATTCACGGCCTGCTACAGGCTCGAGGCGTGCTGACGGCACGCGGCGGAATGACGTCGCATGCAGCCGTCGTCGCCCGCGGGCTCGGCAAGCCGTGTGTCGCAGGCTGCGCGGCGCTCGAGGTCGACGCGGCGGAACACCTGGCGCGCGTCGGTGATCTCGTGATCCACGAAGGAGAACCGCTGACGATCGACGGCAGCACCGGACGGGTGATCCTCGGCCTCGCCCCGCTCGTCGAGCCGGAGCCCGATCCCAACCTCGCGACCATCCTTGCCTGGGCGGATGACGTGCGGCGGCTGCGGGTGTTGGCGAATGCCGACACTCCGGCCGACGCGGCTCGCGCAAGGGAGAACGGGGCGGAAGGCATCGGCCTCTGCCGCACCGAGCACATGTTCATGGCCGCCGATCGGCTGCCGATCGTGCGCGAGATGATCCTCGCTCCATCTGCGGAGGGAGCAAGCGCGGCGCTCGCACGGCTCCTGCCCCTCCAGCAGTCAGACTTCGAAGGGATCTTCACGGCGATGTCGGGCCTGCCCGTGACGATTCGCCTCCTCGATCCGCCGCTGCACGAGTTCCTGCCCGACCCGGCCGAGGTCGAGGATGCGCGCGTCCGCGACCGCATACTCGCGCTACGTGAGGCGAACCCGATGCTCGGAACGCGGGGTTGCCGCCTCGGGCTCGAGCGCCCGGAGATCTACGAGATGCAGGTGCGCGCAATCGCCCGTGCCGCCAAGATCGTCCAGCGCCGCACCGGGATCGTGCCGGACGTCGAGATCATGCATCCACTGGTTGCGTTCGAATCCGAGCTAAAGGAGCTGGTCGCGATGACCGCTCGAGTCGTCGCCGAGGAAGGTGGCCTCGCCTACCGGGTCGGAACGATGATCGAGCTGCCCCGGGCGGCTCTGCGTGCAGGCGATCTCGCCGCTCACGCCGACTTCTTCTCGTTTGGTACGAACGACCTCACCCAGACCACACTCGGCGTGTCTCGCGACGACGCCCAGGGACGGTTCCTCACCTTCTATCTCCAGCATGGCCTGCTCGAGCACGATCCATTTCAGACGCTCGACGTCGACGGTGTCGGTGAGCTCATCCGCATCGCGGTCGAACGCGGACGAGCGATTCGGCCGACATTGGAGGTGGGGATCTGCGGTGAGCACGGGGGAGACCCCGCATCGATCGCGTTCTGCGAATCCGCAGGACTCGACTACGTGTCGTGCTCACCGTTCCGCATTCCGGTGGCGCGTCTCGCTGCGGCGCAGGCCGTCCTCGCAACCACCGCCCGTTATGTGGCGGCGGGAGGCTGAAATGCGCTCGACAAATTCTGGCACCGGCTTTCCGGTGCGTGCACACAACCCAAGGGAGGCGCTATGAAAGCCCTCGTCTATCACGGCCCCGGGGAACGAGCCTGGGAAGAGGTCCCGGATCCGAAGATCCTGGATCCGACCGACGCGATCGTTCGGATCGACGCCGCGACGATCTGCGGCACGGATCTGCACATCCTGAAGGGCGACGTTCCGGAGACGACCCCGGGAACGATCCTCGGCCACGAGGCCGTCGGCACGATCGTCGAGGTCGGCGCCGCAGTGACCACGGTGGTGCCGGGCGATCGTGTGCTGGTCTCGTGCATTACGTCCTGCGGCCGCTGTCAGTTCTGCAAGGACGGTCGGTACGGGCTCTGCACCGGCGGCGGTGGCTGGATCTTCGGCCACACGATCAACGGTCTCCAGGCCGAGTTCGCGCGAGTGCCGTTTGCCGACACCTCGGTGTACAAGGTCCCGGAGGAGCTCTCCGACGAGGACGTGCTGTTCCTCGCGGACATCCTGCCGACCGCGTTCGAGGTGGGCGTCATGAACGGCGGCATCCAGCCGGGTGACACCGTCGCAATCGTCGGGGCCGGGCCGATCGGTCTCGCCACGATCATGACGGCGAAGCTGTTCACGCCCGGTCACATCGTCGCGATCGATCTGGCCGACACGCGGCTCGAGAAGGCGCTCGAGTTCGGCGCCGACTCGACGATCAACAACAGCCGCGAGGACGCAATCGCCCGCATCATGGAGCTGACCGAAGGAATGGGCGTCGATGTCGCCGTCGAGGCGGTCGGCGTGCCGGACAGCTTCGAGCTCTGCGCGGCGATCGTCCGCTCAGGCGGGCATGTGGCGAACGTCGGAGTCCACGGACACCCCGTCACGCTGCATCTCGAGACGCTGTGGATCAAGGGCGTCACGATCACGACCGGCCTCGTCGACACCAAGACGACGCCGCAGCTGCTGAAGCTGATCCAGGAGCGGAGGCTCGACCCGTCGCTCTTCGCGACACATCGGTTCTCGCTGTCCGATACGGAGCTCGCGTACGACACGTTCGCGGCCGCCGCGGAGACTCACGCGCTCAAGGTCGTCCTCACCGCCGAGCCGGTGCCGGCACTGCCGGAGCATGAGGAAGCGCTGGAGGTCGTCGGCGCTCGCTGAAAGCCGGCAACGCCGCGATTGGGGGTTGGGGGCGCCGCGGCGCCCCCAACCCGTTGCCGCCCGACACGTGGATTCTCCGCACGGGTCATTGGCGAACGCCCGATGTCGTTCACGAGGCGCGTTTCCGACGCACTGAGGGACGTTCGCCCAGGTGTCTTTAGCGCGCTGGTGTGCGCCGTAGGTCGAGTAGGTCGTGCAGGCTCGGGGCCGTGATGTCGGCGCCGTGCCGGCGGAGTGTCCCGTGGGCCGAGGGTGGCGCGATGGCGACGACATACGCGAAGCCTGAGGAGAGCGCTGCGGTGATGCCCGCCGCGGTCGTCTCGAAGGCGGCCGACCGGGCGGGTTCGACCTCGAGGTGCCGGCAGGCGGCGAGGAGCACGTCGGGTGCGGGCTTGCTCCGCAGCTGTTCCCTCACCATCACGTTGCCGTCGATCGATTCGTCAATGAGCTCGGCGATGTTCGAGCGGGCGAGAATGATGCCGCTGCTGGCGCTGGCGGAGACCACTCCGATGCTCAGCCCGGCGGTGCGAGCGAGGCGTAGGTAGCGGCGCGAGCCCGCGAACGCTTTGACGTGTCGTTCGCGGAGCAGCCGGTCGAGCACCTCGCGCTTGCGGTTCGCGAGGCCGTTCACTGTTTCGCGGCCGGCGAGGTCGCGGGGATCGCCTTCGGGCAGACGGATCCCGCGGCTCGCGAGGAAGGCCCGCACGCCCTCGAGGCGTAGCTTGCCGTCGATGAACTCCGAGTAGTCGCCGCGGGGGTCGAACTGGGCGAACCGGCCTCCGGTGCGTTCACTCCGCCGCCTCACGAGCTCGTCGAAGGTCTCCTTCCAGGCGTCCGCATGGACCGCGGCGCTCTCGTCAAGCACGCCTTCGGAGTCGAAGATGCAGGCGTGGACGCCGGGTGGCAGCCCGAGGAGGCGCGGAATGTTCGCGGTCGGCACCTGAAGGTCGGAGAACCAACCGACGACCCCGCGTTCGCGGGCGAGCGACTCGAGTGCGAGCCCTGCCGAGGTGCGCTCGCTGCTGAGCGCCGCGGCGCGTCCCCGCAACGCGTCCGTCGAAAGAACAGCAGCCGTCGAGTGGAGCGCCGTCTCCGCCTGATCGAGCGCTGTGCGCCACGTGGCACTCAGGCGATCCAGGTCGATCTCGTCGGCTGCGCTGATCGCGCCGGACGGTTCGGCCGGCTCGGGTCGCGTTAGCGAGGGAGCCGCGGCCCGCTGCCGGTTGCGGCTGCTCGCGGCGACTGTGCGCCCGGGACGGGAGGGGCGAGCTCGCGTGGTCATCGCCCACTGAGTCTCGGTGCCGGCCGGGCCTGTGGCGTCGGGGAAGACCGTGGTCGTCCGCTGTGGAAAACCCGTAATGCGCTCAGATGAGGCTGCGGACGGCCCGCGCGACTACGGCATCCTCGCGCGCAGGCACGACATGGACGGCGACGGGAGAGGTCGCCGCGGAGATCTCGGCCTGGCCGTGCGCACCCTTGTTCGCCGCTTCGTCGAGCGCGACACCCAGAAAGGCAAGACGCCCGCAGACGTCGGCGCGGATGCGCGCGGCGTGCTCGCCTATGCCGGCCGTGAAGACGAGCGCGTCGAGGCCGCCGAGGGCGGTCGCCATGCTCGCGACCGCCTGGGCGACGCGGTAGCCGTAGAGCTCGAGTGCGAGCCGCGCTGCGGGAGAGCCACTCGCCTCGAGTTCCGACACATCGGCGGTGCCGGCGAGCGCAAGCAGGCCGGACTCGTGCTCGAGTGCCTGATCGACCTCCTCCACCGAGACACCGTGCCGGAGGAGGTAGAGCAGGGCGCCTGGGTCGATCGACCCGGCCCGAGTCGCCATCGGGACACCTTCCAGGGGCGTGAAGCCCATCGTGGTGTCGATCGATGAGCCCTCCTTGACCGCGGTGACCGACGAGCCGCCGCCGAGATGGCAGACAACGAGCCGCTCGACCTGCACGCGCTCGGAGGCCCACTGGACAGACAGCCCATGGAAGCCGAACCGGTGGATGCCGCGGGCGCGGAACCGCTCCGGTAAGGCGTACGTCCTCGCGACCTCGGGCAGAGTCCGATGGAAGGCCGTGTCGAATACCGCTACATGCGACGTGCCCGGGTAAAGATCGTGTGCCTCGCTGATCGCGTCGAGCGACGCGCGGTTGTGGATCGGGGCAAGCTCGACCAGGCTCTCGAGGCCGGCGATCACTGATTCGTCGATCCGGACCGGGTCGCCGAACCGGTCGCCGCCGTGGACGACTCGGTGCCCGATCGCGACAACCGCCTGAATGTCCTCAAGCGAGGCGACCGGCCGGGATTCGTCGTGCGGGCCGACCACGCTCAGCTTGAGACTCGTCGATCCCGCGTTGACGACGAGTACGTCGTCGGTCAGTACGGCCACGACCAGTCGCGGATCTCTGGATCGTCGTCGCCGTGCTCGCGTGTGTACGCGCGCGCCGCGAGACGCCGCTCGACCATGTGCTGTCGCAGATGCGCCGCTCGATCGGCGAGGTGGGGAACTCGGTCGACGACATCGATGACCAAGTGGAAGCGGTCGAGGTCGTTCAGCATCACCATGTCGAACGGCGTCGTCGTAGTTCCCTCTTCCTTGTAGCCGCGCACGTGCAGGTTGTGGTGATTCGTCCTGCGATAGGTGAGCCGGTGGATGAGCCATGGGTAGCCGTGGTAGGCGAACACGACGGGTCTTGTTGCCGTGAACAGCGAGTCGAACTCGGCGTCTGACAGTCCGTGTGGATGCTCGGTGCGCGGCTGGAGCCGCATCAGGTCGACGACGTTCACGACCCGAACCTTCAATTCCGGTAGGTGCTCGCGAAGCAGCGCCACCGCGGCCAGCGTCTCGAGTGTCGGGATATCGCCACAACAAGCCATGACGACGTCCGGCTCGCCGCCCTCGTCAGACGAGGCCCAGTCCCAGATGCCGAGGCCGTGCGTGCAGTGGATGATCGCTTCGTCGATCGTCAGGTAGTCGAGCGCGGGCTGCTTGCCGGCGACGATGACGTTGACGTAGTTGCGCGAGCGGAGGCAGTGGTCGGCGACCGACAGCAGTGTGTTCGCGTCCGGGGGCAGATAGACGCGGATCACCTCGGCCTTCTTGTTCACGACGTGGTCGATGAACCCGGGATCCTGGTGGGAGAAGCCGTTGTGATCCTGCCGCCAGACGTGCGACGAGAGCACGTAGTTGAGCGAGGCGACGGGCAGGCGCCAAGGGATTTGCCGGGTCACCTTCAGCCACTTGGCATGCTGGTTGAACATCGAGTCGACGATGTGGATGAAGGCCTCGTAGCAGTTGAAGAGCCCGTGGCGGCCGGTGAGCAGGTAGCCCTCCAGCCAGCCCTGGCACTGGTGCTCGGAGAGCACTTCCATCACGCGTCCGTCACGTGCGAGCCCTTCGTCGGTCGGCTCGCGCTCGGCGTCCCACGCGCGGCCAGTCACCTCGAAGACGTCACCGAGGCGGTTCGACGCTGTCTCGTCGGGGCCGAACAACCGGAAGTTCGTGCGGTTGGCCGCGATCACATCGCGGAGAAATGAGCCGAGCACGCGGGTCGCCTCGCTCGAAGTCACGCCGGGCCGCTCGACCGTCGCCGCGTAGTCGCGGAAGTCGGGCAGCACGAGGTCGTGGAGCAACGCGCCGCCATTCGCATGCGGGTTGGCGCTCATCCGTCGATCGCCCGACGGCGCCAACGCCCGCAGCGCGGCGAGGAGCCGACCGTGCTCGTCGAAGAGCTCGTCGGGCCGGTAGCTGCGCAGCCATTCCTCGAGGATCGCGCGGTGACCCGCATTCTCGCGCGCGGCTCCTACGGGCACCTGATGCGACCGCCACGTCCCTTCGACCTGCACCCCGTCGACCTCGCGCGGCCCCGTCCAGCCCTTCGGCGTCTCGAGAATCAGCATCGGCCACGTGGGCCGCTCGGTGGTCTCGCCGCTGCGTGCGGCAGCCTGGATGACGCGAATCTCGTCGAGCGACTCGTCGAGCGTCGCGGCAAAACGCTGGTGAGCAGCCGCCGTCGGCTCGCCCAGCTCGCTCCGCACGATCCGTGGTCGCCAGCCATAGCCTTCGAACAGAGAGATCAGCTCGCGCTCCGGGATGCGCGCGAGCACCGTCGGATTAGCGATCTTGTAGCCGTTCAGGTGCAGGATCGGCAGCACGGCTCCGTCGGTGACGGGGTTCAGGAACTTGTTCGAGTGCCAGCTCGTCGCAAGCGGCCCGGTCTCGGCCTCGCCGTCCCCGACAACGCACGCGACGAGCAGGTCTGGGTTGTCGAAGGCTGCGCCGAACGCATGCGAGAGCGCGTAGCCGAGCTCGCCGCCCTCGTGGATCGAGCCCGGCGTCTCGGGCGCGACGTGGGACGGGATCCCGCCGGGGAAGGAGAACTGGCGGAAGAGCTCACGCAGCCCAGCCTCGTCCTCGGAGATGTGCGGGTAGAGCTCGGAGTAGGTGCCCTCGAGGTAGGCGTTCGCGACCAGCCCCGGCCCACCGTGCCCTGGGCCGGTTATGTAGATCGCGGAGAGAGCCCGTGCCCTGATCGCGCGGTTCACGTGCGCGTAGACGAAGTTCAGCCCCGGAGTGGTGCCGAAGTGGCCGAGCAGTCGCGGCTTCACGTCCTCTGCCTCGAGCGGCCGTCGGAGCAAGGGGTTGTCCAGGAGGTAGATCTGCCCGACCGAGAGGTAATTCGCCGCCCGCCAGTACGCGTCGATCAGCTCGAGTTCGTCGGGCGGGAGCGGCTGCTCCGCTGCGGTCAGCGTCGTACCTTCTCGAAGATCACGAGCACGCTCAGCTGCTCGTAGCCGACGAAGCCGTGCTGTGCGCCGGCCGGCACGAAGGTCGCTTCTCCCTCGTGCAACTCCACGACCTTGCCCTCGACCTCGAGCGCGCCCTGCCCCTCGAGCACGATGTAGACCTCGTCGTCGGCATGGGGTTGCTGGTGATCCGGCTCGGGCGCGACGAGGACATAGACGCCGATTTCGAGTCCTGGCGAGGAGTGCACGATCTCGTAGCCACCCTTGTCGGCCAGCCGGCTCTTGGCCCCGGCGATGTCGAAGGCGTGCGCCACTTGCAGCATCGCGCCCCGCGCCTGTTCACCTCGAGCGTCCATTCGGCTCGCACCTCCCTTGCTCGACGATCGACTGACTCGACCGATACTTGCAGGTCGGCGCAGAAAGGTGTGCGGCCGCCTGCGCGGCCGCACACCATGAACAAGGGTTCAGCCAACCGTGACGGTCAGCGTGAGGACGTTGTCCTCGCCCATCGTCTTGACGCCCTTCATGTAGTCCTCGCCGGGCTTCGTCGTGAAGTGATACGTGCCGGCGTGGGGGAACGTCACCTTGAGGGTCGCGCCCATGTGGCTCATCGTGTGCGAGCCGGAGAACACCACGGCGGAGCCGCTCTTCTTGATCAACTGGTGCGACATCACGTCGTTGTCGGTGAAGGTGATCGAGCCGCCGGTGGACAGCTTCGTGGCGGCATGTGCGGTGTACGGGCCACTGCCCACCGACCAGGCGTGGCAGCCCATCATCTGGTGGCGAATCGTGACCGATGCGTGCCGCGGTGAGGCCGCGAGCGCGCTGGTGGCGACGACAGCGCCAACGGCAAGTAGTGCGATAAGTGCGGCAACCGACTTCATGAGAGCTCCGTTTCGTCGAGAGTCAATGTCAACTCGCAACCTGACACCGAACGGGCGCAGATGAATGGGCGGATTCGCTGAACCGTCGGCCGTAGTTCGCCGCAGGTCACGGGTGAGGGGTGCGCTCGCGGAACACTCGTAGAAACCACGGCCGAGGTCGGGGAACTCTCGGATGCGCGCGGTTCGCCTCGTGACGAAGCTCCGGCCATGCTTGATGAGGTGGAGCTGACGGAGCGGGAGCGGGTGGCGGCGGTGATGCTTGCCTATGGGCTCACCAACCGCGATGTCGCGCGCCAGTTGCAGGTGTCGGTCCGCACGGTTGAGTCGGAGCGAGCTCGGATCATGCGGAAGCTTGGTTTCCAGCAGCGGGCGCAGCTCGTGCGTTGGGCGCTCGAGCGCGGCCTTCTGCGCTGAGCAGCCCACTCCGTGAATGTGGGAAACCCGAAATGCGGTTCCGCACGCGCCACGATGGCGTGGCCCGTCGCTGAGCCGAGACTCCTGGAAACGGTCGAAGGCGAAGAAAGCATCGGCCCTGAAGAGAAGGAGTAGGGAACATGCGTAAGTTTTTCGAAATCGGTGGCCTCGTCGCAGCCGTCGTCCTGATCGCCTTCGGTGTCGTAACGATCGCGATGGGCGTCAATGGCCGTGACACGGTTGCTTCGTCGCTGAAGACCGAGCAGATCACCGGCTCGCCTGACATGACGCCGGCTGGGATCACCGCCGAGGCGCAGAAGGCGAAGCTCGATCTGTCGAAGATCTCCATCCCGTCCTGCTCGGTGGCCAACGAGGCGGTCAACACCGGGGCGAAGGCGCGCTGCTTCGCGCAGTACATGCAGATCCATGCGCTGGAAGCGACCGGCGGGTTCGTCTACTCGCAGATGGGTCAGTTCCAGGCGAAGCCCGGAACGCCGAAGGCCGAGCTGACGCCGGATGGCGCCACCTCGAACAAGGAGTTCGCGGTCATCGATCCGAAGACGCAGCAGCCCGTCGCGAACGGCGCCCGCAACGTGTGGGTGACCGAGACGGCCCTGACGACGGCCCTGAACACCTCGTTCATGGCCTCGCAGCTCGGGCTCTTCGCGATCGTCGTCGGGTTCGCGCTTCTGCTCAGCGGGTTCGGCTTCGCGATCCTCGCGATCGGCGGAGCACTCCGCAACCCCGAGACCGCGCTGACCTGGTTCTCCCACAAGCCGGCGACACCGACCGCGATCAACCCGGTCTAGTCCCCGACCCCCAACCACCGCAACGAGAAGGCCGCGCAAGCGGCCTTCTTCGTGCATCCGTGTTGACTCACCCGCTGTGCCCACTGAGACCCGGCGTGGTGCGCGAACGGATATGGCCGGTGTCAGACACGCGCACGAAAGAGTGACGCCTCCTCCACACGCGAGCTCGGACCTCCTCGACGGCTTCCGGGCTTGACTCTGCGGGCGGACATGGCCGGTGTCAGACACTGTTCGCCCGCCGTTTCAGCCAGGTCCAGGGCCGCTTCGTCCGGTGTCAGACACCCGCACGAAGCAGTGACCCCTCATCCATAAGGTGGGTGCCCCAACCGGCCTGACGCTGCTTTCGCCCCGGGAGCACCGGGCCGAGCGGGCTATTCCTCCAGCAAGCCCTGGGCGATCGCGTAGCGGACGAGCGCCGCGCGGCTCGAGAGGTGGAGCTTCGTCATGATGTGGGCGCGGTGCGTCTCGGCGGTGCGGACGGAGATGAAGAGCTGCTTCGCGATCTCCGAGTTCGTATAGCCGAGAGCAAGGAGACGCAGTACCTCGCGTTCGCGGTCGGAGAGTGGGTCTTCGTCGGCCTTGCGCGCTGCCTCGGCCTCGGCGGCAATGAGCCTCGCGCCGAGCTCCGGATGGACGTAGCGCCCGCCACGCGCGACCTCGCGCACCGCAGCGACGACCTCGACGTCAGCCGCCTCCTTCAGGACGTAGCCCGTCGCACCGGCAGCGAACGCCTCGCGCACGTAACGCGGGTCGTCCTGCATCGAGAGCACCAGAACCTTGGCGTCCGGATGCTCCTTCAGGAGCGTCGGGATCACGTCGAGACCGCTGCCGCCTGGCATCACGACGTCCATCAGGATCACGTCCGGCTTCAAGCTGCGCGCCTCGAAGATCGCCTCCCGGCCCGAGTTGGCCTCGCCGACCGGTTCGATTCCGTCCTCCTGGTCGAGCAGCAGCCGGATTCCCGTGCGCACGACAGCGTGGTCGTCGACGATCAGCACACGGACGGTCGGCTCCACGTTCGTGACCATAGCGTGAGCGTTCAGGTGCCTGATCCGTGAAAACCCGCAGAATGAGGACGGTTGCCTGCGGATGCCGGTGGGCTCGCGCCCGCTCTAGCCTTTGTGCATGACGGGGACTCTCGCGATCCTGTGGACGATCGGCACCGAGTTGCACTCGGGTCAGTTGAACTTGAGCCGTGGCCGGCTCGAGCTGCGCTCCCGGCGCCACGCGCTCTCGGTCCCGCTCGCGTCGATCGTCGGTTGTGCGATTGATCGCGGCCCGGCCGCTCGGATTCGTGGCCTCCCCGTACTTCGGCTCGAGCTCGCAGAGAAGGTCGTCCTCCGGATTGCGAGCCTCGAGAGCGTCACGGCCCTGTCCGACCTGGTCGACCACCTGGCCCTCCCGCTTTCCGCCTAGATTAACCCGAGCACGTTGGTTCTGCTGATGGGCGGTTGGTGGCTGGGGCTGAGTGTCGTCGTCGATGGTTGTAGTGCCAGAGCCAGCCGTCAAGGGCTTGGGTGCGTTCGTGGCTTGAGCCGTAGATGGCGCCGTAGGCCCAGCCGTTGAGCATCGTGCGTATGAAGCGCTCGGCTTTGCCGTTTGTCTGCGGGCGGTGAGGTCGCGTGCGGAGGTGCTTGATGCCGAGTCTGCGGCAGGCGATCGCGTGGAGGACTCCGCGGTAGCAGGAGCCGTTGTCGGTGAGGAGCTGCTCAACTTCGATCCCGTAGCGGCGGTAGAAGGCAACGGCACGGCGAGGAAGGTGGCCGCTGTCGCGGCCGTCTCATCATCGAGGACCTCGGCGTAGGCAAGGCGGCTGTAGTCGTCAACGGCGATGTGCACAAACTCCCAGCCGCGCACCTCGCGTAGCTTGCCGAGCCTGCGTGTCTTTGCCTGTGAGGCGCGGCTGCCGCTGATCCGGTGACCGACACCGCGGATCCGCCCGAGTTTCTTGACGTCGATGTGAATCAGCTCACCCGGCCGGGAGCGCTCATAGCGCACAGGCTGCTCGAGTCCGATCCGCCCCAGGCGGCCGATCCCGAGGCCGGTCAGGATCCCCGAGACGGTCGAGAGCGGCATCGCGAGCGTCTCTGCGATCTCGGCCGCGGTCATCCGCAGTTGCCGCAGCTTCACGATCACTGCGACCCGCTCGGGTCGGTGCGGTTTGCGACACGCAGCGGCGCGACGGCCGGTCGAGCAGCCGCCGATCGCCGTCACGCCACCGGCCAACCCACTTACGGCGCAGCGCACGCTGACGCCGGCAGCCTCGGCCGCCGCCCTCAGAGTCCAGCCCTGATCAACGACCCGCCGCGCGAGCTCGCGACGGCCGCTCCAGCTGAGAGCGGCGTTACCGTGCAGATCCATCCGGTGCCTCCTTGGAGCTTGAGCTGCCTCGACAGCGCTCAGCCTCCAAGGCGGCCCGGATGAACCAACGTGCTCAGAACTACACCTAGACCGGCACTTCGGCGGCGATCGTCGTGCCGGACTCGGGCGACGACTCGACCTCGACCGTCCCCCCGACCAGCGCGAGCCGCTCGCGCATGCCGAGCAGCCCCAGCGCGCCCTCGCGAACCTCGTCTGCTGCAAATCCGCTGCCGTCGTCGTCGATCGTCACCGCCACTGACCCGTCGCGGCTTCGCAGGACGATGCTGACGTGCTCGGCGCCCGCATGCTTGATCACGTTCGTCAGCGCCTCTTGCACGACGCGATAGAGCACCGTTTCGATCTCGGCCGGCAGACGGCCGTCGATATTCGCCTGCACCATCGTGTCGAGCCCGCTCCGTTCCTGGAACGTCTCGGCCAGGCGCTCCAGCGCCGCCACAAGGCCGAAGTCGTCGAGTGCCGCGGGCCGGAGCTCGACGGCGAGCGCACGTACGTCCTGCAGAGCCTGCACGATCTGCGCGCGAACCTCCGTCTCGGCGCGCTCGGCCTCTGCGGGAGAGCTCGAGGCGCGAATCGCCTTCACACCGAGCAGGATCGATGTCAGCGCCTGCCCGGTCTCGTCGTGTAGCTCGCGGGCGAGGCGCCGCCGCTCCAGTTCTTGCGCCTCGACGACGCGCCGCAGCGTGTCCCGGGCGACCCGCTCCGAGAGCGAGACTGCGACGGCGGCTCGCGCGGCAAAAATCTCCGCCAGCCGGAGATCCTCGTCCGAGAACCGCGCGTCGGGCCCCAGCTTGTCGTGCACTGCGATCACGCCCATCGCCTCCCCCCGCGCGACGAGCGGCACGAATATCCCGGTGCGCGCGCCCAGTTGACGTGTCTCCTCGTGGTCGACTTCGGGATCGTCGAGCATCGAGTCCACGCGCGCGCTATGGCGGCGCTCCAGTACGCGTCCGCTCTTCGACTCGAGGCGGTTCAGCCGGTACCCGATCAGCGATGCGCCCGCGTTCTCTTCTCCGTCGACGGCCGCGATCCGCAAATCACCGTCAGGTGCCGTGGCGAGCGAGATGAGCGCCACTCTGGCGCCGATGAGCTCCCGGAGACGGGCGCAGACGAGTTCGAGCAGGCGATCGAGCTCCATCTCCTCCACGAGCGAGCGCATCACCTCGTGCAGCGACTCGAGCTGCCGCGACCACCGCTTCGCGGACTGGTAGAGACGCGCATTCTCGATCGCCACGGCCGCCTGGGCGGCGAGGAGTTCGACGAGATCTTCGTCGTCGGCGGTAAAGGGAACGCCGCCGGCTTTCTCGGTCAGGTAGAGGTTCCCGTAGGCGACTCCACGCATCATCACCGGCACACCAAGGAAGCTCGCCATCGGTGGATGGTTCGCGGGGAAGCCGACCGCGCGCGGGTCGTCGCCGATTCGGTCGAGGCGGAGCGGCTTGGCTTCGCGGATGAGAACGCCGAGAACACCGCGTCCGCGCGGCAGATTTCCGATCCGAGCCTGCTCTTCGGCATCGATCCCCGTGGTAAGGAACCGCTCGAGCTCGCCGCCCGTCTCGTCGATCACGCCGAGCGCGGCGTATCGCGCGTCGGTGAGCGCGGCCGCGGTCTCGACGAGCTTCTGTAGCAGCGCGTCGAGTGAGAGCTCGGCATTGAGCGCAATGCTTGCCCGGAGGAGGTCGTGCAGACGGCGTTCGTGGTCAGCGCTCGGCACGTCCGAGGGAGGCTAGCCCGTGCACCGCCCCGAAGTCCATCGGTCGGCCTCCGCGTCCCGTCGGACGCGGAGGCCGCCGTCCCGTGGCGGATCAGTGAGCGAGCGCTGCTTCGCGCTCGCGCGGGGTTTCGACTGCCATCTCGCGACCGTGGACGACGAGCACCGGGCATGGTGCGTCGTGCAGCACGGCGGTGGAGACGCTCCCGTGGATCATTCGGCCGAGGCGGCCCCAGCCATGGGCTCCGATGACGACCAGGCGTGCGTTAGCCCTCGCGGCGGCGCCGCAGATCTCATCGGCGGGTTGGCCGTCGAGTGCCACCGTCTCGCAGGTCACTCCGGCCTCCTCGATGCGCGTTTTTGTCTCGGCGAGCAGTTCGGTGACATGGGCGGTCTCCACCTTGTGCAGGTCGGCCGCGATCTCCCCATAGCCGTAGTAGTTCCCGTAGGCCGGCAGAGTGAGATGGGCTACGGATGCAACGACGAGCGTCGTCTCGAACGCACGCGCGAGCGTGACCGCCTCGAGCGTGGCCTCCTCCGCCGAGGGCGAGCCGTCCGTCGCAAGCAGGATTGGTTTCATGGCTTCTCCTTCGGTCGTTGGCGCCTGACTGCGTCGGGCGATGAGCACCGGGCAGGGCGCACTCTCGGCGAGCTCCTGCGAGACGCTGCCGTGCAGGGCACGTCGGATCGGTCCCCAGCCGTGGGCGCCGACGACGATCACGCGAGCATCGTGCGCGCGCGCGAGCTCGCGAATCGTGGCGGCGACGGGTCCTGACCCCTGAACGGTCTCACAGGTGATTCCCGCGTCTGCGGCTGCGGCGCCAACCTCGGCGAGCGTCGCCGCGACCCGGTCGTGCTCGACCTGGACGAGCGTTGCAATCGCGTCGGGGTTGCCGGCGAGAGCGTAGGGCGGGACAGAAACGTTGGCTACCGAAATCGCGAGCAGCGGCACGGAGAGCTTCCGAGCGAGGCCGAACGCCTCGAACGTCGCCTCAGCTGCGTACGTGCTGCCGTCGGTAGCGAGCACGATCGGTCTCATGGCGGCTCCTTTCATCTACGGGCTCAGTCTCGCGACGTGCCAGCGTGATGGAATCGGGGCGCGCGCGGGAGCGAAACGCGTAGTTCTCCGCAACCTCACGGCGGCAAGCCTCCGATTCGAGAAGTCGGAGGAAGGAGGACGATGCGGCGTATGACCCCAACGGTTGCCTCTCCGCTGCCGGTCGCTCCGGCCGAAGACGTTCTGCTGAAGGACGGTTCGACCCTGCGCCTGCGTCCGCCGCATCCGGGCGATGAGGCGGGGCTGATCGCCTTCTTCGAGGCCCTCTCGCCGGACAGTCGTTATCTGCGCTTCCACGGCACGCGCCTGATCGACCGCAACACGGTCGAGGGTGCGCTCGAGACCGACTGGCATTCGCGGGGCTCACTGCTCGCGGAACTTGCCGGCGCGGACGGGGAGCTTCGCCCGGTCGCGCTTGCGACCTACGTCCGCCTGCGCGATCCGGCGCGCGCCGAAGTCGCGTTCGCCGTCGCCGATGATCTGCACGGCCGCGGGATCGCGACGCGGCTGCTCGAGCGCCTCGCGGTCCACGCGTCGGCCGCTGGGGTTCAGAGATTCGTCGCCGAGGTCCTTCCGCAGAACACCGCGATGCTGCGCGTCTTCGATGACGCTGGGTTCGCGACGTCGCGGGTACTTCAGGACGGAGTCGTCGAGGTGCTGCTCTCGCTCGGCGACGGCCGCGCTTTCGAGCGCCGGCGCGACGAGCGCGACCACCTCGGGGTCACCGCGTCTCTGAGACCGTTCTTCACTCCGACCTCGGTCGCCGTGATCGGAGCCTCAGCGCGGCGCGGCACGATCGGTGGTGAGCTCTTTCGGAACGTGCTCCAGGCGGACTTCACCGGCGCCGCCTATCCGGTGAACCGCGGGGCTGAACCGGTCGGCGGCGTCGGTGGCTACGCCTCGATCGCCGACGTTCCGGCGCCCGTCGATCTCGCGGTGATCTGTGTTGCCGGGCGAGCGCGTGCTCGACGCGGTGCAGGGCGCGCTCACGGCCGGGGTGAAGGCGATCTGCGTGATCTCCGCGGGCTTCGCCGAGATGGGTGCGGAGGGAGCGGTGCGCCAGGACGAGTTGCTGGCACTCGTGCGCGCACACGGCGCACGCCTGATCGGACCGAACTGCCTCGGGATCGCCGCGACCGGCCCGCGCCTGAACGCGACGTTCGCGCGTCGCGCGGTTCCACCTGGCCGCGCCGCGTTTTCCTCGCAGAGCGGCGCGCTGGGCCTGGCGCTCCTCGAGGCTGCCGACGGACGTGGCCTCGGCCTCTCCTCTTTCGTCTCGATCGGCAACAAGGCCGACGTCTCTTCCAACGACCTGCTCGAGTACTGGGAGGACGACGAGGCGACCGACGTGATCCTGCTCTATCTCGAGTCGTTCGGGAACCCGCGCAAGTTCGCCCGAGTTGCCGGACGGGTCGCGCGCTCCAAGCCGATCCTCGCCATGCGCAGCGGCACGAGCCGCGCCGGCGCGAGGGCGGCGAGCTCGCACACGGCGGCTCTCGCCGGCTCCGACGGCGCTGTCGAAGCGCTCTTCTGGCAGGCGGGAGTAATCCGTGCGCGCACGCTCGAGGAGCTGCTCGACACCGCGGTGCTCCTCTCGTCACAGCCACTGCCGGCCGGTAACCGCGTCGCCGTGCTCACGAACGCCGGTGGCCTTGGCATTCTCTGCGCGGACGCCTGCGACGCTGCAGGGCTCGAGCTGCCGCCGCTCGCCGCGGAGACCCAGGAGAAGCTACGGCTCTCGACACCGGTCGAGGCAAGCCTTTCGAATCCGGTCGACCTGCTCGGCTCGGCGACCGCGGCAGCCTACGAGGCGGCGCTGCCGGCGCTGCTCGCCGACCCCGGCATTGACGCGGTGATCGCGCTCTTCGTGCCGCCGGTCGTCGCGACCGCGGACGATGTGTCGGCTGCGATCACGCGCGCATCCGTCGGCTCGGACAAGCCGGTGCTACCCGTTGTGATGAGTGCTGAGGGAACATCGGGCGGCGGATACGCGTATCCGGAGTCAGCGGCGCGTGCGCTCGGGCTCGTTGCCCGCCGCGCCGCATGGCTCCGCCGGCCCGCGGGCGAGATTCCGCAGCTCGAGAACATCGATCGCGACGCGGCCCGCGGTGTCGTCAACGGCTCGCTTGCCACGTCGGACGACTGCTGGCTCGAGCCGGGCGCCGCCCGCGAGCTTCTGAGTGCCTACGGGCTTCCGATCGTCGAGGAGCGCTACGCGGAAACGCCGCGGGCAGCGGTCGTCGCAGCCGACGAGCTGGGTTACCCGGTCGTCGTGAAGACGGCCATGGCCGGGGTGCACAAGACCGAATCGGGCGGGGTGGTCGTCGACCTCCGCGACGCCGCGAGCGTGACTGCAGCAGTAGAGCGGATCGACGGTCCGGTGATCGTCCAACCGCACGTGAAGGGCGGCGTCGAGCTACTCGCGGGCGTGGTCCAGGATCCCGTTTTCGGGCCGCTCGTCGCGTTCGGTGCGGGCGGAGTCCTGGCCGAGCTGATCGGCTCCGCTCGCCTCGCGCTTGCACCCCTCACCGATATCGATGCCGACGAGCTCGTCGCCGGTGGGAAGGCCGGCCGCCTCGTCGCAGGCTGGCGCGGTGCCGCTCCGGCAGACAAGATCGCCCTGACCGACGTCCTGCACCGGCTCGCACGCCTCGCCGAGGATCATCCTGAGATCGCCGAGCTCGACCTGAACCCGGTGATCGCCGACGAGCACGGCTGCGTCGCGGTCGACGCCAGGGTTCGCGTGCGCAGGCCGGACAGGCCGCAGCAGCCGAAGACCTGGTAGCCACGAGAGGCCCGGTATCCCGCGCGACGCCGCCGTGCTCGCGTTGCTCAGGAAGGGTTGCTTGTGATCCGGGCGACGCCTGCGGCGCGCGCGGCGTCGGCGGCCGCGGCGGCGACCTTCGTCGCGACGCTCCGGTCGAAGACGCTCGGGACGATGTAGTCCGGGGCAAGATCTGCACGCGCGATCGTGCCGGCGAGTGCCTGCGCGGCTGCGATCTCCATCCCAGCGGTGATCTCGCGCGCGCCGGCATCGAGTGCCCCGCGGAAGACACCCGGGAATGCGAGCAGGTTGTTGATCTGGTTCGGGTAGTCGGAGCGGCCCGTTGCGATCACCGTGGCGAACGACTCGATCTCCTCGGGGTCCACCTCCGAACGGGGGTTGGCGAGGGTGAAAACGATCGCTCGGGGCGCCATGCGGGCAATGCCCGCGGTCGTCACGGCACCGGGCACCGATAGTCCAATGAAGACGTCGGCACCGGCGAGTAGCTCATCGGCGGTTCCTTGTTCGTTTGCCGGGTTCGTCAGCGCTGCGTATTTGCGCTTGGCGTCGGTTAGCCCCTCGCGGCCGCGATAGATCGCGCCGTGCTCATCGCAGCCGATGATCTGGCGTGCACCGGCGCCGAGCAGGATCTTCGTCACCGCAGTTCCGGCAGCGCCGCAGCCGGTCGTGACGATCCGTGCGGCGGCGAGCGACTTGCCGACGACGCGAAGGGCATTCAGCGCCGCTGCGAGCACAACGATCGCGGTGCCGT
>CAWJGF010000026.1:0-50298 GCA_963842335.1 uncultured Thermoleophilia bacterium | reverse complement strand
CTCCACGAACGCCCTGCACACGCGGGGCTTTCGACTTTCAGGTCGCGAGTCGTCGCCCGTGAGGGCCGCACTTCAAGAGTGACCGCTCCAAACCGTTCGATCGGGGTCTTGTAGCGCCGGTGCCCGTCGGTTTCGGTTGGAACGCTCGTCCGGGATCACTCCGAGACGGTCCTGCGGCGTGCGGACAGTCGAATTGTCAACGACCGCCGCATGGACACGTACGACGTGGCCCTCGAAACTGATCTCAGAGCCGCGACGGCGTGGCCGGCCTGCAATCCATCAACGACTCGGCGTGGAACGAGTCTGCGCGAGTGTCAAAGCCACATACGCTGCGGGAGATGAGGGAAGGGTTAGTGAGCTGGCGCGCTGGGCGTACGTGGTGGGGGGTGAGCGGCGAGCCCCGTGGCACGCCGCTCTTGTGTCTTCACGGTGGTCCCGGCTCGACCCATCACTATTTCGCTCCGCTCGAGCGGCTCGCCGACGAACGTCAGGTCATCCTCTACGACCAGCTCGGGTGTGGCGCGTCGGAACGCCCAGACGACGTGGAGTGGAGCCTTGATCTGTTTCTCGAAGAACTCGACGCAGTACGTGTCGAGCTTGGGCTCGAACAGGTTCATCTTCTTGGCACCTCATGGGGCGGGATGCTGGCGCTCGAGCACGCACTCGCCCACCAGCCAACCGTGCTGTCGTTGGTCCTGAGCTCAACGCTTGCGAGCGCCGCCGAGTGGGCTGCCGAGGTGAAGCGGTTGCTGGACGCGATCGATGTCGACGACGAGGCAGAGGCGGCGCGAGAGCTCGGAGACCCGGCATCTCTACCGAGGTGAGGAGCGGCCGGAGATAGTCGCGATGCGCGCCGGCCGGGGGACGGATGTCTATGAGGCGATGTGGGGGCCGAACGAGTGGACCGTCTCGGGTGCGCTTCGCGACTGGGATGTTCGGGAGCAGCTTGGTGAGATCCAGATACCGACCCTCGTGCTTCGCGGCGCGTACGACTTGTCAACGTCAGCGATCGCCAAAACACTGCTTGACGGGATCCCGCACGCTCGCGAAGTCGTGTTCGAGCACAGCTCACACCTGCCTGTCCTCGAGGAGAGTGACCGCTACGTCGCCACTGTTCGGGCGTTCCTCAACGCGAACGACGAAGCCTAGTTCCGATGGTTTGTTCCCCGAGTGTTCCCGACTCCCGTCCCCTGCTCATCACGGGTGAACATGCCGAGCTGCAGGCTGGGACGGTATGCACCGCAGGCGTCTCCTCGACCAGGCGGGGCTCTTCGCGTCGGCGGGACTCCAGACGTTCGCTCCGATGTGCGTCGAAGCGTCGATTCGGTCACGGCTCCGTCACGGTTCCAACACGACGGCTGCCGTTGCACGAGGCGTTGCAGGAGCGTGCGGCAACCGTGGTGCGCCCAGGGGCCGAGAGCCGCCGGGGACGTTGGTCCGAAGCGGATTCGCAGTTCGTATGGTGCCGAGGACCGTCTCGACCTGCCGGTGCACGAGCCACTTTTGTTGCACTTCTTTCACACTTTCGCGACGACGGCTGCCGTCAGCAGTGACGGTTGCCGGGGAACACTCGCGCCGCCGGGCTCGGCTCGGTGCACGCGGTCGGGAACACCGCCGGCAGCCCGATCAAGATCCGGCAGTAGGCACCGACTCCAAAGCACGCGACGTCGCTGGAATCCCGGGCGACGCCGCGTGTACCCTCCGCGCGGTGCTCAGCCTTACCCCGGTTCTGACAGCGCCGATGCCGTGAAATGAGTTCGCCCTCGATCAGCGTCGTCGTCCCCACGTATCGGCGGCGCGCCTCGGTGATCCGTGCTCTGACCGCACTCGGCCGCCAGGACCTGCCCGCCGAGGAGTTCGAGGTCATCGTGGCTGTCGACGGATCCGACGACGGCACGAGCGAGGCGATTGCCTCCTTCTCGACACCGTTCGAGCTACGCGTCGTCGACGGCCCTCGTCGCGGGCGGGCAGGGGCATGCAACGCCGCTCTCGAGCTCGCACGCGGCGATGTCGTCGTCATCCTCGACGACGACATGGAGCCTGCGTCCGGGTGCCTCCGCGCTCACCGGCGGCACCACACCGAAGCCGAGAAGGTGTGTGTCATGGGTGCTGTACCCGTCCGCGTCGACCGCGACGCGCCGCCTGCCGCACGATTCATGGCCTGGAAGTTCGACCTGTACCTCGACAGGCTCGCCCGTCCGCAGCACGTCTTCGCCCTGCGTGACTTCTACTCCGGCAACACCTCGGTGCGCAAGGAGGTCCTCCTCGACGTCGGCCTCTTCGACGAAACGTTCACTGTCTACGGCAACGAGGACCTGGAGCTCTCTCTCCGGCTCCGAGCGGCGAACGTGCGCCTGCGTTACGACCGCGACGCTCTCGCGTATCAGCACTACGAGAAAGACCTGATAGCGCTTGCGCGCGACACGTTCGAGAAAGGCACGACGGCGGTTCTGCTCGCGCGCACGCATCCGACTGCCTTCGGCGAGCTGCAGCTCGCGAACTACAGGGCGCACTCCCTGCTCTGGCGGGCGCTGCGCTGGAGTCTCCTGCGCGTGACCCGCGCCTACGGGGGCGTCGCCGACGCGGTACTGAAGGTTGCGCGAGTGCTGGAGCACACCCGGATCGTGCGGCGGCCGCGGTTCTACATCCTGCTGCTCGACTACTTCTACTGGCTCGGAGTTCAGTCCGTCCTCAGCAAAGAGCCCGCAACGGGCCCACTCGCGCAACTTGCCGCGGATCTACGCCATGGCCCGATCCGTCTACTACTTCACCGATAGTCACGAGAGCGGCGGCGCGGAAGCTGCGCTCCTGCTGCTGATCGAGAACCTCGACCGGAGCGAGTGGCAACCGACCCTGCTCTACAACCCCAACCCGCCGCTGGCATCGGTCGCCGAAACCGCCCGCGAGCTCGGCGCAACCGTTCGGGTCGTGCCCAGCCTCGCCTTCGGGCTCCAAGGTGCGCGGAGAATGGAAGCATTCGTGCAGGCGTTGCGACGCGAACGGCCCGCCGTCTTCCACGCGCATCTGTCGTGGCCGCTGGCTGCGAGATTCGAGCTGGCCGCGGCGGTCATCGCGCGCGTTCCGGCAGTCGTCGCAACCTTCCATCTGTTTCCACCCTCGCCACTCAGCCGGGTGGCGCCACTCGAAGGACGGCTGCTCGGCGCGGGCGTCGGACGTGGGATCGCGGTCTCGCACGCGATCGCAACGTCAGTCGAGGACGTGCTGGGCTGGCCACCGCGCAAGCTCGAGGTGATCCGAAACGGTGTCGCCATCGAGCGGTTCCAGCAGCGTCGCGATCTCGAGCTGCGCCGGGAGTTGGCGGCCGGCTCGGACGATTTCCTGTTCCTCACCACTGCGCGCCTCGATCCGCAGAAGGGCCTCGATGTCTTGCTGCGCGCCGCGCGGTCGGTGGAAGGCGCACGATTCGTGATCGCCGGAGTCGGCGGCGAACTGGCGCGCCTCGAGCGCCAAGCGGACGAACTTGGAGTCCGCGAGCGGATCGTCTTTCTCGGACACCGCACCGACGTGCCCGCGCTCCTCGCCGCGAGCGACGCGTTCGTCCTGCCGTCGCTCTTCGAAGGTACACCGCTGTCGCTGCTCGAGGCGATGGCCGCCGGCAAGGCCGTCGTGGCGTCGGCGATCCCGGGTACCGACGAGCTCGTCGTCGACGATGAGAACGGATTGCTCGTGCCCGTCCGCGATGCGAAGGCACTGGCGCAAGCGCTCCGGCGAGTCGTCGCCGACGCGGAGCTGCGCGTCCGCCTCGGGGCAGCGGCTCGGCGGACGGTCCAGACCGCTCACTCGGTGGGCTCGAGCACGCAGCGCGTGGCCGACGTCTACGACGCGTTGCTCGCGAAAAGCAGCGGTCACCCATGAGTACGGCTGGACACCTGCCCGAAGCGGAGCGCAACAAGCTCCTCCGCCGGGTCGACTGGCGCTTCTTGCTGCCGCGGGACGCCACGCCGCGGACACGCAGCCCCGGCGGCGAACTCGACCGCGCGTTGATGCTCGTCTCGGACGAGGCGACGGCGGAGGAACAGCCCGACCTCGTCGCACTCGTCAACCCGGACCGCGGCGCCCTGGCGGCTGCCGCTGCGGCGCTGCCCCCGGGGGGCAACCTCTACGCCGAATGGCGCCGCCCTCAACTCGGCGGCAGGCGTCGACTCGGCCGGGCCATCGAGGACGCCGGGCTCGAGGCTGTTCGCTGGCACTGGCCGTGGCCGCGTCCAGGGCGCCGGCCCGCGTTCTGGCTGCCGCTGGACTCGCCAGACGCGCTCGCGTACTTCCTCGCGCCGCGCCGCGGCGACCCAACCCGACGGCGGCGTCTGCTCGCCGCTGCCTGGCCGTGGGCGCTGCAGCTACGCGTACTCGCGCCGCTCTGCGCGACGGCGCGGAAGCCGGGCCGTGACATTGCTGATGCCGTCGAGGAGGCTGTGCGGCAGCACTCGGGGGGCGGTGGCGCGGTGTCCTGGATCCTGCTCACCGGTGGCAGGCGCAGCGTCAACAAGGTCGTCGGGCTGCCCGTCGTCCAGCCCGAGACGCGACCCCAGATCGTCGTCAAGTTCGCGCGGAGCGAAACCGAGGAGGAACCCCTCCGCAACGAGGCCGAGGTGCTGCGGCTGCTCGCGGCTGCCCGGCCGGAGTTGAGC
Source organism: uncultured Thermoleophilia bacterium (assembly GCA_963842335.1). Classification (GTDB taxonomy): domain Bacteria; phylum Actinomycetota; class Thermoleophilia; order Gaiellales; family Gaiellaceae; genus PALSA-600. Next base: position 45,649 of record CAWJGF010000026.1, on the reverse strand, counting down.
GGGGTGCCGAAGGCGCTCTTCCTCGAGCGCCGCTGCGGCCGGCTCGCCCTCGGAGAGACGGCGCTCGACGGCGACCCGCTGATCTGGAGGCTCGACCGCGAGTCGTTCGACGGGCTGTGCGCGTCGGTCGCGGACTGGCTCGTCGATCTGGCGGGCCGCGCGGAGCGCCGTCCCCGGCACGAGTGGAGTGCCCGCCTCGTCGATGAGCCGCTCGAACGCTTCGCGCGCCAGTACGGCTCGGTTGTCTCGTCGGAGGAGATCGGCCGCGCACGTGCAGCGCTCTCGTGGCTCGACGATCTGCCCCTCGTGTGCGAGCAGCGCGACTGCGCGCCGTGGAACGTGCTGCTTGCGGATGGCCGGATCTCGGTTGCCGACTGGGAGTCTGCGGAGCCGAACGGCCTGCCTGCTCTTGACCTCGCGTACTTCCTCACGAACGCCGCACTACATGTCGCGGGCGTGCTCGACAAAGGCCCCGCGACACCGGCATACACCGATTCGCTGGATCCCGGGACGGACGCCGGCCGCACCGTTGCGCGGTGCGAAGCGCAGTACGCCGAGCGCGTGGGAATCGACGCGCATCTCTTCCCCACGCTGCGTCTTCTCTGCTGGACGATCCATGCGCAATCCGAGTACCAGCGCTTCGAACTCGACGCTGCCGCAGAGCCTGGGGCGCACCTGCTCTCGACCAGCCTCTTCCTCGAGCTCTGGCGGGCCGAACTGAGCCGTCAAGCGTGAGCGGGTTGAGGGCGTCGTGCGAACCGCAACGTATCCTCAGAGCAAGTGGATGAGCCCGCCGAAACCGGATCGTTAGCCCTGCACGCGGCGCCTCGGCGACGCATCGAGACGGTGCGGCTCGAGCGGACGCGCGGCTTCAGCCGCATGCTCTCGCCGCATGAGCTCTGGCGGTTTCACGACGTCGCGGTGCAGATCGCCGCACGAGACATCAAGGTTCGCTACCGCCAGACGGTGCTTGGCGCGACCTGGGCCGTGCTCCAGCCGATCGCGACCATGGTCGTGTTCTCACTCTTCTTCGGACGGCTCGCCCACATCTCATCCGAGGGTGTGCCCTACCCACTGTTCACCCTCGCCGCACTCGTGCCGTGGACCTACTTCTCCACCGCACTGCTACTCGGCTCGGACAGCCTCGTCACCAACGGGCCGCTCGTCGCGAAGGTCTACTTCCCGCGGATCTTCATCCCGGGAGGGGTTGTCGCAGCGGGGCTCGTCGACCTGAGCATCGCCTTCGTGATCCTGATCGTGATCGTCCTCGCTTGGGGGACGGCGCTGTCGCTCACGCTGCTCGTGATCCCGCTGATCGTCCTCGTCATGATCGCGGCCGCGCTGGGAGTGACGGCCGCGCTCTCGGCGGCCAACGTCCGATACCGCGACGTGCGCTATCTCGTCCCGTTCGCGACGCAGCTCTGGCTGTTCGCGACACCGGTCGCCTATCCGATCACCCTCCTCCACGAGCCGTGGCGCACGCTCTCCGCGCTCAATCCGATGACGGGAGTCGTCGAAGGGTTTCGCTGGGCCGTCCTCGGAACGCCGTTGACGTGGACGCTCATCGCCGTCTCGACCGCGTCGGCAACGGTGATGCTCGTCGTAGGCCTCGCGTACTTCAACCGCGTCGAGCGTCAGTTCGCGGACATCATCTGACGTATGAGCGGCGTCGCGATCGAAATCTCCGGCCTCGGCAAGCGCTACACGATCGGCGTGCGCCGTCGGGGCTACGACACGCTCCGAGAGACCATCGTCGAGAGCGCGCGCCACTCGCTGCGGCGCGTCACAGGGCGCAGGCGACCCCAGGTCGACGCGAAGTTGTGGGCGCTGCGCGATGTGTCCCTCAGGATCAACCAGGGCGAGGCCGTCGGCCTCGTCGGCCACAACGGTGCGGGCAAGACAACCCTCTTGAAGATCATCTCGCGGATCACCGAGCCGAGCACCGGCTGGGCCGACGTGACCGGCCGGGTCGGGTCGTTGCTCGAAGTCGGAACAGGGTTCCATCCGGAGCTCACCGGACGTGAGAACGTCTACCTCTACGGGTCGATCCTCGGCATGACTCGCCCCGAGATCCGGCAGCGTTTCGACGAGATCGTCTCGTTCGCAGAGATCGAGCGCTTTCTGGACACACCAGTGAAGCGTTACTCGAGCGGCATGTCGGTGCGTCTTGCATTTGCAGTCGCGGCGCACCTCGAGCCCGAGATCCTGCTCGTCGACGAGGTGCTGGCCGTCGGCGACGCGGCGTTCCAGCGTAAGTCACTCGGCAAGATGGGCGAGATCGCTCGCGAGGGTCGAACGGTCGTCTTCGTCTCGCACAACCTCGCAATCATCCAGGCGCTCTGCCGTCGCGCCGTGCTGCTGCAGCGCGGCGAGGTCGTGGCCGACGGCGCGGTCGGCGACACGATCGACCAGTATCTGCGCGCGCTCGAGAGCTCGGCGTCGGCGAACCTGCTCGAGCGAACCGATCGTGACAGCCGGGGCTGGAACGAGGTGATGGTTTCAGGCCTCGAGATTCGCGATGCAAGCGGCACGCATCCGGATGTCGTCGTCGGCGGACGCCCCGCCACGATCACGGTGCACGTGACCGAGATCCTGCCCGGAATGCAATGCCAGCTGACGATCGTGAACAGCCTCGGACAGCCGATCACGACGCTCGACACCGAGATGTCGTCACCACGGGACCTGCGCGACCCACAATTCGGCCCCCACATCGACTGCGACCTCGCGTCACTGCCGCTCCTGCCAGGCCGCTATCGAATCGACGTGCTCCTGAAGGCGCGCAACCAGATTCAGGATGGAATGGTGGCCGCGGCGTTCTTCGACGTGGAACCTGGCGTGCTCGGCGACCGCCCGATGCCCGCTGCGGGCTCCGACGGGGACGTCGTGCTCGACCACATGTGGCGGCTCCCGAGCTGAGCGCGACGCCGCGCTTCAGCGTAATCGTGCCGACCCGCGCTCGGCGCGACCTGGCCGTGCGCCTCGTGCGCGCGCTCGCCGATCAGGAGCTCACAGACTTCGAGGCCATCGTCGTCGTCGACGGGGCAGGCGACAGCACGCCGGACGCGCTGCGCGCACTCGACACGCGCTTCACGCTGACGATCCTCGAGCACCCACATCGTGGTGCGGCGGCGGCGCGCAACGCAGGAGCTGCGGCGGCCAGAGGCGAGATTCTGCTCTTCCTCGACGACGATATGGTTCCGCATCCGGCGTTGCTCGCCGAGCACGACCGGTCGCACGGCGACGGTGCGCAACTGGTGATCGGAGACCTTCCGCTCGACCCGGAGTCACCGCCGACCGCGGTCGCGGCTGCCGTCGGCCGCTGGGCGGAGAGACGGCGAGCCCGCCTGTCCGCGCTGGACGGAGAGGTGCCTGTCCCCGACCTGATCACGGGCCAGATGTCCGTCCCCCGCGAGGCGTTCGTGAGCCTCGGAGGCTTCGATGTCGCATTCACGCGCGGCGGCCTCGTTCCCGGAGCCGACCGTGACTTCGGTTATCGCGCGAGAAAGGCCGGGCTTCGCATCGTCTTCAATCCCGCGGCGATCAGCTACCAGTACTACGAGGTCGACGCTCGCGACTACACGCGGCGCTCACGCGACGGCGCTCGCGGGGACTGCATCCTCGCGGCACGCTACCCCGAGATCGCCGATGAGTTGTGGCAGCCGAGATTCAACGCCGCCTCGACCAAGCTCGTGCTCGGCCCGTTGGCAGCTTTGCCTCGGTCGTTCAGCACCCCGGTTCGATCGCTCGCAGTGTGGCTGTTCTCCCGCCCCGAGCCCGGACCGCGGAGCAGCCGGTTCTTTTTCGCCGTGCAGACGATGGAGCGCGTCCGCGGCGCGCGCGAGGGCCGGCGCGATCTGTCCACGCCCGTAGCGGTCGTCCTCGCCTACCACTCGATCTCGAGCCTCTCCGGCGATCGGATCCTCGGCGAGTACGGCATCCCGCCCGAGAGATTCGCGCGACAGCTTGACGGCCTCATCCGTCTCGGCTGGACCTTCGTCGACCTCGATCAGTTCCTCGACACGCTCTCTGGGGTGGCCGCCTTGCCGGAGCGCGCGCTGTTGCTCACCTTCGACGATGCTTACACCGACCTGCTCAGCGCCGCGTTGCCGATCCTCTCGCAGCGACGACTCCCCGCAGTCGTCTTTGCCGTCGCAGACCGGATCGGCGCGACGAACGACTGGCGACGTCGCGAGGCAACCGAGTTGCCGCTGCTCGACGCCGACGGGTTGCGGCACGTTGCGGCACACGGCATCGTCGTCGGCTCGCATGGGGCAACACACCGGCCGCTGGTCGAGCTCTCGGACGACGAGCTCGAACGTGAGCTGACTGGCTCGGCGGAGCGCATCGCTTCGCTCGGCCTGCCGCGGCCGACTGTCTTCTCGTACCCGCACGGGGAGTGGAGCCCAGCGGTCGCGGGTGCGGTCGAGCAGGCGGGCTACCGGGGTGCGTTCACCGTCACAACCGGTGCCGTCCGGCGATTCCAGAACCGCTACGGGCTGCCCCGCGTCGAGGTGCTTGCGAGCGATAGCGACCGGTCGCTCACCCGCAAGGTTGCGAACGCCGCGAGGCGAGACGACTGGTGGCGGCGAATGCCGCGTCGCAGGGCCGCGCGGTGAGACGCGTCCTCGCTCCGCCGCCGCTGTCCGGGCTGCAGCGCGGCCCGACGCCGACGTTCTCGATTCTGATCGCCGCGTATCAGGCAGCGGCCTCGATCGCCGAGTGCGTCGAGTCGGCCTTCGCTCAGACGGCGCGCGCTCACGAGGTGATCGTGGTCGATGACGGCTCGACCGACGGGACCGCCGAGCAGCTCGCGCCGTACCGCGATCGAATCGTCTACATCCGTCAGGAGAATCGGGGCGCGGCCGCCGCGTGCAACGCCGGCGCGCGGCGGGCGACGGGCGACTTCGTCGCGATCCTCGATGCCGACGACACGTACGAGCCGCCGCGGCTCGAAGCTCTGGCCGAGCTCGCGCAGGAACGTCCGGATCTGGACATCCTCACGACGGACGCGTACGTCGAGGTCGACGGCGAGAACGCCGGCAGGTTCTACGACGAGACACCGTTCGCGCCGGTCGACCAGACACTCGTGATCTTCGAACGGTGCTTCATCGCCTGGCCGGCGGTCAGGCGATCGAGGTTCCTCGAGCTCGGCGGGTTCGACGAGTCGATGAAGATCGCCTACGACTGGGAGTGTTGGATCCGCCTGCTCAATGCCGGCTGCCTGGCCGGCGCCATCGACGAGCCACTGATGCGCTACCGCATCGGGGGCCATCAGAGCCTCTCCGACAACCGCGTCGCAGCGCTTCAGGATCGTGTTCGCGTCCTCGAACGGGCGTCGCGGCTCGAGCTCTCGGACAATGAACGAGCCGAGCTCGAGTTCTACCTCCGGCGGCGGCGGCGGCGCGCGCTGCTCGCCGAGCTCGATCAAGCGCTCCGCACGCATCGACCCGACGTCCGGCGTCTGTCGCTCGCGGTCGCGGTGGCTCCGGCGATGACTGCCGGCACACGTGCGAGAGCGGTCGCCGCAGCGATCGCTCCTCGCGCGGCAGCGCGTCGACTCGCATGGCTCGAGGAGCGGACCGGTCATTCGTACGCGAAGCGGCGGCCTCCGGGGACCGACGCCTCCGCGTCGTAACCGCAGCGATGAGCAGCGGCGACTACCTCCTCGGCGTCGGCCTCCTTGCCGCGCTTTTCACCTCGACTGCCGTCATCGGTGTCGAGCTCCGACGGCTGATGCTGCCCGGCTGGCGCGGGTCGCCGGCACGGCTCGCAGAGGCAGTGCTCGCAATCGCGGGCGCGATCCTCCTGGCCGAGCTCGTCAGTCTCCTCGGTCTGTTCGAGCGGTGGCCGCTCGTCATCGTCTCGATTGCGGCCGCGGCCGCCGCAACTCTCGTTCGCCGGCGGGCCGAACACCGTTCGGCGGACGGCGCCGCGCACGAGCCACCCGAGCGGGCACCGGGTCTCGCCGCCGTCGTCGTCGCGATCCTCGCGGTCGCCGTCGCGCTCACACGCTCTTTGCAGGCCGCCCTCGACGCACTGCACGGCGGCATGTTCTCGTTCGACACGCTCTGGTACCACCTCCCGTTCGCGGCGCGGTTCGCCCAGGACGGCTCCCTCACGCAGCTGCACTACGTCGGCAACGGACCGACCACGTTCTACCCCGCAAACGGCGAGCTCTTCCACGCGGCCGGGATGCTTCTGTTCCGAAGCGACATCCTCTCGCCGGTTGTGAACGTGGCGTGGCTCGGGCTCGCGCTGCTCGCCGGCTGGTGCGTAGGCCGGCCGTACGGTGTTGCTCCGGCGACGATGGTGGCGACCTGCCTGGTCGCCTTCCTGCCGGTGCTGGGCGGCGCGCAGGCCGGAACTGCGGGCACCGACATCGCCGTGCTCGCCCTGCTCGTCGCCGCGATCGCTCTCTTCGTCAACGGGATCAAGTCACCGGCCGCGCTCGCCGTCGCCGCGGTCGCCGCAGGACTGGCGGCGGGCACGAAGCTCGACGCCTGGTCGACCGTGATCGCGCTGGGTGTCCTCGCAATCGTGCTTGCGCGCGGGCGCAGGCTGGAAGCGGGCGTGCGCTGGGGGATCGGCGTCGCCCTCGTGAGTGGCTTCTGGTACGCCCGCAATCTCGCGACCGTCGGCAACCCCGTTCCGTGGTTCGGCGCCCGGATCGGCGGGCTCGTGTCGTTGCACTCGACGACGGCGCCGGCGGACTGCGGCCGGACCTCGGTGGCGCACTACCTCTTCGATCCGCGGTTCCTGTCGAGGCAGCTCGGCCCGCAGCTCTCGCCCGCGCTCGGCGCGCGTTGGTGGTTTGTCGTCGGGCTGGCGGCGCTCGGGACGGGCGCGGCGTTGTGCTCCTCGCGGCCTCCGCTGCGAGGGCTCGCGATCGTCGCTCTCGTCACGGCGGCCGCGTACTTCGTCACGCCGGCGACCGCCGGCGGGCCTGGGGCGGACTGCTTCGCCTTCAATACGCGGTTCGCAACTCCGGCGCTCGCGCTGGGCCTGATCCTGCTGCCGCTCGCCTGCGCGAAGCTGAGGCATGGGCCTTTGCTCTCGGTGCTCGCCCTCGCCCTTGCGCTCGGACTCACCCTCCATCCGTCGCACGAGGTCGCGCCGCTCGCGGGCGCCTTCGTCTTCTTCGTCGCCGTCTGTCTGGCAATCGGCGTGCGCGGCTCGTTGCCGCGGCTTGCGCGGGTCGCGCTCGTCGCCGCGCTCGCATTCGTCGTAGTGGTCGGCGGGCGGCACGAGCAGCAGGCGTACGCGCGCATTCAGTACGCGGCAACTGCGTTCAGCGAGCCGGTCGCCCCGATCGCCAATCGCCTGCGAACCGTCCACGACGCACGCATCGCGGTGGTGGGCTTGTCGGAGAACTACCCGCTCACCGGCCGCGACCTCTCGAATCGCGTCGAGTACCCGGCTGGCCGTGACGAGGCGCGCTTTCTCCCGTACTCGTCCTGTCGAGGCTGGCTGCTCGCGCTCCGCAACGGTCGCTATGACTACGTCGTCATCGCGCGCGAGAGCACTGCGGCCGCACGTGCGGCAACCTGGACCGGCCGCTACCCCGGCGCTCGTAAGGTGCTTGCATCTGCACCGGGTTCAACGCACCGCGGGAACCCGTGGAGCTGGGAGCTCTTCAAGCTCGATCCGACGCGGCACGTCGATCCCGCGACGGCGTGTGCTTCGCACGACTAGATGGCAGTCCCGACATGGCCTCCCGGAGACGGCGTCCGTATGGTGTGGCTGTGAGCGCACCGCGTCCCGAGGCAAGCGTCCTCATCGTGACGCGCGGCCGTCACACAGCGCTCCGGCGCTGCCTGCTTGCGCTCGACGATCAGACCCAGGATCCGGCGACGTTCGACGTCGTCGTCGTCGTCAGACCGGCTCGACCGGCACGGCCTCCCAGCTGAGGGAGGGCCTGAAAAGCGGCTTCGCCCTGCGCGTCGTGCGGCGCGAAGGGGGCGACGAGACTGCCGCCCTCGCCGCGGGCGTCGCTGCCTCCGAAGGCCGGATCTGCATCTTCCTCGCCGAGCACGTCGCCGCGTCACCGACGCTGGTCGCTGCGCATCTCGCGGGCCACGCGACGAGCAGGCCGACCGTCGGCCTCGGGACGCTGACGGATGAGCTCCCGGATCGCCGGGACTGGTATGCCCGTGCCGCAGCGATCGCAGCGAACCGCCGCTCCGACTCACGCGACTCACCGCGCATCGGTTGGCGGCACGTGCATGCAGAGAACTTCTCGGCCACCCGGGCCGCGCTCGATGAGGTCGGCGGCGTCCCGGGAATCTCACCTATGCCTGCGGCGATCGCGGAGCTCGCGTTCCGGCTCGATTCAGCCGGCTACACGCCGCGCCTCCTCGCGGCTGCAGACGGCACTCGCCGCAGCGACGCCTCCGGCCGCGAGTTGCTCGCCGAGCGCGAGCATGAGGGCGCCGCCCATGCGGAGCTCTCGAACCGGCACCCATCCATGACGCCGGGGCTGCTCGGTTGGTTCGCCGCTGCGGGGCCACGAGAGGTGATCCTCCGACGCTCGGCGCTCACGCTCCGAGCGAGCCCGTCGCTGCTCGCCGCGTTGGGGCGGCTCGTACCCGGCGAGGACAGGAAGCAGCAATGGTTCACGTTCGTCTCGAACTGCGCGTACTGGGCACCTGTTCGCGAGCGCCTGACGCGAGACGAGTGGAAGCAGGTGGCACGCGGTGTGCCGGTGCTGCTCTACCACGCGTTCGGCGAGCACGACGACTCGAACCGGTTCGTGATCTCCAAGCGCGTCTTCGAGCGTCAGATGCGACTGCTCTCGCTCCTCGGGTTCAAGGTGCTCCCCTACGAGGCCTTCGTCGAGTTGATTCGTGACGGCCGGCTGCCGCCGCCACGAACAGCGGTGGTCACGATCGACGATGGCTATGCCGACAACGCTGAGATCGCCGCCGCGGTTCTCGAGCAGCACGGCTTCGGCGCGACGATCTTTCTCGTCAGCGGCCGCCTCGGTGCTGTCAACGACTGGAGCGACGCAGCGCCGTTGCGCGGGCGCGCGCTTCTGTCGGTGACGCAGATCGAGTCGCTGCGCAAGCGGGGCATCGAGTTCGGCGCCCACACGCAGACACATGTCTGCCTACCCGACGTTGCCGACGAGACCGTCGCCGCTGAAGTCGAATCATCACGCTGGGACCTCGAGGAGGCTCTGGGCGTCCCGATTCGCACGTTCGCGTATCCCTACGGCCGGCTCGACGATCGTGCGGTCGCCGCCGCCGAGCGCGCCGGCTTCGTCAGCGCCTGTACGACGGATCCGCGCCTCGCGCGACTCGACGATCACCCGCTGCTGATCCCGCGGATCGAGATCAGGCGACGCGATCCTCTCTGGCGCTTCCTCCGCAAGGTGTGGTTCGGAGGCAGATGACGGCGCCGCCGCTCGTATCCGTCGTCATGTGCGCGTGGAAACCGCGAGCCGACTGGCTCCGCGAAGCCGTTGCCAGCGAACTCGCGGACGATGGCGACCTCGAGTTGATCGTCGTCGACGACGGCTCGCCGGAGCCGGTCGAGGGACTGCTCGCGCACTTCGTCGACCCGCGGCTGCGCATCATCCGCGTCGAGCACGGCGGCCTGTCGCGTGCGCGCAACGCGGGCATTCGCGCGACGCGCGGCGCCTACATCCGCTTCGCGGACGCGGACGACGTGGTCGAGCGCCCCGGGACGACAGCACTGCTCGAGCTGGCCGACGACGCCACGATCGCCTACGGAGCGACGATGGTCTGCGACGAGAGCCTCCGCCCGCTGAGCGTCCGGAGCTCGCGTCTCGAGGGCCGGATCGCCGAGGAGTGTCTGCTGTACCGCTTCGACGTCACCCATACCGCGATGCTCTTCCCGAGGGCCGTGCTCGAGCGGGTCGGCGAATTCGACCCCACCCTCCGCCAATGCCAGGACTGGGACTACGTCCTCCGTGCCTGCGAAGTTGCACCGGTGCGGGGCTCGCAGTTGGTCGTGAACCGCTATCGCCGACATGCAGGCGCGACGGCCACGAACGTCGAAGGCGCCTTGCACTTCGAGTCGATGGTGGTCGACCGGTACTTCGAACGGCATCCCGACCAGGCCGGATCGCGCCTCGAGCGCGAGGCGCGCGCCAAGCTCCTGATCGTGCGCGCGAGGGCGTGTCCGCTCCTCGGCCAGGGCCGGCGCGAACAGGTGCGGCTCGTTCTCCGCGCCTTAGCCCTGCACCCGCGCCGCACACTCGAAGAGCTCGGCCGCCTGGTGCGCTCGCATTGATCGCCAGGGCCCTGGCGGTGAGCGCGCGCTGGCAACTGCTTGCGGGGACCGCCGTCTTCTTCGTCGTCCGGCTGGCGTTGACCGTCCCTCGCACCGGGCCGGTGGTCGTCGCCGACGAGGTCGGCTACCTGACGAACGCGCGCTTGCTCGCCGGCGGCGTGCCGGGGCAGATGTCGACCGCGCCGTTCTATCACGGCGGCTACTCGCTGCTGCTCGCGCCCGTGCTGGCGCTCGACGGGAACCCGAAGACGAGCTATCACCTCGTGCTCGTTCTCAATGCAGCGCTTGCCGCCTCGCTCGCGCCGCTCCTCTACCTGCTCCTGACTCGCTGTTTCGCAGTACCTGGGCGGCAGGCCGTGTGGCCCTCGCTCGCAGCCGCCGCGTACCCGAGCGTCACGATCTACACCCAGGTCGCGCTGTCGGAGAACCTCCTGCTGCCGCTCTTCGTACTCTGGCTCCTGTGCCTTGGCTGCTTCCTGCAAGCGACAACGAACACGCACCGGCTCGCGTTCGGAGCAGCGGCGGCGGTCTGCGCCGTGTGGCTGTGGGCGGCGCACGGGCGGATGATCGTCGTGACGGCGCTCACGGTCGTCGTGTTCCTCGCCGTGATCGCGCTGCGCCGGCCCGGGACACGCGGAGCATTTCTCGGCCTTGCTCTCGTCGCCGTCGGCCTCGTCGCGGTGCACGTGCTCAACGACTACCTCATCTCGCACAACTACGGCGGCCACACGGCGAGTGAAGTCGATCAACGACTCTCGACCGTCGAAAGCGTCGGCGGCATGGGAGCGTTCGTGCGGAACGTCGTCGGCCAGCTCTGGTATCTGATGGTCGCCTCGCTGGGCGTGCTCGTCGCCGCGGCCGCGCCTCGTCAGTGGCTGACCAACCTGCGGCGACGACAGATTTCCTCCGCGGGACTGATCTTCATCCTGACGATGCTCACCGGCGTCGGACTGCTGATCGAATCCGCGCTGTCGTTCCGAGCTGCCGACCGGCCGGACATGATCATCTACGGCCGGTACACCGAAGTCGTCGTGCCACCGCTCGTGGCGCTGGCGCTCGTCCGGCTCGGCACCGGGCGACGCTACCGGGTCGTGACGGTGGTGACGGCACTCGCCGTGACCACGGTCGCTGTGGCGCTCCTGCGCGCGGGAATCCACCCCACCGGGTTCGCGAACCGCTGGAACGTCGCGAGCCTGCCGGCGCCGACGTTCCACCTGGGCTCGAAGGTGCTGCTGCTCGCAGGAACGGTCGCGGCTGCCGTGATCGTCATGGTCGCCGCCGTTCAGCGGCGTAGCGCGGCGGCCGTCGCGCCGCTCGTTCTCCTGCTGTTCCTGCCCACCACGGCGGTCGCCGAGCACAGCCCGGTGCTGACGGCACAGTCGGCGTTCTATCCGTCCGGCTGGACCAGCCCGGCCCCGGCGGCAGACGGCGCGAGCACACTCGCCTTCGACACCGACTACAGCGGAGGCATCTGGGTCTATCAATGGTTCGCCCCGAACGCGAAGTTCGTCCTCTTCTCCGGCGCGGCGCAGCGCCCCCCGGCGCACTTCGTGATCAGCTCGCCGAAGTGGGCCGCCACGCATCCCGGCCTCCACCCGACGTCCCTCTGGGCCGATCGCAGCAGAGACCGCGAGCTCTTTCGCCTCGGCCAGCCACGCTGAGCCGTTTGCCGGCGCTCTCTTTCAAGGGGCCGATCGACGCTCTACGCTGTCGTTCGTGAAGGTGATCATCCAGATCCCCTGCTTCAACGAGGCCGCCCAGCTGCCGGCGACGCTCCGCGACCTGCCGCAGACGATTCCCGGCGTGGACACCCTCGAATGGCTGATCGTCGACGACGGCTCGACGGACGACACGATCGAGGTCGCCCGCAGGCTCGGCGTCGACCACATCGTGCGGTTCACGAACCACAAGGGTCTCGCAGCGGCCTTCCAGGCGGGGCTCGACGCCTGCCTGAAGCTCGGCGCCGACGTGATCGTGAACACCGACGCGGACAACCAGTACGCCGGCGCAGACATTCCCAAGCTCGTGCAGCCGATCCTCGCGGGCACGGCAGACATGGTGATCGGCGACCGGCAAGTCGCGATGGTCGATGACTTCTCTCGGTCGAAGAAAGGCCTCCAGCGGCTGGGCAGCGCGGTCGTCCGCGGCTTCTCGACGACATCCGTCCCCGACGTCACGTCCGGCTTCCGCGCGTACAGCCGCGAAGCCGCGCTGCAGGTCCAGGTCGTCTCGAAATTCACGTATGCGCTCGAGACGATTATTCAGGCGGGCAAGATGTTCGTCGCGATCGACAGTGTCCCGATCGCGACGAACCCGAAGACGCGCGATTCGCGGCTCTTCACCTCGACGTGGGAGTACGTGCGCCGAAACGGCCTGTCGATCCTGCGCGTCTACACGATGTACGAGCCGCTACGCGTGTTCATGATCGCGGCAGCAGCGGCCGCGCTGGTTGGCGCAGCGATCTGGGTTCGATTCATCTACTACTTCGCGACGGGCGACGGGCACGGCCACGTGCAGTCCCTCCTCCTCGGCGCGACGATGCTGATCATCGCGGTGCAGCTGGCCGCACTCGGCGTCCTGGCCGACGTGCTCGCCGCGATCCGGGTGCTCTTGCAGCGCAGCCTCGAGCGCATTCAACGCCTTGAGCTCCGCCTCGGCGTCGAGCCGTCGTTCTACGAGCCGGCGGAGGGAAGCAAGGAGCCGGAGCCTCCCGTGCCGGAGCCTGCGGCGCAGACGACCAACGCGACGTGAGCTGGCCGCGCGGACGGATCTGAGAGGCGCGTTCGAGCATCGGACGCGCCTGCTCGCGCCGGCGCGACGGCTGCGCTGCCAGCTCGTCGCGGAGGCGCTCGAGCAGTTCGCGGCGGGCCGGTCGCTCCGCGTCCTCGACGCAGGCTGCGGGGATGGCGCCTTCACGGAGCTCGTCGCGCGGCGGCGGCCCGACTGGAGCATCGTCGGCGCCGACCTCGGCGACGAACAGCTCGACCGCGGGCGCCGCGCCGCAACTCACGCGCAGATCACGAACGTCGAGTTCATCCACGCCGACCTGACCGAGGATCTCGGCAGCGAGGTCTACGACGCCGTGGCTGCGATCGAGTGTCTCGAGGAGATCCCGGACGATACGCAGGCGTTGCGGCGGATGATCGCTGCCCTCAAGCCCGCGGGCTTTTTCGTCGCTCACGTCCCGGAGCGCGAGTGGGCGCCGGTTCTACGCGGGAGCGAGACGACGTGGCGACACGAAGTCCGGCACGGCTACGACTCGGCGGAGTTGGCGCTACGGCTGAGCGAGCTTGGTCTCGAAGACGTGCGGATCGACGGCACGTGCCGCGGGCTCGTCCGGCTCGCGCAGGAGCTGCGAGACCGAGTTTCGGCGCGGCATCCGGTCCTGCGCGCGACCGTCTCCTCCGTGCTCCTCGGCGCCGTGTGGCTCGAGCGGCACGGGGTGATCTGGGGGCGTGAGCGTGCGCTCATCATTCGCGCCCGCCGGGCCGGCCCTCCGCGATGAGCTCTGCGGCCGGTGCCGACGCCAGCCATTGCGAGGCTTCCCGCGAAAGCCGGCGGCGCTCACCGCGGAAGACGAGTGTCCGCAGTCGCATCGCCCAGACCAGAGCCTTCCGCGTTCGCTCGGCGACTTCGGGGCCGTCGTGCTTCGTCAGGAAGCGCAGGTGCGACCGAAGCTGCTCCCTGTACATGCTGTCCCAGACCGCGCTCGTGGACGCCCCGCCGACGTGCACGAACTCGCCCGCGGGACAGAACGTGACACGCCAGCCGGTGTGGGTGAGCCGATAGCAGAGGTCGACTTCCTCGTTGAACATGAAGAAGTCGGGGTCGAAGCCGCCGACCTCCTCGAACGCGCGCCGGCGGACGAGGAGGACCGCGCCGACGAGGAACTCGACGCTCCTGGCCGAGCGGTGGTCGAAGCCGGCTCCGTAGAAGGAGTTGAGGAACCGCGAGCGCGGTGCGAGCCAGCGCAGGAAGAAGTACTCGGTCGCGAGTCGCCAGGGTGTGGGGTAGCCGCGCACCGACGGCTGAAGCGTGCCGTCGGGATGTGAGAGGCGCGGGCCGGCGACAGCGACTCGAGGATCGTCATCGAGGCACCGAACGAGGCTTGGGACGGCGCCCTCGAACGACCAGGTGTCCGAGTTCAGCAGCAGCAGGTAGTCGCCGTCGGTCGCCTCGACGCCGGTGTTCATTGCGGACCCGAATCCGCGGTTCGTCTCGAGCTCGACGACGGTGATCGAGGGAAACGACTCGCGCACGAGGTCGGCGCTGCCGTCAGACGACCTGGAGTCGACGACGACGACCTCGTCGACAACATCGAGCACGGAGGTAAGGCACTTCTCGAGATGCGCCCGCGAGTTGAACGAGACGACGACTGCCGATACCCGCGGCACCGCCCCATGCTACGGCAGAGAATGCGCGCATGAGGCTGCTCGTACTCTCGCCGTTCCCCCCGAGGCGAGATGCGCCGCACGGAGGGGCGCGCACGATCGCCGGGCTCGTCGCGAGCCTCGCAGCCTCGCACCGTGTCGGCCTGCTGACCCTGCGCGGCGCGGGTGAGCAGGAGGTTGACATGGAGATCGCCGAGCTGTGCGAGTTCGTCATCGAGACCGAGCACAGGCCGGCGCGAACATCGATTGCGCGCATCTGGCGTGAGCGACAACGACTGGCGATGACTGCCACGGGTGCGCCGGGCTGGGCGGTCGGGCTCTCGGTCCGCGCATTTGCGACTGAGCTCGAGCGGGTCAGCGAGGCATGGCAGCCCGACGTCGTGCACATCGAGTCCGTCGTGATGGCGCAATATGCGAAACGGGTCGGCGGCGTTCCGATCGTCGTCGTCGACCACGACGCCGCGGACACCTCACCCTCGATGCGCAGGTTCCGCGCCCGGACGCTGCTCCGCGCGAATGCAGTTGTCGCCTTCACCGACCGCGACCGCGCCGCGATCGCTGCGCTCGTTCCCACGGTGCGGATCGAGCGCATTCCGATCGCTGTCGACATCCCGCTCGTGCCGCTCGACCCGGTAGGCAACGGCCGCGACGTGATCTTCATCGGCAACTTCAAGCACCCGCCGAACGTGGATGCAGCCGAAAGACTGAGGGGAGCGATCTTCCCGCGAATCGCCGAGCAGCGACCCGATGCACGCCTCGTGCTCGTCGGCGCGGATCCGCCCCCATCGCTGCGGGCACTCGCGTCGGACAACGTTCTCGTCACCGGCCGCGTCGACGACCTCACACCGTTGCTCGCTGCTGCGGCGGTGGTGGCGGCGCCGATTTCGACCGGCGGCGGCATGCGGGTGAAGACACTGGAAGCGCTCGCGGCGGGCAAGGCGCTCGTCGCATCATCGCTCGCCCTCGAAGGGGTCGAGCTGCGCGCCGGCGAGCACGCGCTCGTCGCGGATGACGACCTCGCCTTCGCCGACGCCGTCGTGTCGCTGCTCAGCGACAAGGAGCGCCGCGCAGCGCTCGGTGGAGCTGCCCGGAACTGGGCAGAGACGCACGTCGACTGGCGGGAAGTCACCGCCGCGTACGACGCGCTCTACGCGTCGCTCCTCGAGCTCTGAGCCGGCGGCCCGTCCAACTACGGGATCGCGACGCCCTGCAGCACGACCGGGTGGTGCACCGTGTAGTCGAGCTCGTCGGACTGGAGGGTGCCACCAGGCGTGATCACATCCATCGCCTTCGGGACGGTGCTCGGGTCGACCGTGCAGTGCGGATCCGAGCTCGCGATCGCGCAGACGCCGAACTGGAAGTCCTGCGGCGTCGACTGGAAGCCGCGTGCCTGGTCACCGGTTGGGCTGAAGCCGTCCTGGCCCGTGAGCACGACGGTGAAAGCCCAGCCCGGCCCCGGCGAGCCAAGGCTCGCTTTCGGGACTCTGAAGGTGATGAAGCGCGAGATCTGGTTGGCGCTGATCGCAACCGACCCGAGGGCTGTGCCGCTCGCGTCCTGATAGCGCTGCCCGAAGCCCTGCACCTGGATGAGCCGGCTCCACGCGAAGGCCGGCGCGATCTGGAAGTTGCGCGAGGCATTCGAGGCAGAGGTCGAGGTCGAGCCCGGCGCGGCGTTTGGATCGTGCACGTAGACGTCGACGAGTTGGGCGCCGAGCGGGTTGCCGAAGGTCGGCGAGAGATTGCGCAGCTTCACGCGGAAGATCACGTTCGTCCCGTCGTCGAAGACCTGGAACTCCTGTAGGTCGAACGCGCCCGGCTGGAAGTTGTCCGAGGTCGGGTAGGCGTAGTTGCCGGGCCCGTTGTCGTCGCCGCTCGGATCCGTGACGTCAAGAAGCATCGTTCCAGGTACGAAGTCGAACACGACGGAGCGCTCGACGTGTGCCGTGCCCCCGTCGGCGTCGACCGCGACCACGTTGAGCACGGTCGTTCCGCCGGTGACGGCAACGTCCAGGCTGAACACTCCGTTCTGGTCGGCGATCGTGGAGGCGCTCGTCGTGGCGGAGTTCGCGTCCGTGTTCGTGGCGGTGACATACACCGTGTTACCTGCCGCCGTGGTGCCGGTCACGGTGACGGGCGACCCGTTCACCGCGCTCTCGTCGTCAGGGCTCGAGACCGTGAGCGGCGTCGTCCCTTGCGTGTGAGCGACGTAGCGATTGAAGGTGCTCTGCGGCCGGTCGCCGAGGGTGCCTGCTCCGATGTCGGCGAACAACCGGACGAAGGATGCCGCCGACCAATTGAGCGGCCCAGCCGAGCCTGCCGGCTGACCGTCGACGAAACCGATCGAGGCGGTGTCGGGTGGTGTGCCGAACGGCGAGGGTGCGAGGTCGGCCGTCTCCCAATCCTGCTCGGGAATGAGGCCGACGCCGCCTGCGAACCGATCCATTCCGTCGAGCAGCGACGCCGCGTTTGCCGCGTTCCCGGTCTGGAGCGACTGCTCACCACGCTCCGACGACAGCGCCGGCCAGAGGTGCCCGGTGCCGACGCCCGACGGCGCCCAAGGGCGGCCGTCGCTCGACCGGTCGCCGTACCCGTCGCCGTTGTAGCGGTGCCAGCCGGGGCCGCTCGGCGTGTTCGCCCCGATCGTCGTATCGACGATGGGAAGCGACGCGAGAATGTCCGGATCGTTCGCGGGCAACTCGCCGAGGCGCGCGAGCTCGAGGAAGCCGGCGTCGATCACCGAACGCTGATCGAGCGTCGGCCCGCCGTTGCCGACGTTGTAGGTGATCGCAGCGTTCGGGTCGCCTGTCTTCGACAGGCGAATGAAGTAGCGGGGCGCGAGCGGCCCGGTGGTGGTCACGGTCCACCCCTTGATCGAACGCTGGTAGTCGTCGGCGACGCCCCGCCACACGGCTGCCGAAACTGGATCGTGATTGAGGTCGGCAAGGTGCGCGGCGGCCACGAGCCCGGCGATCTCGGCCGCGATTGTCGAGGGCGAGTACCCGCTCTGCTCCTCCCAGCGCTCGGAGCCGAAGGATGGCCCGTGGCTTGCCACGAAGTTCGCGGCGGGCTTGATGTGGTCGGTGTACAGCGCGGAGTCGGTGAGATGCAGCTCATCGGCCATCAGGATCGGATACGACGTCTCGTCAAGCTGCGTGCCGAACGAGTCGGGCGCTGTTTTCCCGTTGACGAGACTGTTGCGCGGCATCGATCCGTCCGCCTGCTGCTGCCGGTCGAAGAGGAACAGGGTTGCGTCGCGCGCCGTCGTGAGATCGCCGTCGGCCATCAGGCCTGTCCAGATCTCGTAGAGGTCGCGTGCGAAGACCTCACGATAGGAGCCGAAGTACGTGTTGCTCGGGTCGCCCGCAGAGGTCGCCTGGCCCCACGGCGAGGTCATGCTGGCGACGATCGCGCCCGGGAAGGTCTTGTCCTCCGACGCCTTCAGCACGTTCGCATTCACGTAGTAGGCGTCCTGCAGGGCGTCGACCCGCTTCTGCTTGATCCCGGGCAGCTTCTTCGGCGGCGGGTTCAGGCCCTTGTCATACGCGCTCCAGCCCTTCGTCGAGTCGGCAAGCGCACGGTCGAACGTGTCCTTCACGGCGCCTTCCGCGGTCTGGACCGCATCCGACTGGCTCGTGCCGAAGCCGAGCGCGACGGTGAAGTCGAGGTCGCCGCCGTCGTCCTTGCCCCCCGCGACGCGTGCGGTCTGCACGACGTTGCCGTCGCTCGCCGACGTGTACGACGTGGTCAGAGCATGCGAGGCGTCGAGCTGCGTCAGCCCGTCGCTGTCCGTCCCGGCGAAGCCGTTCGTCGTTTCGGCGAACGGCGCGTCGAGTGCGGCGTAGACCGGTTGGGCGTAGTCGCGGTTGACTGCGTTCGTCACCGTGTTCGGGTCGGAGGCGACCAGGATGGGGTGCCCGGTCGACGTGTCTGTCGTCGCCGAGTCGGCGCCGCCGTTCCCGGTTCCCCCACCGCCGTTGCCGTTCACCGTCGGGTCGAAGCGGAGGTAGAGGCGTAGGCTGCCCGACTTCTTCACCTTCTTGTCGACCTTGAACGCGACCTTCATCAGCAACGCGTTCGAGTGCGGATCGACGGCGTAGTCGGTGACGATCCGGTAGAGGCCATTGGCAGGAGTGCTCGTGACCTCGCAGGTCATTCCGCTCCCGTCCAACGCCCGGACCGTCGAGGTCATATCCCTGGTCTGGAGATCCGTGAACGTCGAGCCGTCGGTGACGACGTACTGCAGGGTCTCGACGTTCGTGTTGTCGACCGTCGGGTAGTAGACATCACTCAGGACGCCGCCTGCGACTGTGAACCAGACCTTCGAGGTGGTGTTGCGGGCGGTGCCGAGGCAGTCCTTCCGCGCGAGGTCGAAATGGGACAGCGCGCCCGGCCCACCCGGCGCGTCGCTCAGGGACGCGCTTCCGGCGCCGGAGGCGACTCCGAGAACGACACACGTTGCGGCGGCGAGTGCGATGACGGCCGGCCGCCTCAGTGAAAACGAGACGCTCATAGGCCTGGTGTGACGACGCTATACCCCCTGGCGCACGGACTGCAAACCTTCACGCGAGCCGAAGATCGGGCTCGGCGCACCAGAGTGCGCCGAGCCCATGCTCGAACCTATTCGCGCATCAACATCGCCTGGGCCTCGCGCTCGAGGTCCACATACGGCTCACCGCTGACGTCGACGGCCACACGCCGGATCGTGCCGCCGGTGAAGGGCCACGGCTGAGTGCCTGGATAGTCCTCGGTGACGCCTGCGCCTCCGTCACGGCCGATGCAAAGCCCCTCGCCGGCGATCATGAACTTGCCCGGCTGGGTCTTGATCGGACCCTCGCCGACCTTCTTGTCGCCGTGGTAGAGCGAGAGGGTGCCGGCGGCGACGCCCGGCGGGTCTTCGCCCTGCTTGTCGAACGACGCTGACAAAAGCACCTTCTCGCCGGTCGGGATGTCCTCGGTCGCGACGATCATCTCCTCCGTGATGCCGACGAAGCTGTAGACATAGTGCAAGCGGTTGTCCTTCACGTAGAGCGCGTGGCCGCCGAACGGCGAGCCGTGCGCGAAGAGCACACCAGACGCCCCGGGCGCGGGAATGTCGACGAGCGCTCCGACCGAGAAGGAGCGGTTGCGGACGTTCACCGCCTGCGACTCGGGCACCTCGGCCGTGCCCGGGAAGTAGATGTAACGGTCGCGGGGTGCCGAGAGCACGGGTCGAGGGGTGAGCATGATCTCTAGCGCGGACCGATCATCGAGCGGGAACGCCTGGTTGGCGCCCGCCTCGGCGAACCAGAGGCTCTGGAGCTCGCGCACCTTGCCCGGGTTCTCCGCCGCGAGGTTGTGCAGCTCGGACCGGTCGACCTCGGTGTGGTAGAGCTCCCATTCGTCGTCGTTGAAGTTGCTCCAACCGGCAATCGTCGGATGGTTCGTGACCGCCTTCCAGCCGTCGTGCCAGATCGCGCGGGAGCCGAGCATCGAATAGAACTGCGTCGTCCGCGTCGACGGCGCCTTGGCGTCGTCGAAACTCGAGCGCATGCTGACGCCGTCGAAGGCGCTCTGGGTGTGGCCCTTGATCGTCTCCGGCGCAGCGACCCCGAGCACGTCGAGGATCGTCGGGACGAGATCGATCGCGTGGTGGTACTGGTGACGGACCTCGCCTTTCGCCTTCAGGCCGGCCGGCCACGAGATGATGCACGGGTCGCTCGTGCCGCCGTTGAACTCGTAGCGCTTCCACATCTTGAACGGCGTGTTGAAGGCCATCGCCCAGCCGTTCGGATAGTGGTTGTAGGTCCTCGGCCCACCGAGCTCGTCGATCATCGCGAGGTTCGCGTCGATGCTGTCGGGGATCCCGTTCGCGAACTTCATCTCGTTGACCGAACCGTCCGGGCCGCCTTCGCCGGACGCGCCGTTGTCCGAGACGAGCAGCACCAGGGTGTTCTCCCGCCAGCCGAACTCCTCGAGGAAGCCGAGCAGACGACCGATCTCGGCATCGGCGTGCGCCAGGAACCCGGCATAGACCTCTGCCATCCGAGCGAACAGCGCCTTCTCCTCGTCCGAGAGCGAATCCCACGGCCGCGTCACGTCGAGCGGCGGGAACGGCTTTCCGTCGGGCCCCGTGCGTGTCTCCGTGGTGCCGATCGGGTTGATCGACGGCAACTCGGTGTCCTCAGGCACGAGCCCGAGCTTCTTCTGCTGGGCGAGCGTCTGCTCGCGCAGCGCCTCGTAGCCCATGTCGAAGCGGCCTTTGTACTTGTCGATCCACTCCTTCGGCGCATGGTGCGGCGCATGGCAGGCACCGGGCGCGTAGTAGAGAAAGAACGGCTTGTCGGGCGCGACCGCCTTCGCGTCCATGATGAACTCGATCGCCTTGTCGGTGAGGTCGACCGTCAGGTGGTAGCCGTCTTCCGGCGACTTGGGCTGGTCGACGGTGTGGTTGTCGTAGACGAGGTCGGGATACCACTGGTTCGTCTCGGCGCCGAGGAAGCCGTACCAGCGGTCGAAGCCGCGCCCGCTCGGCCAGTTGCGCCGCGTCGCCGCGAGGTTCATCTCGTCGTCGGGGCAGAGATGCCACTTGCCGACCATGTAGGTGTTCCAGCCCAGCTCGCCGAGAATCTCCGAGAGCATGCCGTTCTCTGGCGGGATCGTGCCGCTCGCGTTCGGGAAACCGATCGCCGCCTCGGTGATGCACGCCATGCTGTTGCTCGTGTGGTTGCGGCCCGTGAGCAGGCACGAGCGCGTCGGGGAGCAGAGCGCGGTGGTGTGCCACTGCGTGTAGCGCACGCCGTCCGCCGCAAGCTTGTCGATGTTCGGCGTCTCGACCGGGCCGCCGTAACAACCAAGGGCCGCAAAGCCGACATCGTCGAGCACGAGATAGACCACGCTCGGCGCGCCGTCGGGCGCCTTCGGCGGCTCGAACGGCGACCAGTCCGGCTTGGAATCGCGGATGTCGACGTTGACGACGCCCTCGAACGGCTTGCTCATCGGTTGTTCCTCTCTGTCGGCAGATGGCGAGAGCGACCCCAGGACGCTCTCCGGCCCCGGTCGACTGTCGCTGCGCGGAACTGCGGCCGCGTCACCCCGTCCGGATGATTGGGGGCGAACGAGCACCTAGGATGTGGCGATGGCCGTGACGCCCGAACTCGGACGATGGGATCTACTCGTCGCCGCGCGGGCGCGGGGTGAGGCCGGCGACGGGATCGCCTCGGTCCTCGCGCTGCTCGGGCTGCCTGACCTCATCTCGTTCGCAGGCGGTTTCCCCGATCCGGAGACGTTTCCGCGTGAGCGCGTCGCGACGCTGTTCAGGGAGTTCGCCGACTCGGCCGAGGCGAGCGCGTTCCAGTACGCGCCGACGCGCGGCCTCCCCGGCCCGCTCGACGCGCTTGCCGGAAGGCTCGAAGCGCTGCAGGGTCGCCGACCCGGCGACGACGAGCTGCTGATCACGAGCGGCTCGATCGAAGCGCTCGAGCTGATAACCAAGACGTTCCTCGATCCAGGCGACCTCGTCGTCGTCGAGGGCCCCACCTATCTCGGCGCGATCCAGGCGTTTCGCAGCTTCGAGGCGACGCTCGTCGCCGTCTCGCTGGATGAGCACGGGCTCGACGTCGACGACCTCGAGCAGCGCCTCGAAGGCGGGCTGCGCCCGAAGCTCCTGTACAGCATCCCGGACCACCAGAACCCGGCCGGAGTCAGCCTCGGGCTCGAGCGCCGGATGGCGCTCGTCGAGCTCGCGCGCCGGTACGGGTTCCTGATCGTCGAGGACGTGGCGTACCGCGAGCTTGGCTTCTCCGGGGAGACCCTTGCGAGCCTGTGGAGCCTGGCACCCGACCTCGTCGTCCAGATCGGCACGACCTCCAAGACGCTCTTTCCTGGTGTGCGGCTCGGCTGGGCGGTCGGGCCGGCGGACATCTCCGCGCGGCTCGTCTCCGCCAAGCAGAACACCGACCAGTGCGCAGCCGCGCTGGCGCAGCGGCTCTTCGAGGAGTCGGTTCGGCGTGGGTGGATGGACGAACAGGTGATCCGCTCGCGCGCGCTCTACGAGCGCAAGTGTGAGCGCCTCCTCGCCGCACTCGAGCATTCGCTGCCGCAGGACGCTCACTGGACGCGTCCCCGAGGCGGGTTCTTCTCCTGGCTGACTCTGCCTGACGGTGCGAGCTCGGTGGAGCTTGCTCGGCGCGCAGTCGAGCAGGGCGTCGGCATCGTGCCGGGCACGTTGTTCTTCCCCGACGGGCGCGGCGCCGACACCGTGCGGCTCTCGTTCAGCATGGTCGACATCGCACAGATCGACGACGGCATTGAACGGCTCGGAGCGCTGCTGTGAGCACGCCCCGCGCCATCCACTACCGCTGGGACGACCTGCCGAAGGAGCAACTCAGCGAGCAATTGGCGCGGCGGTTGATCTCGACCGACCGGATGATGCTCGCGCACGTCTACCTCGACAAAGGCGCCATCGTTCCTCGTCACTCACACGAGAACGAGCAACTGACCTGGATCCTCGAGGGCGTCCTGCGCTTCTGGCTCGGCGAAGACGAGTCCGAGGTCGTCGACGTCGGGGCCGGCGAGGTGTTGCACATCCCTTCGCACCTTCCCCACAAGGCAGAAGCGCTCGAGAAGACACTCGATGTCGACATCTTCTGCCCGCCGCGCCAGGACTGGCTCGACGGTTCCGACGCGTATCTCCGCCGTTAGGTCGTCACATCGGCACGACGAGGCCGGGCACGAACGCCGGTGCGAGCACAACGAGTGCTCCGAGGACGACGATCGCGAGCGCAAGCGGCACGTCGACGGCAACGCGCAACGGCAACAGCTTCTGCGCGATGACGATCGCCGCGACGACGAACATCCACGCGATGCTCATCACGCCGAGCGCCACGAGCAACACCATCAGCCCGATGCTGGAGCCGAAGCAGTAGAGGCCGAATTGCGAGCCGGAGCGAACCTCTGATTGACACCGCCGCCGGCACTCTCGCTTCAGCGGGGTGAGCTCGTACAGGCCGGCCGCGATCGTCAGAACACCGGCGACTGCAGTCCCGTGGGGCCGGTACAGCGCATACACCGCGAGGCCGACCACCGACCACACGGCAAGGTACGCCACGGCGAAGGCCGGCCCTGCGAGCGCGCGACCGCTCGCACGAACGAACCGCGAGACCGCTGGAACAGCGCCCGGCAGCATCATCGCGGCCATCATCGGCACCCAGAGCGCCATGAACGCCCCAAGCGAGCCGAGGTCGGTCGCTCCGCCCATGTCCATGCCGCTCATCTGCCGAAGCGCGATCACCCACCCCAGCGCAGCGACCCCGAGCGTCGCACCGAGAATGATCGCTCTTACCTGCGTTCCCACCTCGTGCTCCTGCATCGTGCCCCCAGTCTGTGTGTCTTCGGTGTAGACGCCCCGGCGGCGCAGAAATCATTCCTCCGACTGCAGCTCAGGCAAACGTGCGAGCGGATGCGCGGCGGCGATGCTCTTGGGGACGACCATCCGCCACGCATCGAAAACGAGCTCGCCCATCTCCGGCAACTCGATCTCCGCGAGCCGAACCACGACCCAGTTGTAACGGAGGTCGGACTGACGCGGCATCAGGAACTTGTGCGGCTCCGTCCCGACGAGCCACTCGCGCTCCTCCTTCGGAAATGCAAACCCCATCAGGGTCTCGTCGTGTGAGAAAGCGATGTAGACAATCCGGCCGACGCGGAACTTCACGCGACCACGCACGAAGGCTTCCGTCGACCGCGGCAGGCTTTGTGCGAGCGAACGGACATGCTCGATCGTCACCACGGCAGAAGCGCCTCCCATCGATCTCGACCGTTGACTTTCGCGGCAAGACGGAAGATTGTTCCAGCGACCGACGTCATGTCCGAGAAACGGGGAGGGAAACATGACCGTGACTCCTGACTCCGCGCTGCTCGAAGACCTCGCGGGCCGAGTCTCCGGACGGGTGCTTCGCCCAGGAGACGACGCCTACGCAGCTGCGCGGCAGGTTCACAATGGACTGATCGACCGAAATCCGGCGGTGATCGTCCGCTGCCGGAGCGCAGCCGACATCGCCGCGGGTGTGCGCTTCGCGCGCGCGGCAGGGCTCGACATCTCCGTGCGTGGAGGCGGCCACAACGTGGCCGGGCGTGCGGTGGCCGACGATGCGGTGATGATCGATCTCGCAGAGATGAAAGGGGTGACGGTCGATCCGGACGCGCGCACCGCGCGGGCCGAAGGCGGTCTCCTCTGGTCGGAGCTCAACGCGGCAACTGCCGAGCATGGGCTCGCCGTCACCGGCGGCGCGATCTCGACAACAGGCATCGCAGGGCTAACCCTCGGCGGCGGCCTCGGTTGGTTGATGGCAAAACACGGACTGGCGGCCGACAACCTGCTCGCTGTCGAGCTCGTGAATGCGGAGGGCGAGGTGGTCGAGGTGACGGAGGCCTCGGACGCCGATCTCTTCTGGGCGTTGCGCGGCGGCGGCGGCAACTTCGGCATCGCGGCCTCCCTCACGTATCGCCTCCATCCGCTCGCGATGGTGACCGGCGGCCTGATCGCTCACCCGGTCGAGGCCGCGGCCGAGTTGCTCCGCTTCTATCGCGATGCGGTCGCCGATTGCCCTGACGATCTCACCGTGTTCTGCGCGCTCGTGCACGCACCAGACGGATCGGGCGTGAAGCTCGCCGCGCTGGCCGTCTTCCACACCGGTGACCCGGAGCAGGCCGAGCAGGACCTCGCGCCGTTCAAGACGTGGGGGTCACCGCTGATGATCGAGGTCGGGCCGATGCCGTACCCGGTCATGAACACGCTGCTGGACGGCGGGTACCCGACCGGGTCGCTGAACTACTGGCTGTCGAGCTTCACGCGAGGGCTCCCTGACGGGCTCATCGACACGATGGTCGAGCGCTTTGCGTCCGTTCCGTCGCCCATGACCGCGATTCTGCTCGAGCACTTCCACGGCGCGGTGACACGTGTGGGCGTGCAGGACACCGCGGTGCCGCACCGCACGGAGGGCTGGAACCTCCTGCTCCCGTCGGTCTGGCTGGATCCCGCCGCAACGGAGGAGAACATCGCCTGGACACGCGAGACGCACGCGGCCCTCGGCCCTCACCTCGATGAGGCGCGGTGGCTGAACTATCTCGGCGACGACCAGCTCGGCGACGCGGTGCGGGCCGCGTACGGGCCGAACTACGACCGGTTGCTCGCGGTCAAACGACGCTACGACCCTGAAAACGTCTTCCATAACAATCACAACATCGATCCGAACTGAGCTGCGGCTCGGCCGGGCGGGCCGAAAGCCCGTCCGGCCGGCGGTGCTCGTTTTTTCGGTCCACTAGGTTAGTATTCGCGAATGCCGAGATACATCATCTCTCGGACCTTCGACGTCGTCGAGCCGGAGATGCCGACGGTCGGCCGACGGTCGAGGCAGATCATCGAGACCGATTTACCTCAAGTCACGTGGGAGCTCAGCCACGTGGTCGTCGATGAGGACACCGGGAAGGTGCGGACCTACTGCGTCTACGAGGCGCCGAGCGTCGAGATGGTGATGGAGCACTCGACGCGGCTCGGGCAGCACAAGATCGACTGGATCGACGAGATCGCCGGGGACGTCACGCCGGCGGACTTCCCGCCCGTCTGACGTCGTGCACATGGAACGACGCCGCGTTCGCGAGTGCGAGGCGGCGGCGAAGCATGCTCAGCTGCTCGGCGTCATCGGCCGGTACCAGCTCGAGCGCCTCGCGGTAGAGAAGTGCCGCATGAGCCTTGGCCCAGCCGCGCTCGGCCTGCTCGGCCGCCCGCACGAGTTGCGCGACCGCGCGGGTGAAGTCACCTGCATCCCGCCAGTGTCGCGCGAGCGCGCCGATCGCCTCACCTGAGACGCCGGTCGAGCTCTCGAAGAACTCGGCCACGAGCCGGTGGCGCCGTGCCCGATCTGCGCGCGGCAGAAGGTCGTAGGCAACGTCGCGGATGAGGACGTGCGTGAACGCGAACTGCCGTTGCCCTTCGATGATCGACGGGGCCTCGCGCCGGACGAGGTCGCGGCGCTCGAGCTCCTCGAGCAGACGGGGCAGGTCGGTGTTGTCGGGGTTCATCGCGACGAGCGCCCCGTGCCAGAACACCTTGCCGCCGACTGCTGCGTCGAGCAGCAACGCGCGCTCTGGCCGTGGCAGGGCGTCCAGGCGAGCGGCGACGAGGCCACGGACGCTCGTCGGAAGCGTCCCCGAAGCAGTCTCGTCGATCGTCGCGACGAGCTGCTCGATGAAGAGGGGGTTCCCATCGGCGACGCGGATGACGTCGTCCACGCGCTCGCTCTCGCCGAGGCGGCGGACGGCAAGCTCCCGTGCGTGCTGCTCACTGAGCGGCCCGAGCGTCAGTGACGTGTAACCCGAGAGCCCGGCGCCCCAGTCGTCCCGTGTGTCGAGCAGCTCGGGACGCGAAAGCGTGACGAACAGCATCGGGAGCCCCCGGATGCGCGTCGCAAGCGTCTCGATCAGGTCGAGCATGCTCGAGCTCGCCCAGTGAATGTCTTCGAAGACAAGGATCGTCGGCAGCTCGCGAGCGACCGCTTCGAAGAACTGCCACGTCGAGTCGAAGAGGGCCTCGCGGTCGGCGGCGTCATTCCCGGCGTCGATCCCGACGATCGCCCCGAGGTGGCCTGTGATGAGGTCGGGGTCGGCGTCGGCCGTCGCAAACAGCTCGGCCACTCGCTTGCGCAGCTTCTCGGCGATCACCGGGGCGGCATCGCTCTCGAACACCCCGCACAGCTGCATCACGTGAGTCGCGACCGTGCCATACGGGCCGCTCTCCCGATAGGGAAGCGAACGGCCGCGCACCACTCGCGCGCCACCTTCCGCCGCAATGCGCCCGAACTGCGCGGCGACTGTCGACTTGCCGACCCCGGCCGGCCCGAAGATCGAGACGAGGTGTGGCAGCCAGTCGGCCTCGGTGCGCTCCCACAGAGCGCGAAGGATCGCGGCCTCGCGCGCGCGTCCGACGACCACCGACGCCGACAGCGGTCGCTCGCCCGCTTCGGTCAACGCGTGCAGGGCGACCCATGCCTTGACGGGATGCTCCTTCCCTTTCGCCACCACAGGTTCGGCCGCTTCGTAGGCGATCACGTCCCTCGTCTCGAGATAGGTCTCCTCACCGACGACGATGCCGTTGACCGGCGCCGCCGACTGCAGGCGTGACGCCGTGTTCACGACATCGCCGGTGACCATCGACTCGCCGAGCGCCGGCCGCGCCCCGAGCGACACCACGGCGTCGCCGGTATTGACCGCGATACGAATCTGCAGGTCTCCACCGGCAAGCTCGCTGACACTGTCACGAACGACGAGACCCGCACGGACTGCACGTTCCGCGTCGTCGCCATGCGCGTGGGGAGCACCGAAAAGGCCCATCACCGCGTCGCCGATGAACTTCTCGACGACGCCTCCGAACGACTCGATCTCGCGCCGCACGCGCTCGTGGTACGGCGCAAGCACCGCCAGTACATCTTCGGGGT
The DNA here is from genome assembly GCA_963842335.1 of uncultured Thermoleophilia bacterium. GTDB lineage: Bacteria > Actinomycetota > Thermoleophilia > Gaiellales > Gaiellaceae > PALSA-600. Next base: position 17,535 of record CAWJGF010000026.1, on the reverse strand, counting down.
CGAGCCGCTCGGCTCGAGCCGTGAAGCCGACGAGATCGACGAAAATCACGCTGACGACGCGTCGCTCGTCGCCCGGCCGGCTCGTTGCGTCCAGCGAGCTCCCGCACGCCAGGCAGAAACGGGCGCCTTCCGGATTCTCCTGCGCGCAGGCATGGCAGGTCAGCACCGGCCAAGCCTATGGCAGTCGCGAGGGCGCGGATAGCGGCGGCGCGGCGCTTCGCACGTTTGCTGAGCGGCTCCGGTGGGAGAACCACGCTCGTCAACGTAGGAGGAGGAGCAAGATGAGCACGACTCTGATCGTCGTGATCGTGATCGTCGCCGTCGTCGTGATCGGCTTGATCGCGTTCGCCGCGCAACGCGCACGTGCAAAGCAGCTCGAGGCCAACCGCATCGAGGCAAGCGAGCACCGTGAACGGGCCGATGCCGTGTCACGCAAGGCGGAGCAGGCACGTCTCGAGGCCGAAGAACAGGCCGCGCACGCGCGCACGCAACAGGCCGAGGCAGAAGAGCTCCGGCGCCATGCGGACGAGATCGATCCGGACTCAGAAGCCGTCGCGTAGCCGCCTCAGGCGGGGTCGCGCTGCCAGCGGCAGACGCCCACGACGTGCTCGGCGCGCGCGAAGCCAAGCGATTCGTACAGCCCGAGAGCGTGATAGCCGAGCTCGGCGACGATCACGAACCGCTCCGCTCCGTGCGCACCGGCTGAGTGTCGTGCGGCGTCGACGACCAGGCGCGAGCAGATGCCGCGACGCCGGTAATCGAGCGCCGTGTCGACCGCCTGGTAGCGGGCGCGACCGTCGGTGACGACGATGCCGCAGCTCGCCGCGACCGCTCCGCTCGACGGGTCGAGCGCGACGTACCAGTCGCCACGGCCGGCCATGAAGTAGCGGCGGCGATCGGCGAGCCTGGTGCGCGCGAAGACGCGATAGCCCGCCTCGTCGTGGCCGTCTTCACGGCCGGCCACCTGGAGCTCGAGCACCCCGTCCCAGAGCTCGGCGTCAGCGCCCGGCGCGGGGTCGAGCGCACGGACCTCGACCTCGCGGTTCGCTCGCGAATGGTCACCCAGATCGTCGAGGCGAGCGACAAGGCCGATGCTCTCATCGATGTCGTAGCCCGACCGCTCGAACTCCTCGCGCGCCCGGCCAAACGATCCGTCGGTGCGATCCCACGCGAAGGTGCGGTGCCGAACCCGCTCGTCGGCGCCGAACTCACGCTCGAAGAGCTGCTCCCAGCGAACCCTGTCACCGTCGGCCGGCGGCTCGTCGAAGACCAGCAGGTTGCCCCAGTAGTGGGCCGGGTTCGTCGGTGAGCGGATGAGCAGATAGTCCTCACGCCGCTCGACGATCCGATCGGGCGGCAGCACGTCGATGTCGGTCGCCCTGACGAGCGATGATGGGCGAGTCGCCGCGTGCATTAGCCGCCGAGAAACGGCAGGTAGGCCGTCAGGTCGACGTCTCCCTTCGCGGGCAGATCGTCGCGCGCGCAGACGGCTTGTGCAAGGAGCGCGCTCTCCTGCGCCCTGAGCCAGCGCTGGTAGACGTCGTCTTTCGCAAAGCGCCCGAGCACGCCTCGGGCGACATCGTGCGCTCTCGCGGTTGGGAGTGCGAGCAGTGGCAGCGACGGCCCGAGGGGCTCCACGGCGAACCGCCCGTCGACGGTGTCGATCCGCGTACGTCGCCCGGAGGTCAGCGTGAAGACCTGATCGGGCGCGATCGTCTGCACGGCGAATCCGCGCACCGCGTCCCCGAGCCACGGCGCCTCGGGGTCGACCGAGACGAGCCGGACGTTGGTGGCCGCATAGGTGGCGAGGAACGCAGTGATCTGGGCGGCAGACGGTGCGGCGGGCCGGAAGCGCTCCTGCACGATCCCGCGGGCAAGTCGATCGGCCATGATCGCGCGCGCATCGGCAAGCGTCACACCTGCGTCGGCGAGCGCGGCGTGGTAACGCGCGATGCTGCCTCCGAAGCGATCACGGACGATCCAGCGCTCGGCCGCGAGCACGGTCTGCGGGTCGATCCGGCCCTGGGCGTGGAGCACAGCACGCTCGAGCAGTGCACTCGCCGCCGACTCGCGATCGCCGGTGACCGCGGCCGTGCGCGCGACCTCGTCCTTGGTGATCCGCTGCGGTCCAAGCGTGCAGCGAACGCCGGCGGGCAGCACGATCTGCCCTTCGGCCCGCGACGCGTCGAAGCCGGCGCCTGCAAGCTGCGGCCCGTCGCACAGCGCGGGATCGCGCGCCCAGAGGTAGACGCACGCGGCGGCCGGCTTGTCGGGGTCGTTCCCGGCGACCGAGAAGCTCGGCCAGCCCCACGACCAGACGCCCTCGATGTGTGTCTCGGCGGCGACTTGCTTCGCTGCGAAGGCCTCGAGCTTCACGATCTCCAGCCACGCCGATTTCGGCTGTAGCCCTTGCCGGCCCCCCTGCCCGGGTGCCGACTGGAACTGCAACTCGAGCGCGACGCGACCGGCGGGGACCCCGATCGCGCCGAAGTGCGTGACGAGCCCGCGCAGTCCGTTGCGCATCGCGCGGCTGGCGCGCTCCGGCCCCATCGCGAAGAGCGCCTTCGGGCCTGGCGAGGTGAAGTAGACCTGGCGCACGAGGATCGACGCCTGCGCCGCTTGCCGCCACCATTCGGCTGCGTCGCCGCCGGTGTACGGCGGGTTCGCGATCGTGAGCGCGGTCGTTGCGCCGAGGGCGTCGAGTGCGCGCAGCAGGCTGAGCACGTTCGCCCGGTACTGCGCATTCGTGACGCTCCACGGAGTCACCGTCTGCGCACCGAACAACTCGTTCTCGGCGATCAACGGGGTCGCGCAACCGGTCACTTGCTGGGCGAACTCGAACTCCTTCTGCGCGCGGCCGGCGATGGTGCCCGGGTCGGCCGGGGCAGATGTCGTGCCGACCCGGTCGTTCAAGTGCAGGTCGAAGAAGATCGTCGCCGCTCCAGCCTTGCGGGCCTCCGCCGGGATCTCGGTACCGGAGGAGAGGGCGAGCACCATCCCCGGCTTGGGGACGATCGGTGCGCTGTGACCGGCGTAGTCGACCCACAGCGGCGGCGTCGCCGGCAGCCCGCAGCCGGGCGGGGAGTCGGCCGGCGCGGGCGCGGACGTGACGGTGAGGGCAGCGACGGCCATGGCGATGACAGCGACCCCCTTCATCCCGCTCAGGGTAGTCCCGTCCCCGGTTGGGAGCCACCCGGCGGGGCTCATCACCCCGGCGGCCAAGCGCTCGAGCGAGGAAACGGCACGCCCAACCCTGTGGACGAGTCATCACCCTCCGGTAGCGGTGCCTGGCACCGGACGCGGCTCGGTCCGGCACGTCCGGAAGCGACGTGTCCCGCGGCCGTTTCGCGTGGGTTATGGCCGTTTCGCGAGAGCGGACGGCCTCCGTGTGGACAACTTGTCACGCCTCCGCAACGGTGCCTGGCACCGGCCGTGGCGGCAGAGGACACGGCTGTTCGGGGCGGGTGCGCGCGGGTGAGCGGTCAGCGCTTGCGGCCGAACCAGGGGGTGCGCGGCGGGGGTGGTGACTCGCCGAGTGCCCGGGCGCCGGCCAGCAGGTCAGCCGGTAGCAGGCACTTCAACTCGTCGTGGGTGAGACGGTCGACGTCGCCCTCGCCGAGCCGGAGCGCCTGCGCATTCAGCGCCTGCTCGAACAGCGTTCGCGCGAAGCGCGCGTTGCCGAACGAGTCGTCGCGCCCGGCACCCGCGAAGATCGAACGTAGGGCCTCGGGCGTTCCCTCGCCGATCGTGTACTGCGCCTCGGCTGCGAAGCGGCCGAAGATCTCGACCAGCTCCTCGGTCGAGTAGTCCGGGAACTCGATCTCGCGCGAGAAGCGAGAGCGCAGACCGGGATTCGACTCGAGGAAGCGGCGCATCAGACGCGGGTACCCCGCGACGATCACGACGAGGCGGTGTCGGTTGTCCTCCATCCGCTTCAGCAGCGTCTCGATCGCCTCGTCGCCGAAGTCGAGGTGCTCGCCCTCACGGGCAAGCGCGTACGCCTCGTCGACGAAGAGCACGCCGTCGAGTGCCTTGCGCACCACTCGCTCCGTCTTGATCGCCGTGAGCCCGACGTACTGCCCGACGAGCCCCGCGCGGTCGACTTCGACGAGCTGGCCTCGCGTCAGCAGCCCCATCGAGCGGTACATCTGCGCGAGCAGCCTCGCCACGGTCGTCTTGCCGGTGCCCGGGTTGCCGAGGAAAACCAGATGCTGCGTGGTCGCCACCTCCGGCAGGCCCGCTTCCTTGCGGCGCGCCTGCACGCGCAGGAACGCCACGAGCGCACGCACCTGCTCCTTCACCGACTCGAGCCCCGGCAGAGAATCGAGCTCCGCAAGCAGCTCCTCGAGCGGCCGGGCGGGCTCCTGGCGACGCAGCACGTCCAAGTCGAGCTCCTCGCCGATCTGCGTGCGCAGCTGCTCGCCGAGGGCGCGCAGCGAGTCGAGGGGATTCGGCATGAGCTGACCGTACCCATTACGGTCCCCGCAAATGCCTTCCCAGCCGATGAAGCCCGACGAGCTCCGCCGCTACGCGGAGATGCTCGTCCGCGGCTGCCTCGCCCTCCGGCGCGGCGATTCCCTCCTCGAGCACGTAGGGATCCCGCACCGTGAGCTTGCCGTCGCGGTCGCCGAGGCGGCCTATCGTGCGGGCGCGGCCGCCGTGGACGTCGAGTACGACGACAGCCGCGTCTACGCCGCGCGAATCCTGCACGCGTCCAAGGCTGCCCTCGGCAAGCGAACGTCCTGGCAGCGTGAGCGCATGCGTGCCCTCGGCAACGAGGACGTCGCGATCCTGCACGTGATGGGCGAGCACGAGCTCGATGTAATCGCCGGCCTGCCGCCCGAACGGGTCGCCGAGGACGCGAGGCGACTCGCCTCCGGCGCCGAAATGGCCCGCATTCGCCGCGAAGGACGCCTGCGCGGAACGATCTGCGCCTGGCCGACCGTCGACTGGGCCGCGCGCGTTTTCCCCGGGGTCGACTCGGCGAAAGCGCAGCGTCGTCTCGCGCGGGACATCCTCTCGTTCTGCCGCCTCGGCCCGAACGACCCGCCGGGACACACGGGCTGGACCGCGCACCTGGCAACGCTCCGCCGGCGCGCCGTGCGGTTGACGAAGCTCGACCTCGCCGAGCTCGAGGTGCGCGACCGCGGCACCGACCTGCGCTTCAAGATCGCCCCGTACTCGATGTGGCGCGGCGGCGGCGAGAAGGATCTCTGGGGCCGCCAGATTGCGATGAACGTACCGACGGAGGAGTGCTTCATCTCACCCGACGCCGCCGCGACCGAGGGCACCTTCCGCTGCTCGCGTCCGCGCAGCTTCGGAGGCCGCGTGATCGAGGGCCTGGCCGGCGAGTTCCGCGGCGGCCGCCTCGTTCGGCTGAAGGCGAAACGCAGCTCCGACCGCGACTGGCTCTCGCGCTACCTCGCAGCGATCCCGAACGCCGAGCGGCTCGGCGAGATCGCGCTCGTCGACTCGTCGTCCCGCATCGGCCAGACCGGGCTCATCTATTACAACGGCTTGCTCGACGAGAACGCCGCGGCCCACATGGCGTTCGGCTCGGGCTTCGCCAAGACACGCACCGTTCCGATCGGGCGAAAGCGCTACGGCGTCAACCAGGCGAAGACCCATATCGACGTGATGATCGGTACCGACGACCTCGAGGCCGTGGGGATTACCCAGAAGGGTCGCCGCGTGAGCCTTGTCGCCGGTGGCGTGTGGCAGATATAGGGACCTTTCTCTGATCTGCTATAGTTAACGAGGTTAATGATTTCAATGGCGAACGAATCCGCGACTCTGGCGAATCGGCTGCGGCCAGTCCTTCTCCGAATCTCCCGCGAGCTGCGGCGCGAGATCCACTCTCTCGGCGTCACCGGCGGGCAGGTCTCGCTGCTCATCCAGATCAAGCGGACACCCGGGATCACGGCCTCGGCGCTCGCCGAGCGTGAACGCATCTCGGCGCCCGGCATGTCCGGCCACATCGCGCGGCTCGAGGCGGCGAACCTGATCGAGCGGACGCGCGCGGCCGACCGGCGCCGGATTGGGCTGACCTTGACCGAAGCGGGGGATCGCGTGCTGACGAACGTGCGCAAGCGGCGGACGGCGTGGCTCGCCGAGCACCTGAAGGGCCTGACCGAGGAGGAGCGCGACTCGATCGAAGCCGCGCTCCCGGCGCTCGAGAAGTTGCTGGAAGCTCGCACCACGTGAGCCTTCTGAGACTCGCGTCCAACCGGACGTTCGCGTCACTCCGACGTCACCGCAACTACCGCCTCTTCTTCTGCGGCCAGCTGACGTCGGTTGCAGGGACGTGGATGCAGAACATCGCGCTGGCCTGGCTCGTCGTCACCCTCGAGCCGCACTCGCGCGGGCTCGCCGTCGGCTTGCTGGCCGTCTGCCGCTTCGGGCCGTTCACGCTGCTGGGGCTGTTCGCCGGCGTCGCCACCGACCGGTTCGACAACCGCCACATCGTGATCGTCACGCAGTCGGTGCAGATGTTCTTCTCCGCGGTCCTCGCCGCGGTCACGCTGCTCGGCCACGTTCAGCTGTGGCAGGTCTACGTGATCGCGGCGCTGACCGGCACTGCGCTCGTCTTCGATGCACCGTCGCGGCAGAACCTCACGTTCCAGATGGTAGGCCGCGACGAGTTGCCGAACGCAATCGCGCTCAACTCGAGCCTCTTCAACACCGCGCGGATCTTCGGCCCGGCGCTGGCGGGCGTGCTGATCGCCGCCTTCGGCCCGGGCTGGTGCTTCGCCATCAACTCGCTGAGCTTCCTCGCCGTCCTCGCCGGCCTGCTGCTGATGCGCGTCTCGGAGCTCTTCCCGCTGCTCGACCGGCGCCGTCCGACCCTGTGGCGCGGGACGCGTGAGGGCTTCGGGTACGCCCGGCGCAACCGCACGGTGCTCGTGATCCTCTCGATGATGGTCGTCTTCTCATCGGTCTGCTTCAACTTCAACATCATCCTGCCACTGCTCGCGAAGACGACCCTCGATGCCGGCCCGCGCACCTTCGGGATCATCTCGGCGTGCTTCGGAGCAGGTGCGCTCGTCGGCGCACTGTCGGCGGCAGCGCTCTCGAAGGCGACCTGGCGTGTGATGTTCCTGGGCGCGGCCGGGTTCGGAATCTGCGAGCTCTTGATCGCGCCGCTCCATTCAACCGCGCTCGTCGGGATGCTGCTCTTCGTCTGCGGCGTCTTCTTCACGAGCTTCTCCGCGAACTCGAATACGGCGATCCAGCTCGCAAGCCCGGACTACATCCGAGGCCGCGTGCTCGGGCTCTACTACTACGCGTGGAACGGCCTGGCGCCGTTCGGCGCGCTGCTCGTCGGCTGGCTCGTCGACACGGGCGGCACCGAGCTCGCCTTCTTCATCGGCGGCTCGAGCGCGCTCGTGATGACCGTCGTCGGCGCGGTCGCAGTGAAGCGGCCGGGCCGCCCGGCCCCCGCGCGGCTCGTCGCTGAGCCGACGCGCGAGCAAGTCGCCGCGTGATGGACGGAGCCTCACCGGAGGCATAAGATCGACCACGCTTGATTCACGCGCGTTTGGGTAACAGGGGGTTACCGATGGCGCAGGTCGCATTCGAGAGAGTCAGCAAGATCTACCCCGATGGCACGCGCGCCGTCAACGACGTCAACCTCGAGATCAACGACGGCGAATTCATGGTCCTCGTCGGCCCGTCCGGCTGCGGCAAGACGACGGCGTTGCGCATGGTCGCCGGCCTGGAGGAGATCTCCGAGGGCGTCCTGAAGATCGGGGATCGCGTCGTCAACCACGTCCCGTCGCGCGATCGCGACATCGCGATGGTCTTCCAGAGCTACGCGCTCTACCCCCACCTCTCCGTCTACGAGAACATCGCGTTCGGGCTACGGCTGAAGAAGATGCCGAAACAGGAGATCGACGCGCGCGTTCAGAAGGCCGCCGTGCTTCTGGGGCTCGAGGATTATCTGAAGCGAAAGCCGCGCGCGCTCTCGGGCGGCCAACGCCAGCGCGTCGCGATGGGCCGCGCGATCGTCCGCGAGCCGGCAGCGTTCCTGATGGACGAGCCGCTCTCGAACCTCGATGCGAAGCTGCGCGTACAGACGCGCGCCGAGATCTCAAAACTGCAGTCCGACCTCGGCGTCACCACGGTCTACGTCACCCACGACCAGATCGAGGCGATGACGATGGGCGACCGTGTTGCGGTGATGCGCAAGGGCGAGATCCAGCAAGTCGACGAGCCGCAGACGCTCTACGACCGCCCTCTGAACCTGTTCGTCGGCGGTTTCATCGGCAGCCCGTCCATGAACCTGCTCGACGCGACGATCGAGAAGAACGGCGACCTCCACGCGTTGATCGGCGACCAGCGGATCGCCCTCGGCAAGGAGACGCTCGAGGCGCGGCCGGCGCTGACGAAGTTCGCCGGGCAGACAGTCGTGATCGGCATCAGGCCCGAAGACCTCGAAGACGAGGCGCTCGCCGGAGACGTCCAGCCCGAGCGCGTGCTGACCGGCCGGCTCGAGCTGCGGGAGGCGCTCGGCTCGGAGATCATGGCGCACTTTGCAATCAAGGGAGCGCATGCAGAGACCGACGAAACGCGCGAGCTCGCCGACGACGCCGGCTCGCCGCAGACGGAGACGCCCGTCGGCGCCGGCGACGACGAGGCAGTGATCGTCGGCCGTTTCGGCGCCCGCTCCCGGGTGAAGCAAGGAGACACCATTCGCGCCGTTGTCGACACGCGCGCCCTGCACTTCTTCGACCCCGAGACGGGACTCGGGATCTACGACACGTAACCCCCCAAATTCCAGAACAACCTCTCTAGGAAAGGAGCACTGTGAGACGTCTCTACATCTCTGCTGGGCTCGTGCTCGCCCTCGCCGTGATCGCGACGGCTGCGTATGGCGCAACGGCGCACAAGTCGGCAACCCATGTGTCGCAAGCGTCGGGATCGATTACGTTCGACGGCGTTTGGAGCGCCGGTGAAGCCGCAGCGTTCGGCGACGTGATCAAGGCGTTCAACAAGACGAACCCGAACGTCAAGGTGAACTACAAGTCGCTGGGAGACAACCTCCCGACGATCCTCGCAACGGCAGTCGCAGGCGGCCGCCCACCGGATATGGCCGACATCGCCCAGCCCGGCCTGATCCAGCAGTTCGCGACCAAGGGTGCGCTGAAGCCGATCTCGTACGCGAGGGGCACGATGGCCAAGAACTTCGCGCCCTCGTGGCTCAAGCTCGGCACGTTCAACGGCAAGCTGTACGGGCTCGTCTTCAAGGCAAGCAACAAGTCGACGGTCTGGTACAACGTCCACGCGTTCAAGAACGCGGGTGTCTCGGCCCCGGCGACGTTCACGCAGTTGATCAAGAACGCCGGGACGATCAGATCGTCAGGTGTGCCGCCGTTCTCGATCGGCGGCTCTGACGGCTGGACGCTCACCGACCTGTTCGAGAACATCTATCTCCGGCAGGCCGGAGTCACGAAGTACAACCTCCTGTCCGCGCACAAGATCAAGTGGACGGACCCGTCCGTGACCGCGGCACTGAAGACGATGGCGCTTGTCATCGGCAACGGGGCGAACATGGCCGGTGGGACCTCCGGAGCCGTGCAGACGCAGTTCCCCGACTCCGTGAACAACGTGTTCCAAAACCCGCCGAAGGCGGCGATGGTGATCGAAGGTGACTTCGTTCCCGGCGTCGCGACGGTCAAGGCGAAGCCGAAGACCGACTACGGCGAGTTCCCGTTCCCGTCGATCAACGGCTCGGGCCCGGCTGTCGAGATCGGCGGCGACACGATCGTCACGTTCAAGGACAACCCGGCGATCGAGTCGTTCGTGAAGTTCCTCGCTTCCCCGCAGGCGGCTGCCGCCTGGGCGAAGCACGGCGGCTTTGCGACCGGCAACCGGAACATGAGCCCGAGCGTCTATCCGGATGCGATCACCCGGGCAACCGCCGGGGCGGTCGCCAAGGCGAAGAACGTCGTGTTCGACATGTCAGACGAGCAGCCCGGAGCCTTCGGTGCCACGGTGGGCCAGGGCGAATGGGGCCTGTTCCAGAACTTCTTGCGCAACCCCAAGGACGTCAAGGGCATCCAGCAGAAGCTCGAGTCGTCCGCAGCGGCTGCCTACAAGAAGGCCAAGTAGCCGTTGACCAGTGGCAGCATCGCAGCGGAGCCGCCCCCTGTGGCGGCTCCGCCGGCTGCCGAGGGGCCTGACCGGCTCCGTCGGTACGCCGCCGGCACGCTGTTTCTCACGCCGGCGCTGGTGCTGCTCGTCGTCTGGATCCTCTACCCGACGGTCTACACCATCGGTCGCAGCTTCTTCAGCCCATCCGGTTCACAGTTCGTCTGGTTCGACAACTACAAGACGGTCTTCACCACGTCGTCACTCCTGACGGCGATCAAGAACAACGCGATCTGGGTGCTCGTCGTACCCGCGTTCGTCACCGCGATCGGGCTCGTCTTCGCGGTGCTCACGGAGCAGGTCTCGTGGTCGGTCGCGTTCAAGACGGCGATCTTCCTGCCGATGGCGATTTCGGCCTTCGCGACCGGGATCACGTGGCGCATCATGTACATCCAAGATCCGAACCTCGGTGCGGTGAATGCTCTCGGCCGCGCGGTCGTCGATGTTGTACGAACGCCCGGCGTCTTGCCGTCCGCATTGCCGTCGACGCCGGGCCTCACGGGCACGCCGTCCTCGGGGCTCGTACTGAAGACCCCACTTCACCCTGGTGGCGTCGCGCTCCTCGGGCTGACGGGCATCGCGCCCGAGGCGGTACCGGCAGGCGCGAAGCAGGCCGTCCAGCCCGTGCCGAAGCCAGGCGCCATCGAAGGCGTCGTATGGCGTGACTTCAGGCCGGGCGGCGGCGTCGCCGGCAAGGTCGAGAAGGCAGAGCTCGGGTTGTCGGGTGTCACGGTGCAGCTGCGCAGCGACGGCAAGACAGTGCAGTCGACGACCTCGGCTGCCGACGGCGGCTTTGGGTTCGACAACGTGAAGGCGGGGACGTATCAGGCCGCGATCGGGTCGTCGACCTTCAACAAACCCTGGGCCGGGTTCGCCTGGCTCGGCACCAAGCTGATCACACCCGCGCTGATCATCGCCTACATCTGGATCTGGGCGGGCTTCGCGATGGTCGTGATCGCATCGGGGCTGGCGGCGATGCCCCGAGACGTGCTTGAAGCGGCGCGCACCGACGGCGGCACCGAGTGGCAGGTCTTTCGGCGCGTCACGGTCCCGCTCCTCTGGCCGGTGCTGACGGTCGTGCTCGTGACGATGTTCATCAACGTCCTGAAGGTGTTCGACCTCGTGATCACGCTCGCGCCCGGCTCGTCGCAGAACGCGGCCAACGTGATTGCACTCGCGATGTGGCGCACGTCGTTCGGCGGTGCAAACGACTTCGGTGTCGGTTCGGCAATTGCCGTCTTCCTCTTCCTGCTCGTCATCCCCGTGCTCGCGCTCAACATCCGCAACTTCCGGAGAGAGAGCTGATGGCAGCCACCACCGCGCCGCCCGCTACCTCCGCACCGATCGTCGTCGCAGATCCACACAATACGACGGCCGCTCGGCTCGGACGCGCGGCCGCAAAGGCGCCGATCCAGATCCTGATCGTGATCGTCGGGCTGCTCTGGCTGGTGCCGACGCTCGGGCTGTTCTTCACTTCGATCCTGCCGGCCCAGGACTTCACCGTGAAGGGCTGGTGGCAGATCTTCTCGAAGCCGAGCGAAGCGACCTTCGCCAACTACCGCATGGTCTTTCACAACTCGGCGATCATGCATTCGCTCTGGGTGACGGTCGAGATCGCCGTCGGCAACACAGTGCTCGTCGTGATCCTCGCATCGCTCGCCGGCTATGCGCTCGCGTGGCTCGACTTTCCGGGGCGCGACTGGCTCTTCATCGCGGTGATCGGCCTACTCGTCGTACCGTTGCAGATGGCACTGATCCCGATGTTCACGCTCTACAACCATCTGCACCTCTACGACACGGTGCTCGGGATCATCCTCTTTCACACGGCGTTCGGGCTGCCGTTCGCGATCTTCCTCTTACGCAACTTCTTCGTCGGCATCCCCCGCGACATCTTCGAGTCGGCGCGCATCGACGGCGCATCCGAGATACGGATCTTCGTGAAGCTCGTGCTGCCCCTCGGGCTGCCTGCAATTGCGTCCCTCGCGATCTTCCAGTTCCTGTGGACCTGGAACGACCTGATCGTCGCGCTCACGTTCGGCCAGAACGTGCAGCCGATCACCGTCGCGATCTTCAGCAACCTGCGCCAGTTCGGCGCGAACATCGACCTGATCGCGCCGGCCTCGTTCATCTCGCTCGTCATCCCGCTGGCCGTGTTCTTCGCGTTCCAGCGGTACTTCGTGCAGGGCCTGCTCGCGGGCAGCGTCAAGTAGAGAGGTCGCGGCCCCTTTGTCCTGGTCACAGGCGACGCAACTCCGACTCGATCATGCGCTGCTCCGCGTCGATCATGCGCTGCGCCGTCGTCGGTAGTGGGCTGGCCGCCCTCGCGGCCTACGCAACGTTGAGGTGTGGCGGTGTCGCCGCCGAGCAGATCGCCGTCTTCGGGACGCACGAAGATCCGACAGAGGTATGGCGGACGCGCGCCGAGGCGATCCGGCAGCGACGGATGCGCTCCGAGTCGGACGGCCATCTGGCCGCGGCGTCCTTCCCCGGCCTCGCGGTGCGCGAAGCCGTGCGCCGAGGCTCACCGGCGCCGCTGCTCGCGACCGTCGCGAACCGCTACCACCCTTCGGTCGACGACTTTCTCGCGCACGCGCGCCGAGTGCGTTCGCGCACCGGCTGGGATACGAGCTTTCACGCGCAGCGCGTCGAGCGCATCCGCGCGATCGACGGTGGCTTCGAGCTCGACGGCGACGGACCGTTCGCGCACGTTCTTGTCGCAACTGGCCCGCCCGGACTCGAGCGCCCCGACGGCCTACCCGCCGCGGTGCACGCCTACGAGCCGCACGACTACGCGACGCAAGTGACGATCGTCGGCGCCGGCATGGCGGCGGCGACCGAATGGCTGAACGCCCTCGCCACCGGCGCCGAGGTGATTTCAGTACGGCGCCGCGAGCCGGTACGCCGGCCGCTCAATGTCCCGCGGCCGCTCTTCTCCAAGCGTGGGCTCGCCGAGTTCCACGCCGCCTCGCACGAGGCACGCGCAACGCGACTGCGTGAGCTGTCGACGCCGTCCTACCCCACCGGCGCCGCCTGGGACGATCCCCTGCGCGCCGCCGAACGCGACGGCCGGTTCCGAGTCGCACCCGAGGTGAACGGCTCGCCGCAGGTGATCGTGGCAACGGGCTTCAAGCACGGCTTTCGACACGACCCGCTGCTGAACGACCTCGTCGCCGCGCACGAGCTCGAGACCCACGATCACTGGATCGTGCTCGCGCCGGACTCCACGATTCCCGCCCTCACCGACGACACCCGCACGCTGTCGCTCGCCGGCGTCGCCGCACAGTGGGCGTTCCCTGCTGCCGACACAATCGCCGGCGCGAAGTACGCCGCCCGCGCCCACCTCCGCCGCATATGTCGTACACGCTGAGAGGGCGCATCGAGTCTCGGCTCGCTTCGGCGGTGCCGGCGCTCGTGGTCGCGCTCGCGGTGCACACGTGGTGGGCGATCGAGGTCGTGGCGCTGATGCTCGTGATCGGGCTGGCGCTCGACACGCTCGTCTATCACCGCGTGCTGGCTTACCAGCCAGGTTGGGCCGCAGCGCCGCTCGGCGCGCTCGAGCTTGGACTCGTCTACGGCGCGATGCGCTGGCTCGGGATCATGGCGCCCCTGCGCTGGGCGCTCGTGCTCTATGGCATCGGCTGGGTCGCCGCGCAGCTTTGCGCGCAGGCGCTCTTCCCGCGGGCGCGGCTCGAGTACGGCGAGGCGGGCGGCGAGCTGGGCCGCGGCGGCGGCCTGACGGCGGTTGCGGTCGCGGCTGTCGTCGTCGGTGGGCTCGGCGCGGCGTACGCCACGCGGCCTCCGACCGTGCACCTGCACGGAACGGTGCAGGGGCCGCTCGTGATCCGCCATCCCGAGACGCTCACAGGCGGCACCGTGCTCGGCGGCATCGTCGTGCGCTCGAACAAGGTGACGATCCGCCATGTCACCGTCGTCGGCGGCGAGAACGGCATCGACGTCGAGCATGCGTCGCACGTCATGCTCGACCACGTGCGTGTGCTGCACGTGACCGTCGACGCGATCCACGTCCGCGATGCCGGGATCATGATCGACAACTGCACGATCGCCGACCCGTCCGGCCCGTGGGTACAGGGCGTCGACATCTCGTACTCGATGGGACGTGCGATGAGCATGGTGTCGCACTGCACGATTGCCGGTGTTCGCGAGGGAATCGTCACCCACTCTTCGGCCGTGGATGTGATGTCCAACCACATCCTCGACACGACGCTGCGCGGAATCTCGCTCGGCGAGATGTCGATGGACATGGCGAGCGGCAACGAGGTGAGCGCCGCGCTCGGCGTCGGCATCCTCTGCGAGGACCATTCGATGTGCCAGATCGAGCACAACATCGTCGGCGGCACCCGGGTCGACGGCAACCAGGATCTCGCGCGCCAGGGCATCGCGATCGAGGCGCAATACTTCGCCCAGGCGCGGCTCAAGAACAACACGGTGCTCGCGAGCCCGGGCGGCATCCAGGCTTTCGACAACTCGACGATCTCCCGGTGAGCACACCCGGGTTCCAGCTCGTCGCACGGACCGGGCATCCGACGTTCCTCGACCTCCCGTGGGACACCCCGCTCGAAGAGTGGTCCTCGGTCCGCATCGTCAACCTGATCCGCGGCATCAGCCGCCATGTCGTGCGGTTCGTCGAGTACGACGGCGCGCTCTATGCGCTGAAGGAGCTGCCCGAGCGGCCCGCGCAGCGGGAGTGGACCCTGCTGCGGCGGCTCGAGAGCCAGGGACTGCCGGTCGTGGAGGCGGTCGGCATCGTCACCGGGCGCCGAGGCGATCTCGACTCGGTCCTGATCACGAGCCACCTCGAGTACTCGCTGCCGTATCGCGCGCTGTTCGCCGGCGCCGCGATTCCCGATCTTCGCACTCATCTCCTGAACGGGCTCGTCGAGCTCTTGACCCGGTTGCACCTGCGCGGGTTCTTCTGGGGCGACTGCTCCCTCTCGAACACGCTCTTTCGCCGCGACGCCGGCGCGCTGACCGCGTATCTCGTCGACGCAGAGACGGGCGAGCTGCACGGCGCGCTCTCCGACGGCCAGCGTGCGTACGACCTCGACATCGCACACACGAACGTGATCGGCGAGCTGCTCGACGTCGACGCGGAAGTCGGCCTACCCGACGACCTCGATCCCGACGAGACGGGCGCCGAGATCGTGCGGGGGTACGAGGCGCTGTGGAGCGAGCTGACACGCGAGGAGGTGTTCGCCGCGGATGAGCGCTTCAAGCTCGACGAGCGGCTGCACAGGCTGAACGCGCTCGGCTTCGATGTCGAGGAGATCCAGCTCGACTCGACTCCCGAGGGATACCGCCTGCGGCTCGACCCGCACGTCGTCGAGCCCGGGCACCACCGGCATCGCCTGTTGCGCCTGACGGGGCTCGACGCACAGGAGAACCAGGCGCGGCGGATGCTGAACGACCTCGCTCGGTATCGGGAGGCGCTCGAGCGCAAGGAGAAGCGCGCGCTCCCCGAGTCGGTCGTCGCGTCGAGGTGGCGCGACGAGGTGTTCGAGCCGGCGGTCGCCGCGGTGCCCGATGAGCTCTGGGGGCGCCTCCCCGCGGCCGAGGTGTTCCACCAGGTGCTCGAGCACCGCTGGTTTCTCTCGGAGAAGGCGCAGAAGGACGTCGGGATCGACGAGGCCGTTCGCTCCTACCTCAGCTCGGAACTGCCGAAGCGGCCGCCGGAACGGGTCGTCCTCGCGGCCGACGAGGACGCGCCCGGCGAGTGAAACCGCGACAACCGCGTTAGGCTCGCCGGATCGACGTCTACCGCACACCTGACGAGCGCTTCGCAGGCCTGCCTGACTTTCCGTTCGAGGCCAATTACACCGAGCAGGACGGCCTGCGCATGCACCACCTCGACGAGGGCTCGGGCGACCCGGTTCTGCTGCTGCACGGCGAGCCGACGTGGTCGTTTCTCTACCGCAAGGTAATCCCGCCGCTCGCCCGCGTCGCGCGCTGTGTCGCGCCCGACTACTTCGGGTTCGGCCGCTCCGACAAGCCGACCGATCGCGGCTGGTACTCCTACGACCGCCACAGCGAGTCGCTCGCGCGCTTCGTCGAGGAGCTCGACCTGCAGAGGATCACCGTCGTCGCGCAGGACTGGGGCGGCCCGCTGGGCTTCCGCTTCGCCGTCGAGAACCCCGAGCGAGTCGCGCGGCTCGTCGTGATGAACACGGGCATCGGCGCCCGGGCACCGAACGACGAGTGGCTGCGTTTTCAGGCGTTCATGCGCCGCGTCGACACGGACATCGTCCCTGGGCAACTCGTGCGGCTGTCGCTTGTGCAGCCGACCACCGACGAGGTGATCGCGGGCTATGACGCACCGTTCCCGGTTCCGGAGTCGCGGATCGGCGTGGTGCAATTCCCCGAACTCGTCGCAACCGGCGTCGAGCATCCGTCCGCGCCGAAGATGCTCGAGGTGCTTGACCGATTGCACAGCCTCGATCGCCCCGCGCTCGTTCTCTTCAGCGACGGCGACCCGATCTTCTCGCGCAAGGCGGCCGAGTTGATGGCCGAGCTCCTCCCCCGCGCCGAGCTGGATCCGCCGCTCGCGGGCGCCGGCCACTTCCTCCAGGAGGATCAGGGCACGTTGATCGGCGAGCGGATCGCGTCCTTCGTCGCATCGTTCTGACGGGATTCATACGAACTCTCTCCGGGTCACCTACCGGCCGGTCTGATAGTGAAGGAAGGAGCTCGCCAGACACATCCCTCGTTCGACAGCTTGCGGCGCTGCCGGGCAGGACATGTTTCGGCGAAGCCTCTCGCGTAGGAGGTGGGGGTCGACGGCTCTGCGGCGCCACCGCTCCCACCTCCACGTGAACCACTGTCGATCGTCGCGCTCGCTCTAGGCTGCGCAGGTGCGAGTCCTCCGAATCGTCTTGCTTGTGATCGTCGGCTTCGTCGTTGCCGTCGCGCTCGTGGCCACGCTGGGCTCGGTCACCTACAACCTTGCGACGTCGGATCCGAACGTGCCGGTGCAGAAGCTCTGGCACGGCAAGTTCGTCCGCACCGACGGCTACCTGACGGCCTATCGCGAGTGGGGCACCGGAGACCAGCAGATCGTGCTGATCGGCGGCTTCCTCGAGCCGACGTTCGTCTGGGACCAGGTCGCGCCGCTCCTTGCGCGCGGCTTCCACGTCTACGCGCTCGATCTCGACGGCTTCGGCTACACGCAGCGGCACGGCCCGTGGACGCTCGAGCACTGGGGCAACCAAGTGCAGGCGTTCATGCAGGCGGAGGACATCAAACGGCCGATCGTCGTCGGGCATTCGCTCGGTGCGGCGGTCGCCGTCGAGGTGGCGCGCCGCCATCTCGCTTCGGGGATCGTTCTCGTCGACGGCGATGCGCTCCGCACCGGCGGCCCGCCACGCATCGTCC
>CAWJGF010000025.1:0-46235 GCA_963842335.1 uncultured Thermoleophilia bacterium | reverse complement strand
GGACGCCCCTTCCCGCCATGAAGCGCCAGCAGCTTGGCCGGCGCACAACGGTTTCGTCGCCCGCACGACCAACCCCGGAACGGGATCGCCGGCTTCGAGCCGCAGTTCCGCCGCCACGATCTCCGGCCGCAGACTGGCGTGGCCCAGCACGCGCTCGAGATACGCGCGCGAATGGCGGTAGCGCCCGGTCGTACTGATCGAGTATCCCGGCTCGCGTCCGGCGCCGACCAGCTCCTCGACGGTGAAGATGAGCCGGCCACCGGGACGCAGCGCATTCTCGGAGGCCCTGACAACGGCCTCGAGCGGCCCGAAGTAGACGAGCGTGTCGGCCGAGACGATCACGTCGAACGCACCGTTGGAGCCGCCCAGGTATGCCGTCAATTCACCCTTGACGAGCTCGTCGTACACATTCCGCGCCTGCGCCTGCGCGATCATTCGCTCGGAGAGGTCGACTCCGACGAGGCGGCGCGCGTAGTGCGCGACGAGCGGGCCGCAGAGCCCGGTCCCGCAGCCGGCATCGAGCACGTCGAGGCTCTTCGTCTCCACATCTGGGTCCGACAGCATCCCGGCGACGAGCGCCGGCGCTCGATACTGCAGCTTCGTGAGCTTCGAGTCGAAGCTGGCGGCGAAACTGTCAAAGGTTCGCTCGATGTAGGCGTCCGACGCGCGCTGCGGCACGTCGCGGCCGGAGCAGGCCGCCAGCATGTGCTGTGCAATCGGGTTGTCCGGCTCCTCGTCCAGCCATTCGTCGAAGAGCTCCACCGCCTTGTCGAGCTCGCCGAGGTTGCAGTGCGCAAGCGCCAGGAGCCGGCGAGCCTCGGGATCCTTCGGGCGGAGCGTGATCACCTTGGAGAAGCAAACCGCTGCTTCGTGCGACCGTTGCTGAGCGTTCAGCAGCACACCGAGGTTGTGATACGCGTCCGAGTGCTCCGGATCGATGCGAATGGCGGCCCGATACGCCCTTTCGGCGTCGACCACGTTGCCCGCGGCTCTGAAGACGACGCCGAGATTGCTGTGCGCGGTGGCGTGCTTTGGATGAAGCGAGATCGCGCGCTGGTAGGCGACGACCGCGTCGTCCAACTGAAGGCGATCCTGCAGCACGATCCCCAGGTTGCTGTACCAGTCCGCGCGCTCGGGCTCGAGCTCGAGACTCCGCTCGATCAGCGATACCGCCCGCTCGCTCCGCCCCTGCTGATGGGCGAGCACCCCCGAGAAGTGCAGCGCGTCGGCATGGTCGGGCGCGACCTCGAGGACGCTGCGATAGAGCTCCTCGGCAGCGGCCCACTGCTCGGACTGATGCAGCACAAGGGCGATCGCAACGGCTTCGTCCGCGCTGAGTGGGCGGTCGTTACTCAGCAACTGCTCCGCCCTAGCCCTCCTTCTGGGCCTTCAAGTCGTACTTGAAGTGAATCCCGGCATCGAGCGAGCCGTCGGCCTTCTGCGGCCTGTACTCGAGATCGACTTTCGCAAAGGCAAGGGTCACTGTCTCGACATGAGTCCCTTCGCTGTCGCCGTGTGTCACGCCGGTGATGATCACGTCGTTCATCTTGACGACGAGGTACTCCTGCTGGCCTTTCCCCGCCTTCCGATGCGTGATCGTCGCCTCCTTCAGATGCTGACCGGTGGCGCAACCCTGCATCAACACCGGCGAGGCCTTGTCGATCGAGTGCGTGAAGGAGAGATCGTGGAAGCTCGCCTTGCCTGCGGCGCCTCCGCCCCCTGCCACCTTCGGAGTCGCGTTCGTCACACCCCACGACCAGGTCAGGATCTCGATCTCGTCCTTGTGCTTGTCGTCCAGCGACTCACCTTTGATGTCGCCGATCTTCGCGAAGATGTCTGATGCCACAACGAACCTCCCCATTCGTGTGTGTGTTGTGCCGACGGGCGTCGAGAAGGACGATTCAGCCCGCGCGAGGCGCAAAAACTATCACCCTACGCGCCGACCGTCGCGTGGACCGCGACCGGGCCGTGACGGTTCCCGAGGTCGATCGTTCCCGCGCGGTCGGCGGCGACCACGGTCGAGCCGACAAGCACACGCAGGAGACGCTGGCCGGCGGGAAGACGCAGCCGAAGCCGGGCATGAGCGCCTGCCGGCAGCACGAGCCGTCCCTCGATCGTCGTGCCGGAGCGTTCGAACGAGTAGGTCACCTTGCCGAAGCTCGTCGGGGCAGCGTTCACGTCGATCTCCTGGCCGTCGGCGAGCCAGGCGCGAGGCGTCGAAAACGCGAGATCGAGTCCCGCCGGGGCCCCGAGCCGTCCGCGACGCTCATGGATCAGGAGCTCGCGAAGCGTTTCCAAGTAGGAGGCATTCGAGCCCGAGTTCGGCGGCATGAACATCGACCGATCGAACGCTCCTTTCACCGGCAGTACCGAGATCGCCTCGCCCGAGACGTACGTGCCCGCCGTCATGCCCGCCGCGATCATCCCGTACAGGCTGAGGACGAGCTGATCGGGCTCGTCGTTGTCGGCGAGGAACCGCGAGGTGCTGAGACCGTAGACCTGCGCGAGACCGGCTCCCGGTACATCTCCGTACACCGTCCGCGCGTAGGTTCGCGGCACGCCGAGGATGCGCGCGCCGTGACCCAGCAGGTAGCGGAGGACACCCCGGGAGGCGCTCGAGTGAACGGGGAACCAGCCCGACGCGAACGCGTAGGGCATGACAAGGTTCCAGTAGGAACCATCGCGGGAGTCGGTGAGGCGCTTGAACGGCGGCTGCCGCGTGGTGAGCTGGTCGGGCACGAAGAGGGAGCCGTCGTGCATGTGCACCGAGGCGTGGGTGACGGCCGGCCGCAACGCGTGGTCGATGCTCACGGCGAGTGTCCTCGCCCGCGCAGCCTGCGCCGAGTCGCCGCGCGAGCTCCAGGCCCGTCCGATCGCGAGCAGCCCTTCGATCGCCTCGATCTGCCCCGGCACGCTGTCGACGTCGTGGCTCTCGAGGTCGGTGGAGAGCGGCTCCGGAACGAGACGACCTTTGGCCGGGCCTTTGTGGCGCTGACGCGCCGCGATGCGTGCCACGATCCCGGCGAGCGCCGGCGTCTCTGACTTGAGGAAGGCCCGATCTCGCGTAAGGCGGTAGTACGCCGCAGCGGTCGTCAGGATGTGGCCGCCGCGAAAGGCCGTGAAGCGCGACGGACGCAGACGCATCCGCTGGAGTGACAGCTCGATGATCGACTTGGCCACCGACCCGTAGCCGTATTCGGCCGCGACTTCCGCCGCGTCGAGCGACTCCGCATACGAGAGCTCCTCGTAGGGGTTGCCGATGCTGTAGCGCCACCCGAACGCGATCAACTGGGTGAGGACCCCACGCTCGGCATCCTCGACCGCCGGCTCCGGCACATCGAACGTCGCGCCCGCGTCGAGCCGGTCCTGCCAGAACTTCACGACCGTCGCGCGCGCGGTGTCGTACGTGGCGGCGTTCGCGTGGACGTAGCGCGCGTCCGACGGTGCGTTCAGCCACTCGAGGTAGATCGTCTGCGTCTCCCCGGCGGGCACGTGGTACCGCACGACTCCGTCGACGAACTCGGCACCATCGCTGACGATCAGGCGCGTCTGCGCGCCCAGCGCGAGACGATCGGGAGCAGAATGCGTAAGCCGCCGCCAAGGCGCGAGTCGCACCGTCGCCCCGCTCGACGAGGCGCTCGCGTCGACGACGAGGCGCACGAAGCTGATGACCGAGCGCGCGCCGTACGCGCCGTAGGCGCGGCCGACGAACGACTCCTGCGAATAGCGGACGCCCTTCGCATCGGTGTACGACGTCTGCAGCACCGGCAGGTACCCCTCCGCCAGCTGCGCGGGGTGAAGGCGAGCCGAGCAGGACCCGTACCGCTCGCTCCCCGAGCCGACGTAGACGGACAGCGAGGGGCCCCCGACCCGCCGCGTCACGATCTCGCTCCCGTCCGCGACATGCAAGGCGAAGACGGTCGAACCGTACGACGTGAACGGGAACGAAAGGGGGACGTAGTAGGAGCCGCTCGACGTCAGCGGCCGTCCCTGCCACTGCATTCCCCCGGTGAGTGGAGCGAGGAATCGCCTGGCACCCGCCAGCGTCGGACCGCCGGGCGCCCGCAACAGTCGCCCACCCCACAGGTCGCGCCCCGACGAGACGGCCTGCTGCACCGACGACGTGTATGCGGCCGTCGCGCCGCGCGGCGCACACGTCGCTGAAGCGGCGTGGGCGTGCCGCGTCGCCACGCCGAGCGCGAGCAGCGCGACCGCTACCGCCGTGTACATCCGCATCGGTTGCGCAGTATCGCCGCTGCAGGCTGACCCGCCGCGGGCGAGGAACGCCTATCCCGGTGTGGCTGCGCGGTCGAGCTGCTCGATGAGCTCGGCGACACGCTTCTTGATCTCGTCGCGGATCGGCCTGACCTGCTCGAGCGGGAGGTGCTTCGGATCGGGCAGCTCCCAGCTGATTCGACGGACGCCAGGAGTGACAGGACATACCTCCTCGCTGCACGTTGACACCACGAGGTCCGCCCAGCCGAGTGCCTCTGCGTCGAGCCTGCGAGGTACGTGATCACTCGCATCGATCCCCAGCTCCCTCAACGTTTCGAGAACTGACCGGTGGGTTGCGACGCCGGGCTCGCTACCTGCGGAGCGCGCCTCGTGACGACCGGCTACCGCTTCGCGGAACAGACGCTCGGCCATCACCGACCTGCCGCTGTTCGCAACGCAGACGAACAACACGTTGGTCACGCCACCTCCCCTGGCGATTCGACAGGTCGTGTTTCGGCGGCTCGAGTCCCTTCGCCGCGTACGAACTGATACGCCAGTGCTCCAATTCCGGCGCCAAGCAGTGGGGCCGCGATGTAGAGCCACAGCGCGTGCAGGTCACCGGACACGAGCGCCGGGCCGAATGAGCGAGCCGGGTTCATCGAGGCGCCGGAGATCGGCCCGCCGAACATCGCATCGAGCCCGACCGCCCCGCCGATCGCGATCGCCGCTGCTTCGCCAACGGCGCGAGTGTCGGTTGCGACCGCCATGATCACGAACATCAGGAAGAACGTCAGCACGACTTCCCAGAGGAAGGACTGCCGCTCCGATCCCGACGGCAACGTCGCGCCGACGTGCGCGATGTTCCCGAGCGAGCTGCGCAGGAGCGCCGCCGCGATCACCGCGCCTGTTGCCTGAGCAATCGAGTAAGCGATCGCGCGCGGCCAGGGGAAGTGGCGGCTGAGTGCGAACGCGAACGAGACCGCAGGGTTGAAGTGCGCTCCCGAGATGTGCCCGACGGCGTAGATCATCACCATGATCACGAGGCCGAAGCTGATCGCCACGCCGATATGTCCGAGCGCGTGGGTCTGCGCGTCGACCATGATTGCGCCGGCACCCGCGAAAACCAGCGCAAAAGTGCCGATCGCCTCAGCGACGAGCGCACGGGCGAAGGCGGGCTGCATCAGCAGCAGCCCGGCTTCGTCGCCGGCCGGACTGCGGGCTGGGCCTTGCCTCCGGCGTCGCTCTTCTTCACAGCCCTCACGATGGCGCCGTGCATGCCGTCGGCGACCTGATGTGTGAACTCGACCGACACGTGCTCGAAGCCGGACGCCTCGAGCCCCGCCTCGTACTCGCCTTTCGAAAGGGCGCCGGCGATGCAGCCGACGTAGCTCCCGCGCTCGGCACGCTCGGACGGCGTCAGGTGATCGTCTGCGACGACGTCGCTGATCCCGATTCGCCCGCCCGGCTTCAGGACCCGTGCGATCTCAGTCAGCACGGCCGGTTTGTCGGTTGAGAGGTTGATCACGCAATTCGAGATCACAACGTCCACCGAGGCCGCCGGAAGGGGGATCTGCTCGATCACGCCTCGCAGGAAATGCACGTTCGTGACTCCCGCTTCGCGCGCGTTCTGCTGCGCGAGCGCGAGCATCTCGTCGGTCATGTCGACGCCATACGCCGTTCCGTTCGGGCCGACCCGCTTTGCGGAGAGGATGACGTCGATCCCGCCGCCGGAGCCCAGGTCGAGCACCGTTTCGCCCTCATGCAGGTCGGCGACCGCGGTTGGGTTGCCGCAGCCGAGCGAGGCAAGCGTCGCCGCCTCTGGCAGCTCCCGACGCTGCTCCGCGTCGTAGAGGATCTGGCCGAACTTCGATGCATCACTCTCGCCGTCGGCGCAGCACGAGCCACTGCCACACCCGCCCGCGCCATCGACGATCGTGCGCGCCGACTCGGCATAACGTCGCCGCACCTGCTCACGCAATTGATCGGACGTCGTCGACATCAGCAACACGCTCCCTTCGGTAGGTCGGCTAGAGCGGCAACGCGCTCGAACGCCTCGGAGTTCAAGGAGAAGTAACTCCACTTGCCCCGCTCCTCTCGGAGCACGAGCCCGGTCTCGACGAGGCGCCTCAGGTGCTGGGAGACGGTCGCCTGGGCCAGACCGAGCGGCTCGATCAGGTTGCACAGGCAAACCGGTTCGCCACTTGCGGCGAGGAGGTTCACGAGGCGCACCCTGGCCGGGCTCCCCAGCGCCGCGTAGAGCGCCGCGGTCGCCGAAGCTTCAGCTTCGCTCAGGACCCGCGCTGCCAACGGCGCGCAGCACTCGATTGGTCTCAACGTCTCGGTCATTCAAATCGTAATCTAACGATTTGAAGTCGGTCGCGCCAGGCCAGGACGCTACGAGCGGCGGCGCAGCTCTGAAAGCGCCCTCGCAGCCCGATCGATGTCGTCCTCGTGGTTGTAGAAGTGGATTGCGAATCGCAGGTTGCCGTCGCGAGCCGAGCAGATGACTCCGCGGCGTTTCAGCTCCGCCAGGAGACTCGAGGGATCGGCGTCGCCGAGGGGTACCGAGACGATGCTGCCGCGATTGCGCTCGGGCAGGTCGACCGGCGTCCAGCCGGCCTCGGCGAGCGCGGTCCTCAGCATTTCAACCAGCTCGCGGTTCCTGCGGTAGATCGGGTCGGCGCCGAAGCCCGCAAAGACGGACAGGGCAGCCTCGTTGCCGACCGCGGCGAGCCAACTGATCGAATTGTCGAACCGCGAAGCGGTTGACGAGAGGTCCATGGTCGGTCCGAAGAAGCTCTCCAGCGGGACGCGTCCGGCCTTCCAACCAGCGTTGGTCGGCACGAACCGCCCCTGGACCTCGCGCGACAGATAGCAGTAGCCGAGGCCGCGCCCGGCGTTCAACAAGAACTTGTGATCGGGAACCGCCAGCACATCGACGCTGCCGAGATCCTCGGCCACCGGCAATGCGCCCACGAGTTGTGCGCCGTCGACGAAGACGATCGCCCCCACACTCTTTGCGATCGCGGCGATCGCCCGGATGTCAGAACGGTGCCCAGTCGCGGTCTGCACACCGCTGAAGGCAACCAACACGGTCCGTCCGTCGACAAACCGCTCGACATCGTCCGGCTCGATGCCGCCGTTTCGAAACGGAACCTGCCGAACCTCGTATCCCCTGTTCGCAAGCAATCGCCACGGGTAGTGGTTCGAGCTGTACTCCCGCTCACCGATCACGACGTTCTGCCCCCGGCTCCCCGGACCGAACTGCGCGGCAACGAGGCCTGCAGCCGCGGAGACCGAGGCGATCAGGGCGACATCGGACGGGTCGGCACCGATCAGAGCGGCGACGGAGGCCCGGGCGCTCTCGCCCGCAGCCTCGCCGCGGACGTAATCCAAACCGGTCTCCGTCCACTCGTCGAGGTAGGCGCGATACGCGGCAACCAGCCTTCGGCTCGCGAGGCCCACCGCAGCTGTATCGAAGTACGCCGCGTTGCCGGTCGCCGGAAACAGACTCCGAGCCTTCCGTACGTCACTGGATGGACCCGAGTCTGCCCGGCCGCTCATCGGCGAGATGCTAACCCGGAGCACGATCGAGGCCGCGACCGCAGAACCAAAACGTTCACACAAACGCCACCCCGGCGTGGGAGACTCAGCGTGATGTCGACAGTCGGCGAACAGGGAGATGCCAGTCATGGCGCCCCGAGCGAAGCGCAGATGGGCGTCGCGCTCTGCGAGCTCCTCGACGTTGCGCATGACGGCGCACTCAGCCCGGCCGTGTTCGCAGAACGACTCGATTCAATCCACGCCCGGTACCTCGGCCCCGACGCGAACTCACGCGCAGCGATTGAGGCGCGTCGTAAGGCCGTCGCGGCCTACGACAAGCTCACGAGCGGCCGCGACCGACATCACCAACTCGAGCTCATCGCCGACGCCCTGGGCATCGATTCCGGTGCCTAAGCCAGTCGCCGCGACGACAGAGCGCACCGGAGCAACTCGGCGCCGCAAGCAAATCGCGCTGATCGCTCACGACAACCGCAAAGCCGACCTGCTGGACTGGGCGCGCTTCAATCGCGACACCCTGGTCAAGCACGACCTCCATGCGACCGGCACAACCGGCGCATTGATCGCCGACGAGCTCGCGCTGGACGTTGACCGCTTCCTGAGCGGCCCGCTCGGCGGCGACCAGCAAGTTGGCGCGGCGATCGCCGAGGGCCGCATCGATGCCGTGATCTTCTTCTGGGACCCGCTCGAGCCGCACCCACATGACGTCGACGTCAAGGCGCTCCTACGCATCGCCGTCGTCTACAACATCGTCATCGCCTGCAACAGGGCAACCGCCGACTTCGTCCTCTCGAGCCCCCTGATGGACGCGGAATACACGCCGACGTTCGCGACGAGCGACGGCCCGGCGACGACCTAGACTCGCGCGAAGCTCCGATTCCCCTTAGTGGAAAGGACTCTGAAGGAATGAAGCGCGTGAACAGACGGCGATGCGGCGCCGCGCGCCTGTGCTGAGCGCGGCCGTCCAGCTGATCCCATATGCCTTGATCGCAACGCTGAGCCCGCTCGGCTTCGCGGCGACGATCACAGTCATGCGCACCGGTCGCCTGAAGGCGCTCGGTTTCTCGATCGGCCTCGTCCTCGGCCAACTGCTCGCCTGCGCGACGCTCGTCGCGCTCGGGGCCGTCACAACGCCCGACCGGTCGAAGGCCTACCCGACCGTCGAGGCGGTGCTCGAGCTCGCACTCGCGCTCGCGCTCCTGTCGTATGCAGCCCGGGTGCATCGCCGCCCGGCGACGGACCACACGACGTCGAGCGGCCGCTCGAAGGCAGCGCTCGAAAGGCTTCAGCGCGTTCACTTCGCCACGGCCTCGGGTGTCGGTTTGCTGCTCGGCATCGGCGGCCCGAAGCGGCTCGTGCTGACAGCCCTGGCGTCGGCCTCGATCACGGCAGCCGGGGTCACCGGCGCGAGCGTGGCGCCCCTGATCGTGTGGTACGTCCTGTTAGCGACCGTCCTCGTGTGGCTTCCCGTCCTCGCCTACCTCCTCTTCGGCGACTGGGCCGTCGCCAAGCTCGACGGGGCCATGGCGTGGCTCGCCGCGCATCGACGCACCGCAACGGTCTACGCCCTCGTCATCCTCGGTGTGGCTCTCGTCATCCACGCCGTGACGCTGCTCGTCTGACTCACATCACCGCGGCGGCGAGCTACCGCGCAACAGCCTCAGTGAGCGCCCGGTCAGGGTCAATGCCGCGGCCGGGTCGACAGCGCCACTGCTCGCCGGGTCGGCCGTGTCGACCTCGATCCACCAATCGAGCTGTTGCAACGATCGCGGCACACTGAAGTCCAGCGGCTCCCACCACGCGTTGAGCATCAGCAGAAACGGATCGTCGGCCGGTGCGTCGTCACCGGTGTCGCCGCCGAGCGCCATCGTGACGGCTCGCGCGTAGCTCGCACCCCAGTCTTGCGGGGTCATCGCGCCGCCGTCGGGCCGGTACCAGTCGAGGTCGTCGCGATCCGTCGCGTGCGCCGGCGTGCCGTGAAAGAACTGTCGGCGCCGAAACACCGGGTGCGCTTCGCGGAGGCGGCAGAGCCGAGCCGTGAACTCGATCAGATCATCAGCCTCGGCGACCGCAGCCCAGTCGAACCAGGTCAGCTCGTCGTCGTGGCAGTAGGCGTTGTTGTTGCCGCGCTGACTGCGTGCGAACTCGTCGCCTCCGAGCAACAACGGCACACCCTCGGAGAGCAGCAATGTGGCGATGAGGTTCCGCCGCTGGCGCGCGCGCAGTTCGAGCACCTCGAGGTCGTCGGTCGGCCCTTCGACGCCACAGTTCCAGCTGCGGTTGTCGTCCGTGCCGTCGTGGTTCTCCTCGCCATTCGACTCGTTGTGCTTTCCGTCGTAGCTGACGAGATCGTCGAGCGTGAAGCCGTCGTGCACGGTCACGAGGTTCACCGACGCGGCGGGGCGGCGGCCGCCGTGACCGTAGAGATCGCGCGAGCCGCTGATGCGCGTGGCGAGATCGGGGAGCGTTCCCGGTGTAGAGCGCCAGAAATCGCGAACCGTGTCGCGATACTTTCCGTTCCACTCGCTCCACCCGGCGGGGAACTGGCCCAGGTCGTACGCACCGATGTCCCATGGCTCGGCGATCAGCTTCACCTGCGAGAGCACCGGATCCTGGCCGACCGCCTCGAGGAACGCAGAGTGCGGGTCGAAATCGTTCGCTCCGCGTCCGAGACTGGCCGCCAGATCGAAGCGAAAACCGTCGACGTGCATTTCTTGAACCCAGTAGCGCAACGAGTCCATCACGAGGCGCAGCGCGTGCGGCAGATACATGTTGACGGTGTTGCCGCAGCCCGTGTCGTCGACGAAGCGGGAGCGATCCTCCTGCAGACGGTAGTAGGCGGCATTGTCGATGCCGCGGAAGCACAACGTCGGCCCCCACTCACCGCCTTCCGCTGTGTGGTTGAAGACCACGTCGAGAATCACCTCGAGCCCGGCGGCATGCAGTGCGCGCACCATCTGGCGAAACTCGTCCACCTGGCCGCCTCTGTCGCCCGTGGACGAGTAGCCGTTATGTGGGGCGAAGTACCCGATCGACTGATAGCCCCAGTAATTGCGCAGCCCGCGCTCGACCAATTGCGCGTCGTGCACGAACTGGTGCACCGGAAGCAACTCGACGGCGGTCACGCCGAGCCGCTGCAGGTGCGCGATCGCGGCGGGATGGCCCAGCCCGGCATAGCTTCCTCGCAACACCTCCGGCACGTCGGGATGCAGCTTGGTGAAACCCTTCACGTGCACCTCGTAGAAGATCGTGTCGACCATCGTCCGTCCGGGGCGTTCGTCACTGCTCCAGTCGAAATCGCCCGCGACGAGCAGTGAGCGCGGGACGAAAGGCGCCGAATCACGGTCGTCCGGGCGGTCCGGATCGTCGGGCGCGTGGCCGTAGACGGCCGGGTTCCAGCGCACCTCGCCCGCGATCGCGCGTGCATACGGGTCGAGGAGCAGCTTCGCGGGGTTGCAGCGGGCGCCGGCCGCCGGGTCCCAAGGGCCGTGCACGCGATAGCCGTAGCGGGCGCCCGGTACGACGTCCGGCAGATAGCCCTGCCAGACGTATCCCTCTCCCTGCTCGAGGCTCCAGCGCGCCTCCTCGCCGGTGTCGTCGAAGAGGCACAGGTCGACCGCCTCCGCAACGCTGCTGAAGAGCGCGAAGCTCGCGCCTCGGCCGTCATGGTGGGCGCCGAGCGGTGCGGCATAGGCGGGTTCGAGCACCCGGCGCTCGGTCTCGGTGGACAACGCGCTCCCCTCCGGAGTTGGTCGTGGCGGCGGTTCGAGAGTAGGCAGCATCGGGCCGGGCACCATCACCCGATCTGGGTGAAGGGGTCGTGCGCCGATCGGGCAAACTCGGCGTTGATGTCAACGGCCGCCGCGAGCGTGAAGACGCCCGAGCACCGACGCCTCGAGGACGCACGGACGGGCGAGGTCCCGTGGAAGGCGTGGGGCCCGTACCTGAGCGAGCGCCAGTGGGCCACCGTGCGCGAGGACTACAGCAGAGACGGAGACGCCTGGAACTTCTTCCCGCACGATCACGCGCGCTCGCGTGCGTACCGTTGGGGCGAGGACGGGATCGCCGGGATCTGTGATGACCGGCAGCGACTCTGCCTGGCGCTGACGTTGTGGAACGGCTCCGACCCGATCCTCAAGGAGCGCATGTTCGGCCTGAACAACACCGAGGGGAACCACGGCGAGGACGTCAAGGAGTACTGGTTCTACCTC
Organism: uncultured Thermoleophilia bacterium; assembly: GCA_963842335.1. Lineage (GTDB taxonomy): Bacteria > Actinomycetota > Thermoleophilia > Gaiellales > Gaiellaceae > PALSA-600. The sequence continues at coordinate 34,248 of CAWJGF010000025.1, read as the reverse complement.
GACAGCACGCCCACGCACTCCTATCTGAAGTGTCAGTACAAGTACCCGCAGCGGGCGTTTCCGTACGCGGACCTCGTGTCCACCAATGCACGTCGCACCAAGAACGATCTGGAGTACGAACTGCTGGACACCGGCGTCTTCGCCGAGGATCGCTACTTCGACGTGATCGTCGAGTACGCCAAGGACGCCCACGACGACATCGTGATGCTCGTCACGGCACACAACCGTGGGCCTGATGCGGCGACGCTCCACCTCCTGCCGACGCTGTGGTTCCGCAACACGTGGTCGTGGGGAGACGAGGTCGCGAAGCCGATGCTCGAGGCCGACGACGAAGTCGAAGGGTTCGCCGCTGTGCGCGCGTCTCACCCCGAACTCGGCGAGTGGCTGCTGCGCGCCGACCAGACGGCGGAACTGCTGTTCTGCGAGAACGAGACGAACACCGAGCGCCTGTTCGGATCCGGCAACGCCTCACCGCACGCCAAGGACGCGATCAACGAGTTCGTCGTCGCGGGCAACGCGGACGCCGTCAACCCCGAGCGGACGGGCACCAAGGCGGCTGCCCGTCACGTGCTGACGATCGCCCCGGGCGCGCGCGCGAGCATTCGCCTGCGGCTCTCGGCGTCCGGCAAGAAGGGAACGGATGACCTTCCGCAGGCCGAGGCGTTGACGGCAGACTTCGATCGCGTGCTCGCAGCTCGTCGCGGCGAGGCCGATCAGTTCTACGCGACGGTGATCCCGCCGTCGCTCCCGCCCGACGCGGCGATGGTGATGCGGCAGGCGCTGGCCGGCTTACTCTGGAGCAAGCAGTACTACGAGTACAACGTGCATCGCTGGCTGCGCGAGCATGACGTCAACCCCTGGAACCCGAACGCTCCGGCAAGCTCGGTGCGCAACGTGCCCTGGTTCCACATGGTCGCGGGCGACGTCATCTCGATGCCGGACAAGTGGGAGTACCCGTGGTTTGCCGCCTGGGACCTGGCGTTCCATTGCGCGCCGCTCTCACTCGTCGATGTCGACTTCGCCAAGCAGCAGGTCGAGCTCCTGCTCAGCACCCGCTACCTGCACCCGAACGGGCAGATCCCGGCCTACGAGTGGAACTTCAGCGATGTCAACCCGCCGGTGACCGCGTGGGCCGCGCTGCACGTCTATGAGCGCGAGGCGGCGATCAGGGGTGAGGGCGATGCCGAGTTCCTCGCCCGTGTGTTCGAGCGTCTGCTGACCAACTTCACCTGGTGGGTCAACCGCAAGGACCCGGACGACCGCAACCTCTTCCAGGGCGGATTCCTCGGCCTCGACAACATCGGCATCTTCGACCGGTCGGCACCTTTGCCCGGCGGTGGCACGCTCGAACAGGCAGACGGCACTGCCTGGATGGCCCTGTACTGCCAGTGGATGCTCCAGATCGCGGTCGAGCTCGCGAAGAGCAATCCGGTCTACCGCGACATCGCGCTGAAGTTCATCGCCCACTTCGAGTGGATCTCGATCGCGATGGACCCGCCGGGCGGCGACACCGCGCTCTGGGACGACGAGGACGGCTTCTACTACGACGTGATGCGCATGCCGGACGGCGCCGCAATCCAGTTGAAGGTGCGCTCGATCGTCGGCCTGCTGCCGTTGTGCGCTGCGACCGTCTTCGACCCGGACCTGCTCGAGAGCTATCCCGACCTGGTGGCGCGCACCCAGGAGTTCGTTCGCACGTTTGCCGACGACGTTCCGTCGCTCGCCCACCAACCAGGTCGAAGTCCCGAAGGGCGGCAGATCATGTCGCTCGTCGATGAGTCGCGGCTACGGCGGATCCTCTCGATCATGCTCGACGAGGACGAATTCTTCGGCCCGCACGGGATCCGTGCGATTTCGCGCCGCCATCTCGAGCACCCGTGCATCTTCGAGTGGGAGGGTCAGGAGTACAACGTCCACTACCTCCCCGCCGAGTCGGACACAGGCATGTTCGGCGGGAACTCGAACTGGCGCGGCCCGGTCTGGTTCCCGATCAACCTGGTCATCCTCCGGGGACTCGTTCAATTGCACCGCTTCTACGGCGACCGGCTGAAGGTCGAGTGCCCGACCGGTTCGGGAAAGCAGCTGAACCTCCTCGAGGTGGCGACCGAGCTCGGCCGGCGCCTCGCCACGACGTTCACCGACGACGCGAACGGACGGCGCCCCGTGTTCGGAGGGATCGAGAAGTTCCAATCCGACCCCCACTGGCACGACCTGCTGCTCTTCCACGAGTACTTCCACGGCGACAACGGGGCCGGCCTCGGCGCGAGCCATCAGACCGGCTGGACCGGCACCGTCGCGCTGCTCTTCCTGCAGGCAGGCGCCGGCACGCTGGGCTAGCGCGTGGCGCCGCCGTCAGCGCCAGCGGCGGTAGAGCACGACGACCGCCCCGGCGCAGAGCAGGACGAGCGCGCCGGCGGCGATCAGGATGCGATCGCGTGTCGAAGAGCTACGTGACGACGTTCGCGCGACCGGCGGCTTTACCGCAGCGATCCTGACGTTTGCGTTCGCAGCGAGCGCGCGGACCGCGCTCATCGTCGCGCTCGCGAGCGCCGAGCCGCGCCCCGCTGCCGGCGGCGGCAGCCGGTCGAGCACCTTCTGCTCCGCTGGGACCGGCTTGCCGTTATTCGCGATGCCGTAGCCGTTCGCCATCGCGACGAGCACGCGCCCCTTATAGACGAAGCGGAGCTCTTGCGAGAGGAAGTGCGCGTACAGCTTCGGTTGCTTCGCGAGCACGCTCACCGATCCGAGGTCGTACCGGCTAGCGATCACCGCGACGCGCACGGCGTAGCCGCCTCGACCTGGCGCACCGGGAAGCCTGGTGCCCCTGCGTGCGCCGGTCACGAGCTGCGTCAACTGCTGCTTCTCGGCAGCCGAGAAGCCCGCGTCCGGCGGGACGAAGGTCTGCATGCTGAGCAGGTAGTCGCTGGCAGGATCGCCGTCGGCCCGTGCGAGCGGCACGGCGACGAGCGCGGCAAGCACCACGAGCAGCAGGAATCTACGCAAGTGCCCTCCGCAGCAGCTCGACCGCAACCGCGACGGCGACTGCGCCGGCAGCGAGTGCCAGAAGCGACGCGATGAGGCGAACGCGCACGTTCATCCGGTCGTGTGGTCGACAAGGAGGACGTGGAAGGGCGCGCCGCCCGGCGGGTTGACGGCGAACGAGAGCCCCCAGTGGCCGACCATCACGAGGGCGGGCTTCTCGTCACCGTAGACGCCGGGCTTCGTCTCGCTCAAATGGAATTCCTGGTTGGGCATCGCCATGTCCAACATCTCAAACGTGAGCAAGACTCCCGCGTTGCGCACCGGCTTGCCGTTCCGCGTGATCTCCACGGAGAACGCGTTCGGCACGGCAGCCTTGTTCGGCGCGACCCGGAAGCGCAGCTCGTACCCATCCCGCTTGACGACCGAAACGACCGTTCCCGGGCCGACGTGCGCGCTCGCGCTGCCGACCTCGGCCAGCGCCTTCGACGGCGGCGGAAGCGACGACAGGACGGCCGCCGCGACGATCGCTGCCGCGACGAGGATCGCTTCGCCCGCGATCAGCCGCCGGAGGAGGCGCGCGGCCCCCGCAGCGACCTCGTGCTGCGAAGCCCCCAGCCGCCTCTTCGTGAACAGGAGGTTGACAGCCGCGAGCACCAGTGCAGCCAGGAGCAACCCGATCTTCACGAGGATCGCCTGGCCGTACGAGGTCTGCCACAGCGACGCGACGGTCGGCATATGGACGATCGTCGCGCCGGTGCCCGACGCGATCAGCCCGATCACGGAGAGGAGCGCAACGTTCGAGAAGCGCGGCACGACGACCGCGAGGCCCGCCGTGCGAACGCTCGCCGAGAAAGCCCGCCACAGGACGAGCACGCCGACCAGCCCACCGATCCACAGCGAGCCCGTCACCAGATGGGCCCAGTCGAGGAACAGCGACAGGCCGCGCGGCGCCGTTTGGGCTGCATGGCCGGCCGCACCCGGAACGACCAGCGCGGCTGCCGCAGCGAGCACGGCACCGCCGCCTGCGAGGAGCTCCGCGATCGACCGCTGCGGCCGCTCGGGGCGGTCGACCCAGAGCGCGACGCACGCGGCGGCGGTGAAGAGCGCGAAGCAGAGCTCGAGGTCGAGATAGCCGCGGCCGAACGCAGAGACGTCGAGCAGCGGCACGAGCGCCCCGACATCCGTCACCGATCGCAAGGCGAAGTCGGCGGTCGCGAGCAGCGTGTAGAACGGGATCGCGACCAGCGCGACGGCCGCCGAGACGAGGAACCCGATGGAAACAGCGCGGAGCCGCGCACCGGGAACGCGTCGTACCACGGGCCGCGCGATCGCGAGCCGCAAGGCGAGCAGTCCGATGGCCGTCATCATCGAGAGGAACACGACCCAGCGCGCCGCGACCAGCCGTGGCGTCGCAGCGGACTCCGACGTCGACGGCACCGGGAACTGTGGCGCCGGCCCCGCGTTCGGCCCGACGGCAAACGTGAACGCACCGCGGACCGGATGGCCGTCGACTGAGATGACGCGCCAGTAGACGAGGTACCAGCCCTCCGCGACCCGCTTCAGCGGCACCAGCAGCGTGTCGGGATCGGTGGAAGATCGGACCGGAGGCCCGCTCGTCTCTTGATGCCCCGCGGCGTCGGTGACGGAGACGATCGCGAAGCGAGGCTCGACTGCCTCGTCGTAGGTGAGCGCGACCTGCGGGGGTGGTGCGTTGACGGTCGCGCTTGCGACCGGAACGGTGCGCAGCAGCGCAGCGTGCGCCCACGCCGCCCCAGGCAGCGCCAGTGCGGAGATCAACGCTGCGAGGAACGCACCGTTCCGGCCGGCCAGTCTCACGCGACGGCGCGCTTCCCGCCCGAGAGCAACGCGACCAGGCCGAGCACGAGCGCGAGCGCGCCGACGATCAGCGCGATCACTGCGAGCGTCGAACTGCCACCACCGCCACCGAGCGATGACGTCGCTTCGATCGTGGGCGCCGGCGCGTCTGACGACTCCGACCCCGCCCAGTCGACTACCGACCCATCGGAATACGTCTGCTGGACACCGAAGGTGTAGGTCTTACTGGCCTGCGGCTGGGCGAGGAAGCCGAAGGTCGAATCCTCCCCGGTCGGCGTGCTGCCGCCGCTGTAGGTGACCTGCTTGATCACGGCGCCATCACCGCTGCCGCTCTGCTTCACGGAGCGCTTCCAGCCAGGAGAGGGGACAAACGAGTCGATGTCGAAGCCGGACGGCGGGGTGAAGACGACCTGCGTGGTCGTCCCTGCCTTTTCCGTCGGCACGGCAAGCGTGAACAGCTGTAATTGCTTCGCGAGGGCGACCGGCGGGCTGACGCGCGCATGTGCGGACGCGATGCCGGCGCAGGCAAGTGCCACGACGGCAGCTGCCAGGAACGAGACAGTGGGGCGTGCTCGGATCTGCATCGGTCTCTCCTTCGGTCTCATCACAGGGTCAGTGCACGTTCAACGTGAACGGCGCGGTCACGACCCGGCCGTTCACCTTGGATTGGAGGAAGAGCCGCCACGTCCCCGGCGCAGGCACGAGCACACCGACGGTGAGCTTTCCCGGCGTGGACGACGTGCCTGTCACCTTCGTGCCGCCGAGCACGCTGGTGCAGCCGTTCGCTCCGGGCGCGCAGATATGCGTATGGAAATAGTCGAGCGATCCGCGTCGGAAGAAGATCGCGTGCGCGAGTGCCCCGTACCAGGGCGTGAACGTCGCCGGCTTCCCGTTCGGATCCGTGACCGTGACGACGAGGTCACTGGCTTCGATCGCCTTCAGTCTCGGCCGGCCGTGCAGCACGAAGTGGTACCGGTCGACAGTCTCACTGCTCGAAAAGGCCGGCAGCGGCTTGGGGTGGTACGCGCCCCGCACCCGGATCGTGCTGAACAACTGGAAGTTCGGCTGCGGCCCGTGCGTCGCGGGGTAGGCGTCGATGACCACCCGGTACGGGCCGGGCTCGGTGAACGTCACGGGAATCGACGCGACGCCGTTGGCGCCGATCGGAGGGTGACGGTGGATGATCGTCGCCAGGTCGCGCCGGACGATGATCAGATGCACGCCGGTATGCGGGCCTGGCCCACGCTTGTACTGCGTCAGCGGCCGGCCGTTGGGCTGCTGGATCACGAACGACACGATCGTCGGCTTGCCGACGGGAACCGGGCCGACGGGATGAAGCTGCACGAGCCGATAGGTCCTCGCCGCACCGACCAGCGGTAGAGAGGGCGCTGACGAGCCGCCGCCGCACCCGGTGAGTATCGCCGCGACACCAAGGATGACCACCAGCCCGCTGCTTCTCATGGCGTTCCTTTCGGGAAGAGGTACGCGTGGTGCGGAGGGACGTAGCCGCCGATCTCGAGCACGATCTGCGCATGCGGTGTCAAACCAATTCGACGAGGATCGCCGGGACGCTCGCGGCCGTTCAGGAACGCGCGCACCGGTGCCGCGGACCTGAACGCGGCGAGACGATGAGGCCCGAGCCTTTGCCCCCAGACCCGAAAGATGTCTCCGACCGTGGCGCTGCGCGTGCTGACGCGGACCACCCCCGTCGGCGCGGTCGTGTGCACGGGATACACACAGCCGGCCGGTCGAACGTCCGCCCCCACCCGGAGAAACGGCGACGCCACGCCGATGCCGGCGGGAATCGCGATCACGCGCCTCTTCGCGAACAGCTCGAGATGGACGCTGAAGCGCGTGCCGTCGTTTCCGCATCGCTGCGATCCCACGGGCTGCGCAGCGCGAATCGCCGGCGGTGACGCGGGCGGCCGATAGTGCGCGCCGATGCCGATCGGCCACGGCACGACGGCCGGTGGCAGAAGCGCGAATGCGATGGCGAGGTTGATCACGCCCGCACCGCTTCGTCATCTGCGTCGATCCCGACGACGCCGATCAAGGCGATCAGCCCGGCGGTGAACGCGACCGAGCAGACGAAACGTGTCGACTGCGCGGGCAGCGCCGAGATGACGGCGCCGTGGAAAAAGACACCGAGCCAGGAGAGGCAGAGAACCGCAACGCAGACACCGATCATCCCAGCGAGATAGGCACGCCGGGCGCCGCGCGTCACAGCGAGCGAGCCCGCAGCAATCGCCGCGATCGCGAAGACCGCACCAACGAGCACCCACGCGATCCGACCGCTCGGGGCGTCTCTCAGCGAGAACGCGGTCTGCGCCGTCAACCCCGCGACCCCTGCGAGACATCCCGCTGCAATCGTCATCGCACGTCGGAGCCTTGCCCGTCGCCGCATCACAAGCGCCGCGAGCCCGACCACGATGGCCGCTCCTGCCGCCCACGGCCAGAGCGCGGGTCGCGGCACCCGAACGAACGAGCCGCTGATCGCGAGCCGGCGACCGCGCACGACGAGTGGCACGTTCCAGCGGGCGACGCGACCGTACGATCCCGCCACGAACGGCGGAGGCGCCAGGCGGTGCTCGTGCCAGGTGAACGCGCGGCCACCGGCCACCCGCTTCCATCCCTTCGCCGGACGCGACACGAGCCGGTTTGCCTGAGCCGTCGGCGAGCTCTGGTTGACCCAGACGCCGTCGGCGACGCGAAGCATCGGCTCGCCGAGGTCGCCGAGCACGAGGACACGCTCGTTGTCTGAGACCGTCAGGTGTAGCGAGCGGTCCCCGTCGAGAACGCTCGCGCGGACGCCCGCCAGCCGAGCGGCGCCGGAGTCGAGCGGCAGCTTGTAGTCGAGTGCAACCGTTGCCGCGCGCCCATGTGCCGCTGCGACGCTGGGAAGCAGCAGTCCCGCAAGGCCGAGCACAGCGATGCACGCGGCACCGCGAAGCGCTCCACATAATCGGTTGTCGCGGCCGGCCCTCGCATCGAGCGACGGCACGGCCCGTTCGTCGAGCACGCCTTCTCCTTCAGCCGGCACGGTCCGTGGTGACCCCACGGCCGTGCATCATCTGATCCGGGAGGTGCCGGCTCGCTAGCCGGCGTGGCCCTCGGGAGGTGCTCGGCCCGCGGCGGCGTGCGCAAGCGGCCGGCCGCCGGCCAACAACAGCACGGCAGGGCGCGGCAACGAGACGGTGCGCGAGCGACGCCGCGGCGCACGTCGCGAACGCGCGGCAAGCTGAACGAGCGTGCGGCCTACGCGCAGCAGCGCCACGATGATCAGCGAGACGGCTGCGGCTACCGGGAGCGACCACCAGCCACCGTGTCCGAAGATCCCGGCGAGCCCGGGCGGGTGCCCGGCGGCGAACAGTCCCTCGAAGAACTCCTGAACCGAGTAGACGGCGACGAGCGAGCCGGCGGTCGTCGCCCACAGACCCCAGAACGCGCTCGTGTTGGTGCCGTCGGCTCCGACACGCCATGCACGCGCGAGGCGCGCAATGAAGCGACCGAGGCCGGCTCCCGCTAAGAGCACGACCCATGGGACAAGTGACCCAAGGTATGCGTGCCCCTGCGCGCCGAGCGCGTCGCTCGCTTGCGACCCGTAGGCGAGCAGGTAGCGCAACTGGTGAACGAGCAGCGCGCCTGCAGGCAAGAGCACAAGCCCTCGACCGGAGAGCGATCCCGCGGGAGCAGGACGCGTGCGCATCCACGGAAGACTACCGGCCTGACCTCACGAAACGCCGGCCGCTGCGGTTGTAGATGAAGACACCAAAGGTCGAGAGGAGCCGATAGATGATGACCACGACTACGCACACGACGATCGACACCCCGCTCGGCGAGCTCACGCTCGTCGCCGAAGGCGAAGCGCTCAGCGGCGTGTACTTCCCGGGCCACTGGACGCGGCCCGACGCGGCCACGTTCGGCACGCGCTCGACGCATGGCTCCAGCTTTGAGCACATCGAACGTCAACTCGCGGAGTACCTGGCCGGCGAGCGATCGAGCTTCGACCTGCCGACCTCTATCAACGGCGACCCGTTTCAGCGACAGGTCTGGGGCCTCATCGACCGGATTCCCTACGGGCAGACATCGACCTACGGGGAGCTCGCCCGCGAGCTCGGGAGCCCCACGCTCGCGCGGCGGGTCGGGAATGCCGTCGCGCACAATCCACTCTCCGTCGTCGTCCCGTGCCACCGCGTGCTCGGCAAGGACGGCAGCCTCACCGGCTACGCCGGCGGCCTGCAGCGGAAGCAGTTCCTGCTCGAGCTGGAAGGCGCGTTGTAGCTAGAGCTGGTCGCGCGCGATGTCGGCGAGAACCTGTGCCCGGGCGACCGGGTCGAGGTCGTCGAGAGCAGATTGAACCTTGCTCTCGGCCTCGCCGATCTTCTCGCCGCGCTCGGCCAGCCTCTCGCGCGCGTAGAGGCCGCCCCCGGCGAACCCCGCAACGAGCCCGAGCAGGCGCAGCAGCCTCGAACGGACGAGACAGCCGAGGACGAATGCGGCGATCCCGCTGCCGCCGACCGCCAGCGCGGCAGTCTCGGCGCGCTTGTGAGGTGGAGTCGGGACTGGATCGCTCAAGCGAACCACTCTACCGCTTGCCGTCCGATCCTCGACTTGACAGCCCGAAGGTAAGGAGTAGCGTCGTAGCTGCGGCGAAGGTGCCATCGAACACGACCCACGCGACCGGGGAATCGCATGTGTGACGTGATCAGAACGAGGTCCGCGCCCTGCAACGAGAAGGACGTTCCGAGGAGCGCCGACGCGCGACCCGCGCGTCGCCGTGCGCGTTCTGCCTTGGCACCACCGACGGCAGGGGTCGAGCCCGCCCACTCGACCGCGATGCCGTCGCAAGCAGCTGCCGCGGCGGCGCCGTCATCCTCCGCGACGGCGCCGTCCGCGGCGGCAATGCGCTCGCGTCGACAGATGGCAGCCGCTCGCCGGCGAAGAACACCATGACCCAGACGCCGTCGTCCCGGGCCGCCATGGCCGGTGTCAGACACAGCACGAACATGTGACGCGTTGTCCCCAATCCGGCTCTGAGCCGCGGTTTTGCGTGGTGTCAGACACAGCCTCGAAAGGCGCGCGCGAGTGGGTCGGAAGTGTGTCGGGGCCGCGGTTGGACCGGGAGAGGGTCGCTCGCGTGGGCCGTCAGGTTGACGTTGCGACTTCGGCTGATGCGAGCGGCGTCTTGCCCGGCAGGCGTCGGGTGAACGGCAGCGAGAGCAACGCGAGCAACGCCACGGCGAGCATTGCCTTCTTCAACGCTTCGAGCTGGGCCTCGGCGTAGTCAGCGGTGACTGCGTCGGCCTCGGCCGGGCTGAGCCCCGCCGACACCACAGCCGCGTGCGCTTGCTCGGTCGTCACGATCTCGATCCCTTTCTCCGTCGCCGCCTGAATCTGCGTCTGCACGGACTTGGGGAGCGCAGGATCGTCGACGATGCGCTCGGTGAAACCGGTCAGCAGCCCCATCAGCAGCACCGACCCGATGAGAGCGGTGCCGAGCGAGGCGCCGAGGTTCTGAGCCGTGCCCTGCAGGCCACCTGCTTCGTTCGTCGAGCCGGGCGGCGCCGACGAGATGATCACGTTGCCGAGCTGCGACATCAGCAGGCCGGCGCCGATCCCGAACAGCGCCAGCGATAGCTTGAATCCGGTCTCGTTCAGCTTCACGTCGATCGTGCCGACGAGGACGAACGCTGCGACCGACATGGCAACGAGGCCGATCCGCACGACCAGCTTCGGTGCGAGCCGCACGGCGAGCTTCGGGCCGATCAGAGCGGCGATCAGCATCGTCACCGACATCGGGAGCAGCCGCTTGCCGGTCTCGAACGCGTCGAGTCCGAGGACGACCTGGAGATAGACCGGCAGGACGAAGAAGGTGCCCATCAGAACGAGTTGCTGCGACATCAGGGTCGCAAGACCTGCGCGAAGCGGCGCGATCCGCAGCAGCGCCCGCTCGAGCAAGGTGTCGAGGCCGAGCCGCTCGCGCCGTTCCTCCCACGAGGCAAAACCTCGAAGGAGGAGGAGACCACCGACGATCAGGAACGGCACGAGCGAGAACCCGAACGGCGTGATCTCCGTGCCTCCGATCGTCGGCGCATCGAGCGGCTGCACCCAGCCCCACTTGCTGCTCTGGAGGATCCCGAAGACAACGAGGCCCAAGCCCGCAGCCGAGAGTGCTGCGCCGACGACATCCAGCTTCGGCGGCTGGTCAGGCCGCGACGCCGGGTGCATCCGCTTCCGCAGGAGGAGGATGCCGATGACGATCACGACCTCTCCGACAAACACGAGTCGCCACGAGAAGTTGGTCGTCACCCAGCCGCCGATCACCGGGCCGACGGCGATCGCGGCGCCCGCAACACCGCCGATGATCCCGTAGGCAAAGGCGCGATCCTTCCCCTGATAGTTCGCGGCGGTCAGCGCTGCGATCGCAGGAATCACGAGGACCGCGCCGAGCCCCTCGACGAGCGACCAACCGAAGAGCAGGACGTACAAATTGGGGCTCAGCGCAGTCGTGAGCGAGCCAAGGCCGTACACGGCGAGCCCGATGGCGAAGACGCGGTCGCGCCCCCAGATATCGCCGAGCTTCGCTCCCACGAGCATGAACGCCGCCATCACGAGCGTGTAGGCGGTGATCGCGAGCTGCACGCCGGTCACCGTCGTGTCGAGGTCGGACACGATCTGCGAGATCGACACGTTCATCACGCTCGAGTCGAGCACCATCACGAACTGAGCGGCAGCGAGAATGATCAGCGGTAGCCAGCGGCGCATCGAGCGAATCTACTCCCCGCCGGCAGAACTCTGATCTCGTGCGACGGGAGTGGGCCGGCGCGAACGCCGGCCCACACCGTCAGCGACTTCGATCAGGCGAGCGCCTTCTGCTTGATCTGGTCGAACTCGGCCTGGTTGATCGTGCCGGAGTCGAGCAACGCCTTTGCCTTCGCGATCTGCTCGGCCGGGTCGGTCTTGGCAGCCACGGACTGCACGTGTTGGTCGAACTGAGCCTGCGCCTGGTCCATCTGCTTCTGGCTCCGCTCGGCCATCCCCTGGTGCTCGACGAGCAAATAGATCAGCACACCAAGGTAGGGCAAGATGATCACGAAGATGATCCACAAGACCTTCGACCCGCCGCCGACGTCGTGACGGCGGAAAAGATCCGAGAAGACGGTGATCAAGAGCCAGAACCAGATCACCCACGCGAAGAAGACCAACATCGTCCACATCACGTCGAGGAACGTGTACGAACTAGCAATCACAAGCTTCCCCTTTTGGTTGGAATGGAAGAAATCACGCCCACTCTCTCATGATTGCGAGCGCCAGGCGCCGTCAACATCCACGGCTGCGCCTGGGCGCCGGTCGACTTGCATCGCCGGCGTCACGGTCGATGAGGGACGCCTGTCGTCCCACACATTCCCCGTCCGGAGAAAAGACCCTGCCTTTCCAGGGCCTTTTCTCCCGCCTCCCGAAACGCTGCGCGCGCCGCCCTATACCGCCGCAGGCGCCTTGACGCTCGCCACGTAACCGCGCACGTCCGCCGCGGGTTCCGTGTAGGCATCTCCGAGCGCCGACTCCATCGCAGAGATATAGGACTCGGCCCACGCGGGCAAGTCGTAGTCGATCGCCCGGAGGAACTCGATCGTCGCCGCGAGCCGGATGTCGGCGATCGACGGCGTGTCGCCGCCGATGAACGTCTTGCCGTCGAGGAAGAACGCGTGGTAGACCTCGAGCGGCCGCGCGACGGCAGCCTCGGCCGCGGCCTGCGCCCGCGCCTTCGTTTCCGCGTCGGCGTCGGAGCTGCCCACCTCGCCGGCGTACTGCGGGAAGTTGAGCACCGGATAGGTCGCGCGCGCGACGACCGGGTACATCGTCCCGATCAGATAGAACATCGCGCTGTCGACCATGGCGCGCTCGCCTGGATCGGTCGGGTAGAACCGGGTCAGCCCGTGCTTGTTGCAGAGGTATTGCATGATCGCGCAGCTCTCCCAGAGCGCGCCCTGCGGCAGTCCCTCGTCCTCCAGAAGCGGCGTCAGGTCGGCCGGGTCCTTGGCGAGGAACTCGTCGGTTCCCTTCTTGCCCCAGACGTCGATCTCCTCGAAGTCGAGATCTGCGGCGCGGATGAAGATGCGAACCGTCAGGTTGTTGACGCTTGGCTTGAGAATGCTGACCGTGGCGGAAGCCATCTGTGCTTCTCCTCTAGTAGGGATTCTTGGCAGACCGGTCGTCGGAGAGCGACGGCCGTGATCTGGCGACGAGGCTCTCGATCGCATCCGCGAGGTGCTCCTCTGCGATGTTGTAATCCTCGCGGCCGACCCGGATCTTGTGGGCCTCGAGCAAGACGTCGGAGTGCGTGTAGCCGAACGGCGGCTCGAAGCGGTACGACGCAAGTTCGATCAGCAGACCGAGCGGGTCCTCGAAGTAGATCGAGTCCATGAAACCGCGGTCCTTCACGCCGCTGTGCCGGATCTCGCGCTCGTCGAGGCGCTCGACCGCCTGCCGGAACGTCGCCTGCGAGAGCGAGAAGGCGATGTGGTGCACAGAGCCCGGGTCCGTCGCGGTGCGCGTCGGGTCGGCTTCTCGGTCCTCGTTCGTGAACACAGTGATCAGTCGTCCGTCGCCGGGATCGAAGTAGAGGTGGCTCTCGGACGCGTTGTCGAGGTTCGGCTGCTCGAAGACGAACGGCATGCCGAGGATGCCCTCCCAGAAGTCGATCGACACCTGTCGGCCGGCACCGACGATCGTGATGTGGTGCACACCTTGACTCTGGAGCTTGCGCATCACCGGGCTACCAGTTTGGACTTGTAATCGCTCCGTTGCAAGCTGCCCCACGGCACGAGCTCGACCTCCATCTGGACGACAAGTACGTCGCGCAGCCTCGCCCGGATTGCGTCGCTGAGGTCGAGGCTCGGCGCCGCAGCCCGCGACAGCTCGACCGAGAGAGGCAGCGGTGGCTCCTGCTTCACACCCGCCCCACGCGGCCGCAGCAGGATGCGCCCAGTGACATCCGGAGCGAACCCGCTCACGACTTCGCGCACCGCGGACGGAAAAACGTTCACACCGCGCACGATGAGCATGTCGTCGGTGCGACCGATGCAGCGAATCCGGGGAGCCGTCCGGCCGCACGCGCAGGGACTGGTCCAGACCTCGACGTGATCGCGCGTGCGAAACCGCAGAAGGGGCGCCGCGCGGTGGCGCAGGTGCGTGAGCACGAGCTCGCCGGTCGCACCGTCGCGGAGCTCACGTGCCTCGCCCGTCTCCGGGTCGATCAGCTCGGCATGGACGAACCCGCGTGCGCCGAGGTGCATCCCCACCTGTTCCTCGCACTCGCCCCAGAGCGATGGGCCGATGTCGCCGATCCCCATGGCCTCCGTCACACGGGCGCCCCAACCCTCCTCGAGCGCCGCGCGGAACGCGGGCTCGCCGCCGCCCGGCTCACCGGCGACGAGAATCCGTGTGACGCTCGAATCGCGCAACTCGCCGAGCTCGAGGAGGTAAGCGGCGTACGACGGTGTCAGCACGACCGCGTCGGGCTGCAACTGGGCGAGCGCGAGGAGCACGCGTTCGCTGGAGCCGGTGCCGACCGGGATGTGGCACACACCGATGCGCGGGAAAGCGTCGAGCGCCGCCCCTGCAACGAACGGCCCAGCGTTGTACGTGGTCACCACGCGGTCGCCGGGTGCGAGGCCGGACGCCGCATAGCTGCGAGCGGAGCCGGTCACCCAATTGTCGAGGTCGCTCTCGGTCAGCGGGATGTAGCTCGGCGTGCCGGTCGTCCCGCTCGTCGAGTAGATGCGAACGAGCTCGGCCTGCGCCACGCAGAAGTGCGCGCCGAACGGGCTCTCCGGCGTGCTCGTTGCCTTGACCTCGGGCTTCTCGGTCAGCGGCAGGCGCGCGATCTCCCCGAGCCCGACATTCGTGTCGAATCCGGCGAGCTTCTCGCGGTAGAACGGCGAGTGCTCGAGGACGTAGGCGAGCTGTTGGCGGAAGCTCGCATCGTCGTACGCGAGCTGCTCGGCCCACGGCGCGCGCTCTTCGTCAGTCACTTCGATACTCAACCACTTCCTCCGCATTGGCTGCGAGCAAGAAGCCGATCGGCTGCTGCTGCTCCTCGGCGAGATGAGCGAGCAAGCTCGCTGTACGCGCAAGGATCGGCACAGCCTTGACAATCGCGGGCGAATAGCCGAGGTCGAGCAGGACCGCCGCGATCGGCAGCGAGACATTGAGCGTCAGCTGCCGGCCCCAGACCTCGGCGACCGCGTCACGCAGGGCCCGCAAGCGGGCGACGTGCGCTCCGCTGACGCCGTGCAAGTCGGCAAGCTCGAGGATCCGTTCGGCGCGCGGATCGAGAGGACGGTGCAGCGGATGCCCGAAGCCGGGCACCTTGCCGCCGGCCGCGTGGATCTCGCGGGCCAACTCGGTCGCGTTCTTGTCATCTGCCTGCATCGAGGCGAGGAGGCGGGCGCACTCCTCCGCCGCGCCAAGGATCACCGGGCCTGCGCCGAGAATGCCGGCGGCGACGGCTCCGTGCAACGACTCGGGATCCGCCGCGAGCGTCATCCGGGCGGCGATGTTGCTCGGCATCAAGCCATGCTCGGCGATCGAGACGAGCAGCAGATCGAGGAAGAACCGCTCGTCGTCGTTCGGTTCGCGGCCTGTCAGCAACAGGTGAAAGTACTCGGTGAAGGTCAGCCGCCCCATCAGATCGCCCGCGAGGTCGCGTCCGCGCACCTCGATGCGGTCGGGCCAAGCACGGCTGATTCGCGTGACGGGTTCGCCCGCCTTGCCGATCTGCATGCGCCGATACCTACGTGCTCCCCCCGTCCGCGTCAAGCGTGGGAGGTCGAACCTCGTTCAGCCTGCGAACTTCGGTTGCTGCAATCGGGCTCCACCGGCGAGGTCGCCGTCGGGGCGCGCACGGTACCGGTATGCGTAGGGATGTTTGAACGCGTCGAGTGCGTCGGCCCCGTCCACGACGAACTGGAAGGTCACGCCCGTCTGCTCGTCCAGCACGACGACGAGCACGACGTGACTGCCGGCATCCCACAGGAGCGTCACGTCAACCCCGTCGCCGCTGCGGTGGTCCAGCTCGCGAAGCGAGCCGCTGGTGACTGTCGTCTGCATCATTCCGCCTTTCGTCGTCATCAGAGACTCGGCCGCACGGAATTTGTTCGCCGGAGGCTGCGCAGCCGAGGATTCGAGCTCAGGCACGTAGCTGCGGGTTAGGATCGGGGCGGTGAGTCTCGAAGAAGAGCTTCTGGATCTGCTGGAGCGTGTCGCCGCTCCCGACCTCGACCTTGCGGCGCGTCTCGCCGAAGCGACCCGCCTCGACGCTGACGCAGAGGTAGACGGGATCACGAAAGGGGTGCTGACGACGGCCGACCTGCTTCGAATCCGCGGCCGGCTCGACGCGCTCCGCGAAGCCGTCCTCGTGCTCGCGCGTGCGATCGACGCGAAGGACCCCCCGCTCTCACTGTAGGACGAGCCCGTCGGTCGCGGCACGCCCGCCGCGCCCGAGCCTTGACAGATGCGAGTTGAGGCCGCAGAGTCCTGGGGGGATGGGGGATATCGGCAAGATCCTTGCTGAGAAGGGCGACCACGTTGTGCGGATCGACGGCGACGCCACGGTCTTCGAGGCGGTCAGCGCGATGGTGGACGCCAACGTCGGGGCGATCCTCGTGACCGGTCGAGACGCGGCGCAGATCGCCGGGATCTTCACCGAGCGCGACTACCTGCGACGGATTGCCATCGAAGACCGGACCGACCGGGAGACACACGTCCGCGACGTCATGACCTCACCGGTGATCGTCGTCACGCCCGACACGAGCGTCGAGGAAGCAATGGCGCTGATGACGGACCGCCGCATCCGCCACGCGCCCGTCGTCGACGGGGACGCCCTGGTCGGCATGGTGTCGATCGGTGACCTCGTCCGGCTTCAGTCCCAGCAGCAGAGCTTCAAGATCCAGTATCTGACCGAGTACATCAGCGCGAGCTGACGGCGAGGCAAGCCTCTACGCGGAGTGGATCTTGTGGGTCGCCGACTTGACCGCCTTCGCTGATGTGTCTCCACGCGTGAGCGCGAAGACCAGTGACGTGTCTCCGCGACCGACGACTTTGAAGACGAGTACGACGTTTGCCCCCACGTCCGACTCTCCGATCTGCCGCAGGACACTCGAGCTGAAGCGGCGGGCAATTCTCCAGACGAGGCCGGAGCTGCGACTAGCGTGCGGCAGCGCCACCGCGACCAACTGACCCGGCTTTGTCGTCGTTGTTGCTACTGGCCCAGCGGGCAGGGGGCCGACGGGCGTGGAATCGGCGCGACCGGCACTGGCGCAGAGAAGCGCAAGGGCGGCAGTGGCGACGGCCATGGACGCTCTTGAGCGGGCGTTCCTCGCCACCCGCTTCCCCACCATTGAACTTGCCGGTCCCTTGACGGTAGTGGCCATTCGATCATCTCCCCGGGTTCTTGCAGTTGCTGGAACGTCGTTCATGACGAGCCTCGGGCACGATAGGCACTCGGTCGCGCTCGCCGCGGAGAGGGCGCCGAGAAACGGCGCGAACCGACGCTCGGCGCGAACCGTCAGCCGTCGACGAGGAGGCCGGTGATCGGGCCGAGGACCCGGCCCGAACGGCGCGAGAGATGCGGAAGCCGAACCAGGCGGTGCGTGAGGGGCAGGCCGGCGTCGCGCAGTTCGAGTTGTTGTTTGCTGATCGGCTTCCAGAGCTCGTCGATCGCCCGGACTGGATCGTCCGGGAGCGCTTCGGCCGGCAACTCGAGATGCTCCGACCAGAGCCGAATTCGCGATTGCCGCGCAACCTCGGGCTCGTGGCTGACGATGTTCATCTCCGTGTCGTTGAACAGCGAGTGCTCGTTGAGATTCGCCGAGCCCAGCGTGAACCACTTGTCGTCGACGACCGCGATCTTCGCGTGGATGTAGATCGGGTCGGCGACGTTGCCGGCGCGTGCGAACAGGGTGCAGGCCAGCACGCGCCCTGCATCGTCATCGGCATCGATCAGATGACCGAGCACGCCGCGCGTGTCGTCTGAGCCGCTGTTCGGCTTGGATGGCAGCAGCAGCAGAAGCCGAAAGTCGGGGTGCGGCGGCTCGACGATCTTCTGATGGAGGATCGCCTCGATCTCCGGCGACCAGAGGAACTGGTTCTCGATGTAGATGAACCGCTCGGCAGACTTGAGAGCGCGCACATACGACTCGAGGATGCTGAACTGGCCCTTCGGCTTTGCGTCGTACACCTTCTCCGGGATGGTGCGCACGATCTGTAGCTCGACGTCGCCGGCCGGCGCCTGCGGAGCGATGGCGGCGAGCGTCTGCCCGGTTACCTCGTCCCAGCGCATTCGGAAGTGCTCTGCGATATCGCCGACGGCCGGACCCTCGATACGCGCACACCCGTCGTGCCAGCCGACGTCGGAGCGCGCGGGATGGTCGTTCGTGTCGTAGCGGTCGCCCGATTCGGAGGTGAGATCGATTCCGCCGACGAAGGCGATGCGGTCATCGATGACGATCGTCTTCTCGTGATGGCAATGCATCGGCCTTTCCTTCGAGTCGAGTGCGCACTGGATCTTCGTGTGCTTGACCAGCTGGTCGCGGACCTTGCGGACGTCGGCCCGGGAGGGCCGAAAGAGCGGCAGTGGTGCGCCTGCCCAGGCGAGCAGGCGCACGTCGAGTCGTTCCGCCAGTTCGGCCAGCAGCGTTCGGAGCACGAGCGGCTCGCCCTCGCGGTCGAGCGCGAATGCGGGTGTGAAGTGCCAGCCCGTGAGATGAACGTGCGACTGCGCCTCGGTGAGCGCGGCGGCGATCGCCGGCAGGGCCTGGGCGCCGTCGATGAGAACCTCGAGCGCGTTGCCGGGGCGCGGCGGGAAGTCTCCGCCGGCCCAGCCGCCCGCCGGCGGATCGAGCGCCTCCGTCCACCCGATGCGCCGGAGGCGGCGTTGATGGTGCCGGCAGATCTGCTGCGTGACCTGCTCGCCGAACCAGCACTCCGCGGGAAAGATCGCCCGCTGGATCGGCTTCAATGCCGCGCGGGTTTTCAAATCCGGCGATAGCGCGCGTCGCTGAGCGAGAACAGCGCGAACGCGATCAGGCCGAGGGCGACGATCCCGAGGAGGTACGAGCCGTAGGAGGCATGCACGACCTTCGCGAGAGCGCCGTCGAGACCGACGGCCTTTCTCGGGTTGTAGTCGATCGCGGCCCTGATCAGGAAGACGCCGATCAGGCCGAAGACAACCATGCGCGCAAGATGGCCGACAGTGCCGAGGCGCCCGATCCACGTTTTCACCTCGGGCTTCATCTCCTCGACCTTCGACTTCTCGAAGAACTTCTGGGTGATCCCCTGATACCCCTGGTAGAGCGCGATCGCAACGAGTCCCACCCCGACGATTCCGACGATCCAGACCCCTGCGGGCCACGCGAACACTCCGGCCGCCGACCTCTTCGGCGACGCGTTGGTCGTGGCCGGCGGTGCGCCGAGCAGGATCTCGATGGCGATGAAGCACATCAAGCCATACGCGAGGCCGCTGCCAAGCGCCGCCAGGCGATCGAAGCCTTTGTCCGAGCCTTCCGGGCCGCGCCCGAGGGCAGCGCGGAAAAGCCGCCAGAGTGAATACCCACCGAGGCCGACCGCCACGAGGGTCAGGAGGTACTTCCCGAGCGGCTGATGCGCAAGCGTGCGCAGCGCGCCCTGCTGATTGGTGAGCTTCCCTCCGTGACCGATCGCGAGCCTGAAGGCGAGCACCCCGATGATCGCGTAGACAGCCGCGCGCGCGACAAACCCAGCCCGCGAGAGCCACTCGAAAGCAGGTGTCTGCACAAAGTCGTGCCCGGCGCCCCGGGCGGCACCAACCGGTCCGGTCGATCGCAAGTCACTCATGTCAATTCCTCTCGGGAGATGCGCCGTTGATGCCCGCTCAGTGCGGTGCCGAATCATTGCGAGGGACGCATACGCTCAGTACGCCCGCTTCGACCTTGACCTTGAACGACTTCACTTCCGACCGATCGCCGCCATCGAGCTCGTACAGGATCTTGCGATCGAGCTTCACCTTCACGGAGCGTGCTTTCGTCGTCTGTGCGAATGGAGAGCTGCTCGCCGTTCCGACCGCCGCCCGCGCGATCATGCGACCCCATTCGACAAGCCCTTCCGCCGTCACCACGCCGAGCTCCAACTTGCCGTCGTCCGGACGAGCGTCCTCGAACGCGTCGACGCCGCCGAAGAGCTCGCCGACGTTGCCGAGGAGAATGCAGCTCGCCTTGCCCTTGTACCAGTCGACTCCGTCGACTTCGATCTTCGCGCGGAACGGCTTCGAACGCAGGTTCTTCGAGCCCGTCCAGACGTAGGCAGCACGACCGAACCGCTCCTTCAGACCGCCGTCCCCCGCATCGCGGATCATCGCTGCGTCGAAGCCCGCACCGGCCATGACGGCAAACCGCTCACCGTTCAGGCGCCCCACGTCGAGCTTGCGGCGCTCGCCGCGCAATCCGATCGCGACCGCTTCCTCGATGTTCTTCGGGATTCCCAAATTTGTCGCAAAAAGGTTGGCAGTCCCAGCCGGGATGATCGCGAGGGTCACCCCAGACCCGGCGAGGACATCGACGCAGCGCTGCACCATCCCGTCGCCGCCCCAGGCGAACACCAGCTCGGCCCCGTCGGCGACAGCGCGCCGAACCTGGTCGGGCGCCTTGCGGCTTTTCGGCACCTCACACCAGAACGGCTCCATGACACTCTCGGTCTCGAGGACACGCCGAAGCTCGGATAGCCCGCCACCGAGTGTCTTGCCGGAATGTGCGACGACAGCGACCTTCATGCTCGATCCTCTCGCGCGTCGTAAGCCGCGCCGGCCACACGGCACGCGAAGACCACGACGAGCAGCGCGACGATGCCCACCAGCACTCCGCCGGCAACGTCCAGCGGATGGTGCATGCCGCGGTACATACGTGAGGTCGCGACGAACGCGACCATCGCAACGACGGACGACCAGGCGAGCACGCGCACTGCTGTGTTCCTGAACCTTGATGTGAAGAGGAGAACGAGTCCGCCGTACACCGCGATCGATGCAGCGGTGTGACCCGACGGGTAGCTCGCATTCACCGGCAGGTGCTCGAGCCGAACGACGCGAGGCCGATGCGAGTGAATGAAGATCGTCGTCGCGCGATACGTCGCCGATTCGACTGCGAGCGCGAACACCACGTACGCAGCGATCCGCCACTTCCGGAGAACGGCACACACGACGGCGATCACTCCGACGATGACCGGCAACACGAGACCGCCGGCGACGGTCGAGCCGATCCACGACGCATGAGTCCGCCCCGAGGTTCGATGCGCGGCGAGCCAGACGTCGACCCGTTCGTCAGCACCGCCGATCCCCCAGGCGTGCTCCACCACCCGCGTGACAAACAGGCCCATGCCGGTCGAGATCGCTGCGATCACAACGAGACCTGCGATCAGCGTGACCAGGAAGGCAACTACCGCGTGACCACCGAACGCGCCGCCCACGCGCTCGGCAGGGCCTCCCGGCCGCGCGCGGAGAACGGGCACGCCGCCGGGTTCCGCCGCGTGAGTCGTCGGACGAACGCCCGGAAGGCGCACAACTGGTGGTTGGGTTTTGGCGAACGCGATGGGGGCATATGCCCACTCCTCGACTCTTCAATCTTCGGCGAGCTACTGATGCCACTTCTCCTGCTCACTCTCCTCGCACTGACCGCCGGCGTGATGGCCGGCGTTCTGGCGTGGAGATATCCGCGCCGCCGAGCCACAGGCAATGCAGCAGTCGCCACCGCGCGCAAGGTCGGCGAGGAGGTCGGGAGTCACCGAGCCCTCCGACCCCTCGTCGACGCGCGGCTCGACCCGGAGGCCGCAACAGGGCTCGCCCTGACGCTCGCCCTGGTCGTCGTGATCGGCGGCGGGGTCTTGTTCGGGGTACTCGCATATCTCGTGCGGACGAACGCGCACTTGCTGGGAATCGACAACGGGGTCGCCAAATGGGGCAACGCGCATGCGTCCGCGTTCTCGACGCACGGGCTCAACGCGGTCACGCAACTCGGAAGCATCTACACCGTCGCATTTCTCGCGATCGTTCTCGCGATCGTCGAGACGATCAGGGAGCGCACCATCTGGGTCGTCGCCTTCATCGCCGCGGTCATGGTCGGCGAGGAGGTCCTCGTCCTGACGATCAAGCAGCTCGCCGACCGGGTACGACCGGCGTTCAACCCCGCCGCGGCGACGCTTGGCCCGTCGTTTCCAAGCGGTCACTCGGCGACGGCGGCTGCGTTCTACGCAACTGCAGCTCTGCTGATCGGTCGCTTCCGCTCCCGCCGGTCGCGGGCCGCACTGGTTGGGCTTGCGGTCGGGATCGCGGTTGCGGTGGCCGCAAGCCGCGTTCTGCTCGACGTGCACTGGCTGACCGACGTGATCGCGGGCCTCGCGCTCGGCTGGGCGTGGTTCGCGGTGTGCGCGATCGCGTTCGGCGGCCGGATCCTGCGCTTCGGCGCAGGCGTCGCGACGGCCACCGTGGCCGCCGAGGAGACCGAGTCCGCTGCCGATCGGCCGACGCCGGTCGCCGCTGGCCGGCTTTAGACTCGGACGGTGCGGGTTACGCGACAGGGCGGCCGACTTTCGGCGTGCGTCGTCGTTGGGCTCCTCGCAGGCTGCGGCGGGAAACCGGCCAGATCACCGTTGCACGCAGCCGGGATCCCGCTGCTTCGGTTCGGCTATGACGCGGCTGCGCCGCTCGGATACATCGACCATGGCCGGGTTCAGGGCCATCCGGGCCTGATCACCGTCCACGACGTCTCGTTCCGCTCACAGGCTGGTCTGGTTCAGGGGTACCTGCTCGTACCGCCGGGACGCGAGCGGCGACCTGCGGTCGTGTTCGTGCACGGCTCGGGTGGCGACCGGCGCGAACTACTCGCCCAGGCCGCGTGGCTCGCCGCGCGCAATGTCGTGACACTGACGATCACCGAGCCGTCGACGTCGAGCCCACCCGCGCCGGCCCCAGGAGGGGCAGCCGCGACTCTGCGGCAGATTCGCGACCTGCAGGTACGCGACGTCGTTGCAATCCGCCGGGCCGTCGACCTGCTCCAGTCACTGCCAGAGGTCGACCCGCATCGGATCGGCTACCTCGGCTGGAGCGCGGGCGCGAAGACCGGGGCGTTCGTCGCTGCGTCGGACCCTCGGGTCAAGGCCCTCGCTCTCCTCTCAGCCGGCGCCGATCCGCTCGCCGCATTCGTTGCGCAGGCGCCGCCAGGCCTGAGGGCCGCGGTTCGCCAGGACCTCGGCAGCATCGATCCGATCCGCTACGTCGCAAAAGCTCGACCGGGGAGCGTGCTGCTCGAGGACGGGACGAAGGACGAGATCGTCCCGCACACCGCGTTGCTGAACATCGTCCACGCCGCACCTCACGGAACGACGGTCCACTGGTATGCCGCGCCGCACGCACTCAACCGTGCCGCGTACCACGATGCGTTCGACTGGTTCGCGCGGAAACTGCCGATCGACGGGCCGAAGGTTGACGGCGCGGCGACCGAATCCGGAGGGGGGTGAGAATGTACGAATCCGAAGGCGACATCCAAACGCTGCAGACCTTGCTCGACCGGACGTTCTCGCACGCCAACCCGCACCTCGTGAGCATCGTCACGCCGGAGCGTCGCCTCAACGCCCGGCAGATCGTCCGCTACCTGCAGGGAACGAAGCACGTCGCATTCGCGACCGTGAACGAGCGCGGCGAGCCGCGGGTGGCGCCGCTCGACGGAGTCTTCGTCCGAGGACACCTGACCGTCTCGACCGGCGGACAAGCGGCGCGCCTGAGGCACCTGCGCGCAAACCCGGCCTGCAGCGCGGCGCATGTCGACGGCGACACGATCGGCATCGTCATCCATGGGCACGCGGCGATCATCGGCCGCGGCGACGACGGCGTCGAGGAGATCGAGCCCATCTGGCGCGAGATCTACGGCTCGAGCCCGTTCGACTGGGGCGACGGCGTCGCCTTCATGCGCGTCGAGGCGAGCTCGATGTGGGGGTACGCGTCCGATCCCGGGAGCTTCCCTGAGTGAGCGAGCTCAATCGCGACCGACGGGAAAGAGGCGCCGGAGCGATTCCCCGACCAGCCGCGCGACGGCCGCGTGACCAGCGACGTCAAGGTGAATCCCGTCGATGGGCGAGTACCGTGTCGCCCGCCCGAGCTCGATGACTTCGACGCCGAGCTCCGCCCCGACCGCGGCGAAGCGCTCGGCGAGGACCGCCGACTTCGCAGGCGCCCCGGCCCAATCCTCGGTCCACGTCGTGTCGCCGACTGGCGGCGGACTCGCGAGGATCGGCATCGGCGCAGAGCCGTTCACTCCCGCGGCCGACTGGCGGACAACGACGGCGAGCCGTGCTGCCGCTCGGGCGATGTCCGTCGCCGTCAGTGCGTACCGCTCGGCGAGATCATTCGTTCCGAGGTAGATGACGACGACGTCGAGGGGTGCGTGAGAATCGAGGCACGGCACGAGGTAGTCAAGCCCGTTCTTGCCCGGCGCGACTGGGCTGTCGAGCGTGGTCGTGCGACCGTTGAGCCCTTCCTCGACAACATGCCACTCGTCACCGAGAGCCTGCTGAAGCACACCGGGCCAGCGAACCGTGCGCGAGAACCTCCGCCCCGTCTCGGGTTCGTAGCCCCACGTGTTCGAGTCGCCGTAACAGAGAACCGAGCGCATGCGTCGTCGAGCGCCCATCTAGATCCGAATCGTCTCTGACCGGCCCAGCACCTTGCCGTGACGGTCGAGCGCTGCAACGGCGCCGAACCGCATCCCTCGCGGCGTTGCGATCGTCGTTTCGAAGCCACGCTTTGGCACCGGCTCGTCCTGCGCCGCGAGCGCGCCGGGCGCCGCTCCGGCGAGCAGCTCCCAGTGGGTCACCTCGGTGGCACCGTTCCAGCTCGCGTAGACAGTTCCGCTTCCGCGCGCGAAGCGGTAGACGAGTGTCGGACGGGTGACGGGATGGCCGACCCAGGGAAAGCGGAACGCGCGGTAGTTCTGGCCGCCATGCGGCAGCTTCAGGTCGAGCAGGATGGCGCCGTCGGCGGAAAACTCCGTCAGAAACGGCTCGCTGCCCCAGCCGACGACAACGTTGCCGTTGCCGAGCACCTGAGCGTTGCCCATGAACTTCGACACGATCCGGCCGGGATGATGGGTGTACTCCCGCACGAGAGTCGCCCGGCCGCGCTTGCCGTCGAGCCTGATCACGAGCGCGCGCGATTGCGGCTGCACCTGTGGCGCCGCGCCGTCGTCGAAGATGCTGATCAGATCGTCGCCGTGATGACGTGCATCGTGCTGCCACGCAAAGACGGTTCCCTTGCCCATCACGAAGTCACTCCGCTTGCCACCGAGACGCCACAGCACCTGACCGGTCGTACGACTGACTTTGTAGACACCCCACGTGTTCCGCGCCGAGACGAGGAGGTTGCCGTCACTCGTCAGGTCGATGGAGTTGACGTGGAAGTAGTCGAGCGGATGCCCCGTATAGATCGCGTGGGTCTCGGCGACCGGCACGTGATCCAGGCTGCGCCACTCGAACAGCACGTGCCCGCTCGGGAGCGCGAGCTCCTGTACGACACCACCGATCACCTGCCCGCCGGCCGGGCCTCCGACGGCCGACAGGTCGGCCGACCGCACCTCATAGCTCGTCACGAGCGCCGTGTTCTGAGGTGTCAGCAAGAACTCGTGCAAGTCCGACTGCCGCCCGCCGCCGGCGGGCAGCCGCGCGACGACCCGATAGGACTGATCGAGGATGACGTGGGTTCCCCGGCCAAGTCCCAGGTCGGCCTTGCCCTCCCACCACGTCAGCACCGGCTCCCCGTGGTAGCGCCCGGTGCGGAAGTTCATCGCCGTGTGCGGCGTCGTCGGGTGGAACCAGACGACGTCGCCCGTGTTGTCGAGGATCAGCACTCCACGCTCGCCCGGGCCGGATGACGGCGCGATGAACAACGATCCGTCGCCGGTCGATCCAGAGCGGAGCACCGTGAGACTCGGCGGCCGCAAGTCAGGGCGCGAGACGAAATGCCGGACATCGCCCGAACTGGCGGTCGTCGCCGCAAACGCCTCGGCATCGGCGCCGAGCAGTCGGGCTGCGCCGCCCACAAGGCCCGCCCTGTCCAACAGAACGATGCCCGTGCCTGTCGCCGCCGCCCGCCGGACGAGTTGGCCTCGCGTCAAACGCGCCGTACCAGACGGGTCACGATCCTCAGTCAGAGCGATAGCTTCCTCGATCGGGCTGACGGAACGCAAGAGCGATGCCGCCGGGTACACCGTTCGGAGTGCGACGCACGTTTAGAACACCGCGGACAAGGCATCACCATGGGTTGTGCGTTTGGCTCGCAGAATCGAAGCGGTCGGCGTCCTCGTGGCGGCAGTCCTCGTGGCGGTCCCGGCCAAGAGCCTTGCCGCCGCCAACGCTTCGTGCGCGGAGCGCGTGCTGCGCGACTGGAGCGACGACGGCAAGATCGAGAAGACGTTCGCGCCGCGCTGCTACCGCGAGGCGATCGCGCGCCTACCGACGGATGTCCGTGTCTACAGCAGCGCCGAAGACGACATCACCCGGGCGCTCACACGGGTCGCGACCAGACGCAGCGCACACGCACCACGGAGCCTTTCATCCGGCAGAGTCGCGCTTCCCAAGCCACGGGCCGTCGCCGGCCCCGGACGTCGCCCGTTGGCCTCGATCGCCGCGTCCGTACTCGCGCTGGCCGTCATCACGTGGGTCGTGCTGGCGGCACGCCGGCGCTCTGCCCGGGACGACTCCCCGCGCAACTGGGGCAACTGAGCGCGCTGAGCGCAACCACACCGGACGGTGATCGACAACGTGCATCGCTCGAGTCCGCCCGCTCAACACCGGCTCAACAACTCCCGTTTACGGTGACACCGTGCTGACGGCGATCGCATCGATTCCGCGGAGGGAACTGTGCTCCGGTATCTGATCCGTCGTCTGTTGTGGGCGTGTGTGTTGTTTTTTGCGGTCACGGTGGTGACGTATGTGATTTTTTATGCGATTCCGGCTGATCCGGCGCGGTTGGCGTGTGGGCAGCGGGCGACGCCGGAGTGTATTAAGCGGGCGGCGGCGTATTTGGGGACGAATCGGCCGTTGTATGTGCAGTATGGGAAGTTTGTGGGCCGGTTGATGCCGGTGTCGTTTGTGGGGGGGTTGCATGTGAAGGAGCCGTCGTTGGGGCGGTCGTTCACGAATCGGTTGTCGGTGAATTATGTGGTGGGGCAGGCGGCGCCGGTGACGGCGTCGTTGGTGTTTGGTGGGGCGGTGATTTGGATGTTGATCGCGTTGCCGATCGGGATTTTGTCGGCGTTGCGGCCGCGGTCGTTGTTGGATCGAATATCGATGGTGTTTGTGTTGATCGGGATTAGTGCGCATCCGGTGTGGATCGGGTTGTTGTTTGCGTATTTCTTTGGGTTCAAGTTGGGGGCGTTCCCGATTACGGGGTATTGCGACTTCATTCATCCGTCGGGGTCGTGTGGTGGTCCTGTGCAGTGGGCGTATCATTTGTTTTTGCCGTGGTGTACGTTCGCGATTTTGTTTGCGGCGTTGTATGTGCGGATGATCCGGGCGAATGTGATGGAGGCGTTGAACGAGGACTATGTGCGGACGGCGCGGGCGAAGGGTGCGCCGGAGTGGTTGGTGATGCGTTCGCATGTGTTGCGGAATGCGTTGTTGCCGATCGTGACGATGTTGGGGATGGATATCGGGTTGGCGTTGGGTGGGGCGATCTTCACGGAGTCGGTGTATGGGTTGCCGGGGTTGGGGAAGACGGTGATCCAGGCGATCGATGGGTTCGATTTGCCGACGGTGCAGGGGGTCGTGGTGTTCGCGACGTTATGCATCATCACGTTCAACCTGATCGTCGACCTCCTCTACGCCGTCATCGACCCACGCATCAGACTTTCCTGACTGTCGATTTCGTCCCGTCCCGTTCGTCTTAGCCATGAGGTCGCATTCCGCGGCCAGCGAATCCGCAAGCAAGGAGACGTCATGGCTCATCCGGTCATCCACGCAGAGATCCGCTCCGGCGATCCCGACGCGACGCGCGCATTCTTTTCCGAGCTCTTCGGCTGGACGTACACCGACGGCGCGTTCCCGGGCTACACGTTCGTCGACACGGGGGTCGAAGGCGCGATCCCGACCGCAGTCGGGCCGCTGCAGGAGGGCGACGACGCTGTCCTGTTCTTCGTGGGAGTCGATGACGTCGAGGCAACCCTCGCGCGGGCCGAGCAGCTCGGCGGCCGCACGATCCAACCCGTCCAGCACGTGCCGGGTGTCAGCTTCGGGGTCTTCGCCGACGCGCAGGGTCACGTCGTCGGCGTCGCGGCAAACTAGGAACGCGAGCCCCACGGGGCGGGGAACTCCCCGCCCCGAGCGGACCCGCTCAGCCGCGAATGAGGTCGTGCAGCTCGTAATAGCCCTCACGCGCTGGGGGCGGCGTGTCGGGACGGCCGGCCAGCATCTTCTCGACGATCGGCATCAGGCGCTCGCTGATGAACGTCTCACCGGCTTCACGGGTCTCCCAGACGTCCAGGATCCTGAACACGCCGGCGTCCTCGTCGAACCCTGCCGTGTGGAGGATGAGGCCGGGTGGAATGTCGGCGGCCGGGTTCAGTTGCTCGTTGACCGCGTCGTAGTTCGCCGTACTGCGATCGTCACCGTCGATGGCGAACTCCTGAATGAACACGACAGGCATCGCGCCCCTTTCTGCTCGAGTTCGCCAAGCCTACGCCGTTCGTGGACGATCGCTGCCTGCGCCGGCCAGCGGTCCGTGACCAGGCCAACCCGACGTCTCCGTCATGAGGCGTTCCTCTTGTCTTTCTCAGGCCGCGGTCGTCTCGAATTCCTCGTCGGGGAGCAACCCGTGCTGCATCGCGAACAGACTCGCGGCGGCGCGCGACGATGCGTCGATCTTCACGTAGATGTGCTCGATGTGGTTGGCCACGGTCTTGGGCGAGATCACGAGTCGTTCGGCGATCTCCTTGTTCGCGAGTCCCCGCGCCGCGAGCCGGAGGACGTCGACCTCACGCGGCGTCAACCCCGCCGGCCCGCCGCGGCGGCGCGAGACGCGATGGCCGGCCGCGCCGAGAACCGCTTCGCACGCCTCGGCGTCGAGGCGCCCGGCCTTGACGTCGGCGCGGAGCTCGGCGGCCGCCTCGTCAGCCGAACGCTCCGGTCGGTGCGGCCTCGGCTCGCGCATCGCCTGATAGGCGTCGGCTGCGCCGAGAACACGGGCCGGCCGCGAGATCGCGGCGCCCGAGAGCCCCCGTGGATACCCAGATCCGTCGAGCCGCTCGCGATGCTGCACCGCAATCGCTCCAAGTGGGGCGAGCGCCTCGGACTGATGGAGCATCCGCTCGGTCAGGTGGGGATGCAGGCGTACTCGCTCCCACTCGCCCGCCCCGAGCGGTCCGCGCTTGTCCCAGATAGCGTTGGACACGCCGAGCCGGCCGAGGTCATGCACGAGACCGGCGCGCCGCAGGGTGGACAGCGACTCCTCGGACATGCCGAGCGCCGCTCCGGCCTCCGCGGCGAGTTCGGAGACCGCGCGCGCATGCCCGAGGCTGTACGGCGATTTCAGATCGACGAAGTTCGCGATTGCGAGCAACGCCGCATCGACTTGTTCCGGCGAAAGACGAATCGCGAGGGCCGGCTCGGCTTCGACCACCTGGTCCCACGTCGCGACCGAGTCGAGCCCCGACAGGAGCAGCTCTCCTTCGGCGCACATCAACTCGGCCAGGACGGGATCGAACTGCTTCCCCGCGCGCTTGCGCGCGATGCTCTTTGCTGCATCGACTCCGCCGACGCGATGGGCGACCTCCACGAACTCGGCGAGCTGCGCGAGTCTCGAAGCCAAGGGCACATCGGCGCCTGCAAGCTCACCGGGCCAGCCGCGCCCGTCCCACCACTCGTACGCTCCACCGAGCCCGTCGAGCACCCCAGCCGGCAGCCCGAGCTGCTCGCCGAGCGTGCGTGCGATCGCCGCGTGGTGATCGATCATGCCGTCGATCTCGCGACGTCCGGACAGCGCGAACTCGACACCGAGCCGGAATCGATGGAGCGGCGGGTTGCCCGCGCCGAGCCGCCGCATACCGGCGGCCACGGCGCGCACCGTTCTGGGCTCGTGGTCGTACTTGCCGGACTTCAGCGCGATGTCGTCGCCGAACCACTTCGCCTGCTCATGCGCGTCGGAATGGCAGCCGACGTTCACGAGCAACGCGGTGTAGTAGACAACCGCGCGCTCCTCCGCGCCGATGCCGATCCGCTCGGCAAGCCGCAACGCGATCAGACACTGGCGTAACACGTGCTCCATCGGCTGTCCGAAGCCCAGATCGATCCCGAGCGAAAGGGCGGCGACGAGCTCTGCCAACCGAACCTGAGGGCGATCGGGCTGCGATGCCACAGGTCGACCCTATTCCCCCAGCCTCGCTTAAACGGCCGACTCGAGAATCTCGGCGTGCTCCGCCTCGGGTGGCGTGCCGTAGACGTAGAGAACGAGTTCGTCACTACCGTGGTTCACGGTCTGGAGCGCCGTGCCGGCCTCGACGTGGATGAGGCCGCCGACCGACACGTCGTGGCGCTCCGGCGGCTCGCCGAGATACATCGTGAGTGCACCCTCGAGCACGACGAAGGTCTCCTCCTGGTGTGCATGACGGTGGCGGCGGCCCTTCGCGCCTGGGTCGTACCGCCAGAGGTTGGCACGGGTGTGCGCGAAGCCGGCTCGGTCACTCAGTTCGGCGACGTGGCGCGCCGCCTCGCCCAGTTCGTGAGGGCGCGTCGTCCATTCGAGCTCACACGCCTGAAGCACGCGAAATCCCACTCCA
Organism: uncultured Thermoleophilia bacterium; assembly: GCA_963842335.1. Lineage (GTDB taxonomy): Bacteria > Actinomycetota > Thermoleophilia > Gaiellales > Gaiellaceae > PALSA-600. The sequence goes on along the minus strand of CAWJGF010000025.1, from coordinate 3,586 downwards.
GATGAGATTCTTCCAAGGAATCGGTCTACTCGCATGACAGAGCGACGAACGAAGGAGGGGTAGATGCCCGGCAAGATCGTGCACCTCGAGATCCCGGCGGACGACACCGAGCAGGCGCAGGCGTTCTGGGGCTCGCTGTTCGGGTGGAAGTTCCAGTCGTTCCCTGGCCCATCGGAGTACCACATGACGGAGATCAGCAAGGGAACGGGCGGTGCGATCACCAACATGGAGCCCGGCAAGCGTGGAACTCGCCCGTACTTCGAGGTCGACGACATCACCGCCGGCGCCGCGCGGGTGAGGGAGCTCGGCGGCGAAGCCGGCGACGGGATGCCGGTGCCGAACATGGGCTGGTTCGCAACCTGCAAGGACCCGCACGGGAACGAATTCGGCCTCTGGCAGACCGACACGTCCGCCCCGGCGCCCGCGGCTTAATGGGTCGCGGCCGGCGTCGCCCGAGCTCGGGCGACGCCGGCCGCAGCCGCGTTTGATCACGTTGCGCTTGCTTCCTCGCGGCTCGTGGGTCAGCCTCCGGGAATGCGCGCGTCGATCTGCCTGCTCCTGCTCCTTGCGGCGCCGATCTCGGGGTGCGGCGGCTCGCCGTCCGGCGGAGATCCCGGTGGGCACCGGCTGCGGGAACTTGCGCGCGACCAGGTGTTCTCCGCGCAGCCGCCGAGCGCAACGGGCGTCAGCAAGAAGACGACGAAGGCGGCCTACAAGCAGCCGGGATTCACCGGCGGTGGCTGGCGCGGCCCGAGCGTCGTCGTCACGCTCACGAGCGCCGCGCCGGCTGCCGAGGTGTACCGCTTCTACGGGGCCCAGGCCGTGGCCGCCGGCTGGAAACCGGTGGCTGCGGGTTCCGTGCAAGTGACCGACAGGTGGTCCAAGACCTTCCCCGACGGCGCCCCGGCCACCCTGCTCATCTCGGTGCTCGGCATGCCGGTTGCCGGGGCACCGCAGAGATACATCCTGTCCGGAGGGATCGCTCCGGTCGCGCGCTAACCGCCGGTCACCGCTACGAGCCAGTCCCTGGACGCTCCGCCGACCGCGCCGAGGTCGCTGCGCAACGCGTGGTCGGCCGACACCTGCACCACCGTGCGTCCTTTGCGGGCAGGCGGCATACCGAACCGGTCGCGCGCTCCCTGGACGACGAGCGTTGGCACCTTCACCGCATCGAGCTCGGCGAGGCGGCTCGGGGCCGGCGGCCCGCCGGCGCGCCGTGGTGGCTGCAGCGGGAACGCGAGGCAAAGGACGCCCACCGCACCCGTCGCATCCGCCGTGCGGCACGCGACGCGGGCGCCGGAGGAGCGGCCGCCGACGACGAGCGGGCACCCGGCGAGCTCGCCGGCGCGCAGCTCATCGACGACGGTCACCCAGGCGGAGTCGAGCTGGTGCGCCGGCGCCGCCGAGCGCCGTCCTGCGACGCGATACGGCTGCTCGACGAGCACCACGGCGATGCGCTCAGCGAGAGCGACGCCCGTGACGGCGACGAGATCGGGCGCGGCGATCCCACCACCTGCGCCGTGACCGAGCACTAACGCCGCGCGCGGATGTTCCACGGGGTGGAGGTGCGCGCGGGCGGGCCCGTGGGCCGTCGTGACGGTGAGCGTCTCCACCCAGGAAGAATCGCCGATCGGCGGTCCGGGTGCGACGGGTTACCCTGTCCCGATGCAGGAAACAAACTCGATGCAGGAATCGATCGACGAGCTGCGTGGCGTCGTCGCCGGGACGCCGCTGGCGCCGCCCGTGTTTGCGCCGTACCTCGCCAAAGTGGCCGAGTGCGCCTACACGGTCACCGACGCGGACGTTGCGGCACTGACTGCGGCGGGGCTCTCCGACGACGAGATCTTCGAGCAGACGACCGCCGCCGCGATCAAACAAGGGCTGCGGCGGCTCGACGCTGCGGAGGCGGTCATCGGATGAGGCTCGCAACCGTCGATCACGGGCACGCGCCCGAGGAAGCGGCCATGCTCGCTCAGATCGCCGAGCGCACGGGTCGCGAGCCGCTTGGCGTCGTGAAAACGCTGCTCTATCGGCCCGAGCTCTTCGGCCGGCCGTTCTCGGAGGCGCTCGACGTCGTCATGCGCGGCCCGTCGGACTGGAGCGCGGGAGAGCGTGAGCTCTTCGCCGGGTTCACCTCGTTACTGAACCAGTGCCCGTTCTGAACGGGTTCTCACGGCGCAGTTGCGTCGTACGCGCTCGGTGAGGAGGTCTGGAACGGAGTCGTCGCCGATTGGCGAACCGCGCCGCTCTCGCCCGAGTTGGCCGCGACGCTCACCTTCCTCGAGAAGCTGACGCTCCGCCCGGAGGAACTGACCGCCACTGACGCCGACGACGTGCGTGCCGCGGGCGTCTCGACTCAGGCGCTCCGCGATGCGGCCACCGTGTGCTCGCTCTTCAGCATGATCGTGCGTCTCGCCGACTCACTCGGCTGGGATGTCCCCACATGGGACTCGCTGGCGGCACGCGCGCCCGCGATGCTTGACGGCGGGTATCGCATGGGCGCCATCCGCGAGCGTTAGTGGTGGTCGGCTAGACCCGGCCCGCCCACTCGCCGGCAAGCAGGCGCGGCACGACGTCGTCGAGCAGGCGGAGGGTCATGCCCCAGAGCACGCGCTCGCCGATCGGGATGCCGTCGACGAGCAGCCCTTCGGGGAAGCGCGCCGAGGTAAAGAGCAGTTCGCGCCGGGCGTCGGGCCGGCCGAGGTCGGCGACAAGGGGCGTCAGCACCTCGACGACCTCATCCTCGCTCGGCCGCCAGCGCACGTCCGCCGGGATCCGCGCGAGAAACGGATGCACGTCGAACCGTGTCGGCCCGCTGTGCACCGATGCAAGCTCGGCGATCACGTCGACCTCCGCTGGCGAGAGGCCGATCTCCTCCTCCGCCTCGCGCAGCGCCGTCGCGAGCAGGCTCTCGTCGTCCGCGTCAGCCTTGCCGCCGGGAAGCGCGAGCTGCCCGCCGTGCAGCCCTCGGTCAGCGCGGACGATGAGGACGATCCGCAGCTCTCCCTCGGCGTCTCGAAAGACCGGCACGAGCACGGCCGCAACGGGACGAGGCTCCTCCACCCCGCCATCGTCGCAGCTGGAACAGCATCTGAGCGCACGTTCGCGCGTTGTCTCTCACGCGTGCGTCTCTCGTGCGTGTGTCTGACACCAGCCATGTCCGCCGGCAAAACGCGATCACGCCTGGCTCGCTGCCGCGCCGGCACACTCACGGCACACTCGGGTTCGAGTTTCATGCGCGTGTCTGACACCGGCCGTGTCCCCGCGGGGGGATCACCGTGGTTGGTCGGTCGCGGCGCGCAGCTCAAGCTCCGCGTGCTCGAGGAGTGGCGTTGCGGCACGCACGGCGCGCGACGCGGCGACGAGCGCCGGTGCGTCCGACTTCGCTGCTGAGCGCGTGAAGAGTGTCGATGCGCGCTGCAGGTCTGCGCACGCCCGGCCGAGTGTCGCCGTGATCCCGCCGAGGCCCGGAGGTGTGGCGCCGAGCGCCGCTGTCATGTGGTTGCAGCCGCCGAAGTCGCTGTAGGCGACAAGGAGCCCGTAGAGCCGTGACTCGTCGCGCAGCGCTGCGCGCGCGGAGGCGACA
>CAWJGF010000024.1:0-193827 GCA_963842335.1 uncultured Thermoleophilia bacterium | reverse complement strand
GGCGAGCTCGACGAGGTCCCGGAGCTGCGTTTCGTCGGCGCGGCCGGCGCCGGCGCGGCCGTCTGACACCGCTTGCGCGCAGGCCGCTAGCCCGACGCGCGCTTCTCGTCCAGACGCCCGTCGCGGATCGTCCGCTCCATGTCGCTTGACGCCTCGCGGTACCAGCTGCCGTCCTCGAACTCGATCGCGGGGTAGGCCGCCTGGCCGGTGCCGGCGATCACCGCCTCGCGCTTCTTCTTGCTCGGCCACGGCCCGAGGACGAGCTCGTAGTCGATCCCCGTGTCGTCGAGCGCCTTCTGCACCTTCCAGCACGGGTGGCCCTTGAACTTTGCCCAGGTATTGGAGCAACGGTGGAGCTTCATGGCCATGACGACGACCTCCGGGTCGGTGAGTGAATCGCGGACGGATCATCTCATTCGCGCGACGCAGTGAAGAGGTCGACCCCGGCGGCTCGACGGCCTACGCTGAGAACGTGCTGATCGGGCGGAAAGCGGAGGTCGAGCGGCTCGGCACGCTGCTCGACCAGGCGCGACTCGGCCGGGCGGGCACGCTCCTGATCGCCGGGGAGGCCGGTCTCGGGAAGACCTCGCTGCTCGACGCGACGGCGGCCGCCGCGGGCGACTTCCGCATCCTGCGCGCCAGAGGCATCGAGTCGGAAGGCGCGCTCTCCTACGCGGTGATCCTGGAATTGCTCGGAGGTTGCCGAGACCCCTCGCGCGGGACTGGCTACGCCGTCAGTGCGGCCGGCCGCTCGGCGCGGCGGTACTCGACCGTGTAGCCGAGTGCGCGCGGCACGGCGAGCAGGCTCTCGAGGTCGAGCTCGATCGTGGCGCCTGCCTTCTGCGTCACCTCATCCTCGATCGGCAGGTCGAAGTCGTCGGCGCCGTAGTCGAGCGCGCGAAAGGCATCGGCGTTCTGGGTCAAGACCGAGGTGCGGATGTGCTTCACGTTGTCCAGGAAGATGCGGGAAAGGGCGATATGCCGCCAGTACTCCTCGGGCGCGATCTCCACACCGGCGAAGGCGGTGCCGTAGGGCTTGTACGTCCAGCACAGGTACGAGAAGAGGCCGTCGGTCTCGTCCTGGAAGTCGCGTGTGCGCTGAAGGTGCTCGAGGCGCTCCTCGAGCGACTCGTCGAAGCCGATTACCATCGTCGCGGTCGTCTTCATCCCGCTCTCGACGATCGCGCGCTGCGCCTCGAAGTACTCGCGCACCGTGTATTTGAACTTGGCGTGGCGCTTGCGGAAGTCCTCCGTCAGGATCTCGCTGCCTCCGCCGGTGATCCAGTGGACGCCGGCATCCCGAAGGCGCGCTGCGGCCTCGGCATGAGTGAGACCCGCGCGGTCGGCGAGGTAGACGAACTCGGCGATCGTCAGCGCATAGAACTCGACGCGGTCGCCGTAGCGTTCGCGCACTGCGGCGAAGAGGTCGCAGTAGAACTCGAGCGGCAGCTTCGGGTTGAACCCGCCGTTGAACGCCACCAGGTCGCCGCCGACGTCGAGCAGGTCGTCGATCTTCGCGAAGACATCGGCGCGGCTCAGCACGTAGCCGCCCTCCTGATTTGGAAGGACGTAGAACGCGCAGTAGTCGCATTGCGCGACGCAGACGTTGGTGTAGTTGATGATTCGCATCACCATGTACGTGGCGTGGTTCGGTGCGTGCCACTGATCGCGCACGCCGCGGGCGAGCCGCTTCAGCTCGTCGTCGGATGCTTCGTTCCAGAGCGCCCGCGCCTCGTCGACCGAGATGCGGCTCACGCCGGAACCGCCTCCTCGACGGTGACTTCGTCAGGGTCGAGCGTGTCCATGAACGAGCTGACCGAGAACACAGCGTTGCCGGCGCCTGCGATGCCGTAGCCGGGCGGTGGCTTCAGGCCGTGCTTGTCGAGCGTCGCGCGGTAGGCCTCGAGCAGGCGAATGTGATACTCGAGCGGCGCGCCGTTTGGGTTATCTCGGCCGAGCGGTGTCGAGGGCTCCGGGCACCAGGTCGTGAAACGCGGAGTGACGCCGCGGCTCATGAAGTAGTCGAGGCCTTCGGTGGTCGAGGCGATTGCCTCATCGACCGTCTTGAAGCCGAACGGCTCGGCCATCTCGACTCCCGCGACGAAGTTCGGGATCACGTAACGCGGGCCGAAGACCTCGGCGGCGTCGAGGATCCGGCGATGCCATTCCTCGCGTCCGACGTAGCGCTCCTTACCGGGCGAGATGATCTCGAAGAGCCGCTTGTCCCACACTTCGTAGTTCGGGTGGTAGATCGTGATGCCGTAATCCTTGTAGCGCTGCACGTCCGCGCGCGGGAGGGCCTGCGCGACGACCTTGCCGATCCAGCGGCCCGGGAAGCGGTCTTCGATCGCCTCGGCGTAGCGCCCGTAGAAGTCGGCTTCGGCCAGGCCGTCAACCGTGCTCGTGACGGAGCCCCCGGTGAGCGTGTAGGCCTTCGAGACCCTCGCGGTGTCGTAGCGGTCGATGATCGCAAGCGCTTCGAGGACATCGTCGACCGGCTTGACCCCTGTGTACGGGCGGCCCTCTTTCTTGTGCTGGCGCCAGTTGTGATTGATGTCGCAGAAGCGGCACTCCTCCTTGGCGCCGAAGTACTGGCAGAGGCGCAGGACGGTGAGGTAGATCAGGTAGCCCCACTGGATCGTGGGTGCCGTCTCCATGACGGTCTTCCCGTTTGCGAGCTCATGGCGGTAGTACTCCGGCATCGGCGGGAGCCCGACGTCGGCGAGCTCTCTTCCTTCGAGCGACATGCGCAGCACGCCGTCGGCGTCCCGCTTGATGCGGTAGGGCGAATCGGGATTGACGCGCACGGAGACGATCGTTCGGCGCAGCTCGTACGGGCCTCCGGTCAGCGCGATCTCCTCCGGCGGCCTGCGAAGCGCTGCCTCGCCGAGTTGGGTAAGCGGCTTCTGGTCGAATGAAAAGATGAAGTACGACTTCGGTTTGATCTCGCCGTCGAGGTTGTCGCTCAGTGCTGAGGTGTCGAAGTCGATCCCGGTGCGGAGAAGGTCTTCCTTCAGCACCGCCTCGGGCGGGATGTGCGAGAACCGCGCCATCAGGTCTTCCACAAGGGCGGTGCGCGGGTCGTCCACGCTGCGAACCGTAGCGGAGGGCCCGAGGCCGGGCCCTCCGCCTCGTACTGTCAGTGGTGGTTCTTGCCTTCGATCCTCGTCAGCGTGTTCGTAGCGCCGACGAGTGCGCACTTGATCTCGGCCACATCACCGTTCTTGAACTTGGCGTTCACGTCCGCGGACTTCTCGGACGGAAGCGCGCAGGTGAGGCCGGCCACCGTGATGGAGCTCGACGATAGCGCCGAGATCGTCCCGTGGGCCTCGCTCTTCTCCGGAGTGGTGCGCGTCGGCTTACAGGAGCCTGCGCCCAGCTCCACGGCCGAGCCGCCCGAGGTGCCGCCGCCGAGCTTGCCGTTCGTGAACCCGGTCGCGGCCGCGAAGGTCGCCGAGAGGTTGGCGACGAGTCGCGCGTTCGGCTGGTGGGCCCTTCCGCCCGCCAGGCCGGCGATCGTGCCGTGGTCGTACACGGCCGAATAGCTCCCCCGTGTGTTGCGGCTGTTCGCAACGTCGATCGAGAAGCTGCCGTCGACGACACCGACGTTGTCGGTCGTGTTGACGACACTCCGTGCCCGAAGTGTGATCGGACCGGTCAGGTCGGCGTCGCCGGTCGCGGCGCCGGTGTACCTACCGTCGGTGACGACGATCGTCTTGCCGTCGGTCGTCGTGCACGTTCGGGTCGAAGTCTTGCCCGCGGTCGCACTGAACGTGCCCGCAACGGACTTGGCGCTCTTGGCGCCCTCGATCCCGTCCGCCACCGCGTAGCTCGTCACGACGAGCGCAACGAGCGCCACTGCCGCGTACGTCAATTTGCGCATGTGAAGTCCCTCCAGTTGACGTGAGATCGGTCCGAACCATCGTCCAGGGGTGTACGTGGGATGCGATGCGAACGTAAGACGGACGTAATGGCCCGGCCCCAGACCCGCATGTGCCCCTTTCCGGCGTGGCGAGGGCAGCCCCGTCCGGTGCCAGGCACCTTTACGGGAGGGTGACAAGTTGCCCACAGGCCGAGCGCACCCTTCGGGCGGAATGGCTTGAATGCACGCCGAACCGCCGATGGACGCGCCGAATCCGGACCTGTCTGGCGGAGCCGCGTCCGGTGTCAGGCACCGTTACCGGAGTGTGACAATCTCGCCGGGCCGGGCCGGAGGAATCCGTGGACTCGCATGGCCGAGCGGGGTGACCTGACCGGGCGAACCCGGGAGGGCTGCCATCGCGGCGCTCGGCTACCCTCGGCCAGGGTCATGCTCCGCCGCCGCATCGCGACACTTGCCCTGCTCTGTGCCGCCTGTTCGTGTCTCTCTCTTCCTGATCCGGCCCTGGCCGCGTCGGCGCAGCCCGCGGCCACCGTCGAGCTGATGCCGGGCGTCACGTTCGAGCACACCGTTCAGTTCACGCCGCACGGGCCGGTCGTCCTCAGCGTCATCACCGCACCGAAGCCCGATCCGGCCGGCCTCTACCAGCTCGCCCCGGTGCTCGGCCGCAACACCGTGACCGGCGGCCGCGAGCGCGTGACCCAGATCGAGAAGGACGTCTCCTCCCGGGCGACGGTCGCCGGGATCAACGGCGACTTCTTCGACGCGACCGATGGGCATCCGGCCGGCATCTTCCTGTCCGGCGGGGTGCTCGAGCATCCGCCGCTCTCGACGCGCTCCTCGATCGGCGTCGATTCGGCCGGCGCGCTGCACGTCGACCGCGTCAAGTTCTTCGGCACCTGGCGCGGGACTGGCCAGCGCCGGCCCCTGAGCGGCCTCAACGAGATTCCCAAGCCCGGCGAAGTGATTCTGTTCACGCCTGCGTACGGGGCCAAGACGCCCGTCGTCCCGGGCTCTGCAACAGTCGTGCTCGGCCCGTTACCGCCGGCCACTCCGAACACCGACTTGACAGCGACGGCAACCGCAACTGCCGCGGGAGGCGGCATCTCGATTCCTGCCGACGGTGCCGTGCTGATGGCAGTTGGCGCCTCGTCCGTCGCCGCGCTGCAGGCCGAGGCGCCGGTCGGGACGCCGCTGACCGTGCGGCTGATCCTGCAGCCTGCGTGGACGGGTGTCGTGTCGGGGCTCGGCGGCGGCCCGGTGCTCGTCCGGAACGCGAAGCCCGTCTTCCGTTCCCTGGAGGACTTCACGAACGACCAGGTCACACAGCGCGATCCCCGCGCCGGTGTCGGGCAACTCGCCGATGGGCGGGTGATCCTCGTCGCGGTCGACGGCCGTCAGCCCGGCTACAGCGTCGGCCTCACGAGCTTCGAGCTCGCCCAGACGATGCAGCGCCTCGGTGCCGTCACCGCCTCCGGGGTCGACTCCGGTGGATCCGTGACTGTCGCGTTTGACGGGCAGCTCCTGAACCGGCCCAGCGATCCCGGCGGTGAACGGGCCGTGAAGGAGGCGCTGCTCGTCCAGTACTTCGGTGTCTACGCCGCGCCGCCGCCACTGGCGCTGCTGAACGGGGAGCCTGGCAAGACCGTCGAGCCCCTCAGCTACAAGCTTGTCCGTCCGTCGGTCGTGACGGCCGAGCTCATCGGTCCCGACGGCGCAGCACACCCGCTCGAGACCGCCGTGAGGCACGACCCGGGCTCGTACGCGTTCGACTACTCGACCTTCGACGCCGAGGGAACCTGGCACTGGAACGTCACGGCAACCGACGATCTCGGTCGCGTCTCCACGATCGACCGCGCCTTCCGCTACGACACGACGCTCCGAGACCTCCGTACCCCACGCATCGCCCGCAACGTCGCCACCATTCGGTTCACCCTGGCGCGCGCGGCGAAGCTCCGGCTCCAGATCGAAACGCAAACCGGGGTGATCGTCCGCACCCTTCCGACGGCGAGCCTGCAGGCCGGCGCCAACTCGCTCGTCTGGGACGGCCGCCTGCCCCAGGGGACTAGGGCCTATGGGGGGACCTACGTCGCACACGTCTTCGTGACGAGCAAGGTCGGCACGTCCGACCTCGTCACTCAGTTCGCGTTCAGACGCACGTAGATAGGGTCGCCCGGTGACTTCATGGCTCGCCCACTACGGTGTCTTCGCCGTCTTCGGCCTGATGATGATCGACGCGGTGTTCCCGGCGGCGAGCGAGCTCGTGATGGTCTACGGGGGTGCGCTCGCCTCCGGTGCGCTCGCGCATCGCGTCGACGTCTTCGGCTGGCACACCTCCGGCTTCGCCGCCTACCTCGCCGTGGTCCTCGCGGGGATCGTGGGCTACCAGCTCGGGGCGATCCTCGGTTGGTGGATCGGCAAGCGCGGCGGCAGGCCGTTCCTGGAGAAGCACGGCCGCTACTTCCACCTCAGCCCGGCGACGCTCGACCGGGCCGACCGCTGGTTCGAACGGTGGGACGACTGGGCGGTCTTCATCGGCCGGATCACGCCGGTTGCACGGTCGTTCATCTCGATCCCGGCCGGCGTGTTCGAGATGCCGTTTCGCCGCTACAACGTCTTCACCTTGCTCGGAAACGCGCTCTGGTGCATCGTTCTCGCGGCAGCCGGGTGGGGGCTCGGGCAGAGCTACACCAAGCTCCACCACGATTTTCGCTTCCTGGAGATCGCCGTCGTTGGAGGGATCGTGCTGATCGCCGCGTATCTGATCATGCGTCGTCGCCGCCCGGGTACGATGCCCACCGGCAATGTCGATCCCCCACGTTGACGTCAAAGCGCAGTACGGGCCGCTGATCCCGGAGCTGCAGGAAGCGTTCGCCCGGACGCTCGAGACGGGCCGGTTCATCTTCGGGCCCGAGGTCGAGGCATTCGAACGCGAGGCAGCGGAACTGCTCGGCGTGCAGGAGACGGTGAGCTGCGCGAACGGCACCGATGCGATCGTGCTCGTGCTCGACGCGCTGGGCATTGGTCCCGGCGACGAGGTGATCTGCCCCGCATTCACGTTCTACGCGACCGCCGAGGCGATCGCGCGCCGTGGCGCCACTCCCGTCTTCGCCGAGATCGATCCGACGACGCTCAACCTCGACCTTCAGGACGTCGAGCGCCGGCTCACGGAGCGGACGAAGGCGATCATGCCGGTGCACCTCTTCGGGCGTCCCGCGCCCGACTTCAGCGGGCTCGGTCTGCCGGTGATCGAGGACGCGGCACAGGCATTTGGAGCCGGTGGGATCGCCACCAGCATCGCCTCGACCTTCAGCTTCTTCCCGACGAAGAACCTGTTCGCGCTCGGCGACGGCGGGCTGATCGCCGTCAACGACGGCGAGCTCGCGCAGCGCCTGCGGATGCTGCGCTTCCACGGCTCGGAATCGAAGAAGGAGTTCCTGTACGTCGGCTACAACTCGCGCCTCGATGCAATGCAGGCGTCGTTCCTGCGCATCTTCCTGCCGCACCTGAACGAGTGGAACGTGCAACGTCGCGAGGCAGCGGCGCGCTACACCGAGCTGCTCGACGGCCTGGTCGAGACACCCGTCGACGAGCCTGGCCACGTCTACCACATGTACTGCGTCCGCTCGCCCGAGCGCGACCGCCTCGCCACGGCGCTCGAGCACGCAGACATCGGCTTCGCCGTGTACTACCAGCCGCCCCTGCATCTGCAGCCGGCGCTTCGCTATCTCGGGTACGCCGAGGGCGACTTCCCGGAGACCGAGAAGGCGTCGCGCGAGAATCTCTGCCTGCCGTTGTGGGCCGGGATCACCGAGGAGCAGCAGACCGAGGTCGTCTCGGTTCTGAAGCGCGCCTCGGACCTCGTCGCGTCGTGAGGCGCGGGGCAGCTGCGGCGTGATCCGGCTTCCGGTCAACCGACATCGTGTCTGGCAGATCGTCTTCGACGCGGTCCTGGTTGCAGCGGCCTGGCGGCTGACGTTCTTCCTGCGCTTCGACAAGTCGGTTCCCATCTACTACCGGCACCTGCTCGACTGGCGGGTGATCGCGCTCATCGTCGGCATCCAGCTTGCCGTGTTCATGCTCTTCGGCTTCTACAACCGGTGGTGGCGCTACGTCTCGACCCGCGACATGTGGGGCGCCGTGCGCGGTGTGACCGTCGGCTCGCTGATCGTGTACCTCGTCCTCTACGCGTTTCCGCCGGCCAACACGTCGCGCCTACCGCGATCGATCGCCGTGTTCGACTACCTGCTGCTGCTCGCCTTCATCGCCGGCACGCGACTGCTCGCGCGCTCGCTGATCGAGCGTCCGCTCGGCGGGCTCGTGGCGCGCGGCAAGGAGGTGCTGATCGTCGGTGCCGGCGACGCCGGCCAGCTGATGGTGCGCGAGATGCAGCGCAACCGGCAGCTGCACTACACGCCGGTCGGGTTCGTCGACGACGATCTGCGCAAGCGCGGTGACCGCATCCACGGGGTGAAGATTCTCGGCACGACCGACGACCTCGCGCATCTGCTCCGCGACAACAAGCCCGATGAGGTGCTGATCGCGATCCCGTCTGCGCCCGGCGGCACACGGCGCAAGATCGTCGAGACCTGCACCGCCGCCCACGTCCCCGTGAAGACGCTACCGGGACTGCACGAGCTGATCGCCGGCGATCTCAACCTGGCGGGACAGATCCGTCCCGTGCAGGTCGAGGACGTGCTCGGCCGCCAGCAGGTAGAGGTCGATCTCGACGCCGTAGCGACCTACGTCAAGGGGAAGACCGTGCTCGTCACCGGCGCGGGGGGCTCGATCGGCTCGGAGCTCTGCCGCCAGCTCGCGCGACTCGGAGTGGCTCGCATCGTGCTCGTCGACAAGGGTGAGTCCGGCCTGTTCGAGATCGAGCGCGAGCTCGTCGACGAGCGTGACTTCACCGCCGGGATTCCCGTGCTCTCGAACAGCGGCGACCGGGAGAAGATGCGCCAGGTGTTCGAGCGATACCGGCCGCAGGTTCTCTTCCACGCCGCGGCGTACAAGCACGTGGGCATGCTCGAGGCGAACCCGCTGCAAGCGGTCTCGAACAACGTGCTCGCCACGCGCACGCTCGCCGAGGTCGCCGTCGAGTTCGGTGTCGAGCGCTTCGTCCTCATCTCGACCGACAAGGCCGCGAACCCGAAGAACGTGATGGGGCAGTCGAAGGCGGTGTGCGAATGGATCGTCGAGTCATTCGCGCTGCACCCCGAGGTGGACACGCGCTTCGTCGCCGTGCGCTTCGGCAACGTCCTGGGCTCGTCCGGCTCGGTGATCCCGATCTTCCGCAGGCAGATCGAACGCGGAGGTCCCGTCACCGTGACGAACCCCGACATGACGCGTTTCTTCATGACGATCCCCGAGGCGTCCTCGCTCGTCGTGCAGGCGGGCGCAATGGGCGGCCGCGGCCAGGTCTACGTGCTCGACATGGGCGAGCCGGTGAGGATCCTCGACCTCGCGAAACAGATGATCCGCCTCTCCGGCCGCAACGAGGCCGACATACCGATCGTCTTCACCGGCGCGCGCGCCGGCGAGAAAGTGCACGAGGTGCTCTGGAACGAGGGCGAGGCCGTCGGGCCGACATCGCATCCGAAGATCATGCGCGCCGCCCGGCAGCAGATCGACTCGTCGTGGCTCGAGGAGAACCTCGCTGCGCTCGAGCGGCTGGTCGATGAAGGCAACACACTCGGGGTCGTGGCGCACCTCGGCGGGATGGTGAAGGAACCGCTCCGCACGGGCACCCAGGCTGTGCTCGAAGACACGTTGCACTAAAGGCACAGCCCTCCGCCGGGAGCGACGGTACGGTGACATGGTGGACCCGCTCGACGGCCTCAACCCCGAGCAGCGCCGTGCGGCCGAGGCCGTCCGCGGCCCGGTGTGCATCCTCGCGGGCGCCGGCTCCGGCAAGACGACGACGATCACGCGGCGCGTCGCACAGCAGGTGGCGGCCGGCGCCTTCGCGCCCACGCAGATCATGGCGGTGACGTTCACCGACAAGGCTGCCGGCGAGCTGCGCGCGCGGCTGGCCCGGCTCGGAGTCCAACGAGTGCGCGCGGGCACCTTTCACGCGGCTGCGCTGCGGCAGTTGCGTCACTTCGCGCCCGAGGTGGTCGGCAAGATCCTGCCGTCGAAAGCGCTCGTCCTCCGGCAGATCGCGAACGGCCTGCCGGCGCCCTACAAGTTCCGTCCGGCGGGCGACCTGGCGACCGAGATCGAGTGGGCGAAGAATCGTCGCATCGCCCCGTCTCGCTACCGCGCCGAGGCCGAGGGCCGCGAGCCGCCGATCCCGGCCGACCTGATGCACCGCGTCTACCGCGACTACGAGGGGCGCAAGACCGCCGACGGAGCGGTTGATTTCGAGGATCTGCTCGAGCTCGCCGTCCAGCTCTTCGAGCGCGACCCCGGCGCGTGCGAGACGTTTCGTGCGCAGTACCGCGCCTTCACGGTCGACGAGTACCAGGACGTGAACCTCTTGCAGCAGGAACTGCTCGAGCACTGGCTCGGCGACCGCGACGATCTGTGCGTCGTGGGTGACGACTACCAGTCGATCTACGCGTTCACCGGCGCCGGCCCGGAGCACCTGCTCGCTGTGCCCGCGCGGTACCCCGAGGCGCTCGTCGTCCGGCTGGAGGAGAACTACCGCTCGACGCCGCAGGTGCTCGAGCTCGCCAACCGGCTCGTCCCGAAGCTCGGGGGCGCCGAGAAGGTGCTGCGTCCGACGCTGGCCGACGGCCCGGAGCCCGTCGTGCGTCCATACCCCACGCCGGAGGCGGAGGGCCGTGACATGGTGAAGGCGATTCGCACGCTCGGCGTTCCGCTCGAGGAGATCGCGATCCTCTGCCGCACGAATGCGCGGCTGACGGACTTCGAAGAGCTGCTGCACGACGCTCACATCCCATTTCAGGGTGCGTCGCTGCTGCAGCGCGACGCTGCGCGGCGGATCGTCCGGCGGCTCGAGCGGCGTGCAGGTGTCGATGCGGAGGAGGCGGTGCGCGCGGCTGCCGAGGAGGCCGGCTGGCTGCCTCAGCTGCCCGACAAGCTCGGCGATCGAGAGCTCGTTCGTCAGACCGATCTCTCGCGGCTGGTCGCGCTGGCCGAGGTCTTCGACGGCGATGCGGTCGCGTTCGTCGAGGACCTCCGACGCCGCTTCGATCCGGGGGGCGATTCGGCGAAGGGCGTCCACCTGTTGACGCTGCACCGTGCGAAAGGCCTCGAGTTCGAGGTGGTCTTTCTGCCCCGGCTCGAGGAGAAGGAGCTGCCCTCACGCCAGGCGCGGAGCGCCGCGGAGATTGCCGAGGAGCGGCGGTTGCTCTACGTGGGGATGACGCGCGCGAAGCGCGTGCTCTGGCTGACGTGGTCGGCGACGGCCAGCCGCTTTCTCGGCGATCTCGACATCACGGTGGCAAGGGCGGCCGGCGATCCGAAGCCGAAGGCAGCGAAGGGAAAGTTCGTGCCGACTCCCGGGTCCGACGGGCTCTACCACGAGCTGGCCGTCTGGCGCCGTGCGCGTGCCGAGGAGGACGAGGTGCCGCCCTACGTCGTGTTCGACAACAAGACGCTCGACGCGATTGCGCGGACGAGACCGCAGACGCTGCGCGATCTGTCGGCGCTGCCGGGAGTCGGCCCGGTGAAGCTCGAGCGCTACGGCGACGCCGTCCTCGCGCTCGTCCGCAGCTAAGGCCGAACCGCTCGTAGCTGTCGTTCCCCTGCCGTCGCTTCGACGGCCCGACGAAAACGGACATGTCCCGGGGACTGTCCCCAAGCCATGTCTCGAAACGCCACGCGTTGCGACCGGGCTCAGCCCTCATCGCGCACGTACGGCGGCTGCAGCGCAGCCGCGGACCGGACTGGCAGAAACGGACATGTCTCGGGGACTGTCCCCAAGACATGTCTCGAAAGGGGCAGCCGCGATCGTTTCGCGCCGCCGGAACGTCCTACGCGTCGAGGGCGCTCAGCAGCAGGTCGAGCATCAGGCGCGGGTTGCGTCGCGCTCGGTCGTCGGCGCCTTGGCCGCGCTTCGAGAGGTCGAGGGCGCGCGGATCGGACAGTGGTCGCAGCCGGTCCTGCCGGATCAGTTCCTCGTCGACGCCGCCGAGACGCCCACCGTAGGTCGTGTACACGGGAACGCCGAGCGCGGCCGCCTCGCGGTTCATCGTGCCGCCGGCCGACACGACGAGATCCGACAGCGCGATCAGGCTCTGCGCGTCGACAGCGCCGTCGGGGACGATCACCGAGGGCAGCTCGAGTGAGCGCACGTAGTCGCGCTGCTCGTCGGTGCGTGGGATGACGAATGCGTGCACGTCGTCGAGGTTGCCGAGATGCTGCAGCGTCATCGGGAAGAGCGGGTTCGCGTGCCGGTGGTAGAGCGAGACGTCGGGCGGAGGACGGAGCACGACGAGGACGCGTGCCGGATCGAGGTTCCAGTCGGTGAGCACCGCGCGGTTCGGCACGAAGTCCGAGAGGTAGTACTCCTCTTTCAGTCCCGGGTACTGCTGCAACTTGGGCGGCTTCGCGCCGTAGGTTGCGAGTCGCTCGGGCGGGATCGAATCCGGCACGACCACGCGTGTCGCGGCGCGGCAGCCGAGCTGGTGCTGCAGCCATGCCCACTCGTAGTCGAACGTCGTGGCGCTCGGGATGTGGAGTCGCCGCGCCGTCATCGTCAGCTCGTGAGAACCATGTGCGAGTGCGATGTCGAACTCGCGGTCGCGCGCCCATGCGCGTAGCGCACGCAGCCGCGTCCACATCTGGCGCGCCTTCCCGCCGGCCGAGCGGCCGCCGTGGTGGCCGATCACGGTTGCCGTCATGCCGTGCGACTCGATCAACTGCAGTGTCTGTGCGTAATCCCGTGCGGTGATCTCGATCTCGTGGCCGTCCGCCCGCATCAGCTCGACGAGCGGTCGGAACACAAGCGGATGCGCCGAGGCGGTGAAGTCGATCCAGACCCTCATGCGACCACCGTCTCGAGCGATGTGTCATGCCGGATGTCCTCGACGTGCCGTTCGTACCAGAGGGTGAACGCGAGCAGCCCCCAGAGCTGCCGGGAGAGATCGGCTCGACGCGCGACGTGGTCGTCGATCAGTTGCGTCACCGCGGCCGGTTGCAGGAATCCCTGCCGCCGCAGCGTGTCAGGCGAGAGGGTCTCGCGGGCGAACGGCTCCAGGTCGCCACGCAGCCATGCGGCGGCGGGAATCGAGAAGCCGCGTTTCCGGCCGTGCACGATCTCGCGGGGAAGCAAAGGCGCGACCGCCTTGCGCAGCAGGCGTTTCTTCGAGAACCCGCGCACCTTGTGTCGCACGGGCAGGGAGAACGCGAAGTTCGAGACGACCGTGTCCATGAACGGGACGCGCGTCTCGAGCGACCAGGCCATCGACGCTCGATCGGTCTTCGTCAGCAGGTCGTCGACGAGATACAGACCGAAGTCGACATCCTGGAGACGCGTCAAGAGCTCGCTGCCCTCGGTCTCCGCAAAGCGTGCTCGGTAGCTGCCGAGCGGGTCGAAGTTGCTTGTGTGCCCGGTCAGCTCGGCGCGCACGTCTGCGCTGAAGATCTCCTTGAAGGTGTGGTGACGTTCGAGCGGCGGCAAGTGCGCAGCCTGCGTGAAGCGCTTCAGCTTGTAGTCGAGGCTCGCGCGCTTGCTCGAGGAGGGAAGACGCTCGACGAGCGGGCGCGACCGCGCCGCGAGCGGCCCGAGGCGTTCGGCCAGGAGATCGGCGACGTAGGTGTAGTAGCCGCCGAAGAGCTCGTCGCCGCCCTCGCCGGAGAGCGCAACCTTGACGTCTTCGGCGGCGAGCTTCGAGACGAGATAGGTGGGCAGCGACGACGAATCTGCGAACGGCTCATCGAATGCGTCGGCAAGAGCCGGCAGGAGCAGCGCCGCGTTCGGGCGCAGTGTCAACTCCCGATGGGTCGTCCCGTAACGCTCGGCGACGAGACGCGCGCCGCCGAGCTCATCGAATGACGCTTCCTCGAAGCCGATCGAGAACGTTCGCACCGGCCCCGACGACGCCTCGGCCGCGAGTGCCGTGAGCGCGCCCGAGTCAACGCCTCCCGAGAGGAGGACGCCGACCGGGACGTCGGCGATCAGATGCGCGCGCACGGAGTCGCGCAGGCGCGCGCGGCACTCTTCGACCAGATCGGCCTCGTCGTCGTTGTGGCGCGTCGGCAACGGCCCGGTGCGCGCGTAGCGCTCGATCGTCGTGCTCCCGTGCTGCCATGTCAGTACGTGGCCCGGCAGGAGCTTCCGGATCTTCTCGAAGATCGAGAGCGGCGCGGGGACGACGTTGAACGCGAGGAAGCCTTCGAGTGCGTCGAGGTCGATGTCACCTTTCGGCAGAGCGTCGAGCTCGGATGCGAATGACAGCTCGCCGTCCACGTCGCGGTAGTACAGGGGTTTGATCCCGAAGCGATCGCGCGCAAGGACGAGGCGCTGCTCGCGCGCGTCCCATACGGCGACGGCGAACATCCCGCGCAGCCGCTCCCACAGCTTTGCGCCCCACTGCTCGTAGCCGTGCACGAGCACCTCGGTGTCGCACCGGCTTCGAAACCGATGGCCTGCGCGTTCGAGCTCGTGCATCAGCTCGCGGTAGTTGTAGATCTCGCCGTTCTGGACGACGACGACCGAGCCGTTCTCGTTCGCGATCGGCTGGTCGCCGCCCGTCAGGTCGATGATCGCGAGCCGGCGAGCGGCGATGCCGACCGGGCCGTCCAGGTGCGAGCCGTCGGAATCGGGGCCGCGATGGAGGAGCGTCGCGGACATCCGGGCGAGCCGCTCGGGATCGACGACGCCATGGGTGCCGGCGATTCCGCAGATCCCGCACATGGGGTGAGTCTATGGACGGTGGCCGAAGGCCTGCCGCAGCACGCGGGTGCCCGTGACGACGAGCGTGCGCAGATACATACGCACGGACCGGTCGGCGATCCATTCGAGATCGTGCGCGAGCTTCTCCGCCATCGAGGTCTCGTAACCGCGGCGTACCTGCGCGAGACCCGTGAGCCCGGGGCGGACGACGAGGCGCTGCCAGTACGAGGGAAGCTCGTGCGCGAGCTCGGTGAAGAAGCGCGGCCTGATCGGCCGCGGCCCGACGAACGACATGTCGCCCACGAGCACGTTCCAGAGCTGGGGGATCTCGTCGAGCTGCGTCGCTTTCAGCCAGCGTCCGATTCCCGTCAACTCGGCGTCGGTGCGGCGCACGAGCTCCTCGCCGAGGTACTGGCCGATGCGTTCCTCGGCCCCGCGCTTCAGCGTCCGGAACTTCAGCATCTGGAAGAAGTGCCCGCGGCGCCCCACCCGCTCGCCCTGGTACAGGATCGGCCGGCCGCTCGACACGAGGAGGAGGAGCGCAAGGATGAGGGCGACGGGCAGCAGCAGGATGCTGAAGATCCCCGCGAAGAGGATGTCGAGGACGCGCAGCTCGATGTCGATGCGTCGGTGGGCCGCGTCGGACGCGAGCCGCGTGTAACCGCTGACGAGCGTGTCCTCCAGCGGAGGCGGCGCGGGTGTCACGCGGTCGATGGTAGACAGTCGGTCATGACGATCACGGGGATCGATCACGTTCAGGTTGCCGCGCCCCCGGGTTGCGAGGCCGTCGCCCGCGCGTTCTACGGCGCGTTGCTCGGGCTCGAGGAACTGCCCAAGCCCCGGGCGCTCCGCTCGCGCGGGGGCTGCTGGTTCCGCGCGGGCGACCAGGAGCTGCACGTCGGCGTCGAGGAGCCGTTCGCGCCGGCGCTGAAGGCACACCCGGGTCTCGTCTCGTCTGACCTCGACGGCCTGAAGGCCCGGCTAGCCGCCGCGGGGGTCGAAACAGCCGACGACGACTCGATCCCGGGCTCGCGCCGGTTCTTCGCCGCCGACCCGTTCGGCAACCGCCTCGAGTTCCGCCAGGCCTGAGCCCCCGGGCCTGTGGAGGGAATGTCACCCTTCTGTGACTCTCGTTTGGCCGTGTCCCGCCGCCCAGCGCCGCGTCGTATAAGTTTCTGTTATGGACACGCGCCAGTTGCACGCGTTCTGTGAGGTTGTCGAGCGCAAGTCGTTCTCGCTCGCGGCCGAGCGGCTCGGGGTGACGCAGCCCGCCGTCTCGCTCCAGGTGCGCGCGCTCGAGAAGCGGCTCGGGACGCAGCTCCTCGATCGCTCCGGGCGTCGGGTCGAGCCGACGGAAGCCGGCCTGCGCCTCTATCGCGGCGCCCAGCGCCTGCTCGCGCTCGAGGACGAGATCACGAGCGAGCTTGCCGACGAGGCGACTGGAGAGCTCGCCGGCACCTTCGAGATCGGGGCGTCGACCGGCCCCGGCGGCGTCGTGCTCTCGCAGCTCCTCTGTCAATTCGCGGACGTCCACCCGCAGATCCACGTCGCGCTGAGCGTGTTCGATACGCAGACCGTCGTCGAGCGTGTCGCCGACCGGACGCTCGAGCTGGGCGTCGTCGGCGCCGCGCCGCGCCATCGCGGCGTGGAGTACGAGCCGTTCTTCCGCGACACCGTGATCCTCGCCTGCCCACCAGGCCACTCGTTCGCCGGGCGCACGGTTTCCCTCGACGACCTGCACGGCGAAACGCTGATCGTGATGCAGGACGGCGCGGGCGTCCGTCAGATGATCGAGGACGAGCTCCGGCGCGTCGGCACCCGCCTCCGAGATCTCGACGTCCGCCTCGAGCTCGGTCTGCAGGAGTCGGTCACGAGCGCCGTACGCGGCGGGTACGGCGTCACCTTCATCTCGCGTTCGTCGGTCGAGAACGACCTGGCCGCGGGGACGCTCGTCGAGGCTCATGTCGAGGGGCTCGAGCTCGAGCGCCAGATCCACCTCGTGCGGGCGAGTGGCCGTGCCGAGACGCGCGCGGCCAGGGCGTTCGTGCAGTTCGCCCGCGAACGGCCGCCGCTGCAGCTGCCGGCGTGATCGTTCGCTGGGGACTCGGCGAGCTTCCTTCCCTGCTCGCTGAGGTCGGGATCGGGCACCCGTTCGTGATCGCGAGCCCGCGCTGGCGCAACCTCGACCTGCCGGCCGGCGCCGGCCTCCTCAGCGAGGTCCCTTCCGAGTCGACCGATGTGCCCGATGACGCCGACGGCCTGCTCGCGGTCGGCGGCGGATCGGCAATCGACACCGGCAAGCACGCCTCGGCATCGAGCGGCCTGCCGGTCGTACACGTCCCGACGACCTATTCCGGCGCCGAGTGGACGACGTTCTACGGCATCCGCTCACCCGACCGGCGCATCACGGGCGGCGGCGCCGGTGCCCGGCCGGTCGGGATCCTCTACGACGTCGGCCTGACGCTCGGCCTGCCGCGCGCCGACAGCGCGGGGACTGCGCTGAACGCTCTCGCTCACTGCGCCGAGGCGATCTACGTTGCCGGGCGCTCGCCCGAAGGCGACGAGCAGGCGCTCGCGGGGGCACGGCTGATCGCAGCGGCCCTTCCACGCGTGCTCGCCGACGGCTCCGACCGTGCGGCTCGGGAGGAGCTCCTCCGTGGGGCGATGCA
Source organism: uncultured Thermoleophilia bacterium (assembly GCA_963842335.1). Lineage (GTDB taxonomy): Bacteria > Actinomycetota > Thermoleophilia > Gaiellales > Gaiellaceae > PALSA-600. Next base: position 176,474 of record CAWJGF010000024.1, on the reverse strand, counting down.
CGCCGGCCATGCGCTCGGCCTGGCGGGACTTGGGCTCGCGCATGCGATGGCACAGGCGCTCGGCGGCGCCTACGGGCTCCCGCACGGCGCGATGAACGCTCTCTGCCTGCCGCCCGCGCTCGCCTTCAACCGCGAGATCGTGCCGGACGAAGTCGAGCGCTTCGCCGAGGCGATCGGGGGCGACGCCGTGGAGCGCACCCGGGAACTGGCGCTTCTCGGTGGCTTCGAGCGGCTTCGCGGCTTCGCAGTCCCCGAGGCCGACCTGCCGCACATCGCCGCGGCCGCCGCCGCGCGCGCCGGCAACCAGGCCAACCCACGCCCGGCGACCGCCGGCGAGATCCTGCAGCTGCTCGAGACGATCTGGTGACGGCGGCGGAGGCACGCGCCTCCGCCGCCGTCGCCTCGACCTACGGAAGCGTCACGAACTGCCCGAGAAACGCGCGGGCGGACGGTGTGTCCAGTCGGTAGTCGACGTTCGTCGCCCGGCAGACGAAATCGCCCGTGATCGTCGTCCCGGCGATGATGTTCGTGTCGCCGAGGAAGTTCGGGCCACCCGAGTCGCCGTAACACGTGCCGCCGTTCCCCGTCGCCGGGTTCATCGAGGCGCGGATCCAGGTCGGAGTCAGCGCGTTGACCGAGCCGGTCGCGACGTAGCGGACGTCGGCGTAGTGGAAGGTCGCCCCACCCTTGCCCATTGTGACCGACTGCGCGCCGTAGCCAACCGACGTGATCGATGCGCCATGTGAGAGCGAGTCGAGTTGCCCGAGCGCGGGCAGCTGCGACGGCGTGACGCCGGGCACCGGCCTGTCGAGCACGACGACCGCGAGGTCATGCGGATCGCCCTGGTTCTTCGAGTAGTCCGGGTCGCCGTGCCACGTCCCCGAGTAGGTGGTGCCGGTCGCCGAGTCGTAGCTCGAGTCGAACGTCACCTTGACGATGGTGAGCCCTTCGTCGCAGTGCTCGGCCGTCAGGAACACGGTCGGCGAGATGAGCGTGCCGGTGCATTCCTCCCAGGTGCCGTCCGAGAACGCCTGCGGCGCGAGCAGCGCGCCGACCGACGGATGGCCGGTGCCGTCGGGCCCGCCGTTCACGATCGCAACCGCGATCCCGACGAACACGAGCGATGCCGCCGCGACGGCCGCGAGCAGAGCCTTCTTCATGCTGAGTCACTCCCCTGTTGACGAAGGCGCCGACGATAGCGGTTTCCCTACCAGGGCAGTGAACAATGCATAACGATAGCTAATCTCAGGTATTGTCCTCGCCGTGGAGCGCCCGGCCCAGGTATTCGACGTGCTCGTGATCGGCAGCGGCGCCTCGGGCCTCGCGGCCGCCGTCTCGGCCGAGCGCTCGGGCGCGCGCGTGGCACTCGCGACGAAAGGCTCGCTCCAGGCGAACAACTCCTCGAAGGCCCAGGGCGGCATCCAGGCTGCTTTTGCCGACGACGACTCGCCCGAGATCCACGCCGAGGACATCTGGCGCTCGTCGCACGAGACCGCCGATCGGCGTCTCGTCGACGTCCTGACGACCGAGGCCCCCGCCGCGATTCACTGGCTCGAGGAGCTCGGCGTCGAGTTCACACGCGAGAACGGCGGCTACCGGCTCGCCCGCTGCGGCGGCGCCACCCGTAAGCGGCTGCTTCAGGTCGGCGACCGCACGGGCCACGCGATCACGAAACAGCTCCGCGAAGCCTGGGAGGCCGGCAGCGGGACGAGCCTCACGAACGCTCCGCTGCGCGAGCTCGGGCAAGCAAACGGCAGTTGGCGTGCCCAGCTCGGCGACCACACCGTCGACGCCGGCACCGTCGTGCTGGCTGCGGGCGGCCGTTGCTACCGCGAGGCGGAAGAGCGTGGCGAGCTTTCGACGAACCATCCGAATGCGACAGGCGAGGTGACGAAGATCGCGCTCGGCCTCGGTGCCGAGGCCCGTGACCTCGATGCGCTGCAATACCACCCCAACGGCGGCTCGTGGCCGCCGAACATGCAGGGCTACTCCATTCCCGAGACGACGCGCGCCTACGGCGCCGTGCTGCTCAACGCGCACGGCGAGGAGTTCACCGACTCGCTCGGCCCGCGTGACGTGGTCGCTCAGGCGATCGTCGACGAGGTCGAGCGGGGCAACGGCGTGCGGACGCCGGACGGCCGCCCCGCGGTGTTCCTCGACACGACCCTCATCCCCGCGGCAGATGCCGAGGTGTCGCTGCCTTACATGCTTCGCCGCTACCGCGGCTCCGGTATCGACCCGCTGAAGGAGAAGATCCTCACCTACCCGGTTCTTCACTACCAGAACGGCGGGCTCGTGATCGACGAGCACGCCGCCACCACCATCGACGGCGTGTATGCCTGCGGCGAGATCGCCGGCGGGACCCACGGCCGCAATCGGATGATGGGCAACTCGCTGCTGGAGTGCGTCGTCTTCGGACGCCGCGCCGGTTCGGCAGCCGCAGAGAAAGCGAGCGTATGAGCACCGTTGAAACCGACCTGGCGGGCGTCGTCGAGGATGCGGCCGCGCACCTGTACGTCTGGGCGTTGAAGGACATCCCGCAGGATCTGCGCGACGCGCTCGCCGCGGCGCGCCTGCGCGAGACCTCGGTGCCGGGGAGGCGTGTGCTCGAGACGATCCACCGCAACGTCTCGATCGCCGACAGCGAGAACAACCTCGTCTGCCAGGACACCGGCATTGCCGTCTACACCTGCCGCGTCGGCGAGCACTTCCCGCTGCATCCGACGCGCATCTACGAGTCGCTGCGGAGCGGCACCGCGCGGGCGACGCTCGAGCATCCGTTGCGTTCGAACGCGGTGCACACGATCACGCGCGAGAACACCGGCCCGAACATCGGCTACCGCCTTCCGATCGTCCACTGGGAGTTCATCGAGGACTGGGACGGGCTCGACGTGAAGTGCGTGCCGAAGGGCTCAGGCTCCGAGAACATGAGCTTCCTGAAGATGTGCGTGCCCGCCGACGGCGTGAACGGCATCAAGCGCTTCGTCCTCGAGTCGATCGTCGGCGCGGGCGGCAAGCCCTGCCCGCCCGGGATCGTCGGCGTGGGCATCGGCGGCACGGCCGACTACGCGATGTACCTCGCGAAGGAGGCGATCACCCGGCCGGTCGGAACACGCAACCCCGATCCGCTCGTCGCGCAGCTCGAAGACGAGCTCTACGGGTTGCTGAACGAGACCGGCATCGGCCCGATGGGGCTCGGCGGAGACGTCACTGTTCTCCAGTGCCACATCGAGCACGCCGACACGCACATGACCTTGAACCCGGTGGCGGTCAACTACCAGTGCTGGGCCGCGCGCCGCGCCTCCGCCCACATCTCGCCGAGTGGCGAGACCGAATTCGATCGGGAGTTCTAGACGCCATGGCCAACCACACCGTCACATTCCCGATCACGGATCCGCAGGAGATCCTGAAGCTGCGCGCCGGCGACGAGGTGACCGTGCAGGGCCACATCATCGGCATCCGCGATCGTACCCAGATCCGGATCTTCGATCAGCAAGTCGAGCCGCCGATGGACCTGAGCGGTGCGTTCCTGCTGCACACCGCACCGGGCGTGCGCAAGGTCTCCGAGGACGCCGAGGGACGCGGCACGTACGAGAAGGTCTGCATCGGCACGACCACCAGTGCGCGAATGGTGCGGTTCACCGAGCCGCTCGGGCGTCAATACGGGGTCCGCGCGATCTGTGGCAAGGGCGGCTTCCCCGACGAGGCGATTGCGCCGATGCACGAGCTCGGGATGGTCTACTTCGCGATCGTCGGCGGCGCCGCCGCGCTCGAGACGACACAGATCGAGGAGATCGAAGACGTGATGTGGGAGGAGCTCATGCCCGAGTGCCTCTGGAAGTTCCGGGTGAAAGACTTCGGCCCGCTCACCGTCGGCATCGACGCGCACGGCAACTCGCTCTACCACGACGTGCAGACGCGCGCGCAGGCGAAGCTGGAGCAGATCTTTGCCAAGCTTTGATCTCAACCTCGGCAAGCATGTCGGTCTGACGCATGTGATCGACAAGGGTCTCGGCCCGCGCGCGTGGGAGGATGTCCTCGAGGTCGCAGGGGATCACATCTCGATCGTCAAGCTCGGTTGGGGGACGGCGTATGTGACGGCGAATCTCGAGCGCAAGCTCGACGTGCTCCGCGACAAGCCGGTCGTGATCGGCGGCACGTTCTTCGAGGTCGTCTACGTGCGCGATCAGCTCGAGGAGTACAAGCAGTGGCTCGGCGAGCTCGGGCTCACGCACGTCGAGATCTCCGACGGCACGATCGACATCCCGCGCGAGCGCAAGCTCGAGCTGATCGCCGACTTCGCCCGCGACTTCACGGTGCTCTCTGAGGTCGGCTCGAAGGACTCGTCGGTCGAGTACACGGTCGAGCAGTGGACGACGTGGTTGAACGAAGAGCTCGCGGCCGGCGCCTGGAAGGTGATCACCGAGGCGCGAGAGGGCGGCACTGCCGGCATCTTCGACGCGGGCGGTGGAATCCGGACCGAGCTGATTCTCGAGATCGCGAACACCGTCGGGCCGGCGAACATCATCTTCGAGGCGCCCAGCAAGGCCGCTCAAGCATGGTTCGTGAGGCAGTTCGGCCCGTCGGTGAATCTCGGCAACATCCCGCCCGAGGAAGTCATCCCGCTCGAGACGTTGCGGCTCGGCCTGCGCGGCGACACGCTGAAGGAGGTGCTCCTTGGCGGCGAGCATGTTCACGCTTCCTGATCCCACCGCTGTCGAGGCGATGACGGCCGAGGAGATCCTCTCGCTCGTCGTCTCGGCGTTCCCCGGCAAGGTCTCGCTCGCCTGCTCCTTCCAGAAGGAGGAGACCGTGCTGCTCGACATGCTGTTCGGCATCGAGCCGAAAGCCCGCGTCTTCGCGATCGACACGCACCACCTCTTCCCGGAGACGTACGAGCTCTGGCGGGAGGTCGAGCAGCGGTACGACACGAAGGTGGAGGTGTTCGAAGGGCCGAGCGCCGAGGAGCTCGCGGCGACTCATGGCGACGAGCTCTGGGAGAGCAAGCCCGATCTCTATCTCGCGATCGCGAAAGTCGAGCCGCTCGTGCGCGCACTCGGTGACCTCGACGCCTGGATCACGGGCGTTCGCCGCGATCAGTCGCCGACACGTGCGAACGCGTCCAAGCTCGGCTGGGACGAAGGTCATGAGCTGTGGAAGGCGAACCCGCTCGCCGACTGGAGCGACGACGACTGCTGGGCGTACATCCGCGAGCGCGGGCTGCCCTACAACGCGCTGCACGACCGCGACTATGAGTCGATCGGCGACGTCCACTCGACGGCGCCGGGCGCCGGACGCGAGGGCCGCTGGGCGGGTACAGAACGGACCGAGTGCGGCCTGCATGCCGTTTCGGCTGAGCCGAAACGGCTAGAGAATGGGAAAGCGACATGACCAGGGGTCGTGTCTTTCCCAGAGGTTCCGCGCAGCGGAATCTCAGCCACCTGGACGAGCTCGAGGCCGAGGCGATCCACATCATGCGTGAGGTCGCCGCCGAGCGTGAGCGTCCCGTCCTGCTCTTCTCGGGCGGCAAGGACTCGATCGTGATGCTGCGGCTCGCCGAGAAGGCGTTCCGTCCTGCCAAGTTCCCGTTTCCGGTCATGCACGTCGACACGGGACACAACTTCCCCGAGGTGATCTCCTATCGCGACCGGCGGGTTGCGGAGCTCGGCGAGCAGCTGGTGGTCGCGAGCGTGCAGGAGTCGATCGACAAAGGAAGGGTCAGCGAGCAGACAGGCCCGCGCGCATCGCGGAACCAGCTGCAGACGACGACGCTGCTCGACGCGATCGAGGAGCACGGGTTCGATGCTGCGATGGGCGGTGCGCGCCGCGACGAGGAGCGCGCGCGGGCGAAGGAGCGCATTTTCAGCTTCCGCGACGACTTCGGGCAGTGGAACCCGCGCGCGCAGCGACCCGAGCTGTGGAACCTCTACAACGCCCGGATTCGCAAGGGCGAGCAGATCCGGGTGTTCCCGATCTCGAACTGGACCGAGCTCGACGTGTGGCAGTACATCGCGCGTGAGGACCTCGAGCTGCCGTTGATCTACTTCGCGCACGAACGCGACGTCTTCAGGCGCGATGGGATGCTCTATGCGGCTTCGGACTTCATCGAGCGCTTCCCGGACGAGGAGCCGTTCCGCGCCACCGTGCGCTTCCGTACGGTGGGCGACATGACGTGCACGGGCGGAGTGGTCAGCGACGCCGCGTCGATCGAGGCGGTCGTCACCGAGATCGCCGCGACACGGATCACCGAGCGCGGCGAGACGCGTGCCGACGACCGCGTCTCGGAGGCGGCCATGGAAGACCGGAAGCGGGTCGGGTACTTCTAGTGGCGACTTCGAAGGAGTTCCTCGACACGGAACTGCTCCGCCTCGTCACCGCAGGGTCGGTCGATGACGGCAAGTCGACCCTCATCGGTCGGTTGCTGTTCGACACGAAGCAGATCCTGGTCGACCAGCTCCAGCACATCGAGGACGCGTCGCGCCGCCGCGGCCACGACTACGTCGACCTGGCGCTCCTCACCGACGGCCTCCGCGCCGAGCGTGAGCAAGGAATCACGATCGATGTCGCCTATCGGGGGTTCGTGACCCCGCGCCGCCGTTTCCAGCTCGCCGACGCGCCCGGCCACGTGCAGTACACGCGCAACATGGTCACCGGTGCCTCCACCGCCGACGTTGCGGTGGTGCTGGTCGATGCGCGCAAAGGCGTGATCGAGCAGACGCGGCGTCACTCCTACATCACGGCGATGCTCGAGCTGCCCCACGTCGTCTACGCGGTCAACAAGATGGATCTCGTCGACTTCTCCGAGGAGCGCTTCGACGAGATTGCACGCGAACTCGCCGAGCTCACCTCGTTGCTGGGCGTCCGCGACGCAATGGCGATTCCGGTGTCGGCGCTGCGGGGCGACAACGTCGTCGACAGAACAGACGCGATGCCGTGGTACGCCGGCGCGACGCTGCTCGAGCACCTCGAGTCGATCGAGATAGCTGCCGATCGCAACGTCGAAGAGCGGCGGTTCCCGGTGCAGTGGGTGATCAGGCCCATGACGGACTCGCATCACGACTACCGCGGCTATGCCGGCCAGGTGGCAAGTGGCGTCTGGCGTGCGGGTGACGAGGTCGTCGTGCTGCCCTCGGGGTTGCGCACGCGGGTTGCCGCGGTCGAGGTCGCGGGCGAGCCCCGCGACGAGGCGCTGCCCGACGAGTCGGTGACGATCCTCCTCGAGGATGACGTCGACGTATCGCGTGGTGATCTGCTGGCCGACCCGGCGTGCCCGCCGATCGTCGCCCGCGAACTCGTCGCGCGCGTTTCGTGGATGGCGGACAAACCGCTCGCGGCGCATGCGCGGCTGCTCATGAAGCAGACGACGCGAACCGTTCCCGCCCGTGCGGAGGAGATCGTCTCGGTGGTCGACATCGCGACTCTCGAAGATCGCCTTGCGCCCGAGCGGATGGAGCTGAACGACCTGGGCGTCGTCCGCTTCCGGCTTGCCGAGCCGCTTGTCGTGGATCCGTACAAGGAGCATCGCTGGACGGGCTCGTTCATCCTGATCGACGAGTCGTCCAACGATACGGTCGGCGCCGGCATGGTCGTCGAGGCGAGCTAGTTGACCCAAGCCGGTGTGACGGCTGCCGTGGTAACGAGGGCCGATCCCTACCGCGACACCGACGTCATCGACTCGCGCGCGCCGCGGACGAACCAGGCGGTTGTCGGAGTCGTCGCCGTGCTGGCGGTGGCCACCGGGTGGTGGTGGCTGCTTGCGCTCCTCGCGCTGCAGCTCGCAGTCGGTCTCACCCTCGGCCGGAGGTACTGCCTGCCCTGCGTCCTCTACTTCGAGGTCATCCAGCCACGCTTCGGCGAAGGCCCTCTCGAGGACTCGCGCCCGCCCCGCGCGGCGAACGTCGTCGGCCTCGTCGTCCTGGCGGCGGCATCAGTCGCCTATGCCGTCGGTCTCTCGACCGTCGGCGCTGGGCTCGGCGTGCTCGTCGCCGCCCTCGCGTTGCTCGCCGCCGTGACGGGATTCTGCACCGGCTGCGAGGCGTACAAGCTCGGCTGCCTGCTACGCGGCCGTCCGTTCGTCTCGTGCCCGCTGCCGCCTGAGCCGACGCGGTGACCTGGCAGTTCGCCCTCGCGGGCGCGTCGGTCGGGATCCTCGTCGGGATGACCGGGATGGGCGGCGGCAGCCTGATGACACCGATGTTGATCCTGCTCTTCGGGTTCAACCCGAAGACAGCGGTCGGCACCGACATCCTGCACGGCGCCGTCTTCAAGTCCTTCGGTGCCGTGCATCATCGGCGGCTCGGCAACGTTCACGCACGCCTCGCGTTCTGGATGCTCGCCGGCTCGGCGCCGATGTCGCTCGTCGGCGTGAAGATCGGCGGGTCGTTCTCCGACACGACGAACTCGAAGCTGAGCCAGATCATCGGCGGCGCGCTCATCGCGGGCGGCCTCGGGTTCGCGATGAAGTCGTTCCTGCGCGGCCACCCGAGCGACCTGCCGTTTCAGCTCCAGCGGCGTGACAAGGTACTCGCGATTCTGATCGGATCGACGTGCGGCTTCATCGTCGGGCTGACGTCGGTCGGTTCCGGCACGTTCTTCGGTCTTGCGATGCTCCTCGTCTATCCGCTGACCGCCCGCAAGATCGTCGGCACCGACATGTTGCACGCCGCGATGCTGTTGTGGGTCGCGGGCACCGGGCACCTCATCCAGGGGAACGTCGACTTACATGCGATGGGGTGGCTCCTGGTCGGGTCGATACCCGGCGTGCTGCTCGGCTCGCACATGTCGATCAAGGTGCCCGAGCACGCGTTGCGGATCGCTTTTGCGTTCGTCCTCGTGCTCTCCGGGATCAAGCTCGTCCAACTGCCGGGAGCGACGACGATCGTCGAAGTCGGCATCGGCGTCGGCCTCGCGACATTCGTTGCGTGGGGCCTCGTCAGTCTGCGCGTGCGTCGGCTTGCGCCGGTCGAGGAAGAGGCGGCTCCCTCTCCGACGTAGAATCGATCGCTCGTGGCCCGGGTCCTGTCGACGGCGATCGTCCTTGCCCTGCTCGCGGCGACTGCGGCTGCCTTTGCGATCACCGAAGGCGCGAAGCTCGAGCACTCGCCGATCACCCGGACGAAGGTCGACCAGCTGTTCTCGCCGGCCGGAACCGCCGTTCCGGCCGCGCACATCAGGTTCCGGCTGCGCACCCGCGAGCGCATCTCGGTCTGGATCGAGGACGGGCATGGGACCAACGTGCGCAACCTGCTCACGAACCGCACGTTCAAGGCGGGCTCGAATCTCGATCTCGTCTGGGACGGTGTAGCCGACAACGGGATCGTCGAGCCCGACGGCGTCTACAAGCCGGTCGTGAAGCTGGCGCGCTCGCACCGCGTGATCACACTGCCGAGCCCGATCCGGATCGACACGAAACCGCCGGTGATCACCGTCCACCATCCGCTCTATCCGATCCTGTCGCCGGACGGTGACGGTCGCCACGACACGTTTACGGTTCCGTACACGCTGAACGAGCCTGCCCACGGGATCCTCCGCGTACGCGGCCGGCAGGTCGAGTTCACACTCCGCCAGAAAGAATCAGGGACGCTCTTCTGGAACGGGAAGCTCAAGGGGAAGCCCGCTCGTCCGGGCCGGTACCTGCTCACGGTCGCCGCGCAGGACCGCGCCGGAAACGTCTCGAAGGGCTTCCCGTTTGCGATCGCGCAGGTTCGCTACCTGACACTCGCCCGCGATCGCATCGTCGTGAAGCCCGGCGCGCGCTTCGCACTTCGCGTCTCGACGGATTATCCGACGGTGCAGTGGCGATTGCACGGTGCTCACGGCGAGCAGCCACGCGGCACGCTCCACTTCCGGGCGCCCAAGAAGCCCGGCGTCTACCGGCTGTACATCACGGCCGGCAAGCACTCCGCCAAGACTGCCGTCGTGGTCGCATGAGCGCCGGCGTGGCGCAGGCGAGCGGGGCGTTCGGGGCGCTCGGTCTGGCGCTGCTGTTCGTCGCAACGAGGCGTGACCTCCGTGTGGGCGGGCTCGCAGCATGGGCGATCGGCTGCGGGATGCTGACGATTTACCTCGCGCCGCACGGCCACCACCGCGTCCTGGCCGGCGCCGCAGTGCTTGGCCTCGTCGCAGCCGGAGTCGGCGCGTGGATCGTGCTTCGTGTCCCGTGGATGCTCGCGGTGGCCGTGCTCGCGTGTGTGCCGGCACGGATCCCGGTGCACGTCGGTTCGACGCAGGCGAACCTCTTGCTGCCGCTCTACGGCGTCGTCGTAGTCGCGGCGATCGCTTTCGCCTGGGAGCTCTACGGTGAGGACGCACGTTCACGCGAGCTCGGTCCGCTCGCCTGGCCCCTCGCCGTCTTCATCGGTTGGACCGGGCTGTCGTTCCTCTGGACCAAGGACCCCCGGCAGGGCGCGATCGAATTGCTCTTCTTCATCCTCCCGTTCGGCCTCCTCACCGTCGTGCTTGCCCGACTCGCCTGGTCGCGCGGGTGGGTGCTGGTGCTGTACGTGCAGCTGGCGGTCATGGCACTCGTCTTCGCCGTCATCGGGATCGTGCAGTACGAGACGCGGAGCATCTTCTGGAACCCGAAGGTCCGCGTGGACAACGCGTACGCGCCGAGCGGCTGGTTCTATCGCGTCAACTCGGTCTTCTACGACCCTTCGATCTACGGGCGTTTCCTCGTGATCGGGATCCTGGCGAGCCTCGTGATCGTGCTGCTGCGTCGCGGTGACCCGCTCTGGTGGATCGCGGCCACCCTGGTGATCGCGATCACGTGGGCCGGGCTCTTGCCCTCGTTCTCGCAGTCGAGCTTCGTCGCGCTGCTCGTCGCGGTGACGCTGGCTGCCGTCTTCGCCTGGCGGTGGCGGAGCCTCTTCCTCATCGCGGTTGCCGTCGTTGCGCTCGTGCTCGGCCTGATCGGGTCGCCCGCAATCCGCCACAAGGCATCGCTGTCGCATGTGACAAGCGGCCGGTCGACGCTCGTCACGAAGGGGCTGAAGGTGGCGACGCAGCATCCCGTGATCGGCGTGGGAGTCGGAGGCTTCCGGCGTGCCTACGCCGATCTCGTCCACCTCCGCGGGAAGGAGCCGAAGGCAGCCGCGTCGCATACGACTCCGATCACGGTCGCGGCCGAGACCGGCTTCCCGGGTCTCCTGTTGCTCGCGTGGGTCGTGTTCGTCGCGCTGGCGACGGCGTTCCGCCGGCTCGGTCGCGGGTTCGACGGGGCGGCCCGGCTCGCGTTCGGACTAGCCTTGGTCGCGATTCTCGTGCACTGCCTCTTCTACAACGCGTTGTTCGAAGACCCGACGTTCTGGGGCCTCCTTGCGCTCGTCGTCGTCGGGGCGCGCGCGGAGGGTGTCGTCGAGGGCACCGAGGCTGTCGCGTGATCGGATCGGTGGAGCGTGCGCTCGTGCTCGCGCCGCACACCGACGACGGCGAATTCGGCTGCGGCGGCACGATGGCACGTCTCGTCGAGGCCGGCGCGGACGTGCGCTACGTCGCGTTCTCGATCGCCACGCGATCGCTGCCGGACGGCTTCGCCCCCGACACGCTCGCCCGCGAGGTGCGCGAGGCAACCGCCGAGATCGGCATTCCCGCGCCCAACCTGACGGTGCACGACTTCGACGTTCGGACGTTCCCGGATCACCGCCAGGAGATCCTCGAGCTGCTGATCGAGATCTGGAACGACTGGAAGCCCGACTGCGTCTTCATGCCGTCGCATCACGACGTGCACCAGGATCACCAGACGATCGCGAACGAGGGCCTGCGCGCGTTCAAGCGCACCACGATCCTCGGCTACGAGATCCCGTGGAATAACTTCGACTTCAGCTACCAGGCGTACCTCGCGCTGCAGAAGCACCATGTCGAGCGGAAGGTCGCCGCGCTCGAGAAGTACGCCTCGCAGCAGCATCGCCGCTACGCGAACAGCGAATACGTCTGGAACGTCGCGCGCACGCACGGCATCAACGTGAACCGTGAGTACGCCGAGGTGTTCCAGGTGTACCGCGTCGTCGCCTAGGCAGCAGCAGCAGCACCATCATCAGCAGCAGGAGGAAGGCGTCGGGTCATGCCTGCAGAGCCACGGCGGCCGGTTCCGTGTGGGAATGGAGGCCGCGAATCGCCGGGAGCATGGCGACGGTGATTGAGACGGCGGCGTTCAGCGTCGCGGCGCAGTAGATCGTCTCTGCCACGCCGATCCTGCCGGAGAGAGGGCCGACGAGCGCGTAGCCGATCGGGTTCAACGCGACCGATCCGAGCCAGTCGAAGGAACTGAGGCGTGAGAGCAGATGCTCGGGCACGAGCCGCTGGAACGTCGTCACCCAGAAGATGTCCCCGCTCGTGAGCCCCGCCGATGCGATGAAGCCGCCGAGGCAGAGCAGCCAGATCGGGGAAGCCGCACCCAGCAGAGCGAGAAACCCGGCTGTTGGAAGCATCAGGAGGCAGCTCGCGAGCAGCGGCCGCCCCGGAGAGAAGCGCAGGCCAACGAGCCCGCCGATCACCGAGCCGGCGGCCTGAAAGGCGAGGATCGCTCCCCACGCTCCCGCTCCACCGAGCTCTGCCTTCGCAACGACAGGTCCGAGCACGAGCATCGTCGGGAAGAGCGTGAGCTGGAAGAGGCCGAAGCTCCCGACCATCGCCCAGACCCATGTGCGTGCCTTGAACTCGCCCCAGCCCTCGCGCAGATCCACGAGCAGCCTCCGACGCTCGGGACGATCGGTACGCCCGATGCGCAACTGCATGCGCAGCAGACCCGAGATGAGAAAGCTCGCGGCGTCGGCCGCGAGCGCCCACCCGGGGTTTGCGACGACGACGATCGCCGCTCCAAGCGCGGGACCGGCAATCCTCATCGTGCTTCGACTCAAATCAGACCACGCGTTTGCCTGTTGCAGATGCGCGAGGCTGACCGCTTGCGGGATCAGTCCGGTCGAGGCGGGGCGCGTGAAGGCGTTCGCGGTGCCAAAGACCACCTGCAGGGCCGCCACGTTCCACACGTGCGCGTTGCCCGTCAGGAAGAGCACGGCGGTGAGCGCCTGCGCCAGCCCCGTCGTGGCGTCCCCGAGAACGAGCAGCCATTTACGCGAGACCCTGTCCGCCCAGACGCCCCCGATCAGCAAGAAGGCGACGATCGGCACCTCGCGTGCCAGAAACACGAAGCCGAGATCGGAGGCGCTGCCGATTCGCAGCACGGCGAACGCCAGCGCGACCTGGGCCATCCCGGACCCGAGCGACGAGACCGTGCCCGAGGCGACGATCAGGACGAGGTTTCGCTCACGAAGAGCCTGAAGCGCGTTCGATGCCTTCATCCGAGGCCTGAACATAGAGATCGCGACGACCGTGGCCCGGCTCGGACGTCCGATCCGGCGGGCACCTGAGGTTTGCGTCACAATTCGCACATGACGTCTCTCGTGCAACGGGCGATCAACGAGGAGCACCACCTCGAAGACATCGCCCGCGACGGCTACGCGCCCGCGACCTTGCCGATCGTGCTCGGCGGCATCGTCCTCGCGCTGTTCGTGATCGTGGGAATCGCCCTCGGGATCACGCTCGCCGTCTACTACATGGTCTGAACTACGACGCTGACTGACCGAGCTCGGCCGGCAGCGGCTGCGCATGCACGACCACGAGCGTCTTCGTGGGTCGGGTCAGTGCGACGTAGAGCTCACGCAGGCCTTGAGGCGAGGCAGCGATCAGGGCGGGTTCCACGACGACGACATGGTCGAACTCGAGGCCCTTCGCTTGCCGCGGTGTGAGGAGCGGCACCGACTCGTAGAGCGGCGTGCCGGCGAGCTCCGCTTCCGCCAATTGCTCGGGCACGATCACCGCGAGCAGCCCGTCCGCATCAGCGAGGCGCTCGGACTCGCGAAAGGCCTCGGCCAGGAGATGCTCCTCGCTGACCTGGCGGATGATCGGCGCGTTGGCGCCGGTGCGATATGAGATCGGCGGCGCAACCTCGGGAGCGATCGTGTCGAGTAGCGGCAGCGCCACCTCCATGATCTCGCGCGGCACGCGGTAGGCGTGGAGCAACTCTTCGACGATCGCTTCGTCTCCGCGCGCGAGATGTGGCAGAACGTCGTTCCAGCTCGAGTACGCAATCGCACCGGTTGCCTGCGCGACGTCGCCGAGAATCGTCAGGGCGCCGTCGCGCGCGCGTCGCGCGACCATCCGCAGCTGCATCGGCGTCAGATCCTGAGCCTCGTCGACGATCACATGCCCGAACAGGCGCGGCGGAGTAGCAAGCGCGGTGCGCGCCTCGTCGAGCAGAGGGATGTCACCGTCCGACCAGCCTGCGCCTCGCCGGTAGAGCAGCTTCTGCTCGGCGTCCGAGAGAATCCCGTCGGCGGCCTCGGCCAGCGTGGCTTTCGAGCCGAGAAGCGAGCGCACGAGCCGATCGGGCGCGACCACCGGCCACGCGGCCTTCAGCACGCCGTCGAGGTAACCCTTCGTCCGCAGGGCCGCCACGACCTCGTCGAAGTCCCGGAACGCCGCGCCGCCGAGGACACGCCCGTACTCCTCGTAGAAGCGGCGCAGGACGCTCATCCGGAAGCGCTCGCGGTCGGCCGAGGTCGTGCCCTGCTCGCGTGCGGCGTCGAGCAGTTCGCGCACCTCGCGCACGCGGACCGAGATGAACGAGCCCTCGAGGCGCAGCACGAGCTCCTCCGGCTCCGAGACGAGTTGCAGCGCGGCCGCGCGGCGCACGACCTCGGCGAGGCGAATGTCGGCCTTCAGCTCGGCAACGCTCGGTGCGTCGCGCAGGCTCGGCGCGACGCCGTCGACGAGCTCACCGACGGCGCGCTGCTCGACTGCGTCCTCGCCGAGCGCGGGGAGCACGTGCGACACGTATTCCATGAAGGTGCGGTTCGGGCCGATCACGAGCACGCCCCGGCGCTGGAGGTTCTCGCGCAGGGTGTAGAGGAGCCAGGACGCGCGATGCAGCCCGACCGCCGTCTTGCCTGTGCCCGGCCCTCCCTGAATCACGAGCGGCACCGCAGGATCGTGGGTGATCAGCCGGTACTGGTCGGTCTGAATCGTCGCCACGATGTCGCGCATGTGCCGACCGCGCGTGCGTTCCAGCTCTTCGAGCAAGAAGTCGCCGACGGTCGCACCGTCGAGCATCGATCCGTCGAGTGCCTCGTCGGCGATGTCGAGCAGCTGCCGGCCGTCGGTGCGGAAGCGGCGGCGCAGCGTCACGCCGTGCGGGTCGTGTGGTGTCGCGGTGTAGAACGGCCGCGCCGCCGGCGCCTGCCAGTTGACGACGATCTGTTGTTGCTCCTCGTCGTGCACCCAGCGGCGACCGATGTAGAGCGGCCGCGCGAGGTGCTCGAAGTCGAGGCGCCCGAAGCACAAGCCTCGTTCGGCGTCCTCATAGGTGCGCAGGCGCCGCGCCGCCCAGGCGTCCATCGCAGCCTGCGCGACCTCGCCGTCGACAGCCTCGCCGGCGTGCGCGACGGCCTGGCGCATCCGTTCCAGGTGGTCGTACGCCCGGTCGACGTAGGCTTGCTCCGTTTGCAGGTCCGGGTGACTCACCTGGTCAACCTAGATGGTTCCCGGACCTCAGCGCAGCCCGGAGCCGTACGAGTTGTGTGAGACGTCGCGAGTTCATCGCGCTGGCCGCGGCCGCGCCGTTCGCGGTGCGCGCGGTGCTGGCCGCCGCGGCGAGCAGTCCGCGGGCGCTCGTCACGTGTGACGCCGAGTCGCGGCTCGCCGTCGTCGACCTCGGCTCGTATCGCGTCGTGAGCCGGATCGCGACCCTTCCCGACCCGCGGTCGGTCGAGCTCGTGGGCACACGCGCCGTCGTTTGCCACACCGCCGTCGGCGCCGTCTCGATCATCGGAGCCGGCGGGGTCGAGCATGTCCTGCAGGAGCTCGCTGAGCCGAGGTACACGGTGGCGCACCCGGATGGGCGACACGCATTCATCACCGACTCGGGCCGCAGCGGAGTGGTCGCGGTCGACGTTGTACGTGGCCACGCCCTCGGACGGGTGAAGCTCCCGGGCTGGGCTCGCCACATCACGATCGACGCTGCGGGCCGTCGCCTCTGGGTGGGACTGGGCGCCGACTCCGAGCGCGTCGCAGTCGTCGATGTCGCGGGCTTCCGTCACCACTCGAACCTGAGGCCCGGATTCGGTGCCCACGACGTCGGGATGGCGCCGGACGGGAAACTGTGGATCACGGCGGGCGCCGACCGTCGCCTCGCGATCGGATCGGTCTCACACGCGGCCGACCTCGCACCGCAGCACGTCACGTTTGGCGACGGGGTGGCATATGTCACGAGCGGCGACGCGGGGACCTTGCGTGTGCTTTCCCTCGAGGGGCGGCAACTGCGGGAGACGCTCATCCCGATCGGCTCCTACAACGTCCAGCAGGGATTCGCCCGTGTCCTCACGGCGTCGCTCTCGCACGGAACGCTGGCGGTGCTCGACCTGCACGGCGAGCTCCTCGCGCGAGTCCCGGTCGCCTCTTCGTGCCACGACGCGTGCTTCTGGCCGCGCTGAGTCTTTACGAAAGCCTTACCGCATCAAGGAGGGTTGAAAATGCGGGCCGGGGAACATGGGGTGCATGAAGCGTCTTTCGTTCGTCGTCGCACTGCTCGTCGGCTCGCTGCTCGCCGGTCTCGCAATCTCGGCCAGCGCGAGCGCCGCGGTCCCATGCCGCGACCGGATCTTCAACGACTGGTATCACGACGGCCGTATCGCCTCGTCGTATCCCGCGAGTTGCTACCGCGACGCCCTGAAGCACATTCCGGCGGACGCGAGAATCTATTCGAGCCTCTCGACCGACATCAAGGCGGCGCTGCTCGCGTCGCTGCACCGCCAGCAGGGGAAGCCGGCGCCCAAGGAGGTCGGGCACGGGCTGAAGGCGATGCAGTCCAGCAGCTCCAACGGCCAGCTGGTTTCGCTCGGCAACTCGACGCCGCACGATCCGGCTCCCGGTACCGCTGCGTCGAGCTCCGGGACATCCGGTACTTCCGCGACCGCTGCGAGCGCGACGGGCGTCGCCGACACGAGCAGCAGCCCACCGTTGCCCATCCTCGTGCTCGGCGGAATCGCACTCGCGCTCGCCGCCGCAGGCGCGGTCGGCACCGGGGTTCGCCACGTGCGCCGCCGCCGCTAGAGCAGCGGTACGAGGCGCCGGAGACGCGCTCGCTCGGCCGGCAGGTAGAAGCCGAGCAGCAGGAGGACGACCGGATAGACCGCGACGAGGACGATCGAGGGCGCGAGCGGCAATCCCGGGACGCGGGCAAGCACGGTGAGCCCGACCGCTGCGAAGAAGACGGTGATGACCCGTCGCCACTGGTACGCGACGGGATACACACGCTGGGCGTACCACGTCATACCGAGGAAAAGGACGACGTACGCCGCAATCGTCGAGATCGCCGCGCCGACCATGCCATAGGCGGGCACGAGCCAGAAATTGAGGGCGATGTTGACTGCGGCGCCGGCGCCGGACACGACCCAGTTCAGCTGCGTCCGGCGAGCGCGCCCACTGCCGATCGCGAGGACGGTGTAGCCGGCGTAGACCGCCCCTGCGAACGCAAGCAGCGCAACGGCCTCTTGCGCCCGCTGGTACTTCGCATTGGTCAGCAGCTCCGTCCACCACGGAGCGAGCGCTCCCAGGCCCAACGCGGCCCACGAGGCGAACGCGAGCAGATAGGTGAGGACGAACGCGTACGTCCTGCGGGCTTCGCGGTCGTCCTCGATCGAGTACGCGAATGCAGGCCACGCCGTCCGGAATGCGATGAGTACGAAGGTGATCACAGACGCGATCTTCACCGCCGCCGAGTAGACACCGACCTCGGCGATGCCCTTGTACCAAGAGACGAACAGGCGATCGATGAAGTTGATCATCCACAGCGCAAGCGCAGAGGGGACGAGCGGCATCCCGAAGGTCTGCATCTTGCGGAAGAGCGCGCGGTCGAACTCGAGCCCGAGTTGCTCGCTGCGGTAGGCGAGGAGGCCGAAGTACACGGCGAGCGTGCCGATGAAGTTGCCGACAAGGAGCCCGATTGCGCCCCAGTGGAAGACGGCGACGAAGACGATCATCGCCGCGACGGTGAGGGCGACGTTGGTGACGCTCGCGATCGCGTAGGCAGTCGAGCGTTCTTCGACGCGGAAGAGCGCCGTCAGTTGCTGGTAGTTCGTTTGCGCCCAGAGCCCGACGGCGCCTGCGCGTACGAGCATGGGCTGGTCGCCGAGGCCGAGCAGGTGGCTGATCGGTCCCGCGAAGGCGACCACGAGCACGAGCCCGAGGCTCGACATCCCCATCGTGAACCAGAACGACGTGCGGACGACCGTCAGCTTCTCGGCGGCTTCCTTCGCATCGAAGTAGAAGCGGAAGAACGCGCTGGCGATCCCCATCTGCAGGACGATCGCGAGCACCGCGGTGGCGGCGGTGATGATCTCGACCTCGCCGTAGGCGCTTGGCGGCAAGAAGTGCGTGTAGAACGGCAGCAGCAGGGTCGCGAGGATCCGCGAGACGAGGCCGCCGATGCCGTAGACGGTCGAGTGGCGCACGAGGCGCCGCATCTGGGAGCCGAGGGCCACCTAGAGCGAACGGTAGACGTCGAGCAGGCGGTCGGCCACGCGATCGATGTCGTGCACCTGTTCGACGTAGGCGCGGCCGGCCGCCCCGATCTCCCGCCGGAGCGCAGGTTCTGCGACCAGCGGGCGCAGGGCGTCGACGAGCGTGTCGGCCGTCGCGGGGACGATTGGCACGCGGACGCCGAAGCCTTCGGCGCTCCGCTCGACGACGTCCGGCTTCAGATGCGTGACGACCGGCTTGCCGAGTGCCATCGACTCGAGCGCGAAGACACCGTGCCAGCCGGCCCGCAGCTGATCGACGACGATGTCCGCTCGCCCGTAGCGTGCCCGGGCCTCTTCGTGTGGCACGCCTTCGACGATGTCGAGTTCGACGTCGAGCTCGTTGCACGCGTCGATCACGAACTGGGTGCCTTTCTTCTCGCGATTCGACGGCGCGTGCACGACGAGCGGCCGTGCGCTGTCGGATGGCGGGACTGGGGTGAACTCGCGCAGATCGAGCCCCGGTGGAATGACGTGTGCTTCGGGAACCCAGCGGATCGCGTCGTAGGAGCCCACGATCTCGGCGTCCGCGCGCTTACCGAACGCGAGCTCCTCACGCGACTTGCCGCGAATGTCCGAGCCGAGGTAGTGGAAGACGCTCTTCTTGCGCAGCGCCCGCAGAGCCGGGAACTGCAGCGACTTGGGGATCAGCGTCAAGCCGAAGTAGAAGTGGAAGATGTCGGTCTGCGGAGCGAGCTTCGCGAACGCCCGGAACTGCGTCGCCAGCCGACGCGCGAGCCCGCCATGCCGGTCCAGCGACCAGTCGGCTTCGTGGTGCAGCTTCCCTCGCTCGAAGACGACTAGCCGAGCTTCGATCCCTTGACGCCGCAGCGCCTGCACGTTCTCCCAGGGAATGCCGGCGATGTTGACGGGACAGTGCGTGACACGCAGCCTCCGGGGATCGTTCGTCACACTTCCGCCGAACTTGGTCTGACCAACCAGGCTGGCCGCGCGAGACACCTGTGGACGATCCGTGACGGTTTCGACTCAGTCGCTTGGCGACGGAGTCGAGGCGAGAAGACGCTCAGGTGCAGGGCTTTTTTGGCCTGTGGATGATTCGTCACTCTTCCGTCACGCTCGTTTGGCAGCGGCCCGCGCCCGGAGCGGACACGTCCGGACCTCGGTCCGTCACTGGTCGAACTCGAGCTGGTCGAAGTAGCGCAGTGCGGTTCGGCCGGAGCGGATGCGGGGTGCGAGCGAACGCAGCTCGTCGTCGGAGATCTCGCCGAGCGCGCGCTTCACGCCCAGGTACGGGATGTTGAGGTCCTCCTGGTAGACGACCGTCGAGATGCGCGGGTTGATCTCGATCACCTGGTCACCGACGAGCTGGATGTTGAAAAAGTGCTCGATCTCGAGCTCGGCGACGATGCGGTTGCCGATCGCCATGAGCTCGTCGTCGGCAAGGGTCACGAAGTACATCGCGAGACCCGCGCGCATCGCTTCGCGCGTCTTCGGATGGCCGAGCACGATCTCCCGACCGTTGCCGATGCCGTCGATCGTGCGCTCGCCTCCGGTCGCAAGCTCCATCACGAGGAGGTCGGGGCCACCGATATCGGGTAGCAGCTCGACCGCCTCCTCGAGCCGCATCGACACCGATCCCGGGCGCTCGTGCAACAACTGGTGCGCGCGGTCGACGGTCGGGTCGAGAATGCGGAAGCCGCGCGAGCCCGACGAGAATACGGGCTTGAAGCACACTGCGCGCTCGGGATACCCGAGCTCGCGAGCAGCTGCGTCGACCGCGCGCGCGCCGTTGACGCGGCGGAACTCGGGCGCCGGTACGCCGAGCCGATGCAAGAGCTCGTAGGTCTCTGCCTTGTCGTTCGAACGGCGGATCGCAGCCGGGCCAGAGACGAGCACCGGCACCGGAAAACGATCGACGTGCTCGGCGAGACCCTCGAGATCGAAGGACGACTGCGGCAGGATGGCGTCGACCCGCTCGCGCTCCGCCACCTCGAGCATCGCGTCGGGAAACGCTGGATCGGCCCCGCCCGGGACAACGTGGAAGGCATCGCACAGGTGCCGGCCCACCGAACGCTCGCTCATGTCCGTGCCCACGAGGCGCAGCTCGCGCTCGCCGTTCTCGCGGAGCGCGCGCAGCAGCGCGGCCGTCCCCGGCGCGCCGGACGCGGTGACCATCACGGTGATCTCTTTCACGCGAGGAACCTAGCGAGTTCCTCTCGGCGCTCGGCGATCTGCGCCTCGCGCTTGCTCACGACAGATCGATGCGGTCCGCGCGGAGATACTCGAGCCGGGCCGCGCGGTCGGAGTCGAGCATCGATTCCATCGACTCCCGCATCGTCGCACCGTCGAACGCCCAGATCTCGGGGTGCGTCAGAAGCTGGAGCCAGGTAAACCGGCCGGCAGCAAGCTCCTCATGGGGGCAGCCGTGCCGCCAGTGCTGGTTCGAATCGGATCGGTAGTGGTCCGGATCGAAGAACGGTGCTTCCATCACGTTGACGGCGCCGGCGATTGCTGCCCGCATGTAGTCCGGGTCGGGGTTGTGCCAGGCGACAACCGGCTCGAAACGATCGTCGAGGTCGACGTGTGGGTACACGGCGTGATGCGCGATGCGGTGGCCAAGCGCGCGCAGCCGTTCGATCGTGCGCACACCCTCGGCGGAGTCGAGGTTGTAGAACAACGACCGCGTCATCAGGAACCACGTCGACCAGGCTCCTTCGTCGGCCTCTACCTCGGCGACCGCGACCGCCGCGGCAAGGGACAGGTCGACGTCGTGACGCAGGATCAGCGCGCCCGCCGCGGGGTCGCGGTCGAAGCCGGCGAAGGTGTAGCCGCCCGCTTTCGCAGCTCGCAACAAGTCGCGGTAGTGCTGCATGGAGAAGTCACAGGTCATCGCTGTGCAAGTACCCACTGGAAGCTGACTGCGCCTTCCGGCTCGGCGATCGACACGACTTCGTCGCGCTCGAGCCGGAATCCCGCGTCGCGGACGAGCCGCGAGTTGACCTCCGGCTCGAAGCCGGAGAAGAAGGTCGGCGCACCGAGGAAGTCGCCCGTCCATGCTTCCTCGTCGGTCGTCGCGAACGCGGTCAGGAGCCAACCGCCGGGGCCGACCCACGCATGGATGTTGTCGAGGAGCGGACGAAGAAGCTCTCGCGGGATGTGGTTGAAGGCATAGAACGAGGCCACCGCCTCGAACGAACCGGCAGCGAAATCGAGTGCTGTGACGTCGGCTTCGATGAAGGCGGCCTTGGGGACGCGCTCCCGCGCCCGCTCCAGTTGGCGCCTGGAGAGGTCGACTCCGGTCACCACGAAGCGTTCTGCGAGGTCGCGAGTCTCACGGGTGCCGCCTCCACAGCCGAGCTCGAGCACGCGGTCTCCTTCAGCGAGCCGGTCCGCGAGGTTCGACGCCCAGGCCTGGCGCGGATCGTCGGTGACCTGTGCCGCCCAGGCCTCCCACGTGTCGATCATCGCGTCGTAGCCGTCCGCCACCAGCCTGGTCCGCGGATCGCTCACTCGACTTCCACGTCGAGGAGGCTTGCGGCGGCCTCTGCACGTTCGAGCGCCTCGAGGTTCGTCTCCGCCGTCGCGATCACGTAGCCGCGACGGTCTCCGTCGACCCGTACGGGCCTGATCACCTCTCCGACCTGGAGATACACGTCGGCCTGCACGACGCCGGGGAACGCGAGCACCTTGTCGAGTGGGCCAACTCGCTTCACCCGGCCCGTGGGAAGCGGCCCGGGCTCGGCGGTGAGAAAGCGGATCGCCAGCGGCTGTTTGAAGCGAGCCTGCACGAGCTCGTCGGCGAGCTCCTCGCCGAGCGCCATGCGAATCTGCACCTCGACCAGGTCGACCCCCGTCGCGACCCGAACAAGATCAGCCATTTGCCCGCCGGGGATGCGAGCCGCGCACTCGACGACGACAACCCGTCCGCCGGGCTCGGCGATCAGCTGAGGGAAGGCGATACCGGTCTTCAGCCCGAGCGCGTGCACCGTGTGCGTCGCGATGCGTTCCGACTCCGCGAGTTGCTCCCCGTAGATCGTCGCCGGGTAGACGTGGATCCAGCCGACACCAAACCCGACGCCCGGAGGGCGGAGTCGATCGGAGAGCGTCAGCGGGATCGCCTCGCCGCTGCGCGCCAGGACGATCCCGTTCATCTCGATCCCGTCCACGAACTCCTCGAGGATCGCCTCCCCGCTCGGCGACGCGGCGAGCGCCTCGTGAAGGTGCGAATCGATGTCGTCGAGTGACTCGACGCGAAACACGCCGCGCTGCCCACCCGAGTCGGCGGGCTTCAGCACCGCGGGGAAGCCGACCTCGTCCGCCGCGCGCCGACGCTCGGAGAGCGAGCGCACCGCGGCGAAACGCGGTTGCGGGACGCCGGCGTCGGCGAGGCGGGCGCGCATCGCGACCTTGTGGGTCATGAGATGCGCCGTTTCTACTCCGATGCCGGGCAGCCCTCGGGCTTCGGCAACCGCCGCCACGACGGGCACCGCTCGATCGGCGCTGACTGTCAGCACGCCGTCGATGTTGATCCGCGCGGTTGCCTTGATCACCGCGTCGGCATCGGCGAAGTCGACGACCCGGGCGATGTCTGCCTCCGCGAGGCCGGGCGCCTCCGGGTTGCGGTCGACCGCCACGACCCGCAGGCCCATCTCCTTCGCCTGCACGATCGCTCGCCGCTGATGCCGGCCCGCGCCGACGAAGAGGACGGTTCTCACGGCGCGATGCTACTGCGACGTGAGCGTCGACCGGACGAGCTCGATCGTTCCGCCGCCGCGATTCCGCGGCGCCGCCCGAGGATGCCGGTCCCGCACCGACCATCTAGTCTGTCCCCGATGCTCGAGGGCAAGCGGATCTTCATCACCGGCGGCGCCGGCTTCATCGGGACCACCCTCGCGCGCCAGCTCGTCGACCGCAACACTGTCGTCGCATTCGACAACCTCCACCGCGATTCGCTCTCGGGAACCGACCTCGCCGATCATCCGGGGTACGAGCTTGTCGAAGGAGACATCCTCGATCCGGCGGCACTGCGCGCCGCCTCCGACGGCGCGACGCATTTCGTGCACTGCGCAGCGATTGCAGGCGTCGACACGGTTCTTGCCAGTCCGGTGCGGACGATGCGAGTGAACGTGATCGGCACGTACAACGCCCTCGAAGCAGCGATTGCGACCCTCCCGACCCTCGAGCGCTTCGTCGACTTCTCGACCAGCGAGGTCTTCGGTACCCACGCGATGAACGTCAAGGAGGGACAGGTCTCGACCATCGGCTCCGTCGGTGAGGCGCGCTGGACGTACGCGGTCTCGAAGCTCGCGGGCGAGCACATGGCTCACGCCTACCACGACGAGCTCGGCCTGCCGACCGTCACCGTGCATCCCTTCAACGTCTTCGGCCCGGGCCAGATCGGCGGCGGCGCAATCCGCGCGTTCATCGAGGCGGCGATCGCGGACCGAGACTTGACGATTCACGGCGACGGCTCGCAGATCCGCGCGTGGACCTACGTCACCGACATGGTCTCGGGCGTGCTGTTGTGCCTCGAGCATCCCGCCGCGGTCGGCCAGACATTCAACATCGGCAACCCACGAGGGACGGTCACGATCTTCGATCTCGCACAGCGCATCAAGAGGATCTCCGGCGCCTCCGGAGAGATCGTGTTCCAGCCGCTCCACTACGCCGACGTCGAGCTGCGCATCCCGAATGTCGAGAAGGCGCGAGAGGCGCTCGGCTGGGAGCCGCGCGTCGAGCTCGACGAAGGCCTCGAGAAGACAATCGCGTGGTATCGAGAGAAATCACCGGTATCCGCCTAGGCTGGCCCGCCGTCGGCGAGGCCGAGCTCGCGGAGGTCGCGCAGGTCCTCGAGAGCGGCATGCTCACCATGGGGCCGAAGGTGGGCGAGTTCGAGGCGGAGATCGCGCGCATCTGCGAGGTCGAGCACGCGGTTGCCGTCACGTCGGGCACCGCGGCGCTACACCTCGCCGTGCTCGCGCTCGAGCTGCAGCCGGGTGACGAGATCGTCGTGCCTGCCTACACCTTCCCGGCGACCGCGAATGTCGTCGCGCTCGCCGGTCTGAAGCCTGTGCTCGTCGACGTCGACCCAGACACGATGAACCTCGATCCGTCCCGGGTCGAGGTTGGGCCTCGGACAAAGGCGATTCTCGGCGTGCATCTCTTCGGCCGCCCGCTGCGGATGCATGAGCTACCCGAAGACGTTCCGTTGCTCGAAGACGCGGCCGGAGCGCTCGGCGCGCGTTATCGCGGGCGTGCCTGCGGCGGGCTCGGCGTTGCCGGCTGCCTCAGCTTCCATCCACGGAAGATCGTCACCACCGGCGAGGGCGGCGCGGTCACGACCGACGACGAGCGGTTCGCCGGCTCGGTGCGGCAAATGCGTAACCACGGCTGGCGATCGCTCGCGCCGCCGGACATGCCGGTACCCGGGCTCAACTACCGCTTGTCGGACATTCTCTGCGCGGTCGGGATCCCGCAGGCGCGGCGTCTCGATGAGCTGCTGGCCGAGCGCACGCGCGTGGCCGACGGCTACTCCGAGCGCCTGCGCGATCTGCCGGTGCAGATCCCCGTCGCCGACGAGGGCGACGTCCACGGCTGGCAGGCCTACGTGCTGCAGGTCGACGACCGCGACCGCGTGCTCGCCGGGCTGCGGGCACAGGGGATCGAGGCCCAGATCGGGACGTATTCCCTGCCGCTTCTCGGCGCGTACCGCGACCACGGAGAGTTCCTGGGCGCGAAGCGTGTCTTCGAGCGGGCGCTGGCCCTGCCCTTCCACACGCGGCTCTCGGAGGGCGATCTCGACCGGGTGGCAACCGCTCTTGACAAACTAGTGAGTAATCACTAACCTACTCGCATGGTCGTCGTCCACGAACGGAAGTCGAAGGAGGAGCGCCGGGAGGAGATCCTCGACGCCGCCCTCGAGGTGTTCGCGGACAAGGGCCTGCACGGCGCTTCGACCGAGGAGATCGCCCGACGCGCGGGCATCTCGCAGCCGTATGTCTTCCGGCTCTTCGGGACGAAGAAGGAGCTGTACATCGCCGGCGTGTCGCGCTGCTTTCGTCAGACGCTCGAGCTGATGCAACGCTCGGCCGAGGGCAAGCGAGGCGAGGAGGCGCTCGAGGCGATCGGCCAGGCATATGGTGAGCTCCTGGAGTCCGACCGCACGTACCTGCGAGCACAGATGCAGGCGTATGCCGCGTGCGGGGATCCCGAGATCTGCTCCGCCGTGCGCAACGGCTTCGGCGACCTCGTCACCTACGTCGAGCGCGTTTCCGGGGCACCGTCCGAGAAGATCTCGGAGTTCTTCGCCGGCGGGATGCTCCTCAACGTCCTCGCCTCGATGCAGGCGCCCGCAGAGCCCTGGGGCGCCCGGCTCGTCGCAGGCTGCAAACCCGATCAGGCCGGTTAGGCCCGATCTCTTTTTTTCGTCAGGAGGTAAGTGATGACTCACAAACGACAGATGTGGTGGACGTTCGCGATCACCTCGCTCGCCCTCTTCATGGTCACGCTCGACAACCTCGTCGTGACGACGGCCCTGCCCGTGATCCGCGTCGACCTGCACTCGAGCCTCAGCGGCCTCGAGTGGACAGTGAACGCGTACACCCTGACCTTCGCGGTGCTGCTTCTGACGGGTGCCGCTCTCGGTGACCGCTTCGGCCGCCGGCGGATGCTCACCATCGGTCTCGCGATCTTCACGCTTGCATCCGCGGCTGCCGCGCTCGCCCCGTCGATCGGCGCGCTCGACGCGGCCCGGGCGGTGCAGGGACTCGGCGGGGCGATCGTCATGCCGCTGACGCTTACGATCCTCTCCGCCGCGGTTCCGGCCGAGCGCCGCGGACTCGCGCTCGGTGCGTGGGGCGGGATCAGCGGCCTTGCCGTCGCCATCGGCCCGCTCGTCGGCGGCGCCGTCGTCAGCGGCATCTCGTGGCACTGGATCTTCTGGTTGAACGTCCCGATCGGGCTCGTCCTCGCGCCCCTCGCGTGGTCGCGGCTCGCTGAGAGCCGCGGGCCGGCGTCGAAGCTCGACCTTCCTGGCGTCGGCCTTGCGAGTGCTGGCCTCTTCGGCATCGTGTGGGGCCTCGTCCGCGGCAACGCGATCGGTTGGACGTCGCCCGAGATCATGAGCGCGCTCCTCGGCGGGCTTGCCGTGCTCGGTGCGTTCGTCTGGTGGGAGCTGCACACCGACACGCCGATGCTGCCGATGCGGTTCTTCCGCAATCGCACCTTCGCGCTTGCGAACATCTCCAGCCTCTTCATGTTCTTCGGGATGTTCGGTTCGATCTTCCTGCTCGCGCAGTTCTTCCAGACGGTGCAGGGCTACTCGCCGCTGCAGTCCGGGTTGCGGATCCTGCCGTGGACGGCGATGCCGATCTTCATCGCGCCGATCGCCGGTGCGCTGTCCGACCGGGTCGGCGGCGAGAAGCTGATGGGCCTCGGTCTTGCTCTGCAGGCCGCCGGGCTCGCCTGGATCGCGACCGTCTCGACGCCCTCGACGCCGTACAGCTCGCTTGTGATTCCGTTCATCCTCTCCGGAGCAGGCATGGCGCTCTTCTTCGCGCCGGTCGCAAACGTCGTCCTCTCGGCCGTAAAGCCGGAAGAGGAAGGTCAGGCGTCGGGCGCCAACAACGCCGTGCGCGAGCTCGGCGGAGTGTTCGGTGTCGCGGTGCTGGCGTCGATCTTCGCTCACTACGGCGGGTACGGCACCGGGCCGTCGTTCGTCGACGGCATGACGCCGGCGGTCTACGTGGGTGCGGGGATTGTCGCGCTCGGCTCGCTCGCCGCCTTCGGGATCAGGCGTCACCGCGAGGTCGAGGCGGATGTGCAAGCGTCGGTCGCTGCGCGGCGTCAGCGGGCGACCGCGGTTCGCGCGACGGCGCCCGGCTCACAGACGTAGCCGAAAGCGGCGCTCGACCGGCCGGGCACCTGCGCGCCTGAGCTCGGTGCGGACGACGGTCATGCCACGGGCATGACCGTCGTACCGCAGCCGAACGAGACCGCGCGTGCCCGGCAGGAGCTCGCGGCGCGCGACGAGGTAGTGCGCGACGACCCGTCCTCGCCGCACGAGGCTCACCCTCAGGCCGCCGGCTCCGACCACCTCGATCACATTGCCGCGGTTCGCAAGCGTCAGCTCGAGCAGCCGTGCGTGGCCCGCGCGTCGCAAGCGCGCCGCGACCACGGACACGTGGTGAACGATGCGGCCAGGGACGCGCACCGAGACGGCCAGGCCGATACGCATGCGCACCACCACACCGCGCGCCGAGGGCGCGACCGCCGAGAGGAGAACGACGGCGCTGTGATCTCCGGGCCGTGCGTCGAGAGGCCGCCGGGACGAGACGGTGAGAAGACCGCCGTTGCGGCCGACGACGAGTCGCCGCGGTCGAACTGAGAGCCACGCCGCCGCGTCGCTCACAGAGACGACGCGCGGCCGGCCGCGGAGGTCGAGCGCGAATCCCGCCACCCGCGCCTCGACACTCAGCGAGCCGCGCCCGATCGCGGCGACGCGGACGATCTGCCGCCCGCCCGCGGGAAGCGTGACCTGCGCCGGCGAGGCGGTGAGCGACACCTGCGCGGGCGCCGCCGCAACGCTCGCCGCGGCGAGCGTTGCGTGGACGGCGACGGCCGCGATCACCGGCCGATCACCGTGTACGTGACGGACGTGGCGTAGTGCCCGGCCGCGACCGAGGGCAGCGACGGTGTGAACGAGAAGCTCGTCGGCCAGACGTCGCCGGCGGCGGGCGTCGCCGACGCCGATGTGCCGACGAGCAGATCGGCAGCCGGGGCGATGGGGACACCGACCACCGCACCCCCGGTAAGCGAGCCGCCGACCTGCGTTCCCGCCGGCGCGGTCGCCGAGATCCCGAGCGGCAGATCGGCCGGGGTGAACGCCGTCCGGTGAACGCTGAGTGCGTAGCCCGTCGCTCCGTTGCTGACGACGGTCACGTGCTCGCTGACCGGAGCCGGCGTCTGGCCCGCCACGACGCTGCCGAAGCTGAGGGAGCTGTGCTCGAGCGTCAGCGAGATGGACGACTGGATGTCGACGCTGACGCTCGCGCTCTGCGTGGTCGAGGAAGGGGCGCCGCCGCAGACGGTCGCCGCGCTCGCTGAGTTGTGCGGTGCTGGAGTCGCAGCGGTGAAGTCAGCGGCGTTCGAGTCTGTGTCGGTGCAGCCGCTGCCGTCGCGCACGGCGGCCGTTGTATTCGTGAGGGCGTCCGCGGCCGCGGTGCCCTCGAAGTCGGTGGCTGAGCCGTAGCCCAGCAGGTCATGAACGGTCGCGACCGCCGAGCAGCTTCCCGCGGCCGTGCCGCAGGTGAGTGCGGCGCTGTCGTGCACGATCGCAACCTTGCCGCCGCTCGCCGCGAGATTCGTCGTCCCCAATGCGTCGGGCGCGGGCAGTGGCGACCCGACGGCGCCCGCGGAGGCGAACTGGATGAGGTAACGGTGTCCAGGCGCGATGCTTCCGGTGAGTACGGTCGGTGACCACGAGGTGGTTGTGCCGGGTGCGTACTGGACGCTCCAGCCGGTGAGATCGACGGTCGAGCTGCCGCGGTTGAGCAGTTCGACGTAGTCGTTCGCGAAGGTGGCGCCCGCATTGCCGCCGCCCGCGTACACCTGGCTCACGACGAGGTCGGGGGACGCGGCCTGTGCCGCAGGCGCGACGAGCAGGAAGGCGGCGATGAGGGCGAGCAACAAGAGGCGAGTGCGATCCATGTGGCAGCTCCGTTTCGACGAGGAATGTGTTCCTGTCCGTGGTAACTGCTCGCCGTCACCGGCGAAAGTGTCCTTTTCGCTCTTGTTGCACTGTTGGTGCGGTTGCGTTACGAAGAGGCGGTTCGGGGACCGGTGGCCCGGCGAACCGGAGCCGCGTCGCAGCGACGGCGACACAGCCGGCGATCAGCGCGAGCACCACGAAAGAGACGCGCAGGCTCGTGGCCGAACGTCGCGGTCAGCCTGGGCTCCGAAGGTCGTACCGCTCGACCCCTGCGCTGCGGGCGCCGGGAAGCGTCTCGCTGTGTGTCATCCCGAGTTTCTCGGCGACCCGGCGCGACGCGTCGTTCTCGACGCGCAGGAACGCGGTGACGCGCTCGACTTCGGCTCGCTGGAAGAGATCGGCGACGACGAGCCGCGCGGCCTCGGTTGCAAGGCCGCGTCCCCAGTGGTCGGGGGCGAGCACCCAGCCGACTTCGAGAGTTTCCGGATCCTTGCGGCCTGGCACAGCCACGATCACGCCGGCGAAGGTCCCGTTCAGGTCGCGAAGGCACCAGGTGCCGAACCCGTGCTCCCGCCAGGCGGCGTTCGAGTGCTCGAGCTCCGCCTCAGCCTCTTCCCGCGTCCGCGGCACGCCGGTGCTCGAATGCACACGCGTCCGGGGATCGCCGCGAAGTCCTGCGTAGTCGTCGAGGTCACGCTCGCGGAGCGGCAGGAGCTCGAAGCGCTCGGAGCAAAGCGGCGGCGCCTGCCAGCCCACCGGCAGCTCGGGGGCGGACCACGCAGGGTCAGGCGTGAAGCTCTCCCAGCCCGTCGGCCAGGACGGCGCGGCCAGGATTCTCTCCGCTTCCGCGCGCACCTCGTTCGCGTCGAGGTGACCGGTGCGCGCTGCTTCCTCGAGCTCGTCGACGTCCTTCCAGTGGACGGTGCCGTCTGCATCGACGACGAGGTCGAGCTTCTCGTCCACGTAGTCGAAGCAAGGTCCGTTCCAGGTGCTCGCACGTTCGAGATTCACGTACCAGCTCTCGAAGGTGCCGGCGCGGAAGTGCAGCCACAACGAGTGACGGTCGCCCGGGCGGACGAATCCGATGCTCGCAACCTCCGACGGGATCGACTCGAGCTGCCAATCGACCTCGCCGGGAATGCGCAACTGACGCCCGTCGGCAAACGGCCGGTAGACGGGGATGCCCTCCGGGTGCCACAGAACGTCGAAGCCTTCGTGCACGCCGATGTGGCGCGCCGCGACGATGCGCCAGACGCGGCCGCGGTGCAGCTCTCGGCGTGCGACGTTCACGAGGCGTCCGCGTTGCCGGAACGCCATACGCAGGTGTCTGACACCGGACGTGTCCCGCGCGAAGCCGAATGTTGGTCGGTCTGATGCCGCACCGGTGACAGTCCTGTCACGAAGGCGTCACTCGTTCGTGCGCGTGTCTGATACCGGACGTGCGCGAAACGGTCATGCCCGGGAGCGCCACGCCGGGTCGGGCTCCCAGTGAGCCCAGCCCGGGTCCCACCAGCGCCGGCCCGCGTCGAGCTCCGCGACCACGCGGCGGCCCTCGGCCCAGGTCTCCTCGACCTGCTCGACCGTGTAACGGCCTTCGCGGATTCGCTCGTCGAGCACCTCCGCATCCTTCCATTCCCAGCCACCCGCGGCGGGCACCCAGATGTCGAGCTCGAGGTCCTGCGTGTCGTAACCACGCCCGGTGCGCCGGAAGGGCTCCTGCAGGTTCACGTACCAGCCGTGGAATGCGCGCTCCGGGCCGTCCCAGAAGACCCAGATCGCATGCGCGTCGCCCGGGCGCTGCAGCATCAGGACGCCGTGACCCTGCCAGCGGGCGCGACCGTGCCACGGATGGCGCCCGTCCGGTGTCGGGAACGTGCCCTCCGGGAACGAGAACGCCGTGCCCTCGGCGATGTAGGTCGCTAGGAGCTCCGGGGCATCGCGCACGACGATGACGGGGAACTCGATCCACGCCCGGCCGTCGTTCAGCACCTCGCGGCGCAGGATCACCTCGCCCTCAGACCACATCCGAGCCCTTCGGTAGTCGCAGCAGGCCCGACGCGGCAGGCGGCCGCCAGTGCTCCCCGCCGGTCGGCCCCGCCGGTCGGCAACGCGCAGAGGCGATCACGCGGTCGCCCTCGGCGCGAATCCTCGCGGCCTCGGCGCGCGTCCAGATCCCGAGCTCGGTCGCCTCCTCGAAGCGCAAGAGATGCGTCTGCTCCATGCGGTGTCGATCGGCGGTTTGTCCGTGACCCAGCGCTTCAGGCAGCCGTCCGGGCCTCGTCGCATTGCCTTGCTCTCGTTGCCCGGGGCGCAGTAGATGCCGACGCGCCCGTCCCACTGGCCGACGACGCGGTGCGGGAACGTCCGGCGCACGTTGTCCGCGATAGATGCCGCGCTCGAGCACGACATCGCCGACCTGATTGCCTGCCTGCACCGGTGCGACCCTAAGCGGCGCCGGTTAGCGTCCTGTGAGCCGGGTGTTCGGGGTGCTGTAGCGTCGTCCGCGATGCCGGGGGCGCCCTTCGAGTACCTCCACCATCTGGTCACAGTGCCTGTCACCGCAGGTGGCCACGACACGCGGTTCATTCTCGACTCGGGCATCGGGTTGACGCTCGTGACGGACCGCTTCGCCGAGCGGCTCGGGCTCGAGCCGGGGCCGGAGACGTTCACGGGCCGGCGGATGTCGGGGCAGGCGGTCACGCTGCCGCTCGCAACACTGCCGGCGCTCACGTTCGACACCCTTCATCGTGAAGTGCTGCCCATCGGGATTCTCGACACGTCGGGCTTTCCGCCGGAGGTCGCCGACCTCGATGGCTTCCTCTCCCTTGCATTCTTCGCGGAGTCGCCCTTCACCGTCGACTACCCGCGTGGCGTCGTCTATATCGGCGCTCCCGGTGGGGGCGCGTCGATCGATATCCGGGTCGAAAGCGACGGGCCGGATGCGACCGCGTTCATGCCGCTCGTCCTGCCGAACGGCCGAACGGTCGAGGTCGAGATCGACATGGGCAGCGACGTCCTCATCCTCGACGAGAGCCTCGCGGCTGACGTCGGCGTGGCGCTCGACGATCCGCGTCTCCGGGTCGTCGACGGGCGCGACGAGACCGGTCACGTCTACACGCGCAGGTTCGGCTCGATCCGCGGCCGCATCCATCCGGCCGGTGCGCCGGAGCTCGCCCAGGAAGATCCCGACGTGATGTTCCAGGACATTCGCTACGAGGGCCTCATCGGAGACGCGTTCCTGCGGCGCCATGCCGTGACCTTCGATTTGGCTGCTCGACGGGTCGTGTTCTCCTGATGGACGTTTCCGTCGTCGTCACGGTGCTGAACGAGGAGGGTGCCGTCGAGGAGCTCTACCGGCGTATCGCCTCGTCGCTCGAAGGTCGCGACTGGGAGGTCATCTTCATCGACGACGGCTCCACCGACGCGACCTTTGCGCGCCTGCGCACTCTCCACGAAGGGGATGCGCGCATGCGCGTCGTACGCTTCAAGCGCAACTTCGGCCAGCACCCCGCGATGCACGCCGGCCTCGTCCGCGCGCGCGGCGATCTCATCGTCACGATGGACGGCGACCTGCAGAACGAGCCGGAGGATATCCCGAAGCTCCTCGCTGCACTCGATCGGGCCGATGTTGCGTCGGGGCGCCGCATCGCCCGGCACGATTCGCCCGGCCGCACGCTGCCGAGCCGGGTGATCAACGGGCTCCTCCGCCGGTTCACCGGCGTGCACATTGCCGACTTCGGTTGCGCATTCAACGGCTACCGGCGCGGTGCGATCGAGCCGATGCTCGGCGCGATCGGGCGGCAGAAGTTCACGAAGGCGCTCGTCGTCTCGACCGGGGTGTCCGTCGAGGAGGTCGACGTCTCGCACGCCGCGTCGAGTTCGGGGTCGCGCTACTCGCCGCTCCGGCTCGTCCGGCTCGCGCTTCATGTCGTCGCCGGCTTCTGGCCGCAGCCGGTGCAGTGGATCGGCGTCTCGCTCGGCCTGGTCTGCTCGCTGGCCGCGGCGGCGCTGGGCGTCTACGGCGTCGTCTATTGGATCGTGAACGCGAACTTCCCCGGCCCGCTGTTCGCGGGAGCAGGCATTGTTCTCGTGCTGGGCATCCAGGGATTCGTCCTCGCGCTGATCGGGGAGTCACTGGGGCGGATCCAGCGGGACGTCGAGGGCAGGCCCCTGTACACCATCGAGGAGGAGTTGTGAGCAAGAGGGTTCTGGTGACGGGTGGGGCGGGTTTCATCTCCTCGAACTTCATCCGGCACCTGCTCGACGCGACGCCGTACGAGGTCGTCACGCTCGACGCGCTCACCTACGCCGGCAATCTCGAGAACCTCGCCGACGTGATGAGCCATCCACGGCTCTCCTTCGTGCACGGCGACATTCGCGACACCGCGCTCGTGCGCGAGCTCGTCGAGGGCGTCGACGTGATCGTGAACGCGGCGGCCGAGTCGCACGTCGAGAAGTCGATCGAGCACGGGGCCTCCGAGTTCGTGACGACGAACGTCGAGGGCACGCAGATCCTGCTCGACGCGATTCGCGTCACGCCTGTCGAGCGGTTCATCCTCATCTCGTCGTCCGAGGTCTACGGCACCGCTGAGTCGGCTCCGATGGACGAGGAGCACGCACTGAAGCCGCGCTCGCCGTACGCGGCGACGAAGGCGGGTGCCGACCGGCTCGCCTACTCGTACTGGACGACCTACGACCTGCCGATCGTGATCGTCCGCCCGTTCAACAACTACGGGCCCAGGCAGCACCCCGAGAAGGTCGTACCGCGCTTCATCACGCAGGCGCTCGCAGACGAGCCTCTGACGATCCACGGCGACGGGCATGCATCGCGCGACTGGCTCTACGTCGCCGACGATGCCGAGGCGATCGAGCGCGTGATCGACGCGCCGATAGAGCGACTCGCCGGGGAGGTGCTGAACATCGCTACCGGCGTCGACATCTCGGTGAACGACATTGCCGGCAGCGTGCTCGAGGTGCTGGGTAAGCCGGCCGAGTTGCGCGCGCACGTTCCCGAGCGGCTGGGTCAGGTCGACCGCCACATCGGCTCGACCGAGAAGGCCCAGCGTCTTCTCGATTGGCAAGCCCGCACGAGCTTCGAGGACGGCCTCGAGCGCACCGTCGCGTGGTATCGCGACAATGAGGCGTGGTGGAGAGCGATTCTCGCGCGGGAAACCCGCGCCTACTCGTCCTAGGGGCCGGTCCCGCACAGCTCGGGCTGCTCGAAGCGGCGCGCGAGCGCGGCCTCTGGGTCGCTGTCGTCGACCGTGATCCGGCCGCGCCCGGCTTCGAGTTCGCCGACCGCCGCTGCATCCTCTCGACCGAGGACGAGGCGGGCGTCGAGCGGCTCGCCGGTGCGCTCGGCATCGACGGGCTGATCTCGCCGGGCACCGACTGGCCGGTCGGCGTCGCGGCGCGCATCGCCGAGCGGCTCGGCCTGGCGCATCCGATCACGCCGGCCACCGCGGTCGTCGCGACGAACAAGCTTCGCCAGCGTGAGCGGCTCGCCGAGGCCGGCATCCCCCAGCCCCGCTCGTGGGTGGTCGGCGGCGAGGATCCACTACCGCCCGTGACGGGGCCGGTGGTCGTGAAGGCGCCCGACCGCCAGGGGCAGAAGGGTCTGACGCTCGTCGAGGACCCCGCGCAGCTTCCGGCCGCGATTGCGACGGCGCGCAGCGCCGCGCGCAACGGCCTCGCGCTCGTCGAGGAGCTGGTGGACGGGCCGGAGGTGACCGTGGTCGGGTTCTCGAGCGCAGCAGGGTTCACTGCCCTCGCAGTCACCGACCGGATCACGGCCGATCCGCCGGCATTCGGGGTCGCGCTGGCCCACGTCTTCGAATCCGCCCATGCGCAAGCGGCCGCGCCCGTCGCGGCAGCGGCCGTTGCGGCGCTCGGGATCGAGGTCGGGCCGTCGTACACGCAGTTGCGGCTCGGCCCCGACGGGCCGCAGGTGATCGAGGTCGCCGCACGTCTCGGTGGCGGTCACGACGCCGAGCTCGTGCAGGCGGCCACCGGCGTCGATCTGAACGGGCTCGCGCTGGCGGCCGCCTTCGGGAGCGAGCTCGTGCTCACGGAGCGCCGGAGCCGGCGCGGAGGCGCTGTCACCCGCTTCCTCGTCGCGCCTGCGGGCGTCCTCGAGCGTGTCGAGGTCCCGGACGGGCTCGAAGGCGTCGAATCCGTGCGGATCTACCGAGAACCGGGGTACGAGTTCGCCCAGCTGCGCCGCGGTGGCGACCGCGCCGGGGCCGTCCTCGTGCTTGGCAAGGATCGCGAGCAGGCCGTGACGCGGGCGGAGGCCGCGGCACAACGCATACGCTTCGTCACCGCGGATGCCGGAGCTCTCCTCCAAGCGAACTGAGTTCCTGTCGTTCCAGCCTCCGGCGATCACCGAGGAGGAGATCGCGGCCGTCTCGGAGACGCTGCGATCGGGCTGGCTGACGACGGGCCCGCGCACCGCAGAGCTCGAGGCGCGGATGCGCGACTATCTCGAGGCGAAGCACGTCCTCGCGGTCTCGTCGTGCACCGCGGCGCTCCACCTGTCGCTCGTCGCGCTCGGCGTCGGTCCCGGCGACGAGGTGATCACCACCTCGCTCACGTGGCCTGCGACGGCGAATGTCATCGTCCACTGTGGCGCCACGCCCGTCTTCGCGGACGTGCTCGAGGAGACATTGAACATCGATCCCGAGCAGGTGCGGACGCTCATCGGCGAGCGGACGAAGGCGATCGTCCCGGTCGATCTCTACGGTCAGCCCGCCGACCTCGACGCGCTCGCGTCGTTCGGCCTGCCGGTCGTCGAGGATGCGGCGCACGCCGCCGAGTCGCGATACCGCGGCCGCAAGGTCGGCTCGATCTCCGATCTGACGTGCTTCTCGCTCTACGCGACGAAGAACATCGCGGCCGGCGAGGGCGGGCTGATCGCAACCAACCGCGACGATCTCGCCGACGCGCTCGACGACCTGCGGGTGATGCGGCGCGGACACGGCTCGCTGTACGACATCGCCGTGCCCGGCTACAAGGCGAATCTCAGCGACGTGCTC
Organism: uncultured Thermoleophilia bacterium; assembly: GCA_963842335.1. Taxonomy (GTDB): domain Bacteria; phylum Actinomycetota; class Thermoleophilia; order Gaiellales; family Gaiellaceae; genus PALSA-600. The sequence goes on along the minus strand of CAWJGF010000024.1, from coordinate 140,199 downwards.
TCGTCGATCGCGCTCGTGCAACTCGACAAGGTCGAACGGCACGGTGCGATTCGCCGCCTCCAGGTCGAGATCTACGACGAGGGAGTCGCGGGGCTCGAAGGGATCGAGCCCGTTGCCCAAGACCCGCGCGACGTGCACGCGAACCACCTGTACGTGATCCGTGTCGACGCCGGTCGCGCGGGCGCGACCCGTGATGCGTACCAGGCCGCGCTGACCGACGAGAACATCGGCACCTCGATCCACTTTCTGCCCGTGCACCTCCTGAGCGCGTACCGCGGCCGGCTCGCGCCGCACCAGCCGCCACTCCCGGTGTCCGAGCGTGCCGGCGGCGAGGTGCTTTCGCTGCCGCTCTCGCCCGCGCACTCCGAGGACGACATCCGCGCGGCAGTTGCGGCCCTGCGCCGGGTCCACGAGCGATTCAGTCGCGAGCGATTCAACCGATGAAACGCTGGCTGCGCCCGGCCGGGACCATCGCCGTCTCGGCCGCGGCGATCGCGTACATCGTCGCGAAGATCGACCTTGCCAAGACGGTCGACATCATCAGGGATGCGAGCATTCCGTGGCTCCTGCTCTCGGCGTTCCTGACGCTCGTCACGGTGCCGCCCATGGCGTGGCGCTGGAAGCAGCTGCTCGGCGCCAGGGGCGTGCGGGAGAACGTGCCGTGGCTGACGCGCGCGTATTTCGTCTCCTACGCCGTCGGCCAGGTGCTGCCGACCTCGATCGGGGGCGACGCCTCGCGCATCTTCGAGACTGCACGCCGCCATCCGGGCGAGATCACGCCGATCACCGGCTCGGTCCTGCTCGAGCGCTCGCTCGGCGGGGCTGTGACGCTCTTGCTCGCCGGGGTAGGCCTGCTGCTCGCGATCGGCCGGTACCCCATCGGGCCCTACCTCTGGATCGAGATCCTCTTCGTCGTTGCGACCGCGGCCGCCGGGGTCGTGTTCTTCTCTCGGTCGGTCAGGCGGCGCCTCGCCTTCGGCGTGCCGCTCGCGCGCAAGCTTCGGATCGAGGGCCTGCTCAGGGCGGTCTACGACGGCATTCACGGCTATCGCGACCACCTCGGCACGCTCGCCGTCGTGGCGGCGGTGACACTCGTGCTCCAGCTGTCCCGGGTATTTGCGATCTATGCCTCGGCGCGCGCGGTCGGTATCGGGCTTTCGCCGCTGCCCTACATCGTCCTCGGGCCTCTGCTCTTCCTCGTCATGCTCGTGCCGTTCACGGTCAACGGGCTCGGCGTGCGCGAGGCCTTCTTCGTCAGCTTCCTCGGCAAGCTCGGCGTTCCCCCGGATCAGGCGTTCGCCTGCGGCTTCCTCTTCTTCATCATGACGATCCTGCTGGCGCTGCCGGGACTCGCGGTGCTGCTGTGGGAGGGCATGCACAGGGATCGAGCGCCGGTGCCCGATGGCACAACCTGACGTCACCGTCGTCGTCGTGACGTGGAACGCGCTGCCGTGGCTCGAGCAGTGTCTCGAGTCGGTCCGCGGCCGCGATGTGATCGTCGTCGACCACGGCTCGACCGACGGGACGCTGGAGCTCATCCGCGAGCAGTTCGGCAACGTGCGCGTGATCGAGCAGTCGAACCGGGGCATGGGCGGCGGCAACAACTCGGGGATGCGGGTCGCGGACGGACGCTGGTTCTTCCTGCTCAACTCCGACGCCTGGGTCGAGCAGGACGAGCAAGGTGGCGACGGTCTGGACAAGCTGATCGCGTTTGCGGACGAGCACCCCGAGGCCGCGGTCGTCGGGCCGCGGCTCGTCAACACCGATGGGACGCTGCAGCGGTCGGTGCGGGGCGAGCCGACGCTCTGGCGGCTCGCGACCGAATACCTCGGCATTCGCAAGATCGCGCCACACTCGCAGCGCCTGAACCCGCTGTATGCCGGCGGCTTCGACCACGACGAGGTGCGCGCAGTTGAGTGGCTCTACGGTCCCGCGCTGCTCATTCGGCGCGAGGCGGCCGACGCTGTTGGCCTGTTCGACGAGGACTTCTTCATGTTCAGTGAGGAGGCCGACTGGATGACACGGTTCCGCCGTGCCGGCTGGGACGTGCTCTTCTTCCCAGGGACGCAGGTCGTGCACGTCGGCGGCGCGTCGCACGGCGGCAAGCTGTACGTCGAGAACCTGCGCGGGCATCTGCGCTACATCGACAAGCACCGCGGGCCGAAGGAGGCCGAACGGGTGCGCAAGCTTCTGCTCTGGTCGCTGCGCTTGCGGGCGCTTGTCCTGCGCCGGGAGCAGTATCGCGACGGCGTCCGGTTCCTCTCGTCCGGCAACGCCCGCTCGCTCCTCGAGTGAATCGATGATCGAGTACCTTCGCCTCGCGTTCGGCACGGTCGTCGTGCTGCTTCCCGGTGCTGCGATCGCGCGGGCGCTCGGGCAGCGCTCGGTGTCGGCGACTCTCGCGTGGGCTTTCGCGAGCCTGTTCGTCGCGTGGGCCGTCGTCTTCACCGTGCACTCGAACATCCGCCTCGCGGCGCTGATCCTCGCCGCGATCGCGGTCGGCGCCCTCGTGCTCGGTCGTGGGCGTCGCGCGGGTGAGCGCCGCTCGAGCGAGCGGCTGGCGAGCGCGTGGGCCTGGGGCGTCGGCATCGTGCTCGGCTGGTTCCTCTGGCACGTGGAGGGAGTGGTCGTCGGCGACGGGCTCTTCCACGAGGCGCGAGTCCGCAAGCTCGTCGCCCTCGGTGACCTGCACCTGCGTACCGTCGACGAGTTCAAGGACGGCGGCCTCCATCCCGGCTACGCGTTCCCGCTGTGGCACGGCTTTCTTGCGCTCGTCAGCTGGGTGTCCGGGGTCGATCCCGACGCGGTGCTGCGGCACGAGCCCTCGCTGCTGGCGCCGCTTGCGTGCGCGGTCGCCTGGGAGGCAGGCGTCGTGCTCTTCGACTCGCGCTGGGCCGGTGCATCCGTCCTGCTCGCGACGCTTGCGGTCTTCTGCTTCGGGCCCGGGAACGGCGGCTCGTTCACGGTCCTCGCGCTGCCCGCGACCGCCGCGCGGCAGCTGCTCGTGCCGGCTGCGATCGCCCTCTTCTTCGCGAAGCCGGGCAGGCGCAGCTGGGCGGCGCTCGCCGCGATCTTCGGTGCGCTCGCGCTGACGCATCCGACGTATGCGCTGTTCCTGTTGATCCCGTTCGCCGGCTATGCGGCTGTGCGCGCAGTGGAGTGGCGGACGTGGGGCCCGGCGCTCGCTGCCGCGCTCGTGCCGACCGGCCTCGTGCTCCTCTGGCTCAAGCCGATCGTCGACGAGACCGTCTCGCACGACCCGGGACGCGCCGAACGGTTGCGCGCCATCCAGCACTACGGGTCGAGCCTTGTCGTCTCGAGCGACCGGCACTACCGACTGGCGGCCGAGATCTTCGGCCGCAGCGGCGCCGTTGCCGTCGCCGCGCTCTTCCTGCTGCCGCTCGCCGGGCTCGCCGTGCGTCGCCGGTGGGGCTCGTTCGTGCTCGGCGGCGCGCTGCTCGTGCTCGTCCTGATGGAGGTGCCGTGGCTCTTCGTGCACTTCTCGGATGCGGTGTCGCTGTCGCAGTCGCGCCGGGCGGCCGGCTTCGCGCCATTGCCGTTCGCGCTCGCGGGCGCGTTCGCGCTGCTCGCGCGGCGCATGATCGTCCTGCCGGTCGCGTTGCTCGCGGGGATCCTGCTGCAGCACTACTGGCCTGGTGACTTCGCCTACGGGCTTCACCACGGCGGGCCTGCCGCCGCCACGTGGTTCGCGCTCGGCGTGGGCGCGGCCGCGCTCGGTGCCGGCCTCGTGCTGCGGCCTCGGCCGCCGCGTGAGCACCATCTGCTCGGCGCGGCGGCCATGCTGTGCTTCGTGCTGCCCGTGCTCGTGCACGGTGCAAGGCACTGGCACGTCAACGCCAAGACCGATCCTCTCGCGCTCTCGCCGCGGCTCGTGCACAACCTGCGCACGAAGGTGCCGAAGGGTGCGGTCGTGCTTGCGCCTGTCGACGCCTCTTATCGAATCGCCGCCAAGGCGCCCGTCTACGTCGTCGCCTCTCCCGTCTCGCATGTCGCGAACACGACCGCGAATCTCCCGTATGCGCGCGTGCGTGCCGTGCAGCACTGGGTGCTGACGAACGACCCGCGGGTTGCCCAGCGGTACGGCGCCACCTGGGCGATCCGCAAGGGTCGTCTCTATCGTCTTCCAGGATGAGAGCCGTCGTCCTGACCACGTCGTACCCGCGCGACGCGAGCGACTCCGCGGGCCGGTTCGTCGCGGACGCCGTACGGGCCGTCGAGCGCCGTGGTGTCCAGGTCGAGGTCGTCTCACCTGCCACCTTCCGCCACTTTGGCCTCGCCTACGGGGGCGGCATCGTCCAGAACCTGCGGCAGGAGCCGTGGCGGCTGCTGCTCGTGCCGGGGTTCATGGCCGCCTACGCATGGGCGGCGAGACGTGCCGCCGCCGACGCCGACCTCGTACACGCTCACTGGCTGCCCTCGGCGCTCGCAGCGCGGGCGACCGGCAAGCCCTACGTGCTGCAGCTCTGGGGAACCGACGTCGAACTGGCACGGCGGGCTCCCGCGCTCGCACGTCCGCTGCTTCGCGGGGCGACTGCCGTGGTGGCCGCCTCACACTCCCTCGCCGACGCCGGGAAGGCGCTCGGCGCGCGTACGGTCGAGGTGATCCCGTCCGGGGTCGCGCTTCCGGACGAGCTCGCGGGACCTGCCCAGCCGCCCCACGTGCTCTTTGTGGGAAGACTGTCGGAGGAGAAGGGAATCCTCGATTTCGTGGAGGCGACCGAAGGCATGCCCAGAGTGATCGTCGGTGATGGCCCGCTCCGCGCGCAGGTTCCCGAAGCCGTCGGCTTCGTCCCGCCGGCTGAGCTTGGGCAGTGGTACGACCGTGCAGCCGTCGTCTGCGTCCCCTCGCATCGCGAGGGCTACGGCATGACGGCGAGAGAGGCAATGGCCCACGGGCGCGCCGTTATCGCGTCCGATACCGGTGGCCTCCGCGACGCGATCCGCTCGGGCGAGACCGGCCTGCTCGTCCCGGCGCGTGATCCCGCAGCGCTGCGCACCGCCGTCACGGAGTTGCTGCAGGACGATGTGCTGCGCACCCGTCTCGGTGCGGCGGCCAGGGAGGCGGCCAGGGAGCAGTTCTCGCAGGACGCCGAGGCGACCGCGCTCGTCGAGCTCTGGGAGCGAATCGCCCGGTGAAGGTGTTGCTCGTCACCATGTATTTCCCGCCGTCGGGCGGCGGCGGCGTGCAGCGGCCGTTGAAGTTCGCCACCCATCTGCCCGAGCTCGGCATCGAGACGCACGTGCTTGCGCCCGACGACTCGAAGTGGATCCACCGCGACGACGATCTGGCGCCCCCGACGCTTGCCTGGGTTCACCGCGCCCGCTACCTCGGCCCCAAGGGCCGCAAGCCCGCCGAGGAGCTGCACGGCACCCAGGGGCTCGAGCGGTTCGGAAGGCAGATGCAGCTTGCCGGGCGGCGGCTGCTCGTCCCCGACGAGAACGTCAGCTGGAACCTCACCGCCATCCCGGCCGCGCTTCGGATCGTCAAGAACGAGCAGATCGATGTCGTCGTCACGACGTCACCGCCGTCCTCGGTGCACCTCGTCGGTGCAACCGTGAAGCGCGCGACCGGAGTGCCGTGGGTCGCCGATCTTCGCGATTCGGTCGTCGCGCATCCACATCGCGATGCGGAGCGCCTCGCGGTGCGGGTGAAGGAGCAGGGCGAGCATGCAATCGCGCGCCTGATCACTGGCAACGCGGATGCGATCGTGGCGGTGTCGGAGGCGATCGCAGTCGAGATGCGCGAGCGCTCGCCAAAAGGGCCTGTCGTCACGATCGCGAACGGCTCGGACTTCGATGATTTCGCGGGCATCGAGCACCACGAGTCGAGCCGTTTTCGTATCACGCACACGGGCTCGTTCTTCGGCAAGCGCGACCCGCGACCGTTCCTCACCGCGCTTGGACGCGCGGGCTTCGACGACGTAGTTGCCCGGTTTCTCGGCGACTTCCGGTCGACCGATCGCGAGTGGGCCGAGCAGCAGTCGCTCGGGGATCGCCTCGAGCTGATCCCCTACGCGCCGCGCCGCGCGTCGCTCGAGCTGCAGCGTGACTCCGAAGTGCTGCTGCTCCTCATCCCCGACGCCGGCGGGCGAGGGAAAGGGGTGCTCAGCGGCAAGGTGTTCGAGTATCTCGCGGCCGACCGGCCGATCCTCGCAGTCGTCCCGCCCGACGGAGCGGCGGCCGAGTTGATTCGCGCAGCCGGCGCCGGCGTCGTCGTCGCCCCTGACGACATCGACGGGATGGAGGCCGCGCTGCGCGACTTCCACGCACAGTGGCGTGGTGGAACACTCGACGCGCCCGCACTTTCGGCCGAGTGGCGCACGAAGGTGTCGCGGCGCTCGCGGGTACAGGAATTCGCTGACGTCCTTGAAGGGCTCGTGTGAGACGGCTGACGAGCTTCCTCTTTCTCGCGAGCGTGTTCTGTGTCACGTTCGAGAAGGTGCACTGGAGCTTTGCGGGAACGGTCTCGCTGGCCGACGTGCTCGCGCTGCTCTTCCTCGGCTCGTTCATCATCACCACGCGTCGCTTCCGCGTCCCTCGGACGACCGCGATCTTGATCGGCTTCCTCGCGGCGTTCCTCATCGTCTACCTCGTCGGCTACTTCGACCTCTCGGACTCCGACGCCCTGGCGCAGTGGGGGAAAGGGATGACGAAGTGGCTGATCCACTTCGCCTTCCTCGCCGCCGCGGTCGTGTGGCTCTCGCGACGCGGCCAGGCGTACTTCTGGCGCACGCTCGGCTGGTTCAGCGCCGGCATCGTCGTCAACGCGGCGTACGGGATGCTGCAGCTGCTCGATGCCCGCCGCGGCGGGAACCTCGACGCAGCGATCCTGTCGCCGATCACCGGTGGAGCGAGTCAGATCAACGTCTACGGCGCGATCAACGGGACGAGTGTCTTTCGGCCGAACGCGATGACCGGCGACCCGAATCACCTCGGGATCATGCTGATCATCCCACTCCTGATCCTCACGCCGCTCTACCTGCGGCTCGAACGCGGGAACCCCTGGCGCAGATGGCTGATGGTGACGATCGGGTTCCTGCTGGTCGTCGAGGCAGCGACGCTCTCGCGCAGCGGGCTCCTCGGGCTCGGCGTCGGCGCTCTGATCCTCGCGATCCCGTATCGCCACTACCTGCGCACACCGCAGTTGCTCGTGCCGATCGGCGCGGCGCTCGCACTCCTGCTCGCCGTCGTCCTTTCGAACCGCTCGTTCTTCACGACCGTCCTGAAGTCGCGCGTCCAGACGAGCGGTGGCTCGGAGAGCGCTCACTTCTCGGTCTACAGCTTCATCCCGCACGTGCTGCACACCGATCCGCTCTTCGGCCTCGGGTTGAACACGTTCTCCGTCTACTACGAGTTCGTGACCGGCAAGACGAACTGGGGGCCGCACAGCTACTACGTCGCCCTGATCGTAGAGACCGGCCTCGTCGGGACGGCCCTCTTCGGCGTGTTCCTCTACTGGGTGTTCCGGCGCCTGCGCGCTGCGCGCGCCCTCGGCCGCGCCTACGCCGTCGCGCACGACCCGCTTGCCGCGCGCGTGCGCCCGCTTGCGTGGGGTTGCACCGCCGCGCTCGTCGGGACTCTCGCGTCGAACGCCTTCTACCTGACGATGCAGTTCTATTACTTCTACGCGTTCATGGCGCTCGCGCTGTCGATCCCCGTCGTGTTCGCGCAACGCGACTGAATGCCGTCGTCCTCAGCGACCCGAAGCGCGTGACCTCTGGCCTCGACACCGTCGCCCTCTACGCGCACGCGCTGCGCGCGGCGCGACCCCGGCAGCTTGCTCGTCGCGCGACCCGGCCCGTCCGGCGGAGGCTCGTGCCTCGCACGGTGCGGAGCGCATCCCCATCGCCGCTGCCCGCGAATGTCGAGCTCTGGCGCTCGCCGGCGTTCGCCCCCTCGCCATCCGCGCCCGAAGGCGCGCTGCGAGCGTTTGCGCTCAACTATGGGGACGACGTGCTCGAGTCGGCTCGCGCTGGTGACGCGGAGGGCGCCCGGGTGCTCGTCGAGCGGTGGCTCGACAGCTCGCCCCCCAAGCCGGGCGTGCCGTGGCACCCGTACGTGACCTCGACCCGGATCGCCAACTGGGTCGCCGCCGTCAGTCTCGAGCCCGCTCTGGCGTCGCCGCGCGTCGGTGAGTCGCTGAGGCGCCAGCTCGTGTATCTCGGTCGGAACATCGAGGACGACATCCTCGGAAACCACGTTGTTCGTAATGCGAAGGCGCTCGTGCTCGGCGGCACTGCGGTGTCGGACGCGGCCGCGGTACAGCGTGGGCTGCGGCTTCTCCGGCGAGAGCTGCCCGAGCAGATCCTGGCCGACGGAGGGCATTACGAGCGCAGCCCCGCCTATCACCGCCTCGTCCTCCGTGATCTGCTCGAGCTACGGGCGTTTGCGCCGCTCGAGGCGGAGATCGTGCGAATGGAGTCGTTTGCGGCGTCGTCGTCGCGCCCGGACGGCGCTCCCGCTCTGTTCAACGACGGCGGACTCGACATCGCGCCGACGATTGCGCTTTCGCCCCCGCCGGAGGGCCTCGCGGTACACCGGGAAACCGGCTACGTGTTCCTCCGGCGCGGCCGTTGCTGGCTCGCGTTCGACTGCGGGGCGCCCGCACCCGAGTTCTTGCCTGCGCACGCGCATGCCGATGCGCTGTCGTTTCAACTGTGGGTCGACGGGCGACCGGTTGTCGTCGACCCGGGAACGTCGACCTACGAGCCGGGGGCGATCCGGGCGCGCGAGCGCGGGAGCGAGGCCCACGCGACGGTTGCGGTGGACGGCGACCAGTTCCGCGTCTGGGGCGCGTTTCGCTCCGGCCCGCTACCGAGCGTGCGGCTCATCCGTGCGGACGAGCACGAGCTGACCGGCGAGGCGGTGCTGCCGGGCGGCGTTCGGATCGTCCGGTCGCTGCGGCTCTCCGACCACGAGCTCGTCGTCGAGGATCAGGTGCTCGGCGCAGGGCCGCACGAGGTCGTCTCCTCGGTCCCGCTGGCGCCGGGTGCGGCGGTGGACGTCAAGCCGCTCGCCGGTGACGCCTTCGTCGAGTCACGTACGGTATCCGAGCGGTTCGGGCAGCGGATCGAGGCGACCGCGGTCGTCATCAGGGTTCGTGCGGTGCTCCCCTGGGAGGGCGGATGGTGCATCGCATGGGATGCCCGGGAGTAGAAGCGCCCTCACTCGACCGCCGGTCACGTACGCGCGTGCGAACGGATCGCTGTCGCAAATCGGCCCGTGACGCGGCGAGCCCCGAGAACGGTGAGGTGGTACGCGTCGCTGTACAGGATCCTGTTTCCGGCGATCGTCGAGCAGCGCCGCGCGGTACAGAACGAATCTTCCAAGTCGAGGGATGAGACGCCGGCCAGCCCACGTGCAGCGCGCTCGTTCGCGGCGAGGGACGGGGCAAGTTCGGCATCGACCGCAACGCGTGGTGCGGAGGCCGAGCACGTCCGTGTGAGGACGCGTACGACCGCGCATTGCGTCGGAGCGTCCGAGATCCGTGGGACCTGCCCGACCACGACGACGGGGATCGAGGCTCGGCTGAGCGCCGCGAGGTCGCTTCGCAGCCCGCTCGTCCAGAGCCCGAGTCGTTCGCCACGCTCGTAGCGGGCCGTGCCGCCAGATTGCGCAAGGCCCATAGACCCGTCGGTGTAGTCGTCGGTGCGATTCACGACGAACACGAGGGCCGGCCGAAGGGCGCGGATCGTGCGCAATCCGACGTGATCGATCTCGTCGCACACGGCCGGTGGAGCCGTCGACCCGTAGACACGCAGGGCGACGAATGGACAGCCGAAGTACGTCGAGACCGTTACGTCGTAGCCCGCTCGGTTGCCGGCCATTACCACCGCCTCGGAGACTGCGCTCGCCGTCGAGTCCCCGACGAGGACGATCCGTCCGCGCGGGTGAGCCACCGTCCAGGTGCAAGACGACACCTTGGAAGCGTCGAGAGGGGCGCTGCTCTCGCAGCCACGCTGCCTGTCGACGTGCTGAACGCTCGCCTGGGCCCAGTCTGCGCCAGGTCCCGTGCGAGCGAGCGCGTGCGTCGCGCTCAGCATCAGACCGGAGGCGATGGCGCCGATGACCGAAGCCCCGACCGCGATCGTGCGGACGCGCGTGCCCTTGAGCGTGCGCCGACGGCGGATGGGATCCTCGATGTACGTGAACGAGAGAGCCGCAGGCAGAAGCGCCGCGAGGGCTGCGGCGGCCGGCACCCATCCCTCCAAGGGCCAGAGCGCACGTGCGTACACGATCGCGGGCCAGTGCCAGAGATACCAGCCGTAAGAACGGTCGCCGATCCAGGTTGCGGGCCGGTTTCCGAGCAGACCACGGGCGAGCAGGCTCTCAGAGCCTGCCGCGATCACGAGGGCCGTGCCGCCGACCGGCAGCAGCGCCGCCGTCCCCGGGAAGCCGGTTGTGCTGGTGATGACAAACGCCCCGACGACCACCAGCGCAAGCCCGGCAGCGGTAGCCCCCTCGGCGACCAGCCGCGGGACGCGAGCAGTGCCGGCGAGTGCGATCAGCGCGCCGGCCGCGAACTCCCAGGCGCGCGCCGGTGAGCCGTAGAAGGCAAACTGCTGCGGCCGATGCTGCAGCGCCAGCAGGTGGCCGCGAGACAGCTCGAGCGAGAGCAGGAACGACATCCCTGCGACGACGGCGACGACCGCCGTCGCACCACGGCGTCGGGCGAGACGCCAGCCGACGAGCAGGACAACCGGAAACGCAAGATAGAACTGCTCCTCCACAGCGAGCGTCCAGAGATGGAGAAACGGGTCGTGGGTGACAGCTGCGACGAAGTAGTCGGCGCCCTGCAGGTAGAGGTAGGCGTTCGCCGCGAAGAACACCGACGCGAGCCCAGTGAGCGCCCCGATGTGCAGCGCATCGATCGGAGCCAAAAGGATCCCTAGCAGCGCGACGATCGCCACCATCAGGCCGAGCGCGGGCAGCAGCCGGAGCGCCCTCCGGCGATAGAAGTTCGCGAACCGGATCGTTCCGTGCGCCGCGAGATCTCTCAGCAGGAGAGACGTGATGACGAACCCGGAGATGACGAAGAAGACGTCGACTCCGGTGAACCCGCCGTGCACCCCGATTCCAGCGTGGTAGGAGACGACCAGAACGATGGCGAGTGCGCGAAGTCCCTGGATGTCCGCGCGACGTCTCTCGGCCTTCACCGCCAGGAAGGTAGCCGCGCGGGAGGTTGGAGGTGGCGTCGGCTGACGGCTTCGGCCGTCGTTATCCTCGACGCGTGAAGCAGCGCATTCGCGTCCTGCGCGTCATTGCGCGCCTGAATGTCGGGGGTCCGGCATTGCACGTGTCGTATCTGACGCGCGGGCTTGCCGAACGCGGCTATGACACAACACTTGTCGCCGGCCAGGTGGGGGCGGCCGAAGGGTCGATGGAGTACGCAGCTCGTGACCTCGGGGTCGAGCCGCTCTTCCTGCCGATGCTGCAGCGTGACATCGACGCGGGGCACGACGTCGGTGCCGTGCTGCGCGTGCGCGATCTCATCCGTACGCTGCGCCCGGACATCCTGCACACTCACACCGCGAAGGCTGGGGCGGTCGGACGGTTGGCGGCGGCGATCGCGCGGGTTCCCGATCCGCCCGTGATCGTGCACACCTTCCACGGCCACGTGCTCCGTGGGTACTTCGGGCCGGCAAAGACGTTCGCGTTTCGCGAGACGGAGCGCTCGCTCGCCCACAGGACGGACAGGCTGATCGCGGTCAGCCCTGAGGTGCGCGATGAGTTGGTCGCGCAACGCATCGCGCCGTTCGAGAAGTTCGCAGTCATCCGGCTCGGCCTCGACCTCGACAAACGTGCGACTGCAGACCCCGTCGAGGCCGCAGCGCTGCGAGCTCGCCTCGGCGTCGGCGATGGGACGCTGCTGATCGCCTGGCTCGGGCGGATGACCGAGATCAAGCGGGTCGACGAGTTGCTCGCCGCGTTCACCGACCTGCGCGGACGCGGGGTGGACGCGCAGCTCGCGCTGGCCGGTGACGGGCCGTTGCGGTCCCAGCTCGAAGAGCTGGCCTCCGGGCTCGGCGTTGCCGACCGCGTGCACTTCCTCGGTATGCAGAAGAACGTCGCCCAGGTCTACGGCGCTGCGGACGTGGTCGCGCTCACGTCGGCGAACGAGGGGACGCCGGTATCGCTGATCGAGGCGCTCGCCGCGGGGACCGCCGCGGTCAGCACGGACGTGGGCGGGGTGAAGGACGTCATCCGCGACGGTGAGACGGGCCTCCTCGTGCCCGCCGGGGACGTTACGGCGATTGCTTCGGCGTTCGAGCGGCTCGCAGTCGACGAGAAGCTTCGAGACCGGCTGGCGCACGCCGCTCAGTCCGACGTGCGCACGCGCTACTCGGTCGAGCGCCTCGTCGATGACATGGATCACCTCTATCGCGAGCTCCTCGCCGAGCGCGACGTCACGCGAGCCGCTTCGTCACGCCCCGGTCCGCTGACCCCGACGATGCCGCGGCTCTCGGTCGCGCGCGTGACACAACCGCTCCGCATCATCCTGCTCTCGCAGTACTTCCCGCCCGAGGTCGGAGCCACGCAGTCGCGGATGCAGTCGTTTGCCGAGTACCTGGCGGCGAAAGGCCACCAGGTGACCGTGATCTGCGAGTTCCCGAACCACCCGCACGGCGTGATCCCCGAGTCGTATCGCGGCCATCTGTACGAGGACGACCGCTCGAATCCCTACCGCGTCCTGCGCGTCTGGGTGAAGGCGGCGACCGAGAAGACGCAGAAGACGCGGATGGCCTTCTATCTCTCCTACATGGCGCTCGCGACGGCGATGGCTCCGGTCGCGGGCCGCGCCGACGTCGTGGTCGCCACGTCACCGCCGCTCTTCACCGGGCTCGCCGGGCTGGCGCTCGCGCGGTTGAATCGCGCCCCGTTCGTGCTCGATGTGCGCGACCTCTGGCCCGCGGCCGCCGTCAGCCTCAACCAGATCCCGAGCGCGCGTGCCGTGCAGGTGGGCGAGCAGCTCGAGCGGCTTCTGTATCGCCAGGCGGCGGCTGTCGTCGCTGTAACTGCCCCGTTCTGTGCGCACATCGACGCAATCCGCGGCCGGCCGCCCGCGACCTCGCTCGTCCCGAACGGCACGCTCGACCTCTTCTTCGCTGTCGGGTCGGACCCCTCGGCGCGAGCTCAGCTCGGCGTGCCGCCCGATCGGTACCTCGTGATGTTCGCCGGTACGCTCGGGATCGCCCAGGCACTACCAAGTGTCCTCGACGCCGCGGAGCTCACCGGCGACGAGATTCACTTTGCGTTCGTCGGTGACGGCCCGGTGCGGGACACGATCGCCCGAAGCGCCACGGCCCGAGGGCTCGCGAACGTCCACTTCCACCCGCAGGTCGCGCTCCAGGAGGTGGCTCCGCTGCTCGCCGCGAGCGACGCGCTTCTCGTTCCACTTTCGAGTCACCCGACGTTTGCAGACTTCGTCCCGTCGAAGCTGATCGACTTCATGGCAACCGGGCACCCGGTGATCCTGTCGGCGGCTGGTGAGGCGGCCGCTCTCGTCGAGGGGGTGGAAGGCGGGGTGGTCGTTGCACCAGAGGATCCGGGCGCGCTCGCCGACACGATTCGCCGCCTTGCAGCGAATCCCGATCTGGCGAAGGAGATGGGAAGTCGCGGCCAGGCTTTCGCAGCGCGCCGGCTGCGTTCGGCGCAGGCCGAGCGTCTGGAGCAGGTCCTTGCTCACGTCGTCGACGGCCGGGCGGTTTGAGCGGCGCGTCCGCCACGGCCTTTGGCCCCGACCGTCCGATCCGCGTCGCGTGGGTGGGTGGTGAGCCGACACCGTCGCGTGTCCCGCATCTGCAGGCTCTCGCGGCGCGACCCGAAATCGATCTAAGCGTTGTCTATTCGACCCGCACTTACCAGCAGCGGACCTGGTCCGTCGAACACCCTGAGGCGCGAGTGTTGCGAGGCTGGAGTCTCCCCACGACGCGTGTCCTGCACCATGACTACCCGATCACGCCTGGGATCTGGCGCTTTCTCGACCGGGGCGGATTCGATCTCGTGGTGATCGCCGGCTGGGCTGTCTTCGCGGCCCAGGCGGCGATCCTCTGGTGCAGGTTCCACCGAGTGCCATATCTGCTGAACGCCGAGAACCACTTTCGCGAGCCACGGCCGCCGTGGGTGCGACGTGTGAAAGGGTTGGTGCTGCCGCACGTCATCCCGCAGGCCGCCGGGATGCTCGTCTCTGGCCGACTCGCCCGCGAGCACGCGCTGTATTACGGTGCGCAGGCCGACCGGGTGATCGTGTTCCCGAACACGCCCGACGTCCCGCAGTTCGCCGCCAGGGCGGACGACCTTCGACCTGGACGGGACGCGACCCGCGGCGGGCTTGGTATCGACGCCGACGAGGTCGTCGTCCTGCAGGTCGGGCGGCTGATTCCGGTGAAGGGGCTTGACATTCTCATCGCCGCTGTCGGGCTCGCCCAGCGCGAGGCATCCGTGCGCATCCGTGTGCTGCTGGCTGGGGAAGGCCCCGAACGGGTCAATCTCGAGGCGCTTGCGGCCCGCGCAGGCGTGAGCCTGACGCTGGTGGGTGAGGTCGAAGGTGATGAGCTGATCGCGCTGTACGTCGCCGCCGACATCTTCACCCTCCTCTCACGACGCGAGACCTGGGGAATCGTCGTGAACGAGGCGATGGCGTCCGGGTTGCCACTCGTGCTCTCGAGCGCGGTCGGGGCGGCCGGGGACCTCCTGCACGAGGGGCAGAACGGCTTTCTCGTGGCGCCCGGTAACGCTCCGGCGGCTGCGGCGGCGCTCTCGGCTCTCGCCGGTGACGCGCCTCGTCGAGACGCATTTGGCCGGCGCTCGCGCGCCCTGGTCTCCGACTGGGGCTTCGCGAAGAGCCTTGACGACTTCTGCGAGTTCGCTCAGAGCATCGCCGGCGAGCGGAGCTCGGCAAACCCGCGCATATCATCGAGTGGCTAATGCGCTGGCGTCGCCTCCTTCCTTTGCCGGTCCGCCGTTTTCTTCGTGAGAGGCTCGACGGGGTTAGGTCTCGGAACGACCCACATCGAATTGAGCTCGATCTGTTCGAGCCGCACCTTCCGAGTGCTCCCGTCATCATGGAAGCAGGGGCGCATGTGGGCAGTGACACCCGAGCGATGGCTCGGCGATGGCGTGCCGCCACGATTCATGCCTTCGAGCCGGTACCCGAGCTGTTCGAGCTTCTCGAGCAGAACGTCGGCAACCTCGCCGGAGTATCGTGTCATCGGCTCGCGCTCGGCACGGTGACGGGTGCGGTGCCGATGTGGCTGAGCTCAGGCGCGTCCGACGGCTCGAGTTCTCTGCGCGCGCCGAAGACACACCTGACGAGCCACCCAGAAGTCGAATTCGAGACCGTCGCTACTGTCTCTAGCGTGACGCTCGACGACTGGTCGAGCGAGCACAATGTCAAGCCCGACCTTCTCTGGTTGGACCTTCAGGGTGGCGAGCTTGACGCTCTACGCTGCGGTGAGGTCGTTCTCGAGCACGTTCGCCTGATCCACACCGAAGTGAGCATCATTGAGGAGTACGAGGGATGCGCACTGTACGCCGAGCTCCGTGCCTGGCTCGAGCAGCGTGGCTTCACTGTGCTTGTCGAGGCAATCCCTCCGGGCGAACCTCAGGGAAACGTGCTGTTCGGCCGGCGCGGCTGAGTGGCGACCGACAAGCCGCAGCCGGCGACGGCCGACATCGATCTGATCGTCGCCACCGTGGGACGCGAGAAGGAGCTTTCGCTCTTCCTCGCGTCCGTTCGCGATCAGGCTCCGGTTCGCGCCCGCGTGATCATCGCCGATCAAAACCACGACGACCGCATCGTGTTTGTGCTCGAGCAAGAGCCTGGGTCGCCCGAGGTGGTGAGGCTCAATGCGAGTGGCGGTGTCTCTCAGGCACGCTCGAGTGGCCTGACGCTCGCAACGGCTCCGATCGTGGCTTGGCCTGACGATGACTGCAGCTATCCCCCTGGGTTGCTTCCTTATGTCGTCGTCGCGTTCGACTCCGACCCGAAACTCGATGTGCTCGTCGGTCGGATCGAGGATCCGTCGGGCGACGTCGGGCTGCTGGCAGTGCCGACTCGCGGGATCATCTTGGATTCTCGATCGCTCTGGCGATATCCAAGCGCACCGACGTTCTTCGCGCGACGGCGCGCAGCGGAACGCGTTGGGGACTGGAGCACTAGCTTCGGCCCTGGTGGGAATTCGAGCTGGGACGCAGGCGAGGACACCGACTGGCTGATCCGGGCGGTGAGAGAAGGACTCCGCGTTCGGTTCGATCCCGCAGTAACGGTGCTACACAAGAATCCCTTCACAAGAGGATCCACGGAGGCGCGGAAGCGGGCCCGGCGCTATGGGCAGTGCACGAGCGCTGTGGCGCTTACGCATGGCTATGGACTTCGCTTCGTCGCGTGGCTTGTGGTCCGGGCGGCCGGAGGTGCGGCGATCTCGTTCGCAACTGGGCGCTTTTCGCGCGCAGCGATTCACTTCGAGGCAGCGATCGGGCGTGTCCAGGGTGTTGTCCTGTTCAGGCATCGGCAGAGGCGCGACGGCGCAACCGGAACCCGCGGAGATACATTCCCGCGAGCTCGAAGACGTCGACGATCGTGATCAGCCGGTACCCAATCCTCGGCTGCACTGCGGCGACGAGCCGCATTTTGTAGCTGAGTCGGGCGAGCAGCGAATGACGCATCTCCGCCCTCTGCTTGGCCACGGCCTGGGTGCGCGCCGGTTCCATCTCGGAGGGTTCGATGAATGGGCCCCAGGTCCAGGCGATCCTCGGTTCCAAGATCTGCAGCAACACGACGCCGCCGAGCAGCGACCACTCGTCGGCGAGCGAACTGACTCGTGGAAAGCGGTCGAGAATCGCCGCGGCGGCCTCCCGCGTCACCAGGTAGGCGTATCCGCCCCGAACGCCGCCTCTCGCGGCCGGCGCTACTGCTGCATTCAGTCCTACGCGTCTCCGCGATCCAACTCGGAGCGGGGTGCCACCGCTAGCCCCGATCAGTACGAGATCGCCCGGGCCGATGTCTGACGCGATTCCGGCGATTACCGAACCAGCCGAGGCGGCTAGCCTGACGTCGTCTTCGAGGATCAGGGCGCTACGTCTTCCACTCGCGACGAGTCGTTTGAAGGCATCCACATGCGAAAGCGCGCAACCGATCTCGGGAGGGCTCACCGGTCGGCCGATCCGCTTTTCGATTGCGTCGACGTCGACGCGACGACCGAGTTCCTCCGGTGTCAATTCCTCACCGCGCGTCGCTTCAATGAACGAGAAGGGGATGCCAAGGCGCTTGAGGTGTCGAGAGATACGCGCTGCACGGGTCGTCGACTCTGGTAGGCCGATCACGAAAACCGGGGGGAGAGTGCCGTCAGGTTTCTCTTCTGGCCCTGCGTCGTACTCGGCATCGGTACGCCATAGAACGGGCTCACCACTCACGACCTTGCGGATCACCTCGAGTGGATTCAGATCGCCCATGAGTCGTCGTTTCTGCTCCTTGATCGCCGGCAGCCTGCGTTCCCACTCGTTCGTTGCGATCGCGCTTCTGATGATCTCGAGTGCTTCATCAGGCGCATCCATGGAGACCCGGATGAACGTCTCCGGGTCGAGGAACGCCTCCAGATTCGGGCACCCGTCGTAGAAGCACAGGCACTCGCAAAGGATCGCATCGAGAACCTTCTCCGTGAAGTAGTTGGGCTCGAGGGAGTTCTCGGCGTTGAACGTGTATCGGTACGGAAGGAGGCCATCCGCCTTGTCGGCGATATCACCGCGCACGTGCGGTCCCGGCGGAATGCCACGACCATAGTGGTCGAAATCGCCAATCGCCGGTAGGACATGGAGGGCGAAATCGAGACGCTGTCGATGTCGAGGCAGCCAGTTGGCCGCCGAGACGACAGCTGAGAGTTCGCGGCTCTTCGCAATCGGTTGGAGCAGATCGGCGTATGAGCGCTCCACGTACCACTTGTCGAAATTGAAATGGCTGTCGGTGTCGACGAGCCGGCACCCAACCATTCGCTCCCCGAACTCATAGGCGATGCGCTGGCGGCTGATCCGCGGCTCAGCCTGGAAGATGACGGTCCGTGCGGGGTCGAATTCTTCGAGTGTCGGGTAGTTGAAGGCGACGAGGCAGTCGTAGTCGTCGTCGAGGGTCAGTTCAAGATCCTTCCACCGGTAGTCACCCAAGGGCGACGAGCGATTGAACGCTTCGCGAAGCGTCGCGTCGTCGCACCAGCTCGTGTTGAGCCTGACCCTCACCCGTCCACGTCCGGGAGTCGCCGCCAGGCAAGCGTCGGTGCGACCGCGCCCTGTTGACGCAGCCCGTAGAGCGAGTCGACCCGAGTCGGGATCACCTCGAACTGAACGCTGGCAGCGGCATGGAAGATCTGGCCGACGCCGATCCGGGATGCCCGAGGGCCGACGGTGAATCCGCCTGCGTTGAGCAGGCCGCCGGGAATGACCGCACGCAGGAGGTTCCGGCCGAGTGCGAGTTCGGTCTCGCTGCCTTGCGGCAGGAACGAGCTGAGAGCGACGGAGCCGTCCTCGGTCTCGAGATCGAACCCGACCGCCACCTGCCCGCCGCCCGCGAGATCGACCTCGAGCTCGACGACGACCGGTTCGTCCGCTGCGGTCGCCGAAAGCAGCTCTCCGGCCGCCGACAGCACCCGCACCGCGGCCAGCCTCAGCGTCTCGTCACCTGGCCGGTCAGCCTCCTCCCACCGCCGCTCGGGGGAGACCGCAGCATTGCGTTCGAGGTAGGAGTGGACGACGGTTGGCGCGTCGGCCAGTTCCACGAGACGCCCGCGCTCGAGGTAGACCGCCCGGTCGCAGAGGCCGTGCACGGCTTGGAGGTTGTGGCTGACGAAGAGCACGGTGCGACCGCCGCCATGGGCCATGTCTTCGAGTTTCCCGAGGCATCGCCGCTGGAACGCGGCGTCGCCCACGGCAAGCACCTCGTCGACGATCAGGATCTCGGACTCGAGGTGGGCTGCGACCGCGAAGCCAAGCCGCACCTGCATCCCGCTGGAGTAGCGCTTGACGGGGGTGTCGACGTACTCGCCGATGTCGGCGAACTCGACGATCTCGTCGAACTTGCGTCGAATCTCGGCGCGTCGCATGCCGAGGATCGCCCCGCTGAGATAGACGTTCTCGCGACCGGTCAGCTCTGGGTGGAAGCCTGTGCCCACTTCGAGCAGGCAACCGACCCGGCCTCGGAGTACCGCGCGACCCTCGGTCGGCTCTGTGATGCGCGAGAGCAGCTTCAGCAGTGTGCTCTTGCCGGCGCCGTTCGACCCGACGAAGCCGATGACCTCACCCTCCTCGACCTCGAAGCTGATATCGCGGAGCGCCCACGAGAACTGCGGGCCTTCGTCGGCGCGGCCGCGCGCAGTCAGCAATCGCCGCGGCGCGCCTCCTACGCGGAAGAGTGCCTCGCTTACTCGACCGTAGTGGACGCGGTCGCCGAGTTGGTACCGCTTGCCGAGCTTCTCCACACTCACCGCGGCAGCCATCAGATGACGTCCGCGAACGTTCGCTCGGTACTCCTGAAATAGAAGATGCCGATGAGGAGGACGACGACCGTCGTCAGCCCGGAAAGAAGCAGCGTCTCGGCGTGCGGCTGGAAGTGGCCGGTGACGCTCCACCGGAATCCCTCGACGACTCCCGCGACCGGGTTGAGCCCGATCAGGGCCTGCCAGCGCTCGGGCACCCGGCTCGCGGGGTAGGCGATGGGTGTCGCGAGCAGCCAAAGCTGAACGAGGAACGGAAGGACGAATTGCACGTCGCGATAGCGGACGTTGATCGCGGAGAGCCAGGTGCCGAACGCGAGCGCCACCGCGAGGGCCCAGAAGGCGAAGAGCGGCGCGAAGAAGAGAGCCGGCGTCGGCGCGACGCCATAGAGGACGAGCACGGCTCCGAGGACGAGCAGCGAGACCGCGAAGTCGACGATGTAGGAGCTCGCGGCGGCGACTGGAAGCAGCAATCGCGGGAAATACACCTTGCCGATCAAGTGCTGGTTGTCAACGAGGCTCCCCGACGAGGTCATGAGTGCGCGAGAGAAGAGCGTCCAGGGAATCACGCCCGACAGCGCGAAGACCGCGTACGGAAGGTCGTACGAATACACGCCGGCGACGCGGTTCAGGAAGATCGTGAACACGGCGGTTAGCAGGAGCGGCTGGATGACCGCCCAGAGCACGCCGAACATCGTCTGCCGAAAGCGAACCTTGAGGTCGCGCCAGATCAGGAAGCCGCCGAGCTCGCGGAAGTCCCACAGCTCGCGCAGCCGTAGCGCGGACAGGCCTTGGAGCGGTGCGATCACCGTTGTCGCCACGGGCGTGGGAACGCGAACGTTCGGAACCTTCGAGGTCTGTTGGCTCGTCGGGATAGAGGATTGGCGGCCCATGAAGAAACGGGCGGCGCCGCGCCGCTCCGCGCGCTGACGGTACCGCAGAGCACGTGGGGCGTGCCGCCGCGCTGTCAGGAAGGGGATTGGTCGATGTACTCGCGCCACCAGAGCGCGAGGTTCAGGAGGTACCACGCGTCCCGACGCGGCTCGGCGAGCACGCGCGCCGCCTCGGCCCCGTCGATCAGGCCGGACGCGTCGGCGAACGCCGCCACCTCCTGCCGTGCGGTGTCACCGAGGCGCGCGAGGAACCACTCGTCGACGGGCACGCGGAAGCCCTGCTTCGGCCGGTCGATCAGCTCGTCGGGGATCACCCCACGCACGGCGCGCTTGAGCAGGTGCTTCAGCTCGCCGCCGCGCACCTTCGCATCGGTGGGGATCGAGAGCGCAAGCTCCACGAAGCGGTGATCGAGGAACGGCACGCGCACCTCCAGGCCAACGCCCATCGACATCCGGTCGATGCGCGCGAGCAGGAGCTCCGGCAGACGCAGGCGCAGATCGAGGTAGGTCATCCAATTCAGGTGCGAGGTCTCCCACGCGGAGTCGTCGAAGCGCTGCCGGATCGGCGCGAGCGCGTCCCAGGAGCTCAGGTCGCCGACCGCCGCGCGCAGCTCCGGTCCGAGGAGCCGCCGCTTCTGGGTCTCTGTGAACGCCTCGGCGCCGCCCCAAAAGACCGGGACGCCTTCGGCGCCGCGACGCAGGAACTCGTACGGCCGCGAGCGCTCGCGGCCCGCGGCGGCGAGGGCGGCGAGACCGGCGCGCTTCGCATACGCGGGCACGGGCAGGTCGTCGGCGCGCTGCAGGCGGAGGTGGGTGCGCCACGAGGGATAGCCGTGGAAGAGCTCGTCGGCTCCCTCGCCTGCCTGCGCGACCACGACGCCGTTCTGCCGCGCGAGTTGCGAGAGGTAGTAGAGCGGGACCGACACGGGGTCGGCGATCGGCTCATCCTGCAACCGCACCATTTCGGGTAGGAACGCGATCAGGTCGTCGAGGGAGACGATGCGCTCGTGATGCTCGGCACCGATCTGCTCGGCCATCCGCCGTGCGAACGGCAACTCACTCGGATACGACGCGTAGTCGGCGTCGTAGTCGATCGAGAACGTCCGAACGGGCCGTTGCTCGCCCTCGGAGAAAAGCGCCGCGTTGGTCGACGAGTCGATGCCTCCGGAGAGAAAGATGCCGACCGGGACGTCGCTCATCTTCCGCAGCTCGACCGAGGTGCGCAACTCTGCGAGCACCATCTCGGCGAGCTCCGCGTCGGACGCACCGACGATCGGCTCGACGTGATCCCAGGCGTCCCACCAGACATGCTGCTTCGTCGCCCCGTCCTCGTCGACGCGTAGCCACGAGCCCGCGTCGAGTTTCTTGATGTCGGCGAAGAACGTCAGCGGTGCAGGCGCCGCGAGGAATGACAGGTAGTGGTAGACGGCCTCGTTGTCGACGCGCCGCGGGTGGGCTGGGTCGGCGAGGATCGCCTTGATCTCCGAGCCGAAGGTGAGCTTGCCGCCTGTCGTCGAGTAGAAGAGCGGCTTGATCCCCATGCGGTCGCGCGCGAGCCACAATTGCCGGTCGCGCGCGTCCCAGATGGCGAGGGCGAACATGCCGCGGAAGCGCTCGAGGCAGTCGATGCCCCATTCCTCGAACGCGTGCACGACCGTCTCGGTATCGGAGTGGTCGGTGCGAAACGTGTGACCGCCACGTTCGATCAGCTCACGCCGGATCGCCGCGTGGTTGTAGATCTCGCCGTTGAACAGCAACTGCACGCTGCCGTCCTCGTTCGCCATCGGCTGCATGGCCTTGGCATCGAGATCGACGATCGCGAGCCGCCGGAAGCCGAGGCCGACCGCGCCGTCGGGCGCGATCCACGTCTCGCCGCCGTCGGGCCCGCGATGGTGCAGCACTTCCCGCATACGCGTCACGTAGTCCTCGGTGGCGCGGAAGTCACTCCCGCGAAAGGCCAGCACGCCGGCGATGCCGCACACGAGAGACGATGCTAGCTCTACGATCGTCCGCGGTGCTCGTCGTCAAGATTCTCTTCTGGACCTCACTCGTCCTGCTCGCGTGGACACATGTCCTGTATCCCGCCTGCGCGGAACTGCTTGCGCGGGTCGCCACGCGGCGCGTCCGCGCGGCGGACATCGAGCCGACGGTGGCCGTGATCGTTGCCGCCTACAACGAGGCGCCGGTGATCGGCCGCCGCATCCAGAACCTGCTCGAGCTCGACTACCCGCGCGACAAGCTCCAGCTGGTCGTCACCTCCGATGCGTCGACCGACGGGACCGAGGAGATCGCCCTCCAGTATCCGGAGGTCACCGTGATCCCCAATCCCCGTGGCGGCAAGGTGGCGGCGCAAGATCGTGCCGTGCGCCAGACCGACAGCGAGATCGTCGCGTTCTCGGACGCGAACGCGACGTGGTCGGCAGATGCCCTGCGCACGCTCGTGCGAGCGTTCGCCGACCCCGATGTGGCGTACGTGTGCGGCCAGCTCCGCATCCTGCAAGCCGATGGGTCGAACAAGGAAGGCCTGTACTGGCGGTACGAGATGAACGTCCGCGCTGCGGAGTCGAAGCTCGGCTCGGTCACCGGCGGCAACGGCTCGATCTATGCGCTGCGCCGCTCGGACTACGTCGAGGTCGACCCGCGCTTCGGGCACGACCTCTCGCTCCCGTACCTGATGGTGCAGCACGGACGGCGCGCCGTCTACGAGCCCGACGCGCACGCCTGGGAGAAGCCGACGCCTTCCAACGAAACCGAGTACCGGCGCAAGGTGCGCATGTTCGAGCACTGCTGGCTGATCGTGCTGCGCGGGAAGATGCTGCGCCGCCTCGGCCTCGTGTACGGCCTCGAGGTCGTCTCACACCGGCTGCTGCGCTACGGCTCGGGGATCCTCCACATCGTGTTGCTCGCGACGTCGATCGCACTGGTCACGGACGGGTGGGTGTACGACGCGGTGCTCGCCGCGCAGATCACCCTGTTCGCGTTGGCGGGCCTGGGCATCGGGATCGCGCGCTACTACGTCCTCGTCTCGCTGGCGACGCTCGTCGCGCTCTGGAACTACCTGCGCCGGGGCGTCCCTGCGACCTGGGAGCTCGCCGAGGGGCCGCGATGAACCGCGCGCTCGACGTCGTGATCGCAGGCACCGGGCTCGTCGTCTCGAGCCCGCTGCTTGCGCTGGGCGCGCTCGCGGTGAAGCTCGAGGATCGCGGCCCCGTGCTCTACAAGCAGATGCGGGTCGGCAAGAACGGTGTCGATTTCGAGCTGCTGAAGCTGCGCACGATGGTCGTGGGCGCCGAGAAGCAAGGCGCCGGGTTCGCGGTCGACAAGGGCGACAGCCGGATCACGCGAGCCGGGCGCATCCTGCGCCGCATCAGCGTCGACGAGCTGCCCCAGCTCTGGAACGTCGTTCGCGGCGACATGTCGGTGATCGGCCCGCGGCCGACCCTTCGCTATCAGGTCGACGCCTACGACTCCGAGCAGCTGCACCGGCTCGACGTGAAGCCGGGCATCACCGGCTGGGCGCAGATCCACGGCCGCGCGGCGCTCCCCTGGGCGGAGCGGATCGAGCTCGACCTCTGGTACGTGCGCCATCACGACTGGAAGACCGATCTGCTCATCCTGATCCGCACGCCGCTCGCCCTCCTCGGCGGGACCTACAAAGGCCCCACCGGGGGCTGGCAGCCCTAGAATCAGCCCTAACCGCGCCTTCACGCGCCCCCGCTACCCTCCGCAGTCGTGTCGGCCGTCCTCTTCACGTGCGCCGGGCAGCGCGTCGACATCGTCACCGCGTTCCGTGAGGCGGGCGCAACGACGATCGCGACCGACGCCGACCAGCTCGCCCCGGCGCTCTACCACGCCGACTACCGGGCGATCGTCCCGCGCGTCGACGATTTCGGCTATGTGGCCGCTTTGCGCGACCTCGTTGCGCTGCACGACGTGCGCCTGATCGTGCCGCTCACCGATCTCGACCATCTCGTGCTCGCCGAGGCCCGCGACGAGCTCGGCGGTGCCGTCGTCCTCGTGCCCGGCCCGGAGACGATCGCCCGCTGCTCCGACAAGTACCAGGCGCATGTCTTCTTCGAGGAGACCGGCATCGGCTCGCCTCCCACCTGGCTCCCGACGGAACTACCCGACGAGCTCCGCTTCCCAGTGCTTGTGAAGGCGCGCAAGGGGTTCGGGTCGCGCCACATCTTCCGCGCGGAGAACCAGACCGAGCTCGAGTTCTTCCTTCGCTACACGACGGCCGAGTCGATGGTGCAGTGCCTCTGCCTCGGCACCGAGTTCTCGATCGACGTCTTCAACGATCTCGACGGACGCTGCCTGGCCGCGATTCCCCGGACGATGATCGAGTCGAAGGGCGGTGAGTCGATCAAGGGGATGACGATCAAGGATCCCGACCTGATCGACTTCGGCGTGAGGGTGTCCGAGGCGCTGCGCATCATCGGCCCTGCGAACGTGCAGTGCTTCCGCGAGCCAGACGGCCAGCTGCAGGTCACCGACGTGAACCCACGTTTTGGCGGCGGCTTCCCGCTGCCGACTGCGGCGGGCTCCCGCTATCCCGAGCTCGCGCTGGCGCTCGCGAACGGGGAGACGCCCGCGCCCCGGCTCGGCGAGTTCCGCGAGGGCGTTGTGATGACGCGCTACTTCTCGCAGGTGATCCTCGAGGAGCGGGACGGGTCGTTGGAGGAGGTTCCGCCCACCACCGTGCAGGCGGAGGCGGTGCCCGGGGAAGCGTGAGGAGACTCGGACTGCTCCTCGCCGGAGCGCTGTTTCTGGCCGGCTGTGGCGCGCGCCACCAGGTGGCGCTGACGACGACGGCTGCGCCGCCGCCGCTGCCGCCGCCCACGGTTCCACAGAAAGCTGTGTCACCGCCGCCCAGGCCGCGCGGCCCCGCCGCTCACGCGGTCCAGGTGACCGTCCTCGACGGCGACACCAACCGACGCCTGCGCGGGGCGCGTGTCACGATCGGCGCTCGCTCGGCTCGCAGCAACAACCTCGGGGTCGCTCGCATCCCGCTGCTGCGGCGCTCCGCGCTCGTGACGAACGCGGTCAAGCCCGGTTACGCCCTGCGCTCGGTGCGCCTGTCGTTCCGCACGCACCCGAAGTCGACGATTCGCGTGTACCGCCGCTCGCTGCAGTGGTCGATGTACGGCGCGGGTCCCGCGCGCACGCAGTCGCAGGCGTCGATCCACGTCCGGCCGCCGTTCCGGGTCGTATGGTCTCGCGGGCTCGGGACGCTGATCGAGTTTCCGGCCGTCGTCGTCGACGGGGTGGCCTACATCGCGAACGCGCGAGGCACGGTCAGCGCTCTGTCGATGCGGAACGGCGACGTGATCTGGCGACACGACACGCCGCACGGGAAGATGGCGTCGTCGCCCGCCGTCTGGGGCGACGAGCTCGTCGTCCACGGGATGGACGGGCACGTATGGGTGCTCAGGCGCTCGGACGGCCGGCTCCTCTGGCGCTACGACGTCGGCTCGCCCGTCGAGTCGTCTCCGGTCGTCGTCGACGACCTCGATGTCTTCGGCGCATGGAACGGATCGATCACGGCGCTCGACCTGCGCACGCACCGCGTGCGCTGGCGCACCCACTCCGGGTGCAAGATCACTTCGTCGGCCGCGGTCGCAGGGTCGACGCTCTACCTCGGTGACTATTGCGGCCGGCTGCTCGCGCTCCGTGCCTCGGACGGTCGCCTTCTCTGGTCGCGGTCGGTCAACGGTCGCGTCTACGGCACGCCGGCGGTCGCTGCCGGGCGCGTGTTCGTCCCGAGCTCGACAGGCGGGTCGCTCACCGCGTTCTCCACCGGCGGCCGCTTTCTCTGGCGCCGCTCGACCGGCTCGTACGTGTACTCCTCGCCCGCGGTCGCAGCTGGGCGAGTGTTCTTCGGCTCCTACAACGGGGTCTTCTACGCACTGCGCGCGTCGAGCGGAGCGACGCTCTGGGCGCAGGGGGCGGGTGGCCCGATCTCGGGGGCGGCCGTGGTCGTCGACGGCATTGCCTATGCCGGGTCGTTTGCGCACCGGATCATCGGCGTCGACGCTCGCACCGGCCGCGTCGTGCTTCGGTTCCCTCACGGCGAGTACGTGCCCGTCTCCGGTGGTGGCGACCGGTTGCTGCTCCACGGCTACTCGCGTCTCTACGCCGTCGAGCACCGGTGAA
This sequence comes from uncultured Thermoleophilia bacterium, assembly GCA_963842335.1. Taxonomy (GTDB): domain Bacteria; phylum Actinomycetota; class Thermoleophilia; order Gaiellales; family Gaiellaceae; genus PALSA-600. The sequence continues at coordinate 113,648 of CAWJGF010000024.1, read as the reverse complement.
GCGCGCCCTGCTTGCGGTCGCCGTTGCCGTGCTGCTCATCGCGGCCGGTGCGGGGGTGGCCTACTACCTGCACGTCAAGCGGCAGTCTCGAGACGTGCAAGGCTCGTCGACGGTCGAGTTTGTGCCGACGGAGACCGTCGCCACGAAGCCGAAGGAGCCGGGCGTCGCGTGGCCGACCTACGGTCATGACGCGGAACGGCTTCGCTTCGCGAACGGCATCTCGCTCGCACCGCCCTTCCGTCGCGTCTGGACGTTCCATGCGCGAACACTCGTCGAGTTTCCGCCGGCGGTCGCTTACGGGCGGCTCTTCTTCGCCAATAACGCCGGCGTCGTGTTCGGGGTGGGCGCTGCAAACGGCCGCAAGGCATGGAGCTACGTCTCACACCGGTGCGTCGCCGCTTCACCTGCCGTCGACCGCCATATGGTCTACGAGACATTTCTCAACGCACCGCCCTGCAACCGCACGCCGAGCCCCAAGCTCACCGGCGAGCTGATCGCCTTCGGGGTCGGCGACGGCCATGTGCGCTGGCGCAAGACGATCGGTCCCTCCGAGTCGTCGCCGCTCGTCGTCGGCGCGACGGTGTTCGCGGGCGACTGGAACGGCCGGGTGTGGGCGTTGCGGCGGCGCACCGGCAAGGTGCGTTGGGTCACGAAGCTGCAGGGGCAGGTCAAGGGCGGCGTCGCGATCTCGGGCAACCGCCTCTTCGTCGGCGACTACTCGAGCCACGTCTACGCATTGAACGCGACGACCGGGCGCGTGCTCTGGACGGCGAAGGCCCAGCCGCGCTTCGGCCACGCGGGAAACTTCTACGGGACCCCGGCGGTCGCCTACGGCCGCGTCTACATCGGCGGGACGGACGGGAAGGTCTACTCCTTCGGTGCCGCAAGCGGCAAGCTCCGCTGGTCGCAGTCCACGGGCGGGTATGTCTACTCGTCGCCGGCCGTTTGGCGCGACCGCGTGTACGTGGGCTCGTACTCGCATCGCTTCTATTGCCTCGACGCAGCGACCGGTGCCGTGCTCTGGCAGTTCACGGCGAACGGGCCGATCTCCGGCTCGCCGACGATCATCGCCGGGCGCGTCTATTTCGCGACCCTCAAAGGGACGACCTACGCACTCGACGCGCGCAGCGGCCATCAGGTCTGGTCGTTCCCCGACGGGAAGTACTCACCGGTCGTGGCCGATTCGGCACGGCTCTATCTCGTCGGGAACGCCAAGCTCTATGGCCTCGTGGAGGCGCGCGCGGCTCGGCGGGTACGCGGCTTGAACGAGGCGGGCGCGCTGCGTGTCTTGCGCCGCGGCGGTCTGAGCCGGCTGCATGTCGTCGGGGTCCATCCGCTCGCCATTCACGTCGGGCGGCCGGGCGGGACCGCCTCGGAACATGTGTGCCACCTCGCTGTGCGCGGGAAGCGCGCGAACGTCCGCCGCGCCGGGATCTTGCTTGCAAAGGCATGCGGGTAGGGTCACGCGATGCGTTACGTCGTCACGGGCGCCGCCGGGTTCATCGGCTCACACCTCGCCGAGGCATTGAAGACTGCCGGCCACGAGGTGATGGGGATCGATTGCTTCACCGACTACTACGATCCGGCGCTTGAAGGAGGAGAACGCCCACGGCCTCGACGTCCGGCGTCTCGACCTGGCCGATGACCCGCTCGATTTCGCCGGGTGCGACGGCGTCTTCCACCTCGCGGGCCAGCCCGGGGTGCGCAGCTTCGGCGATGTCTTTCCGCTGTACCTGCGACGGAACGAGCTTGCCTCGCAGCGCGTCTTCGAGGCGGCCGCCCGAGACGGTGTCAAGGTCGTGTTCGCATCGTCGTCGTCGATCTACGGCGCTGCCGAGCGATATCCGACGCCCGAGGACACGAGGCCGCGCCCGAACTCGCCGTACGGCATCACGAAGCTCGCGTGCGAGCATCTCGCCGACGCGTATGCGCGTGAGTTCGGGCTCGACTGCGTCGTCGTGCGTTACTTCAACGCCTTCGGCCCGCGCCAGCGCCCGGACATGGCGTTTACGCGGATCGTCTCCGCTCTCGCCGAAGGCGGTCACTTCGAGCTCTTCGGCGACGGTGAGCAGTCGCGGGGCTGGACGTATGTCAGCGACATCGTCGACGGCACCATCCTCGCCATGGAGGGGGGCAGCGGGATCTACAACGTCGGCGGGGCGCTCGAGGCGTCGATGAACGAGACGATCGCAATGCTCGAGTCGATCTCGGGACGCACGCTCGATGTGCGCCGCCGTCAGCCTTCCGTCCCCGGCGACCAGCGCCGCACGCAGGCCGACACGACCCGCATCCGCGGTGAACTCGGCTGGCAGCCGCGGGTGGCACTCGAGGAGGGGCTCACGCGCCAGTGGGAATGGGCGTCGGCTAGAGTCGCCGCCGAGTGACGGCCCCCCGCCAACCCGATGTCGACGCCGAGCGCGAGGTCGATCTCGCCCGCTGGCGCAGAGCGCTCGTCGCGCTCTGGTGGATCCCGGTCGCGGGTCTCGTCCTCGGCGCGATCGTCGGGGTCCTGTACTCGTTCCGCGGCGGCGCGACGTACAAAGCGACGTCACTGATCTCGCTGGGTCAGCCGACCTCGCCGGGCGGGGTGCTCGTCAACGGCTACGGGACGAACCCACGTGCGGTCTCCCAGATCGTCAGCTCGGCCGCGGCGCAAGAGCAGGCGGCCAACCGGGCCGACATGCACGCCTCCGCGCTGCGCGGGCACGTCTCGATCTCGCAGGTGGGCACCGTCACGGGAGCCGGCGCCGCGCGCGCAACGCCGCTCATTGCACTCACGGTCACAGGCACGCATCCGACGACGACCGCCGGCGCCGCGAATGCGCTCGCGTCGATCGTCGTGCAGCAGACCACCAAGCCGTATGTCGCCGTGAAGATCCGGACGTTCCAGACGACCCTCGCGAGCGTCAACAGGCAACTTGCATTGATCACGGTTCAGCTGGCAGCGATCAACGCTGCTCTCAAGGCCGCGAGTCACCTCGACCCGCTCCAGCAGCTCGTGATCGTCAGCCAGGAAGACAACGCCGAGACGAGGCAGGGCAACCTGATTGCACAGCAGGAGACGCTGCAGCAACAGCTCGCGTTTGCGAAGGAAGTCGAGAGCGCGAAGGTGATCACGGTTGCGAAGGCGCAGAAGGCCTCCGCCCACTCACGCAATAGCTCGCTGCTGATCGGCGCGCTGATCGGGCTGATTCTCGGAGCGATCGTCGCGATCGTTGTGGACACCCGCATCGACCGCCCGTCCGCCTAGAGCCGTACGATCGCGGGATGCTCGAAGGAAAGAGCGTCGCCGTCGTGGTACCGGCGCACGACGAGGAAGGACTGATCGCAGCGACGGTGCAGGGGATCCCCGGCTTCGTCGACCGAATCTTCGTCGTCGACGACGCCTCGGGCGACGCGACCGCGGAGCGGGCGCGCGGCGTCGACGATCCCCGGGTCGAGGTGATCACGCACGAGCGCAACGGTGGCGTGGGCGCGGCGATCGTCACCGGCTACAAGCGCGCGCTCGCCGAGCGGATGGACGCTGTCGCGGTGATGGCGGGCGACAATCAGATGGACCCCGACGAGCTCGAGGAGTTCACGCTGCCGGTCGTTCGCGGTGAGCTCGACTACGCGAAGGCGAACCGCCTCTTCACCGGCAGTGCCTGGCAGCTGATTCCCCGCAACCGGTACCTGGGCAACGCGGTCCTCAGCATGCTGACGAAGATCTCGTCGGGCTACTGGCACATCGCCGACTCGCAGGCCGGCTACACGGTCGTGTCGCTGCGCGATGCTCCAGTTGCTCGACCTCGACCGCATCTACGTCTCCTACGGGTTCCCGAACGACATGCTCGTGCACCTGAACGTCTGGAACGCCCGCGTGCGCGACTTCCCGTCGCGGCCGATCTACGGCGTCGGCGAGCGCTCCGGCATCAAGATCCGGCGGGTCGTGCCGCGCATCTCGTGGCTCCTCTGGAAGGGCTTCTTCTGGCGGATGCGCGAGAAGTACGTGATCCGCGACTTCCATCCGCTCGTCTTCTTCTACTTCCTCGGCTTCCTGATGACGGCCGTCGGGCTCGCGCTCGGCGTGCTCGAGCTCGTGCTCCGGCTGATGGGCAACAGCATCACGCCGGCGACGATCGTGCTCGTCGCGCTGCTGCTGATCTCGGGCAGCCAGTTCACGCTCTTCGCAATGTGGTTCGACATGGAGTCGAACAAAGACCTGCGCTGAGGGCCGCCCACCTTAGGCCCTGACTCAAGCGCGAGTGGTCCGTAGCGTGGAACGGCCGCCTAATCTCGGTAGCCTGCGCAAGTGAGCCATGAAGCCTCGAGTCCGAGTTCGCGCCCGAGAAGACGAATCCGTGCCGCGCGCTTCCACTTCCCGCTCGTAGGGGCGGTAGCGAATGAACGGGTGGCGCGACGCAACGGCTTGGCCTCCGACGAACGTCAGGTGCGTGAACTTGTTTTGCGAGGCGATGATGCGTTCACGCGTATCGAAGTCGAGCCTGTAGGCAAGCCAGAAGTCGGCGTAAATGCGATCAAGATGCAACCGATCCAATGTTGCGATCAAGGGATGAAGATCGCGCGGTGCGGTCGGGGGGACCGGCGGCACCGTGCGAAAGAACGTGTCCATTCGTTGCAACGTCACGAATGAGAGGGCGCATGCGATCGCGACAACTGCGACTCCGCGGGCGTATGTCGTGGCGACCTGAGCCACGAGTAGGACGAGAACCGGGCTCAGGACGATGAGGTAACGAGGCTCCGACACGAAGAGTGTCTGAGGCGAGATCGCGTAGACGAACGGGAACACCGCGGCGACGGCGTAGAGGATCGATGCATTCCGGGCACGAGCCCGATACGCGCCGTACGCGAAGAGCCCGGCTGCAGCTGCATAGATCAACAACGTCAAGGCCGCCGGTAGGAGCAGTTGCTGGGTGAACGGGGTGCGAAGACCGACCAGCATCGGCATCAGCGGCGACACGAAGATACGGAGGCGTTGCTGGTACGTCGTGGTGTCTGCGATCGGCGATTTGAGCGAGCCCCAGTCGTGCCGGAAATTCCAGACGATCGACGGCATCGCTCCGATAACGGCGAGCGGAATTGCCACCCAGAGGTTGCGCAGATTGCGCCGTTGCTTCCAGAGCGTCCAGAGAATCAGCGCAACGGCGATGGGAACGAGCTGCTCGCTCTCCCATCCCGCGAGGCCGAGGGTGAGCCCAAAGACACCGGCTCGGACACGCGTTGGACGCTCGACCATGCGAAGGGTGAGCAAGAGGAGAAGGCTGCAATAGAGGACACTGCTCGCGTAGAAGCCCAATGCGTGCGTCAACTTGTAGATCACGAACGGCGGCCAGATGCAGTAGACGCCGGCCGCGACACGCGCGGCGGGCTCGCCGATCGTTCTGCGGCCGTCGCGCCAGACGACGAAAGCCGCCACGATGGACATGACGATCGGAACGACGTGAAGTCCGAGCCAGCTGCTCCCCGAGATGAAGAACACAGGGACAGTCAGGAGCACCTCCTGTGTTCCACCGTATGCCTGGCCCCAGAAGAACGTCCTGATCTGTCCGTGCAAGGCGTGACGGGCCATCAAGCCGACAATTGCCTCGTCGCTGTCCGGGATGCCGAGTGCAGACCGGTAGACCCAGACACGGAGGGCGATTCCGGCGACAGCGATACCGGCGAACAGCAACAGCCACGGTGAACGCGCCGACCAGCGGTTGCGCCCACGCGCGGGCATTGCTGAGTCGATCACGTTGGGAGGCGAGTCTAGTTGGCTCACCGATCGGCGTCGGGAGCGAGTCGAACGCAGGCGCTTAGGTCGACCGTGTCGTCGGCCGACGTGGGCTTTGACCACGACACCATGCCGCGGCGCAGGCTCGATCAGCCAGCCGGGTGCGCAGAGACGATGCGCTCGACGCACTCGTGTGGGCCACGACCGCGCCGTTGACAAGAACGCGGCAGATGCGTGATGGCGTGAGAACGAGCAATTGCTGTTCCCGCGCCGGCCGGTGCAGGGTGATGGCGATGCTGCCCGCTGTCGGCTCGACCGCGGTGAGGGTCGAGCCCTCGGTCTCTGCCCTCGAGACCACACCGATGCTCGGCGCGACCATCCAGCCCTGGCGGCCGGGGCGGATGAGGTCGTTCACGCCGCCAGGGATCGGCCCACACGGCCGGTGAACGAAGATTTGCCGCCAGCGCCGACCCGGAGCGGAGGTAGAGCGGAAAGTCCAGGGACGTCGATGTCCGCGTGATCGTACGCCCGCCTGCGAAACGGCGGCCGGTGAAGAAATCGACCCAGTTGCCGGCCGGCAGATACACCTGGTGGTCGTTGCACCTCCCGTAGGCGCCGGCGTGATGATCGGAGCGGCCAGCAGGCTGTCACCAACGGTGAACTCAGCGTCGTGTGCCCATGCGCGCGCGTCGCCGGGCCAGGAGAGCCCGAGCGGGCGGACCGGTGAGAGGCCCGTTGCGGTCGCGCGCTGTGCGAGGTCGAAGAGGTACGGCACGAGCTCGTAGTGGAGGGTTGCGGCGGCGCGGAAGCGCGCGACGGCGGCGCTCCCGAGCTGCCAGAACGTCGCGTTCGCTCCGGCTCCGCCTACCTCGAAGATCGGAGTCAGCGCGGCGAACTGCGCCCAGCGGCCGAGCAGTTCCGGCGTGACGTTGCCGCCACCCTGGTAGCCGCCGATGTCGGAGCCCCACATCGCCTCGCCGGCGAGGCCGGCCGTCTGCGCTTCGCGGATCGAGTCATAGAGGCCGTTCCAACTGTGCTGCCGGTCCTCGCCGACGAACCCGGGAAGCACGGCCGCCGACCCAGGCGCAGCCGAGCGGAAGAGGCTCGCCCATTGCTTGCGGTGCGGCTGCATCGCCGCGGCGACCGCCTTCGCGTACAGCAGTGGGAACGCGTTCTGCAGTGCCACGCCACTGCCGCCGTCGAGAGTGTCCTTCTCCAGGTCGACTTCGTCGCCACGGTCGCCCTTGAAGCCGTCGACGCCCAACGCTGCGAGCGCGCCGACTCGCTGCACGAAATCTGCCCGCTCGAGCGGGTTCGTCAGGTCGCGCACGAAGAAGTCGTCGTCGCCGGTCAGCCAGCCGTCCGGATACGAGGGGGCGGGGCATCCTTTCTTGCGGAGCTCGGGCGAGATCCACAGCATGAAGCGCACCCCGTCCCTGTGCACGTCGCGGATCATCCCCACCGGGTCGGGGTAGCGCGTGGGATCGAATCGAAGCGCCCCGAAGCAGCCGTTCGCGGCGCCGTCTTCCCACGGGTTGTCGAGGATCACCCACCCGACGGGCAGCTTTCGCGTTTTCAACTGCTGGATGTCGCCAAGCAGTTGCGCGGGTCCCGTGACCTCGTCGCGCCACTGCATGAGGCCGAGTTGCGGCAGCCACGGGGCCCGTGGCCGACCGGTGCGGCGAACGTACGCCGAGACAACTTGTCGAGGTGAGCCAGGCGTGATCTCGATCGTTGCCGCGGCCGTCTGGAGGCAGATCCGGACGGCGGCAGCCGCCGGTCCGACCGAGCACGACGGTGAGTCCAGGTCGCAGGCAAAGCTCGTGTCGTCGACCGCGCCCGGAAACGCGATGCGGCCGACTGCGGAGCTCGTCACGGCAGCTCCGAATCCGTCGGTGGACGCAAAGAACGGCGCAGGCGCCGAGCTGTCGCACGCGTTCCAAACCTTCAAGGGCAGCACCGTTCGCTGCAGGTCGACGAAGCGGGTTCGCTCCCCCGAGCCGAGGAAGTGCGCCGAGCTCTGCGCCGCGAGTGTGAACCTGATCGCCTGCACGCCTGTCGCGGGAAGGAGGCTGAGTGTCGCGCGAAGCCCGGCGGCTGAGGCACGGAGCGACAGGGTGGCCGTTCGCCCCGCCTCGCCGCCTGCGAGGTTCAGCGTCGTGGTTCCGCGCGCCGACCGGCGCGAGACGAGGCGAGTGAGCTGGTACTCGTCGCCTCCATTCGTGACGTAGCTGAGCGGCGCGGCTCCGCCGATCTCGGTGATCCGGTGCGAATTGCTCAGCACGTCGACCCGGAACGGCCCGTTTCCCACCGTCCAGATGAGCTTTGTTTTCTGCTGGGCGTTCTGCCCGGCCGGCGTGAGGATCCCGGCGGCGCACGCCACGGCGCATGCGATCAGAAGGCGGCGGGCCAAGTGGGCCAGGGTAGACGCAACCGATCTCGGCCGGTTTCGACCTCGGGCCTGAGGTCGTCCCCGAGCCGGCTACGAGATCGTGAAGGAGAGCGGCGTCGCAGGTGAGCCGCGCTCGAGCGGCGCCACGGTGACGATAGTGCATGACGCCCATCCCGGTGCCGCGCGCGGCACGGAGGACAACATCGCCGGCCGGGCTTGTCGCAGCCGTCGGAAGCCTGCACGTCGAGTTGGCCGCGCACTCGGCGGTGATCCCCGTGACGGTGACGCTGCGGGCAGCCGAGACGCGCAGCGTCCAGCCTTTCCCGTTCCCTCGGCCGTCGGCGATCGTCACGGGCACGCGCACCGACTCCGCCGCCGTCGCGGCGACCGGCGCCGCCTCAGCGGCCAACCGGCCGGGCACGAAGGTCAGCTTCACGACGATCGTTCCTGCAGACGCCGGGAGCGCGAACGCCAGGGCGACACAGCACGAGCTGACAAGACGCCGGATCATCGCCCCCATCCTGCACCGTTGGCGCTGCCCGGGCTATTCCCACCGCCGTTGTCCTCGCGTCCCCGACCCGGGTGAGCAGCGTGTCCCCGTCCAGACCGATCGCGCCGCCGGCTGGCTACTGGGGCGGGCTGGCGCCGGGGCGGCCCCGGCGGACGAGCTGCAGGACGAGCAGCGCGAGGAGCAGCACTCCGACAGCCGCGCCGACGATGAGCGCCCAGGGGGTGGAGCTCGAGCCCGCCGTGGCTCCGGTGGCGCTCGTCGGCGCCTGGGTGGGCTTCGACGACGTGAACACCTGCGTCACGTCCTGGTTCGATACCGAGAACGACCGGGTCGCCGACACGGTCGTGTCGGCGCCGCCCGGAGTTGCGCCGGGGGACGTCAGCCGGATCTGCGCGCGGTAGTCGCCCGGCAAGAGCGCCTTCGAGAGCAGCAGCGGATAGTCGATCGATGTCTGGGGCAGGAACGTGTCCATGGCGTAGGTCAGCGTCTCGACGATCCGGTTCTTCGAATCGAGGATCGTCGCGGTGCCGTGTGGCTTCCTCAGCTGGTTGCCGCCGTTCGTGAAGTGAACGATCAGCTGCTGGAAGCCGTGCTGCCCTCCTGTCGACACCGTTCCGATCGTGAACGAGACGATCGCCGGCCCCGGGACGTTCGTCTGCACGGCGACGATCGTCAGGTTCCGGATCCGGATCCGGACGCCGGTCTTGTTCGTGGTCGACGATTGCCGGGCAGCCTCGGCCCCTTCGGCGACGATCCCCGCCACCCATTGGCCCGGCTTCGCCTCGGCCGGCACATTGACCGTGAACGGCACTCTCGCGCTGCGCCCAGGGGCAAGCGTGAATGAGCTGCTCGCAAGCTGCACCCAGGTGCCCGTTCCCGAGGGCGGCCGGTCGGTGACGAAGACCGTCCCGGTCGTGGGTCCGGTCGTCGCGTCGGCGGGGTAGAGCTTCACGGTCCCGGAGCGGTCGCCGGTGTTCGAGACGATGATCGCGCCCGTCTGGGTGGCTCCCGGAGCGAGGTCGTAGACGAAGTAGCCGATCGCCGGATTGCCCTCGGCGCGCAGCCCGAAGACGGGGCCGGTCGCGGCGGCGGTCGCGCCCGGCGCGAGCGCCAGCGCAAGAAGCGCGAGCCCAGCCGCGCGTCGAAGCATGCGCTCGATCATGCTGCGCTCACGGAGACTCGGCGCCAACAATGGTCAGGGTGGTCGTGTAGCTGCCGGCCAGTGCCCCCGCGGGGACGTTGACGCCGAAGCTGACGTTCACCGTGTTGTTCTTGTTGCCGGACCCGACCTGCGCGTTGTAGATCTTCGCCGCGGTGAGCGCGGTCGTGCCGAGCGTGACCGGCCAGGTGATGCCGGTGGGGATGGGCAGGCTGCATTGACCGGTTGAGCATGCCCCGAGCGTCGGCTGGGTGGGAACGACGAGCGCGCCGAGGACGTTCGTGCCCGACAGCGGCAGGGGCGCCCACGCGGTGATCTGCCAGCCGGTCGTGTCGCTGCCGCCCGTGACGGAGATCGTCTCGGCGAACGTCGAGACCTGGTCGACGCCGTTCAGGGTCACGGCGCTCGAGGTGACAGTGGCCGGGGCGATCGAGAGGGAGAAATTCGCCGCCCGCACCGCCGCCGCGATCGAGCAGGCGAGAAGGATGGATCCGAGCAGTGCGACGGGGCGGCGCATCCCTCGAAGGCTACGGCCCACTCGAGATCGCGACGGTGATCGTGCTCGTGAACGACCCCGCGAAGACATTGGCAGGGACCGCGACCGCAACGGACGCGTTGACGTTGATCGTGCCGCGCCCTGCACCCGCCGCCGATGAGGCGTTGAAGTACTTCACGGGCGTCCCCGAGGCGCCTGGCAGGCCGAGATTCGTGTTCGCGACGTTGTTGATCGGAAGCAGGCAGGTCGAGTTGGTCCCGCAGCCCGCTGTCACTCCGGTGATCGTTGAGGCATTGGCGGCGAAGCTATGCCCGGTTCCGGAGCTGCCGTCGGTGAACGTCGTCGAGGTAACCGTGAGGTTCCAGCCGAGGGTGCCGCCCCGCGCGTCGACCACGATCACCGGCAGCGTGTAGTTGACCGTCTGGTCGGTCCCGTTCAACGCCACGTTGAAGCTGGGCGGTGTCCCTCCCGCGACCGAGAGCGTCGTCCCCGCAGTCACGACGGAGGTGACGCCGACCGTGGTGCCCGCAAACGCCGTCGCCACCGTTGCGAGAACGGCGGCGAGGGCGAGTGTGGCGAGTACGGGTAGACGAGACATCTTTGAGCTCACTGTCGTTTCTCGGACGGCGGGGTCAGTAGCCGGATTCGCCGACAAGTCCGTGGGACCTGTTCTCCGTTCTCACGGCCCGGTGGTTGCTGCGAGGGTGACGTCGAGGTGTAGGTGCCGGCTAGGAGGAGCCGGGGATCGCGACCGCGATCGTCGGGGTGACGTCGAGCTTGCCCAGACCGGTCAGGGCGGCCGCGTTGAAGAACTTCGCCGCCACACCCGAGATCGTCAACGGCAGCGTGATCCCCGAGTTGGTCGCCGCCGTGCAGGAGCTGCCCGAATGGCAGACCTGCGCCGCCGCCGTGACCGTGCCCGCGGCAAGCGTATGCCCCGAACCGTCACTGAAGACCGTCGCCGAGATCTGCAGGTTCCAGCCCGCACCCCTCCCACGCGCATCGACCACACCCAGAAGCGGGCTGTAGCTGACCGTCTGGTCGCTCCCGTCCAGCGTGTCGCTCAGCGACGCGCTCGCCGGCAGGGTCAACCTGATCCCGGCCGTCCCCGACACCGTCGCCGTCGTCTGAACGTCCCGGCCGCCGCCGCCGACACCGCCACACACGCCAAAACCACAATCCCGATGATGATGCTGATCCGCTGCCTCATGAGCTCCACGTTCTCCTTCAAAGATGGGGGAATTTCCTGCCTCGCCAACGCACCTTGGGAGGCTTTGGTGAGAGGGACGGGCCGGGCGCGGTATGAAAAGGGTTCGTAAGGAAGGCGGCCGAAGACCGGCGCCACGCGTACGATTCGCCCGCATGCCGACCTCAGTCGTCACCGGTGGCGCCGGCTTTCTGGGGTCGCATCTCTGCGACCACCTGCTCGAGCAGGGCCATCGGGTCGTGTGCGTCGACAACCTCGAGTCCGGCTCACTCGAGAACATCGCCCACATCCGGGAAGCTGAATTCACGTTCCTCTACCACGACGTCGTCGAGCCGATCGAGATCGACGGCGAGGTGGACTACGTGTTCCATCTCGCCGCGCTTGCGAGCCCGGTCGACTACCTCCGGGCTCCGCTGGCCTCGCTGAAGGTCGGCTCCTACGGGACCCACAACGCCCTCGGTCTTGCGAAGTGGAAGCGGGCGAGCTTCCTGATCTCGTCGACCAGCGAGGTGTACGGCGACCCGCAGGTGCACCCGCAGCCTGAGACCTACTGGGGGAATGTGAACCCCATCGGCCCGCGCGGGGTCTACGACGAGGCGAAGCGCTATGCGGAAGCGCTGACGATGACCTATCACGCCCAGCAAGGCGTCGACACGCGCATCGCGCGCATCTTCAACACGTACGGGCCGCGCATGCGCCGCAACGACGGGCGCGCGTCGGTGAACTTCCTGAACCAGGCGCTTGGTGGCAAGCCGATCACGGTGTACGGCGACGGTTCGCAGACGCGGTCGCTCTGTTACGTCGACGATCTGATCCGCGGGCTCTACCTGCTGATGATGAGCGGCGAGCATCTGCCAGTGAATCTCGGCAACCCGGACCGCGAGCTGACGATGCTGGAGCTTGCTCAGGCCGTCATCCGTGTGACGGGCTCGACCAGCGAGGTCGTGTTCGAGGCGCTCCCCACCGACGACCCGCAGGTACGCCGTCCCGACATCACCCGTGCCCGGCAGATCCTCGGCTGGGAGCCGGAGGTCGATCTCGACGAGGGCCTCCGGCGCTGGGTCGAATCGCTCGGCGCGAACCCGGTCGGGGTCTGAGCGTGAGACTCGCAGCTCTGGTCGCCGTCCTTGCGACGGCGCTTCTGGCTGCTCAAGCGCAACCGGCACCTGCGTCGCGCTACATGCGTGTCGGGATCTACGACGAGGCGCAGACGCTGTTCGGGCCGGTCGATACGACCTTCGCCACGTTCAAGCAGCTGCACGTGCAGGAGGTGCGCCTGAACCTGTACTGGGGTGGCCCGCACGGTGTCGCAACGCGGCGACCGGCGCATGCGACCAACCCTGCTGATCCGGCCTACGACTGGAGCCTCTACGACCGCACCGTGCGCTACGGCGCCGAGTACGGCGTGCATGTGCTCTTCACGATCTTCGGGACTCCGAGCTGGGCGAACGGCGGGCGTGCCACCAACGTCGCGCCGAAGAACCCGACCGACCTGCGCAACTTCGCGTTCGCCGCGGCAAAACGCTACGGCGGCACGTGGCCCGACGGGGCCGGCGGTCAGCTGCCCCCCGTCAAGGAGTGGCTCGCCTGGAACGAGCCGAACAACCCGATCTTCCTGACCCCTCAGTTTCGCCGCACGGCGACCGGCTGGAAGATGCAGAGCCCGGTCGACTACGCGAAGATCTGCAACGCGGTCTACAACGGGATCCACGCGACGCTGTTTGCGGGCGAACGCGTCGGCTGCGGTGTCACCTCACCGCGTGGGAACAACAATCCGTCGAGCGCGCGCCCGTCCGTCTCACCGCTTGCGTTCCTGCGGGGCGTGAAGAAGGCCGGGCTGAAGACCTTCGACGCGTGGGCCCATCATCCGTACTACTCAGGCCCGTCCGATCAGCCGACGACGAAGCCCGTGACCGCGAAGGGCATTCCGACCACTGCGGTGACGCTCGGGAACTTCGGTGACCTGGTGAAGCAGTTGACGCAGCTGTACGGCAACAAGCGCATCTGGATCACCGAGTACGGCTACCAGACGAACCCGCCCGACCGGCTCTTCGGGGTCTCCTATGCGAAGCAGGCCGCCTACCTCACGCAGGCGTTTGCGATCGCGCGCAAGAACCCACGCGTCGACATGATGCTCTGGTTCCTGCTCAAGGACGAGCAGAGCCTCGCCGGCTGGCAGTCGGGCCTGATCACCTTCGGCGGGAAGCACAAGCCGGCCTTCAACGCGTTCATGAAGATGGCGGCTGCGGCAAGCCTTCGCCGTGAGCAACTCGCGGTAGAGCGAGTCCACGTCGTCGACGAGGCGCTCGACGCGGTACCGCGGAACGACGTGCCTGCGGCCCCATTCGCCGAGTGATCGGCGCAGCTCTGGGTCGCGTGCCAGGCGCTCGAGCGCGTCGGCGATCGCCGTCGACATCGCCGACTCCGACCAGGTAGCCGTCTTCTCCTTCCGTGACGACGTCGGGAACACCACCGACGCGCGTCGCGACGACAGGTCGACCCGATGCGAGCGCCTCTATGGCCACCACTGGTGTGCCCTCGTTCGCCGAGGGCAGCACGAGCGCGTCGAACAGCCCGTAGTAGGGCGATACATCGCGTTGGTAGCCGACCGAGATGACGTTGCGCGCGATTCCGAGCTCGTGCGCCTCGCGCTCCATCGCTACGCGGTCTGGACCGTCGCCGACGAGACAGAGCGTCGCCTCGATCCCGCGATCAAGCAGGAGCTTGAACGACGCAAGCACATCCGACACGCGCTTGATCGCCGTCATGCGGCCGATCCAGCCAACGACGAAGCGATCGTCGGGAATGCCAAACAGACGGCGGTACTCCTGACCGCGGCCGTCCGCGATCACGCGCGATTCGAGGTCGATACCCAGTCGGATGACGGTGAACTGCTCGAGCAGGCGCCACGCCGAGCTCAACGAGGTCGTCACGCACCTGGGGGCCGACGGCGATCAGGCGGGTCGTGTACCGCGCGAGCGAGCGCTCCGTCTCGCGGAAGAGCTGCGTTCGCACTGGGTCGAAGTAGCCGCGCAGCACGTGACCGTGGAACGTGTGGACGATGATCGGCGGGCGCGCGTCACCGGCGAGCAACGCGGCGGCACGACCCAACGCGCCGGCCTTCGCCGTGTGCGTGTGGATGATGTGCGGGCGCACGCGCCGGATCTCGCTCGACGAGCCGCCTGACGGCGATCGGGATCGTAGAACGGCGAGACCTCGCGATGAAGCTCGCCGAGCGCCGACGACGTCGACGCCGAGCTCCTCCGCTACGAACGACATCGAGTCCTCGCCGCGAGCGAGCCGGCCGGCGACGAGCGTCGTGTCGTAGCCGCGTGACGCGAGTCCTTCGGTCAGGTACGAGACGTGCAGCGCCGGCCCGCCCATGTTCAGGCGCGCGATCACACGCAAGATGCGCGTGCGCTCAGACAAGCGAGTCGGCGGTCAGCCGCAGGCCCTCGTCGAGCCCGATGGTGGGCTCCCAGCCGAACGCCTCGCGAGCCCGCTCGATGTCCGCCCACGAATCGCGGATGTCGCCGGCGCGCGGTGGTGCGAACTGCTTCTCGACGCGGCTTGCCGAGAATGCGGCCGATCGCGTCGGCGACGTGGTTCACGCTCGCGGGGGCGCTCGCGGCGACGTTGAAGATCTGACCGCTCGCGCCCGCCGCCGCCGCCGCGAGGATCGTCCCGTCGACGACGTTCGAGACGTACGTGAAGTCGCGTGATTGCTCGCCGTCCCCGTCGATCCTCACCGGCTCGCCGGCGGCGATCGCCGTGATGAAGAGCGGGATCACCGCCGCGTACTGTGACAGCGGGCTCTGGCGTGGGCCGAAGACGTTGAAGTACCGCACGACGACGCTCTCGAAGCTCTCGTATACGCGTGAGAACGAGACGCAGTAGCGCTCGGCAGCGAGCTTCGCGACCCCGTACGGCGAGAGCGGGTCGGGCGCCTGCTCCTCGGTGACCGGAAGCTCCCTCCGCGTGCCGTACACCGACGAGCTCGACGAGAAGACAACGCGCCGAACCCCCTCGTCGCGCGCTGCGAGGAGCACGTTCAGAGTGCCGTCCACGTTCACGGCGTTCGAGGTCAGCGGGTCCTGGACGGAGCGCGGCACCGAGCCGAGGGCCCCGAGATGGAAGACGGTCTCGACGCCGCGCACGGCGTTGTGCACCCGCTCGTACGAGCGCAGCTCACCTTCCACGACCTCGATGTCGAGGCCGGCGAGGTTTGCACGATTCCCGGTCGAGAAGTTGTCGAGCACGCGCACTTCGTCGCCGCGCTCGAGAAGCGCCCGCACGAGGTTCGAGCCGATGAACCCGCCGCCGCCGGTGACGAGGACGCGCGTCACGCCGCCTTCACCGCGGTGACATGCAGGTTGGCGAAGAGCGCGCCGGCCTGCTTCGCGCGCAGGTCAGGGATGCGCGCGTCGATGGCGGCGGCTGCGCTGTTCAGCCCCGCGACGAGCGGCCGTGCGAGGCGGGGCGCGCCCGCGCGCTTGGCCAGCAGGTGCACGAACTGCGCGAGCAGCACTGCGAGCGCCGCTGCGGTGCCCGCACCGGGCTCGACGTCGACCCGGGCCCAGTCGCCGTTGTCCCGAAACAGCTTTTCGAGACCTGTGTGCGTCCACCGCCAGTAGTCCTGCGGGTTCGGGTGGTAGAGCATCACGCCGTGGGTCGACGCCAGCACCCGCCCGCCTGGAGCCGTGACGCGATGCAACTCGCGGACTGCTGTTGCCGGATCGTCGACGTGCTCCAGCACTTGCGTGCAGAGGACGATGTCGAACGATCCGGCCGCGACAGGCAGGTCCTCGACCGCGCCGTGCAGGTCGGCCTGCGGATTCTCCTGAACGTCGACGCCGACATACTCGGCTGCCGTGTCGAAGAAGGGGTAGTACGGCTTCACTCCGCAGCCGACGTCGAGCAGCCGCTTCCCGGCGGCGGCGGCCCCTTCGGCGCGGAGCCAGTCCGCGAGGGGCCGGCGAATCGACCAGCCGGGCAGGCTGCGGCTCGGCTCGCGATGATCTCTTCCCGGCCAGGTGTGGTCGGCTCCGGGCACGGCGGGCACCCTACCCGTCGTCCGGAAGCGAATTGTGAAGTGACACGGCGAGGCCGATCGCGAGCCACAGCAGGGCATCCACCGGCAGGCCGGGCAGCAGGCCCGAGCCGGTGAAGACCGCGAGCGCGAACAGCAGCCAGCCGGTCCCGATGATCGCCGACCAAAGGAGCGCGGGTGGGCCGCGCGCGGCGACGCGCACGAGCAGCCGGAAGGCAGCGAGGACCGTTGCGGCGAGCAGGAGCGCGCCGACGATGCCGAGGTCGGAGAGCGTCTGAATCGGCCCGTTCTGGACGCCCCACTTGTGCTCGGGCGACGGGAACGACTGCGGCGCTGCGCTACGGAATCGCGCGTGCGCGCGCGCGAGATACGGATCGAACGAATGCGGCAGCTCGGATTCCTGCCAGCCGACACCGAGCACCGGATGGTGCACCCAGATCTGCAGGCCGATGTAGGCGAGCAGAGTTCGCTGCGCGTACGTCTGGATCTGGTGTGTCTCACTCCTCGTCGCGGGCGCGACGCCGAGGAACCGTAGGAACGACTTGATCGCCGACCCGCGCAGCGTCACCGCAGCGACGGTGACGAGCGCGCAGACCGCCAGCACGGCGAGCGTGCGGCGGATCGTCACGGGCGCCCGCCGGCGGGCAAGTGCCCAGCCGGCGACGGCTGTGACCAGCATCCCGCCCACGGAGTCGAGCGCCGCCGCAATCGAGATGCCGAGCGCGCCCGCGACGCCGCCGCAGATCCCTGGGCGCTTCCGGATGGCGACGAGGATCGACGCGAAGCCGATCGAGAGCGCAGCGCCGGAGAATGCGCCGAGGTCGTGCACGCCGATGTACGACGGCTCGCGCTGCTGCGGCCGCCGCCCCTTGAACTCGTTCACGACGCCGAGAAACTGCAGCAGGGCGATCAGCGTCAGGAACGCCGACCAGAGCGCGACCGCCCAGAAGAACCCGCGCCGGTCGACATCGCGGCGGAGCGCGAGTGGCGCCGCCGCGGCCAGGAAGACGTACTCGACGAACTTGAGCGCACTGACCGTGTGATCCTTGATGCCGTAGGCCGGGTCGGCATGGCGCGCCCAGCCGAGGCTCGCGAGGAGCACGAGGCAGAACAGGACGAGCGGGACCCAGACGGACCGTGCGCCGCGTAGCGGGGCAAAGCCGTCGCGCACGCCCGAGACGAACGCAGCGACAACCGCCGCGAGGATGGCGAAGTCGCTGAGGTCGGCAGTCACCGGGCCGACCGAGACCGACCGTTGGTAGTGCGGATGCAGAAAGACGAACGGGACGGCGAACGCGAGGATCGCAGCAGCCGGCGACATCCTCTCGCTCGTCACGCCGCCGGAGGCCGAGGGGCGCGTCACAAGCCCACGACTATAGTCGCTGCTCACGATGGCTCCTCGCCTGTTGGGCCGGCGCACGGTGACTGCGGTCGGCGTCTACACGGCCACTGTCCTCGGCTTCGCCACGTCGGTCGTCGCGACCCACGTGCTCGGCCTGCATGACTACGCCCGCTACGCGATCGTGCTCTCGACGGTCGGGTTCTTCCAGTTGCTCCTCGACCTGACGATCGACGAGGCGCTCATCAAGTACGGCTTCCGGTACACGACGACCAAGGACTGGGGTCGACTCCGCCGGCTCTTCGAGATCGCGCTCGGGGTGAAGATCGCGGGCGGCCTGCTCGCCATGGTGCTGATCGCCGTGCTGGCGGCCTTCTCCCATCTCATCTGGCCGGGTGTCGCGCTGCCGATGCTCGTCGGCGCGTTCATCCCGCCTGCCCAGGCACCCGAGGGAATCGCCGGCGGAGCGTTGATCCTGCGGGGGCGCTACGACGTGCGCGGCATCTTCTTCGCGGTCGCGATGGGACTGCGGCTCGCCGGCACGGGCCTCGGCGCGCTCTGGGGGGTCACCGGCGCGATCACCGGCCTGCTGCTCGCCCAGGTGCTTGCGACGGTTTCCGTCAGTGCCGTCGGGCTGCTCGCCTACCGACGGTTTCCGGCGGCCACGCGCTCACCGCTCGGCGACGACGGCCGCGACGTCAGGACGTTCGTCATCCAGTCGACCGTCGCGTCGAGCCTCACCTCGCTGCGTGCGGTGTTCGGCACGATGCTGATGGGTGCGATCGCTCCGTTCCAGGCGGGCTTCTTCCGCAACGCGCAGGTGCCTTTGACGGCGTTCGGCGCCCTGAGTTCGCCCGCGCGGCTCGTGCTGCTCGCCGAGCAGACGTCGGACTACGAACGCGGTGACCGCGAGCGGGTGATTCGACTCCTGAAGCGGTACATCGCCAGCACGGCGGGCGCGATGGTCGTCGTCGTTCCGGTGCTCTGGGTGATCATGCCGTGGTTCATGGGTACGGTCTACGGCCAGGCCTACCGCGTGCACGCAACCGATGCCGCACGGATCGTGGTCGTCGTGGCGGCGCTCCAGTTCGTGTTCGGCTGGACGAAGACACTGCCGGTGACGATCGGCCGTCCAGGACTGCGGGTCCTGACCCACGGGATCGAGGCAGTCGTGTTCGTGCCGGCGATGGTCGCTTTTGCGTCGCTGTGGGGTGCCACGGGAGGCGCCCTGGCGCTCCTCGCGTCGACGGTTGCGTTCTGTCTCGTCTGGGCCGTGCTGCTGGCGCGTCTCCGGCCCGAGATCCGGCGGGTCGCCCCGTGAAGGTCCTGATCGTCTCGGGGATCTGGCCGCCGGATGTCGGCGGCCCGGCGACCCACGCGCCCGAGGTGGCGGCGTTCCTGCAGGAGCACGGCCACGAGCCGCATGTGATCGTGACCGCCGACGCGCAGCCCGCGCCGCGCCCGTACCCAGTCGACTGGGTGCCGCGCGGGGCTCCGCCGGGCGTGCGGCACCTGCGCTCGCTCGCCGCGGTGCGGCGGCTCGCCCGCACGGCCGATGTCGTCTACTCGACGGGGATGTTCGGCCGCAGCGGCGCCGGGTCGCTGCTCGCGCGGCGGCCCTATGTGCTGAAGCTGACCGCCGACCCGGCGTTCGAGCGCGCACGGCGGCGCGGGCTGCACGACGGTTCGCTCGCGGAGTTCCAGGCCGCGCGCTCGGCGCGCACGTGGCCGCTTCGCGCGGCGCGCGATGCGATCGTGCAGCGTGCGGCCCATCTGGTCTGCCCGAGCGCGTTTCTCGCCGAGCTGACCGCAGGGTGGGGCGTGCCGCCCGAGCGGGTCACGGTGCTGCCGAACCCTGCGCCCGACGTCAGCAGCCTGCCGGAGCGCGACGAGCTGCGCGCGCGCCATGGGTTCGAGACGCCGACGCTCGTCTTCGGGGGCCGGCTGACGGAGCAGAAGTCGCTCGAGCTCGCGATCGACGCGGCACGTCAGGCGGGCGTGCGGCTCGTGATTGCCGGCGACGGCCCCGACCGCGCCCGGCTCGAGGCGCTCGGCGGTGCGACGTTCCTTGGCGCGCAGCCGCGCGAGACCGTGCTCGAGCTCTTCCGCGCAGCGGACGCCTCGATCCTCTCCTCGAGCTGGGAGAACTTCCCGCACGGCATCGTCGAGTCGCTCGCGGCCGGAACGCCGGTGATCGCGACCGCCGTCGGCGGCGTTGCGGAGGTGGTGACCGACGGCGAGAACGGCCTGCTCGTTCCCGCGCGCGACAGCACCGCGCTGACCGCGGCCGTGCGCAGGTACCTCGCCGAGCCCGGTCTGGCGGCTCGGCTTCGCGCCAACGCTGCTCCCTCGGTGGAGCGGTACAGTCGCACTCGCGTGTACGGCCGTCTGCTCGAGATCCTGTCCGGCGCCGCTTCGTGAGGCGTGTTCTCTTCGTTGGGCGGACGCGCTACGCGCGGCCGCTCGCCGTGACGCACGCGCGCAAGTTCGCCGCTCTCGGCCGCGTCCTCGATCTGCACGTGCTCGGCACGGCCGGCGCCGGTTCGGGCGTGCTGCCGCGCTTCACGCTCCTCGAAGGCAGGCTCTTCTATCTGCGCGCTCCGTTCGTGGTCGCCCGCGAGCTGCGTTCGTTCCGGCCCGACGCGGTGATCGCACAAAGCCCGTACGAGGGCCTCGTCGCGCTCGCCGGACGGGCGCTCGCCCGCTCGCGGGCGAAGGTGATCGTGGAGATCCACGGAGACTGGACGACTGCTTCGCGTCTCTACGGATCTCCGCTCCGGAAGCTCGCCGCGCCGCTTGCGGATCGCGCCGCGGAGCTCGCGGTGCGCCGGGCGGATGCGGTGCGCACCGTCTCTGAGTTCACGGCTGGGATGGTGCGTGCGCTCGGGGTCGAGCCGGCTGCTGTCTTCCACACGTACACCGAGATCGGAGCGTTCGTCGAGCGCGAGCCGCTACCGCTGCCGGCGGAGGCGCGCCTCGGGTTCGTGGGCGTGCTCGAGCGGTACAAGAACATCGACGGCCTGGTCGCAGCCTGGCGTGCCGCCGCACCTCGGCTTCCCGGCGTGACCCTCGAACTGGTGGGTGACGGCCGCCGCGTGGAGGTCGTCGAGGCGCTTCTCCGCGACCTGCCCGAGCAGACGGTCTGGCACCGGCGGCTCGAGCCCGTTCAGGTCGCGGAGCTTCTCGACCGCGTCTGGGCGCTCGTCCTCCCGTCGTTCTCGGAGGGCCTGCCGCGGGTCGCGATCGAGTCGCTCGCCCGCGGGCGGCCGGTGATCGGCTCGACCGGCGGCGGCATCCCGGATGCCGTGCGCGACGGCGAGAACGGCCTGCTCGTCCCGGTCGGCGACGTTCCTGCGCTCGCGGAGGCGCTCGTCCGGCTGGCCTCCGACCGCGCGCTTGCCGAACGTCTCGCCGCTCGGGCGCGGCCGTCGGCGGCCGGCCTGCTGACGCCGCCCGAGGAGTACGCCGAGCGCGTCGCGTCGCTCGTGGCGACAGCGGTCGACCGGTAGATTCGCCGCGTGCGCCGGATCGTCTTCGTCACCCAGCAGATCGATCCCGAGCATCCGAATCTCGCCGCGGCGACCGCGATGGTGCGAGCGCTCGCGGAGCGGGTCGACGAGGTGATCGTGATCGCGTTGCGCGCGGTCCCCGGCGTGCTGCCCGACAACTGCACGATCTACGTGATCGGTGCTCCGACGCGGCTTCGGCGCGGCCTCAACTACGAGTGGGCGCTCATCCGCAGCATGCGCCATCGGCCGATCGGGCTGATCGCTCACATGAGCCCGATCTACGCAGTCCTCGCGTGCCCGCTTCGGCTCGCCGGCGTGCCGGTCGTTCTGTGGTTCACCCACTGGAAGCCGAGCAGGCTGCTGCGCCTCGCCGAGCGCTGCTCGAACAAGGTCGTCAGTGTCGCGCGCGGCTCGTTTCCGCTGCCGTCGGACAAGGTGATCCCGATCGGCCATGGCATCGACATGGACCAGTTCCCGTGTCAGGAACGCGGCGACGTCTCGCCGCCGCTGCGCGCGCTCGCCCTCGGGCGCACATCGCCGGCGAAAGGGCTCGAGTCGATCGTCAAGGCCGTGCTGCTCGTGCGCGAGCGAGGAGTCGATGTCGAGCTCGAGATCCGCGGACCGTCCGAGACACGTGAGGAGCAGGAGCATCTGGCCTACCTCCAGAAGCTCGCGAGCGACGCGGTGCGGGTCGAGCCGCCGGTACCGCGCACGCGACTCCCCGAGACGTTCGCGCAGACCGACGTGCTCGTGAACAACACCGCCGAAGGCTCCCTCGACAAGGTCGTCTTCGAGGCCTGCGCAAGCTGCCTGCCGGTGCTCGCGTCCAATCCGAGCTTCGTCGTGCTGCTCGAGGAGGAGATTCGCTTCGACCGAAACGACGTCGAAGGGATCGCGCGCGGGCTGACGTGGATCGCCGGTCGAACACCCGAGCAGCGGCGTGAGTTGGGACGCGATCTGCGCCGGCGCGTCGAGGCGGATCACTCGTCGAGCACCTGGGCCGAGCGGATCCTCGCGGTCGTGGAGTCCGCCTGACGCGCGTCGTGCACGTACAGAAGGTCTCCGGCGTCTCCGGCTCGGAAGCACACTTGCTGTCGCTCCTGCCCGGCCTGCGCGACGGGGGCTTCGACGCATCGATGCTGGTGCTGCACGAGAACGAGCCCGGCGCACACGAGTTCATCGACCGGATGCGCGCCGCGGGTGTGCCCACCGAGGCGTGGCGGATGCGTTTCGATCTCGACCCTCGGGTGCCGGTTCGACTCGCGTTGCGGCGACCCGACATCCTGCACACCCATCTCGTGCACGCCGACGTGCTCGGCCTGCCGGCGGCCGCGCTCGCGCGCGTGCCCGTGCGCATCTCGACGAAGCACGGGTTCAACGAGTTTCGCGACCGGAAGGCGATCGCGGTCGCCGACCGCACCGCGGGCCGCTTCGCGCAGCGCCAGATCGCGATCTCGGCCGGGCTCGCGCGCTATCTCTCCGAGACCGAGGGGTTTGCGCGGGACGCGTTCACCGTCGTCCACTACGGCATCGAACCGGGGCCGGAGCCGCCGCCGCCGCCGGACGCGCCGCGGCTCGTGGCCGTCGGCCGCCTCATCCCGATCAAGGGTTTCGACATCCTCCTGCGCGCCTTCGCCGAGGCCCGGCGCGACGTGCCGAACCTGACCCTCGAGCTTGCCGGCGCAGGCCCTCTCGAGGCGGAGCTTCGCGCCACGGCGCCCGACGGCGTCGTGCTGCTGGGGCGCGTCTCGCCGCCTGGGCCGCTGTACGAACGCAACGCGATCGCGGTCGTCCCGTCACGCGGCGAGGGCTTCGGGATGGTCGCCCTCGAGGCCGCCGAACGTGGTCGTGCGGCAATCGTGTCGGACGTGGGCGGCCTGCCGGAGATCGTCGCCGACGACGAGTCGGGCCTCGTCGTGCCCGTCGGAGATGCCGGAGCGCTCGCCCGCGCGATCGTCGAGCTCGCACGCGACCCGGAGCGCGTCCGCACGTTGGGCGCCGCCGCACGGCGCCGGGCCCTTGCTCAGTTCTCGGCGTCGGCGGCGACGGAGGGCGTCGCGCGCGTGTATCGCGAAGAGCTGAGCAGGCGGTCGACCGTCGCCGACGCGAGCAGGACGAGCAGGAAGTCGAACGGGACCCGGTAGCGCGTCGTCCCCGCGAAGATCATCGCGGCGAGCGTGTTGTAGGCGAGCAGCAGGACCGCGAGCACGACAAAGGGCTGGGGCGCGAGGAAGAGCCCGGCCGCCGCCAGCAGGTAGATCGGAACGATGTAGAGCGGCTCGCCCACACGACGCGCCGTATCGCGCCACGTGCCCTTGCCCGAGCGCCCCTGGGTCTCGTGCGAACGCGGGTCCCACAGCAGCTCGACCGCCTGGCCCATCAGCTTTGCCTTCTCGCCTGGGTGCTCGCGCCAGAAGACGAAGGTCAGGTGCTCGAACTGACGCATCTGCGCGCACTCGTCGACCGGGATCACCTGGTGGTTCTCCTTGAACGAGGCGGCAGCCGACTCCGGCGATGGCGGGAAGCTGCTCGGCTGCGGCACGTCGTCGATCCACTTGCCGGCCGCGAGCGTTGCGTACGTCGCAGCGTTGTTCGCCTTCCAGAGAGCGCGCCCGTCGGTCGTGATTGCGGCGCACCCGACGTTCGCATCGTTGCGGATCACCCACGGCGCGATCACGATTGCGGCGGCGGCGACCACGAGCCCCGCCGCGAGCAGGCGTTGCGCCTGCAGGCGCCAGACGAGGTACGCCGCGATGACGACCGGCAGCGCGAGCAGCCGGCTGTTGCCGAGGACAGCAAGCCCGAGCAACGCCCCGGTGAGCGCCGCGAAGCGGACCGAGCGGCGCTCGACGGTGATGAGCGTCGTGAGCACGATCGCTGCGAGTACGAACTGGTCGACAATCTCGCGGTTGACGTGGACGTCGTGCCAGATCAGGTACGGGTTGAGGGTCGCGACAACGGCCGCGAGCACGGCGAAGCGCGGGGCGACCCGCCGGCCGATGAGGAGCACGAGTACCGCCGTCCCGGCCGCGACGGCGGTCTGCGCGAGCCCGACGACGAGCCACGTCCGCCCGAAGATCCAGTAGAGCGGGATGAGGAAGAAGCTGTAGAGCGGCTGCGTGTACGCCGACGGGTGGTTCGGGATGAAGCCGAACGTCCCGCTCGCGACGAACGTGCGTGCGAAGTCATCGCTCTTCTCGGTGTAGGCGCTGAGGATGCTGCCGCGCTCGGCCGCGAGGACGACGAGGCGAGGCAGCGCCGCCGCGAGGACGACGACGAGCCAGGCGGGGACTCTGTTCGCTGCGAAGATGCGCACTGTGAACGGGCTTGAACGCTACGCGGTCGTCTCCTGCCACGCCGAGTCACCACTCGACGACCGCTGCTGGGCAGCGTTCGAGCGCCTGCTGCGCCGCAGGCCCGGCGGGTTCGCGGTCACTCCGTTCCTCCGGCCGCCGGATCTCGCAGCCGGTGAGAACGAAGGAGTGTGGCTCGAGCGTGCCCGGATTGCGGCCTCACTGGCGCCGCTCGGTCACCACACGCACTGGGGCGGCCCGAAGGAGGCGCGACCGCCGGTCGGCGTCGACGCGGCCGCGACCGTGGGCGCCGAGGCGAAGTGGCTCCGCGACCGCGACCTGGAGCCGCGCTTCTTCTGCGGCGGCGGGTGGTACCTCGACGCACCGCTTGCGGAGAAGCTCGCGGAGCTCGCCTACGTCGACTGCACCGCGACCACGTTCCGGCAGACGTATCTCGCCGCAGACGCTCCGCGCCTGCAGCTGGCGGCGCCCGTGCGCCTTCGCCTGCGTTCCGGAGCGCCGCTCCTCGAGCTGCCGGCGACGCATTCGCTCGGCATGCTCGCCCGCGGGCTGTTGCGCCTGACGAGGCCCGGTGCACGTCCACTTCCACGACTGGGAGCTCGTCGACCACCGGCGCTCGACCGCGCTCGGCTGGCTTCTGCGCTACCTCGGTCTCCGATTCACGCCGCTTACCCTCGCCGAGCTCGCCGACCGGGCGGGCTACGCCGTTTCGGAGGTCTCCTGGGACGAGGCTACGATCGCCCGATGAGCGAACGGATCGTGAGCGACGAGCCACCGTTCGAAGACGAGCGCGCGGTCCGACCCGTACCTCCTCGCATCGGCTCCGATGAAGACGCTCGTCCGCCGGCTCGTCTCGATCGCGATGCTGGTCACGATCGACATCAGCGGGCTCGTGCTCGGCCTCTACTGCGCGCTGGCCTTGCGCTCGGTCATCTTCGATCCGAGACCTGTCCTCTGGGGCCTCCTCTGGGACCACGAGACCACCTGGCTCGCCTTTCTGATCCTCCTGCTGCTGCTCGTCTTCTGGCGGGCCGGGCTCTACGCGCCGCGCGAGCTGAGAGAGGGGGCCGGCCGCGTCGTCCCGAGCACATTCCTCGTCGCTGCGCTGGCGCTCGCCTTCGCAGTCGGCACCGGCCAGCACTTCACGACGTTCGGTCTCTACATCGTCGGCGCGATCTTCGTCGCCGCGCTGATCGGACTGTTCCGTGCGTGCTACGAGAGCCTCACCGGGATGCTGCTGAAAGCCGTCGGGGTGCGCCGCAAGGCCGTGCTCGTCGGTGACGCCGCTTCGCGCGCGCATCTGCGTGAGACGCTCGGCGCCAGTCGCGGCGGCATCTACTACGACTACGCAGGCGAGATCGAGCCGGGTCCCGAGGTCGAGCGCGCGCTTGCGGCGGAGCAACTCGACGAGTTGATCGTGGCGGACGCGGGTCTCGACGACAGCCGGCTGCTCGAGATCGTCGAAGCGGCGCATCGCCGCGGAGTGAAGGTGCGAGTTGCGCCACGTACGACCGAGCTGTTGATCGAGCGCGGTGAGTATGTCCCGGGGCAGGGTGTGCCGCTCTTCGAGTTGCGTCCGCCGATCTTCGCCGGCACAGACTGGGCGACGAAGCGGGTCTTCGACGTCGCGGTCGCCAGCCTGATCGTTGTCGTCGGCCTGCCGGTCTGGGTCGTGATTGCGCTGGCGATCAAGCTCTCCTCACGTGGCCCGGTGCTCTACTCGGACGAGCGAATCGGCCTCGGCGAGCAGGCGTTCCACATGCGCAAGTTCCGCACGATGGTGCAGGGGGCGGAACTGCAGAAGGAAGAGCTCGAAGGAGCGAACGAGGCGACTGGAGCACTCTTCAAGATCCGCGACGACCCACGCGTGACGCCCGTCGGCCGCGTGCTGCGGCGGTTCTCACTCGATGAGATTCCGAACGTGCTGAACGTGCTGCGCGGCGAGATGTCACTCGTCGGCCCGCGCCCGCTGCCCGTGCGCGACTACGACTTGCTCGAGCTGTGGCATCGCCGCCGCTACAACGTCCTGCCGGGCATCACGGGGCTGTGGCAGATCGCCGGCCGCTCGGACCTCAGCTTCGACGACCTCGTGCGGCTCGACTTCTACTACCTCGAGAACTGGTCGATCTGGCTGGACGTGACGATTCTCTTCAAGACGCCGCTCGTCGTCTTCTCGCAGCGCGGGGCGTATTAGAGGGCCGATGTGAAATGCACGCGCAAGTCCACATCAACCCTCTAGAGGGCTGAGAGGGCCGGCGGGAGACGACTGTCTCCCGCCGGTCACGTCCAAGCGTCTATTCGGAGCTGTCGTCCACCTCGGCCACGATCGTGGCGGCGGCTTCGGCGGAGACTGCGTGCTTGCTGATCTTCTCGTAGCCGCTGATCGAGCGCTCCAGCTGCTCGACCATCCGGTCCTCCGCGACGGCGATGATCGCCGACGTGCCGGGCGGCAGGCTGTCGCCGATCTCCTTCAGATCCTCATCCTTGAAGCCCTTGTCGCGGATCTTGCCCCACAGCCCGCCGGCGCCTCCGCCGACGGCGGCGGAGACGATGATGCTCGGCGGGAAGATCAGGCCGACGACCCCACCCGCGATCGCCCCGCGCTTCGCCCACTTCTTCCCGCTCGGATCGGCGGTCTCCTCGAACTTGACCTTGCCGTCTGCGGTGTGAACGATCACCGCCGCATCGATCAGGTCGATCGCGCCGTCCCGCTCGGCCGCCTGAAAATCCTTGGCAGCCGCGGCGGCCCCGTCCTCCGTGCCGTACGTCGCAACGAAGATCTCCACTGTGCTCGTGCTCACGCGGTCTCCTTTGTTTTCGTGGCCAGCGCTTCTCGTGTTTGCGCTCCTCCACCGCGAAGAATCGCAAGTTTCGCGACGCCGCGCCGCGCGGGTAGCTCTATCGGCGTGCGCGGGCCGATCCCGGTGTCGGCTGCGCGGGCCGGCTGACCGGATTTCCCCTTTGGGCTCGGCTGCTGTACGACTTACATCTCACCGATGAGCGAGATAGCTGCCAGCGGCGTGTCGGAGGACGAAGGCGCCGGGAATTCCAAGCTCGCCGTGCTATTGGCGATGGCGATGTTCGTGCTCGTGGTGGACACCTCGCTGATGAACGTCTCGATCTCAGCGGTCGTTGCCGATCTGCACACCACCGTGAGCGGCGTGCAGTCGGCGATTGCGCTCGAGGCGCTGGTGTCTGCGGCGTTCATTCTGATCAGCAGCAAGATCGGTGATCTGATCGGGCGCAAACGCGCCTACGTGCTCGGCCTGCTCGCCTATGCCGTCGGCGCGGCGGCGATGACGCTCGCGCAGAGCCTGACCGCGATCATCATCTTCTGGGCGATTGTCGGCGGCCTTGGCGCGTCGCTGCTGCTTCCCGCCATGCAGTCCCTCATCCATGGGAACTTCGAGGGCGCTGCGCGCACCAAGGCCTACGCGCTGGTCGGAGCGGCGGCTGCAATCGCAGCTGCTGTCGGGCCGCTGCTCGGTGGATTCGTCACGACATATCTGTCGTGGCGCGTCGGCTTCCTCCTCGAGGTCGTGGTCATCGCGATCGTGTTGTCCCAAATCAAGCTCGTGCACGATGTGCCCTACTCCGGGCCTCGGCAGATCGACTTCGTCGGAGCCATCCTTTCCGTGTTCGGCATGGGCGGCCTCGTGCTCGGGATCCTCGTTTGGCAGGAAGGCGGCGAGTCGGTCGGCCTGCTGATGGCGATTGGAGCCGTTGCGCTGGCGCTCCTCGCGTACTGGCTCGTACGTCGCAAGCGAGAAGGGAAGGTGACGCTCCTCGACCCCGGCTTGTTCCGGTTTCCGCACTTCACGATCGGGATCTCCCAGCAGATGCTGCAGCAGATCACCCTGGGCGGCGCGATGATCGCGCTGCCGATCTTCCTGCAGATGACACTCGAGTACAACGCGATGCAAGCGGGTCTGTCGCTCGCTCCGCTGTCGCTGAGCATGTTCGGTGTGGCGTTGCTGGCCGGGCGGCGGGCCGGGAAGAGACGCCCGAGCAACATCGTCTTGACCGGCTTCCTGCTGAGCACGGTCGGGATGGGCCTGATCATCCCGATCGTGCCTCGCACGCACTCGGGTTGGGCGCTGGTCATCCCGTTGCTCATCGTCGGCTCCGGGCTCGGCCTGCTCGTGTCCCAGCTCAACAACTACACGCTCTCCCCGATCGAGGAAGAACGGGTCAGCGAGGCAGCCGGAGTCAACTCCGCAGCCGGGTCGTTCGGGCTCTCGTTCGGGCTCGCGATGGCGGGCGGCATCATGCTCGCGTTCCTCGCGTTCGATTTCACCAGGCTCGTGAACGACAGCTCGGTGATCCCGCCTGCTCAGCAGCAGCAGATCTCGAAAACGCTGGAGCACGACGCCGAGATCATGAGCAATTCTCAGCTCGAGCCGCTTCTCGTCAAGGAACCGAAGGACATCCAAGCCGAGATACTCAGCATCAACAAGCAAGCACGAGATCGGTCGCTTCAGGTCGCGCTCCTCGTCCCATTCTTCGCCAGCCTCTTGGGGCTGCTCAACGCGTTCCGGATGAGACGCCTCCCCGACCCGACGCCTGCCAGCTCGATCGAAGGCGTGGCGCTGGGCTGAGCACGCCTTCCCGGCGTGTCACGTTCGAGAGCAAATGTTGTCGGCTGTTCCAGGAGTGCGTGCTCTTGCTACCTACAAGGCCGCCTGGCTGAAGAAGGATCTCGTCGCCGGCCTCGTTCTGGTCGCGCTCCTCGTGCCACAGGGGATGGCCTACGCCGAGCTTGCCGGCCTACCGCCGATCACCGGCCTGTACACGTCGATCCTCTGCCTGACGGGGTATGCGATCTTCGGGCCGTCTCGAATCCTCGTGCTCGGTCCGGACTCGTCGCTTGGCCCGATGATCGCGGCGACCCTGCTGCCGCTCGTGGGGGCGAACGGCGATCCGGAGAGAGCGATCGCGCTCGCTTCGATGCTCGCACTGCTCGTCGGTGGCATCACCGTGCTCGGCGGGATCCTCAAGCTCGGATTCGTCGCCGATCTGCTCTCGAAGCCGACCATGATCGGCTACATGAACGGCCTCGCCCTCACGATCCTGGTCGGTCAGTTGCCGAAGCTGTTCGGCTTCTCGATCGATGCAAACGGCTTCATCGCCGAGACGAGGGGTTTCGTCAACGGTGTCAGAGACGGCGAGACGGTGACAGCGGCGCTCGCGATCGGTCTCGTCGGTATTGCGCTGATCGTCGTGCTCCAGCGCGTTCTTCCAAAGCTGCCGGGCGTTCTCGTGGCGGTCGTGCTTTCGATCGTCGCGGCCCGGGTGTTCCACCTCGACGAGCACGGAGTGAAGCTCGTCGGCACGCTGCCGCAAGGGTTCCCGCCCCTCACGATTCCAAGTGTTCATCTCTCCGACTTGTCACTCCTCGTCGGTGGGGCACTCGGGATCGTGATCGTCACCTTGGCCGACACGATCGCGACAGCATCTGCGTTTGCGACGCGATCCGGACAGGAGTTCGACGGGAGTCAGGAGATGATCGGCATCGGCGCGGCCAATATCGCCGCAGGGTTCTTCCAGGGCTTTCCGGTCAGCACGAGCGGATCGCGCACGGCCGTTGCCGAGCAGTCGGGCGCGAAGACCCAGGTGACGGGCCTGGTCGGAGCGCTGGCGATCGTGCTGATGCTCGTGCTCGTACCCGGCTTGCTCCGGAACCTGCCTCAGCCCACGCTCGCGGCGGTCGTGATCGTCGCCTCGCTCTCGCTCGCCGACATCCCCGGGACGGTCCGGCTCTGGCACCAGCGGCGCGAGGACTTTCTCGTAGCGATCGCCGCCTTCCTCGGAGTCGTCCTCCTCGGCGTGCTTGCCGGCATCGCCGTCGCCGTCGCGCTGTCGATCGTCAGCGTGTTCCGTCACGCTTGGTGGCCCTATCAGGCGGTGCTCGGCCGCGTCGACGGCCTTCCCGGCTACCACGACCTGTCCGCCCGTCCCGATGCTGCCGTGCTCCCGGGCCTCGTGATGTTCCGTTTCGACGCCCAGCTCTTCTTCGCAAACGCGAGGACCTTCCGCGATCAGATCCGCAAGCTCGCCTCGGCCCAGCCGAAGCCCACCTGGATCGTCGTCGCAGCCGAGCCGATCACCGACGTGGACACGACTGCCGCCGACATGCTCGAGGACCTCGACGAGGAACTCAATGCGAGCGGCGTCTCGCTCGTCTTCGCGGAGATGAAAGACCCGGTTCGCGCCAAGATCGAGCGCTACCACCTCACCCGCACGGTCAACCCTCAGCATTTCTTCCCGACGATCGACGCCGCCGTTGCCGCATTCCGTCGAGAGAAAGACGTGAGCTGGGGTGCGCAACAACCGTCCGAACAAAGGGGGCTGCCAGAGGAAGGTCCGGAATGAGAGAGTGCTCGTACCTGGAAGGAGATGACCGATGAGTAGCGTGACCGAACCGAAGCCTGATGGCGGCGCAGGTACGACCGAGGCATCCGTGCAGCCGTACACCCTCGACGTCGCCGCTGTCGTTGCCGAGCTGAACACCGACGCGGCCGCCGGCCTGACGAGCGGCGAGGCGACGGCACGCCTGGCACGCTACGGCCCGAACGAGATCGGCAAGGAGGAGCCGCCGTCGCTGTGGGCGGTCGCGCTGCAGCAGTTGCGCGACCCGATGAACATCATGCTGATCGCCGTCGTCGCGGTGAGCTTCGTGATCGGGGAGGTCTCGACCGGAGTGATCGTCGGGCTGCTCATCCTGCTCAACGTCGTTCTCGGTACGCGCCAGGAGCTGAAGGCCAAGGCGAGCATCGACGCGCTTGCCAACCTGCAGGTTCCTCAGGCGAAAGTCCTTCGCGACGGCTCGTTGATGCTCGTGCCGGCGATCGATGTCGTGCCCGGCGATATCGTCGAAGTTGAGGCGGGCGATGTCGTGCCGGCGGACGGCCGCATCGTCCACTCCGCGACGCTCGAGACACAGGAAGCGGCGTTGACCGGGGAGAGCGCGCCGATCGCCAAAGACGCGGCGACACTGACCGGGCCTGACGTGGCGCTCGGTGACCGCTCGAACATGCTGTTCCAGAACACCTCAGTGACCCGAGGCACGGCCGCGCTGCTGGTGACCGGAACCGGCATGGAAACCGAGATGGGGAAGATCGCGACGATGCTGACGTCGGTCACGCGCACGCGGTCGCCGCTCCAGAAGGAGCTCGGAAAGCTGACCTACGTGCTCGGGTTCATCGCGTGGGGCGCCGTTGCGTTCATCGTCATCGTCGGTGTCGCTCGGGGTGAGAAGTTCAGCGACGTGCTGCTCCTGGGAACGGCGATGGCGATCTCTGCGATCCCGACGGGCATGCCGGCGTTCGTCTCTGGACTGCTTTCGATGGGCGCGAAACAGCTCGCCGACTCGAAAGCGGTGGTCAAGAACCTCACCGATGTCGAGACGCTCGGTGCGACGAGCGCGATCAACACCGACAAGACGGGGACGCTGACGCTGAACCAGATGATGGTCTCGACCCTCTACACCGGGAACGCTTGGTTCACGGTCGAGGGCGAGGGCTACCGCAAGAGTGGGGCTCTCAGATCGGTCGCCGGCGCACCTGTGCCGGACTTCACCCGGCTCGCGCTCGGCCTCGTGCTCGATAGCGACGCGACCGTCGGCGACGACGGCGGCGTGGTCGGTGATCCGACCGAAGCGGCGCTCGTCGTGCTCGCGGCCAAGCTCGGCGTGGACGCCGAGGAGACCCGGCGTGCCTATCCGCGCATCGGCGAGGTCCCGTTCGATTCCGACTACAAGTTCATGGCGACATTCCATCGGATGACGCTCGAAGGCACCGAGCGCGTGGTTCAACTGGTCAAGGGCGGCCCCGACGTCGTCCTGGCGCGCTGCACGCACTCCCGCGGCCCGGACGGCTCGCAGGTGCCGATCGACGAGGCGCGCGAGGGCATCGATGCCGCGAATGACCGCATGGGCGGAAAGGGGTTGCGCGTGCTCGCGTTCGCGGCGCGCTTCGTCGAGGACGGTGAGTCGGAAGCGATGACCGCCGACCCGATGTCACTCGTCCAAGACCTCGCCTTCGTCGGCATGGTCGGGATCATCGACCCGCTCCGCCCGTCGTCGAGGGCGGCGGTCCAGACCGCGCTCGGCGCGGGCATCGACGTGCGCATGATCACGGGCGACCATGCTGTGACCGCGCAGGCCATCGGTGAGACGCTCGGCCTCGGCCCAGGCGCGATCAGTGGCAGTGAACTGCAGGCCATGACGGATGAGGAGCTCGGTAACCGCCTTCCGGAGCTGCATGTGTTCGGCCGTGTCTCGCCGCAGGACAAGCTCCGGCTCGCCAGGTTGATGCAGGAGCGGGGGCTGATTGTGGCGATGACCGGAGATGCAGTCAATGACGCGGCGGCGTTGAAACAGGCCGACATCGGCGTGGCGATGGGCAGTGGCAGCGAAGTGACGAAGCAGGCCGGTCGCATGATTCTCACCGACGACAACTTCGGCACGCTCGTGAACGCCGTCGAGATCGGACGAAAGGTCTACGAGAAGGTCGTCTCGTACGTCCGCTACCAGATGACTCAGCTGTTGTCGCTTGTCTTCCTGTTCCTCGCGGCCACCACCTTCGACATCAACAAGGGCGTTGCCCTCACACCCCAGATGGTGCTGTACCTGCTCGTCTTCATGACCGCCTCCGGCGTCGTCATCATCGCCGTCGACCCCGGCGCGCCCGACGTCATGCACAGGCCGCCGCGCGACCCGAAGGTGCCGATCACGAATCGAGCGGCGATCACCCTGTGGGTCCTGTACGCGTTCACCCTGTTCGTCGGCGCCCTCTTCCCGCTCGTCGCAGGGCCAGACACCCCGCGGACTGACGTGCCGACCGCGTCGCTGACGATGACATTCGTCGTCATGGGCCTTGGAACCGTCTTCAACGCGCTCACGAACCGCCGCGATCCGACCAGCGGTTTGTCATCGCCGTTGCTGAAGGCACTCGGGATCGCCCTGGTCCCGCTGGCGATGATCGTTCTCGCGACGGAGTTGCCCGGCCTCCAGAGGGGCCTGCTGACCACCTCGCTCACGGGGAAGGAGTGGCTCGCGTGCTTGGGTCTCGCCGCACTCTTGCCCGTTGTCGTCGAGGCGGACAAGTGGTATCGACGCCGTCGAACGCCTGAGCCGACCCAGGCCGACGTGCAGAGTGCGCTCGCCCCAAACCGAGCTGTCAGGGAGGTCACACCGTGAGCAAGAAAGCGCATGGGCAGAAGCACGAAGGCTCCGAGGCTGCCGAGGGCGAGCCGGTCAAGATGAAGCGCAAAGAGTACGAGCGCGAGATGAGGCGGTTGCACGGAGAGCTCGTCGCGATGCAGGAGTGGGTCAAGGCCTCGGGTGCCAGGATCTGCATCGCCTTCGAGGGACGCGACACGGCCGGGAAGGGCGGCACGATCAAGCGGATCACCGAGCGGGTCAGCCCGCGCGTGTTCCGGGTCGTCGCACTGCCCGCACCCACCAACCGCGAGAAGTCGCAGATGTACATCCAGCGCTACATCCAGCACTTTCCCGCCGCCGGAGAGGTCGTGATCTTCGACCGCAGCTGGTACAACCGCGCCGGCGTCGAACGGGTAATGGGCTTCTGCACGAAGGAACAGACCGAGACGTTCCTGGCGCAGGTGCCGGAGGTCGAGCGTGCGATGGTCGACTCCGGGATGATCCTGCTCAAGTACTGGCTGGAGGTCGACCCGGATGAGCAGACTCGTCGTCTCGAGAGCCGCATCGATGACCCGCGCAAGATCTGGAAGCTCTCCGACATGGACCTGAAGTCGTACAGCCGTTGGTTCGACTACTCACGTGCCCGGGACGAGATGCTCCTCGCAACCGACACGAGCTGGGCCCCCTGGTACGTCGCGGACAACAACGACAAGAAGCGGGGGAGGCTGAACATCATCAGCCACCTCCTCAGCCAGATCCCGTACGAACCGCTCGCCCCGAGGGACTTCGAACTCCCGAAGCGCCAGAAGGCGGGCAGCTACCGCGAGCTCGAACAGCCCGTGCGCCGCATCCCGACACCGTTCTGAGCTCATGAGCGACGACCAGCCGAGCCGCGGGCTCCGACGGGTGCTGCCCATCGCGGAGTGGCTGCCGCGGTACGACCGCAGCTGGCTTCGCGGCGATTTGCTGGCCGGGATCGCGGTGACGGCGCTCGTCGTGCCGAAGAACCTGGGTTACGCGGGCATCGCGGGCGTGCCCCTGGAGAATGGGCTGTACGCGGCGGCGGCCGGCGCGATCCTCTACGCGCTCTTCTGTACCTCCCGCCAGATCTC
Organism: uncultured Thermoleophilia bacterium; assembly: GCA_963842335.1. GTDB lineage: Bacteria > Actinomycetota > Thermoleophilia > Gaiellales > Gaiellaceae > PALSA-600. The sequence continues at coordinate 78,683 of CAWJGF010000024.1, read as the reverse complement.
AACCGGGCCGAGCTCGTCGCTTGCCGCAGTGGCCGGAGGCGCCGTTCTGGCGACGAGGCTCGGGGGTCAGGACGCAGCCCAGCTGGTGGCGGCGATCACGCTGGTCACGGGCGGCCTGTTCCTGCTCGTCGCGCTCTTTCGGCTCGGGTGGATCGCGCGTTTTCTGTCGAAGGCGGTGATCACAGGGTTTCTCGCCGGCGCCGCCGTCGATGTGACCGTCGGCGAGCTGTCGAAGCTGACGGGAACGTCGTCGAGCGGCGACAGCGCGTGGCGGGAGCTCTGGACCTGGATCCAAGGCCTGGGTGAGATCCACTGGACGACGCTCGTGGTGGGGCTCGCCTCGCTCGGCGTGATTCTCGGGCTGCGGTTCACAGCACCGGCGGTTCCAGGCGCGCTCGTGCTGGTGGTCGGCGGCCTGGTCGCATCCGGGCTCTTCGACCTCGGAGCCCACGGTGTGGCGCTCGTCGGGCACGTTCCCCGCGGGCTGCCAAGCCCGGCGTTGCCCGACTGGAGCCTCGTGAGAGCCCATCTGTCGACGATCGGCATCGCCTCCGTCGCCCTGCTGCTGATCGGCTTCTCCCAGACGGCCGGCGACGCGAGAGCGTTCGCGCTGCGGCACAAGTACCGCATCGACGTGAACCAGGAATCCGTGGCTCAGGGAGTGGCGAACGCCGGCGCCGGGGTCTTTCAGGGCATGCCGGTCTCGACGAGTCTCTCCGCGAGCTCCCTGAACGAGTCCGCCGGGGCGAGGACCCCCGTCGCCTCGCTGATCACCGGCGGCCTCGTGCTGCTGACGCTGATCGTCCTTGCGCCCCTCTTCTCGGCCCTCCCGAAAGCCGTCCTGGCCGCCGTGATCATCGACGCCGTCATCTTCGGGATGATCGACCTCACGGAGCTCGGACGGCTGCGCCGGGTTGCGAGGGTCGACTTCTGGATCGCCGTCGCTGCGATTCTCGGCGTGCTCTCCGCCGGAGTTCTTGCGGGCGTCACGATCGGGATCGCGCTCTCCCTCTTCTGGCTGATCTACGTCGCGACCTCGCCGAGGATGCCGCTGCTCGGGCGGGAGCCGGGCACCCAGGCGTTCCGCGAGCTCGACGAGAATCCCGGCGACGAGACGTTCCCGGGCATCGCAGTGCTGCGCCTCGACAGCGGACTGTTCTTCGCCACCGCCGAGGCGCTCGACGATCGCGTCCGTGCCGTCATCCGCGACAGTGACCCGCCGCTCAACGCGCTCGTCCTCGACCTCGAAGGCGTCGATTTCATCGACTCTCAGGGAGTGGCGAAGCTCGCCGAGCTCTACGAGGTTGCCCGGGCAGACGGAATCGCGCTTCACCTGGTGCGAGTCAAGCCACAGGTTCGCTCCGTCCTGGACGCCGACGGGATGACGGCAATCCTCGGCGTAGGCAGCATCCACGGAAACGTCGACCGTGCGATCCAGGCGCAGCTCTCCACGCCCGCGGCCTGAACGAGTGAGCCTTACGGGTTAGGAGATAGGGGCTTCCGCCGGCGACGGATCCACCAGACAACCGCGCCGATCACCACCGCCACCGCGAGGACCCCAAAGGCGATCCAGCCCCAGGGTGTCTCGCTGCTCGTGGTCTCCGCGTTCTTCGACGCTGCCGCCGCGCCTGCAGCCGCGGCCGCGGCGGGACTGAGACCGCCGGTCGTGGTGGTTGCGGGCGCCGCCGGCGCAACGGCGGTGGTCGTGGCGGTGGTGGTCACGACTGTGGTCGCCGTCTCGACGTTCGTCGTCGTCACGATCGTCGGTGGCGCGGTGACGGTCACGGGCACGGTTGTCGGCACCCGCGTCGTGGTGGCGGTCGTCGGTGGCAGCGTGACCGTTTCGGCCGCGGTCGTGGTTTCGACCGTAGTCGTCCCGTTGGCCGTCGTTCGGTTCGCGAGTGATGAGATCGCCGTCGAGACGGCTGCATGGTTTCCGTCGCCGCAGGAGGTGACGGCAACGGCCACCGCCAGCCCCGCGAGCGCGGCGAAGACATACCTCACGCGAGCAACGTAGTTACTCGCGCGATCGGGCGCCATCGTTCGATCAGGGTGAATCCCCCCCCTATGCGTATACCTATCTATAAAATTCTTTTCTCTTGTTCTGAAGGAGAGCGTGATGTCAGAACCAACGATTGAAGGTGCGCTGCCGGGTGTCTCTGTTGGCCCGACAACCGAGTTCAGTCTGTTCTTCCGGGTGAAGGACGGGGAGGGTGCGGAGATGCGCCAAGCACTGGAGGATATGCAGGATCATATTGGATATCGGCCGGGGGAATACAACATAGCGATCGAGACGATACACGAGGCGAGGTTCGTTCTGTTCGACGACGACACCCGGCTGACTGTTTGTCACGAGATTCGACAGTTCCGTGGGACGCTTACATGGACGACTTCTTCATCGTCTGGGCCGACGCTCGAATATATTCAATGCGATCTTTCTCGCACGTCGAAGGCTATGACGGCCTTCCTGCGTAGAAGCGGTACAAGAAATTCGTCCTAGAGCGCATATGTACCGCTGCCGCGTACGCGCGGAAATATGGCGGCACAGTGAAAGAGAATCGCAAGGCGCAGCGTGTAACGAGCGTTACAGCAGGTGATACGATCCGGGCGCTGCAGACGCAATCGAGCAGCCGGTGATGGAGACGCTGATAGACGAGGCGGCGGAATAGCCTTTTTTACATCGAGGAGGCGCGATAATATGACACATATCTGAGACGCGCGCGTTAGCAGAAACAATAGCAGACATCATAGATATATACAATTTAAAAAAAAATAGAGAGTGTAGAGAAAAATAGTGATAATGAAAAAAAAATTGAATTCGAAATGACTGAAGGCGCATTTGACAAAATAAATATAAAAATAAATAATTCAATAAGTAGAATTGTGAAAAAATAGACGAGTAAACATTTGAAGTTAAAAAACATAGAAGAGATGGTGATAAATAACGTGTTATAAGAGACAAAAAAATGTAGCAAAAAAGTGTCGTGTAAAAATACTAATATGAATAGAAAATAATCATTTGTAATCAATAGAAGACACTAATACACAATACATAAATTCAAAAAAGTGCAATAAGATAAATAAATCATAAACACAAATAGCAGCGTTGAAGACGATAGACACAGAGCAGTTAGCGTTCATTGATATACAGTATCTATATCATAGCAAAAACATACTGAGCATCATTCTAGAGATCAACTGCACAATCTACTCTAGCGCATCGATCTCGTGAGAGTCGTGTCAGAGACATTGACACGTGGCAAAGTCAGCGTTCGCATCGAGCGTGTCACGGCCAGAAGTGAAAAACCTACTACTCACACCCAAACAATACAAACAAATAAAACGCTATCTCAAGATACGCGACATATACAACATAGAGAACAGCTTACATCTCGCAGACAGCTTACATCAGAGCTTACCGAGCGCGTCTGAACGCGAATCTGCGTTACTGAGACAAACTCAACAGCAAGAACGACTGAGTTTGTGAATAGCATCAACAAACACTGATCGAGCTTGTCTCTCAACGATTACCTAATCTACATAAAACAAACAAACCAACAAGCAAGTCATAACTCAAAATCAAGCAGCACTGAGGAGGACAGACACAAACACAGTAGTAGACAGCGCTGAACAACACGTGAAGACACATATACACGTGTATAAACAACAACAAAAGGCACATCAGCGAGAAAGTAGAACAGCATCGAGGCACAACAACAACAACTACACAACATGCGCACAAAAACAAAACACACACGCAAACAGCAACACTGACGAGGTCACGTGAACAACAGCACAGCAATAAGCTAAACTAACGACATACAGCGAGCTCTACACGCGCGACCGCTCCCTATATCGCACCTACCTGCTGCTTCATCGACATCGTCAAGCAGCGCGAGTTGGTACAGACACTGCAACCACTCATCCATCTAGCGCTCGCACAAATACAACACCCAGCGTGGTCACAGCGCGTTCACCTACAACAACTGAAGCGCTCGCGTACCCCAAATCGCTAATAGCTACACCCGGTACACCAGGCATGCCGCACGTGCGCGGAACTCGCGACGTGGTGAGAGGCGCCTAGCACTGGAATCGCCACTTGGAACGCCCGCGTCCATGTCGCGCTGGCAGTCCTCTCGCCCGATCCTCAGCGACTCGAAGCGCTCGCCGAACGTGCCCGCGAGCGCAGGAGCAGTTGCCCGTGTTGAGCTGATCTGCGCCAAACTACTATCAGCTGCCGACGCGAACCTCGTTCGGCTTCAAGGACGGGATCGGCCAGCCGGCGATCGAAGGCACTAGATCCGCCCTCAAATCCGATGGAGCGCCGATCAAGGCGGCGAGTTCATCCTCTTATCAGGACGAGACGCATCGTGCCGTCGATGCCGACGCCGTCCGTGCTCGACGAACGGGACGTACCTGTGTTCCGCAAGCTTCACACCCGCGTTGCGGCATACCGCCAATACCTTCGCGATCGGCCGCTACGCGTGACGAGGAGCTTTGCTCGGGCGAAGATCGTCGCGCTGGCAGAGCGGCGCCCGCTCGCGGTCACTCCCGACGAGGACGAGCCTGGACTCGGCGCGGATGACGTTCAACAACGCCTTCTCTCTACGGCGATGATCCGCGGGGATTCAAGTGCCCGCCGTGCGCATGCTCGCCGCGAATCCGCGAGATGCGCTTGATGCGAAGGCAGCGTCAACGTGCACTGCATCGCATGATCCACGGCACGAGCTATAGCCCCACTTCCCGACGTGTGCTCGAGACGACGCCAGACCGCGGCATCATCTTCGTCTTTGCCGCTCCCACATCAAGCGCCAGTTCGAGTTCGTCAAGACCCAGTGGCTGAACACGATCTTCATCGGCGCCCCGCAGGAAGCCGATCCGCTCGTTGGCCGACCCACGGCTCGTGTGTTCACGGTTCCACGCGGCCGATCAGCGCAGTTGCGACGTGCCGCCGTTCGTCGTCACGCGAGGCGGCGAGTATTGCTTTGCCCCCGGCCTGCGAGGCCTGCGCTGCTCGCAGAGCCCGACACCTAGAGACGCCGTGGCCTCAGGCTCGACATCTACCGATCGCTGGAAAGCTCTCGACTTCGGCCCCCTTCGGAAGGGGACGAGCCCGGTGACCCCGTACTGACGGATTATCTCGGCGACGCGCGATCGCCGTGATCACCCTGAACCGCCCCCACGCAGACAACGCATCACGACGAGATGGGCGCTCGCCTCACTGAAGTCCTGGAGACGATCGCGGTGCGACCAGCGGTGCGGTCGTCATCATCACCGGCTCCGGGAATCGCGCCTTCTCGGTCGGCAGCGACCTCCGGCAACGCAAGAGCATGACCAAGGAGGACTGGCTTCGGCAGCGGCAGGATTTCGATCGAACGCTCTACACGTTGCGGCTGAGAACGCCAATCTTCGCGGCCGTCAATGGAATCGCGTACGGCGGTGGATCCGAGATCGCGCAGAGCACCGACTTCATCATCGCGTCCGATAACGCGACGTTCGGCCAGCCTGAGGCAATGATCGGCCTGTCGCGGGAGGCGGCTCACCGGTTTTCCTGCCTCGCGTGCTCCCGCCCGGCAAGGCGATGCAGATGTTGCTGACCGGCGATCCGATCACGCGCAGGAGGCTCTCCGTCTCGGCATGGTCAACGAGGTTCACCCGCAAACCGAGCTCATGATGCAGCTCGCCGGATCGCCGGGAAGATCGCGAGCAACTCCCCGACCGCCGTGCAGGCGGTGAAACGTGCTGTCCGGCTGGGCCAAGGCCAGCCGACCGAACAGGCAATCGCGATCATGATGGAAGCCCATTGGCGCTCGGCGGTGCACCCCGACCGGATCGAGAGCATCGGCGCGTTCAACGACGACCGAGACCCGATCTTCCAAGACCCTGACTACTAGCCACCGGACAACCGTCCATCCGAGGAGACCGACGTGACTTTGCAGATGATCTGAAACGCGAACGTTCGGCACTGACGATGATCCATGGTCAGCCATTCAACGCCGAAGCACCGCCCGAGGCGCTCGAGACCGACATCACACCGACCGAACTGCACTACGTCCGCAGCAACTTCCCCGTCCCCGAACACGACGGTCGGATCGAGATCGGTGGGGCGTCGAAGACCCCTTTTCTCTCAGCCTCGAGGAGTTGAAAGCGATGCGGTCGATTGAGCGAGTCGTGACTCTCGAGTGCGCCGGAAACGGGCAGCTTGCGATGCGACCGCTGCCGGCCGGTGAGCCCTGGGGCGACTACGCCGTCTCAACAGCGTCCTGGAAGGGCGCGCTGCTACACGAGGTGATCGAACGAGCCAAGCCACTCGACACCGGAGTCGAGGTGCTTTTCGGCGGCGTCGATCACGGGTCATACATCCTGGACCCGGTGCTGAAGGACATCGATGCCTCCGACCTCTCGTTCGAGCGGTCATTGGCCCTCGTCCACGCTGCCGATCCGGCCGCGGAGATCCTGATCGCCTACGAGATGAACGGCGAGCCGCTCAACCCCGATCACGGCGCGCCGGTGCGGTTGATCGTGCCGCATTGGTACGGCGTCGCCTCGGTCAAATGGCTGAAGCACATCGAGGTGCTCACCCAGCCATTCATCGGGGAGTTCGAAACCGGGCACTACATGTATCAGTGGGCCGATCGGCCGCCCGAGCGCGTGACCGTCATGCGGCCACGCGCGCGCATCACTGTCCCGCGCCGGGCAACCACGATCGACGGCGCGCGAAGCACGTCGTCCGCGGAAAGGCGTGGTCGGGCACCGGGCCGGTCACGAATGTCGACGTCAGCCTCACCGGCGACTCAGAGTGGCTGCCGGCGCACCTCGAAACGCCGAAGGGTCCGTACCAGTGGCAGAACTGGTCGTTCGAATGGGAGCCCACTGAACCGGGGCGCAAGAGTCTCCGCGCACGCGCCACCGATGCCGCCGGAAACGTCCAACCAGAAGTTCCCGTTTGGAACAGGCTCGGCTACGGCAACAACGCCATCGAAGTCATCTACGTCCACGTGCGCTAGGCCACCGTGATGTCGGCCCGCGGGTGGCCGGAATGGATCCCCACGAGCCTTACAGCGCCGTAATCCGGCTCTGAGACACTGGTGGGATGCGTTCGCCCCGGATCCTTGCCGTCGCCTCCGCGGTCGATCTCGACTTTCGGTACGGCTGCACCCCGGCGTGGTGGCAGCTCTGGAAGGGCCTCTACGAGGAAGGTGCCGACCTCGTCGTCACCCCCTACCGCGGCCGGCCGATCGAGTCGCCCTGGTGGCGAACAGCGCCGAACCCGACCTACCTCGAGGGTGAGTCGTTCGCCCGTGTCCGCGACGCCGTCGCACGTGTGAAGGGCGACACGCTCCTGCGCCGTGCCGAGGACAATCCCGAGGACGGCTTCGGCGAGCGCATGACGCGCGAGGCCGTCTGGCGCTGGGTGACGCCGCGGTGGAAGAAGCACCTCGACCGGCTGGTCGAGCAGGAGCGCCCGGATGCGATCGTCGTCTTCACCGTGCCGATGGCCCATCTCCGTGGCATTCCGGCGTACCTGCGCGGGCGGTACGGCATCCCGATCGTCTTCTACGACGGGGACGTCCCGATGAGCCTGCCCGAGTTCGGCGGGATGGACACGGGCTTCAACTGGTACCACGACGCGGATCCGTCCGAGTACGACCTGCTCGTCTCCAACTCCGAGGGCGGTCTCGAGCGCCTGCGGGAGCTGGGCGCGCGACGCGCCGAGGCGATCTTCTGGGGTGCGGACCCCGAGTTCTTCGCGCCGCAGGCGGTCGAGAAGTCGATGGACGTCTTCTTCTACGGCTATGGCGACAAGTTCCGCCGCGAATGGGTCGAGGCGATGGTGGGCGAGCCGTCGCGCGCGCTCCCCGACGTGGACTTTGCGCTGGGCGGACGGGACTTCCAGGCGGACACCGGCACGGCGCGGCTGATCGGCGACGTCCCGTTCAATGTCTTCGGCCGCGCCATTTCGAGCGCGCGCGTCAACCTGTGCATCACGCGCCGCTCCCACGCAACCGTCTACGCGTCGTCGTCGTGCCGCCCGTTCGAGCTTGCCTCGGCCGGTGCGGCGATCGTCGCGAATCCGTACAACGGGATCGAGCGCTGGTTCGAGCCCGGGTCGGAGCTCTTGCTCGTCGACGACGCGCAAGCGGCGACCGACGCGTACCGCGACTTGCTCGCCGATCCCGCTCAGGCGGAAGAGCTCGGGCGGCGTGCCCGCGAGCGGGTGCTCGACGAGCACACCTACCGGCACCGGGCGCGCCGGCTCCTCGAGTTGATCGGGCTGCGAGCGGAGGCTCATGTCGGCTGACGGCGGGCGCCGCATCGCGATCGTCCCGGCGTTCAACGAGGAGCGCAACATCGGGCGCGTGCTCGACGAGCTACGGGCGTTCGACCCGCACCTCGAGGTCGTTGTCGTCTCCGACGGCTCGCTCGACCGTACGGCCGACGTCGCGGCCGAACATGGCGCGCACGTCGTTCAGCTTCCGTTCAACCTCGGGATCGGCGGCGCGGTCCAGACCGGTTTTCGTTATGCGCGCGACAACGGGTATCAGCTCGTCGTCCGCTGCGACGGCGACGGCCAGCACGACCCGTCCGAGCTGCCGAAGGTGCTCGCGCCGGTGCTCGCGGGGGAGGCCGATATCGCTGTCGGCTCGCGCTTCGCCGGCGGCGAGGGCTATCGCTCGTCGGCGACCCGCCGGGTCGGCATTCGTCTGCTGGCGCTCGTCGTCTCGGCGATCGCACGTCAGCGTGTCACCGACACCACCTCCGGCTTCCAGGCGCTGAACCGGCGCGCGCTCGAGCTGTTCGCGGCCGACTACCCGCACGACTACCCGGAGGTCGAGGGCATGGTGATGACGATCAAGCATCGCCTCACGCTCGTGGAGGTGCCCGTGCGGATGCGCGAGCGCGAGCACGGGCGCTCGTCGATCACCGCGCTTCGTTCGGTCTACTACATGGTGAAGGTCTCGATCGCGCTCTTCGTCGGGCTCTTCCGGCGGAGCGTGGTGCCGGCGGAGGACGTGTGATCCTCGCAGCGCAGACGCCACTGAAGGTCTCGATCGCGGCGACGTTCGCGTCGGTGCTCCTGCTGCTCGTCGTCTTCGAGTTGATCCGCTCGCGCCGCCTGCAGGAGCGCTACGCGCTGCTCTGGCTGCTCACCGGGACGATTCTCGTCGTGCTGTCGGCCTGGCGCGGCGGTCTGAACACGATCGCCGGCTGGTTCGGTGTGCGCGGGTATCCGCCTGCTGTGCTGTTTGCGGTTGGGCTGCTCTTCGTGATCCTCGTGCTGCTGCACTACTCGACGGTGATCTCCCGCCTCTCGGATCAGAATGTCGTGCTCGCACAGCGGCTGGCGCTTCTCGAGACGCGTATCTCGGAGGGCGAGCGCGCTCCTACAGACTGACGCTCACCGCGGGGCCGAGCAGCATGAGGTCGGTCGAGGTCGGAACCGCTTTGTAGTCGGCGACCGCGGCGACGCGGTACCAGAAGTGACCGCGACCCGGCCGGTCGGTGATCGTGGTCTGCTCTGTCGACGTCAGGACGGGCGCGCTGAGCTGGCACTCGCGCGCCCCCTGCGTGGGGACGGTGCAGCCGTCGTTGCCTGCCGTTCGAATCACGGCGTACGAGACCCTGGTCGAGCCTGAGCGTCCAACCGGCCGCCACGACAGCGTCACCGTTCCGTTCGCGGTCGAGACGCGCGGCGTCAGCGAGGCTGAGATCGGCGACTCGGTGTTGGCCGGGCTGAGGCGTGCGAAGCGGTTCGCTCCGGCGGGATGCGCAACGAGGACGACGACGAGCGGGAACAGGGCCACGACGACGGCGAGTACGGCGAGCGGCGAGCGCGGGTTGACGGCCCACGTCTCGGGCTTGACGATCATCTTCAGACGCCGGGTGCCAGGCCAGAGGAAGCCGATCGCGGGGACCAGCAAGGCGAATGCGGCAAAGCCCGGGAGGGTGAGCCTGAAGTAACTCGTCGTCGAGATGTCAGCCTGGTTCGACATCCCCTTGACGACGCAGTAGGCGACGAACCAGACGGTCAGGAAGAGCCCGTTGCGAACGTTGCGGCGCAGCGCTCCGAGGACTCCGGCGACGATCACGAACTGCAAGAAGCGCAGGTCCCAGAACACCTCGTCGAGCTCATTCCACTCGACCGAGAGGTGGTGCCAGTCGAGCGAGACGTAGCGGCGAGTCGTGAGACCGAGCATCGGCCCGCTCGCCTCGTGCACGGGCGTGTACGACGACAGGAGCGGCAGCGCCCCGAGGCCGCGGCCTTTCCAGATCGCGAGCGTCACGATCGCCGGCACGACACCCACGGCCCAGCCGAGCGCGACGCGCGGGCGGCGCCACGCAACGAGCAGCGCGGCGACCGCGATCACGAAGAACCCGTTCGCCGGCTTGAGGCCGATCAGGACGCCGCCGAGCACGCCCGCGCCGAGCGCGGAGCCGAGGCGGCCGTTCTGGACGGCCCGGACCGTCGCCCAGGCGGTCGCCAGCACGACGACGAGGGACGGGTAGTCCGACATGTCCGTGAGGCCGGCCCAGTGCGGCGCGAGGAAGTACTGCTCGAAGCCCGGTCGGTACCGCGGCGCGAAGGCCGCGATCGCGAGCAGCGGCGCGGCCACCCAGACGGCCGCCGCCGCCCACGCGTACAGCCGCCCGTAGAGGCGGTCGGCGAGAGCCCATAGGAACACCAGCGCCAGCGGTCCGAGGACGAGGACGTTGAAGAGCACAGCGACCGGCAGGCCGGTGAGGAGAGAGGGCCCGGCGACGAGTGGGATCCACGCGTAGAACACGGGCAGCCCCCAGCCGACGAACGCCTGCGGGATCAGCCCGTGCGCGACCGTCCACTGCGACGTCCAGTACTCGGTCGCGTCGCCGCCGCTGTACCAAACCCAGCCGTTGTGCGGCGTCCGGAGCGCGAGCCACGCGACGACGCCGAACTGGCAGAGGACGAGGACCGCGAGGAGTGGCGCGGGGCGCGCCCGCTCGAGCCACGCGACGGCGGAGCGGAGCTTGCTACGCCGGCGCATGAAGCTGCGCTGAGCTGCGATACCAGCTGATCGTTCGCTGCAGCCCGTCGCGCAACGGTGTTCGAGCCCTGAAGGCGAAGAGCCGCTCGGCACGGTGCGCGTCGAGTTGCCGCCGTGGCTGGCCGTTCGGCATCGAAGTGTCCCAGACGATCTCGCCCTCGAAGCCCGTCAGGTCGGCGATCGTCTCGGCAAGCTCGCGGATCGAGGTCTCGATTCCGGTACCGAGATTCACCGGCTCCTCGCCGTCGTAGCGCTCGGCCGCAAGGAGCAGGCCCTCGGCGCAGTCGTCGACGTAGAGGAACTCCCGCGTGGGCGAACCGTCTCCCCAGAGGACGACGTCACCCTCCGCATCGACCATCTTCCGGATCAGCGCGGGAATGACGTGCGACGAGTCGAGGTCGAAGTTGTCGCGCGGCCCGTAGAGGTTCGCCGGCAGCAGGTAGATCGCGTCCAGCCCGTACTGCGCACGATACGACTGCGCGCCGACGAGGATCGACTTCTTCGCGACGCCGTAGGGAGCATTCGTCTCCTCCGGATAGCCGTTCCACAGGTCGTCCTCGTTGAAGGGAACCGGTGTGAACTTCGGGTACGCGCAGACGGTGCCCGCGAGGATCAGCTTCGCCACCTCGTGCACTCGCGCCTGCTCGAGCACATGCGCGCCCATCATCAGGTTGGCGTACCAGTACCGCCCGGGATTCTCGCGATTCGCACCGATACCGCCGACTTCGGCGGCGAGATGGAACACGAGCTCCGGCCGCGTGTCCTCGAACAGCCGTGCGGTGTCGTCGGCCCGTGTCAGGTCGTAGTCGCGGCTGCGCGCGATTGCCACCGCATGTCCCGCCTGTTCGAGCCGCTCGACGAGGTGCGAGCCGAGGAAACCCCCACCGCCCGTGACGAGGACGCGGCTCACGGTTGCTCGACCCGGCCGGGGGCGAGCCAGTCGACACGGCCGATCCAGCGCTCGCGGTTCTCGGCGAACCACCGGATCGTCCGCAGGACGCCCTCTTCCCACGACACCTTTGGCTCCCAGCCGGTCTCGCGGTGCAACTTGTCGTAGCCGACGCGCAAGGCCATCACGTCGGTGACGCCGGGCCGGAGCCGCTTCTCGTTCGTCACGACATGGCGATCGTCAGGCCAGAAACCGTGCGACGCGCCGGTCGCGAGGATCAACTCGCACCAGTCGGCCATGGAGATGTTCTTTCCCTGGCCGTAGACGTAGAGGTCACCGGGGATGCCCGACGCGGCGACCGTCAGGTGACCGCGAACGCCGTCGGTCGTGAAGCAGAAATCCCGTAGGGGCTCGAGCGCGCCGAGCTCCACCTCGGGGCGCGTCAGCGCCTGCGTGATGATCGTCCCGGTCACGTACCGCGGGTTCTGGCGTGGGCCATAGTTGTTGAACATGCGCGTGACCACGCCGGGCACGCCGTACGCATCGTGGTAGTTCATCGTGAAGAAGTCGGCGGCGACCTTGGCAGTCGCATAGATCGATTTCGGATTGATCGGTGACCGCTCGTGCAGGATCAGGCCGCCGAGCTCGTCGAAGTCGTGCTGGTCGGACACGGCCTCGTGCACGTTGCCGTACTCCTCCGACGTGCCGGCTGTGTCGAACTTCTCCAGCTCCACATCGTGGTCGACGACCGACTGCAGCAGGTTGAGCGTGCCGATCGTGTTCGTCATCACGGTCTCGTAGGGCCTGTGCCAAGACTCCCCGACGTGCGCCTGGGCTCCCAGGTGGAAGATGTACGGCTTGTCGGGCGCCTGGGCGAGATCGCGCATCAGGTAGTCGATCGACGTCTTGTCGGTGAGGTCGGCGAAGACGACGCGTAGCCGTCGCCGCACGTGGCCGATGTTGTTGAGCGCTCCCGACGACGTCGCCCGCACGAAGGCGATCACGTTCGCGTCGAGATGCACGAGCGCCTCGGTCAGGTGCGAGCCCATGAAGCCGTCTGCGCCCGTCACGAGAACGGTTCGGCCGCGGTATGCCTCGCCGAACTCGGCACGCAGAGCGTCGAGCTCACCTTCGGACCAGGTGGCTGTATCGTCGCCGAGCACGGATGGAGGGTAATCGTTCACGCGGTCGTGGAGCCGTTCGCAGCGGACTTCTGACGGGGATCTCCACCGCGGCGGTCAGTGGCTCGGCCGCGGTGCTCGGTGTCATTCTCTCCCGTAAGTTTGGGCACGGCGTAAAGACCGACGGCTTCTTCGCCGCCTACGGCCCCTACCTCGCGCTGGTGCTCGTTGCGGGATCGCTGCGCGTGATCGTCCTGCCGCGTTTCGCGGCCGCTCGGGCAGCGGGACGGCTGCCGGAGGAGGCGGGTGCCTGGGCCGCGCCGCTCGCGCTTCCCGCGGGGCTCGTGGTGGCTGTGGCGATCATCTGGCCCCACGCGATCGCGGACGCGCTCACCTCCGACCCGCAGGCCCGTGCCTACGCCGCCCTCCTGCTGCCCTGGATCGTCCCGTCTGCCGTCGCGCAAATCTACGGCGGCCTCGTCGCGAGCGCGCTCGCCGCCCTGGACAACTACGACTGGGCCGCGTTCGGATTCGCCTTCGGGTCGGTCGCCGGCGTCGTCCTCACGTTCGTTCTCATCGGGCACGGCCTGATCGCGCTCGGCTGGGGGCTGGCGCTGAACGGTGCGCTCTCGCTGGCGATCCCACTCGCAGCCTTGCTCGCGCGGCGAGGTCTCGGACGCCCGGATGGGCCGGTCTGGGGGCGTCTGCTCGAGCTCGGCGAAGGGATCGCGGTCCCGATCGCGCTGCAGGGGCTGTACGTGATCGGCTACCGGTTCGCGTCTGGGCTCGGCGCGGGCCGGGCGACCACATTCTCCTACTCGTACCTGATCGCGGCGTTCCTCGTCTCCGTGACGGCCGCCTCGATCGCACTCGTCGCGACCGTCCCGTTCGCCCGCGAAGGATCGTCGCCCGAGCGCGCCGCCCGGCACATCGTGGCGATCTCGTGGTTGTCGCTCGTCCCGATCGGCGCCGCCGCCGGCGTGTTCGCGCTCGCGGGCGAGGGCGTCGTCCGCCGCGTGCTCGGCTCGAGCTATAGCGGCGGGACGGGAGCGGAGCTGGGGCGTCTCGTCGCGTACCTCGTGCCGTGGATGATCGCGTCGGTGGCGCTGACGGTCGCTTACCCGCTCGTGTTCGTCAAGGGCCGGGGACGCTGGCTCCCCGCGCTCGCAGTGGCTGCGGTCGGCATTCAGGTGCTCGTCGAGTGGGGCGCCCGCGCCGCGTTCGGCCTCGCGGGCGTCGCCGCCGGCCTCGCGCTGTCGACGGCGGGCGTCCTCGCCGTGCTGCTCGTGTCGCTCGGCGCGCTCCGCCGAGTCTCGGCCGGTGTCGCCCTCGCTGCTCTCGTCTGCGGCGGGCTCGCGCTGCTCGCATTCGGACTGCCGCGCGTCGTGCTTGGGCCGGTCGCCGCGTCCGCTGCCGGGCTCGTCGTCTACATCGCCGCCCTCGCCCTCTGGCGGCCGAGCGGGCTGCGCCACGCGTGGGCATACCTGCGCACGTTGCAGTAGCGTCCGCGCCGTGCTCGGGCACCTGAAGGAGCTCGTCCGCCGTCTCGGCCGGACATCGCTCGGAAAGAACGCGATCCATACGGCGGTCCTGCCGGACCCGGCATCGATGCGCTTTCCCAACGTCAGTGACTGGCCTGCCGGGGTGCGCGGCTTCGAGGACCTCGCCTTCCTCTTCTCCTCGAACCAGCTCAATCACGGCGTCGCGTCGCTGCAGATCGACGAGGCGGCGCTCCTCTACCGGCTAGGCCGGGATGCAACGACGGGGCCGATTGCCGAGATCGGTCGCTTCAAGGGGGGCAGCACGTTCGTATTCGCCTCGGCAATGCCGCCGGGCGTCGAGATCTGGTCGTACGACTTCCACGTCGCGCTCCGCGCGGACATGCCCGGCAGGCAACTCGACGCCGAGCTCTCCGACGCGCTCGAGCGATACCAGCTTGCGCAGAAGGTGCATCTGCTCGTCGCAGACTCGCGGATCGCCGATCCGCCGCCTGCGCCGATCGAGGTGCTGTTCATCGACGGGGATCACTCGTACGCGGGCGCGAAGGCCGATTTCGAGCGCTGGGGCGCCTTCGTGAAGCCGGGCGGGCACCTGCTTTTCCATGACGCCGTCGACACGGGCGGTTACGGGAACCATTACCCCGGCGTCGTTCGGTTGATCTCGGAGATCGGCGCCGGCTGGGACCGGCAGCCGAATGCCGGCTCGATCGCGCACTTCGTCAAGCGCGCGTGAACCTCGTCGCCGTCGTCCTCAACTGGAACGGCGGGGTTGACACGATTGCCGCGCTCGAGTCGCTCGGGGACGTGCCCGCGATCTGCGTCGACAATGGCTCGACTGACGGGTCGGACGTCGCCGTTGCGGAACGCCTCTCGAAGGTCGAGCTGGTTCGTACCGGTGCGAACCTCGGCTTCGCCGGGGGCAACAACGTCGGCATTCGGCGGGCGCTCGAACGCGGCGCTGACTGGGTGCTGTTGCTGAACAACGACGCGGCCGCCGAGCCGGGCGTGCCAACCGCGCTCGCCGCTGCGGCCGCGGCACGCCCTGACGCCGGCTTGCTCGCCTGCAAGATCCTGTTCCCGGACGGGGTGACGGTGCAGTACGCGGGCGCATCGTTCAACGCGCGGCTCGGTTACTCCGGCCGCGTCGAGGTCGATGGCCGCGACGAGCTTCGCGATGTCGGGCGGGCCGACGGGGCGGCGCTCGCGGTCTCGCGTGCTGCGCTCGAGCGGGCGGGGCTCCTGGACGAGACGCTCTTCATGTACGTCGAGGACGTCGAGTGGTCACTGCGGGTTCGGCGCGCAGGCTTCGCGATCGTGTTCGTCCCGGAGGCACGGGTTCGGCACAAAGGATCGGCCGCGTCGGGAGGGCGCTCCTCGACGGCCAACCTCTACTACGACACGCGCAACACGATTGTCGTGTCGGAGCGGTACGCGCCGCTGCCGCGAGGCGTGCGCGCGCTCCGCCGGGGAGTCGTCGTCGCTGCGCATCTCGCACAGTCGGTGCGTCACCCGTCACGCGCCGCGGCCGCAAACGCAGTGCTTCGGGGCTGGCGCGACGCCCGCGCAGGTCGTCTCGGTCAGAGAAGTTCGCGGTAGACCGCCTCGGTCGCGCGGGCCGTCGCAGCCCACGAGAACCGGTCCGCCCGTGCGAGCCCTCGCTCGACCCACCGGTCGGGATCGGCGAGCACGTCGAGCACCGCGTCGGCGATCGCACGCGGATCGTTTGGGTCGAAGAGCCGCGCGGCGTCGCCCACCGTCTCGGGCAGCGCAGCGGCGTTCGAGCAGGCGACCGGGCAACCGCACGCCATCGCTTCGAGCGGCGGCAGCCCGAAGCCCTCGTAGAGCGATGGGAAGACGAGCGCGGAGGCTCGCTGCAGCAGCGCGACCACCTCGTCCGGCGCCACATGCCCACGCGACTCGACCCCGTCGGGCAGTTCGCCGTTCCCGCCACCCCCTGTCAGCACGAGGCGCAGTTCGGGACGCTCACGACGCACCAGCGCGAAACCTTCGAAGAGTCGCGTGTGGTTCTTGTGCGGCCACCGACGGGCGGGATAGAGCAGGAACGGCTCGCGCTCGACCTGCCCCGGGCGCAGGCGCGAGTGGTCGAGTCCCTGCGGCACGACGCGAACCCGCTCCGGCTCGATGCCGAGGCGCTCGATCGCGCCGTCGCGCACGAAGTCGCTGATCACGATCACCCGGTCTGCGCCACGGACAGACCGGTGCCAGGCCACCCGCCGAAAGGCCCGCTCGGCCCGCGGGAACATCGCCGGGAGGTCGAGGTGCTGGAGGTCGTGCAGCGTGACGACGCTCGGCTGGTCGACCGTCGGGATCCGGAGCGTCAACGGGTAATGCACGACCTCGGCGCCGGCGAATCGCGCGCGCAGGCGGGCCGGGCGCGCAGCCGCGTCAGCCATCGCAGCGAGCCGCTGGGGCAGCGATCGGGCGAGGCGGTACTCGGAGGCGATCTCGCATGGCAGCCCTTCACTCGCAGCCGGCGCCACCGGCGGCAGCACGACCCGATAATCGAGCTCGCCGACGTCGCGCAACGCCCCCAACAGCTCACGGACATAGGTCTCACTGCCGCCGAGCTCGCCGGGCACGAGGGTGAGAAGCGAGATGCCGACCATCGCGCGATCGTAGTCTGAGCCGGTGCGCGCCTTCATCGCCGTCTGCCTCGCGACGATCACGTCGACGCTCTATGCCTTGTCGGCCGCGCTCCAGGCGCTCGAGGCGCGCGATGCGCCGGCATCTTCGGCTCTGCGCGCATCGTTGCTCGCGCGACTCGTGCGGCGCCGCGTCTGGGTGCTCGGGGCGCTCGCCGGTCTCCTCGGCTGGGCGCTGCAGGCAGTGGCGCTCGGTCTGGCCTCGGTCTCGCTCGTCCAGCCTGCCCTCGGCCTCGGTCTGATCGTGCTGCTCGTGCTGGGAGCGCACATGCTCGGCGAGACGGTCGGCCGGCGCGAGATCGGCGGGGCGATCGCGATCGCCGCCGCCGTTGCCGTGCTCGGCTTCACAGCGCCGGCGCAGACCGGCGCATTCACCTCAGGCGGCACCTGGGCCGTCGGGCTGGCGCTCGTCGTCGTCGCCTCACTTCCCTACGCACTGCGGCTGCTCGGGCGCGCGGGTGGGCTTGCCACGAGCATCGCCGCCGGGCTCGGCTGGGCCTGGGTGGGGCTCGGCACCGCGCTTCTTGATGTGTCGGTCGCCGACCGCCGTTTCCTCGTCGCGCTTGCCTGGGGCGCCGGCGTCGCCCTCGCGAGCTGGTCGGCACTGCTCTCGGAGATGACCGCGCTGCAGGCGTGGCCCGCCACCCGGGCGATCCCGGTCTGCTTCGCGCTCGAGATGGCCGTGCCGGCCGCGCTCGCGCCGCTGCTGACCCATCACGGCTTCGGGCCGCTCTACGGCGTGCCGTTCGTCCTCGCTCTCGCCGTCGCCTGCGGCGGGGCGGTGGTGCTCGGGAGCTCGCGCTCGGTCGCCAGGGCTGTCGTGCCGGTTCCGGGTTAGTCAGCGTCTCTAGCGGGTCATCGCGTTGAAGGCGTTGCGCATGAACCGCTGCAGCGAGTGGCTGACGAGGCCGTGCCCTTGATCCGGGTTGAGCTTGAAGTCGTCGAGGCCCCATGAGAACTGGTGCGAACCGCTGGCGAACACCATCGCACCCGACGGGGCGACGTACCGGGTCGAATCGGCGTTTCCGGACTTGTCGCCTCCCAGTTCGCGATGGAAGAAGACGGTGAGCGGGTGGCCACACGACGACGCTGCCGTCTGGTTCCCAGGAATCGTGTCCGCCTCGACGCTGACGATGCCACGCAGCGTCGTCGCTGCAGTGAAGCCGGTGTTGCGCATCCACCCGTCGTTGAGCGACGACCGAACGACCGAGTAGTCACCTGGCTGCCAGTTGAGGCCGACACCCTGGTGCTGGATGCCGATCAGTCCGCACTCATATCTCGGTGGCGTCAGCTCCCGGAACATCGCGGTCTTCCCAAGCGGGTCAGGATTCGGGTCGTAGAGCGACTTGTACGACATCACTGTCCGCCCGCCGTCTTCCATGTGCACCTGCCAGTAGGCGTCGTTCGCGCCCATGAACGCGAGGTTGACACCGTGGTCGCGCGCCGTCTCGAAGGCGTCACGCATCGTGCGTGACCAGTACTCGTCGTGCCCGGCGACCACGACGAGCCGGTGTCGCAAGAGCGACGTGGGCCTCATGTCGGTCGCGACGTCTGTCTGGTACGACACGTCCCATCCGTTCCGCTCGATGTAGCGCACGAGCGGCAACTCCCATCCGAGCGGGCCTTGGCCGCCCGGTCCGTACCAGGCGTACGGCCGGTCGAACGAGACCCGACGCGCCCGTGGGCCGAGGCCGGGGAAGTCGTAAAGACTCCGGCCACCCCAGCTGTTGTAGGCCTGCCAGGTGTTGACCGGCACCTGCACCAACATGGCCGAGCGGCTACGCGGCTGACGCACGATTACGTATGTCGTCGCGGATGCACCGGCGTGCGGCCCACTTGTGAGGAGCGCGCGAAACACGTAGTAGCCGCTGACCCAGCCTGGCCGGACGACGACCGTGTCCGTCGTCGGCCACTCGGCAACGATTCGCCCATCACCATCGGGTGGCGGGATCGCCTGGGGCGAACCCTGCTCGTCCTGGCGACAGCTTGGGCTGCAGTCGACCTCGCGGGCTCCGACGCCGTGATACCAACCAAGCCGGTAGACGACGAGCCGGTAGCGGGCTGTCGGCGTCGTGCTGACGTGCACAGCGACTGTGTCCCCCGGCAGGGCATCTGTGCCCCCGGCGTAGATCTCGATCGCTCGATTGGTCGCGACCGGTCCGAGCCAGCCCGGGGTGCCGGCACGCTCGTTCTCCAAAGCGACCGTCGATACGCGTGGTGCGGTGTGGGCCGCGCTTCGACCCTCGCTGCCGGCATGGGCGGAGGCAATGCACACCACCGACGCAAGGGCGAGGCCCGCCGCAGGCAGACTCGGGCGCATGATCGAACAGTACTCGGTGCAGATCTCGACGTCGGTGCCGCTTACAGAGCCGTAATGCGCGGTCTTTACACTCCGCCCATGCCCGAGGGTGAGGAGACGACGGACGTCGCCGCACTCTTCGCGCGCCTGAAGGAGGAGATCCACGCAGCCGGGCCGCGTGGCTCGGACGTGCCGCCTGCGCAGGTGCGCCTCTCGGTTCGCGACCAGGCAGAGCGGATGTGGCCTATCTCAGCCGAGCGCCCCATCGTCGGGAAGGGCGGCTTCGTGAAGTCGATCCTGCGTCGTTGCATGCGCTGGTACGTCGAGCCGGCGTTCGCCGACCAGCGCGCCTTCAAC
This sequence comes from uncultured Thermoleophilia bacterium, assembly GCA_963842335.1. GTDB lineage: Bacteria > Actinomycetota > Thermoleophilia > Gaiellales > Gaiellaceae > PALSA-600. The sequence goes on along the minus strand of CAWJGF010000024.1, from coordinate 58,831 downwards.
GATGCCGTGCTCAAGCTGATCGACGACCTCGACGAACGTCTGCAGCGGCTCGAGACGAAATGAGGGTGGCCGTGTGCGCGCCGCAGGTGCCCTTCGTTCGGGGGGGTGCGGAGCTGATGGCCCATGACCTCGTCGCGGCACTCCGGCGTCGCGGCCACGAGAGCGAGCTCGTGACGATCCCGTTCAAGTGGTATCCCGGCACGCGCGTGCTCGACCAGGCGTTTCTCTGGCGGCTCGTCGACCTCACCGAATCCGACGGACGTCCGATCGACCGCGTGATCGCGACGAAGTTCCCGGCCTACTGCGTGCGCCACCCCAACAAGGTCGCCTGGGTGCTGCATCAGTTCCGGCAGGCCTACGACTACGACCGAACGGAGCTCGGGCAGTTCTCAGAGTCGCCCGAGGACCGCGCGACGCGACGCGCGGTCGAGCGGCTCGACGCGGTTGCTCTCGGCGAGGCGCGTCGCGTCTTTGCAACGTCGCGCAACGTCGCCGAGCGCCTGCTGAGGTTCAACGGCGTCGACGCGGAGGTCTTGCCGCACCCGCCGCAGACGCTCGCGTATCGCACCGCCGAAGCCGAAGGCTTCGTGCTCTCGGTCAACCGCCTCGACCGAGCGAAGCGCATCGACCTGCTGATCGAGGCCGCCAAGGCCGAGCCGACCCTGCGCATCGTGATCGCCGGCGAAGGTCCCGACCGTGAGCGTCTCGAGCAGCTCGCCGCCGGGCTGAACGGCCAGGTCGAGTTCGCCGGACGGGTCGACGACGAGCGTCTTGCCGATCTGTATGCCCGCTGCCTCGCCGTCTACTACGCCCCGGTCGACGAGGACTTCGGCATGGTCCCGTACGAGGCGTTCCTCTCGTCGAAGCCGGTACTGACGACGACCGACGCGGGCGGCCCGCTCGAGGTCGTGCACGACCGCAGAACCGGTGTCGTCGTCGCCCCCGAGCCCGTGGAGCTGGCCCGCGCCGCCGCCTATCTCGCCGCGCACCGCGACGAGGCCAGGGACTGGGGGCTCGCGGGCAAGGCCGTTGCGGAGCGTGTCACGTGGGATGCCTGCGTCGATGCGCTCCTCGGGTGACGTGAGAGTCGCCTACTACTCACCGTCGCCGGACTCGCGCTCGGGGATCGCTGATTACTCGAATCTGCTTCTGCCGGCGTTGCGTGAGCGCATGGACGTCGTCGTCGCCCAGGCAGGGAAGCGCGCGCCCGAAGCGGACGTCGCGCTCTACCACATCGGCAATGATCCGGACGCGCACGGCTGGATTCTCGATGCGTTGTGGCGGCGCCCGGGAGTGGTGGTCCTGCATGAGTACGTGCTCCATCATCTGATCGCCGGTACCACGATCGGGCGCGGCAACGGGCGCGCGTATCTCGACGCGATGGAGCGCGAGCTCGGCGTGGCCGGCCGCCTGCTCGGGCTCGGAGTGCTCGACAACCTCCTGCCGCTCCTCTGGGAGACGCAGCCGGAGCGCTTCCCGCTCTCCGGTGTCGTCCTCGACCGCGCCCGCGGCCTGATCGTCCACTCGCGCTACGTCGCCGAACGCGCACGGGCTGCCGGGTACCGCGGGCCGCTCTGGCGGATCCCCCATCCTGTGTGGCCGCCGGTCGACGTCAAGCCCGCGACCGATGTGTCGGGCGATCCACTGATCGGCTGCTTCGGGTTCCTGAACATGAACAAGCGGATCCCGCAGCTGCTCGAGGCCTTCGCGTCGCTTCGCCGCGACCGTCCCGGCGCCCGACTGCTGCTCGTCGGCGCGTCGGGCGAGCGATTCGACGTCGGCCGCCGGCTCGAGCGTCTCGGCCTCACGGAGGGCGTCGAGCGCCTGGACTACGTGCCCGAGGAGCGGATGTGGTCGCTGATGGCCGCGTGCGACGTGCTCGTGAACCTGCGCTACCCGACGATGGGAGAGACGTCGGGGTCTGTGATTCGGGCGCTGTCACTCGGCAAGCCGCTGCTCGTCTCCGACGTCGGCTGGTTCGGCGAGCTGCCCGACGACGCCGTTCTGAAGGTGCCGGTCGACGAGTACGAGGTGCGCGTGATCGAAGCTGCGCTCGGCGTCGCGGCCGACCACGGCGCGTCACTCGGTGCGGCCGCACGTGCGTACGTTGCGCGTGAGCACGCACTCGACGCGACCGCCGACGCGTACGTCGCCGCACTCGAGGTCGCAGCCGGCGGCGACGCGGTGAACGACGCGGTGCTCTGGCGCATCGCCGAAGCGGCCGCCGAGGTGGGCATCGACGATCCCACAACGCTCGCCCGCGTCGCCCGAGAAGCAGGAATCGTGCCGTGATCCCGTGGCAGGTCCGTTGCACTTCCGCGCGCGTGTCTGATACCAGCCGGATCCCGCTTCACCGCAGGCCTCTGTGGAGCGTTCGTTGCGCTCTCGTGCGCGTGTCTGACACCGGCCGTGTCCCGTCGGGCCAGTGGGCGTGAGCGGGGTGGCGGGTGGGCGTGTGCGCCTGCTCGGCTTGCCGCCGGGAGTCTGGGTCGGAGTGATCGTCGTCGTCTCGTCGGCCGCGCGGATCGCGCTTGCCCACCGGGTCGTGACGCCGTGGATCATGGTCGACGAGCTCATCTACTCGGAGCTCGCGAAGTCACTCGCGGCGAACGGCCACTTCCTCGTCCGCGGGGTGCCGAGCAACGGGTACGGCTTCGTGTACCCGGCCCTGATCGCGCCCGCGTTCCGGCTCTTCGCATCGGTGCCGCGCGCCTACGCCGCCGCGAAGGACATCAACGCCGTCGTGATGTCGCTCGCCGCAGTACCCGCCTACCTGCTCGCGCGCCGCCTCGTCGCGCCGTTCCCCGCGCTCGTCGCCGCGGCCCTTGCGCTCCTGATCCCGTCGGTGCTCTACACCGGGATGTTGATGACGGAGAACGCGTTCTACCCGCTCTTCCTGCTCACGGCCCTCGTGCTCGTGCTGACGCTCGAGCGGCCGACGCCGCTCCGTCAGCTCATCCTGCTCGGACTGTGCGCGCTCGGGTTCGCCACCCGCGCCCAGGCGATCGCCTTCGTCCCGGCGGTGCTCGTCGCGCCGCTGCTGCACGGCTGGATCGAACGTGATCTGACGACGCGGCTTCGCCGGTTCAAGACGCTCTACGGCGTCGTCGGCGGCGCGGTCGTGCTGGCGCTCGTCGCGACCCTCGCGCGCGGACGCTCACCGCTGACACTGCTCGGCGCCTACCGTGCAGCGGCGCACAGCGGCTACTCGTTCGGTGAGGTCAGCCGCTACTTCCTGTGGCATGTCGCCGAGCTCGACCTCTACGTGGCGATCGTGCCTCTGGCCGCGCTGCTCGCCCTCTGGTTCGCGCCGCGAAGCGCAAGCCCCGCTGCCCGCGCCTACGCCGCGGCGACGATTCCGCTTTTCGTCTTCTTCCTCGCCGAGGTCGCGGCCTTTGCATCCACCGAGTCGGGACGGATCGAGGAGCGCAACGACTTCTATCTCGTACCGCTGCTGCTGATCGCGCTCGTCGCGCTCTCGGGTGACCGAGTCGTCTCGCGCGCACGCCGTCCGGTGCTCCTCGGTGCGCTCGTCGCCGGCCTGCTGCCGGTCGCGGTGCCATTCGCGCGGTTCGTCAACCCTTCCGCCGTCTCCGACACCTTCGGTCTGCTGCCGTGGTGGTGGCTCCAGGACCAAGGGATCCACTTCGGCACACTGCGATTCGTCGCGCTCGGCGTCGGCCTCGTCGCCGCCGCTGCGTTTGTTGTCGTCCCCCGCCGGTTCGCGCTCGTCTTTGCAGCCTTCGCGGCCGTGTTCTTCGTCGGCTCGACGGTAGTGGTCGAGAACGGGCGCCACGGGATCCACCAGACGGCAGTCGGCAGCCTGTGGGCGGGGATCCGGGTCGCTCATCCGGACTGGATCGACCGCGCGGTCGGGCGCAACGCGCACGTCGCATTCGTCTGGCACTACACGGGCGAGACCCGGCCGCTGTGGAACAACGAGTTCTTCAACCGCAGCGTCGGCGACGTGTACACCGTCAACGGCCCAGATGCGGCTGATGGCGGGCTGCCGGAGACGCCCGTGCACGAGCGTTCCGACGGCGCGCTCGTCGCCGCCGACGGCACTCCTCCGCGTGTCCGCTACGCGGTCTCGTACACCGACATCGCAGGCACGAAGATCGCCAAGGATCCGGGGATCGGGCTTGCTCTCTACCGCGTCAACGGCCCACTCGTCGTCCTGACGCGGGTCACCGGGCTCTACACGAACGACACCTGGTCGGGCCGTCGCGTCACCTACCGGCGCCTGCGCTGCACGGGTGGCCAGTTGTCCGTTCGCCTCGGCACGGACGAGCACCTCTTCACGTCGCCGCAGCTCGTGACCGCGACCGTCGGCGGGAAGGTCGTGGGGAAGATCCGCGTGCAGCCGTCCGAGCAGCCGGTCTTCGCTGTGCCGCTCGAGCCAGACAGCAACGGGACATGCAGCGTGACGTTCACGATGCAGCAGCTCCGCGTGCCCGCACTGTTGCAGCCCGGCAGCAAAGACACGCGCCGCCTCGGTGCCCACTTCTTCGCACTCGACTACAGCCGATGAGGATTGCCTTCGACGTCAGCCCGCTCTCGCACGAGCGGACGGGGGTGAACAACTACATCCGGGGCTCGCTCACCGGGCTCGTCGAGGTGGCGCGAGGGCGCGGTCACGAGATCGTCGCGTTCGCGCCCACATCACCTGCCGGGAAGCGCGTGATTCCTGAGGCGCTCGCCGGCCTCGACCTCGAGCTGAAGCTCGTCTCACTGCCGGGAGCGCACGGCTGGCGCACCGCCTGGTCGATCGCCGGCCACCCGGCGGCCGAGCGGTGGCTCGGTCCGTTCGACGTGCTGCACTTCACCGACTGGATGTATCCACCGCAGCGGGCCGGTGTTCGTGCGACGACGATTCACGATCTCGTTCCGCTGCACCATCCACAATGGACGACGAGGCGGACGCAGGCGATGCACCGTAGGAAGTACCGCAACGCCGCCCGCACCTGCGACGTCGTCTTCGCCAACTCGGCGTTCACCGCCGACGACTTCGCCGAGACGCTCGGCTTCCCGCGCGAGCGCGTGCTCGTTGCGAGCCCCGGCGTGGGCGCGGACTTCGAAGCGGCCGGCGACGCTGCCGACCTCGGTGCGCCGTACCTCTTGACGGTCGCGACACTCGAGCCGCGCAAGAATCTTGGGACGCTGGTCGAAGCGTTCGGCCTCCTCGCGGACGATGGTCTCTCGCTCGTCGTCGCCGGCGGGGCCGGCTGGGGCGAGCAGCCCCAGCTCGACCGTCCCGGCATCGTGCGCCTCGGCCGGGTGAGCGATGCGGAGCTCGCAAGGCTCTATCGCGGCGCAACGGCCGTCGTGTATCCATCGCGCTTCGAGGGCTTTGGCATGCCGATCACCGAGGCGATGGCGTCCGGCGCGCCGGTCGTCGCGTCGGCGCATCCGTCGCTGGACGAGGCGGCCGGCGATGCGGCAATACGTGCCGACCCCGAGAGCCCGCAAGCGATCGCCGACGCGATCCGCGAGGCGATCGCACGTCGCGAGGAGCTGCGCGAGCGAGGGCTCGCGCACGCCGCGCGATTCTCCTGGCGCCGGGTCGGCGAGATCTTCCTCGAGGGCTACGAGCGATTCGCGTAGCGCTCGACACCACCGCCCTGCACCAGACGCGTGCAGGAACAGCGCGCTACGTTGCCGGGCTGCGCGACCATCTCGACGCAGACGTGGTCGAAGTCTCGTTTCCCGCGACATCGCGCCTGCGCGCGGTCGCGGCCGATGCACTCTGGTACCCGCGGCTGCGCGCGCCGCGGGACGCCGACGTCTTGCACTGCCCGACCTTCCGCGGGCCGTTTCGCTCACACGTGCCGCTCGTCGTCACCGTGCACGACCTCGCGGTCCTGCGGCATCCCGAATGGTTCAACCGCTGGACGGCGACCTACTCCCGCCTCGCGGTCCCGCGCGTCGTCGCTGCGGCCGACCGGGTGATCGCGGTCTCCGAGCACACTCGGCGCGAGCTCATGGAGCTTCTCGCGGTCGACGACGCCAGGCTCAGGGTCGTGCCGAACGCCGTCGAGGATGCCTTCACCCCGGACGGGCCACGCGCCGAGGGAGACTACGTCCTTGCGGTCGGCACGCTCGAGCCGCGCAAGAACCTCGCCCGCATCGCCGATGCCGTGGACGGCGAGTTGCGGGTCGTCGGCGCGCGGGGCTGGGGCGGCGTCCGCCCGCCGACGGACGTGACCTGGCTCGGCGACGTCTCCGACGAGGAGCTCGCCGCGCTCTACCGCGGCGCACGCTGCCTGGTCTACGCCTCGCTCTATGAGGGATTCGGCATTCCGGTGGCCGAGGCGCTCGCCTGTGGGTGCCCGATCGTGACGAGCCGCGCCTCGCCGATGGAGGAGATCGCCGGCGCGGATGCGGTCTACGTTGATCCCACCGACGTCGAGTCGATTCGCAGCGGCATCCACAACGCGTTCGCGCCCGCGCCGCGCCGGGTCGCGACGTGGCACGACGTCGCCGCCCAGACCCGCACGGTGTACGAGGAGCTCCTGTGATCGTCCTCGACGCTGATGTCCTCGGCCGCAATCGCACCGGTGAGGAGACCTACGTGCTGAACCTCCTGCGCCAGCTGCCGGTTGTCGCGCCCGATCTCGACTTCGCCGCGATGACGCGCCACCCCGAGCTCGTGCCTGACGGAGTCGAGCCGATCGACCTGCCGGCGCGCTTCCAGGAGACGCGCATGGCCTGGTCGCTTCCGCGCCTGCTGCGTCGGCTCGACCCGCAGGTGGCGCACTTCCAGCATGCTCTGCCGCTGAACTGGCACGGGCACTCGGTTGTGACCGTGCACGACCTGCACTTCGAGCACGATCCGAGCGTCATGAGCCGAGTCGACCGCTTCACGTTCAAGACGGTTGTACCGCGCGCCGTGCGCCGCGCCGATCATGTGCTCGCCGTCTCGGAGGCAACAAAGCGTGACATCGTCGACCTGTACGGGGTCGCGCCCGAGAAGGTCACGGTGACGCCGCACGGCGTCGACCCCGCCTTCTCGCCGGGCGCCGAGCGCAGTGAACCGACCTCCGGCTTTGTGTTGTTCGTCGGCGCGATTCAGGCGCGCAAGGATCCGCTGGCGGCTGCAGCTGCCGCCACGGCCGTCGGACTCCCGTTCGTCGCGGCGGGCCCGGAGAAAGAGCCTGCGCTGGCCGCCGAGCTGCGCGCCCAGGGCGCCGACGTGCGCGGCTGGGTGGAACAGGACGAGCTGGCACGGCTCTACCGCACGGCCTCGGTTCTCATCCTGCCCTCGCGCTTCGAGGGCTTCGGCGTTCCGGTGCTCGAAGCGATGGCGAGCGGCACGCCGGTCGTCCTCTCCGCCGACGCCGCGCTCGCCGAGGTCGCCGGCGACTCCGGTGTCTATGCGGAGGACGGCGACTTCGCTGCTGCGCTGCGCCGCGCGCTCGCCGAGTGGCCGCGCTGGTCGGCGGCCGGGCTCGCGCGGGCGGCAACCTTCTCGTGGGAGGAGTCGGCGCGGCGCACGGCCGACGTCTACCGGCAGGTGCTGGCATGAAGGTCGCTGCCGTGGTGGTGTCGCACGGTCATCCGCGCGAGCTCGAGGAATCTTTGCCGGCAATCAGGGCGCAGGTAGACGAGCTGATCGTGATCGCGAACATCCCCGGCTCTGTCCCCGACGGCGTGGAAGCGCTGCACAACCGCTCGCCGCGCGGCTTCGGCGCGAACATCAACCTCGGCGTCGCGCGCACGAGTGCGGAGCTCGTGCTGTCGGCGAACCCGGACGCCGTTCCGGAGGATGGCGCGGTCGCCGCCCTGCGTGACTTCATGCTCGCCCATCCGCGTTGCGGGATCGCCGGGCCGCGGATGGTGTTCCCCGACGGATCCTGGCAACCGTCGCGCCGCCGCTTCCCCACTGTGGGCGGGACGATCGTCCGCCGGACGCCGTTACGCCTCATCGTCCCGCAGCGCCGCCACTTGCACCTCGACGAGTCACCGCCGGCCGAGCCGGTGCAGGCGGATTGGATGCTCGGCGGCTTCCTGCTGCTGCGCCGTGAGATGCTCGCGGAGCTCGGTGGGTTCGACGAGGGTTTTCGTCTCTACGGCGAGGACATCGATCTCGCTTACCGTGCCATGCAGGCCGGCTGGGAGCGGTGGTATGTCCCGCAGGCAGTCGTACGGCACGAGCATCAGGCGGAGACCGACAAGCACTGGCTGACCCGGCGGACGCTCTGGCACTGGGCCGGCGTCGCCCGCTTCGTGCGCAAGCATCCCGAACGGCTGAGGGCGCTGTGAGCGAGATCATCCCGAAGTACGACGCGATTGCCGAGCGCTACAGCGCACACGACTACGCGAACGCCGAGCGGTACTACGCACGGCGCGCGCAGCTCGTCGTGGAGCACGGCCCACACCTGGCGCAAGGGCGCCGCGGTGCTGGATATCGCTTGCGGCGACGGCGGCCTCGGACCGCACCTCCTCGCACTCGGGATCGACTACCGCGGCGTCGACGCGAGTGAGCGCATGATCGAGGTCGCGCGACGGGTGCTCGGCGATCGGGTCGCTCTCGGGACGTTCGACTACGAGCCTCCTCGAGCACGTCGAGGCGACGACGATCTTCCGCTCGCTCTACCTCGTTCCCGATCGGCGCGCGTTTCTCGCCCGTGTCAGGTCCTTCACGACGGCGAAGCTCGTGTTCGATTTCGACCCGCGTGCGTACGACGCTGGCGCGATGCTCGACGACGTTCGGGCGGCGGGCTGGTCGAGCACCGAGGTGCGCCCGTTCCTCATGCCGCAACGCGCGTCGCTGCCGAAGGCCGTCCAGGCGGTGTTGTCCGCGCTCGAGCCCGCGCCCGGCGCTCGAGCGCTCACTCGTTTCCGCTTCCCGCTGCTCGTCAGCGCTTCGGCGTGAAGGAGAAGCCCACTTCGACCCCGAGGTCGCGGGTGTCACTGCCGCCGTAGTCCGAAGGCCTCACCGTCGGGTCGGCGGTGACCACGGCGGCGACCGGCGGGACCGCCACGAACCGAAGCGTCCTCGACTGGCAGTTCGGCAGGACGAGGTGCGCGATCCGGGTCGGCCGCAGCACGACCGGCGCCCGTTGCTCGTTCAGCGCGACCGGGCCGACGCGGACGGTCACGTGCGTGCGCGGCGCGGTGGACGCGCAGAACCCGGCCCGGCTGACGGCGACGGTCAGCGTCCCGCTCGTCCGCTCCGGCCCGAAGTACGCATACGTGCCTGTCGCGGGCGTGCCCTCGCCCGAGCCCGAGATCCAGCCGTCGTCCGAGACACCGTACGACGCCTCCCGGAGGCGCCACGGGTGCTTGTCGATGCGTCGCAGGGTCTGTCCCGGTCGCGTGGCGACGATCGGGCCGACGAGGTTCACCCGGTCAGTCGCGACGACAAACGGCAGGCCCGGGTCGCTCGTCAGCGTGCCGAAGCGGTCGGCCAGGTCGGGCGTGACCACCGGCCCAGGGCCGGGCGCCGAGCCGTCGAGTGACCAGATGTTCTTCACCGAGCGGTTCCAGAACTCGAGCAGGTTGATCCCGAGCGCCTGTCCCGACGAGATGTCCTGGCCGATGAAGGTCGTCCCCGCCTGCCCGGTGGCCCGGTCGATCCAGTCGAGGGGCTGCGGCAGGTTCTGGGCGTAGGTCTTCGACTGGACGGCGGCGCCGCGCGAGCTCGTGATCTGCCCGGCGAGCATCCAGGTGAGCGTCAGCGCACCTGCGACGACGAGTGCGATCCGCTTCCAGCGCGCCGGGACGACAGGGGCCCAGGCGACGAGCACGACGGCGAGCACGACGAGGCAGGCAACGGTCAGCCCGAGCCGGATGGTCGGCTGGTCCCAGTTCCACGCGCGGTTCGCCAGCGTGGCCACGCCATAGCCCGGCGCCTCGAAGTACGGATAGTCGAGCTGATAGCCGTAGTGCAGGACGAGCCACGCCGTGAACGCGAGGGCCGCGAGGGCGCCCGGGAGCCACGGGTGCCGCGAGAGGAGCCAGACGATCGTCCCCACGATCAGCAGCGGCCCGAGGTAGATGAGGTTGCGCTCCTCGATGCGGGTCGCGAAGACCGTCGAGAGGAACGCTGCCTTCACCGCAGTGTAGGTCCAGACCGTGATGATCGCGGCGCCCGTGAAGGCCGCGAAGGCGCGCCACGCCGGATCCCTGCGTCGCTCGGGGATCCAGAGCGACGCCAAGCCGCCGACGAACGGCAGCAACCCGAGCCCGATCGCGAGTGCCGAAGCCGCCTGCATGCCGAGCGACCACATCCGTCCGAGCCACAACTGCGTCACCGTCGCCCATTCGTGCGATACGTGGCTGACCAGCTTGTTCAGCACGATCGCGGCGCCGAGCAGCAGCACCGTGGCGCCGGCGTAGTCGGACTTGCTCCACCCGCGTCGCATGCGCTGCCCGCGCGGTCCGACGACCCACAACACAGCCGCGGCGAGTGCGAACGCCCCGGGGAGCACGATCAGCTCCCCGCGCACCTCGGTGGCGGCGAGATCGAGGACGATCGCGGCCACGATCCAGCGGCGTCCGCCGCCCGCGAGTGCGCGGATCGAGACCCAGGCGCAGAGCATGAACGTCGGATATGCGAGCGACTCGGGCAGCAGGAAGCCCGCGTAGAAGAACGCTGTCGTGCAGAGCGAGGCGAGCGCTGCGACGGTGGCCGCGCGTGTGGAGACCATGGTGCGCGCGATGAGGAACGTCGGGATGGCGGCCAGCGCCATCACGATCGTGTTCGCGTACTTGATCGCTGTGTACGCCGAGTTCGTCGAGTGGATCCACCACCAGGGTGCGATCAGGAACGCATAGAGCGATTTGAAGTGGATCGGCTCGCCTCGCCGCGCGGCGTGCCCGGTCGCCGCGATCGCCCGCGAGAGCTGCGTCCACTCGAGCTCGTCGCTGAAGACGGTCGGCGACCGCCGGATCGACGCCTCCCAGAAGAGCAGCGAGAGCAGCGCGAGGAGCGCAACCGCGACGGGGATGACGGCGAGGAACCGGTCGAGAAGGGTCCGCTCGGCCGGAGGCGTCGACCTCACTCGGCGACCGGGCCGAGCACCACGCGCGGATCGAGGTCGATCTCGCGCCGGACGAACCGGCAGTCGACCCCGGCGTCGCCGCAGGCCTCGAGGATCTCGTCGAGGCGTTCGCGCGGCGCGTCGGGAATCGTGACGAGGACGATGTCCGGCTCGAGCCGCTGGAGGAGGCGCGGCAACTCGTGCACGCCGCCGAGCACCGGCACGCCGTGGACGCGCCGCCGGCGCAGGCGCGGGTTGTCGTCGACGAACCCGACGACGCGCTCGCCGCCCGTCTCGCGCAGCTCGCGCATCAGGCTGCGGCCGGTGCGTCCTGCGCCGATGATCAGCGTCCGTCTCCCGGTTCGGTCGCGGTAGGAGCGCAGCCCGGTGACGAGCCCGCGCTCCCCAAGCCGTGAGCCGCCGATCGCGACCATGCAGAGCAGCGCGTCGATGATGAAGAACGTTCGCGAGAAGTCTCCGGTCACCCGCGTGAGCGCGATGTACCCCATGGCGACGACCTCCGAGATCGAGACCGCGAACGCGATCGCCGCCAGGTCGCGCGCACCGGCGTAGCGCCAGATCGAGCGGTAGAGGCCGAGCGGCACGAACGCGAGGTAGCGGGCGGCGAGGATGATCGGCAGCGTCACTTCGGCGATGTGCCGTTGATTGATCGTGCCGGGCCAGCCGAACTTCAGCGCGTAGGCGGCGGCGAACGCGCCCGTGATCAGCCAGAAGTCGACGACGACCTCGACGAGCCGCCGCCAGTGGACGGCGAAGGTCTGCACGAGCCCCGGCGCGTCCGAGTCCGGCGCGATCCGGCGCTCGACGTCGGCGAGGAAGCTTGCGAACTGCACCAGCAGGACGAAGGTGACAAGCACGCCGACGAGTGCAAGCCGCTGGTCGTCGAGGACGTTGTACGCAAGGCTCGTTGTCCCGAGCGCCGTGGCGATCAGGGCCAGCAGCAGCACCGCATGCTTCTCCGAGAGCCCGAAGCGCACGAGGCGGTGCGAGCTGTGGTCGCGTCCGCCCTGAGAGATCGGCCGGCCCTCGAGCAGCCGCACGATCGTGACGAGTGTCGTGTCGAGGATCGGCACCGCCAGCACGAGAATCGGCAGCAAGAGCGTCGCCACCGTCGTCCCGGCGACTTTCCAACTGGCGGAGAGGCCGAGCGCCGCGAGCGTGAACCCGAGTACCTGCGAGCCTGAATCGCCCATGAAGACGAGCGCTTTGCTCCCACGCCGCAGGTTGAAGGGCAGGAAGCCGGTACATGCGAGCGCCCCCGCGAGCGCGATGGCGAGGACCGTGTGGCTCGGATGGATCGTGACCGCGTCGATCGCGAAGAACGCGAATGCGATCGCCGCGAGGGTCGCGGCGAGCCCGTCCATGTTGTCGAGCAGGTTGAACGCGTTTGTCATCCCGACGAGCCAGAGCAGTGCGAGCGCCCACGCGATCACCTGGTTATGGATCAACTGCACGTCGGTCCCGGTCGCGAGCACGATGATCGCCGCAGCGAACTGGACGGCGAGCTTGCCGATCGGCGGCAGCGGACGCAGGTCGTCGATCAACCCGGCGGTGAAGAGGAGCGTGATCCCGGCGTAGATCCCGGCGACCTCGCGGGTGGCCGGGACCGCGCCGACGGCGACGGCCAGCCACAACCCGACGGTGATCCCGGTGAAGATCCCGATCCCACCGAGCAGTGGGGTCGAACGCTCGTGCCAGCGGTCGGCCGACGGCGCCGCGACCAGGCGTGCCGCCACCGGGGTACGGAGCAGGACCCAGACGGCGAGCGCAGCGGCGGGAAGAGCGGCGACGGCCGCGAGGGTGCTCACGTGGGTCGAGGGTAGTAGAGCGTTGTAAGGGCTGTGTTTGCCTGCACGAGCCGTCCCTAGACTAGTGCGAGCCGATGACGGTCTATGTCGATCTCCTGCGCTATCGCGAGCTCTTCGCCAATCTCTTCCGGCGAGATTTCCAGGCGAAGTACAAGGGCTCGCTCCTCGGCGTCTTCTGGTCGCTCCTGAATCCGCTGCTGCTGCTCGTCGTCTATCTCGTCGTCTTCGGGCTCATCTTCCCGAACGGCAAGGTCCCTCACTACCCGATCTATCTGCTCGCAGGGCTCTCGTGCTGGATCTTCTTCTCGGTCTCGCTCCTCTCCTCCGCGCGTTCCATGATCGACAGCGCCGAGCTGATCAAGAAGGTTCGCTTCCCCCGCCAGCTCGTTGCCTTCTCGATGGTCGCCACGCAGGCCGTGACGTTCGGGGTGATGATCGCGATCGTCATCGTGCTCTCGCTCGTGTTCGTGCCGGACGCGCGTGCCACCGTCTGGGTCGCGATTCCGCTCGCGGTCGTCTTCGCGGCACTCGTTGCGGGCCTGTCGCTCCTCGCCGCCTGCCTCAACGTGCTCTTTCGAGATATCGAGCACGTGCTGACGGCGGCGCTCCTGCCGTGGTTCTTCCTCACACCGATCCTCTGGAACATCTCCACGCTGCCGGCGAGTGCGTTGCGCCATCAGCGCCTGCTCGACGTGCTGCGCTGGGGCAACCCGATCACGCCGCCGATCTACGCCGTGCGTGACGCCCTCTGGTCGGGTCACTTGCCGCGCCTCGCCGACGTCATCTATCTCTTCGTAGCGGCTGGGGTGGCGCTCGCGCTGGGTGCCTGGGTGTTCACGAAGGTCGACGACCGAATCGCCGTCGAGCTCTGACCCGCCTTAACCGGCCTTCAGGCGGAGGACGGCGCGGCCGTCGTAGACCCACGGCTCGTAGCGCGGCGCAGCGTACGCGGGCAGGCCGGCCACGTCCTCGAGCCGCTCGAGCTCGATGCCGGGGAGCACCGAGGGGCAGAGCAGGGGCGCCGCGAACCCTGGGACCCGTCCGGGGCCGGGTGCGTACGGAGCAAGCTCCCGCGGCCGGCGCCGCCGGGCGCCGTGCGCCCACTCGAAAGCGCCGCCGACCACACCGAAGCCGTCGGCGTGGGCGGCGCGCACCCGGTCGCGCCACTCTGCGGTCGGCTCGACGTTCGGCGGCAGGCTCGCGTTCGGCTCGCCTTCGCGTGGGCGCACGTCGACGTCACGCGTGAGCATGGCGCTGCCGAGCTCCGAGAACCACGCACGCTGTTCGGCGACCATGTCGAACGCGAGCCGGTACGGGCCTGGCGGGATCGGAGCCCGAACGTGCGCGTCGACGACGGTGCGCTCGCCGGGCGCCAGCGGGGGAGCCGGGGTCCGCTCCCCATCCCAGACGATCGGATTGTCGCGGTCGTCGAGCCAGTGATACGCCAGGAAGATGCTCTCCCGCCAGCTGATCGTGCCTGTGTTCTGGAGCTCGACCCGCACGAGCTCGCGCACGCCGGCCTGCGGCGCGGGCAACGGCGGCGCACCCCAGCTGACACCAAGCGGTCCTTTCGACACGGCCCGGCTAGCCTAGAGGGAGATGGACCCGCTCCTTGTCAGGGCCGCCCGGTGCGAGCCGGTCGAGCGCACGCCGGTCTGGTTCATGCGGCAGGCGGGCCGGTCGCTGCCCGAGTACCGCGCGATCCGCGAGCGGCATTCCTTCTGGGAGGTCGCCCACACGCCGGAGCTCTGCGCGCAGGTGACCCTGCAGCCTGTGCGACGGCACGGGGTCGATGCCGCCGTGATGTTCGCCGACATCATGACGCCGGTGCTCGGCATGGGCCTCGACGTCCAGCTGGTCGAAGGAGTCGGCCCGGTGATCGAGACGCCCGTGCGCACCCTGGCGGACGTCGAGCGCCTGCGCGTGCCCGAGCCGGCGGAGGCCTTCGCTCCGCTCCTCGAGGCGATCGGGATCGTGCGCGGTGAGCTCGCCCCGGCGCAGGCGCTTGTCGGCTTCTGCGGCGGGCCGTTCACCGTCGCCGGCTATCTCGTCGAAGGGAGGCCGTCCCGTGAGTTCGCGCTCGTGAAGTCGATGATGTACTCGGAGCCCGAGGTCTGGCACGCCTTGATGCAGAAGCTCGCCGACTGTTTCAGCGGGTACGTCGCCGCCCAGGCGCAAGCGGGCGCGGACGTCATCCAGCTCTTCGACTCGTGGGTCGGTGCGCTCTCGCCGGCCGACTACGAGGAGTTCGTCGGCCCCTGGTCGGCGCAGATTCTCGCGGCCGCCGGCGTGCCGACGATCCATTTCGGCACCGGTGCTTCGACGCTGCTGCCCGCCATGACCCGCGCGGGTGGCGATGTGATCGGGCTCGACTGGCGCATTGCCCTCGATGACGGCTGGGCGATCGTCGGCGAGGACCGGGGCGTGCAGGGCAATCTCGATCCCGCGGTCCTGCTCGGGCCGTGGGAGCGCGTCGAGGCCGTGACGCGCGAGATTCTCGACCGCGCCGCAGGACGCCCGGGCCATATCTTCAACCTTGGGCACGGCGTGCTGCCGCGCACCGACCCCGATCAGGTCTCGAGGCTCGCCGAGCTCGTCCGGACCGCGAGAGTGGAGGCGCATGCCTGAGCCGGCTTCGTTGAACGGGACCGCGGTGATCCTGATGGCCTACGGGTCGCCGGAGCGCATCGCCGACGTTCCCGCCTACTACGCAGACATCCGCGGCGGCCGCCCGATCGCGCCCGAGCACCTCGACGATCTCGTGTCGCGCTATCGCCGGCTCGGGATCGAGGACTCGAATCCGCTGAACGCGATCACCGAGGCCACCCGAGCGGCACTCCAGGCCGAGCTCGCTGTCCCGGTCTACACCGGTATGAAGCACTGGCAGCCGCGCATCGCCGAGGCGGTCGCAGGCGCCCTTGCCGGCGGCGCCGTCGCCCTGGTCGGACTGGTGCTCGCGCCTCACTACAGCAGCCTCTCGATCAAGGGCTACCGGAACCTGCTCGACGAGGCGGTGGCGGGTCGGGTGGACGTGACGTTCATCGAGAGCTGGTTCGACGACGCAGGGCTCGTCATGTTCCTCGCGGAGCGCATCCGCGACGCGGAGTCGCACGTCATCTTCACCGCGCACTCCCTGCCCGCGCGGATCATCGACGAGGGCGATCCGTATCGTGACCAGTTGCTCGAGACGGCGCGCCTCGTTGCCGACACGGCCGGGATCGAGGATTGGTCGTTCTCGTTCCAGAGCGAGTCGCCGACGGGCGAGCCGTGGCTCGGCCCGGACATCCTCGACCATCTCGACGATCTTCACGAGCGCGGCATCGATGACGTGCTCGTGTGCCCGATCGGCTTCGTCTCCGACCACCTCGAGATCCGTTGGGACATCGACACCGAGGCGCAGGAACGCGCGGGCGAGCTCGGGATGCGGCTCGAGCGGATCGAGATGCCGAACGCGGAGCCTGCGTTCATCGGTGTGCTGGCCGCGATCGTGCGTAATGCGGTCGCGGCGGTGGCGACATGACGGCGCCCGGTGCGGGCCGCATCGTCGTCGACCGGGTCTCGCGGACGTTCCGGGTGTACCCGAAGGCGCAGCGGACGCTGAAAGATGTGTTCGTCTCGCGCGGCCGGAGCGCTGCCCGCGAGGTGCAGGCGCTGCGCGACGTCTCGCTCTCGGTGGAGCCCGGTGGGGCCGTCGGGCTCGTCGGACGCAACGGCTCGGGCAAGACGACGTTGCTTCGGCTCGTCTCCGGGATCATCAAGCCGACGTCGGGACGCATCGAGGCCTCAGGGCGCATCGCGTCGCTCCTCGAGCTGGGCGCGGGCTTCCATCCCGACTTCACCGGCCGCGAGAACGTCTACCTCAACGGCTCGATCCACGGCCTGTCGCGTGCGCGCGTGCGCGAGGTGATGGATGAGATCGTCGCGTTCGCCGAGCTCGAGAAGTTCATCGATCTGCCTGTCCGCACGTACTCGTCGGGGATGTACATGCGGCTCGGCTTCTCGGTCGCAGCGCACATCCAGTCCGATGTGCTGCTGCTCGACGAGGTCTTCGCCGTCGGCGACGAGCAGTTCCAACGGAAATGCTTCGGCAAGATCGCGGAGTTCAAGAACCGCGGTGGAACGATTCTCTTCGTCTCGCACGATGCGCAGGCCGTCGAGCGCCTCTGCGATCGCGCAGTCCTCCTGCGGCAGGGCGAGGTCGCTTTCGACGGGCCGACCCGCGAGGCGATCGCCGCGTACCGGCGCCTGCTCTCCGAGGATGCCAACCCCGACGAGCTCGAGGCGGGCTTGCGCGAGTGGGGAAGCGGCGAGGCACGCATCGTCTCGGCCGAGCTGATCGACGACGACGGTGACGAGCGCACACAGTTCACGGCCGGGGAGCCTGCGACGGTGCGGCTCGTCGTTGCCGCCGAACAGGGCGTCGCGCCGCCGCGTGTCCTGCTGGAACTGCGGGACGACGGCGGCCTCGTGCTCGCAACCGTCGCTCAGGAGACGGCGGCGCTCGGCTGGAACGGGGGCACGGGCGAGCGCGAGCTGCGGTTCCGCCTCGGTCGCCTGCCGCTGGCTGACGGGCGCTTCCACTTGCGGCTCGCGTTGCTCGACAGCGCCGGCCGCCCGTTGCACACACTCGACGATGCGATGCGATTCTTCGTCTTTCCGTCAGGCGCACAGACCGGCGCCGTCCTCCTCGACGGAATCTGGTCCATGCAGGAAAATGTCGAGAGCGCGCCAATCCCGCGGCCGTGAGCTCTCGTTCCTGCCCCGACTGGCCCACGCTCATGGAGCGCGCTCCTGAGCTGCAGTTCATGCACTACACGATCGGCGAGGTTCACTTGCCGGCCGATGCGTTCGTGCTGCTCGAAGGGGTCTCGCGCGACACCATCGCTGTCTGCTGCGACCTCGAGTCGCATGTCTACAACCCCGATCACACCGACCCGCAGGTCGTCGCCGCGCTGCGGGGCACGCACTGGCTCGCGATCGACGAGATCAGCTCTTCAGAGCACTGA
Organism: uncultured Thermoleophilia bacterium; assembly: GCA_963842335.1. GTDB lineage: Bacteria > Actinomycetota > Thermoleophilia > Gaiellales > Gaiellaceae > PALSA-600. The sequence goes on along the minus strand of CAWJGF010000024.1, from coordinate 41,011 downwards.
CCTCGGAGAATGGCCGGGTGTTGAGAATGGCGGCGCCGGTCGCCCAGGCGCGCCGCGCGGTCGCGACGGCGAGCTCCATGTTCTGCAGCCCGCGGACCGAGTGCGCGTCGGTCGAGCACGTGATGAGGACCCCGGCGCGGATCGCGTCGCGCACGAGCTCAGACGCGAGGTCGATGCGATCGGGCAGCCCGTTCGTCTCCACTGCCGTGCCGTTCTCGGCGCAGGCTGCGAACACGGCTTCCAGGTCAACCGCGTTGGGCGGCCGGTGGTTGATGATCCGGCCCTGCGGATGGCTGATCGAACGCACGGCCGGGTGCTGCACCGCCGCGAGTGTGCGCTTCGTCAACTGGTCACGCGACTGCCGCTGCCCTGCGTGCACCGACGCTTGCACCCACTCGAGCTCGGCGAGCACGTCGTCAGGCAGGTCGAGCGAGCCGTCGGCGAGGATGTCGCACTCGCTGCCACGAAGAACGCGGAACGGCGCGAGCTGCTCGTTCACCGAGGCGATCTCTTCCGCCTGCCGGCGGAGGTCGTCGGCGTCGAGGCCGGGGACGACGCGCACGTTGCGCGTGTGATCGCAGATCGCGATGTAGTCGTAGCCGAGCGCCCGCCCTGCCTCGGCCATCTCGATCACTGTCGCCTTCCCATCCGACCAGGTCGTGTGCACGTGCAGGTCGCCGCGAATCGCCGCCTGCTCGACGAGCACGGGCGGCTCTCCTGTGAACGGGTCTTCACGTAGCTCGGGTGGCAGATAGGGAATCCCGAGCGCGGCAAAGACAGAGGCCTCGTCTTCCGCATCGGGCAGCGTCCCGGCCAGTGTCTCGAGGGCGGCGACGTACGTCTCGCTCCCGGTTGCCCGCACGAGGGCAGTGCCAAAGCGCGCCGGCTCCGCAACCACGAGCTCGACCGGCACCCCGTCCACCGTCACTCCGACCGCGCGCCCCTGAGACCGATCGACGACCGAGACGATCTCGGGCAGCGCGGCGAAGCGGTCGAGCACCGTGTCAGGGTCGGAGTCCGCGACGACGACGGCGAGCCGCTCCGACGCGTCCTTGAAGCGACGCGGATCGCCGGCGACCTGGCCGCCGAGCGCCGCGGCGATCCCGCCGGCGAGCTGGCGCGAGCGGTTCAGGAGGAGGCCGCGCCGGGGCGACGGCTGCGGTCTGTCGAGCGCCTCTCGGATCTTGGCCTCGGTCTGCGGCCCGATGCCCGGGACCTCGCTCAGCCTGCCCTCGGCAGCAGCGGTCCGCAGCTCGGCGGCCGTGCGGACGCCGAGCGCCCGCCCGAGCGCGACCATCCGCTTGGGGGCGAGGCCGACCAGCCTGCCGAGTCCGACGAGCTCCGGTTGCACCTCGCTCTCCAGCTCGTCGATCTCCTTCAGGCCCCCCGTTTCGACGAGCTCTCGGAGACGGGCCTCGATCGACGCTCCGATCCCCCGCAGCTCGCGCGCCCGGCCACCGGAGACGAGTTGGGCCACCGGGGCCGGAGTCGCGCGGATCAGCTCCGCGGCCCGCCGGTAGGCGCGCACGCTGTAGTGGCTCGATCCGGCGAGATCGAGCAGGGAGGCGAGCGTCTCGAGGCGCTCGGCGATCGCGGCGTTGTCGGGTCCTGCCACCTCGGTAGTGTCCCCGAGCGATGCCGACCGTCGTCGTACCCTTCCGCGGCAGCGATCCGAAGCGCCGGCTCGACCCGGTCTCCGAGCGGGGGCGTACCCAGCTCGCCGAGGCCATGCTGGCCGACGTCCTCGTCGCCGCGCTGGCAGTCGGGCGCGTGCTCGTCGTCGCCTCGGAGGCGCCGGCGCTGCCGGATGGGGTGCAACTCGTGGCCGACCCGCGGCGCGGTCAAGGAGCGGCGGTGCAGGCGGCACTCGACATCGCGGGGGCGACTCCGGCCGCCGTCTACCTCGTCGTCAACGCCGACCTGCCGTGTGCGACTCCTCGCGATCTGCTGGCGCTCGCAGGCGCCGTGCCCGAGGACGGCCTTGCCCTCGCCGCCGCGGCCGACGGTACGACGAATGCCGTCGCGTTCGCCCGCGCGAGCCTCTTCGAGCCGCTCTACGGGCCGGGGAGTGCCGAGCGGTTTGCCGCGCTCGGGCCGTCGCGCCTCGTTGATGTCCCGAACCTGAGCGATGACGTGGACACGCTCGACGATCTCCGGCGCCTCGCGCCCCGCGTGGGGTCGAATACCCGGCGCGTATTGGTGGCGCTGCATCTAGGCGCCGCAGCGTGAGGGGCGCGGCGGCGTGAAGGTCGCGGTTCTCTCGGGCGGGGTCGGCGGCGCGAGGTTTCTCCGCGGGCTCGTCGGGGTCGTCGACCCGGCGGGCGTCACGATCGTCGGCAACATCGCGGATGACCTCGAGGTGCTCGGGCTGCGCGTCTCGCCCGATCTCGACAGCATCCTCTACACCCTCACAGGCCTTGCCGACGAAGAGCGTGGGTGGGGCCGCGCCGGCGAGAGCTGGCAGGCGCTCGACTCGGTCGCCGCGCTCGGCGGCGAGTCGTGGTTCCGGCTCGGTGATCGCGACATCGGTCTGCACCTCGTCCGGAGCGAGTTGCTGCGGGCGGGCCTGCCGCTCTCGGAAGTGACGGAGCGGCTCGCCCACGCCCTCGGGCTCGAGCCGGCGCTGCTGCCCGCGACGGACGAGCCCGTCCGGACGTTTCTCGAGACCCCTGCCGGGACGTTCCCGTTCCAGACCTGGTTCGTCGCGCGCGGCCACCAGGACGAAGTCGATGCTGTCCACTACGCCGGCGCCCCCGAGGCTCGCCCTGCGCCGGGTGTTGTCGAGGCGCTCGCAGGCGCCGACCTGATCCTCATCGCCCCGAGCAACCCGTACGTCTCGATCGGCCCGATTCTCGCGGTCGACGACATCCGCTCGGCGCTGGAGCGACGCAGCGTCCCGTGCGTCGCGGTCAGTCCGCTGATCGGCGGCCGCGCCGTGAAGGGGCCGGCCGACCGGATGTTGGCTCGGCTCGCCGGCGGCACGACGCCGACCCATGTCGCCGCCTGTTACGACGGGCTCATCGACGTCCTCGTCGTCGACGAGGCCGATGCGCCGTCCACGCCGGTGCCCGGGTTGCGAAGCACCGTCGTCACGCAGACGCTCATGAGCGATGCGAGCGCCGCGCGTCGCCTTGCGGCCGCAGCGGTGCATGCCGCCGGTGCGCTCGCGTGAGGGTCGCGATCCTCGGCGGCACGGGCAGCTTCGGTCGCGCGCTCGCAGGACGGCTTGCGGCGCTCGGGGAGGACGACATCGTGATCGGGTCACGGGACGCCGCTCGTGCGCAGGAGACTGCGGTCGAGCTGGGCGGCGGCCGTGTTTCGGGCGCCACGAATGAGGAGGCCGTCGCCGGGGCAGACCTCGCTGTGCTGGCGGTGAAGGCGGAGGGCGCGCTCGACACGGCGCGCGCCGTCGACGGGGCGCTCGGCGCGACGCCGCTCCTCTCGGTGGCGAGCGCGATTCGGTTCGAGAAGGGAGTCGGCATGCTTCCCGACGCCGAGGCGCGCAGTCTCGCGGAGCGCGTGCAGGACCTCGTGAGCGCGCCGGTCGTTGCGGGACTTCATTCGATCGCAGCGGCGAACCTGGACGCTGCGCCGCCTCATGAAGACGCCTTGATCTGCGGCGATGACGCTCCCGCGAAGGAGCTTGCGCTCGAATTCGCGAGCAAGCTCGTCGCGGGTCGTGCGCTCGACGCAGGCCCGCTTGCGAGCGCCCGCGCCCTCGAGGGGATGACCGCGGTGATCGTGAACCTGAACCGCCGTTACAAGGCGCACGCCGGTGTTCGCATCTCCGGCGTTCCCGAGCTCTCCGAGTGATTCAGCTCCTGCCCGTGCGCGGCCTGCCGGAGATCCGGACGGGCGACGACCTCGCAGCGATGGTCGCCGCGCTCGCAGCGCTCGAGAACGGCGATGTGGTCGTCGTCGCCCAGAAGGTCGTGTCGAAAGCCGAAGGGCGCGTCGTGCGCCTGGACGACTACGAGGCCTCGGAGCAGGCCGGGGTGCTTGCGGCGGGCGAGCGTGACCCGCGTGAGCTCGAAGTGATCCTGCGTGAGGCGAAGGGGATCATCCGGGAGCGGGCGCCGCTCGTGATCACCGAGACCCGGCACGGGTTCATCTGCGCGTCGTCGGGGGTCGACCACTCGAACGCATCCGAGCCGGGAACGCTCGTCCTGCTGCCGGTCGACCCTGATGAGAGCGCCCGCGGCCTCAGAGCCGCGCTGGGTGAGCTGACCGGCTGCTCGGTGGCCGTCGTCGTCACGGATTCGTTCGGGCGGCCGTTCCGTCAGGGAACGACCGACATCGCGATCGGCGTCGCCGGCTTCGCACCGATTCTCGACCTGCGCGGGACGACCGACCGGATCGGCTACGAGCTGCGCTCGAGCCGGGTTGCCATCGCCGACGAGATCGCCGGCGCCGCGGACCTTGCACGCGGCAAAGCGGAGGGCGTCCCGGTGGTGATCGTCCGGGGGCTGCAGCTCGCCGGCGAGGGAACCGGGCAGGACCTGCTGATCGAGCCCGAGCTCGATCTCTTCCGCTGACTCGACCTCGAGGACGTCCATCCAGCGCCGACTGCGCGCCTCCTCCGACCCGCGTTCAGCAGCCCGTCCCGGTCGGCCCTGTGGGCGCATTGTCACACTCCGGTAACGGTGCCTGGCACCGGACGCGGCTCCGTTCGACACGGCTCGGGTTCGGCGTAGCTCGCGGCCGTTTCGCTGGCATTGGAGCCGTTTCGCGAGAGCGGCCGCCCGCCTGTGTGGACAACTTGTCACACCTCCGCGACGGTGCCTGGCACCGGCCGTGGCGGCACTGGACACGGCTCGATCCGACGGGTCAGGAGGGCGATCTTGTATGGATTTTGCAAGGGTTTCCCGGTCGTCTGGAAGCAGTTCAGGCAACACCGATGAGGCGCAGCGGCTACCGCGAAAACCCGGACAGGCACGGGCTCGGCCGGGATTTTGGGGCGACCTGCCCGCCGCCGCGCGACCTCCCGTTGCCTTAACAGTTTCCTCAACAGTTCCCGCCGCCGGGTCGACCGAGGTCGCTACGGTGCCGCGGTCGTTCGGTTGGCGAGACGCCCAGGCGCCTCCCGGACATCCCCCGAAAGCCGAACCTGCGGATCTTTTCCTCGGGCCAAGGAGGACGACCTGCTATGCGTTGTACCCCCTCGCTGAGGACACTCGGCGCTGGACTTGCACTTGCGCTCGCCGCCGCCGTCCTGGCGGTCGGTGCCGCGCGCGCAGCCAATGCTGCGCACGCAGGGCACGCCGCGAAGCCCAGCGCAACTCCGGCGTCGCTCGCCTCGCTGCGGGCGCTCGTCGATCACTACCGCACCCTCGCCTGGACGTATCAGCGCGCCGCGCGTGTGCCGCGGACGAGGACGTCGTACTCCTACCGGCGCAGCTCGGATCGCCTCTACCTGCGCTGGACGCTCGATTCCTGGACGCGGCGCGCCTATCGCGCCGAGCATCGCGCCCTCTCGGCGATCCACAAGCGCCTCGCGGTGCCCCTGCCGCGGCAGCCCGCCCTCCGCTCGTCCGCGTCTGCGAGGCTCCGTTACAGCCGCAGGCTCGCCCTGCGCCTGCGCCGCATCTATCCCGGCAAGGTGACGCGGGCCTTCGCGAGCGCCCGCGCGGCGAGTGACCGCGGCACCCTGCGGCTCTGGCAGCGGCGCAGCGCGGCGGCTGCGCTCGCCGTCGCCCTCCACGCCGCCCGGAAACCCGCGATGCCCGGTTGGCTCGCCGACGACTTCAACTGCATTCACCGCTACGAGGGCGCCTGGACGTCGAACACGGGCAACGGCTATTACGGCGGCCTCCAGATGGACCTCGAGTTCCAGCGCCTGTACGGGGCTGATTTCCTCGCGCGGTTCGGCACCGCCGACAGCTGGCCCTCTTGGGCGCAGCTGCAGGCGGCGGCCCGGGCGTACGCCGCCGGTCGAGGCTTCGGCCCCTGGCCGAACACAGCGAGGGCCTGCGGCCTGATCTAGATGGTTGCGCGCCAGCGCTGGAGCGGGAATGGAGGCTCAAGGCCGGGCCTCTGAACGCCGATGAACACTGGAATGGTGGTGCGGCCCACAGCTGCCCAGCCGTCCCTCGCGGGTGGCTCGGTTCCGTCCGGCAGCGGTCGGCCCGAAGCGCTCGTCGAGTCCTACCGGCGTCTGGCCGAGGTCTTCCACGACGTCCTCTCCGAGCAGAGCCTCGACGCGCTGCTCGACCGGATCGCCGAGACGCTGAGCGACCTGATGCCCTATGAGGCGCTGCACATCTACGAGGTCGACGAGGAACGCCGCGAGCTCGTCCCGCTGCTCGCAAGCTCGCAGGCCTACGCGGACGAGATCATGCAGGACCGCCCTCGCTTCGGCGAGGGGATCACCGGCTGGGCGGTCGAGAACCGACAGCCCGTCTGGACGAACCGCGCGCACCTCGATCCGCGCGTCGTGAACGTTCCCGGCACACCGGTCGAGCCGGAGGCGCTGATCACCGTGCCGTTGATCGCACGCGGCGCGCTCAAAGGCGCGCTCAACATCTACCGCATCGGCGAGGACGCGACCTTCTACGAGCATGAGTTCGAGCTGGCGAAGTGGTTCGGCGACGCAGCCGCCCTTGCCCTCGACAACGCGCAGATCCGCGCGCGTCTCGAGCATCTCGCGCAGACCGACTCGCTGACCGGTCTCTACAACCATCGTTTCTTCCACGAGCGCCTCCGGTCGGAGTTGACACTCGCCTCGCGCTCCCGCGACCCCGTTGCGGTCTTGATGTTCGACCTCGACGACTTCAAACGCGTCAACGACGTCTACGGGCACGGCGCGGGCGACCAGGTGCTCGTACAGGTCGCCCGCATCGCACGCGAGACCGTGCGCGCGCTCGGATGTGGTGTGCCGCATCGGCGGCGAAGAGTTCGGCGTGATCATGCCGTCGTGCGAGGCGGGTGGCGCTCTCGGTCTCGCTGCGCGCCTCACCGAGCGCCTGCGGGAAGCCGACCTGGAGCCGGCCGGCCCGATGACGGTATCGATCGGCATCTCGCAGGGCCCGCAGCACGCGATGAACCCTCGCGAGCTGATCGCCTGCGCTGAGGCCGCGATGATGACGGCCAAGGCGCACGGCAAGAACCAGACCGTCCTGTACGACGATGACGCGACGGAGCGTCCGACGACGGCGGTGGTCACGGCCGGTCGCGGGGTCCGCTCGATCGCGCACATGAAGATGCTGCAGTCGCTCGCGGGGAAGCTGAATCGGTTGAACGACGTGGGCGAGATCGCGGGAACGATCGCGAGCGAGCTGCGACTGCTCATCGACTACCACAATTGCCGTGTCGTCCTCCGCGACGGCGACGACCTGCGCCCGATCGCATTCATCGGCGACTTCGACGCCCGTGCAGGCACCGCCACGGATGCCTACACGGCGAAGGTCGGACAGGGAATCACCGGGCGGGTCGCCGAGACCGGTGAATCGATGCTGATCCCGAACGCGCTCGAATGCGAGTTCGCGTACCGGATTCCCGGAACCGAGGAGCTCGAGGAGTCGCTCGCCGTTGTGCCGCTGCGCCACGGCGCCCGCGTCACCGGCGCGATCGTCATCTCCAAGCTCGGCCTCAACCAGTTCGACGAGGACGACGTGCGCCTGCTCGAGGTGCTCGCCGGCCACGCATCGGTCGCCCTCGAGAACGCCCGGCTCTATCAGCAGCAACGGCGCGAGGCCGAGGGCGCGAATGCGCTGCTCGCCTTCGCCGACGAGGTGTCACGAGCCGAGACGTTCGAGGAGATCTGCACACGGACGGTCGAGACTGCGACTGCGTTGTTCGAGACCGAGCAGGCCTCGCTGTGGCTCGGCGACGAGTGCGCCGCCAGCATCGGCGCCCCGATCGCGAGCGGCATCACCTCTGCTCTCGCCGAAGGCGACGGCATCAGCGGACGGCTCGTCCTCGACCTCGCCGAGCTCGACGAGCATGGCGAGAGGCTCCTCGCATCCTTCTCGTACCAGGCGTCGGTCGCGCTCCAGAAGGCCCGGCTCTACTGGCAGCAGCTCGAGGCGGCGGAGATCGCGAACGCACTGCTCGACGCGAGCCGCGAGCTCGCAACGGCCGAATCGCCGGAGGATGTGCTCCGGAGGGCGGTTGAGGTGACATGTCGGGTGCTCGGGACGGTGCGGGCCGCACTCTGGATCCAGGAGGAGCAAGAACCGAACGATCTCGTCGGGCGTGCGTCGTTCGGCTACGCGGCCGACCAGGATCCGGCTGCAGGTCGCCGGTTCCCGGGCGCCCTCGCGCACGAGTGGCTCGAACGCAGGGAACCATTCGTCCTCGATCCTTCTGATCTCGCCGGTATGCCGGGCGTGCCCGATGACAAGCGGATCGCGCGGTTCGTGGTTGCCCCCCTGAGGCTCGAGGGCGGCCGCGTCGGTGCGCTGACCGCGACTCTCGGCGAACGAGAGATCGGCGAGCGGGAGCTGCGGCTGCTCGCCGGTCTCGCGCACCAGGCGAAGATCGCGATCGAGAGTGCAGAGCACTACGACAACCTCGAGCGCACGTTTGTCTCGACCGTCGCGGCACTGGCGAACGCGCTGGAGGCAAACGACGAGTACACCTCGTCGCACGCACGCTGGATCACCGACATGGCGCTGCTCGTTGGGCGCGAGCTGCGGCTCGACCGTGACGCTCTGAAGCGTCTCGAGTTTGGCGCGCTGTTCCACGACATCGGGAAGATCGGCGTGCCATCCGAGATCCTCCGGAAGCCTGGTCCGCTGACCGACGAGGAGTTCGAGATCGTGAAGCAGCATCCGGAGCTCGGCGAGAGGATCCTTGCTCCGATCGAGCGCCTCGCGGACGTGCGGCCGATCGTGCGCAGCTGCCACGAGCGGTGGGACGGGCACGGCTATCCCGACGGGAAGAGCGGGCTCGACATCCCGGTCGAGGCGCGGATCGTGCTCGTCTGCGACGCGTTCCACGCCATGACGACAGACCGGCCGTACCGTATGCGGCTCCCGGTCGAAGAGGCCGTTCGCCGGCTGACCGAGTCCGCCGGTTCGCAGTTCGACCCGACCGTCGTCACGGCATTCACGCGGCTGTATCAGTCGGGCGCGGTCCTGCCGGTCTAGCCCACGTCTTCCAGGCGGCGGATCTCGCAGACCTCCTCGAAACCGAGCCGGCGGAGGATCGGATACGACGTCGCCGGGTTCGCCTGCGTGACGAGCGCCGGGGTGCCGCGTTCGACCGCGTCGTCCCAGCGAGCGCGGACGAGTGCCCGGTAGAGGCCTCGGCCGCGGGCCCAGGGCGCGACCGCGCCCGCGATCAGGAAGACACCGCGGGTCGACGGGATCGACATCGCGGTTGCCGCCGCGCGGCCGTCGAGCTGCGCGATGAACCCGACCGGGATGCCGAGCTGCATCGATTCGTCGAAGTCGGCACGGAGCCTGACGCGGTTCTCTTCCCGGCGCTTTCTGGGTGTGTCGAAGGCATCCCATTGCACCTCGCGGGCGGCGACGAAGTCGTCGTAGGTCTCGACGCGGCGCACCTCGACACCCGCGGGAGTCAGCTGCTCGGGCTCCGCTGTGCGGACGAGCGAGATCACGCGCGAGACTCGATCGTGAGGCCGTTGCAAGCCGAGCGCCTCGAGGCGCTCGACGACGTCAGTCGGCCGCGCCGACGGTCCGATCCACCAGGTCGCGAGCTTCCCCGCGGGAATCAGTTGCCTTGTCTGCGCGAGTAGCGCCTCGACCTCCTCCGTCGCGACGTTCGGCGCGCTCACGCTCGCCCACGTCGGCCCTTGGATCACGCAGACGCGGCCGTCGTCGAAGCGCGTCACCGAAGAACCTTCGATCACGGGCGCGTAGCGGTCGGGCATTTCCGCGTACTCGCGCAGCTCGCGCGTGATCGTCATCCGCGGCTCGCCGGCAGGTCGAGCGGCGCGAACGCCCTAGGTGACGAACTCGTCGGCAACCGACAGCGCGTCGTCCAGCGCCGCAAGCGCTTCGTCGAGCTCTTCGCGGGTGATCGTCAGGGGCGGACAGCACATGACGACGTTCCAGTGCGTCATCAGATAGAGACCGTGGTCGAGCGCGCGCTTCATGAGTGCTGCCATCGGCTTCGCGTCTTCGCCACCGCCGTTGAACGGCACGAGGGGCTCCCGCGTCTCGCGGTTGCGTACGAGCTCGAGGCCCCAGAAGCAACCGAGGCCGCGCACCTCTCCGATCGACGGGTGCTTCGCGGCGAGCTTCTCGAGCTCGACGCGGAAGACCTCGCCCATCGCAGCGGCGTTCTCGACGATCCCCTCCTCCTGGAACGCCTCGATCGAGGCGACCGCCGATGCGCACGCCAGAGGGTGGCCGCTGTAGGTCAGCCCGCCGGCGAAGTACCGGCTGCGGGCCCACTCGGCGATCGGCTCTCGCACGACCATCGCGCCGAGCGGTACGTAGCCCGAGTTGATCCCCTTGGCGACCGTGAGGATGTCGGGCACGACGTTCCAGTTGTCGACCGCGAACCACTTGCCGGTGCGGCCGAAACCGGCCATCACCTCGTCGCAGATCAGCAGGATCCCGTGCCTGTCGCACGTCTCGCGGATCGACTGCAGGTAGCCGTCGGGCGGCACGATGACACCGTTCGTCCCTGTCACCGTCTCGAGGATCACGGCGGCGACGGTGTGCGCTCCCTCGTACTGCAGGATCTCCTCGAGATGCGGGCCGCCGGTGCACACCGGACAGGGGTCGGGATGGCCGGCCGAGCAGCGATACGTGTAGGGGTCGAACATCCGCACGACGCCGGGAAGGCCTGGTTCGGCGGGCCAACGGCGCGGATCGCCTGTAAGCGTGATCGCGCCACCCGTCGCCCCGTGGTAGCTGCGGTAGCGCGCGATGATCTTGTGGCGCCCCGTGTACCAGCGGGCGAGTTTGATCGCGTTCTCGTTGGCCTCGGCGCCGCCGTTCGTGAAGAACGACATCTGCAGGTCGCCCGGCGTCACCTCGGCCAGGAGCTTGCCGAGGCGGGAGCGCGATTCGGTTGCCATCGGCGGCCCGATCGTCGCGAGCTTCTCGGCCTGATCCTTGATCGCCTGCACCACCTTGGGATGCGAGTGACCGATCGAGACGTTCACGAGCTGCGACGCAAAGTCGAGGTAGCGGTTCCCGTCGTAGTCGTAGAAGTAACGGCCTTCGGCGCGTTCGACCGCAATCGGGTTGATCGCGTCCTGCACGCTCCACGAGTAGAGGACGTAGCGCTTGGCGTCCTCCACGATCTGCCTGCCGAGCTCGGTATTCGCTGCCGTCGTCGCCATGCCATGATCCTAGGCGATCACCGAGCGAATCGTCACACCCCGGTTGGTGCTCGCGCCGCTCGCCCGCGAGACGGCGCGAGCGATCGTCGCGGCCGAGCCGGACGGTCTCACGCACGGCGCAGGCTGGCCACACGCCGACACGCTGGACGGCGTGCGGATGGTCGCCGAGCACGGCGCCGAGGCCTGGCTGATCCTCGAGGATGGCGTCGTGGTGGGCGACGCAGGCACGTTCGGGCCGCCTGACGACGATGGCGATGTCGAGATCGGCTACGGCCTAGCGGAGCCGTCGCGCGGCCGCGGGCTCGCGTCGGAGTTCGTGCCGGCGCTCGCGCAGCACGTGCTCGCACGCGATGGCGTGCGACGCGTCGTGGCGCGCGGCGTGCTCGCCGACAACATCGCGTCGCGCCGCGCGCTCGAACGGGCGGGGTTCGAGCTCGAGCGCGAGGAGCGTGGGCTCGTCTGGTACGCCCTCAGCTAAGAGGGTCGACCAGCAGTCGGACCTCGCAGTGCGACTCGAAGCCGAGGCCGGTCAGCACAGGGCGTGACATCGCGCCGGCCTGCACGACGAGGACCCGCGTGCCGCGCGCCACCGCGTGGTCCCAGCGGGCGCGCACGAGCGCGCGGTAGACGCCCTTGCCACGTGCTGCGGGCAGCACGGAGCCACCGAAGAGCGCGACGGCGTCGTCCATGTGGATCGCCCGTCCGAAGCCGACACGTTCGCCGCCGACGAACGCCGAGAAGTGATGGACGACACCCGACTCGAACATCGCCTCGAACCGCTCGGCCTCGAGCACTCGACGTTCCACGCGCTGTGCCTCAGGGGTCTGCCAGACCTGCCAGTCGACCTCGAGCGCGGCGAGGTAGTCGTCGCGCGTCTCGACAGGTCGAACCTCGACCCCGTCGGCTGCAGGCGGCGGCGTGGTGGTCGTCATTCCCGTCAGCACCGGCTCCTCGTCGTCCACGACGACTCCGAGCCGCGGCAACTCGGTGAGGATGCCTTCGGGCGTCGCCGAGTCGCCGACCCACCAGGTCAGCTCGCGGAGACCGCGCCGCTTCGACTCGGCACGCGTCCACTCGACCGCCGCCGCGACGTCGCCGAGGCGCACACGGTGCACCGTGGCACCGCGTACGCCTGCGATATAGACGTAGCCGTCGCGCTCGATCGTCTCGAACGTCGGTCGCGGCTGGAGGTAGATCGTCGTCTCCTCGGCGAGCTCGGCCAGGGTTGCTGCCATGCCTCGACGCTACCTGCGAGAGCCGGCGGCGACCGTCTAGGCTCCGGGTACCACCTGAGGAGGTACGAGATGACCGACGTGATCGACGCACCTGCAGCCGCGAAGCCCATCAACCACTGGATCGCCGGCGCACCGCGCCCGGGCGGCTCAGGACGTTCCGGCCCGGTCTACAACCCGGCCACCGGCGCGCAGACCGGTGCGGTCGATTTCGCCACCGTCCAGGAGGTCGATTTGGCCGTGCAGGCCGCGAAGGCGGCCTTCCCCGAATGGCGTGCGCTGTCGCTCGCGAAGCGTGCCGAGCTCTTCTTTGCGATCCGCGAGCTCTTCCACGAGCGCCGCGAGGAGATCGCGATGTACCTGACCGCCGAGCACGGCAAGGTCCTCTCCGATGCGCTCGGCGAGGTGACGCGCGGCCTCGAGGTGATCGAGTTCTGCTGCGGCCTCCCGCATCTCCTGAAGGGTGGGATGACCGAGCAGGCCTCCACCGGCATCGACGTCTACTCGATCCGGCAGCCGCTCGGCGTCGTCGCAGGCATCACGCCGTTCAACTTCCCGGCGATGGTCCCGATGTGGATGTGGGCGCCGGCGCTCGCGTGCGGCAACACGTTCGTGCTGAAGCCGTCGGAGAAGGATCCGTCGGCGTCGAACTTCACCGCCGAGCTGCTGAAGGAGGCGGGCGTCCCCGATGGCGTCTTCAACGTCGTGCACGGCGACAAGGTCGCGGTCGACGCGCTGCTCGAGCACAAGGACATCGCCGCGATCTCGTTCGTCGGCTCGACGCCGATCGCGAAGTACGTCTACGAGACCGCGACGGCGAAGGGCAAGCGGTGTCAGGCGCTGGGGGGAGCGAAGAACCACATGATCGTGCTGCCCGACGCCGACATCGACATGGCCGCCGACGCGGCAGTCTCGGCCGCGTACGGATCGGCCGGTGAGCGTTGCATGGCCGTTTCGCTCGTCGTCGCGGTCGCCGGCGCGGCCGATCCGCTCGTCCAGGCGATCAAGGCGCGGATCCCGGCCGTCAAGGTTGGGAACGGCATGGACTCGACGAGCGAGATGGGTCCGCTGATCACGCGCGAGCATCGCGACAAGGTGGCGTCGTACATCGGCGCCGACGACGGGGCCACGGTGATCGTCGACGGCCGCGAAGGCGCGTCCGACGACGGCGGGTTCTTCCTCTCGCCGTCGCTGATCGACGGCGTCAAGCCCGGCATGCGGGCCTACGACGACGAGATCTTCGGCCCGGTGCTCGGTGTCACGCGCGTCGACACCTACGAAGAGGCGGTCACGCTGATCAACGAGAACCCGTACGGCAACGGCAGTGCGATCTTCACGCGCGACGGCGGTGTTGCACGGCAGTTCCAGTTCGACGTCCAGGCCGGGATGGTCGGGATCAACGTTCCGGTCCCCGTGCCCGTCGCGTACTACAGCTTCGGCGGCTGGAAGGCATCGCTCTTCGGCGACCGGCACATCTATGGGCCGGAGGGCATCGACTTCTACACCCGCTCGAAGGTCGTCACTTCGCGCTGGCCCGATCCGGCCACGTCGAAAGTCGACCTGGGCTTCCCGCAGACGCGTTAGACGCGCGGTTCGGTGGCGTGGTCAGCCGCGTGCCGTTAGGCGCACTGCAAGGGCGACCAGCGCGAGCGCTGCGTCGACGGCGGCAACGGCGATGAAGAGCGCGGCCGCGAACGGCCCGCCGTCATCCCAGCCGAAGAGCAGCACGACAATCGTCGAGATCGCGATCATCCCGACGCGCTCGGTCCGCGACCACGAGTCGTATCCGATCAGGAGCCGCGTCCAGCGCAGCCACCACGGCCCGAAGGAGAGCGTGCCCTCCGAGGTGCGCGCCTGGGCGATCAGGGCGGGCAGCCGACGCGACGCATCGCGCGCCTTGAAGAGCCCGATCACGAGCGCGTAGACGACGAAGTGCACGAGCACGTCGCGTTGCGGGCCGTGCGCCAGAGCGAGTGCCAGAACGGCTGCGCCGATCGCCCCGTCGAGCAGGGCCAGGAGCAGGACCGAGAGTGGTGAGCGTGTGATGACGCGAGCGCGGACGCAGGTTACGCCGCGCCCACGCGGACCTCCGTCTTCAGCTCCTCGCCGAACTTGGCGCGCCGGATGAACTGGCCGAGTCCCGGGCTCGCGACCAACTGGTCGTCCTCGACGAGCACGTTGCCGCGCAGAAGGACGACCTCGGGGGAGCCTTGCACCACGGTGCCCTCGTAGAGGTTGTAGTCCGACCGGGAATGGTGGGTCGCTGCCGAGATCGTCACGCTCTTCTCGGGGTCGAAGACAACGATGTCGGCGTCCGAGCCGACCGCGAGCGTCCCTTTGCGCGGATACAGGCCAAAGAGCTTCGCCGGGTTCGTCGCGAGCAGCTCGACCATCCGGTTCAGCGAGATGTGACCCTCGCGCACACCGAAGTGGTGAATCATCTGCAGCCGGTTCTCGAGCCCCGGGCCGCCGTTCGGGATCTGTGAGAAGTCGTCCTTGCCTGCGTCCTTCTGGCCGGCGAAGAGATAGGCGCAGTGGTCGGTCGAGATCGCCGAGAGGATGTCGGTGCGGACGGCGTTCCAGAGCACCTCCTGGTTTGCCTTGTCGCGCGGGGGCGGGGTGTAGACGTACTTCGCGCCTTCGAAGTCCGGGCGCTCGAGAAACGTCTGGTCGATGAAGAAGTATTGCGTGCACGTCTCCCCGTGCACGTTCCAGCCCTTCTCGCGTGCCAGGGCGAGCGGCTCGACCGACTCGGCGCACGAGACGTGGACGACGTAGAGCGGCGCGCCGGCGATCCGCGCGAGCTGGATTGCCCGGTTCGTCGCCTCGCCCTCCAGCTCGGGCGGTCGCGACAGCGCGTGGTAGATGGGATCGGTGTTCCCGGCCGCCAGGGCTTCGGCAACGAGTACTTCGATCGCGTCGCCGTTCTCGGCATGCACCATCACGAGCGCGCCGGTCTTGGCCGCCACCTGCATGGTGCGGAAGAGCGTCTCGTCGTCGACCATCAACGAATCCTTGTAGGCCATGAAGAGCTTGTAGGACGTGACGCCGTGCTCGTCGGGCAGGCTCGCGAGCTCGTCGAGGGAGCCGCCTTCGCGGAGGTCGGTGACGGCCATGTGGAAGCCGTTGTCGATCAGCGACTTCCCTTCGCGCTTCTCGTGCCAGGCGGCGAGGGCGTCGCCGAAGGTCTGGCCTTTGCCCTGGATACAGAAGTCGACGTGTGTCGTCGTGCCACCGAACGCCGCGGCGGTATGGCCCGAGGTGAAGTCGTCGATCGTCGTCTCGCCGCGCCACGGCATCGCAAGGTGGGTGTGCGGGTCGACGCATCCCGGCAGGACGTACTTCCCGCTCGCATCGATCACCTTGTCCGCCGCCCGGTCGAGCGACTCGCCGATCAGGGTAATGCGCTCGCCCTCGATGAAGACGTCCGCGACGTAGTCGTCCGCCGCGGTGACGACGCGGCCTCCCTTGATCAGCACGGACATGGCTGGCTCCCTTCGGTCGACCTGGCTTCGACTGAGACTTTAATGGCTTGCGAAAGCCGAAAGAGGGCCTTCCTGTGGATGAGACGTTTCGCTCTCTCCGCACTTGGTCTGACCACATTCGGCTCACCACGGCCGTCGCTCGACGACGGCTTCGATCACGGCCGCCGATCACGACCCGGCCTGGCTCGCCCGCAGGTGAGCCAGGCCCGGTCGCTGCTTGCTACTTGCCGCCTGCCGTGAGCTTCACGACCGACGGCTTCCAGCTGTTGCCGTTCACGTCGGCGCCCGCGGCCTTCAGGCTCGCGACGGCCTTCGCCGCGAGGTCGGTGCGGTAGGCGCCCGACGGCGCCTTCTTGATCACGCCGAACTGCTGCGCGATCTTGGCCGTCTGCGTGAACGCAGCCTTGTTCATGAGGCCGATCCCGCTTGCGGCGGAAGGCCAGGCGAGCTTGTTGATCTCGTTCATCATCCACGTCTGGTGACCCTTCGGAAGGGTCGGCCCTTCCTTCAAGGTCATCGAGACGCACGATGCCGCGTGATCGCGGCAGTAGATCCAACCCTTCAACGACGCGGCGATGAACTTCACCGCGACCGCCTGGTTGGCGGGATCCTTCAGCCACTTGCCGGTCGAGAAGAGGCCGTCCTCGAGCATCCCCGTCCCGACCTGCTGCATCTTGATCACGTTCAGGTCGGAGAGCTGGTAGAGCTTGCCGGTCTTCGGGTTCTTGGATTCGAGAACCTGCGCGAGCTCGTTGTAGGTCATCGCCGATGCCGAGTCGACCTGATGGTTCAGGAAGAGATCCATCGTGAACGGCTGCTGGACGATCGTCACGCCCTTGTTCTGCGCGGGGCTCATGCCGTTCTTCGTGAGCGCGGCGAAGAGCTCGTACTGGTTGCCGCCGAGCCAGTTCGCGACCTTCTTGTCCTTCATCTTCGAGATCGTGTTGATCCCGCTCGACTTCCACGTCAGCTGGGTCATGCCTGACCGGGCAAAGACCTGCGCCACGTTGACGAGGTCGGTGCCCTTGTCACGTGCGGCGAGCAGACTCGGGAGCCAGTCGACGCCGAATTGCGCCTGGCCCGACGCGACGACCTGCTCGGGAATGATGTTCGGGCCGCCGTTCTTCAGCGTCACATTCAGCCCGGCATCCTTGTAGAAGCCTTTCAGGCTCGCCGCGTAGTACCCGGCGAACTGCGCCTGTGGCACCCACTTGAGTTGCAACGTGATGTTCGTCAGCTTGGGGGCGGCTTGCGCCCGCGTCGAAGCTCCGACGACAGCGGCGACAGACAGCACGCCTACGAGCAGCACGCTCACGAGCCAGCGTTTCCTCATTCGTGTCCCTCCTCGGTTTCCTGCATTTGCATCTCCGCGATTCTCTACCGATTGGCGTCCGTTTACGAGTCCCGATACTCCGGCGCCCAGCTGACGACCGCTCGCTCGGTGACCACGACTGCTCCGTAGAGCGCGAGCCCGAGGAGCGAGGCGACGAGGATGCCCGCCCAGGCGCGCTCGAAATTGAAGATGTTCGCATCGGAGTTGATGAGAACCCCGAGCGAGTTGAACGAGCCGCCGAAATACTCTCCCACGATCGCCCCGATCATCGCGAGGACGCTGGCGACCTTGAGCGCCGTGAAGACGAACGGGAGCGCGGCCGGCACGCGCACGCGACGCCAGATCTCGCGATCGCTGCAGGCGTAGGACCGCATCAGTTCGATCTGGCGCGGACTGGCGCTCTGCAGCCCGCGCAGCGTGTTCACCATCACCGGCAGGAAGCACAGGACGCCGGCGATCGCCATCTTCGAGTGCGGCGAGAGCGGGTTGAACCAGACGTCGAAGATGGGCGCGAACGCGATGATCGGCACTGCGTTGGCGGCGATCGCGAGCGGCATCAGCGCTGTGCCGACCAGCGTGAAGCGACCGATGAGGGTCGCAGTCGCCATTCCGAGCAGTGAGCCGGCGAAGAAACCGCCCAGCGCCTCCTTGAACGTGTACCACCCCGCCGGCCAGAGCGTGTGCCGCTCGTTCCAGAACGTCGAGACGATCGCTCCGGGCCGCGGCAGCAGGAACTGCTGGATGTGGAAGACGCGAATGGCGAGGTCCCAGACGGCGATCGCGCCGATGAAGACGAGAATGGCGGGCAGCCAGTCGATCGAGCGGCGCAGACTCATCCGCCGCCGGCTGCTTCCCGGAGCAGTTGCTCCTCCTCGGGCAGGAGATGCTCTCCGCGGAGACGCAGTAGTTCGCGCACCTGCGTCACGAGCTCGAAGAACCGGGGATCCTCTCGCGTCTCGGCCGTGCGCGGTGAGGGAAGGTCGATGTCGACCGTCCCCGCGATGCGGCCGGGCCGTGGGCTCATCACGACGACGCGAGTCGAGAGGAAGACGGCCTCCGAGATCGAGTGCGTCACGAAGACGACGGTCGAAGCAAGCTGCTGCCAGATCGCGAGCAGCTCGAGATTCAGGCGCTCCCTCGTCATCTCGTCGAGCGCGCCGAAGGGCTCGTCCATCAAGAGCAGCGCCGGCTCGAATGCAAGCGCCCGGGCGATCGCAACGCGCTGCTGCATGCCGCCCGAGAGCTGCCACGGATGGTGATCGCCGAAGTTCTGCAACTCGACCAGCTCGAGCATCTCCTCGACGCGCGCCTTGCGCCGCGCGCGCTCCCACCCGAGCAGCTCGAGCGGGAGTGCGATGTTCTTCCTCACGGTGCGCCATTCGAAGAGCACCGCGTCCTGGAAGACGATGCCGTAGTCGTGGTCGGCGCGTGCCTGCCGGGCGGGCTTGCCGTTGATGGTGACGGTTCCCTCCGTCGGATCGATGAGGTCGCCGATCACGCGCAGGAGCGTGGACTTCCCGCATCCCGACGGCCCGATCAGCGACACGAACTCCTTCGGCGCGAGCGTCAGCTCGATGTCCTGCAGCGCCGTCACGTTGCCCCGCGGGAACGTCTTCGTCACCCGTTCGACGCGGACGACGGGTTCCGCTGCGCTCACGCGGTCACCTCGGGTGCGCGGTGAACGATTGCCTTCTCGGCACTGACGACGGCGACGAAGAAGATGATCCCGAGCGCGGCCGCAACGATGTTCGTGGCCCACAGCTCCTGCGGCTCGATCGAGTAGTACTGGTTGAAGTTGATGATCGCGCCGCCGAGCCCGTCCTGCAGCCCTGACGGCAACTCGCCGATGATGGCGCCGACCACACTCGCCGTCGCGGCGATTCGCAGGGCCGAGAAGACATACGGCAGCGAGGTGGGAACGCGCAGCTTCCACAGCACGGTCCAGGAGCTCGCCGCGTAGGTGCGCATCAGATCGAGTGCGCGCGCGTCGGCGGACTGGAGGCCCCGCAGCGTGTTGATGACGACGGGGAAGAAGGTCAGGTACGCCGCGATCACGGCGACCGCGCCCCAGCCCTGCAGGCCCGAAGGCAGCTTCGGGTTCACCCAGACGACGACCATCGGTGCGATCGCGAGGATCGGGATCGTCTGGCTCGCCACGATGTAGGGCAGGAAGCCGCGGAGGAGCGTTCGCGAATGCACGAGCACGACCGCCAGGACGAAGCCGACCACCGCCCCGAGCGCGAACCCGGCAATGGCCTCTTTCGCGGTGAAGAGCGCCTTGTGCAGCAGCACCGTGATCAGCGGCGGCTGGTTGACCTGCGCCGGCTGGCCGAACGCCTTCGCGATCGTCCAGATGTGCGGCATCGATGTGTCGGTAACGGGGAACGGCCAGGTCCAGCCGGCCGACGTCCACAGCCACCGATAGAGCTCCCACAGAACGAGCAGTGCCGCGACGAGCGCGAGCACCGCGAGCGACTGGCCGGCTGCGCGCTTGACGGATGCCTTCCTCACAGCCCGTGTCCTATCACGGTTTAGGATCGCGGTCGTGGCTCTGGACCCAGCCCGCACGATCGCCGAACTCGAGGAGTTGCGCGCGCTCACCGGGGACGAAAACGGCGCCCAGCGCGTTGCGTGGACGGACACCTGGGAGCAGGCGCGCGCGTTCCTGCGGGTGAAGCTCACCGGCACCGGCGCGGTCGAGGAGATCGACGCCGCCGGGAACCAGTGGTTCACGCTGCGCGGCGACTCCGAGCGTTCGCTCGTGCTCGGCGGGCACTTGGATTCGGTTCCGAACGGCGGCTGGCTCGACGGCAGTCTCAACGTCCTGGCCGGTGCCGAGGTCCTTCGCCGCATCGCCGGCGAAGGGACGCCGCACCTCACCGTGCGCCTCGTCAGCTGGGCCGACGAGGAAGGCGCTCGCTTCGGCCGCTCGCTCTTCGGCTCCTCGGCCGCGGCAGGGTCGATGCGCGACCAGGACGAGCTGCGCGGGCTCGTCGACCGTGACGGGATCGCGCTGCCCGACGCACTTCGCGAGCACGGGGTGGAGCTCGACCGCGCGCTTGACGCGCGTGCCCAGCTGGAGGGGGCGGCGGCCTATCTCGAGCTCCACATCGAGCAGGGGCCGGTGCTCGAGTCGATGGACCTTCCACTCGGTGTCGTGCTTGGCACGTTCGGCGTCGAGCGCTCTCGCATCACGTGGCGCGGCCAGGCGGCGCATGCCGGGTCGACACCGATGGACAAACGCCGCGACGCCCTTGCCGGCGCCGCCAAGCTCGCGCTTTCGATCCGCGACATCGCCCGCGAGGTGGGCGGCGGTGCGGTGTGCACCTCGGGCGGTGTCGTCACGAAGCCCGGCATCGTCACGTCGGTCGTCGAGACCGCCGAGCAACTGCTCGATCAGCGTCACCTCGATGCGGTCTCGCTCGAGCGGCTGCTGCGACTGGCCAAGGACGACGCCGCGCGCTTCGCGTCCGAGGAGAACCTCGAAGTCGAATGGGAACGGATCTGGGCGATCGAGCCGATTCTCTTCGACGAGACGCTCATCGCATTGGCGGACGAAGCAGTTCGCGAGGTCTCGGGGACGTCGCACAAGCTGCCGTCCGGCCCACTGCACGACGCGGCCGAGGTGGCGCGCGCGGGGATCCCGACGGTGATGCTCTTCGTCCAGAGCCTGCGCGGCCTGTCGCACACGAAGCTCGAGGACACGAAGCCGGAGCACCTCGCGCTGTCGGTCGAGGCGCTCGACCGCCTGGCTTCGAAGACGCTCGCCCTGCTCGCCGGTTGACCCCAGTGAAGCGCGCGTGACGACCGTTACGTGTGCAGCGGTTCGCCGGTCAGCGCGGCCCGCAGCTTCGCGGCATACGGGGCGCGCTCGGCCGGGGTCGTCCAGTGCGTTTCCTCGTGGCTCGCGTACAGATTGTCGTCGGCATACCGTGGGAAGACGTGGACGTGCATGTGCCAGACGTCCTGGTACCCCGCCGGCTCGTTGTGCTGACGCGTCGAGGTCCCGTCGCATTCGTACGCCGACTTCAGCGCGACGGCGACACGCTTGACGGTCGCCGATATGGCACACAACGCCTGTTCGTCGATCGCATAGATGTTCTCGACGTGCACGTTCGGAATCACCAGCACATGGGCGTGATTCGCCGGCCACCACTTGGGCGCGATGAACGCCGTCGTCGCGTCGTCGCGGTAGACGACGTCATCGAGTCGGTTGACCTCGCTCTCGACGCCTCGCACGAGCCGGCAAAACGGGCAGGCGTAACCGGCCGGGGCGTGCGACCACGTCACTCGATCGGCGCACCGCGGCGAGGGATCGGGGTCGCGTTGACGATCGACGTCGTCGTCTCGCCGTAGACGAGAAAGCGGTCGAGCAGGCCGCTCAGCTCGTCCATCGAGCGGAGATGCACCGTCAGCACGAAGCAGTCCTCACCGGTGATCCGAAGGCATTCCGCGACCTCGGGGATCTGCTCGGCAAGCTCGGGGATCTTCGGCAGCTGGCGCGCACCTGGTCTGATACGGACGATCGCCTTGAGCGGGAAGCCGAGCGCCCGCGGATCGATCTCCGCGTGGTAGCCCGTGATCACGCCGGATCGCTCGAGCCGCTGGACACGTTCGGCGACGGCCGGCGAGGAGAGGCTGACGCGACGCCCGAGCTCGGCCAGGGAGATGCGGCCATCGGCAGCAAGCTCACTCAGGATCCGACGGTCGGTAGGGTCGATTCGCGCCGAAGCGGCAGGGCTCTTGCTCGAATGTTCCGTCGATCATACGGTGGAATCACGATAGTGCCTTTGATTCGCTCTGTCCACTTCGGTCCGTTGCCGCGACACTGGTGGCATGCGCCGGCGCCGGTTGCCTCCGCAGTCGTACTTCGCGGGGAGCGCGGTCTTCCATTACCTCGGGCCGTCGTTCGCCGTCCTGCTCTTCGCCCGAGTCGACGTACTCGGCGTCGCGTGGCTCCGGATAGCCTCGGCCGCCCTCGTGTTCGCGCTCTGGCGGCGGCCCTGGCGAACGATCGCGCTGCTCGATCGCGACGGGCGCCTGCTCGTGCTCGCCCTCGGTGCGGTCTTCGCCGCGATGAATGTGTGCTTCTACATTGCGATCGACCACCTGCCGCTCGCAACTGTCGCGGCGATCGAGTTCGTCGGGCCGATCGCGCTGGCGATCGCAGGGGCGCGCACGGCTCGGAACGGCGGCGCGGTGCTCGCGGCCGTCGCCGGCGTCTTTCTGCTCACCCATATCCAATTCGGCGGTCAGGCTCTTGGGTTCGCATTCGCGTTTGCGAACTGCGCGCTCTTCACGCTCTACATCGTGCTCGCGCACCGCGTCGCCCGCCACAGTGTCGGCGGGATCGACGGCCTCGCGGCCGCGATGCTCGTCGCTTTCGTGTTCGTGTCGCCGGTCGGGATCGCCGGCGCAGCCCATGCGTTCGCCGATCCCATCGCAATCGCCGCGGGGATCGGCGTCGGCATCTCGTCGTCGGTCATCCCCTATGTCTTCGACCAACTTGCGATGGCGCGTCTCACCCGTGCGACCTATGCCCTCTTCGTCTCGCTCCTCCCCGCAGTCGCAACGGTGATCGGCGTCGTCGTCCTGCAGCAGTTGCCGTCAGTGCTCGAGCTCGGAGGGGTCGTCCTCGTCATGGCCGGCGTCGCGCTGCATCGAGCGTCAGAAGAGCCGGACGAGGGTCGCGCCGGCGATCAGCAGCCCGACGCCGACGAGGCGCAGTGGCGTGGCGCTTCGCTGCTCGAAGGCGAGCCAGGAGCGGTAGAAAAGAGCGACGACGAGTGCCAGACAGAGCGTGCCGACGACAAACGACACCAGCGACGCTCGGACGGGGCCGCCGACGAACTGGGCGAGTTGCGCGTTTATCCCCGCCTGAAGCGGCAGAACCGCTCCCGCGACGACGGCGAAGAGCAGAAGGAGCAGGCCGGTCAAGCGGCCGTCACCAGCTTGGCGGCTTGGTCTCCGTAGTTCGGGTCGGCACAGATGAACTTCATGCCGCGATTATCTAGGGTGAAGGTCCACGCGACAGGAGGTGCCATGAGCCTGAGCTTCGGTGTCACTGTTCTTCCCGACCCGCCCTATAGCCGCCTCATCGAGCTCATCGAACTCGCCGAGAGCCACGGCTTCGAATACGCGTGGACCTACGACTCACACGTGCTCTGGCAGGAGTCGTTCCCGGTGCTGGCGCTGGTCGCCGACCGGACGTCGACGATCAAGCTCGGCCACATGGTCACGAACCCGGGGACGCGTGACCCGACGGTGCTCGCGAGCGCCTACGCGACCCTCCACGACATCTCGGAGGGCCGCATGATCATGGGCATCGGCCGCGGTGACTCTGCCGTGCGGTACATCGGCCGGCAGCCCGTCAAGGTCGCCGAGTTCGAAGAGGCGCTGAAGATGATCAAGCCGTTCATGAACGGGAAAGAGGTGACCTGGAACGGCAAGGAGCTCCAGCTCAAGTGGGTTCGTCCGGAGCTGCCGCCGATCGAGATGCATGTCGCCGGGTATGGCCCGAAGGCCCTCGCCGTCGGCGGCCGCCAGGGCGACGGCATCATCATCCAGCTCGCCGACCCCGACATCATCACGTGGATCATGGACACCGCCCGGGCGGCGGCCGAGGAAGCAGGCCGCGATCCGGCCGCGCTGAAGTGCATCGTCAGCGCGCCGAGTCACGTGACCGATGACATTCAGGACGCGCGCGAGCAGGTGCGGTGGTTCCCGGCGATGGTCTCCAACCACGTGCAGGATCTGATCGACCGTTACGGCACTGACGGCAGCTCGGTCCCGCAGGCGCTGACCGACTACGTCCAGGCGCGGAAGTTCTACGACTACAACGAGCACTCGCGTGTAGGCGCGAAGCATGGCGAGTTCGTCACCGACGAGATCTGTGACCGCTTCTGCGTGATCGGCAGCACCGAGCAATGCCGCGCGAAGCTCAAGCAGCTCGAGGGGATCGGTGTCGATCAGTTCAACATCTACCTGATGACGCACGGCCAAGAGGAAACGCTGCAGGCGTACGGTGACGACATTCTTCCCGCGCTTGCTGCCGCAACCGCGTAGCGACTCTCGCTAGGCTCGAACCCATGAACGCGAACGGCGCAGTTGTGAGCGCAAGCGATGTCACACGCCGCTACGGCGCGGGCGAAGCCGCCGTGGATGCGTTGCGCGGCGTTTCGCTCACGGTTCAGCACGGCGAGTTGGTCGCCGTCATGGGACCGTCCGGATCTGGCAAGTCCACGCTGATGCACATCCTCGCCGGGCTCGACAAACCCACATCGGGCGACGTGCGGGTCGACGGCGAGTTGATCACGTCGATGGGCGATACCGAGTTGACGAAGCTACGGCGGCGCAGCATCGGGTTCGTGTTCCAGTTCTTCAACCTCCTGCCCATGCTCAACGCGGAGGAGAACGTCGTGCTGCCGCTCTCGATCGCCGGCGAGAAGCCGGACAAGGAGTGGCTGGAACAGTTGCTGAAGAACACCGGGCTCGGCGACCGTCGCTCGCACCGCCCCTCCGAGCTCTCGGGGGGCCAGCAGCAGCGGGTCGCGATCGCACGCGCGCTCGTCTCGCGCCCGGCGATCGTCTTCGCAGACGAGCCGACCGGGAACCTCGACTCGAAAACGAGCGGTGAGATCCTCCAGCTGATGCGGGACTCGGTCGACACGCTCGGCCAGACGACCGTGATGGTGACCCATGAGCCGCGGGCAGCGGCGATCGCGGATCGTGTGCTCTTCCTCGCCGATGGGTTGATCGTCGAGGAGCGCACGGACATGTCGGCAGCAGATGTGGTCTCGCTCATGCAGTCGCTCGACAGCTGATGTTCCGGGTCGCGCTCAAGGGTCTCGCGGGACGGAAGCTGCGTGCCCTCCTGACCGGCTTCGCGATCGTTCTGGGCGTTGCGATGGTCAGCGGCACGTTCGTGCTCACCGACACGCTGAAGGCCGGCTTCGGCGCGATCTTCACGAGCGTCTACTCCTCGAGTGACGCCGTGATCACGGGCAAGAGCGCGATCGGAAACGGGAACGGGAACGGCAGCATCGCGCCGTCCCTCCCCGAGTCACTCCTCGGCCAGGTCAGGAACCTGCCCGACGTCGCGGCCGCGCAGGGCGGCGTCAGTGACCAGGCCCAGCTCGTGGGTCGCGATGGCAAGGTGATCTCGAACGGGTTCTCGCCCGGCCTCGCGTTCAGCGTGAACCCCGAAGGCACGCAGCAGTTCAATCCCCTCGTGCTCACGGCCGGTGCGTGGCCCCGCGGCCCGCACGAGATCGCGATCGACAAGGCGACGGCCGACAAGAAGCACTTCGCAGTCGGCGACACGATCGGCGCGGTTGCCCGCGGGCCTGTTCAGGACTACCGGATCACCGGCACCGTCAAGCTCGGCAATGTGGCCTCGATCGGCGGCGCGACAATGGCCATCTTCGACCTGCCGACGGCCCAGACGATCTTCAACAAGGACGGCAAGCTCGACGGGATCTATGTCGCGGCCGCCAACGGTGTCTCGCCGGCGAAGCTCGTCGCGGAGATCAAACCGCTCCTCCCGCGCACCGCGCAGGTGCGAAGCGGTGCCCAGGAAGCCACAAAGCAGACGCAGGACACGAGCGCCTTCACCGGCTTCCTGCAGAAGTTCCTGCTCGCCTTCGGCGGGATCGCGCTCTTCGTCGGGGTCTTCGTGATCGCCAACACGCTCTCGATCACGATCGCGCAGCGTGCCCGCGAGTTCGGGACGCTCAGGACACTCGGCGCCACGCGTCGCCAGGTGATGACGTCGGTGATCGTCGAAGGTGGCGTGATCGGCGTGCTGGCGTCGGTGTCGGGTCTCTTCATCGGCCTCGGGATCGCGAAGGGCCTCGAGGCGCTGTTCGTCGCGTTCGGGATCGACCTGCCACACGGCAGCACGATCTTCGCGACGCGCACGGTGGTCGTCTCGCTGCTGGTCGGAACGATCGTGACCATCCTCGCGAGCACGTTGCCGGCCTTGCGGGCGACGCGCGTCGAGCCGATTGCCGCTGTTCGTGAAGGCGTGCTGCCGCCCTCGCGCCTTGCCCGCTTCGGGCTGCCGGCCGCCGTGGGGACGATGGCGGTGGCACTCGCGCTGCTGCTCTTCGGCGGGCTTGCGAAGGGCGCCACCGGGACCGAGCGGCTGCTTGCGATCGGCATCGGTGTCCTCGCCAGCTTCGTCGGCATGGCGCTCGCCGCTCCACGCTTCGTGCCGCCGCTCGCGTCGGCGCTCGGCTATCCCGCATCCCGCCTCGGCGGCGTCGCAGGATCGCTGGCGCGCGAGAACGCGATGCGCAACCCCGCGCGGACCGCATCGACGGCGGCGGCGCTGATGATCGGCCTTGCGCTCGTCACCGCGGTGGGGGTGCTGTCGTCGGGGATCAAGGCCACGTTCGAGCACGCCGTCGACACGCAGTTCCTCGGCGACTATGCGTTGACGTCGGAAAACGGGTTCACGCCCACGGGAGTCGCCTCGGAGAACGCGGTGCGCGGCGTGCCGGGTGTTCTGGTCGTCTCGGGCGTCCGCGCCGGCGAGGCGCGTGCGTTCGGCAGCCACATCAACGTCACGGGCGTGGAGCCGAACGTCGGCCGCGTGATCAAGATCACTTGGAAGGAGGGCGGACAGGGCGTGCCCGCCGCCCTCGGCACGAACGGAGCCTTCGTAAGCTCCGCGTACGCAAAGGATCATCACGTGACGGTGGGCTCGCCGATACCGATCGAGCTGCCGACGGGTGAGACGGTCCCGTTGAAGGTGCAGGGCATCTTCAAGGCTCCGGCGGGGGGCTCGCCGTTCGGGAACGTGACGATCTCGACCAAGCTCTTCGACAAGATCTATCCGGAGCCGCAGAACGTCTTCGCCTTCATGAACATGGACGGCGGCGTCACTGCGGCGAACACAGCGGCGCTCACCTCCGCGCTGAAGACGTTCCCCGATGCGAAGGTGCAAACCGAGTCGGCATTCAAGAAACAGCAGGAGTCGGGCATCAACGTGTTCCTGAACCTGCTCTACGTCCTGCTTTCGCTGTCGATTCTCGTCAGCCTGTTCGGGATCGTGAACACACTCGTCCTGTCGGTGTTCGAGCGCACGCGTGAGCTCGGCATGCTCCGAGCGGTCGGGATGACGAGGCGTCAGACGCGGCGGATGATCCGGCACGAGAGCGTAGTGACGGCGCTGATCGGGGCGTCCCTCGGGATCCCACTCGGGATCGGCCTGGCGCTGCTCGTCGGTGAGGCGCTCGGTTCGTTCACGATCGCGATCCCCTGGGGAACGCTGATCGTCTTCGTGATCGCCGCGATCATCGCCGGGCTGCTTGCTGCGATCTTCCCGGCCCGGCGTGCTGCTCGACTGAACGTGCTCCAGGCGCTCCAGTACGAGTGACGCTCGCCGAGCTCCTACGCGGTTACGTCGCGGCCGACGAGCAGGAGGAGGCCGACCGTTGCGCGATGCTGCGTCTCATCGAGGAGTTGCAGCGGCCGTTCTCTCGAGACGAGCCGAGCGCGCACTTCACGGCATCCGCATTCGTCGTCGACGAGACGTGCGCGCGGGTGTGCCTCGTCCAGCACGTAAAGCTCGGTCGCCTGCTGCAGCCGGGCGGCCACATCGAGCCGAGCGACCGGACGTTCGAGGCGGCGGCGTTGCGCGAGGCGCGCGAGGAGACGGAGCTGGAGCTCGAGTTTCACCCTGCGGCGCAACGGCCCTTCGACCTCGACATCCACGAGATCCCCGAGCGGCCCGGTGAGCCGGCTCACTTTCACCTCGATGTGCGGTACCTGCTCATCGGGCGGGGCGAGCCGTGCGCCGGTGCCGCGTGGTATGGAATCGGCGAAGCGGGGGACGAGTCGGTCGGTCGCCTGACAGAAAAGGCGCTGCGCCTTCGAACTACCTAGGCTCGGAAGCCCGGCACGCGGCTGAGCTCGAGCGGGCTCGCGGGCAGCCCCGCGACGGGCTCGGTGGCGTTGTAGCCCGCCGGCGCGACGTCGTTCGGCGCGTCCGCGTGGAAGAGTGAGGCCAGCAGCTGAATCTGCTCGCGGCCGGGCCCGAGCTCGTACTGGCCGCCGCCGTACAGCGCGATGCGGTGTTCGGCACACCGGTCGTAGAAGTCGAACAGGCGCTTCAGCGACCCGAACCGCGACGGCTTGCAATTAAGGCACCGCGGCATGAACGGCAGCGCCTCGACATCGCTCCACTCGTGAATCGCGGCGTCCCACGTGATCCGGTCGCGGTGGGCAGCGAGTGCCTCGGTCGTCGCGGCGTTCAGGGCGGGATCTTCGAGCCACGCGGCAGGGAACGCCTCCGCGATGCGCCGGTAGAGGACGGGATTCGGCGGACTCCCGAAGTCGCCGCGATAGACGCCCTTGAAATCGAGCGTGTTCACGCGTCCGCCCGCGGCGAGCTCGTCGATCGTCGCATCGGGCCACTCGGCGTCGGGATCGAGCTTGAAGCGAAGGTCGGGAGCAACCGCGAGCCACGGCTGTACGTTCGCGACGCGCGTCGACACGACGAAGCGCACCGGCTGCTGCTCCAGGCCGAGCGCCTCGGCGAGGGTGCGGCCCGCCTGTCGCAGGGCGAGATCCAGGGCAGCCGATTCGAAGGCCCAGCGGCGGTACTCCGTCTGGCCGGCCTGGAGGAGCGAGAAGGACTCGACCGTGTGCCGCCCCACGAAGGGCAGCTCGTTTCGCCGTGCTTGGAACAGCTCCTGCTGGGCCGGGTCGTAGTCGACCTCTTCGCCGCGACCCTCTTCGCCACCACCCTGCAGGACGACGACCGTGCGCCGGAGGGTGAAGCCGCGCGCCACCTCGCGCTGGAGCGGCTCCAGCTCGTAGCCCGAGATCTCGAGCGGCAGTGAGCGGACGGCGTCCCAGGCGTTCATCCCCCGAGACTACTTCCGGCGGCGCAGCAGATGCTGCTTCAGCGCGTCGAGGCGCCCATCCCACTCCGCGCCCGCCTCGGTCAGCCGGTAGCGCGTCTCGCGCCCCTGACGCTCCGACTCGACGAGGCCGGCATCGGCCAGCGTGGTGAGGTGCTTCGCGACGGCCTGCCGCGTCATCGGCAGCTCGCCGGTCAGCTCGGTCGCCGTCGCGGTGCCGCACTCGGAGAGATAGCCGATCACCTGCCGCCGGCTCGGATCGGCGAGGGCGCCGAACACGAGGTTCAGCGGATCAGACACGTTGCAGCGCGACTGCCTTGAGTGAGGTGGTGTGCAGTGCCGATGCCTGCAGTTCGATTGCGGTGCTCCACGAGGGCGATGACTCGATCACGGTGAGCCTCGTGCCGTCGACGTCGTCGTCGAGGGTGAACTCGACCTCGCCGTCGTCGTCCCAGTCGAAGGCGAGGCGACGCCCGGGCTCGACCTCGGTGAACGTCGCGTGACGCTCCTCGCCGTTTCCCCAGCCGAAGCTCGCGCCGCCGCCGGGCCGGAGATCGAGGTCGACCGTGTTCGCGAACCAGTCCTCGAGACGGACGGGGTCGGTGAGGGCCTCCCAGACCTCCTCGCGGGGGGCCGGCAGAACGATCTCCTTGACGATCATGTGCAACCTCCGAGTTGCGCTACAGTTGGCAACCTACAGGTTGCACATTACCGAAGGAGGTCGCCGTGCTGGTCGGGTCAGTGGTGCCGATGGTCGTCGAGCAGTCAGGAGCGTACGAGCGCTCGTTCGATATCTACTCGCGTTTGCTGCGCGAGCGCATTGTGTTCCTCGGCCAGGAGGTGAACGACGACATTGCCAACCTCATCGCGGCCCAGCTCCTCTTCCTCGATGCGGAGCGGCCGGGGGAGGACATCTATCTCTACGTCAACTCGCCGGGCGGGTCCGCCTATGCGGGAATGGCGATCTACGACGCGATGCAGTACGTCAGCTCGGACGTGTCAACCGTCTGCCTCGGGATGGGTATGAGCGCGGGAGCGATGATCCTCTGCGGCGGGGCCGCGGGCAAGCGCTTCGCTCTCCCGAACGCGAAGGTGATGATTCATCAAGGCTCCGGCGGCTTTCGCGGCACGCCTGCGGACATCCAGATCGCCGCGCGCGAGATCCTCGACATGACGCAACGGATGGCCGAGATCATCTCGCGACACTCGGGCCAGGATGTCGAACAGGTTCTGCGCGACATCGACCGTGATCGCTTCATGACGCCCGAGGAGGCCGTTTCCTACGGGCTGATCGATGCGATCATGGAACCGCGTGCGTTGGCAGCTGCTTGACGAGTGGGACGGGGGGTTCGGTTGGGCGACCGACGAGCGGGTACAGCGCACGTCGCACGCGCTCGTCCTCGAGGGATCCGTCTGGCTCGTCGATCCGGTCGACGAGCCAGAGCTCGAAGAACGGGTGCGCTCGCTGGGCGAGCCGGCCGGTGTGATTCAGCTGCTCGACCGGCATCAACGCGGCTGCGCAGACTGGGCGCGCAGGCTCGGCGTCGGGCACGCGCAAGCCTGGGAGGCGCTCGATGCTCCCTTCGAGGCACTCCCGATTTGCGACCGGCGCTGGTGGCGGGAGGTTGCGCTCTGGGAGCCGGTCGGGCGCACGCTCGTGTGCGCGGACGCACTCGGCACGCTGTCGTTCTTCCGCGCGCCCGGCGAGCGCCTCGGCATGCACCCGCTGATCCGTCCGTTCCCTCCTCGCGCGCTCCGCGGTGTCGAGCCGCAGCGGATCCTGGTCGGGCACGGAGAGGCGGTGACCGAGGGTGCCGCCGAAGCGTTGCGGGATACTCTCGCGCACGCACGCCGTCGTATCCCGGGCGCGCTCCGGGCCGGCTTCAGTGCAATGAGAGGCGGTTCGGCGGCCAGTACGTGACGAGCAACGGCCCGATCAGGCTCTTGCGCGGCACCGACCCCCAGGTGCGCGAATCGCACGAGTGGCTGCGGTCGTCGCCCATGAAGAAGTAATGCCCGGCGGGGACGTGCCACGTGCCCGCCAGATTGTCCTCCTTCGTCCCCAGCGCGTATGGCTCGCTCAGTCGCTTGCCGTTGACGCTGATCTGGCCGTTCTTCTCGGAGATCGTGTCGCCGGGCAGTCCGATCAGGCGCTTCACGAAGGTCCCACCCTCGCCGCACTGGACGGAGGCTGCGACCGGCGCGTTGAAGACCACGATCTGGCCTCGCTTCGGCGAGTCGAAGCGGTAGGCGAGCCGGTTGACGATCACGCGGTCGCTGAACCGCGCCTCGCACCAAGCGGCCGGGCGCGCGCAGTGCAGGGTCGGCTCCATCGACGAGGACGGGATGCGATAGGGCTTCGCGACCTCGGCCTCGAAAATGAGCACGAAGGCGATGGCGACGCAGATCGTCGCCGCCCAGTCGAGTACTCGCTTCCACGCCGGCACAGGGCCATGGTAGTCAGGCTCCGCGGGTTGTCCGCGGCGCCCGATGCGCCGCGGCCACGACCCGCTCGACCGCTTGCTGCAGCGCGCCCGGCACCTGCACGTCATGGCCCTGGAATCGCTTCCAGGCCGCCGCCGGCTTCCCGCGCCGGGCGTGCAGCCCGGTCACCCCTTCGAAGTCCGGGATGAGCGTGACGGTTCGCTTGCGCCCCGCGACCCGCATGATCGTGTCGTTCGCGATCTGCTCGGCTTCGGCGGGCGCCGTGCCGCGTGGGGCGTCTCGGTCGTGCACGATCACGTAGGGGATCTCACAGGCATTGCAGATCTCGGCGTAGAGCGGCATGTTCCCCTTGCCGGTGCAGTCGACGATCGCGATCGCTTCCTGGTCGGGGTCGAAGCCGAGCGCGGTGAAGATGAACGGGAATGCGAGCTTCTCGGTGCGGCCCTCGACGAAGAGCACGGCGCGCGACAGGAAGATCTCGGCCCGCTCGGCGTCGAACTCGGAGAACATCCGAAAGGTTTGCTTCTGGGTGAGCGCCTCCGGCTGCAGCAGGCGCGTCCCGGTTCGTTCGTCGTGACGGACGAGCACGAGCTCGTTCAGCGCGTCGACACCGAGGAACGCTGCGGCGTGCGTCGAGTAGAGCACCTGGTTGCGCACGGCGAGTCGGCGCAGCAGGCGGTTCAGATGACGCTGAGCAGGTGGGCTCAGGTAGAGCTCGGGCTCCTCGACGAGCATGACGAGCCCGCGCACGCGCGCGTCCGCGAGCGCCGAGACGGCGCGGATCAGCGCGAGGCCGCCGTCCTCCGCGTGATTGTTGTCGCGCACGATCCGCACCGGGCGGCTGCTCTCACGGTCGGTCGGAGCGAGCAGCGCCGTCGGGCGCAGGCTGGCGGGAAAGTACAACGACGGCGGTGCGCCTTCCCGGTTCAGGTTCAGCGTGCCGGGGGGTCTCGCATCGAGGAACAGCGTGCGTTCGCCGACACTTGCCTCGACGTGTACGCGCGTATGACCGCGCGAGAGGTCACCGCCGGTCGGCATCGGGGCGGCCGCTTCGAGCAGCGCCCAGATCCCCGAGAGGACGGTCGACTTGCCCGAGGATGACTCGCCCACGAGCACGCAGAGCCGCCCCGGCTCCAGTGCGACGTCGCGCGCGCTGCGGAAGCCGTTGATCGTGATCCGTCGGAGCGATGCCACGTGTGCGCGTCCTACCCGCGGAGCGTGTTTCGCAGGAAGAACAGAAGGTTGGCGGGGCGCTCGCCGAGGCGGCGCATCAGATAGGGGTACCACTCAGGCCCGAACGGGGTTGCGACGAGCACCTTGAACCCGCGGCGGACGAGCGAGAGCTGGAGCTGCGGGCGCACGCCGTAGAGCATCTGGAACTCGAAGCGGTCGTGCGGGATCTCGTGTGCCTTGGCAAAGCTGACCGCGTGCTCGATCAAGCGCTCGTCGTGGGTTGCGATCGCCGTGTATCCGCCCGCATCGAGCATCCGTTCGAGCAGGAGAATGTAGGCCGCATCGACATCGGCCTTCTTCGGGTAGGCGATCGCCGCCGGCTCGAGGTACGCGCCCTTCACGAGCCGCAGGTTCGGGGCGAGCGGCAGCAGCGCCTCGAGGTCGGCGGGCGTGCGGTACAGGTAGGTCTGCAATACCGTGCCGACGTCAGAGAGGCCGTCTTCACGGAGTCGCCGGTAGATGCGCAGCGTTGGCTCGACGAACTGCGATTGCTCCATGTCGATGCGGATGAAGCTGCCGCGTTCGGACGCGCGCGCGACGAGGGTTCGAACGTTCTCGAACGCGAGCTCCTCGTCGAACTCGAGGCCGAGGTGTGTCAGCTTCAACGCGACGTTCGCGTTCAGGTTGTCCGCCGCGATCCGGTCGAGCACGTTGGTGTACGCGCGCACGACCTCATCGGTCTGGCCCGGCTCGAGCACGCCCTCGCCCAGGAGCGTCGTGTTCGCGGCGAGCCCTTGGTCGTTCAGTCTCTTGAGCACCGCAGCGCATTCGTCGAGCGTCTCGCCGGCGACGAAGCGGCCGGCGCCGAATCGCATGCCGTGCCGTCGCACCAGCCGCTGGACTCGCTTGCTGTCGGCGGCCGCGAGGATGCCCTTACGCAGGGCCGCGTTGACCGCGCTCGTCAGCTGTGTGCCAGCAGCCACTCGTTCACTTCGCGCAACCGGCGCTCGATGAGCGTCAGGTGGCCGTCGGCGTCGGAGATGCGCGCCTCGACCGCCGGGATGCGGGCGGCGAGCCAGTGGCCGTGCAAGACCGGAACGAACCGGTCGTCGGCGCCGTGCAGCAGTAGCACCGGGCGGTCGATCGACTCCGGGGTGAAGCCCCACGGCTCGACGAACGCAAGGTCGTCGTCGAGCCACCCGTCGACTCCCTCGCCCAGGCCCCGCGCGCAGGACGCGAGCACGTAGCCGGCGAACTCGTTCGAGAGGACGCTTCGATCCTCCTCGCCGAGCAGCGACGACCAGACAGTCACAAGCTCGTCAGGGGATGCTGCGAGCATCTCGCTCCGATCGCGCTCGAGCAACGGGCGAAGCGCCTCTTCGCCGGTGAGCACAGCGCCGAACTCCTCGAGGTTCGCGTCACCCATACCGGCAAGCCAGTCGAGACCGTCGGAGTCCCACGGGGCGACTGCGGCGAGGCTTGCGACGGCCGTGAGGCGGTCGTCGCACAGCGCCGCGCACGCGAGGACGTGCGGGCCGCCGCCCGAGATGCCCCACGACGTGTACCGCCCGAGCCCGAGCGCGTCGGCAAGCTGATCGACGTCGGCGGCGCAATCGGCGACCGAACGACCGGCGTGCCGTGTCGAATCGCCGTAACCCGGACGGTCGTATCCGATCAGGCGGATTCCCTGTTCGCGCGCGAGCGAATCGGCGTGCGAGTAGAGGAGGCCTGAGCCGGGCGTGCCGTGCTGCATCAGCACCGGCGCGCCGGCCGGATCGCCGCCATCGTGCACGCCCAGCGTGCGCCCGTTCGCCAGTTCGATCCTGCGCATCGCAGCGATCTTCTCATGCAGGCGCAGCGTCAGGCCGCGCGGATCGATCCCGAGTCCGATTTGTGCGCCGCTCGGCACGCTCGAGTTCGTCCACCCCGGCCATCGGTGGCCGCGTGAGCGTCGCCGAGCGGCGTCCCCTCGTCAGGGGCCGGGAGGTACCACGTTCTGCTGCCACGCGACGCTGAACGACCGCCCGTCCGACGAGAGATCGCCGGGCACGGCACCGACCCCGGGGCCGAGGACGTCGCCGCGACCGAAGAAGCGACCGCCACCTCCGCTCGCGATCAGCTCGATCGGCGCCGCCACCCAAGCTGGATCGGAAATCGTTCCAGGGTGACCGTCGGCGATTGCGGTGGCATTCGTGAACGTGACGCTGCCGAACTGGTTGAGCGGCACGGCGCGGCAGCGTCCGTTCGCAGTGCACGTCGAAGGAGCCTCGGCGATCCATTCGGCCGATGCGACATCAAGTGGATGGGTCACGGTGATCGTCTTGGAGAAGCGGGTCCGCCGCGTCGTGTCCTTCAAGCTCATCGTGACCGCCTGCCCCTTGACGAGCACGGCAGCGGTGACGCGGTCTCCTGCACGGATCTTCAGTGGGATCGGCACGGACGCGGCCGGCACGATCTCCCACCAGGCGCCGTACGTGGGCGCGGTGCCGCTGGCGTCGCAGTCGGCTTCTGTGCCGAGTTGCTCCAGGGACTGCGAGTCGGCGAGGTCGCCGCCGAGGCCGACCCAGAACGCGGCCGAATCTCCACGGCCGGTCGTGCACTTCGCCTTCGGCTGAACCCAGGTCGCGGTGACGTCGCTGAAGTCGGCTGTGCCGCCGACGGGAGCAACGGCCGCGTATCCCGCCCAGTTCGAGCTCGCCTGCGGATCGAGCGAGTTGCTTGCCCGGGCGGCGTAGCGGTCGGTGTGACTCGTGGCTGTCGCTTCCCCGGCGGAGGCGCACGCCGCGATCAGCGCGACGGTCGCCAGAGTCGCAGCCTTAAGCACGCGCAGCCTTAAGCACGGGGGGACCGTATGGGCCGCGCCCTAGAGCAGGCTAAGAATTGCCGAATTACCGGCGGACGGTGGCCTGGATCAGCGGCGGCGCGCGGCTGGGTCATCGAGGTGCGGGGGTCGCCAGCCGGCGTCGGCCGGATTCAGGTTCGTCCCCGGCGGGACGATCGCGTCGATCCTGTCGAGAACGTCGTCCGAGAGCTCGACGTCGACCGCGCCGATCTGCCCTTCGAACTGCTCGAGCGTGCGCGGGCCGATGATCGCCGAGGTGACTGCCGGATGCCGGATCACGAATGCGAGTGCGAGGTGGATCAGCTCGAGCCCGGCCTCTTCGGCGAGCAGCGCGAGCTGCTCGACAGCCTCGAGCTTGCGCTGGTTCTCGGGGAGGGACAGGTCGTAGCGGCTCGGGATGCGCGTTGCGCGATGGCTCTGGTTCTCGCGCCCCTTGCGGTACGCGCCCGACAGCCAGCCTCCTGCGAGCGGGCTCCAGGGGATGACGCCCATGTCGTGGCGGGCGCAAGTCGGCAGTACTTCAGTCTCGACACCGCGGACGAGGATCGAGTACGGCGGCTGCTCGCTGACGTAGCGGGCGAGCCCACAGCGTTCGGCCACCCACTGAGCCTCGACGATCTCCGACGGCGGATACGTCGACGACCCGAGATAGCGGATCTTCCCGGCGCGCTGGAGATCGGTGAGCGCACCGAGCGTCTCCTCGTGTGCGGTCCAGGGATCCCAGCGGTGGATCTGGTAGAGGTCGATCCAGTCGGTCTGGAGACGTTGCAGGCTCGCGTCGACTTCCTGCATGATCCAGCGCCGCGAGTTGCCGGCCATGTTCGGGTCGGCGTCGTGCATCGCGCCGTGCACCTTCGTTGCGAGGACCACCGAGTCACGGCGACCCTTCAGAGCCTTGCCGACGATCTCCTCGGACTCGCCACGCGCGTAGACATCAGCCGTATCGATGAAGTTGATGCCCGCGTCGAGGGCACGGTGAATGACTCCGATCGACTCCTCGTGGTCGGTGTTCCCCCACGCGCCGAACATCATGGCGCCCAGGCAGAGCGGACTGACCTGCAGGCCGGTGCGACCGAGTGAGCGATGCTCCATTCCTTCGACTTTAGCGATCGCGGCTCGGTCGGCGATTCGGTTGCGAGTGCCGAGGCTATGCTCGGTGAATGACGCCGCGGACGATCACCGACGAGCACGAGTTGCGCGCCATGATCGGCACTCCGTCGGAGCTCGTCGCCGGCAAGATCGACGACCGTCTGAACCACCTGGTCAGGCAGTTCGTCGAGCGGTCGCCGTTCGTCTGCGTCGCAACGACGCGCCCCGACGGTGGCCTCGACGTCTCGCCGCGAGGGGACCCGCCCGGCTTCGCACGGATCCTCGATGAGCGCACGCTGCTCTTGCCGGAGCGGCCCGGCAACCGCATTGCCGACACGCTCACCAACCTGCTCCACGACCCGCGCATCGGCCTGCTGTTCCTGATCCCGGGTGTCGGCGACAGCTTGCGGGTCAACGGCCGCGCGGTCATCGTCGACGATCCCGAATTGCTCGCTGGGAGCATCGTCGACGGCAAGGCGCCGCGCCTCGGGATCCTGGTTTCGATCGAAGAGGCGTACACGCAGTGCTCGAAGGCGCTCATCCGGTCGGATCTCTGGAACCCCGAGCGACATATCGATCGGTCGGAGCTGCCGTCGAGCGGCGAGATTCTCAAGGCCGTGAGTGATTCGCGGCTCGACCCGGAGGAATACGACCGTGCGCGCGCGGAACGCTACGCGCGCGGCGAGGGTCTCTACTAGAGGGGCTTCGCCAGGTACACGAGGGTGTCGTCGACATCGAACGGCTGTCCGCGCAGCGTGATCACTCCCAGAGCCCGAACGGGAGCAACGCCCGCATCGCGGTAGCCGAGGCGCTCGTAGAGGCTCCGCGCCGCCGGATTCCCTTCGGCGCTGACGCTGAGGCTCATCCGAGCGCAACCCCGAGCACGCGCGGCGTTCTCCGCCGCCTCGGTCAGGCGGGTCGCGACGCGGCGACGCCGGCGGTCGGGCGACACGTAGACGTCCTGGATCTCAGGGAGACCGAGATGCGTCTCGCGCCAGGCAACGTGCGCGTGCCCGACCGGCTCGTCGTCCTCCCAGGCGATCAGGTACGTCGAGCCCTCGGCGGCGTGCTGGTCGAGCCGGCTCAGTGGCAAGTACCGGTCGACGAGGTCGGTCTCCTCAGCTGTCAGTTCGCGGATGATCAGCATCGGATCGGGTTTGGATCGAGGCAAGTGGCCGCCGAGGGCCGAACTTGGTCAGACCAAATTCGGCCGTCACGGACGCTACGAGGTTCCATTCTGCCCCGTTTTCCTCACGTCGACTGGCCGGTCGGGGCGTGTCCCGACCTTGGCGGTTCGGCCTTGTCGGTTCCGGGTGCTGGTGTCGTCGAGAAGCGAAGGGGCCGGATGTCCGCAGCCCCTCCAAATGTGCCGGTGTGCCGGACGTCTCCGGCATCATCAACAGTGGCTGCTGGGACGCCAGAGAGCGCGAGCTGTTTGAGAGTGGTTGGTGAGCAAACCGTCTCGGGCGAGTGACCTGAGTGGTCACCCGCCCGAGACGCTTGAGACTCAGCCGCAGCCGGTCGACGTGCCGCAGTCCCGGCACGTGTAGCAGGTGCCGGCGCGCACCATCCGGCCGCCGCAGCGGTTGCACTCGATCGCATCCTCGTGCGGATTGAAGAGCGCGGTCTGACCGGGGGCGGGTGCCTCGGCGACGTGTGCCGGCTCGCCGTTCGCGATCCGGTCGGCCATCTGCGCGCGCACCTCCATCGACAGGATTCCCGCCTCTTCCTGCTGATCGACGTCGAGGAACTTCTTGCCGAACCAGCGGAAGATGTAGTCGGGGATCGACTTCGCCGCACGGATGTCTGCGTCGTTCGTGAGGCCCGACGGCTCGAAGCGCAGATGCGAGAGCTTCGAGACGTACACCTCGGGCGGCACGCCGTACTGGAGGCCCATGGAGACCGCGATCATCAGCGAGTTCATCAGACCCTGGAGCGTCGTTCCGTCCTTCGCGATGTCGACGAAGATGTCGCCCGGCGAGCCGTCGTCGAAGACGCCGACGTGGATGTAACCCTCGTACTCGCCGACCCGGAACTTACGGCCGATCTCGTTGCGGTCGTCGGGCAGCCGGCGGCGCTTCGGAGCGGCGAACGCACCGGCGGGCGCGTGCCCGAGCGACGCCTGCGCGCTCTTGTC
Source organism: uncultured Thermoleophilia bacterium (assembly GCA_963842335.1). GTDB lineage: Bacteria > Actinomycetota > Thermoleophilia > Gaiellales > Gaiellaceae > PALSA-600. Next base: position 2,145 of record CAWJGF010000024.1, on the reverse strand, counting down.
ACCCTTGCCCGAAAGCGGCTGCGCGACCTTGCAGTTGTCGCGGTAGATCGCGACCGCCTTCACGCCGATCCGCCAGGCGTCGACATACAGCTGCGAGACATCCTCGATCGTGGCCGTCTCCGGCAGGTTCACCGTCTTCGAGATCGCGCCCGAGATGAACGGCTGGATGGCGCCCATCATCTTCACGTGGCCGCGGTAGTGGATCGCGCGGTCCCCGACGGCACAGTCGAAGACCGGATAGTGCTCGCTCTTCACATACGGCGCACCGACGACGGTGTTGCGCTCGTCGACGAACGCGACGATCTCGTCGACCTCGTTCGGCGCGTAGCCGAGCTTCTCGAGCCCGCCGGCAACGGTCTTGTTGACAATCGTGATCTCGCCGCCGCCGACGAGCTTCTTCGACTTGACGAGTGAGAAGTCGGGCTCGACGCCCGTCGTGTCGCAATCCATCATGAAGCTGATCGTCCCGGTGGGAGCGAGCACGGTCGCCTGCGCGTTGCGGTACCCGTTCACCTCGCCGAGGTCGAGCGCCTCGTCCCACGACTTGCGCGCCGCACCAAGCAGATCGGCAGGGACAGTCTCGGCGTTCGCGATGTTGCCCACCGACGCACGGTGCTTGGCGATCACGCCGATCATCGCGGCCGCGTTCGGCCGGTACCCGGCGAACGCGCCCATGCGGCCCGCGATCTCCGACGACTTGCGGTATGCGCGGCCTGTCATCAGCGCGGTGATCGCGGCGGCGTACGCACGGCCCTCGTCCGAGTCGTACGCAAGCCCGCGCGCCATCAGGAGCGCTCCGAGGTTCGCGTAGCCGAGGCCGAGCTGGCGGTACGCCTTCGCGTTCTGCTCGATCTCGGGCGTCGGATACGACGAGTTGCCGACGAGGATCTCCTGCGCGAGGAACATCACGTCACATGCGTGCTCGAACGCCTCGACGTCGAGCTCGCCGTCCTCACGGCGGAACTTCATCAGGTTCAGCGACGCGAGGTTGCACGCGGAGTCGTCGATCGACATGTACTCCGAGCACGGGTTCGACGCGTTGATGCGGCCTGAGTTCGGCAGCGTGTGCCACGCGTTGATCGTGGTGTCGTACTGCACGCCGGGATCGGCGCAGCGCCACGCGGCCTCGGCGATGTCGTGCAGCAGCTTGCGCGCCTTCATCGTCTCGACGACCGTGCCGTCGGAGCGCGCCGTCAGATTCCAGTCGGCGTCGGCTTCGACAGCCTCCATGAACGCGTCGGAGACGCGCACCGAGTTGTTCGCGTTCTGGTACTGGATCGACGCCCAGTCAGGTGAGTCGAGCGACATGTCGTAGCCGGCAGCCTCGAGGACGCGTGCCTTCTCCTCCTCGTGCGACTTGCACCAGATGAACTCGACGATGTCGGGATGGTCGATGTCGAGCACGACCATCTTTGCGGCGCGCCGCGTCTTACCGCCCGACTTGATCGTGCCGGCGGACGCGTCTGCGCCGCGCATGAACGACACAGGCCCGGACGCGTACCCGCCCTTCGAAAGCTGTTCCTTGGAGGACCGCAGGCGCGAGAGGTTGACGCCCGATCCCGAGCCGCCGCGGAAGATGACGCCCTCGCGGCGGATCCAGTCGAGGATCGCGTCCATGTTGTCCTCGATCGAGAGGATGAAGCACGCGGAGCACTGCGGCTTCTCCTCGAACCCGACGTTGAACCAGACCGGCGAGTTGAATGCGGCAAGCTGGTTGACGAGGATCGTCTTCAGCTCGTCCTCGAACGTCTGCGCTTCCGCCTCCGAAGCGAAGTACCCGCCGTCGCGCCCCCATGTGCCGACGGTGCCGACGATGCGCCCGATCATCGTCTTCACCGAGCGCTCGCGCTCGGGGCTCGTCATGCGTCCGCGGAAGTACTTCTGCGCGACGATGTTCGTCGCGGTCTGCGTCCAGAACTTCGGGAACTCGACGTCGCGCTGCTCGAAGGTCGGCCCGTTCTTGCCGGGAATGAACGCATCGCGAATCTCCCACTCGACTTCGTCGAAAGGATCGCGCCCCTCGATTGTGAAGAGGCGGCGGACCGCGAGTGAGGCGTCCTCGTCGACGACATGGTTGACGAGCTCGTCTGGGTGAATCTGGACTCTGTTTTCCTGCTCTAGCGACGCCATTTCTCTCTTCCTCTC
>CAWJGF010000023.1:0-31003 GCA_963842335.1 uncultured Thermoleophilia bacterium | reverse complement strand
GCCGGGCGCGACGATGAAATCGTCGGCGCTCGCCCCATGGGCGGCAATGCCTGCGCCATCTCGGACTTCACCCGCTCGACCATGAGCGGCTCACCGTCCAACGCGAGCCCGTCGCCGTTCGCGACGGCTCGGCGCAGCAGATCGCGCACGGTGTCCATGCCCGCCTCGGCAGCGCGTTGCGCACGACGGATGCCGCCAAGCTCGGCTTCGGACTTCACCCGGCGCCGCTCGTCGAAGAAGTCTGAATCGACGTTCAACTCGACACCCTCGGCCCTGAGGCGATCCGCCAGCCAGAGCGGGAACGTGTCCGGGACGACGGCGCTCGTGATGCCAAGTGCCTTGACGGCACGGAGAACGGTCTCGTGGCGTACCTCTGCGTACGAGAGCCCCGATGCGATGAGTTCATCCGACCCGTACTCCTCCCCGGGGTGCAACTCGAAGAGGCCGAGCGCAGCGAGGCGTGGGATCTCCATCGCACCGATCGCGATGTGCTTGACGCCACCTTGCTCGGCATAGAGGAACGGATCCGGAACGCCCAGCGGAACCTCGTGGCGAAGCTCGGGTGAGCGGAACGTGTCGGCGTACATGAGGACGTCTGGCATGCGTGGACCATATCTAGACTCCTATGGATGGATGCGCGGGCAACCGCGCTCGACCTGGTCGAGCGTTACGACGAGGAGGTCCGCCGGCTGGTGCCCGCGGGCGCGGACATCTTCGACGCCCACCTCCACCTCGGGCACGACATCGACGGCATGGTCGGCGACTACGACCAGCTCGAAGCCCTGATGAGTGCCTACGGGATCTCGCGCGCGTTCATGTTCTGCCTCGACGAGCCCGACCGCGAGCCGTCGTTCACCGCCGCGAACAACCGTACGCTCGCATTCGCCGAGCGGAGCGGCGGCCGGCTGATCCCGTTCGTGCGGCTCGACCTGAACGAGGCGCCGATCGAGGAGGCGAAGCGGTGCCTCGATCTCGGCGCCCGCGGAATCAAGTTGCACCCGCGCGCCCAGAAGTTCACCGCCACCGATGAACGGCTCGCGCCGGTGTTCGAGCTCGCGTCGGAGCGGCGTGTCCCGATCCTGATCCACGGCGGTCGAGGCTTGCCGCCGATCGCCGAAGGCCTGCGCTCGCTCGTCGACCGCTACCCGGGCGCGACGCTGATCATCGCTCACTGCGGGATCGCGGATCTCGCCGAGCTTGCGCGCTGCATGACGGGCCGCAAGGGCGTGCTCTTCGACACCTCGACCTGGAGCCCCATCGACCTGCTCGACTTCTACCGGCTGTTTCCACCCGAGCAGGCCGTCTACGCGAGCGACTATCCGTACGGACAGCAGCCCTCGTCGCTCCTGATCGCGCTGAAGACCGCAATCGTCGCGGGCTACTCCGATGAGCAACTGCGCGCGATGCTCGCCGGCACGGCCAACGCGCTCGCCGACGGGCAGGAACTGCCGGAGCCCACGACGCCGCTCGGCAGCGACACGCTGTCGCAATCGCTCCAGCTCGCGCGCGTTCACCAGTACCTGTCGATGGCGACGCCGCTGCTGTGGTCGAGGCAAACCGACACTGTCGGCGTCCTCGGCCTTGCGATCAGCGCTTGCAGCGAACGGAACGGCCACGTCGCGGAGGTCGAGCGCATCCGCGAGTTGATCATCGCGGCGCGTGACCTCTGGGCGACCGTGCCGAGCCTCGATGAGCTCGAGCAGCGCTCGATGACGCGCCTCACGTTCCGTCTACTCCACATCGCCGATATCGAGGCGGTGACCGCTGGTGGCTAGCTTGACGGTGAACGGCCACTCTTACGAGGTGCACGCCGCGGTCGGTCAGTCGCTCGCCGACACGCTGCGCGACGACCTCGGCCTCACCGGCACGAAGATCGCGTGTAACGAAGGTCATTGCGGTGCCTGCACCGTGCTCGTCGACGGTGTCCCGACACTTTCCTGCATCACGCTCGTGCACGCGGCCGATGGGGCGAACGTGACGACAATCGAAGGTTTGCGCGAGCACCCGATGATTCAGTCGTTCGTGCGGGCCGACGCATTGCAATGCGGCTTCTGCACGCCAGGCCAGATCGTGAGTGCGGTCTCGCTGGTCGAGGCGAACCCAGAACCCGCGAGCGACGAGATCCGACACGCCATGGCCGGCAACCTCTGCCGCTGTGGTGCGTATCCGAAGATCGAGGAGGCGATTCGAACGTGGCGCGACTGATTCGCACCGAGAAGGAAGTCGAAGGGCGTTACGAGGAAGTCTGGCTCGTCGTCGAAGAAGATGCCCTCGAGCAATGGCCGGCGGGAGCACGTGAGATCGTCGGCCGGCCGGCGACCCGCATCGACGGCCTCGAACGAGCGCGCGGCGAAGCCGTCTACACGGCCGACCTCAAGCTGCCCGGGATGCTCCAGGCCGCAGTGCTGCGCTCGCCCTACGCGCACGCCCGGGTGACGCGCATCGACCTCGCGCCGGCGCTCGCCTCGCCCGGCGTCTATGCCGCGATTGGGCCGCACGACATCCCGCAGCTCGAGGCGGAGTGCGGTTTCCAGGGCGCCGCGGTCGCGGCGGTCTGTGCCGACACGTACGCGCAAGCGCGTGCGGCCGTCGCCACCATCGAGGTCGAGTGGGAACAACTCGACGTGCTGCTCGACCCGGATGAAGCAATCGCACGTGGCGAGCAGCACGGCGAGCCGCGGCTGCGCGAGCGCGGCGACTACGAGCAGGGTCTCGCAGAAGCGGACATCGTCGTCGAAGGTGAATTCCGGACGCAGGTCGTCCTGCACAGCTCGATGGAGACGCACCAATCCGTCGTGCAGTGGATCGGCGACACGCTCGAGGTCTACATCTCGACGCAGTACATCTGGGGCATTCGCGACGAGGTCGCGCTGAGCATCGGTCTGCCACCCGACAAGGTGCGCGTCGTCTGCAACTACATGGGCGGCGGCTTCGGGTCGAAGAACGGCGCTGACGACTACACCTTCATCGCGATCGAGCTCGCGAAGCGGACGCACCGACCGGTGCGCTGTGCGCTCACCCGCCGCGAGGAGAACCTCGCGACCGGCAATCGCAACGCGACGATCCAGCGCCTGACGATCGGCGCGAAGAGGGACGGCACGCTGACCGCGCTCGGCGGCGACTTCATCAACGCTGTCGGCTGGAGCGGCTGGACGGCGCCCACCGAGGGACCGATGCAGCTGCTGTACGCCTGCCCCAACGTGAAGACAACGACCTGGGGGGCGAAGATCAACCAGCCGCCGATGAAGGCGTTCCGCGCCCCCGGCTTCGTCGAGGGCACGTTCGGCGTCGAGTCACTGCTCGACGAGCTCGCGGTGAAACTCGACCTCGACCCGCTCGAGCTGCGGCGCCTGAACTACGCGCACGCGGACGCCGCCGACGACCGGCCGTTCAGCAGCAAGAGCCTGATGGAGTGCTACCGCCGGGCCGAGCCGCACTGGGAGCGCCGCCACGAGGTGCGCGCGCGATCGACCGACACGGTCAAGCGCGGGGTCGGAATGGCCTCCCAGATCTGGTACGGCGGCGGCGGGCCGCCGAGCTACGCGTGGATCCGCGTCGGTTCCGACGGCCGCGCGGCGGTCGTGACAGCGATGCAGGACATCGGCACCGGCTCGAGGACCGCGATGGCGCAGATCGCGGCGGAGGAGCTCGGGATCCCGCTCGAGCACGTCACCGTGTCGCTCGGCGACTCGGCCCGTGGCCCATTCGCCTCGATTTCGGCCGGCTCTTCGACGATCCCGTCCATGGGGCCGGCGGTGCGCGCGGCCGCTGCGGATGCAAAACGCCAGATCCTCGAGATCGCGGCGCAGCGCTATCACCTGGAGGAGCGGGTGCTCGACCTCCGCGGCGGCAGCGTGATCTCTGCGGATGGGAGCCTCTCGACCCCGCTCGCCGAGGTAGTGGGGCTGCTCGAGGATGCGCAGATCCTCGGCAAGGGCGCACGCGGCCCGAACCCGACGGGAATGCAGGTGCTCACCTTCGGCGTGCAGGTCGCCGAGGTGGCGGTCGACATCGAGACGGGCGAGATCTGGGTCGACCGGATCGCCGCCGTGCACGACATCGGCCGCGTGATCAATCCCCTCGGCGCCTCGAGCCAGGTCGAGGGCGGGATCATCCAGGGAATCGGCCACACCCTCTCGGAGGAGCGCCTGCACGATCCGAAGACCGGCCAGATCCTGACGACGAGCCTCGATGCGTACAAGCTGCCGACGTTCGCCGACGTCCCGGAGATCATCAGCGAGCTCGTCGACGAGCCCGACGGCCACCTGACGAATCTCGGCTCGAAGGGCCTCGGCGAGCCGCCGATCGTCCCGACCGCGGCGGCGATCGCCAACGCGATCCGCGATGCGACCGGGGCCGACGTGCGGCAGCTGCCGATCTCCCGCGAGGAGATGCTCCGCGCGTTGCGCGAGGCCGAGGTGCGCGCCCGCGCGCAGGAGAAGCGTGGAGCTCCGGCAGGCGTCTAGCCTCACCGAGCTCGACGGCGGCATGCCGCTGCACGGCGGCACCGAGGTCGTCCCGCTGATGCGAGCCGGGATCCTCAAGGCCGATGTGCTCGTCGACATCCGCAAGGTGGTGCCGCGCGGGATCGAGGGAACGAGGATCGGCGCCGGCACCTCGCTCGCCGAGCTCGAGGCGGCGGAGGGCGTCCCGGAGGCGCTCCACGAGGCTTGCCGCCTCGCCGCGAGCCCGCAACTGCGGAACATGGGCTCGCTCGGCGGCAACCTCCTGCAGGCGACGCGCTGTTGGTACTGGCGCCTCAACTGGCCATGCCGCCTCCACGGCGGAGACGAGTGCTTCGCCCAGGAGGGCGAGCACCGCGAGCACGCGATCTTCGCGAACGACTACTGCGCGTCGGCGCATCCGTCGGACGTGGCCGCGGCGCTCCTCGCGCTCGACGCCACAGTCGTGACCTCCACCCGCCAGCTATCGATCGCCGAGCTCTATCGCGTTCCGAGCGACGACGACCGCAGGACGACGACGCTCGACGACGGCGAGCTCATCCTCCACGTCGACGTCCCGCAGCCGGACGCATCCGTCTATCTCAAGGCGATGGAGCGAAAGCGCTGGGCGTTCCCGATTGTCGGGGTCGCGGCGGCCCGCAGCGGTGGCACGACGCGGGTCGCACTGGCAGGCGTCGCCCCCATTCCCTGGCTCCTCGACGGCAGCCTCGACGACGCGACCCCGCTGCCGCGGAACGCCTACAAGGTCGAGATCGCGAAGGCGCTCGTGAACCGCGCGACGGCGGCGCTCGGCGGAAGTTAGACGAGTGGCACTGGCGGCGAGGCTCTCGGTTCTGGCGCTACTTGTCCTCTGCCTCGCTGCCTGCGGCGGTGGCTCGAAGGATGCAGCCACCACCTCGACGCAGGCGACGTCGACCGATGCCTCCGGCTGCACCTCGGTCACCCCGCCGCCGGCGCAAACGAGGCACGAGGCGAAACCGACAAAGCCACTCGACGCGGCGAAAACCTACGACGTGAAGATCCAGACGAACTGCGGCTCGTTCACGATCCGCCTCGCGACGAAGACATCGCCGGCCACCACAGCGTCGTTCGTCAGCCTCGCCCAGAAAGGCTTCTTCGACAACACCGTCTTTCACCGGATCGTGCCGGGCTTCGTGATCCAGGGCGGCGACCCGACGGGGACGGGCCAGGGAGGCCCGGGGTACTCGACCGTCGATCGCCCGCCGGCCTCGACGCGCTATACGAACGGCGTCGTCGCGATGGCGAAGACGCAGGCCGAGGCGCCCGGCACGAGCGGCAGCCAGTTCTTCGTCGTCACCGCACCGGATGCGCAGCTCCCGCCCGACTATGCCGTGCTCGGCAAGGTCGTTGCGGGCAGCGACGTCGTCGAACGGATCGGACAGCTCGGCGACCCGAGCACCGAGCAGCCCACCGAAACGGTCGAGATCCAGCACGCGACCGTCGCCTCCCATTAAGGCTGCCGCGATCGTGCTCGCGGCCGGTGCCGCGACGCGCTACGGCGGGCCGAAGCAGGTCGAGCTCCTACCGCCCGTGCTCGCTGCGCTCGAGCGCACGAGCATCCAGGAGGTCGTAGTGGTCGAAGGGGCGTACCCCCTCGACGGGCTGCACGATCGGATCGTTCGCTGCAGCGACTGGGCCGTAGGGCCGGGCGCGTCGCTCCGCTGCGGCCTCGCCGCGCTCGCTGCCGACGTGACGCACGCGCTCGTCGTGCTGGCGGACGGTCCGGAGCTCGACCCTCACGCGGTCGAGCGGCTGCTCGAGCACGCGGATGACGCGCCCATCCTGGCCGCGAGCTACGACGGCAACCGCAGCCACCCGGTGCTCCTCGCACGCAACGCCTGGCAGGCGATCCCCGACGAAGGAGGCCGCGCCCTCGCTGCGACGCTCGTCGACTGCTCCGACCTCGCCCCTCCGGGCGACGTCGACGTGCGGCCCTTGCGGCTCGAGGATCAGGAACAGCTCGGCCGGGTTTCCGGCCTCGTTCGCGACGTTCTCGGTTCCGACGCGCTCGGCGCGTATCTTCTCGGCTCGGCCGTCCTTGGCGGCCTGCGGCCGCAGAGCGACTTGGACGTGCTGGTCGTCGCGGCCCGGTCGACGACGCGCGAGGAGAAGAAGCGCCTTGTCGACCGACTGCTTGCAATCTCCGGGCACCGCGCGCCGGAGGGGCAGTGGAGGCGGGTGGAGCTGACGATCGTGGTCGCGGCCACGATCAAGCCCTGGCGGTTCCCGCCCAGGTTCGACTTTCAGTACGGCGACTGGCTGCGCGCGGAGTTCGAGGGAGGCAACTTCGAACCGTGGCCCACGACGACGTCGCCCGACCTGGCCTCGCTGCTCACCATCGTCTTGCTCGGAAACGCGCCGGTGTTCGGCCCGCCGCCGTCGACGCTGATCGATCCCGTGCCCCCGGCCGACGTCATCGCGGCCACGACCGGTGACGTCGGCTCACTGCTCGGCCGGCTCGAGGAAGACACGCGAAACGTGATCCTCACCCTGGCCCGGATCTGGAGCACCGCCGCCACTGGGGCGATCCGCTCGAAGGACGCCGCCGCCGGCTGGGCACTCGAGCGGCTCCCGCAGGACCAGCGCGCCGTCCTCGCCCGCGCGCGCGCCGCCTACGCGGCAGACGTAGAGGAGCGCTGGGACGATCTCCGAGGGCAGGTCCGGTCGTACGCTGCGCACGTCGTCGCCGAGATCGAACGCCTCATCCCGTGACCCCTATCGCGCGGGCGCAGACGAAGGCTGTGGACGCATCGTCACAGTTCCGCAACGGTGCCTGGCACCGGACATGTCTCGTTGCGAATGGCTCTGCGCCAGGGATCACGCGCGGGTGTGGATGAGAATTCACCGTTTCGTGCAGGTGCCTGGCACCGGCCCTGTCGGTACGGCACACGACGGCAAGCGACAGCGTTGGGCGAGGGCGAGGTCCCTCGGCGAACGTTGTCAGGTGAGCGGCGTGCGCAGCGCTGCGAGCTTGGTCTTCAACTCGGGCGACATCGGCTCGCTGACCGCGACGCGCACGTAGCGACGCAGGCGCTCTTCGAAGTGGTACCGCTTCGCGCACCAACTGCAGCCGGCGAGATGCTTCTGCGCCTCGGCCACCTCGTCGTCCGAGAGCGAGCCGTCGAGATACGGCTGCATCATCTCCTCGCACTTGTCACACCAGTCGATCACATCGACACCGCCGAGTCGGCAAGATTCTTTTTGAGGATACGCCTGCCGCGGTGCAAACGCGACATCACGGTCCCGATCGGGATGTCGAGGATCTGCGCCGAGTCGGCATAGGAGAACTCGCCGATGTCGACGAGCACGATCACGTCACGGAAATCGTGCGGCACATCGGCGAGCGCCTCGACGACGGAATCCTGCGAAAGCCGCTCGAGCACACGCTCCTCGTCGGGATTCTCCTCGGGCACCTGCGACTCGAGCTTGTTGTAGAGGAAGTAGTCGCCGGCCTCGGTGTCGAGCGATGTCGTCTGCGGCGACCGCTGCTGCCGACGGCCACGGTCGATGTTGAGGTTCGTCAGGATCCGCAGGAGCCAGGCACGGAGGTTCGTGCCGGGCGTGAACTGGCGCCAGGCGCGAAAGGCCCGTTCGTACGTCTGTTGCACGAGATCCTCGGCTTCCTCGCGGGACCCCACCAGGCGACGGGCGACGCGGTAGACCTGATCGCTCAACTCGAGCGCCTCCTCTTCGAAACGAACACGATCCCGCGCTTCCTGCGCGAGCCTGCGGGTGTCGTCGGTCGTGGGAGCGCTCTCGCTCATGCCGGCGGCCACCCTAGCAAGTGCTCAAACGCACGCCACGCCCTCAGGATTCCCGTGCCGAGTGCGCTCAGACGAACTGCGATTCGCGGAAGCCGCCGCGAGCCAATACGTCCACAAGCGCGTCCCGGGTGGTCCGCTCGTCGTCGTAGGAGAGCTGCACGGTCCCCATCAGGTTTGCGTTCGCCGATTCGAGGCCATCGGTGCCCTCCAGCGTCTTCGCGAGCCGCATGACGCAGCGCTCGCAGCGAATGCCGGAAACCTGAATGGTCTCGTTGATGATCGCCACCTCAAAAGACTAGCGAGCGGGCGGCGATATCCGCCGCCGCCTGCTGCGCGGAGTCCGGGGTGAGCTGCAGATCGGCTTCGGATCCGGACGGGTCGATGCGATCGAGCAGTGCCTCGCCGCGCAGCGACCGCGCAGCGGGGCGAACGAGCTCGATCAGCTGCGCACCGAGCTCGGACGCCCGAACGAAGCTCGTGCCATCGGGATGCAGCAGCTCGCCGCGTGTCCCGAAGCGTGCGGCCGCCCAGCGATTCTGCGCGTAGTCGGCGCGGCCGCGATCGCCGAGCATGTTCTCGCGCTGCGGCAGACCGCCCTCGAGTGCCGTCGCGCACAGCGCCTGCAGAAGCGCCGCGAACGACGCCGACAGGTGGACGTCCGTGGGCTGGTCGGGCACGCGCACCTCGAGCGTCCCGAGCTTCGGATGCGGTCGCACGTCCCACCAGATCCGCGTGTACTCCTCCGTCACCCCGAGGTTGGTGAGTCGCTCGACCCATGACTCCCACTCGGCGTAGGAGTCGAACGCGGGCGGCGCCGCGGCGCGCGGCAACTCCGCCAGCACCGGCGCGCGATTCGACGCCATGCCGGTGAGCTCGCCCGCGAACCACGGCGAGTTCGTCGAGAGCGCGAGCACGACGGGGAGCCAGGGCAGGATGTCAGCGAGGCAGTCCCAGCACGCCTCGGCCGACGGCATCCCGACGTGCACATGCAGCCCCTGCACTCCCTGCCTCCGCACGGAGATGCCCCCGTAACCGACGAAGGTGACGTACCGCTCCTCCTTGACGATCGGCTGCGCCTCGGGGATGGCAAACGGATGGGTGGCCGCTGCGGCGATCGCGAGACCCTCGGCCTTCGCCGCGGCGGCGGCGGCGCGCCTGAGCTCCGGTAGCGCTGCGTCGACCTCCACGGCGGTGGTGCAGACGTGCGTGTTCGTCTCGAAGACGGAAGCGAAGAGCTCGGTCTTGATCTGACCGGGAAGGGTCAGGCCTTCGACGCCCGCCAGGATGCGGTCGACGGCGGCGACCTGACCGAACGTCGACGCGTCGATGATCATCAACTCCTCCTCGACCCCGAGTGAGAACGCCGAGGACTCTCCGAAGTGCTGCTCGATCACGCGTGCGCGCGCACGCCGTGCACGGGCCGCCCGGCGGCGACCCAGGCGTAGTACGACGCGCTCGGGCCGTAGTCCGACTGGTAGCCGACGACGCGCGGATTGCGGCCGACGTCACGGGCGCGGGCGGCATGGCGCAGGAGGTTCGGGTCGTCCATCGTCTCCCACACGAGAATCAGATGCGCCGCGGTCATGAACTCGGCGACGAACGAGCACCCTTGCGCCGGGCACGGGAACTTCTCGGTCCGCACACAGAACCACCCATCGTGGTCGGCACTGTCGTCATCCTCCCACAGCATTTCGCCGTGCTCGGCGACGATTGTCTCCTCGAAGGAGATGTCCCCGCGCTCCATCGCGGGACAAGGTAGCCAGATTCGCCGGGGAGAGACCGGCCGCTACCCGGGCAGGCTGTCGGGCGGCGGCCGGTCTTCTCTGCCGGCTCTAGGGGAAGAGCCGAACCCTCGTCACGATCCCGGCCGATTGCCGAGCTTGACCGTGACCGTCTTCTTCGAACCGTGGTGGTAGATCTGGAGCTGCACCTTGTCGCCCGGCTTGTGCTGCGCAATCGCATCCCTGAGCTGGTCGAAGCTCGAGAGCGCCTCGTGGTCGATCGAAACGATGATGTCGCCGCCGACGTTGTAACTCTCGCCCTGCACGATCACCGGGGTCTTGCCCGGAACGATCCCGGCCTTGTCGGCGTTGCTGCCGGAATCGACGTCGGTGACGAGCAGGCCGCGCGACACGGGTAGGTTGAACAGACGGGCGAGCTGCGGCGTGATCGCGGCGGTCGTCACACCCAGGAACGCGTGCTCGGCCTTCCCGGTCGCGAGGATCTGCGCCGCGACCTGGCGGACGGTGTTGATCGGGACGGCGAAGCCGATGCCAAGGTTCCCCTGCTGGCCGGTCGTGCCGGTCGAGATCTGAGACGTCACCCCGATGACACGGCCGGCGGCGTCGAGCAGCGGGCCGCCCGAGTTTCCGTGGTTGATCGCGGCGTCAGTCTGGATCGCGTGGTCGATCTTCAGGGAGTTCGGCGCTTCGATCTGGCGTTGGACGGCGCTGACCACGCCCGTCGTGAGCGTGCGGGTGAAGCCGAACGGGTTGCCGATCGCGTAGACCGAATCGCCGACGGTTACCGCGTCGGAGTTGCCGAGGGTCAGCGGCGTGAGTGCGCGAGCGTGCGCGTCGATCTGCAGCACGGCGGTGTCGGTGGACGGATCCTTCCCGACGACCGTCGCATTGATCTCGTCCTGGCCGGAGAACGACACCTGGATCTGTTGCGCGCCTTGAATCACATGGAAGTTCGTGACGATGTGGCCGGCCTTGTCGATCACGAAGCCGGAGCCGAGTGACTCCTGCTTCTGCGCTGTCGGAAGGCCGTTGAACGGATCGGAGGTTCCCGACGTGACGCTCGTGGCGGTGATCTGGACAACGCCGGGTGCGTCGCGCCGGTAGATCTGCTCGGGGGTCAGCCCGTGCGTCGGAGCCTGAAGCGCGGCGTTGCCGACGCCGCCGCCCGCGAGTGGCGCGACCTGTTGGATCGTCGTCCGGCTGCCGAGCTTGCCGAAGAGGGCCGCACCTCCGAGGGCGAGGACCGCGCCGATGATTGCGACGAACAGGAGCTCGGCTGCCCGAACCGAGAAGATGCGGCTGCGACCCACGCACTCGTTATAACCGCTCGGTGTTCAACCACCGCGTGCAGCGATTAATAGGTAGTTAAGAGCTGTGAAGGATTTGTTCCTCCTCGACCCATCGGTCGTCTTTCTCAATCACGGGTCGTTCGGCGCGTGCCCGAAGCCGGTGTTCGAGGCGTACCAAGGGTTTCAGCGTCAGCTGGAGCGCCAGCCGGTCGAGTTCATGGCACTCGAGCGGCGCTTTCCGGAGCGCCTCGACGGGGCGCGGGCGCAACTCGCCGCCTATGTCGGCGCAGCCCCCGAGAATCTCGCATTCGCGACGAACACGAGCTCGGCGCTGAACGCGGTCATCCGCTCGCTCGACCTGCAGACCGGAGACGAAGTGCTGCTCGGAGATGCCGAATACGGGGGGATGGAGCTGCTCTGGGAGTTCGTGTCGCGACGTACCGGCGCCGTGCTCGTGCGCCGCCCGTTCGCAGAGCTCGATCCCGGGCCGCGCACGCGAATCGTGTTTTGCTCGCACATCGAATGGCTGAGCGGCCGGGTCAACGACGTCGCGTCGCTGTGCGCGCGCGCCCGCACCGCGGGCACCCTCTCCGTCGTGGACGGCGCGCATGCGCCGGGGCAGATCGACCTCGACCTCGAAACGCTCGGCGCAGACGTCTACGCCGGCAACTGTCACAAGTGGTTGTGCGCACCGAAGGGGTCGGCGTTCATGTACGCGCGGCCTGAGGCACAAGGGCTGATCGATCCGCTTGTGGTTTCGTGGGACTGGGCAGACGGTGCTGCGTTCCATGAGCTGCACCGTTGGCAGGGCACGCGCGACCCGTCGGCGTTCCTGGCGGTACCGGCTGCGGTCGCCTTTCAGGCCGAGCACGACTGGCCGGAGGTCCGAGCCCGCTGCCATGCGCTCCTCGAGCGCGTGCGCGACGAGATCGGGCTCGAACCGCTGACGGACGACTTCGTGCAGATGCTCGGCTTCAGGCTGCCGGTGGTCGACGGCAAGTCGTTCAAGCGCGATCTCTACGACCGACATCGGATCGAGGTGCCCGTCGTCGAGACACCGGACGGCTGGACGATGCGCGTCTCGATCCAGGGCTACAACGACGACGCAGACGTCGACGCGCTGCTCACCGCCCTGCAGTAGCCACTCGCTGCACCGTCCAAAACGGACATGTCGTGGGGACAGTCCCCGAGCCGCGTCCGTTTCGGCCACGGGGAGCCAGAACAGCCATGGCTGGGGGACAGTCCCCGAGCCAGGTCCGTTTCCGCCACGGGGAGTCAAAACAGCCATGGCTGAGGGACTGTCCCCAGGACATGTCTCTTACGGCCGGCGGGGCGCGGCGGGGCGGCTGTCGAGGCGGATCGTCCAGCCGTCGACCGTCTCGAGCCGCAGGTGCGTCTCGTTCCACGGGTCGGCGGTCAGCGTCGCGCGGACGGCGTCCTCCGACTCGGCCTCGATCACGTAGGCGACGCGCTCCTCGTCGGCGAGCGGCCCACCGAGGACGATGAAGCCCGCGTCCACCAGCCCGTCCATGAAGGCCGCATGCTCCCGGAAGCCTGACTGCTGCTCCAGCGGTAGCGACGAATCCCAGTCAGGCCCCGATCGCCTGGCTACGACAAAGAAGGTCGTCATCCTCGCCCCCTACCGCGCAATGTCGCGTTTAACACCGAGGGCGCGTTTGAGACCGTGCGATTTGTGCCGGAACGCTGAGGATGTCATCATCAGCACGTGGATTCCAAACAGCTCGAAGGGGTCAGCCTTTTCTCCAGCCTCTCGAAGAAGGAACTCGGGCAACTCTCGCAGTGGACGGACAGCATCGCCGTCGAGGCCGGCTACGAGCTCGTGAAAGAGGGCCAGTTCGCGCACGAGTTCTTCGTCATCGAAGAGGGCTCGGCCGAGGTGATCCAGAACGGCGAGCGGCTCGGCGAGCTCGGCCCCGGCGATTTCTTCGGGGAGATCGGCCTGATCGAGACCCAGCGTCGAACTGCGACCGTGATCGCGACCACGCCGATGCAGCTGATCGTGATGTTCCAGCGTGAGTTCAAGCAGATGGAACAGCAGATGCCGGCGATCGCGGACCGAATCCGGGCGGCGATCCGCGCCCGGCTCGACAGCTAGCTCAGTTCGACAGCTAGCTCGGTTCGACAGCTAGCTCAGTTCGACAGCTGGCGCAGCGCGACCGTTCAGCAGCCCGGCTAGATCCCGGCTTTACGACCGACCTACCTCGTCGGCGAGGGTGATGGCAACCCGTGTCGGCTACGTGACGTGGCCGAATATGCCCGGGGGTGCGAACTCGCCGCCGTCCCACGTCGCCGTCACGTGGTGATGCGGAAAGTGGTGGAACTCGATGCGCCAGAAATCGGGCACGTCGATCGTCGCGTCCTGGTGAAACGTGAAGCCGTCGGCCTCCGTCGAGAGAAACTCGACCTCGGCGTCGGGAGGCTTCGTCGTCGCGTGGTCGAAGCCGGCTTCGCTCGACCAGACGTAGACGTTCCCGCCCTGCTCGACGATGAATTCCTTTGCCTTGTCCGACGCGTCGATCTCCACCGACCGCGAAGCATACGGTCCCGCCCGTCGTCGAGCGTTGTGAGCTACCCGAGCTCTCGGGTTTCGAGCCGCTCTTCGCTTTCCCGGGTCACCCGATACGCGGCGGTGCCCGGCCGGCAGGTGACGATCTCCGAGATCGCGGTGCCGACGTAGTGGATCGCGACGCCGTCGTCGGCCGCGATCCCCTCCGCTAAGCCGCCGTGGACGAGCT
This sequence comes from uncultured Thermoleophilia bacterium, assembly GCA_963842335.1. Classification (GTDB taxonomy): domain Bacteria; phylum Actinomycetota; class Thermoleophilia; order Gaiellales; family Gaiellaceae; genus PALSA-600. The sequence continues at coordinate 16,968 of CAWJGF010000023.1, read as the reverse complement.
CGCGATAGCGTGGCCGCCGCTGCGACTCTCCGTCGTAGTGCGGGCAGGCGCTGCCGGGAAGAAAGCCGAGGCAGTCCATCGCCTCGAGCTGCGGCCCGAACGAGTCGGTGACGCCGTGCTCGAACCAGCAGATCATCCCTGCGCTCGCGCCCCAAAGGACGACGCCCTCTTCCCACGCCTCGCGCATCAGGAGGTCGATGCCGTGCACCTTCCACGTCGCGAGCATGTTCGCCGTGTTCCCACCGCTGACCGAGATCGCGTCCTGCGACAGGATCAGCTGGCGGAGCTCGGCGGGCGGCCACGGGAACGTCTTCAGATGCGACAGCTCGCCCCGACCCGCGAAGCGCTCGTAGAACCCGACGATCGCCCCGTCGCTGTCGCCGACGGCCGTCGGCACGTAGAGGAGACGCGGCCGCTCCTTGCCGGTCAGCGCGAGCACGTAGTCGTAGAGGCGCTGCGTCTGCTCGGGGGTGTCCCCGCCACCCCCGAGCCCGACAATGTGCTGCTCCGCCATCGCAAACAAGTGTAGGGCGCGTTGTGACGCGTACGCCGCAGTGCGTCCCACGCGGGAGGCGGGCGTCGTCTGGTTGAATCGAGCTGTGGCATCGCCGTCTCAGCTGACCGTCGGAGACCGTTCCTACGAGATCTTCCGGCTGGATGCGCTACAGGCGAGCTACGACGTTGCGCGGCTTCCCTACACGCTGCGCGTGCTGCTCGAGAACGTCCTGCGGAACGGCGGCGACGACGACGTGGAGGCGGTCGCGGCCTGGGATGCGAAGGCCGAGCCATCGCGTGAGATCTCGTTCTCCCCCTCCCGTGTGCTGCTGCAGGACTTCACCGGAGTGCCTGCGGTCGTCGATCTGGCGGCGATGCGGAACGCGATGGCCGACCTCGGCGGGGATCCGGAACGGATCAACCCGCTGATCCCGGTCGAGCTCGTGATCGACCACTCGGTGCAGGTCGACCTGTTCGGATCGCGCTTCGCGTTCGGACGGAACGTCGAGCTCGAGTTCGAGCGCAACCGCGAACGCTATGCGTTCCTGCGTTGGGGCCAGCAGAGCTTCCGGGACTTCAAGGTCGTTCCACCCGGAACGGGAATCGTGCACCAGGTGAACCTCGAGTACCTCGCGCGCGTCGTCGAGGATCGTGCAGGGTCGGCATACCCCGACACGCTCGTGGGCACCGACTCGCACACGACGATGGTGAACGGACTGGGCGTGCTCGGCTGGGGTGTCGGCGGCATCGAAGCCGAAGCTGCGATGCTCGGCGAGCCGCTCTCGATGCTCGTGCCTCAGGTCGTCGGCTTCAAGCTGACGGGCGCGATGCCGGAGGGCGCGACGGCGACCGATCTGGTGCTGACGGTGACCGAGCTCCTGCGCAAGGTCGGAGTCGTCGGCAAGTTCGTCGAGTACTTCGGCGAGGGTCTCGGCTCGCTGCCGCTGGCCGACCGCGCCACCCTCGGCAACATGTCGCCCGAGTACGGCGCGACGTGCGGCTTCTTCCCGGTGGACGACCACACGCTCGACTACCTGCGCCTGACAGGCCGCAGCGCAGAGCGCGTCGCGCTCGTCGAGGCGTACTGCAAGGAGAACCTGCTCTGGCACGACCCGAACGATCATGCGACGTACTCGCAGATCGTCGAGCTCGACCTCGGCGACGTCGAGCCGTCGATTGCAGGTCCGCGCAGGCCGCAGGATCGCGTGCCGCTGCAGAACGCAAAGCGTGCGTTCATCGACGGCCTCGGCACCTTCGGCGTCGACTACGCGAACGGCAGCGCGGACCGCGCGCTGGCCGACTCGTTCCCCGCCTCCGACCCGACGACCGAGCAGCAGCCGGGCGGCCTTCCCGAACCGGTCGCCGACACCGCACGCGTCGCCGTGGCGGAGCATCCGAGCCACCACCGCGTGAAGGTCTCGCTCGACGATGGGGAGTTCGAGCTCGATCACGGCTCCGTCGTGATCGCGGCGATCACCTCGTGCACGAACACCTCGAACCCAGCGGTGATGATCGCCGCCGGTCTCGTCGCGAAGAAGGCGATCGAGCGCGGACTCACGCGCAAGCCCTGGGTGAAGTCGTCGCTGGCGCCAGGCTCGCGCGTCGTCACCGAGTACTACGAGAAGTCGGGCCTGCAGCCGTTCCTCGACGAGCTCGGCTTCCAGACCGTCGGCTACGGCTGCACGACGTGCATCGGCAACTCGGGGCCGCTCCGCGATGAGATCTCCGCTGCAATCGCCGACGGTGACCTCGTCGCTTGCTCGGTGCTCTCCGGCAACCGCAACTTCGAAGCGCGGATTCACCCCGAGGTGAAGGCGAACTACCTCGCCTCGCCGCCGCTCGTCGTCATCTACGCGCTCGCCGGACGCATGGACATCGATCTCGAGACCGAGCCGCTCGGCCGGGGATCCGACGGCGAGGACGTGTTCTTGCGCGACCTCTGGCCGACCTCGCGGGAGGTCGCCGACACGGTAGGCCGCGCGATCGAAGGGAGCATGTTCGCGCGCACCTACGCCGACGTGTTCACGGGCGACGACACCTGGCGCGGCTTGCCGACATCCGAGTCCGAGCTCTTCCCGTGGGAAGCCGACTCGACCTACGTGCGCCAGCCTCCGTACTTCGAAGGGATGTCGACCAGCGTCGGCACGGTCGACGACGTGACTGGTGGGCGCTGCCTCGTCCAGCTGGGCGACTCCGTGACGACCGACCACATCTCGCCGGCCGGCTCGATCAAGCCCGAGTCGCCTGCGGGCGCCTATCTGATCGAGCACGGCGTCGAGCGAAAGAATTTCAACTCGTACGGGTCGCGACGCGGGAACCACGAGGTGATGGTGCGCGGCACATTCGCGAACGTCCGCCTCCGCAACTTGCTCGTTCCCGGGTCGGAGGGCACATGGACGGTGCACATTCCTTCCGGTGAGGAGATGACGATCTTCGAGGCTGCCGAGCGCTACCTCGTCGAGGGAACGCCGACGATCGTGCTCGCCGGGAAGGAGTACGGCTCCGGCTCGTCGCGGGACTGGGCCGCCAAGGGGCCGAAACTGCTCGGCGTGCGCGCAGTGATCGCCGAGTCGTACGAACGGATCCACCGATCGAACCTGCTGATGATGGGGATCCTGCCGTTGCAGTTCCTGGCGGGCGAGACCCCGGCGACGCTCGGCCTCACGGGCCGCGAGCAATTCTCGATCACCGGCGTCGACAACGGCGAGGCGAGCGAGGTGACCGTGAACGCCGACGCCGTCGAGTTCCGCGCCCGCGTCCGGCTCGACACGCCACGCGAGCGCGATTACCTCCGGCACGGCGGGATCCTGCCGTTCGTCCTCAGGCGACTCCTCTCCTCGTAGTCGTCACCGGCCCGCCGGCCGCGGGCAAGACGACGATCGCGGAGGAACTGCGCTCGCGACTCGGCCTGCCGCTGATCGCGAAAGACGATCTCAAGGAGGCACTCGGGAGCGCACTCGGCACGACTGGACGTGCTGACTCGCAACGGCTTGGCGTTGCCGTGTTCGGCTTGATCGAGCTTCTCGTGCGTGAGCTGCTCGCGAACGGGACTTCGTTGATCGCGGAGGGCAACTTCAACCGTCCGACGATCTTCGAGGAGCTGCCCCCGGCACGGATCGTCCAGGTTCACGTCTGGGCAGAACCCGAGGTGCTGCTGGCCCGGATGCTCGAGCGCGACACGCACCGCCATCCTGTTCATTGGGACCGCGAGGCGGCCGCAGAGCTCATCGACCGTACGCGAGCGGGCGAATGGGAGGCGCTCGCGCTCCCGGGGAAGGTGATCTCCATCGACACGACGGTCTGGCCCGATCTGGACGAGGCGCTTGCAGCGCTCTGAGCAGTGAACAGGCCCGCCTGCTCACCCGCCAACGGGCCTTGGCTCGAACGGACACGGCTGGTGTCAGACACGCGCACGAGAGGCACACGGAGATCGCACGGGGCCGTCACGGCGCGTCGAGAGCCCCGTGCGCATGCGGCATCCGCTGGACCTGGCCGGTATCAGACACCGATACGGGGGCGTGACGATTCCTCCACGGAACTCGTTCCCGGGACCGAGTGCGGAGCTGATCGCTAGCCTCTTTTCCTGACCGGGGTGCCCGCGACCAGCGGGCTGAGATCACACCCGTCGAACCTGATCCGGGTCATGCCGGCGAAGGGAGCGCAGATGGACGCGAACGAGACGACCTCCTATGGCATCGAGCCGGTTCCGGAGCGCCTTCGCGTGCTCGGCGTCTTCGACGGCTTCCTGCTGTGGGCAAATCTCTCGGTGTCGCTGCTCGTGATCGTCGCCGGTGCGTTCCTCGTGCTTCCGGCGAGCGAGTTCGGGCTCGGGCTGTCGCTGCCGGTTGCGGTCGCGGCAATCGCTGCCGCCGCGGTCGTCGGGAACGTGCTGCTTGGACTAGGTGGGCTGATCGGCGCGGACGCTCGCGTGCCGAGCATGGTGCTGATGCGGGCGCCGCTCGGCCGCCGCGGGTCGTACCTGCCGACGGGCTTGAACATCGTGCAGTGCCTCGGCTGGTCGGTGTTCGAGCTGATCATCATCGCGACGGGTGCGAGTGCGCTCTCGCAGCAAGTGCTCGGCTTCGGCGGCGTCGCGTTCTGGAAGATCGGCTTCGGGCTGGTCGCTACAGCGCTCGCCTTCCTCGGGCCGGTCGGCTTCGTGCGCAGGTACGTGCGGAAGTTCGCGGTGTGGGTCGTGATCGCCTCGCTCCTCTACCTCGCGTGGTGGTCGTTGCACGGCCAGCATCCCGTTCGGCTCTGGCATCGCGGCGGTGCGCACGACTTCTGGCCCGGGTTCGACCTGGTGCTCGCATCGATCATCAGCTGGACACCGCTCGTGGCCGACTACACGCGCTTCTCACGGACGCGACGCGGCGCGTTCTGGAGCGCCGGTCTGGGCTACTTCGTGCCGACGATTCCCCTCTTCACACTCGGCGCGATGATCGCGCTCTCGCGTCACATCAGCGCAGCGCCCGCGCTTCTGACAGCGATCGCGGCCGGCGGAGCGGCGAGCTTGCTCGCGCTGTTGGCGCTGACCGTCGACGAGAGCGACGAGGCATTTGCGAACGTCTATTCCGGCGCCGTCAGCCTGCAGAACCTGCTGCCACGCGTGCCGCAACGTCTGCTCGTCGCCGGCGTCGCCGCGGTGGCAACGATCGGTGCGCTCGTCGTCGACCTCCGCAACTACCAGCCGTTCCTCTATCTGCTCGGCTCGTTCTTCGTGCCTCTCTTCGCCGTGCTGCTCGCCGACTGGCTGCTCTCCGGTCGCCATTACGACCGCGACCGCATCTTCAATGCGCCTGAGTTGCGCGTGGCAATGGTGGGCTCCTGGCTCGCCGGCTTCTGCCTCTACCAGTGGCTGTACCCGCAGGGGCCGGGCTGGTGGACGCGGCTCGTCGCGCACACGCAGCCACACGCCTTGCCGTGGGGCGGGGCGTCGCTGCCGAGCTTCGCGGCCGCGTTTGCGCTCGCGGCGCTCGCACATGTGGTCGCGAGGAGACCTATCCTCGCGGGCGCGTGATCGCGCTCATCGGAAACCTCTCGCGAGACGAGCTGCCGGGACGGCCACCACAGGTCGGTGGCGGCTCGTACCACGGCGCGCGTGCCTTGAACCGGCTGCGCGTCCCGGCACGCATCGTCGCGCGCTGCGCTGTCGCCGATCGCGATCTGCTCCTGCCGCCGCTCATCCGCCTCGGAACGCCGGTGCGCTACGTGACGGGCTCCTCGACGGCCGCATTCGCGTTCCACTACGAGGGCGACCGCCGTGTGATGAGCGTCGCGGCGCTCGGGGACGTCTGGGCTCCCGGCGACCTGCCGCCGCTACCGGCCGTCCGCTGGACGCACATCGCCCCGCTTGCGCGTGGCGAGTTTCCGCTCGAGACCCTGGCGGCACTCGCACGCCGCTGCCGTGTCTCGCTCGACGGCCAGGGGCTCGTCCGCGTTCCCGAGCTCGGCCCGTTGCGCCTCGACGCCGAGTTCGACCCCGAGCTCCTGCGCCACGTGTGGGTGCTGAAGCTCGCAGAGGAAGAGGCCGAGGTACTCGGCGACCCGGCCGCGCTCGGTGTTCGCGAGGTCGTCGTCACGCACGGCTCGCGCGGTGCGACGCTCTACGTGCGCGGGCACTCCGAGCACATAGCGGCTCGTCCGTTCCCCGGCGACCCGACGGGAGCGGGCGACGCATTCGCAACCGCCTACGTGGTGGCGCGCAACGCGGGCTTCGCGCCGCCGGGAGCCGCCCGCCGTGCCACAGCCGTCGTCGCATCGCTTCTCCACGAATGATCGCGCTCGTCCAGACCGTGGTCGGCGCGTTCGTCGTCGATCTCGAGACCGACGAGGTCGAGGCCTGGAATGGCCACGTCGAGCGTTCTCCGGCGCCCGTTCTCAGCCTGCCGCTCCTCGTGGCCGCCGACGCGTCGGGCTCAGCCGTCTTCGCGGTCGTGAATACGAAGCCGCCGCTCGTCGTCTCGCACGACGCGGGCGTGACGTGGCGCGCGTCGGGCCGCGGGCTACCGGCCGGCGTTGCGGTCGCGATCCTCGACGACGACCCCGATGTCGCAGTCTACGCCGCGCGCAACCGCCTCTACCTGACGCGCGACGGCGGCGTGTTCTGGACGGCGCTCGCGCTGGAACTCCCCGAGATCGTCGCTCTGCGGGTCGTGCCGGCGATATAACCGCAACCAGTAATGCAGGTGCATTTCGCTTCTGCATGAAATTCTTTCAATTTGACCCTTGCGTAGATCGAATGTTTGATCTATCGTCCGTCGCGGCATGAAGCCGACCACGACCATGTTGATGACCACCACACCCACCCCGTTCCTCGCCGAAGCGACACACGCCATTTCGGCGCCGTTCGACACGAATCCCGTGTCCGGCCTCGGTCGGAGCGGTTTCGATCCAGCCTTCGCTCGGAGGCCTGCGCGCTAGCACCTAAGCCGCATCCTGCACTGAGCGAAGGCGACCCGACGGGTCGCCTTCGTCGTTTTGAGCCAGATCCCATCGACCGAAAAGGAGTGATGCCCAGCTTGAGAAACCACAATTCCGACTCGAGGCCCCGCCTAAGAGAGAAAGGCCCCTCTGCGCTTCGCGCAGGCTGAATTCGCTGCTGAATAAGCCGCTGCTTTTGCCTGCGAATTTCGAAGAGGCAAGAGCGCCCGGCTCCAAATCCCCTCCACGTAGGACGACGCTCGATTTGCACGAGCGCGCGATCCAGGGCCGAAGGGCAGGCGAGTGGCATGGAAAACATCGTTCGGCCTCGGTCGAACGTGACATGCACACACAAGACGTTCCGGGATCGTCTAGCCGGCAGGACGCCACACTCTGAATGTGGAGATCGAGGTTCGAGCCCTTGTCCCGGATCTTCCTCAGCAGTACCCGCGGGCGAGTAGCTCAGCTCGGCCGAGAGCGCTTGTCCAACAAACAAGATGTCGCTGGTTCGAATCCAGCCTCGCCCATCCCGCGTGGTCCATCGCGTGGTCGTAGCTCAGTGGAGAGCGGCCGTCTGAAACGCGGCGCGTCGCAGGTTCGACTCCTGCCGACCACATGTCGTTCGACTCCATCACATCGGCCCTGTAGCTCAATGCAGAGCTGCCGACTCTTACTCGGCACGGTGCAGGTTCGACTCCTGCCGGGGCCATCGCCCAGTTTCCGATCCGGTGTGGTCCAGCGGTACGACGCGCGACTGTTACTCGCGAGAGGCAGGTTCGATCCCTGCCGCCGGAGCTGCACGACTCACGCCCCTGTGGTCGAACGGAGATGACGCCCGGCTCTCAACCGGGAGGCAGCGGGTTCGACTCCCGCCGGGGGTATCGACGATCACTCTCTGCCTGTAGGGGAGCTTGGCCACCCCGCCGGTTTTGGGAACCGGAGACCGCTGGTTCGACTCCAGCCAGGCAGACCTGCGCGGTAGGGGAGCGGCTGTCCTCGCGAGCCTCATGAGCTCGAGATCGTGGGTTCGAATCCCACCCGCGCTACCTATTCGGGGGCGTAGCTCAGACGAGAAGAGCAGTCGGTTGTCGACCGACAGGCCGCCGGTTCGAGTCCGGTCGTCCCCGTCACCGTGTGATCGACCAAGCGTGGTGGCCGTGGTGTAAACGGTCAGCATCCGGGCCTGTGAAGCCCGTCGGTGCCGGTTCGAATCCGGCCGGCCGCCCTCACGCGCTAACGCCTGGGGATGCCTGTGGCAGGCCGCCTTGCTTGCACCAAGGCGGGCGTGGGTTCGATTCCCGCCGTCTCCATCAAGCCTTCGTAGTGTCAACGGCAAGCACGCGCCCTTTGTACGGCCGAGGTGCGGGTTCGATTCCTGCCGAAGGCTCCTTCTCCGCACCTCCTCGACACCGTGCGCCCGTAGCTCAGTGGAGAGCGCTGCTCTGATATGGCAGAAGCCGCTGGTTCGACTCCAGCCGGGCGTACTGAAGATGCTTCACAGGCCTGTGGTGTAACGGCAGCATGGCGGGCTCCAACCTCGCCGGCCCGGGTTCGAATCCTGGTGGGCCTGCCTCGTCCTTTGCATCATCGTTGCGGGCCGGAGCGGCTCGGGTTATCTCCTCGGAAGAACAGCCACAGGCTGTGCGGTTCGACTCCGCGTATCCCCGACTGCACCCCACGACCGCGACGTTTCACCTGCTGCGGGCCAGAGCCGAACGGTTCTCGGTAGAGCACCCGCGTGAGCGGGAGGCTGCGGGGTTCGAGTCCCGCCCGGCCGCGCGAGCGGCCGGTAGCTCAACACATCCCGTTCGGCATTCCCATGACCGCAGCACAACCACAACCAACCGAAAGGAGGTGCGCGATGTCGTACCTGAGCAAGCACCGCACGCGTCGCGTGCCGCAGTGGCTGCCCCTCGCCGGCCAGATCGCGAACTCCGCGGGCGGCCATGCCTGGGCGGTCGATGTCTGGGCGCGTCTGCGCCGCTTCCTCATCCTCGGCTCCGAGGGTGGCTCGTACTACGCGTCCGAGTGGGCGCTGACGCGCGAGAACACGAAGGTGGTCGAGCAGGCGGTCCGCGAGGACGGTCTCCGAGCAGTCGCCGAGATCGTCGCGGTCAGCCGCGAGGGCCGGGCGCCGAAGAACGATCCGGCGCTGTACGCACTCGCACTCGCAGCGGGCGTCGGGGACGACGAGACGCGGAAGGCCGCGCTGGCGGCACTTCCACACGTCGCACGCACGGGCACGCACCTGTTCCAGTTCGCAGCCTTCGTCGAGGGCTTCCGTGGCTGGGGCCGGTCGCTGCGTCGGGCGGTCGCCCGCTGGTACGCAGATCAGCCGGTCGAGTCGCTCGCCTACCAGGCGGTGAAGTACCGCCGGCGTGCTGGTGTCTCGCATCGCGACCTGCTCCGGCTTTCGCACCCGGCCGGTCGCGTCGGCGCGGGCAACCCGACGGTCGACGTCTCGGACGAGCATGCCCGCCTGTTCGAGTGGATCGTCCGCGGCGGCGAGACAGCCGGTCTGCCGCGCATCGTCGAGGGCTTCGCTCGCGCGCAGTCCGCGACGAACGCAACCGAGGCGGCAGCCATCGTCCGGGAGTACCGGCTGCCACGCGAGGCAGTTCAGCCCGAGCACCTGACCTCGCCCGAGGTCTGGGACGCGCTGCTGGACGACATGCCGGTCACGGCGCTGATCCGAAACCTCGCGACGATGACCCGAGTCGGTGTCCTCGCGCCGGGCTCGGCCGGCACAGCCCGCGCCGTCACTCAGCTCGCCGACCGCGAGCGGCTCCACCGGGCACGCGTTCACCCGATCGCGGTCCTGGCGGCGCTGCGAACGTACGCGGGTGGTCACGGCGTTCGTGGCCGCGGCACGTGGCAGCCTGTCCGCGAGATCGTCGACGCACTGGACGATGCGTTCTACGCGTCGTTCCAGAACGTCGAGCCGGCGGGTAACCGCCTGCTGCTGGCGCTCGACGTCTCGGGCTCGATGGGCATGGGCTCGGTCGCAGGCGTCCCGGGCCTGACACCTCGGGACGCATCGGCCGCGCTCGCGCTGGTCACGGCGGCAACGGAGAAGCAGTACGAGATCGTCGGCTTCTTCGCCGGCCGCCGCGGCTACCGCGAGCAGGGCCGTCAGGCCTTCGCCGGTCGCACCGATGGCCTGACACCACTCGCGATCTCGCCGCGTCAGCGCCTGAACGACGCGGTGCGAGAGGTCTCGGACCTGCCGTTCGGCGGCACCGACACGGCGCTGCCGATGCTGTACGCGCTGACCAAGGAGCGAGCGATCGACACGTTCGTCATCTACACCGACTCGGAGACCTGGGCGGGCGCCATCCACCCGGTTCAGGCTCTGCGCGACTACCGCCTGGCGTCGGGCATCGACGCACGGCTGGTCGTCGTCGGCATGGTCTCGAACGGCTTCTCGATCGCCGATCCGGCCGATCCGGGGATGCTCGACGTCGTCGGTTTCGACACGGCGACGCCGCAGCTGATCTCCGACTTCGCACGCGGCGCCCTCTGATGTGAGGGCGCCGCGTGCGCCCTTCAGATGCAGAGAAAGGAGACGAGATGCAACGTCATCTGGTCCTGGTCGCCGCGCCGCAAGAGACGCAGCGTCCGGCGAAGGTGGTCGCGCTCGAGGTGCGCCGGCAGGCGCGTCTTCAGGCGACCGCCCCGCAGCCGCGCCCTCCCAAGCGTGCGGCGTAATGCAGGGAACGACGAGCCGCTCCCGGGCGGCTCGCGTGCGGATGTGGCGGAACCGGCATACGCACCGGTCTCAGAAACCGGCGACCTCGGTCATGAGGGTTCGACTCCCTCCGTCCGCACCTGCCCCCGTAGCTCAGGGGACAAGAGCACCGGGCTTCGAACCCGGGCGCAGAGGTTCGATTCCTCTCGGGGGTATTTCCTATGTCGGCTCAAAGCGAGAACCGCCTAGCTAAGCCAGAACGGTTCAGCTTGTCTCGTTCGTCATCACGGTCGCGACCGGGTCGAGTTCGGCACTCGGCCTCGGTCGCGACTCTCGGTTCCGCGTCCGCTCGCCATGACGAAGCACGAGCGCGCGCGAGGCCCTTGGGCTTCCGAGTAGTGCTGCGCTACTGGCATCCGTTCACTCGCGAGATGCGCCTGGCGTCTGCGATCCAAGCATCGCCGTCGGCCGGCGGGATGTGACCGCCGCGCTCGCCGTTTGCGACCAGCGTCTCGAACGCGAGCAGGTGCGCGCATTCTGGATGGGCGAGCTTCGCCACCAACGCTGTCTCGACGCCGTGATCAAGTGCGGCGTCGTGGATCGATTCCGCGAGCTCGGCGTCCTGCTCTGACGCGTCCTCGACGTGGACGTCGAACGACTCAGTCGCCGTGTTGCCGCTGTCGTCCGTCGCCGTGCAGATGACAGTCATCGTGCCGATCAGGAACTGCTCGCCCGAGGTCGGCGCGCATTCGACTGTCGGCGCTGGGTCCCACGCCTCGGATACGAAGCCGGCAACGATCTGATCCGCGCCGTAGCAAAAACACTCGTCTCGCTCATGCACCCGGGCGAGGTCGTCGGCAGGCTCCATGGGCGAGGCGGCGACGAGTTCGTCTGCCTGCTCGGCGAACGCGAACAGCGATCCCTAGAGAGACGCTGCCAGATACTCGAAGCAGCACTCGACCGGGCGCCGGTGCCGCAGGAGCTCGTGAGTTCCTACCTCGGAGTCTCGGTCGGCGGAGCGCTCGCGAATGGAACGACCCAAGCCGGCTCACTCTTCACGGCCGCAGAGACCGCCATGCGCGAACGCAAACACGAACGCAAACGGTCGCAGGGCCGAAACAGCAGCCGACCCGAATAGCGGCCCTCGACTCGAACCCGCAAGCCCTCCGGAATACCGCCCGGGGGGAATGCGGCCAGGCGCGACCGCCGAGGTACTTGCTTCCGTCTCGTAGACGTGATCGACGAGCGTGACGTCCGGCACAGCGCTCGGTCTCGGAGTCGATGGCCGCTGTCCGAGATCTCCCGCGGCAGCGACAGGTAGCGCGCGGCACCCACCCCGGAGTCCGACTAGGTAGTTGCCTCCACCGGCTTTAGCTGCGTTTAAAAACCGCGGCGACGTGTGGAATCGGTATCGGCGGCGGCGGTTCCGGCTGCGGAGTCGTCGTCGTTGTCGGCGTCGTCCCCGTTATCGGCGGCGTAAAGATTCCGGTCACTCCGAACGGTGGGCTGTCGCGAAAGTCAAGCGTTGCGTTCTTGTAGTCGAGTTCAATTCGTGCGAAGTACACGCCAGGGTGGCTTGGCCATGGCAGCCAAACTTTCGCGACGCCCGAATACGCATTCGACAGGGTTGGTACCGCGCCGCCGTTCTGATGAGCAAAGGAACCGCCGAGAGGTATCCGCGGATGCCGCTGAAAGAGCGTCCACGAGAGCGACGGAGGGCTAGTCACACCACTTAGCCGTACCTGGACGAACGCCTCCGCGCCTCGCAGCTGCAATTGGTCTTTTGTGCTCTTGCCGAGCGGCATGCCGTTCTCATGCAGAAAGCTCGCGAGCGTCACCGCCGGAACGAGGTCACGGACACGAACTGTCCCACCGACAGCAGTTGCAGCGGCGTGATTCCCACCACTCGGAAAGAAGACAACCCACAAGCCAGCCGCTGCGGAAGCCGTCGCGATGACTCCGGATGTACCAACCGCGAAAGAACGAATTCTGCCCTGCGCCACCACTGCCCCCATCTCCACAAACGAACTCACCCCGCACGTTCAGCCGCAGTGGAACGAGCTTACGCCTCATTCCTCTCTACGAGAAGCGCGCCAGCAAGTGGATCGGCGTGCCCCGTGCCGTCGGAGCCGCAGGCCTGGCCGCCACCCAACTGCATGGCGCGAGTCGCTTCCGCGGCGTGCTCGCGCTCCGGCTTCTGCTCGTCGTCGTCCTCCTGCTCGGTGCCGCCACCCTCGTGCGCTCGTTCCGCACCGCATAGACATCCGGTCCGGTCCCGCGCGGATGCCGTCGACGGAATCGGACTCGCAGCGAAGCCCGCCGCATACGAGCTGCCGAGGCGTCTCGTTACCTGAGGATGTTCACCGCTCGCGCGACGACCATGATCGCGAGAAGCAAGCTTGCCGCCGACTCGACCAGCATCAGCATCTTCGCCCAGCGGCTGAACGGCATCGCGTCAGTCGGACTGAATGCGGTCGCGTTGGTGAACGACAGATAGAGGTAGTCGAGGAAGACGGGACGCCAGGTAGCCCATTCGGGCTCGGGTTGCAACTGCTGCGGGAACATGAAGTCACGGTCGGCGGCTTTTGCATCCAGTCGCGCTCGCGGGCCACCCGAGTCGAGCTCCCAGAACCAAAGGGCGAAGACGACGACGTTCAAACACCACATGTGGATCCCGGCACGGAGCAGTTGGTTCGCCTGCGTCTGAGCTCCGTTGACCAGAAGATGAACAAGCCAGATGATCGAAGCGCCGTTCGCCGCACTGATGATCGCCGTGAGAGTGAGCACGGCGATGCGGCGACCCACCCGAAGCCGGTGCGTCGAGACGTCGAGCAGCCGCGCCAGGCGGCCGTGAGGGACACTCAGTAGAAGGACGGTGAGCAGAATCGCCGTGAGCCCCGGGACGAACCAGCGCGCCGCCGAGAAGACCCCCGCCGATGACCCGACGACGAATCGGGTCGGCAACGTTGCATAGAGCGCCGCGGCACCGAGAATCGCGATCGTCGGGAAGAGTGGCGATTCGCCCAGTTCCTCGGTCGGCAGCACAACCTGCGGTGCGCGCAGCGGCATCGTGGTGCGACCATAGCCGTCCCGCATCCGAACACAACTGCCCGAGACGCTCCCGAGTCCTGACGATCCAACGGCCTTCTGGCCGGGTGGGCTTCGACCCCCGCGTGATTTCTCGAAGCTTCGAACTGAAGGAGTGCAACGTGTCGCCGAGTACCGTTTCCGTCTCTACTGACAACTTCGTTCGCGCCGAGTCGGACGCGGTCTTCGCCGACCTCGTGGCGCAGGGTGGCGTTGACGTTCTTTCACAGCCGTCAACTGACGCCGGTCGACCGCCATTTCGTCCAACGTCCCAACCGCGACACGCTCTATTCAACTGAGGTCTTCGACCTCGATGCCAGGCCCGTGACGATCACACTCCCGGACGCGGGCAAGCGCTTCTTGACGATGGTTGTGATCGACGAGGACCACGACGTGTTCACGGTCGTTTATGGGGCTGGCGGTCACACTCTCGCGAGGGCGAAGATCGGCACGCGCTACGCGCTGGGGGCGATCCGCATCCTCGTCGATCCCAGTGATCCTCAGGACGTGGCGCAGTCAACGACTTGCAAAATGCGGTCACGGTCGAGCAGGAATGATGGCTCGACGATTCACAAACTCAACGTGGAGGATGTCCCCGTCGACGGCTTCTGGCGCGGGCGCTCCAACTCGCTCAGGGTGCGCTCGCGAGCACTGGCCCAGGCGACGCTGCCGATTTTCGGTGCAGGGCTTGGTCGGCGTGTGGGTGCACTCCGGACTCAGCACTCGCAGGCTCGGTGCAGCCCGAATGATGTTTGGGTGAGACAATCCTCTCGGTGGCGAAGCGGCCGGCAACGGTGGTCTCTGGGGTGACCGAGCGACTCTCGGACTATCCGTTCTTTGACGCCCTGCTCGGCCGCCGCTCGCGCCGCTTCTCGCTTGGGATGGACCTTGACGGCGGCCCGCTCAGCTACGCAAGCGCGTGGCCTCCCGCGCCGCTGACGCTCGATGAACAGGCGGCGCTCGCGTTCGCCGCCTGTGGCATCACCGGTCACGCGCTGGCCGAGTTGCCCTACGACGATGGCAAGGCGCCCGAGAGCGGCGGCGGCCGGATCATGATGAGTTTCGCTGGGCGCACGGCCGCGAGCGGCGATGCCTCGCACGCAGACACGGTGTTGGTGATCGACGATGACGGCGCGTGGATGCTGCGCCGCCCGCAGGACTATCCGCGGACGCGGATCCCCGAGCTGGTCGAGCTCGCGCACGCACGGAAGCTGACCGAGCTATACGAGGCGGGGCGGATCCGCATCGGCGCCGAGCGCGTCCGCATCCCGAGCGACGTGCGGTACACCCTCCCGCTCAACAAGTGGTCGGCTAACCAACCCGGGACGACCTACTTCCTGCCGGTCGCGGAGCTCACCGCCTTCTACATCAACATTCTCCTCATCCTCCTTGGCGACGACTTTTCGTTTTTCCTCCTCGACGAGCGGAACTGGTTCCGGCCGGCCGGGATAGGGCGCTTCGCCCGCTCCAAGGGCGGACATCTGATCGACGACCCGCACCTCGGTCGGGTGATGACCGTCGGCATGCTCGAGACGCTCGTGCTCGAATTCGCAGCTGTCGAACAGGGCGGGATCATCCAGAACCTTGCGCTGATGACCCAGGCTCTCGGCCTCGGCGGCTTCGCCCATTTCGCGGCACATCCGTGGATCTGGCAGCAGCAACTCGGCTTCCGCCTGGTCGACCTGCGTCTTTCGCGCGTGATGGGCATGAACCTGCTGCTGCGCCTCGGCACGCGCCTGCTGGGTCGCGACCTGCCGATCCCGACCCCGGTCGGCCTCGAACGCGACGGCGAGGTGTTGATCCGGCCGTTCTGCCCGCCGTACTATCCGAGCATGCGCGACGCCGTGCTCGCGTTCGTCGAGGCGAAGTACGGCGAGCATGGGACGTTCCGCGCCGCAGACTCGACAGGCGCGTGGAAAAACCCGGCCGGCGTCCACGCAGGCATCCCCGCCTACTCGGACGCGGCGATCGAGGCGACGATCAAATACTGCACGTACGTCCACGAGCGCTACGGGCGATTCCCGGCCACGAGTGGCCCGCTCCGCACCACACTCGCCTACCAGGCAGGCCGACTCGACCTCGACTTCTACCAGCGCTACTACACCCCCGAAGCGCTCAGCGACACGCAGCGGCCGGCCGGTTAGGCGAATCGCGGCCAGGGTCCAACCAGAAGCCCGGATCGGGGCCCCGCACCGGATGCGCCGCTCGAGGGGAGGCCCGGACCATCGCCACGGCCGTGCATGCACCGTTGTCGTAACCGGTCAGGCGAGAGGACGCTTGCGCAGGCGAGAACGGCTACGCCGCCGTGTGCATGATGAGCTCGTCCGCGATGGTTGGGATGGCGTGAGCCGGGAGCCGGTGCCCGGCGCGGCTGAGGCGGACGAGGCGTGCGTCC
This sequence comes from uncultured Thermoleophilia bacterium, assembly GCA_963842335.1. Classification (GTDB taxonomy): domain Bacteria; phylum Actinomycetota; class Thermoleophilia; order Gaiellales; family Gaiellaceae; genus PALSA-600. Next base: position 880 of record CAWJGF010000023.1, on the reverse strand, counting down.
GGGATCTCGGCGGCGAGCGCGTGGCCGTTGCCGATCGGGAAGAAGGGGTCGTCTTCGCCGTGCAAGACGAGCGTCGGTGCGGTGATGTCGCCGAGCCGCTCCCGCCAGCGCGGGCCGTGGTCTGCGGAGGCGATGTTCGTCGCGCAGCGGACGTTTGTGGTGCGGGCGACCTCGGCTTCTGCGTGTGCTCGAGCGGATGCCTCGTCGAAGGCACCTGCGCCGGCGAGCACTCTGGCCTGCCGCACAAGGTGGTTGACCACCGCCCGCTCGTCGGACCAGTCCGGAGCGGCGGTGTTCCTGATCGCTTCCATGACTGCGTCGCGGTGGCCGGGGAGGTCGTCGTCGACTGGGCCGGGCGCATTGGGACGGCTGGCGATGAGCGTGAGCGTCGCGACTCGTTCGGGATGGTCGAGGGCAAGCAACTGGGCGATCCAGCCTCCGGTCGACATCCCGACGACGTGGGAGCGCTCTGTCTCGGTGGCGTCGAGCACGCCGACCGCGTCCTCGACGAGGTCGGCGAGTGAATAGCCGGGCTTGCCTGGCGAGTACGACTCTGAGCGGCCGGTGTCACGAACGTCGTAACGGATCACCCGCCGTCCACCGGCGACCAGTCGGTCACAAAGCTCCTCGGGCCAGCTCAGCATCGACGAGCCGACCAGCAGCACTGCCGGGTCGCCGGCGTCGCCGTGGAGCGCCGCGCAGCTTGCAGCGCCGTTATTCATGAAGATCCACTCATTCCTCGACACGAGGCTCTCCTTCCTGGGACGGGCGATTCGAAGGTTCGACCCAACCGGCCGCGCGAATTCATCGGCGACCCAAAAGACGGCCCTGCAATTCGTCTGGATCCACGGCACCGTTCTGCTCAGGCGTCATTCCGGAA
>CAWJGF010000022.1:0-99141 GCA_963842335.1 uncultured Thermoleophilia bacterium | reverse complement strand
GTCGGCATCCGGATACGACTTGGCGCGCTCGGTCGAGATGAGCGACTGCTCCGCGTCCAGCTCCGTGTCCGCGTCACCCGGCGGGAACTTGCCCTTCGTCGCGGTCATCGCTCCGGCCATCGCGCCGCCGAGATAGAAGCCACGGCCGAACGCCTGGCGCATGTTGCGCACCTCCTTCAGGTCGCTCCAGATGAACGACTCGCGTAGCGACTCGTCGTACGTCGCGAGCGCGCTCCGCGCCGACGCGCCGCGTTCGAGCGTGCGCCAGGCAGCTTCGGCAGCGAGCCGCCCTGACTCGATCGCGTAGTGAATCCCCTTGAGAGCCGGCACGTTCACCAGGCCGACGCCGTCACCCGTCAGGAGCAGCCCAGGCGCATGGAAGCGCTCCGGCAGCGCGACGAAGCCGCCCTCGGGGATCGTCTTCGCGCCCCACTGAACGCGCTCGCCCCCTTCCAGGATCTTCCGGATCCGAGGATGCGTCTTCAGCTCCTGCAACACGTCGTGCACCGACAACTCCGTATCGCGATAGTCGAGCCCGACCACCATCCCGATCGTGACCATGTCTTCGCCCATCGGGTAGACGAACGAGCCACCGAACTCGCGAAACTTTCGACCGGCGCGCAGTGGCCAACCCATCGTGTGCACGACCTCGCGCAGCGGCTTGGCAACCTTCCAGACCTCCTTCACGCCGAGAGCCCACACCTGCGGGTTCTCGCTGCGCAGCCCGAAGTGGTCGAGCGCCGCACCTGTCAGGTGCCCCTGCGTCCCTTCGGAGAGGATCGTCACGCGAGCGGTCACGTCGGAGCCCGGCTCGAAGTTGCCGAGCTCCTCGCCCGCCCGTCCGCGCCCGCGGTCTCCCGTACGGACGCCGACGACGCGGCCGCCGTCGACGAGCAACCGCTCGGCCGACGTCTCCGGGAGGATCGTCGCGCCGAGCGACTCGGCCTCATCCGCAAGCCACCGGCCGAGCTGCGAGAGCGACGCGACGTAGTTGCGATGGTTGGCCATCGTCGGTGGCGTCGGAATGCGGACCGCGCGACGCTTCGTCATGAAGAGCACCGACTCGCCGTCGACCGGCCCGTAGAAGGGCATCTCGTCGATCCGTTTCCGGTCTTTGAACAGGCGTTGCAGCCCACGCGGGTTGACGACGGCGCCCGAGAGGAGGTGCGAGCCAGGCGCCTTCCCTTTCTCGAGCACTGCCACCGGCACCTCGCCGAGGCGCTCGGCCGTTTCGGGCTGCTCCTCGACCAACTGGCCGAGCCGGATCGCCGCAGCGAGGCCGGCCGGCCCGGCGCCGACGATCAGAAAGCCGACGTCGATGCGCTCGTCGACCGGGTCGGTCGGCGCTCCGATCGCCTCCGCCGTCGCCCACGGCGCCGGATACTCGGACGGACGGACGCTCACACGGAGCTCCGCTAGCCCTTACGCGCGCGAACGAGCTCGGTGAGCTTCGGGACGATCGTGTGGAGGTCGCCGACGACGCCGAGGTCTGCGAACTCGAAGATCGGCGCATTGGCATCCTTGTTGATCGCGACGATCACGTTCGACCCCTGCATGCCGACCTTGTGCTGGATCGCGCCCGAGATCCCGAGCGCGACGTAGAGCTTCGGCGACACCGTCTTGCCCGTCTGACCGACCTGCGCCGAATACGGATACCAACCGGCGTCGACGACCGCACGGGTCGCTGCGACAGCGCCGCCGAGCGCCTGCGCCAGCGCCTCTGCGAGCGCGAACTTCTCGGGCTCTCCGAGGCCGCGGCCACCGGCGACGATGACGTCGGCGTCCTCGATCGACGGGCCTTGCTGTTCCGCATGCGCCTGCTCGACCATCTCGGCCTGTGCCGAGAAATCCTCGAGCTCGACCGCAGCATCCTTCACCTCCGCAGCGCCGCCGGTGGGGCTCGCATCGAAGGTCCCCGACCGGAAGATCGCAAGACGCACGGCGCTCGACCAACCGACATCCACGTACACGGAATCGGCAAGCGCGGGCCTTTTGCCGGTTCCGTCGGGAGCAAGGTCCGTGAGGTCCCAGTTCAGTCCCGCGTTCAGCCGCACGGCGAGCGCGGCGGCAAGGTCAGCGGCGAGCACCGACTGTGCAAACAGCACGGTGTCGTACCCCTCGTCGCGAACGAGCTTCGCGAGCACGTCGACGCGCGGCTGCGGCAGCGGCGCCGCGAGGCGCTCGTCGTCCGCGACCCAGACCGTGGCCGCGCCGAACTCGCCGGCGCTTGCGGCGACCGCGCGCACTCCCGAACCGATGAGGATCCCAGAGACCTCGCCGCCGAGTTGCGCGGCCTTGGTGAGCACGCCGAGCGAGCCTTTCTGAATCGCGTCCTCGTGATGCTCGAGGAAGACGAGTGTCTTCGCCATCAGAGGAGCCGCTTTTCGGAGAGGAATTCGACGATCTGCTCGGCCGCGCTGCCGTCGTCTTCGATCTTGCGCGCGTCGCCGCGCGGCGGCGGAGCGTTCAGCCCCTGCACGGTCGTGCCGGACTCCGCGGCGCCGCCGACGTCGGTCGCCGACAGCGAGTCCTGCGGCTTCTTCTTCGCTCCCATGATCCCCTTGAGCGACGGGTAGCGCGGCGTGTTGATCGCGTCGGAGACCGCGATCACGGCCGGCAGCGGCGCGCGAATCGTGTCGTACCCGAACTCCGTCTGGCGCTTGCCCGTCAGCGCCGAGCCGTCGAGGGAGAGCTCGCTCACCTGCGAGATCACGGGGCGGCGCAGATGCTCGGCCACCGCTGACCAGAGGCATGCCCCGCCGCCGTCCGCCGACTGCTGGCCGAAAATCACGATCTCCGCGTTCTCCCTGGCCAGCGCACCTGCGAGCGCCTTCGCGGTGCCGAGCAGATCGGAACCGGCGAGCGACTCGTCGGTCACGAGCACCGCGCGGTCGGCACCCATCGCGAGCGCCTTGCGCAAGGCATCCATTGCGCGCTCCGGCCCCATCGACACAACCACGACTTCACCCTCGCCGGTCGCCTCCTTCAGCTTCAGCCCTTCCTCGACGGCGTAGGTGTCGAAATCCGAGATCGTCAGCTCGCCAGAGCGCTCGAGCCGCTTCGTCGAGGGATCGATGCGCCGGCCTCCGGCCGCATCGGGCACAGCTTTCACGCAAACGGCGATCTTCATGCGGGCGTGACTCTATCCACGACGCTCGAGTTGGCATCGGCCGAAGGCGCGGCTACGGTACCGAGGTGCGGCGCCTGATGCCTATTCTCGCCGTGGTCGCACTCGGGTGCGCGAGCGCGTCGACTGCTGCGACGGGCGTACCGAAACTGCTCTTCCCGGTCGTCGGCGCCGTGAACTACACGGACGACTTCGGACAGGCACGTGCGGGCGGACCGCATCAGGGCAATGACCTCCTCGCGGACAAGCGTGCGCCGGCGATTGCAGTCGAGAGCGGAACGATCGAGTACTGGACGACGTCGGCGAGCGCCGGCTGCATGCTCTATCTGAAGGGTGAGAGTGGAACGATGTACGAGTACATCCACCTCAACAACGACTTGACGACGGGAAACGACAACAAAGGAAAGTGCGTTCAGGGTGTGTCGTACGCCGTCCCGGACGGAGCTCAGGTCGAGAGCGGTGAGACCATCGGCTACGTCGGCGACTCCGGCGATGCGAACGGGATCCATCCTCACCTGCACTTCGAGGTCCATCCGCACGGCGGCAAGGCGGTCGACCCGTTCCCGTATCTGAAGAAGGCGGCGCATCTCCTTGTCGCCGCACCGCCTGAGGGTACGGGGTTCACGCTGAAGCTCACCGGCACCGTCGTGTCCGCCGATGCGACGCAGTTGACGATGAACGTCGCGTCGCTCGCCGCGTGGCCGTCGCATCTGAAGCAGTCGAAGTTGAACCGGATGCTGCTGCTGACGTTGCCCACCACAGACGCCGGGGCGTGGACGTTCACTCCAGGGGAGAAGATCGTGGCGTGGACGATGCCGGCCCAGGGCACGATCGCGGCGTTGTCGGGCGCGCCAGGCGCACTCTGGGTCGACCGCGCGCAACCGCGCTGAGTGAGAAAGCTACGCGGCGACGCGCGACTGCAGGAACTCGACGATCTCGCTCGTCGGCGCGCCGGGTGTGAAGACCGCCGCGACGCCTTGCTGCTTCAACTCGATCACGTCGTCGTTCGGGATCGTCCCGCCGACGACGACCAGCAGATCCTCGGCTCCCTGCTCGCGGAGCAGCGCGAGAATCCGAGGGACGAGCGTCATGTGCGCGCCGGACAGGATCGAGATGCCGACCGCGTCGGCGTCCTCCTGAATCGCAGTCTCGACGATCTGCTCGGGTGTCTGATGCAGGCCCGTGTAGATGACCTCCATGCCGGCGTCACGAAGCGCCCGGGCGATGATCTTCGCGCCCCGGTCATGACCGTCGAGGCCCGGCTTTGCGATCACCACTCTGATCTTGTGTGCCACGGTTGGGCAGTATAGGAACGTGAAGCTGACCGTCGTGGGGTGTTCACCCGCGTGGCCGAACCCCGGCGGCGCTCAATCCGGCTACCTCATCGAGAGCGCCGAGGGCCGCTTGCTGCTCGACTGCGGCCCGGGCGTGCTGCCGAGCCTGCGCTCGAAGGAGGGCTGGCCGGTCGTCGATGCGATCGCGATCACGCACTTTCACCTCGACCATTGGGGCGACATCGTCCCGTGGGTCTGGGGGCTGCAGTTCGGCCCGGCAGCCGACCTCGACGCACCTGCGCTCTGGCTGCCTCCGGGTGGGCGCGAGACGCTTGCGCGGCTCGGCGGGAGCCTCGGCAAGCGAGACATGTTCGAGGTGGCGTTCCGCATCGCGGAGTACGCGGACGGGACGCCGTTCACCGCCGGCGGCTCGACCGTGACGGCGCGCCGCGTTCTTCACTACGACATGCTCGCTTTCGGGTTCCGCGTCTCGCAGAACGGGACAACTCTCGCCTACTCGGGAGACAGCGGGCCGAGCGACGCGCTGTCGGAACTCGCGCGAGACGCCGACGTCTTTCTTTGCGAGGCGACCCTGCTCGCGCCGAACCCGGAAGGCGGGACCCGCGGCCACCTCGCCGCCGCCGAAGCAAGTGAGGCATTCGAGGCGTCCCATGCGAAGCGGCTGCTGCTGACCCATCGACCGGCGGAACGCCCGCTCGAGCCGGGCTACGAACAGGTCTACGACGGATTCGAGCTCGAGCTGTAGCCGAGCGCCTTTGCATAGCGGCGCGCGGCGCGGCGCCCGCGAATCGCTCGCCCGATCCCCCACGCCGCCAGCGACCCGAACAGCAGCGCGAAGAAGACGACCGGCGCCATCAACCAGCGTGCCGAAAGCTTCGAGTGGAACGGGGGCGGCGGAGGGCCGGCGCGCCGCGTCGGGCTCAACGTTCCACCGCCTCCGATCCCCTTCGGCACCCATGACTCAACCAGCCATTGGTTGTGGTGGCTGGGGTAGCGCTTCAACTCGATCGTGAACGTCTTGGCAGACCACGCGCCTCCTTTGCCCGACACGAGCCCCGTGTCGATCGCGACGTCGTTCTGGTAGGCGTAGAGGACGTTGAACATCCCGATTCCATCGGCGTTGAACGGCACGACGTTGTTGAAGCCGGTGTCCCAGGACTTGCGCGTCTGGCCGGCCTTCATGTCAGGCCCGAGCATCGCCCACGCTTCTCCGAGGTGCTTTCGCCTGACGGCGGTCATCACGAATCGGCTCGTGACGGCGAAGAGCTCGTCGCGATCATGCTTGGTGAGGTGCATCCGTGCGGGGACGCGATACACGGTCGCCGGCTTGTCGATGATCGGGGTGGCGTTCGACTTGCCGGTGTTCGAGTACTTCGTGACCGCGACCGTGATGAGTCCCGCAAGGATGACGAGGAAAGTCAGCCACCCGAGCCGGCGGCGAAAGCGAGGCGACGACAAGCGGCCCCTCATGACTTGATCAGTATCGCCCCCTCGCGGCGGCTGCGTCAGCTGCCGTTGTTACCGGACCCGTTCGGCACCGCAGGGGAAGAGCGCGGCACCCACGAGTTCACGAGCCATTTACCGTCGTGCTTGACAAGGTCCATGATGAAGAGCTGTCCGTGGATCTTCGTACCCGCCTTGGGCAGCAACGCGACCTCGATCTGCGCCTCTTTCGGATACGAAAAGTCGATCTTCATCGGCGCGTATTTGACGTCGACGACCGGGAATGGAACGACCGCGATGTTCCCGGTCTTCCATGACTTGAGAGACTGACCCTGCTTGATCTCCTGGGTGACGATCGAGTAGGCACTGGCGAGATTCTTACGTGCGACAGCCGACTCGATGAAGCGACGCGCGACCCTGGTCGCGCCCGGCGGGAGCTTCACCGTCGCCGGGATCTTCGAGTCGTCGACTGCAGGTTTGTTGGTGAGCGGCGTCGCCGTCGAGTGCCCGGTGTTCGAGTACCTCACCGCGACGACCGCAATCACGATGCCGACGACGAGCACGACGAGGACCCAGGGCAGGGCCTTGCGCCAGCCCGGCTTCCGGATCGGTTCGCGGTGCTCGAAGAGCGAGTCTGTGCTCATGTCCACGTCACACTAGACGGTGATTCGTGGGGCTCGTTAGGGACGTAGTGTTGAGCGACTGTTAACGGATCAGAAGACCGGGGTCTCGCGCCAGGTGCCCCAGACGATGCGGAAGGCGTCGCACATTTCCCCCATCGTCGTATAGGCGCGGGCCGCGTCGATGATCGGTTCCATCAGGTTGCGGCCTTCCTGGGAGGCGTCCTCCTTGAGGCGCGCGAGGGCCTGTTCGACGGCGGCAGAGTCACGGCGGGCGCGCAGTGCCTGCACGCGGCCGATCTGCTCGCCCTCCAATCTGGGGTCGACCTTCAGGATCTTGAGCTCCGGCTCGTCGTCGAGGACGTAGCGGTTGACGCCGACGACGATGCGCTGCTCCGCCTCGACCTCGGACTGGTAGCGGAAAGCGGCGTCGGCGATCTCCGACTGGAAGAAGTTCTCCTTGATCGCCGCGACCACCCCGCCCAGCGCGTCGATCCGCTCGAAGTACTCGTAGGCCTGCCGCTCCAGCTCCGCCGTCAGATGCTCGAGGTAGTACGAACCGCCGAGCGGGTCGATCGTGTTCACGACCCCGGTCTCGTGCGCGATCACCTGCTGAGTGCGCAGAGCGATTCGGACAGCGTCCTCAGTGGGGAGCGCCAGCGCCTCGTCATAGCTGTTCGTATGCAGCGACTGGGTGCCGCCGAGGACAGCCGCCAAGGCCTCGATCGCCGTCCGCACGATGTTCACCTCCGGCTGCTGCGCCGTCAACGAGACACCGGCCGTCTGCGTATGGAACCGCATCACCCAGGACCGCGGATCCTTCGCCCCGAACCGCTCACGCATCACCGTCGCCCAGATCCGCCGAGCCGCCCGGTACTTCGCGATCTCTTCGAAGAAGTCCAGGTGCGCGTTGAAGAAGAACGACAACCGCGGCGCGAATGCGTCGACATCAAGGCCGCGCTCGACCGCCCACTCCACATACGTGAACCCATCCGCAAGCGTGAACGCCAACTCCTGCGCGGCCGTCGAGCCCGCCTCCCGGATGTGGTACCCCGAGATGCTGAGCGGGTGCCACAACGGCATCTCCGTCGAGCAGAACTCGACCATGTCGGTCACGAGCCGCATCGACGGCTCCGGCGGGAAGATGTACTCCTTCTGCGCTATGTACTCCTTGAGGATGTCCGTCTGGATCGTCCCCCTGAGCTGGTCGCGTTCCACTCCCTGCTCCTCGCCGACGCAGAGGTAGTACGCCAGCAGGATCGCCGCCGGCGAATTGATCGTCATCGAGGTCGAGACCTCGGCCAGCGGAATCCCGGCGAACAATGTCTCCATGTCGGCGAGCGAATCGATCGCCACCCCCTCGCGGCCGACCTCACCTTCTGACCGCGGATGATCCGAGTCGTAGCCCATCAACGTCGGCATATCGAACGCAGTCGACAACCCCGTCTGGCCGTGGCCGAGCAGATACCGAAAGCGCTCGTTCGTCTCCGCCGCTGTCCCGAACCCCGCGAACTGCCGCATCGTCCAGAGCCGGCCTCGGTACATCGACGGATACACACCCCGCGTGAACGGAAAACCGCCTGGCAGGCCGAGATCGCGCTCGGTGTCCAGCTCCACCTGCTCCGCGGTGTAGAGCGGCTCGTTCTCGATACCGGAGATCGTCGAGAACAGCTCACCCTTGCGCTCCGACGCCGCGGCATAACGCTCTCGCCGCCACGTCTCGAGGTCGGCGGTCCCGTGCGGGTCCTCGGTCGTCGCCACTTCCTTGATTCTGCCCGATCCACGCGGCCCGACCGAGGTCAGGTTATATCTCTACCTCAAGTTGAGGTTTACTGCGATCGCCGAGCGACGCTTCCGCGGCGAACATCACGGCTCCGATCGCGACCGCGCTGAAACCCTGAAGCGCTGACTACGGCGTCGTCGAACGTTCGCCGCCGGGCTTCCAGAGCGGCTCTCCACCGCCCACGTTGGCAGCGCGCGCGAGAATGAAGAGCAAATCGCTGAGTCGGTTCAGGTAGACGAGCGCGAGCGGGTTCACGGGACGATCCTGATGGGCGGCGAGCACCTCTCGCTCGGCGCGGCGGCACTGGGAGCGTCCAATGTGGAGGCGCCCGGCCGCCTCCGATCCTCCGGGCAGGATGAAGCTGCGGAGCTCCGGGAGCGGCGCGTTTGCTGCGTCGCAGTCCGCCTCGAGCCGGTCGATCGCCGGCTGGTCGATCCGCAGCTTGCCGTCGTCCGCGACGTACGGCACCGAGAGGTCGGCGCCGAGGTCGAACAGCTCGTTCTGGATCCGTTCGAGCTCGGGCGCGTCGGCGGCGACCCGCGCCCAACCGAGCACCGAGTTCAGCTCGTCGACCGCGCCGTAGGCACGCACGAGCGGATCGAGCTTCGAGGCGCGCGACATGTCACCGAGCGAGGTCGACCCACCGTCGCCCCCACGCGTGTAGATCTTCGTGAGCCGGACCGGCTCGTCAACCTTCCGTGAGCTCACGGCGTGCCTTTCGTGCGTGAGTGTGCGTCTTTCGTGGGTGTGTCTGACACCGGACATGTCCGACAGGCGTCAGGGCTGCGCCTCGGCTCCGGGATCTCCGCCACGATCTCGTCACCCTTCCTTGGATGTCTCGTGCGCGTGTCTGACACCGGACTTGTCCTGAAGGAGCGAGCGGGCGATCACGAGGCGCTGGATCTCGCTCGTTCCCTCGTAGATCTCCGTCACCTTCGCGTCTCGGTAGTAGCGCTCGACCGGGAATTCCTTCGTGTAGCCGTAGCCGCCGAGCACCTGGATCGCCTCTGCGGTCTGGCGGCGCGCCATCTCGGACGCGAAGAGCTTTGCCTTCGCGCCGGCCTCGGTATGCGGCCGCTGCTGGTCCTTCAGCCAGGCGGCGCGATACGTGAGCAGGCGCGCGGCGTCGATCTCCATCGACATGTTGGCGAGCTTGTGCTGGATCGCCTGGAACTCGCTGATCGGATGGCCGAACGCCATGCGCTCCTTCGAGTACTGAAGCGCCACGTCGTACGCCGCCTGCGCGATGCCCACGGCCTGCGCGGCGATTCCGATCCGGCCGCCGTCGAGCGTCGCCATCGCAAGACGGAACCCGTGACGCTCCTCTCCGATCAGCCGGTCTTCATCGACAACCGTGTCGAAAGCGATGTCGTTCGTCACCGACGAGTTGAGCCCGAGCTTCTCCTCGGTGCGAGTGATCTCGACGTCACCGCTGTCGACGATGAACGCGGTCACGCCGCGTGCCGTCTTCGACGTCGTGTCGGTGCGCGCGAACAGCAGGATCGTGCCGCCGAACGACGCGTTCGTGATCCACTGCTTCGCTCCGCTCACGTGCCAGCCGCCCTCGACCCGTTCGGCACGTGAGGTCATCGCACCCGCGTCCGATCCGGACCCGGACTCCGTCAACGCGAAGCACCCGATCCCATCGCCGCGAGCGAGCGGAGGCACGAACCGCGCGACCTGCTGCTCGGTGCCGAACTGAAGAATCGGCAACGTGCACGCCGACGTGTGGACGGCGACCGTCACCCCGACGCCCGCGTCCCCGCGGGAGAGCTCCTCGAGCACGAGGATGTACGACAGGAAGTCGGCACCTGCCCCGCCATACGCCTCAGGGACGCAGACCCCCAGCAACCCGAGCTGCGCGAGCCGGGCGAGCAACTCGCGGGGAAAGCCGTGGTTGCGGTCCCACTCGGCGGCGTTCGGCTCGATCTCCGCACTCGCGAACTCGCGGGCGAGTGACTGGATCTCGCGCTGCTCCGGGGTCAACTCGAAGTCCACGGCGGGCACACTATCCGGCATGGCCAGGACGACGATTCTCCTCACAGCGTTGCTCGTCGTTCTCCTCGCCATCACCGGCTGCGGCAGTCACAAGGCGCAATCGCCGGAGCAGGTCGCACGCAGCTGGAGCGCCTCGCTCGACCGCAACGACAACGAATCCGCCGCGCGCTTGTTCGCCGACGGCGCGCGCATCGTCCAGAACACGGAGTTCGTCCTCGCTACGCACGGCGACGCGGTTCGCTGGAACGCCGAGCTGCCGTGCGGCGGGAAGATCCTCTCCGTCTCCAGCCAGAGCGCCACCGACGTCCTCGTCGTCTTCAAGCTGCAGAGTCGGCCGCAACATGCCTGCGACGGGCCGGGCCAGAAGGCAGCCGCGCTCTTCCGCGTCCGCGACGGCAAGATCGTGCTGTGGCACCAGACCGAGGTGCCGCCCTCGGCCGGCAACGGTCAGACGATCTAGGTCAGACGATCTAGCTCACACGATCCAGGCCGTCGGCCAGCTTGCGCTCCGGCTCGAGCTTGTAGCCGACACCGAAGCGCGTCTGGATGAAGGAATGCACCGACGCCGGCCTGTCGATCTTCTGGCGCAGCCTCCGCACGAACACATCGACCGTGCGGTCGCGATGCGTCTCCCTCCGCCCCCAGACCTTCTGCAGCAACTCGTCGCGGGTCACGACCCGGCCGCGGTCGAGGGCGAGCGTGTAGAGGAGCCTGAACTCGGTGGGGGTCAACGACGCGCTCGTACCGTCGACGAATGCCTGGACCTCGCGCGGATCGATGCGCAGCTCCTCGATCTCGATCGCATCGCCACGCTGTTCTTCCGCCGGGCGCACCCCGCGTCGGGCGGCGGCGCCGACGCGCGCGACGAGCTCGCGCATCGAGAACGGCTTCACCAGGTAGTCGTCGGCGCCGATCTCGAGCGCATGGACCCGGTCGTGCTCGGTGCCGCGGGCCGAGACGACGACGATCGGCGTTCCGATGCCTTCGGCCCGCGCCGTCTCGATCAGCTTCCAGCCGTCGAGCTCGGGCAGCATCAAGTCGAGCACGCAGACGTCGGGGTTCTCGAAGCGCAGGCGCGCGAGCCCGAGCTCGCCACGACCGACGACGATCGGATCGAACCCGCCGGCCGCGAGATGCCGGGCCATGGCGTCCGCGATCACGTTGTCGTCCTCGACGATCAGGATCTTCGCCACATCCCTACGATAGACCGGAGGGAGGTTTTCCCCGGGTTTCGGGATGGTGACGATCTGGTGTACGACCGCAGCTTCGACGAGCTTCGTACCGGCTTCACTGCCGCGGTTTCGCACGAGCTGCGGACGCCCCTCGCTCGAATCCTCGCGTTGCTCGACTCGACGGAGTTACCGGGCGCCGACGTCCACGCGCTCATCGAGCAGGCACGCGGTGAAGTCGAGAACGCCGGCGCGTTGATCGACGAGGTCCTGTTCCTCTCGGAGCTCGAGAGCGGGGTCGAGGTCGTGTCGCTCGGCCATACGGTGGCGTTGCCTGTCCTCGATGAGGTGGTCAGCGACCTCGCCGACCGCGCTGCGCGGGCCGGGATCGAGCTCTCCGCGGACGGTGACCCGGTCGTCGAGATCCCCCTTCGACCGCGAATGCTGCGCGTGGTGGCCGAGAACCTCGCCGAGAATGCGATCCGTTACGCGGGCCAGGACGCCCACTTCTCGATCTCGGTGCAGCGAGCCGGTGAGTTTGCGGTGATGACGGCCGCCGATGACGGGGCCGGTGTCGAGGAAGCGAACCTCACGCGGCTCTTCGAGCGCTTCTATCGAGGGGACTCCGCTCGAACCTCGCGTGGCACCGGGCTGGGGCTCGCGATCGTGAAGCACGTCGTCGCCGCGGCCGGAGGCGACATCGAAGCCGAGGGCGGCCTGGGCCGCGGCCTGCGCATTCGCTGCACGTTCCCGGCGTAAAGACGGCGAAGGCGCCCCTGGAGCGAGGCGCCTTCGCAGGAAACGGGTGCTGAAGCGACTTACGTATGAACCTGCTTGAGCGTCTTCTCGGCGGCGACGATGACAGCCTTGACCGTCGAGAGCGGAGCGAAGGTGAGTTTCGCCGCGTACTGCTTCGACTGGCCCTGCGTCAGCGCCCAGAAGATCATCTTGCGGATCTCAGCTGCGTGGGAGCTGGTCTTGTGGACGATCACGTAGGTGTACGTGCTGATGGGGTATGCGAGCGCCGCCGACTTCGGCGGGTTGACGATGTGGAGCTCATTGTTCGCCGGCACCTTCGGGAAAGCCTGAGCCGCGGCCGCGATGCGCCGGAGGCTCGGATACAGGAACTTGCCCGCACGGTTCCTCACCGCTGCGAAGTGGATGTGGTTGGTGATGGCGTATGCGATGTCGACGTAGCCGATCGCGCCATTCGTGCGCGAGATCAGTCCTGCAACTCCGGCCGAGCCCTTGGCACCTTGCCCGGCGGGGAACGCCGGCTGGGTGGAAACTCCGACCTTCGACTTCCAGGTTCCGCTGACAGACGAGAGGTAGTCGGTGAGTGCGTACGACGAGCCTGAGCCATCCGAACGGAAGACCGGAGTGATCTTCAGATCGGGCAGGCTGGCGCCCTTGTTCAGCGCCTTGATCTGGGGATCGTTCCAGTTCGTGATCTGCCCGAGAAAGATCTTCGAAAGCGTCGCACCGTCGAGATTGACATGTGTGGGAGCGCCCGGAACGTTGTACGCGATCGCCATCGCCGACAGCGCCCACGGGATCTGGACACAGTCGCTGCACGCGGACTGCTGGTCGGGGGTCATCGGTGCATCGGACGCGCCGAAGTCGACTTGGTGATTCGTGATCGCTGCGATGCCGGCGCCGGAGCCGACGCCGCTGTACTGCACGGAATAGCCGAACGCCGAACCGAGCGCCGGTGTCCACGCGGAGACGAGCGGCTGCACGAACGTGCTGCCCGCGCCCGTGATCGACGTATCGTTGCTCTTGGCGCCTGCTGCGCCAACCGCAAGCAGTGCGGTCGCCGAAGCGGCGATGAGGGCCAGCCCTCTTTTCATGTGACGTTCTCTCCTTATCCCGGGGGGTGCGTAGTTCTGACGTCGGCAGCCTGCCGCGAGAATCCCCGCACGTGGGCTGACGCCGTGTGACGTGCGGGTGACGGAGTGGTGAACGAACGAGACGGTGAACTAGTGGCTGACGCCGAGCTTCCGGCGCGAGCGTTCCAGGAGGAGACGCGCCACGAGGCTCGTCACGAGCACGAACACGATCAGGACGAAGGCTGCCGCCCACGCCTGCTCATGCAGGTTCGGATCGGCCGATTCGGAGTACTGAAAGATCGTCAGGGGAATCGACTGCACGGAGTGTGCCGGGTTCCAGTCGACGATCTGCCCGGCGATCGCACAGGTGAAGAGAAGCGGCGCCGTTTCGCCGGCCGCACGCGCCACCGCCAGCGTGGTGCCCGTGAGGATGCCGCCGAACGAGGTTGGCAACACGACCCGCAGCACGGTCTGCCACTTCGAGACGCCGAGTGCATAGCTCGCCTCCCGGAGCTGGCCCGGTACGAGCTGAAGGACCTCCATGGTCGAGCGGGCGACGAGCGGCAACATGATGATCGCGAGGGCGACACCACCCGCGATCGCGCTCTGGTGGTGACCCCACTCCACGACCGGGACCTTGACCTTCACGAGGATTGTGAACACGAAGATTCCGATCACGATCGACGGAAACCCGTTCAAGACGTCGAGCCAGAGCCGAATCTGGCGACCGACGCCCGGCGGGGCGAACTCGCTCACGTAGATCGCGGTCAACACGCCGAACGGCAACGCGATCACGGTGGCGATGAAGACGAGGAGCAACGAACCGGCGATCGCCGGGGCGATGCCACCACCCGTCTGCCCGAAGAGCGGCGGCCCTTTCGTGAAGAAATCGACCGACAGGGCTCCGATTCCTCTGCTCCCCACCGACCAGACGACGATTGCGAGCGCGGCGATGGCGAGCGCGGCCGCGAGGAGCGCCGAACCCTCGGCAATGCGGTTCACGAACAGACGGCGCCTCGAGCGCCCGGACGCCTTCAGGCTGAGCGGCGGCTCGGCCATCAGTCGCCTCCCCTCCGTTGCACCTCGAAGCGCTTGACGATGCGCTGGGCGGCGAAGTTCGAGAGAAAGGTGATCACGAGCAGAATCAACGCGAGGTAGATGAGCGCGGAGATCTGGATGTTGCTCACCGCTCCCTGGTACTGGTTCGCGACCCGGCTCGCGATCGTGTCGCCCGGCTGGAAGATCGATCGCTGGAGCGGGATGAAGTTGCCGATCACCTGGGTGACGGCGATCGCCTCGCCGAGCGCACGTCCGAGACCGAGGACGATCGCAGCGACGACGCCGCCGCGCACCGACGGCACGACGACTGTCTTGACCATCTCCCAACGGGTCGCGCCCAGCCCGATCGAGCCTTCCTCGAGTTCACTCGGGACACCCAGGAAGAGCTCGCGGCAGATCGACGACGTGATCGGGATGATCATGATCGTCAGCACGATGATCGCCGTGAAGACCGTGGACTCGGTCATGTCCTCGCCGCCCGAGAAGATCGGGATCCAGCCGAGGAAGCTGCTGATGAACGGCTGCACGTGCTGCGCGTTGAACGGCGCCAGGACGTAGATGCCCCAGAGCCCGATCACGACGCTCGGCACCGCCGCCAGCATGTCGACGAGCGTGCCGATCGGCGTGCGCACAGCCGGTGGCGCGAGCTCGCTGAGAAACAGGCCGATCGCAACCGAGAGCGGCGCAGCGAGGAGCACGGCGCCGAACGACGTCACGATGGTGCCGATCATCAGGTCGCGCGCGCCGTACCTGTTCAGCGGCGCGTTCCATTCGTTGTGCCAGATGAAGCTCAGGTGGAAGAGCTTGATCGCGGGCCATGCGCCGTCGGCGACACGCCAGATGATCGCGAAGACCACGGCCACACCGAGCAGCGCGGCGAACCCGGTGACGGCACGGAGGAGCCCGTCGCCGAGGCGGTCGCCGAACCCACGCGTCCGCGGTAAGGAGGGAGGGCTCTCGAGCGTTGCTTCCATCGCCGCTGGGGAGCATTCCAGTCCCGTAAAGGCCCCAACGACGCTGTCACCACTTCGTCACACAACGTTCACGACGCATGTACCCCTGGACTTTGCGACTCCCGGGAAACTCCGCGCGTGACCACCATGGATTCGCAACAAGACGAGCACCGGTCACCGGCGGTCGGTGTCGCGCAACCGCCGTCGGCCGCCAACGTGAGCCGCGAGATCGTCTTCGACATCGACGGTCTGAGCGTCCACTACGGCAAGGCCGCGGCGGTGAAAGGGGTCTCGCTCGACATCCACAAGAACGCGATCACCGCTCTGATCGGCCCGTCGGGGTGCGGCAAATCGACCGTCCTACGCTGCCTGAACCGGATGAACGATCTCGTTCCGAGCGCGAAGGTCGATGGGAGGCTGCTGTACCGCGGCGTCGATCTGTACGGCCCCGACGTCGACCCGATTGAGGTTCGCCGGCGGATCGGCATGGTCTTCCAACGGCCGAACCCCTTTCCGAAGTCGATCTACGACAACGTGGCATACGGCCTGCGGATCCTTGGCATGAAGGACCACCTCGACGATCGCGTCGAGCAAGCGCTTCGTGGCGCGGCTCTCTGGGACGAGGTGAAGAGCCGGCTCAAACGCTCGGCGCTCGGCCTGTCGGGCGGCCAGCAGCAGCGGCTGTGCATCGCACGAGCGATTGCCGTTCAGCCCGATGTGATCCTGCTCGACGAGCCGGCCTCGGCCCTCGACCCCATCTCGACCTCGGCGATCGAGGACCTGATGCACGAGTTGAAGAGCGAGTACACCCTGGTGATCGTGACGCACAACATGCAGCAAGCCGCCCGCGTCGCGGAGATGACAGCGTTCTTCAGCCTCGACGTGAAGGACGACGGCTCGCGACACGGGGTGCTCGTTGAGTACGACGCGACCGAGAAGATCTTCACTCAGCCTGGCGACGAACGCACCGAGGGCTACGTCACCGGGCGGTTCGGCTAAGGCATGCGCGTCTCTTTCACCGAGGAGCTGTCGCAGCTCGAGGCGTCGCTCCAGGAGGAAGGCGATCTGGTCCTGCGCGCGTTGCGGTCTTCGCTGAACGCGCTGGCTCGCGGCGATGAGGAGCTCGCCGACGAGGTGATCAGCTTCGACGACGAGGTCGATCGCCGGTACATCTCGATCGAAGAAGGAGTCCAATCGCTCCTCGCGCGCCAGACTCCGGTCGCCGTCGACCTCAGGCTTGTCCTTGCCGTGCTGCGTGTGAACCTCCACCTCGAGCGGATGGCCGACTACTGCGTCACGGTGGCCAAGCTGACGAAGCTGATGGGAGATCTGAACGTCTCCGACGAGCGCATTGCGCGGTCGATCGAGGACATGGGCCAGCGCGCCGAGCAGATGATCCGAGTGGCACTCGATTCGTTCGCTTCGCGCGACGCCGACAAGGCTCAGACGCTCGTCGATCTCGACGAGCTGATCGATCGTGCGAATCGGAATGCGACCGAGGATGTGCTGTCGCTGGGGGATTCGCCCGCCGAGCGCGAGTACGGCTTGCGCATGCTCGTCGTCTCACGGTGTGTCGAGCGGATCGGCGACCACGCAGTCGACATCGGCGAGCAGGTCGCCTACTTGGTGACGGGCGAGTTCCGTGAGTTCAGCGACGCGTCACATCCCGCCTAACTGACCGCGAACCAGATCGTGCAGGCGATGCCCGCGACGAAGCAGTAGATCGCGAACGGCATCAGCGTTCGCGTCTCGAAGTAGCGCATCAGGAACTTGACGGCCAGGAAGGCGGCTCCGGCGGAGCAGAGGGCGGCGACGAGCGCCGGGCCACGCACGCCGTTGCCGGTCGGGCCGATGAGGTCGGGCAACTTCAGGATCGCTGCGGCACCGATGATCGGCGTCGCGAGCAGGAAGGCGAAGCGCGCCGCATCTTTGTGGGACAGCCCGACGAGCAGGCCGCCGGCCATCGTCGCGCCTGCCCGCGAGAACCCCGGGATGAGCGCAGTCGCCTGAACGGCCCCGACGAGAACCGCGTCGCGCCACGAGACGGTGCGTGCGATGCGAACGTCGTCCTCGGCCTCGGACACGGGCGCACGGCGCCGGAGCAACTCGGCTCCGTACAGGAGCACCCCGTTGAGTGTGAGGAAGACGGCTGCCGAGGCGGGTGATGCGAAGACCTTGCGCAGCGAATCCTGCAGCAACAGGCCCAGAATGCCGGCCGGGATCGTTCCGACGACGAGCAGCCACCCTAGCTTCGCATCCGGGTCGCTCTCAGAGATCTCGCGGTCGCGCAGCGACCGCCCCAACCCTTTCACGATGCGAGCCCAGTCGCGGCGGAAGAAGAAGACCAGCACGATCGCGGTGGCGAGATGCGTCGCGACGAGGAACGTCAGGAAGTACTTGTCGTTCTGATGGATGTTCCACCCGACGAGCTTCGGGAAGATGACGCTGTGCCCGAGGCTCGAGATGGGAAAGAGCTCCGACACGCCTTGAAGCAGCCCGAGCACGATCGCCTGGGGGTATGTGATCAGCGAGGCGAGGATCACGTGGCGGGTGTCGTGCCGCGCTTCGGTCCCGACCGGAACCAGGCGAAGGCAAAGCAGGCGAGGCCGACCAGGAGGGCGGCGATCCCGTGCTTCACGTGATGATGGTCGGAGCCGGCCTGGTGCCCCGGAAAGAACCCGGGAAGCGATTTGGCGGGCTCCGCGAAGTAGATGATCGCGATTACCATCAGCACGATCCCGGCAACAATCGCAAGCGCAACCAGGAGACGGTCGTTTTGCATGGCGGGAGCATACGGGTACCGTCTGCAGGCGTAGCGGTAACCAAAGCGCAACCCCTGTTCACCAAGATTCCGGAATCCTTGAGACCCACATGACGACCGCCCAGCAGCGACTACAGGCCGACCCACCCGCAGCACCGCAGCTGAATCGCGAGCTATCGCGGCTCGACGTGAACGCGCGCGTCCTCGACCTCGCAGCCGACCCGAACGAGCCGCTGCTCGAGCGCGTGAAGTTCTGTTCGATTTTCTCGTCGATGCTCGACGAGTTCTTCATGGTGCGTGTCGCCGGATTGCACGACCAGGTTGCGTCGGGGCTTTCGGTGCGTTCCCCGGATGGCCGCAGCCCACAGCAGACGCTCGACGAGACCCGTGCGCGCACGCTCGACCTGGTCGCCGCCCAGTCTCTTTTGTGGCGCGACGAGCTCCGCCCCGCTCTCGCCGCCGAGGGCATCGTCATCGGTGCGGTCGACGACGCGACCTCCGACGAGTTGGCGCAGCTCGAGGACCACTTTGCCCGCCAGATCTTCCCGGTGCTGACTCCTCTCGCCGTCGGGCCGGGTCAGCCGTTCCCGTACATCTCCGGGCTCTCGCTGAACCTCGGGGTCGTCGTGAGGGATCCGGAGTCGGGCGAGGAACGGTTCGCTCGCGTCAAGGTCCCTGAGGGGCTGTCTCGTTGGGTCGCCGTCGGTGACCGCGGGCTCTCGATCCCGCTGGAGTCGGTGATCGAGCACTTCCTGTCGTGGCTCTTCCCCGAGATGGAGCTCATCGAGCGGACGGCATTCAGGCTGACCCGTGACGGCGACACGGAGATCTCCGACGATGCAGACGATCTGCTCGAGGCCGTGGAAACAGAACTGCGCAAGCGGCGGTTCGGGGCCGTCGTCCGGCTCGAGGTGTCGAGCTCGGTCTCGGCCGCGATGCTCGCGCGGCTGGAGGAGCGGCTGCTCGTCGGAGGCGAGAGCGTCTATCCCGTCACCGGCGTCCTCGACCTAGCAGATGTCGGTCAGCTGTACTCCGTCGACCGTCCCGAGTTGAAGTACGAGCCATGGGTGCCCTTCACCCAGCGGCGACTCGCGACTCCGGCGAACAACGACCTGTTCGAGGACATCGCTCGACGCGATCTCGTTGTCCAGCATCCCTACGACTCGTTCGCGACGAGCGTCGAATCGTTCGTGCGGGCTGCAGCCAGCGACCCCCGGGTCGTGACGCTGAAGACCACGGTGTACCGCACCAGCCACGACTCGGCACTCGCACCCGCGCTGATCCAGGCGGCAGAGAACGGGAAGCAGAGCGTCTGCGTTGTCGAACTGAAGGCGAGATTCGACGAGCGGCGCAACATCGAATGGGCGAGGTCGCTCGAACAGGCGGGCGTCCATGTCGTCTACGGCTTCCCCGACATGAAGATCCATGCGAAGACGACGCTCGTCATCCGGCAAGAAGGTGATGAGTTGCGCCGCTATGTCCACATCGGGACCGGCAACTACCACGCCACGACCGCGCGGATCTACGAGGACGTCGGCCTCTTCACAGCCGACCCGGATATCGTCGCCGACGTTGCCGACCTCTTCAATTTCGTGACCGGCTTCGGCCGGCCCCAGCGCTTCCGCAAGATCCTGGTCGCCCCGTTCAACCTTCGCCGGCAACTCATCGAGCACATCCGGAAAGTCTCGGATGCAGCGGCGAAGGGCAAGCGCGCGAAGATCCGGCTGAAAATGAACAACCTGACCGACACCGAGATCGTTGCCGAGCTGTACAAGGCATCCCAGGCCGGGGTCGAGATCGACATCATCGTCCGCGCGATCTGCACGCTGATCCCCGGCGTCGAAGGTCTGAGCGAGAACGTCCGTGTTCGCAGCGTTCTCGGGCGCTTCCTCGAGCACAGCCGCCTGTACTGCTTCGAGGCGGACGACGAGAAGACGTATCTACTCGGCAGCGCCGACCTGATGTCGCGCAACCTCGATCACCGAATCGAGGTCGTCGTGCCCGTCGAGGATGCCCAGGTGCGAAACGAGATCGAAGGCATCTTCAAGGCGCTGCTGGCGGACAACTGCCAAGCGTGGGAGCTCGCGCCCGACGGCGGTTGGGAACGCGTCAAGCCGAAGAAGAACGAACGACGGCGACCGGCTCAGGCCGTGTTCATGCGCCGCCGCGAACGAGCCCGTCGTTTGGCCCGTCCGCACTGACGTCGTCATGTGGCGTCGTCACCATGGCCGAATGCCTGTCGGGGTGATCGATGTCGGCTCGAATACGGTGCGCCTGCTGTTGGCCCGCGGAGGGCGCCCCGTGCTCAACTTGCGCGAGCCACTCGGCCTTGGCGAATGCGTCGAGCAACTCGGACGCATCCCCGACGCGAAGCTCGCCGACGCCGCCCTGATCGTGGCGCGGTTCGTCGAGGCCGCGTGGGCTGAAGGCGCGACGCAACTCGAGGTGCTGATCACGAGCCCCGGGCGGCAGGCCGCAAACGGTGACCAGTTGCTCGCAGCCATCCGTGGCGCCTCCGGCGCGCCCGCCCGGATCCTGAGCTCCGAGGACGAGGGCCGGCTCGCATTCGCCGGTGCTCTCTCCGTCTCCGGCGGCACGTCGAACCGGCCCGTCGCGGTTGTCGACGTCGGTGGTGGCTCCGCCCAGGTCGCTGCGGGCACACGTCGCACCGGAGCGCACTGGCTGCGCTCGATCGATCTCGGCTCGCGACGGCTGACCAGCCGGCTCCTGACCGCCAACCCTCCCGGCGGCGCCGCGATCGCGGCCGCACGCGCGGAGGTCGAGCACTCCCTCGTCGACTTTCAGCCACCGGCGACGCGAGCGGTGCTTGCCGTCGGAGGCAGCGCACGCGCGCTGCGCCGAATCGTCGGCGGGCGACTCGGCGCCGACGAGTTTGTCGAGGCGACCGCGATCCTCTCCGTCACCCCGCAGCGCGAGCTGATCGACCGTTACGACCTGAATCCCCAACGCGCGGCCACGCTCGCTGGAGGTGCCGTCATCCTCTCCGTGCTGCAGCAGCATCTGGGCGCATCGATGAAGGTCGTGCGCGCGGGCCTCCGCGACGGTGCGGTGCTTCAGCTCGAGCAGCGTCGCGCAGCGGCCTGAAATCGCTGCGCTAGAACGCGCGCTTGCCGCGCTCGAGTGCGCGGTCGAGAACGTCGGGATAGGCCGCACGTGCCTCCCTGCGCCGCATGCGCTCGGCCTCGATCAGCCGACCCGCGGCCATCGCGGTCCGGCCACGCGCGACCGCCCGGAGCCTCTCCTCCGCGACGACCGCGTCCTGATGCTCACCGATCGTGTCCTGTAGCTCCTTCAACGCATCGACGTACCGTGCGACGGACTTGCGACCGTCGAGGGCTGCAAGCTCAGCCGCATAGCGTGCGTGTTTCGCCTGCTTCCGAAGCGCATGCAACTGCTCGTCGTCGGGTTCGTCGCCCAGTTGGCTCGCGTCGTGCCGGAGAATGCGAAGTTCGTCCGCCGCGATCGCCTCTGCACCGGGCTCACCGTGCAGGTCGGCGAGAAGTGCGAGATCGCGGTCGAAACGCGTGAGCAGCGCGGTGAACCGCTCGGAGTCGAGGCCGGCGATCAGCTTGTCGCGGTGCCGCCCGCGTTTCTGCTCGAGCGTGTCGATCAGCTCACCCGCCGCGTCGCGGTCGGCCTCGAGGGCGGCACTGCGTTCACGGAGGTGAGCGATCAGGACGTCGAGATCACGCACCGGCCCCAGCCGCCCCGCAAGCCACTTCAGCTCGGCCGCCAGCTCATCCAGGCTCTCGCCGAGCAGCGGGCGCGTCGCCCGGATCAAGGCGCGCGAACGTCGTGTCGCAACGCGGTAACGGTGCAGATCCTCCGGGTAGTCACCGAGACGCACCCCCGGATCGTGGCGTTCGATCTCGTGCAATTGCTCCTTGAGCAGTAAGCGCAACTGCTCGAGCACCGAAGCCCCTTTTCCGATCCGGTGAGCAGGCGGTAGCGCGAGCAGACGCATGAGCTTCGGCCGCCCGTCCGACTTGCGCGCGCCCGCACGCCGGAGATCGCGTGAGAGGCGGCGCAGATCGTCCTCGTCGCCGTCGATCAGCTCGACCTCGATCTCGGCGAAGGTCCCCGCCGAGCGGGCGTCGTCCAATACCTCGACCGCGTCGATCGTGACGTCGGCCAATGGCCGGCCCGCGTCGGCGACACGTACGCCGGTTCGGCGCGTCCTCAACGTCGCGACCCGCTCGAGGTCACCGTGGCGCCGGTGCGCGACGAGGAGACCGGCGAGAGCAGCGGGCACAGCCGCCGGACCGCCAAGCGCCTCGATCTCTGCACGCGCACCCCCGCCGCGCGGGAGCTTCAACTGCCACCGCGAGACTCCGTTCTCGAGGCGCCGGCGAAGCGTGATCCCGACCTGGGCGAGCGAGCGCGCAGGCGTGTCGTAGTACGTCGAGGTGAAGAGGCGTGATTCGAGCGGCTCGCCCGGGAGCTCGGGCAGCTCGAAGCCGTCGTCGAGCTCCAACTTGAGCTCCCGCTCGAGGGTGGTCTGCATCGTGCGATCGTAGAGTGGGCGGACGTCCACGTGTGGCAGACCGGTCCGGAGGCCTCCCCACGTGCCTCCGGGCCGCTCTGCACGTTGCCCCGCCCACGAGGCTACGCCGAGGCCATGTGCACACGGGTTACGAAATCGGAAACGTTCGGCGTCGACCTGGCGGCCGACCCTTCCCTTTTGACGGGATCGGCCCGACCATGCCTGCCGTGAGCACCTTTGCCGTCGTCGCCCACCGCGTCACGCCGACGAACACCCGCCTCGGCCCGGTGTTCACGCCGGCACAGGCATTGAGGCGCCTCGGTCGCGGCGACATCGCACTCGGCCGCCTGGACGTCCTCTCGTCGCTCGACGGCGTCGAGCCGGGCCTCTGGGCGCTCGACCGGCTCGAAGCAGCAGGGGTGACGGTTCTGAATTCGCGGCGAACGCTCGTTGCCGCGCACGACAAGCTCGCCACCGCGACTGCGATGTTCGCGGCCGGCGTCCCGCATCCTCGAAGCGTTCACGTCGCGCCGTGGCTCGCGCTGCCCGAGCTCGAGGCGCCGATCGTGCTCAAGCCGCGCTTCGGCTCCTGGGGTCGCGACGTCATCCGCTGCGACGACGGCGAGACGATCGCTCGCACACTCGAAGACCTCGGGCGGTCGCCGTGGTATCGGGCGACCGGTGCTGTGGCCCAGAAGCTCGTCGCGCCCCGTGGGTTCGATCTGCGCATCGTCGTGGCGCGCGGCAAGATCGTCGGAGCCGTCAGGCGGATCGCGGCGCCCGGCGAGTGGCGCACGAATGTCGCACTCGGGGCGCGGCGCGAGCCGGTGACGCCCCCGCCGGAGGCCTCCGCGGTCGCGCTCGCAGCCGCGGCAGCCATCGGCGGCGATCTCGTCGGCGTCGATCTCCTGCCTGCAGACGCCGGTACGTGGGTCGTGCTCGAGGTCAACGGCGCCGTCGATTTCACCAGTGCCTACTCCATCGGGGACGACGTGTTCGCGGCCGCGTGCGCGGCGCTCGCGGCGTAGCGCCGCGACTACCGGTCACCCGTAGTCGTAGAAGCCCCGGCCCGACTTGCGGCCGAGGCGTCCCGCCTGGACGTACTGGCGCAGCAGCGGGCACGGCGCGTACTTCGGGTTGCCGAGGCCCTCGTGCAGGACGTCCATGATCGCGACGCAGGTGTCGAGGCCGATCAGGTCGGCGAGCGCCAGCGGCCCCATCGGATGGGCGAAACCGAGTTTGGCGATCGTGTCGATCGCAGGCGGCTCGGCAACACCCTCGAGCACCGCATACGCCGCCTCGTTGATGAACGGCATCAGGATCCGATTCGAGACGAAGCCCGGAAAGTCGCGGGCCTCTGCCGGTTCCTTGCCGAGATCCCGTGCCAACGCGACGATCGCTGCGGCCGTCTCGTCGGACGTCTGGACCGCGCGGATGACCTCGACGAGCTTCAGCACCGGAACAGGGTTGAAGAAATGCATGCCGACGACCTGCTCCGGACGGTCCGTCACGGAGGCGAGCGAGGTAATCGGAATCGAGCTCGTGTTCGACGCGAGGATCGCCTCGGCGGGCAGCACCGCGTCGGCTCGCCGGAAGACGTCTTCCTTCGCCGCACGGTCCTCGCTGATCGCTTCGATCAGCAGGTCCGCCGGGACGAGGTCGTCGACCGCCGCTACACGCGCGAGCGTCTCGTCGGCGTCGGGACCGCCCTTCGCCGCGAGCTTGGCCAGGCTCCTTCCCATCGCCTCGAGCCCACGTTCGACAGCGCCCGCGAATGGGTCGTGCAGCGAGACCCTGCGACCCGACGCGGCGACCACCTGGGCGATCCCGCCCCCCATCTGTCCCGCGCCGACGACGAGTACATGCTCGAACTCCACGGCGGCAGACCCTACCCTTCGGATGATGGAGGTCAGAGCCGCAACGGGCGCCGACGCTTCGGGCATCGCTCGCGCGCAGGAACGCGCGTGGCAAACCGCCTATCGCCACGTGTTCCCGGCTGAGGAGCTCGAGCGTGGTGGCTTCATCCGCCCCGGGCTCTGGCGCGAGCGCCTCGAGCACCCACCGCCCGGGTGGACGACGTTCGTCGGTGCGGAAGACAGCGAAGTCGTCGGGTTCGTCTCGGTCGGCCCGAGCCGCGACGAACGCGGCGTCGGGGAGCTGTACGCAATCTACGTCCACCCCGACTGGTGGGGCACCGGCGCCGGGCGGGCGTTGATCGAGCGGGGCGAGACCGAGTTGCGCGCGCAGTATGGCGACGCGACGCTCTGGGTGCTCGAGGACAACCCGCGGGCAAGGAGTTTCTACGAGCAGGCCGGCTGGACCCCCGACGGCGCCCGGAAAGCCGACGAGCGCTGGGGCGTGCGAGCGCCCGAGGTTCGCTACCGGAAGAGCTTCACGTGATCGTGCGGCAGGCGACGATCGCCGACGGCCGCAACCTGTCTAGGGCAGCTGCCCCTCTCTCGTCCAGTCGGCCTCCCAGAGCCGAAAGCCACCGAGGAACGCGTTGGCGTTCTGGCCGCGGCGGCAGCGGGGGGGCAATTCGTCGAGTTCGGCGACGCCACCGCCGCCGATGACGATGTAGTCGGGCTCCATCGCCGCCGTCAGGTAGCCGACGACCTCGAAGACCGTTCGCCTCCACTTCTTCTTGCCAAACTGTTCGAGAGCACGCTCGCTCACGTGCTCCTCCAACGTGGTCTTACGGAACGGAAAGTGCGCGAACTCGAGCGGCACGACGATGCCCTCGGCGATCAGCGCCGAGCCGAGACCGGTGCCCAGGCCGAGGAACAGCATGCGGCCGCCCTCGTAGCTTCCGACCGCTTGCATCGCGGCGTCGTTCAGAAGCTTCGTCGGCTTGGCGAGCGCCGCCTCGTAGTCGAACCCCACCCAGCCCTTGCCGAGATTGGCCGGCTCGGCGATTGCCTTGTTCCCTCGGACCGGCGTCGGGATGCCGATCGTGACGACGTCCCAAGACCAACCAGCCGCCGCGGCTGCGACCCCGTCGACCATCTGCTCTGCGGTCAGATCCGGGCCGGACTCGAAGCGGCGCGCCTTGCTCTCACCCGGAACGAGCAGCTTCACATGCGACCCGCCGACATCGACGGCAAGCACGACTGGGCTGGCCGGAACGGACACGACCGACGCTACGTGAGGCGAGAACGAACCGCGAGCGCCGCACGCCGCACCGAGTGGTGGCGCCGCACCCGGAGGCGCCGGCGGTGACGCTCGAGCGAACCCGCCCGGAGATCGACGTGTCGATGAGTCTTGGTCGCGGTCATCGGGACCGACATTCAACCACGCCGACGGGGCCTACGCGGCCTTCTAGTCGAGTTCATCGAGCAGCAGGCGGTCGTGCTCGTACGTCAGCAAAGAACGCGCCCCGGCGAAGGGCAGCCAACGAACCTCGTCGATCTCATTCTGCGCCCGCGCCTCACCGTCGGCGCTCATCCTGAAGTAGCGAACCTCCTTGGGCTTCTCCTCGACGACGTAGTGCGTCCGCCCGATCTCCTCACCGAGCGTGCACGCGAGCGCGGTCTCCTCCTCGACTTCACGGAGTGCCGCCTCTTCCCAGGTCTCACCCGCTTCGAGCTTGCCTTTCGGGAACGACCAGTCGTCCTGGCGCACACGGTGGACGAGCAGGATCTGCCCATCGCGCACCAGCAGACCGCCGGCCGCCTTGATCATCGCTCGACCTCGATCAGCAGCGCGTCGCCCTGGCCGCCGCCGCTGCAGATGGCAGCGAGCCCGAGGCCCCCGCCCGAGCGGCGAAGCTCGTGCACCATCGTGCCGACGATGCGGCCGCCGGAGGCTCCGACCGGATGCCCAAGCGCGACCGCGCCGCCGTTCACGTTCACCTGCGCCTCATCCGCTCCGAGCAGCTTGGTCGAGTTCCACGCGACGGACGCAAAAGCCTCGTTTATCTCGACGCGACGTACGTCGTCGATCGACTTGCCGGCACGCTCGAGCGCCATCGCTCCTGCGTTGGCGGGGGTCCGAGCGAGGTACGCGAAGTCGTCGGCCACGTAACCCTGCGCGAGGATCGTCGCAAGCGGCTCGATCCCGCGCTTCGCGGCCCACGCCTCCGAGCAGACGATCACGCAGCTCGCGCCGTCGTTCACTCCCGGCGCGTTGCCGGCGGTCGTCGAGCCTTCCGGATCGAACACGGGCTTGAGCAACGCGAGTTTCTCGACGGTGGTGTCGCGCCGGATGCTCTCGTCGGCGACGACGCCACCGACCGCGACGATCTCATCGTCGAATCGACCGGCGTCCTGCGCCGCTGCCGCGCGCTCGTGCGACCGCGCGGCCCACGCATCCTGTTGCTCACGGCTGATGCCGAGCTCGCGCGCGACGTTCGAGTTCTGGACGACCATGTGCAGCTGGTCGAACGTCGATGTCAGGCCGTCATAGACCATCGAGTCGAGGACCTCGCCGTGGCCGAGCCGGTAGCCGAAGCGCGCCTTCGGCAGCAGGTAGGGCGCATTCGACATCGACTCCATCCCGCCGGTCACGACGACGTCGAGATCGCCGGCGCGGATCATCGAGTCGGCTATCTCGATCGCGCGGATCGACGATGCGCAGACCTTGTTGATCGTGTCCGCGGGCAGCTCCTTCGGCAGCCCGGCACCGACCGCTGCCTGACGCGCCGGCGCCTGCCCGGCGCCTGCCTGCAAAACCTGTCCCATGATGGCGTACTGCGGCTCGTGCGGCTCGACACCGATGCGCTCGAGCGCCGCTTTGATCGCAAACGCGCCGAGCTCAGTCGCCTGATAGCCCGCCAGCCCGCCGCCGAGCTTTCCGAACGGCGTGCGGACGGCGCTGACGATGACGCTGCGAGTGGCCACCTAGCGGAGGAATGACCGGTCGGGTGCAAGGCGCCGCGCGAATGCGACGATCAGCTGGACGATCGCCTCGACGTCGGCGAGGTCGCAGATCTCGTTCGGGCTGTGCAAGTACCGCGTCGGGATCGAGACGAGACCCGTCGGGATGCCTGCCCGCGTCAGATGGATCTCGTCGGCGTCGGTCGAGGTCGTGCGCGAGTAGACCTCGTAGGCGTGCGCGATACCCTCCGCCTCGGCCGCCTCACCGAGGAGTTCGGTGACGATCTTGTTCATGGTCGGCCCGCGCGCGATCATCGCGCCCATCCCGAGCTCGATCTTCCCGACACGTCGGGCGTCGCCGCCCGGGTAGTCGGTCGAGGGCGTCACGTCGATCGCGATCGCGACGTGCGGCTCGAGTCCGTACGCCGCGGCGCGCGCACCGTACAGGCCGATCTCCTCCTGGACGGCGGCCACCGCGACCACATCGACCGTCGCCGCCTTCGACGCCGCGATCCGGCGCGTCGCCTCGAGGGCGATGTACGCGCCGAGACGGTTGTCGAGCGCGCGCGAGAGCAGCCGCCCGTTCGGAAGCTCGACCGGAGGCCCGTTCCACACGCCCGCGTCGCCGACGCGGACGAGGCTCTCGGCCTCCGCGCGATCCTTCGCGCCGATATCGAGGTGCAGATCGGCCAGTTCGGCCCGTGGCCGATCTCGGATCTGGTCGGGCTGGATTCGCTTGCGGGCGACGGCGGCGACGATGCGGCCGTCGCGCGTGAGCAACTCGAAGCGCTGCCCCATCAGCATCTCCGGCGAGATGCCGCCGACCGTCGTGAACGAGAGCAGCCCGCTGTCCTCGATGTTGGTGACCGCGATCCCGATCTCGTCGATATGACCGACGAGCGCGAGCGTCGGCGCCCCGTCACCGGCGCGGACACGTGCGAACGACGTTCCGAGCGTGTCGGACGTCACCTCGGCAAACGCTGCTGCCGCTTCGCGCCAGATTCGTGCCGGCTCCTCCTCGTGGCCGGACGGGCCGGGAGCCGTGAGGAGTGCACTGAGAAGCTCGGGAACGGCCACGGGTTGCGAATTGAAGCAGGCTCGCCTACCCTGCGAGCGAATGAGCTCCCCGGCCCCGATCATCTGGACCTGGCGCCACGGGCGGGGCGGGAGCGTGCGCTGAGACCGGCGCGCGACAACCCGAACCGCTCGACCTGCGACCCGATGAGGGTCGTTTTTTGTTCTCCAGCAAGCAAATGACACACACCGTCCTCACCACTGATCTGCACACCCCACTCGGGGCCTACCTGCATCTGCGCGAGGTTGGTCGAGCGTCGTTTCTGCTCGAGTCGGTCGACCAGGGCCGTCTCGGCCGCTACTCGTTCGTCGGCTGCGGTGACCGCCTGGTCTCCATCGAGGAGGCAGAAGAGCTCGACGAGCCCGTGGTCGGTTACCTCGGCTATGACCACGTCGCGAAGCTCGAGCCGACCGTGTCGCTCCCGGCCGCGGGGCCCGACGTCCCCGAGAGCCTGTTCGTCGTCGCCGATGTCTTCCTGCGCTTCGACCACGCCGCCGGTACGGCGGAGGTGATTCGCGGGGACGCGGAGACGATCGCCGCGCTGCTTGCCCGCCCGCTCGAGCAGCCGCCGGACGAGCCGGCGGCAGGCGGCCCGACCGTGCGCTTTCCCGACCGTGCCGAGCATGAGCGTCGCGTCGTCAGGGTGCAGGAGCACATCCGCCGCGGAGACGCGTTCCAGGTCGTGCTCTCACAGCGCGCCGAGCGCGCCACTG
Source organism: uncultured Thermoleophilia bacterium (assembly GCA_963842335.1). Classification (GTDB taxonomy): domain Bacteria; phylum Actinomycetota; class Thermoleophilia; order Gaiellales; family Gaiellaceae; genus PALSA-600. Next base: position 69,998 of record CAWJGF010000022.1, on the reverse strand, counting down.
CCGCGACGCCGCTCGCCGTCTACCGCGCGCTCCGGCGCGTCAACCCGTCGCCGTATCTGTTCCTACTCGAGCTCGGCGACCTCGCCCTGGTCGGCTCCTCGCCCGAGACACACGTGAAGGTCGAGGGGAACCGCGCGAGCCTGAACCCCATCGCCGGCACGACCGCGCGAGGCCCGGGCGACGCCGAGCGGCTCCTCGCGTCGGGCAAGGACCGCGCCGAGCACGTGATGCTCGTCGATCTCGGCCGCAACGATCTGTCCCGCGTCTGCAAGCCTGGGACCGTGCAGGTCGAGCGTTTCCTGGAGCCCGAACGGTTCTCGCACGTCACACACCTCGTCTCCGAGGTCGCAGGCGAGCTGCAAGACGGCGTGACCCCGTTCGACGTGCTGCGCGCGACCTTCCCGGCCGGAACCGTGTCCGGCGCGCCCAAGGTGCGTGCGATGCAGATCATCTCGGAGCTCGAAGGCCACCGGCGCGGCACCTACGCGGGCGTCGTGGGCTACCACCTGCCGGGGGTGGCCCTCGATACCTGCATCGCGATCCGCACCGTGCGTCTCCAGGACGGGCGCGCCTATCTGCAAGCCGGCGGCGGCATCGTCGTCGACTCCGATCCCGGTGCCGAGCACCAGGAGTGCTTGAACAAGCTTGCCGCCCTCGAAGCCGCGCTCGAGCTCGCCGAGGGAGGCTCGTGAGGGATCCCACCGCGACAGCCGCCGGCCAGGGAGCCGAGAGATGATTCTGCTGATCGACAACTACGACTCGTTCACCTACAACCTCGCCCACCTCTTCCAGGAGCTCGGCGCGGATGTTGCCGTCCGACGCAACAACGAGATTTCCCCTGACGAGGCGGAGACCCTCTCCCCCTCCCACCTCGTCGTTTCACCGGGACCCGGACGACCTGAGGAGGCAGGCGTCACACTGGAAATCCTGCGGCGGCTGTCCGTCCGGGTCCCGATTCTCGGTGTATGCCTGGGGCATCAAGCGATCGTCCAGGCATTCGGCGGGCAGGTCGGCCAGGCACGCGAGCTCGTGCACGGGAAGGCGAGCGCCGTTCGCCACGACGGCCGCGGTCTCTTCGCCGGGCTGCCCGAGGACTTCCTCGCCGGCCGCTACCACTCGCTCGCGGCCACCACGGTCCCCGAGTGCTTCGAAGTCTCCGCCACCGCAGCCGACGGCGAGGTGATGGCAGTTCGCCACCGCGAGCTACCGATCGACGGCGTCCAGTTCCATCCTGAGTCGGTCCTCACGCCGCACGGGCGCGACCTCGCGCAGAATTTCCTCAGTCGATGATCCAGTCCGCTCTCGCTCACCTGCTCGACGGCCGCGACCTGACTCGCAACCAAGCGCGAGGTGTGATGGACGCGATCATGTCGGGCGAGACGACGCCCGCGCAGATCGGCGGGTTCCTCGTCGCCCTGCGGTTGAAGGGAGAGACTGCCGACGAGATCGCCGGTTGCGCCGAGGCGATGCGCGCGCACGTCCTGCCGGTGTCGCCGAAGCGCGACGACCTCGTCGACACCGCCGGCACCGGGGGTGACGGCGGCCGGACGTTCAACATCTCGACGGCCGCCGCGCTCGTCGCCGCAGCGGCGGGCGCGGGAGTCGCGAAGCACGGGAACCGCTCGGTCTCGTCGGCGTCCGGCAGTGCCGACGTGCTCGAGGAGCTCGGCTTCGAGCTCGCGCTCGATCCGGATCGGATCGCTCAGTCGATCGACGAGCTGGGCTTCGGCTTCATGTTCGCACCCACACATCATCCTGCGATGAAGCACGCAGGTCCCGTCCGCCACGAGCTCGCAGCGCGTACGGTCTTCAACGTGCTCGGGCCGCTCACGAACCCCGCCGGCGCACGCGCCCAGGTGGTCGGCGTCTATTCGCCGGAGCTCGTGCCCGTGATCGCCGACGTGCTCGCCAAGCTCGGCGCGCACCGGGCGTTCGTGGTTCACGGAGCGGGCGGCATCGACGAGCTCTCGCCCGCTGGGCCGAACCTCGTCTGCGAGGTCGTCGACGGAAATCTCCGCCGCCGCGAGGTCGATCCGCTCGACCTCGGCATCCCGCGCTGCGACCCGGGCGAGCTGCGCGGCGGAACGCCTGCGGAGAACGCCCGAACGATCCGCGAGGTCTTCGCCGGCGCGGGCGGTGCCTGCCGCTCGGCGATCGTGCTCAACGCTGCGGGCGCGATCGCCGCGGGCGGGCATGCAGCCGATCTCGCGGAAGGAATACCACTGGCCGAAGCAGCGCTCGACTCGGGCGCGGCGGCCCAGCGACTCGAAGAGCTCGCCGCGTTCTCTCAGGCACCGGTGGCAGCATGAGGTTCGCCCGCGCACTCGAGCACCGTGGGTTCGGTGCGATCGCCGAGTTCAAGCGCCGCTCGCCGTCGGCAGGTGACATCCGACCGGATGCCGACGTCGCGACGGTCGCCCGCAGCTACGAGCAGTCCGGCGCGCGCGCGATGTCGGTACTCGTCGACGACCGGTTCGGCGGATCCTGGGACGATCTGCGGGCCGCCCGCGAGGCGACAAGCTTGCCGCTCCTTGCGAAGGGCTTCTTCTCGACCTCCGACCATCTCGCCACCGCCCGCGACGCAGGAGCGGATGCTGTGCTCCTACTGCTTCGCGACCTGCCGGATGCGACGTGCGCTGCGCTCATCCGCTCCGCGGGCTCGCTGGGCCTCGACACACTCGTCGAGGCACACGACGCCGCCGAGATCGATCGCGCGCTCGCACTCGGCGCGCCCGTGATCGGTGTCAATGCGCGCGACCTCTCGAGCTTTCGGATCGATCGGCGCGAGCAGCTTCGACTGCTCGCACGTGTGCCGCGCGACCGCGTCGTGATCGCCGAGAGCGGTATCTCGACGCGCGCGCAAGCGGCAGCAGCGGAGCTCGCCGGGGCGCGCGCGATCCTCGTCGGCTCGACCTTGATGCGTGCCGCCGATCCTGGCGCAAAGCTGACCGAGTTGCTCTCCCGGCCGCTCGTCAAGGTCTGCGGACTGACCCGGCAGGACGATGTCGACGCAGCCGTCGCTGCGGGTGCAGACATGGTCGGGTTCATCCTTGCGCCCGAGAGCCCGCGCCGGGCCGACGCCATCCTCGACGCACCCGACACCGTCCTGCGCGTCGCGGTCTTCGTGGGTGAGATCGAGCAGACCGAAGCGGATCTCGTGCAGTTCTACGGACGCGAGGACGGCCACCGGTCGCGCGACGCCGTGCTCCTGCACGCAGGCGAGCAGGTCGGCACCGTCGTCGATCTGCCGTGGGCAGCGTCCGATGCGACGCACCTGGAACGCGCGAAGCTGACTGCGGGACGGGTGATGCTCGCAGGAGGTCTCGATGCCGGCAACGTGGCTGCCGCGGTCGCGGCCGTCTCGCCGTGGGCCGTCGACTCGGCCCGCTCGACCGAGGAAGCCCCGGGTGTGAAGGATCACGACGCTCTCCGCGCCTGGGTGGAGGCTGCGCGATGAGCTCGACCTTCGGCGTCTACGGCGGCCGGTACGTCCCCGAGACGCTCATCCCCGCGCTCGACGAGCTCGAAGGAGCCTGGCATTCGCTCGTCGGCGATGAGAGCTTCCGCGCCGAACTGGGCGCGCTCCTCGCAACCTACGCCGGCCGACCGACGCCGCTGACGCGCGTCGAGCGCTTCGCGCCCGACCGTCGCATGTACCTGAAGCGCGAAGACTTGTTGCACACCGGCGCGCACAAGCTGAACAACGCACTCGGCCAGGCGGTGGTCGCGCAACGCCTCGGCAAGCGCCGCATCGTCGCCGAGACGGGCGCGGGTCAGCACGGCGTCGCCACGGCGACGGTCTGTGCCCGCTTCGGTCTCGAATGCATCGTCTACATGGGCAGCGAAGACATGCGGCGGCAAGCCCCGAACGTCGAGCGCATGAACCTGCTCGGCGCGGAGGTGCGCGCCGTCGAGTTCGGCACCCGCACGCTCAAGGAAGCGACGAGCGAGGCAATTCGCGACTGGATCGCCAACGTCGACGACACCTACTACCTGATCGGCTCGTGCGTCGGCCCGGCGCCGTACCCCGAGATGGTGCGCGAGCTGCAGCGGGTGATCGGCAGCGAGGCGCGGGCCCAGGTACTGGCCGTCGAAGGTCGCCTTCCTGACGCGGTCGTCGCGTGCGTCGGCGGAGGGTCGAACGCGATTGGCATGTTCTTCGACTTCGTGCCCGATGACGAGGTGCGCCTGATCGGCGTCGAGGCTGCCGGCGCGGCCTCACTCGGCAGCGGGCGGGCGGGAGTGCTGCACGGTGCGCGGTCCTCGCTGCTCGCTGACGAGGACGGGCAGATTCTCGACGCCCACTCGATCTCGGCAGGACTCGACTACCCGGGCGTCGGGCCTGAGCATGCGTTCCTGCGGGACTCGGGACGCGCTCAGTACGTCACCGCCACAGATGACGATGCGCTCGCGACGTTCCACCTGCTCTGCGAGACGGAGGGCATCGTCCCCGCGCTCGAATCGTCACACGCGCTGGCACGCGCGCTCGACGTCGACGCGAACCTCGTCCTGGTGTGCCTCTCGGGCCGCGGCGACAAGGATCTCGCCGAGGTGCTTGCGCGTTGACGGACAACGCGCAGCGGACCGACGCGTTCGACGACCACGAGACACGCGTGTGACCGAGTTCCCGTTTCCGCCCGAGGGCCTGCAGGTGGGTGAGCTGCTGCTTCGACCGCCGACAGCGGCCGACGTGCCGACGATCGCGCCCGCCTTCCTCGACGATTCGGTCGGCGGCGAAGCGGGGCTGCCGCGATTGACGGAGCGCGAGATAGAGGCGTTCATGGCGGACCGGCTCGGCACCCTCCGGGAGAGCGGACGGCTCTATCCCCTGATGATCGTCGACGGCAACACGATCGCCGGCGGCGCCTCTCTCACGAACTACGACGTACTGCGCGATCGGGTCGAGCTCGGCTACTGGCTGCACCTGGCGGCCCGGGGCCGCGGCATCGCAACCCGCACGGCCCGCGCGCTCGCGCTCCACGCTTTCAGCGTGGGCGTCATGCGGGTCGAAGCAGTCGTGCGCCCCGAGAACACCGCCTCGATCCGCGTGCTCGAGCGGGCAGGCTTCTCGCGCGAAGGTCTTCTGCGGTCGCTGCTCCGTCACGGCAACGGCCGCGCCGACGCGATCCTCTTCTCACTCCTCCCCGGCGAATGAAGACGCTCGTCGTTTACCTGATGTCGATGCCGGAGACGCCGGCGCTCGCCCAAGCCGCGGTGGAAGCCGGTGCTGACATCGTCGAACTTGGCTTCCCGTTCTCTGATCCGCTCGCCGACGGGCCGGTGATCCGCCGGGCCGGCGAGCGGGCGCTCGCCGCCGGGATGCGGACGCAGCGCTGCCTCGAGTGCCTGGCAGAGACGCGTGCCCTCGTCGAGGTGCCGCTGATTCCGATGACGTATTCCTCGTTGCTCGATGCGTATGGCTGGGAGCGCTTCGAACATGACGCGCATGGCGCTGGAGCGACGTCACTGATCATTGCCGACCTCCCGTCGGACGTTCGCCCAGAGCTGCGGCGAGTGCAACTCGTCGCACCGACCTCGACCGACGAACGGCTGAGGCTCGCCGCGGACACGACGGACGGCTGGCTCTATCTCGTCACCGTCGCCGGGATCACCGGCGCGCGGAACGAGCTCGCCCCCACGCTCGCGCCGCTCGCCGAGCGGGCCCGCGCCATCACGGACGCACCGTTGTACGCGGGCTTCGGGATCTCGACACCGGAGCACGCGCGCGCTGCGGGCGAGCTCGTCGACGGCATCGTGGTGGGCTCGCGGGCGGTCGAGGCCGCCGAAGTGAGCTCCGCGGAGCTGTCGAGCTTCGTCCGTTCGCTGCGGTCCGCGCTGGACGCACCGTGAGCAGCGCGACAGTCGTCGGCGCCGGTGTCTTCGGCGCGTCGACCGCGCGCGAGCTCGCGCGCCGAGGTTGGGAGGTCGACCTCGTGGAGCAATACGCGCCCGGCACCGTGCGCTCGGCGTCGGGCGGCGACACGCGCCTGCTCCGCGCAGGGCACGGGCAGACCGATTGGTATGCCGACCTCGCGTGGCGCGCCCGCACGGCATGGCTCGAGCTTCAGGAGGAGACCGGCACGCACATCTGGGAGGCGGTCGGCGTTGCCTGGTTCGCCCAGCGCGCCGACGGGTTCGAGGCGTCGAGCCGCGAATCGCTGCGGCGACTGGGAATCCCCTACGAATGGTTGTCGCCCGATGAGGCACGCCGCCTCTACCCCTCGCTCGCGGTCGACGATCTCCACGCCGTCCTCTTCGAGCCGGACGCCGGCGTGCTGCACGCGCGGCGGGCCACGCAGCTGCTCGTCTCGGACGGGGCGCGGTCGGGCGTTCGCCTGCAGAGCGGCCGCATGACGCCTGCCGACGAGCCTCGCTCAGACGTCGTCGTGTGGGCGTGCGGAGCCTGGCTGCCGGCCCTCTTCCCACAGGAGGTCGAGCTGAGGATCTTGCGCCGTGACGTCTTCTTCTTCGGGGGCGACGCCGCGTGGCGGGGAGCACCCGGTTTCTGCGAGTACGACGCATCGTTCTACGGGCACGGCGAGATCGGTGGCCTCGGTGTGAAGGTCTCACCCGACTTCGGCGGCACCGAAGTCGATCCCGACACGCTCGACCGGCTGCCGTCCATCGAGCTCGAGCGCGAGGCGCGCGCGTATGCGGCCCGGCGCTTCCCGGCGCTCGCCGAGACGGCGGTGGTCGGCGCACGCGTCTGTCAGTACAGCCTCACGGTCGACACGCACTTCATCGTCGATCGCCACCCGCTGCACGACTCGTGGTGGCTGATCGGCGGCGGCTCGGGGCACGGGTTCAAGCACGGACCGGCGCTCGGTGCATACGTTGCCGACTGCATCGAGGGCAAGCGCACGCGGGAGAGCTTCCACGCACTTGGGGAGCGTACCGGCGACGCCGGGCTCCGCACCGCCTCGCTTGATTAGTGCTTGGTCTTTGCGCCCGGCGCGGCTTCGAACGCCAGCATCAGCTTGCGCAGCAGCCCATTCAGCTGCTGCTGCTCCCGCTTCGTGAGGGCAGACGCGAAGAACGCCTCGCGCCTGCCCTGCACCGACGCAGCCTGATCCCAGGCGGCCTTGCCCGCGTCGGTCAATTCGACCACGACGCCGCGTCGGTCGTTTGGATCGGGCAGGCGCCGCACGAGCCCTGACTCTTCGAGGCGATCGAGCCGACTCGTCGTCGCGCCGCTCGAGAGCTCCATATCCGCGGCGAGCGCCCCCGGCGTGCTCCGGCCCTCAGGCCCTGCAAGTCGCAACGTCGATAGGACGTGCCAGTCAGCGATGGTCAGGTCGTGCTCGGCGAGCGTTCGCTCCATGCCCGATTTGATCCGGCGGCTGATGCCGTTCACCCGATCGACGATTCCCTCGACCTCGAGATCGATCCCGACCTCGGCCAGCGGCTTGAGCCGCTCCAGGAAGCGATCGATGTGGTCTTCGGTCGCCATGTGTTCACCACATCGTGCCAGAAAATGTCTTGACGTCAAGACTCTCCACTGCTAGTCTCTTGATATCGAGATATTCGAGGTCGAGAGAAGGGAGAATGCGATGCGGCCTTGGGATCAACAGGCGGTGAAGATCCTCACCGATGCACATGTGGAGGTACTGCGCGGCGGAACGGTACGCCCGCCGGCGCGGCGCCTTCCCCGTCGCAACTAGAACGTTTCGCGACGTCAAGCTGGGGGCGCAGAACGGGTGCCCGGCGCCGAACTCAGGCGACGGGCACCCGCCTCAGGCAGTCGTGACCTTCGTTCAGACCGGCCAGAAGTCTTCTGCCGACCGCTCCGTGTCCCCGCTCGGGTCGTCGATCTTCATCGACACGATCACGAGCTCTGCGTCCTCCGGCTCGTCGTTCCACACGCCGCGCCAGGTTTCCGGCGGCACGCGGATCGCCTCGTACCTGCCGACCTCGACGATCTCGTCGTTCAGCTTGAACTGCAGCTTGCCCGAGAGCACGAAGTAGATCTCCTCCTGCGTCCTGTGCCGGTGGCCGTATGAGCCTTTGCTGCCGGTGTGCTGGGGCATCCGCCGGTGCGTCAGCGCAGCCTGCTCGGCGCCGATCGCATAGGTGATGCCGCGCATCTCGCCCGGGTAATCACCGAGCCAGTCGTCGACGTCGTCGAGCTTGACGATCTGGTAATCGCCCATCGTGAGCCTCCCTTGTTCTGCGAGTATCGAACACCTGCCGACGGCGTCACGCAACCAATTGGTCCTCGTCGCCTGCATCCTCGGGTCGGTCATCGTGTTCGTCGACTCCTCGGTGGTGAACGTCGCGCTGCCTGCGATCCAGGATGATCTCGGAGGCGGCCTTGCGCTCCAGCAGTGGGTGGTCGACGCGTATCTGCTCACCCTCGGTTCGCTGCTCCTCGTCGGTGGCTCGCTCGGCGACCTCTTCGGCCCGCGGCGGCTGTTCCTGATCGGGATCGTCAGCTTCGGCCTGACGTCGATTCTCTGTGCCGCGGCTCCCAGCGGCACGCTCCTCATCGTCGGTCGGGGCCTTCAGGGCGCGGCCGGTGCGATTCTCACCCCCGCCGGCCTCGCAGTGATCGCGGGGACGTTCAGCGGCGAGGCCCGCGGAGCGGCGATCGGGGCGTGGACTGCCTGGACCGGGATTGCCTTCGTGATCGGGCCGTTGATGGGAGGCTGGCTCGTGACCCACGCCTCGTGGCGCTGGGTCTTCATCGTCAACGTCCCGTTTGCGATCGCCACGGCGGCACTCGTCGTCTACGCGGTGCCCAAGCTCCCGCCCCCAGTCGACCGGCCGGCGGTCGATTTCGTCGGCGGGGCGCTCTGCGTGCTCGGCCTCGGCGGGCCGGTGTTCGCGTTGATCGAAGAGCCTCAGCGCGGCTGGGGCGACCCAATCATCCTGCTGTCGTTCTTCGGCGGTCTCGCGCTGCTCGCCGCATTCGTCTGGTGGGAGCACCGGGCTGCCCACCCCATGCTTCCGCTTCGGCTTTTCTCCAAGCGGAACTTCTCGTTCGCCAACATCGAGACGCTCGCGGTTTACGCAGGGCTCTCGACGTTGACATTCTTCCTCGTGCTCTTCTTGCAGCAACTCGCGGGATATTCGGCGCTGAAGAGCGGCCTGGCCCTCGTTCCGATCACGGTGGTCATGTTCGTCCTCTCGCCCCGCTTCGGCAGGTTGTCAATGCGCTTCGGGCCGCGCCTCTTCATGGGTGTGGGGCCGCTCATCGCTGCAGTGGCAGTGCTCGGCCTGGTGCGGCTGAAGCCCGGCTTTTCGTACTGGGTCGAGTTGCTGCCGCCGCTGCTCGTCTTCTCCGTCGGGCTTTCGATGATCGTCGCGCCATTGACCGCAACGGTGCTCGCAGACGTCGGCGAGCACGACGCCGGTATTGCGAGCGGCGTCAACAACGCCGTCGCCCGGGTCGCAGGACTACTCGGGATCGCCGTCGTCGGCGCGCTGGTCGCGGGCAATACGAACGAGCTCGACATGGCCGGCTACCACCTCGCGATGCTCGTGACCGCAGGGCTCATCGGCATCGGCGGGGCGATCGGTCTCGCCGGGATCAGGAAAGCGACGTGAGCGACGCAGCGGAAATCGTCTTCGACCACGTGACGAAGCGCTACCCCGGTCGCGAGACGGCCGCGGTCGACGACCTCTCGCTCGAGATTCCGGCTGGGGCGTTCTGCGTCCTCGTCGGCCCGTCCGGCGGCGGCAAGACAACGGCGTTGAAGATGGTCAACAGGCTGATCCCGTTCGACTCGGGCGAGATCCGCATCGACGGCCGCAGCATCTTCGACCTGCCGGTCGTCGAGCTCAGGCGCGGGATCGGCTATGTGATCCAGCAGGTTGGCCTGTTTCCTCACCTGAGCGTCGGCGAGAACATCGGGACGGTGCCGCGCCTCCTCGGCTGGCCGAAGGTGAAGATCCGTGCGCGGACCGCCGAGCTGCTCGAGCTCGTTGGGCTCGACGCGACCGACGCCGGCCGGTATCCGTCACAGCTGTCGGGCGGGCAGCGCCAGCGCGTCGGCCTCGCCCGCGCACTCGCCGCCGACCCCCCGTTGCTGCTGATGGACGAGCCGTTCGGGGCACTCGACCCCATCACGCGGAGTCGCCTGCAGACCGAGCTTCGGCGGCTGCATCGAGAGGTCGGCAAGACCGTCATCTTCGTCACGCACGACATCGACGAAGCAATCCAGATGGGTGACCGCATCGCGATCCTGCGCGAAGGTGGCGTCCTGGCTCAGTACGACACGCCGGACGAGATCCTCGCGCACCCAACCGACGACTTCGTGAAGAAGTTCATCGGCGAGGATCGAGCGCTCCGCCGCCTCGCGCTGCGCACGCTCGAGACCGTTCCGCTCACCGCTGCACTTGCGACCGCAGAAGGTGCACGCATCCCGAAGGAGACCACGATCCGGAACGCCGTCTCGCAGATGCTCGAGACGAACGAAGATCAGGTCGTCGTCGTCGACAATGACGGCTCCGAGCTAGGAGTGTTTCGCCTCGCCGACGCAGGAAGTCTGCTGTGAGCGCTGCTCTCGCTGCCGGCCCTGTGATCCCGAACTTCGGGCAGGGCGACCCGTGTGTGACCGGCAACAACACGTTCTGCTGGGGCTGGGTGAAGGAGCACTGGGGCGACACGCTGCAGCCGGCGCTCATCCAGCACATCGAGCTGTCCGCGATCGCGATCGGCATCGGCTTCGTCCTCGCATTCGCGCTCGCGCTCCTTGCTCATCGCTACCACCGCGCCGAGCAGCCGATCGGGGTGTCGTCGGCACTCCTCTACACGATTCCGAGCCTCGCGCTGTTTCAAATCCTCGTGCCCTTCACCGGCATCACGCGAACAACCGTCGAGGTCGCACTCGTTGCGTACACCCTCGTGATCCTCTTCCCGAACATCATGGCCGGCCTGCGCAGCGCACCCGACGAGGTGCTCGAGGCGGCGCGAGGCATGGGACTCACCCGCCGGCAGATCCTGACGCGCGTCGAGCTCCCGCTTGCGGTCCCCGCGATCATCGGCGGCTTGCGGATTGCGATCGTGTCGACGATCGCGATCGCGACGATCGCCGCGTTCCTCCTTCCACAGGGCCTCGGCTACCCGATCTTCAACGCCGTCAAATTGCCGACGCCGTTCAAGACCGAGATCTACGCCGCCGGCGCGCTCGCGATCGCCCTCGCCCTGACCTGTGATGCCGCGCTCGTGCTGCTCAAACGGTTGCTCGTGCCGTGGGCGAGGACAACGTGACGCTCGCCGACACCGCCAACCTGCACACCTTCGGCGACGCGTTTCGCTTCATCGCCGACAATCCCGCGCTCCTGCTCGGGAAGGCCTGGGAACAGCTCTTGCTCTCGGGCGCTGCCCTCGGCGTCGCACTGCTGGTCGCGCTCCCGCTCGGAATCATGCTCGGTCACATGCACCGCGGCTCGGGGTTCGCAATCGGCGCCTCGATCTTTGGGCGCGGCCTGCCGAGTCTCGTGCTGATTGCTGCATTCCTGACGATCCTCGGCATCGGCTTCGTCAACAACATGGTCGCGCTCGCGGTGCTCGCCACCGGGCCGATCCTCACCAACTCCTACGACAGCGTCGAGGGCGTCGATCGCGATGCGGTCGAAGCGGCACGCGGCATGGGCATGACGCGAACCCAGATCCTGCGGCGGATCGAGCTACCGCTCGCAACCCCCCTGCTCTTCACCGGAATCCGGATCGCCGCGGTCACGGTCATCGCAACGGCCCCGATCGCGGCGATTGCAGGTGGCGGCGGGCTCGGCGACATCATCGTCAATCAGGCGAGCTACCGATTGTCGGGCGTGATCGGAGCGTCGATCTGCGTGATGGCGCTCTCGGCCGGTGTATTCCTGGCCCTACTCGGGATTCAGATCGCAGTAACGCCCAGACCCCTTCGGCGTACTAGTGTCGAGGTCGACATTCCACGAAAGGAGCAGGTGTGATCAGGAAACACACACGTCGTGCTGCGAAGGCGGCGTTCGCCATTTCCCTCGGGGTCGCGATTGTCATCGGCCTCGTTGCGGCGGCATTCACGCATCCCGCACACGCGCGGACCACGACCGGTCCGACGATCATTCTCGGGACCAAGAACTTCCCCGAGGAGTTCATCCTCGGCCAGCTCTACAAGCAGGCGCTCGAGGCGAAGGGCTTCACCGTCTCGTACAAGGAGAACATCGGCTCGACCGAGCTCATGCAGACCTCGTTGACGAGTGGAAAGCTGAACATGTACCCGGAGTACACGGGTGTGATCGTGCAGGACGTCTTCCACCGGAATCTCTCCGCCAAGACGGCGAGCGCCACGTACGCGCTGGCGAAGAAGCTCGAGGCAGCGAAGGGTTACACGCTGCTCAAGGCGACACCGTTCTTCGACACCGACGCGGTCGCTGTGACGAACGCAACGGCCAAGAAGTACGGCCTGAAGTCGATCGGCGATCTGAAGAAGGTCGGCGGATTCAAGTTCGGTGCGTTCCCAGAGTGCAAGACGCGCAACACGTGTCTCGTGGGCTACAAGAAGCAGTACGGGCTCACGAATGTGTCGTTCGTGCCGCTGGCCGGCATCTCGGCGTATGCGGCGCTGGACGCGGGCAAGATCCTGGCGGCCGATGTGTTCTCGACCGATCCGCCGCTCGGCAAGGGATCGAAGTACACGGTGCTGAATGACCCGAAGCACGTCACGGGCTTCCAGAACGTTGCGCCGATCGTCAAGACGTCGGTGGCAACCGCGCTCGGCTCGAAATTCACGACGACCGTGAACGCCGTGTCGGCAACGCTGACCCAGGACGCGATCGTGGCGATGAACAAAGCCGTGATCGTGAACAAGCAGTCCGCCGCGAGTGTCGCGAAGGCGTTCCTCAAGGCGAACCACCTGCTGTAGTGCAGCTCTAGTGCAGATCGTCGTCCTCGGTGGAGGGTCGTCCGGCGAGCATTTCGTCGGCGCCCTCCGCCGGCTCGACGGCGAGTCGAAGGTGACCGTCGTCGAACGCCGGCTGGTCGGAGGTGAGTGCTCCTATTGGGCGTGCATGCCGACGAAGACGATGCTGCGTGCGCCCGAGTTGCTCGCGGCGGCGCGCCACTCGGAGGGAGCGATTTCGGGAGGCGAGCTGGACGTGCGGCGAATCTTTGCCTGGCGCGATCAGGTCGCCGAGCGGGACGACTCTTCGCAGGTCGAATGGCTCGAATCGAGGAACGTGAAGCTCGTTCGCGGAGATGCGGTCGTCTCCGAGCCGGGCGTGGTCACCGTCGACGGTGCGGTCGCGCTCTCCTACGACCGCCTGGTCGTCGCTACCGGCTCGAGCCCTGTCATCCCGCCGATCACGGGGCTCGACGAGGTCGACTACTGGACGAATGTCGACGCGACGCAGACGCTGGAGGTCCCCGCACGACTCGTCGTGCTCGGCGGCGGGCCGGTGGGCTGCGAGCTTGCGCAGTTCTTCCAGCGCGTCGGCTCGCAGGTGACGCTTGTAGACGGCGAGGTCCGGCTGCTCTCGCACATCGACGCCGATGCCGCCGTCCTCGTCGAAGAGGCGCTACGGGAGGACGGCGTCGAGGTTCGGCTCGGCGCTCGCGCCGAACGTGCGACACGCAACACTCTGTTCCTCGCCGACGGCTCCGCGATCCCGTTCGACCGTTTGCTCCTCGCCACCGGTCGCCGGGCGAACGTGGGCGGCTTCGACGCGCTCGGGCTCGAGATCACCCGCCGCGGTATCGAAGTGAACGAACAGATGCGCGCCGGCGAGAACGTCTGGGCGATCGGCGACGTCACCGGCATCGCACCGTTCACGCACGTCGGCAAGTACCACGGGCGAATCGCCGCCTACGACATGAACGGCCGGGACGTGCGCGCCGACCATCGCGCCGTCCCCGCGACGATCTTCACGGATCCGCAAGTCGCGACCGTCGGCAGCACCGAGGGCGGCGTCAGCTCGACCTGGCAACTCACCTCGGTCCCTCGCCTCGCCACCTACGAACGCCCGAAACGTCCCGGCTTCGTGAAGGTCGTTGCGGATCCGGAGCGCCGCGTTCTGACCGGCGCCGTTGCAGTCGGTCCGGACTCCGGCGAATGGCTGCAACAGCTGACTCTCGCGATCCGAGCCGAGACGCCGATCGAGGTCCTGCTCGATGTGATCCCGCCCTACCCCACCTTCAGCGAAGGCGTCTTTCTCGCCCTGCGCGAACTCAATCTCGACCTCTAGCCCCGACGCGTCAGGACCGCTGAAGCGCGTTGCGGTGATGCGAGAGTTGCTTAACTCTGATCCGAGTTCCACCCTGCGGCACCGACCGACCCGACCCTGGAGGCGCTGATGCCCGGCACTGCCGCGAAGACCGTCGTCGCCGACGACGCTGCGTTGAAGAACCTTGTCGCGAAGGTCGACCACATCGTGGTCTTGATGATGGAAAACCGGTCGTTCGACCACATGCTCGGCTTCCTGACACTCGACGAAGGCCGTACCGACGTCGAAGGGCCACCGCCGGGCCTCTCGAACGCCGTCCAGGGGGTGAGCTACCCCGTGCAGCCGGCGACGAGCACGCAACTCGTCAAGGCGCAGGATCCGAGCCACGGCAGCCTGAGCGTGGCCGCGCAGATCGCCGGCGGCAAGATGAGCGGCTTCGCCAAGAACTACGTCGACACACGCCCCCATCCGCCCTACCGCGGCGACTCACCCGGAGTGGTGATGCACTACCACACGGCCAAGCAGCTTCCGGTCTATGCCTACCTCGCCGATCAGTTCTGTGTCTGCGATCACTGGTTCTGCTCCGTCCCGGGCGAGACGATGCCCAACCGCTGCTACGCGGTCACGGGCGGCTCGGGTGGGCAGATCGACGCGCTGCGCCCGCCCCGGCCGTACAACCTCAAGTCGTTCTGCCGGCACCTCGACGACGCCAAGGTCTCGTGGCGCTGGTACTCACACGACTACGTCCCGATGCTCTGGCTGATCGACCCGCAGTACGGGCTCTCGGACGAGACGATCCCCGCGTACTTCGACCGGAAGGACGTCTTCGGCCACCGCAGCTTCCTCGAGCGCGCAGCCGCCGGTGATCTGCCGGCCGTCTCGTGGATCGACCCGAACTTCATCGACCTCTCGTTTGGGCCCGCAGGCTCCAACGACGACCACCCGCCGTCGGACCTGCATGCCGGCCAGAAGCTCGTGCTCGAGCTCTTCGACGCGATCGCCCAGAGCCCGGCCTGGGAGAAAACGTTGCTGTTGATCACCTACGACGAGCACGGTGGCTTCCACGATCATGTCCAGCCACCCGCGTGCAAGGACGACGCCCCGAACCTTCGGCACCTCGGCCCACGTGTGCCCGCCATCGTCGTCTCGCCGTGGGTCGGCAAACAGGCGGTAGCGAAGACGGTCTTCGACCACACGTCGATCATCAAGACGATCCTTGCCCGGTTCTGCCGCGACAAGGCCGGCAACGTCCCCGACATGGGCGCACGCGTCCGTGCAGCCGATCACCTCGGCGGCCTGCTCACCGAGACCAACGCGCGACCGACGATCCCGAAGGCCGAGTATCAGCAGCTGGTCGACCAGGCGCGCAACTGGGGCGAGAAGCTCGCAATGCACGCCATCTTGCCGACCGCCGACGGGATCATCTCAGCCCCTCCGCATCTGACCGACTTCCAAGAGGAGTTCCTGGAGGCACGGCAGGCGATCCTCAGCCAACGCGCACCGCAACGAGGCGCACCGACGGCTTAGATCGCCGCCCGCACCCACCGTGACCGCCGGCCGCGTTGCCTGCAAGAACACGTGCCTCGATTGGCCCACCGTCCAGCGCCGGCTCGACCTTGAATCTGAGCCGGTCACGTCTTAGAGCCGGACGGTCAGCTGCCCTACGCCGCCGGATCGGGCTGGGCGCCGCCGTCGGCGAGCGCGCCCTCGATCTTCGCGACCGCGCCGCCCTCCGCCTCGTCTCCGCCGGGCGCCGCCGCGGCAACCGAGCGCGCCAGGTCGAGGACGAAGTTGCGATAGGCCTCGAGCTCGCCGGGTGCTTTCGCCTGCAACACCTGCACCGACGAGCGCAACGCCTCGAGCGTGCCTGACTCGATCTCGTCCGCCGAGCTCGTGAGCCCGAAACCGGTTTTGTGGCCCTCGGCAACGCGCCGCACGATGGCGCTGTCGGAGTTCGCATGCGCGGCGGTGACGTGCTTCGCGAGCGCACCGGTCTCCTTGAACGTGTCGAAGAAACCGCGGTCACTGACCGACACCAGCAGTCCGGCCCCCATCGCGCCCTTATGCAAGGTCTCGATCTCGTCATCAGTCAGCCCATCGGTCAGCTGGTCGTTCGGCTCGTCGGCCATCTCAGTCCTCCCTTGGTTCTGAAAACAATCTGCTTCTTAGAACAGAGAATCGTCCGTCGGGTGCTTGTGTTGCTCCGCGCGCCACTCTTCCTGGTAGCGCTCGGACTCCGCGAACTCCCGCTCGATCTCAGCCCGCTCGGCGGCGCCCTCCCCTGCCGGATGCTCGGCGGCGGTCGTCCTCCGCCTCACCTTCATGACCGCCAGCACGAGGACCGGGATCGCGACGACCACGACGATGATGATCGGCAGCACGCCGTTCACCCTAGTCGAAGTCACGGAACGGGCATTCGTGGGACACGTCCTCCCGACACGCGTCTTGTCGCCAAACGAGGGTCACGGAAGCGTGACAATCCCTCCACAGGCGGTCGGGTGCGGGGGTCTTCATCGCCTCGGGGTTGCCCTGTCGGGCCACGTCCCTTCGCCAAACGAGGGTTACGCAAGCGTGACGTTCTCACCACAGGGTCGCACTGAAATAGTGTCGGGCAATGGCCGCATCCAACTCGATCGAGGTTCGTCGCCTGAACGGACCCGAGCTCCGAACGCAGCTCGGCACTCTGGCGGACGTCCTCGCCGACTGTGTTGCAGGCGGCGCGTCTGTGAGCTACCTGGCGCCGTTCTCGCAGGAGGACGCCCGCACCGCCTTCGCGGGCATGCTCGCCGAGGCCGAGGCGGGCCGGCGGCTGATCCTCGCGGCGTTCACCGAGGGGCGCCTCGTCGGCACCGTCCAGGTGATCCTCGCGCTGCCACCGAACCAACCGCATCGGGCCGAGATCGCCAAGCTGCTCGTCCACAGCGCTGCACGCAGGCGCGGCGTCGCCGAGCACCTCATGTGGGCCGCCGAGGAGGAGGCCCGAAGCGAGGGAAAGACACTGCTCGTACTGGACGCCGTCACCGGCGACGACGCTGCGCGACTGTACGCGCGGCTCGGCTGGACGACGGTCGGCGTCATCCCCAACTACGCCCTCTACCCCGACGGGCGACCGTGCGACACGACCGTCTTCTGGAAAGAGATCTGAGGGTCCGCAGACGTGTAACGATCGGGGACGCCGCGGGTCTACTAGAGCGATGGAAGAAAAGGCGACATTCGCGGCCGGGTGCTTCTGGGGCGTCGAGGCCGAGTTTCGGCGGCTGGACGGCGTGACGGCGACGCGCGTCGGCTACACCGGCGGCACCGTCGAGAGCCCGACGTACCGGCAGGTGTGCAGCGGTCGCACCGGGCACGCGGAGGCGGTCGAGGTCACCTTCGACCCTGACTCCGTGTCGTACGAGCAGTTGCTCGACGTGTTCTGGTCGAGCCACAACCCGACCTCGCGCAACCGCCAGGGGTTGAACATCGGGTCGCAATACCGCTCGGCGATCTTCACCCACTCACCGGCGCAGGAAGCCGCGGCCCGGGCGACCCGCGCGACGCAGGAGGCGAATCTTCGCTGGCCGCGACGCAGGATCGCGACGCAGATCGAGCCGGCGGGCACGTTCCACGCCGCCGAGGACTACCACCAGCAGTATTTCGAGAAGTCCGGGCGTGCCAACTGCACGGCACTGCTTCGCGGCACTGAGCCTGCGCGGCACTGATGGCTGCGCGGCCCTGACGGCCGCGCGCGGCTGACTCAGCTCATGCGGCCCTGCGCCACGGCCAAGCAGGCCTGGCAGACAGGGAAGCCTTGATCCCACGGGACGCCGGTCTGATCGATCCCGCAGAGCGCGGTATCGGCGTCGTCGTCGCTCACGATGTGCTCGGACTCCTCGAACCCGAAGCCATCATTGCCGGCCCACGGATCGTGCTTCGTGCCCGGAGTCGTCAGTGGGTTGCTCATCGGCGGAATGGTAGCCGCCCACTAAGGCAATCGTTCGCCGGTGAGGCGCGCCGCGCCGAGGGAGGTCAGGAGCAAGAGCGCGGCAATGCCGACGAACCACGACGAGATCTCACGGGTCGCATGACGGCTGACGACGCTCGACCCGAGTTGTTTGTAGACGTCGTTCACCTTCTGGGCCGATTCGGCGCGGTAGGTCTTGCCACCGGTCTCGCGCGAGATCGCCGCAAGCGTGACCGGGTCGGGCCGCACCGGGAAGCGCCGCCCGAAGCCACCGCCGAGTCCGTAGCCGCCGAACGGGCCGATCCCGAGCGACCCGTGGTCGGTTCCGAGGGCGACGGTGTAGACCCGGATCCCGGCATCACGAGCGCGGTCGGCTCCCTGCAACGGCGCGAGCGTGCCACGCGTCTGCGCGCCGTCCGAGAGCAAGATGATCGCGGCGGCCCGCTTGCCGTCGCGACCGCGAGGCGCCGCGCCAACCGACTGCTTGGCAACCTGCACCGCGAGCGCGAGCCCGTCACCGATCGCGGTCCCGGCCTCGGGCGAGAGCAGGTCGATGCCCTCGCCGAGGACGGCGCGATCGGTAGTCGGGATCACCAACTCGTTCGGCCCGGTGCTGAACGAGACGAGGCCGACCTTCACGCGCTTCGGCACCCGCGCGATGAACTTCTGCATCGCCTCCTGTGCGGCGCCGAGGCGCGACGGCTTCACGTCGGCGGCGCGCATCGAGCCCGACACGTCGACGAGCAAGACGACGGTCGCCTGGTCGGCCGGCTTCGAGATACTCGCCCGCGGCCGCGCGACCGCGGTCGACGCAAACGCGAGCGCCAGCAAGAAGAGCGCCAGGGGCAGCCAGCGCCACAGCGGGCGACGCTTCGGCGCCACAGCGGCGAGTAGCTCGAGGTTCGTGAAGGCGACCGCGTAGCCCGAACGCCGCCGGTCGAACCAGACTGCGAGCACGGCCGCTGCAGGGACAATCAGCAGCAGGAGGAGCAGGTACGGCGAACCGAAGCTCACGGCGCGCACTCCGCTCCGACCTGGACGATCGCGTGCACGTCGATCGAGAGACCGTCACTCGCTGCCGCGGTGACGACGACCTTCTTGCCGACTACGACGCTCGATGCCCGGACGCGGGCGGCATCGGCGAGCTGTGGCGGCTGCTTGGTGCGGAACGCAACCGCATGCCACGAGCCGACGAGCTTCTCGTCCGGCTGGCACGCGACTCGTGCAAACCGCGCTTCGCCCGGCCCGATCACCACGATGCGCGACCGAAGCTCGAGTGACGGGCCGACCGGCGTCACGCGTGCCGAGACCGTCGATCGCCCGCCGCCGCCCTGGGTCGGGACGCAGCCGAGCAGCGGCTGGAACGCCTGCACCTTTCCGACCGTGGAGACGGCATGGAAGAGCGCGTACCGCGTCGTGGTCACACCGGGCTGAACAGGTGCGCCGAGGCGACCGACGAAACTGACTCGGACGGCGCGAGAGGTCGCCTGTGCATCGAGACCCCCGACGACGCTCCGGCCACCAGGGCAGGTAAGGAGGTAGTCGGCAGTCCCGTGCGGCGGCACCACCACCCACGGTCCCGGGACGCGAATGCACGCGGTGATCCCGCGACATTCGCCCGTGGCGCCTCCCACCGGGGCCTGCACGGCCGCGAATGCGAGCGCCGCTACGAAGGCGATTCCGAGGATCTTCATGTGAGCCTCCTGAACCAGAGACCCGACAGCAGGCCTCCGGCGACCATGAACACGAGTGCGCCGCCGGCCACCGCCGAGGTCACCTCGACCGCCTTCTGCTTATGGCCTGCGCGCTCCTTGAGGCTCGCGTAGGTCGCGGACACGTCGAGGGACTGGGGACCCGCGACGAAGTGGCCGCCGCTCGCACGCGAGATCGTCTGCAGCGCGGCGGGCTTCACCGGCACCTGGAAGCGCTCCGTGAAGCCGCCTTTCAGCGGCTGCGAGACGACCCCGTCGGGTGTTCCGACAGAGACGGCGGTCACCGGCACATGCGCCTTCGCTGCCTGCGCACCCGCTTGCTGAGGCGTCGTTCGTCCCGAGGTCTGTCCGCCGTCCGAGAACAGGACGATCTGTCCTGGCACGAGTTTTCCACGGGTCGAAGAATGCACGGAGACGGCGACGTCGACCGCGCGCGAGACCGCAGCTGCGAGAGCCGTGCCCTGCGGCCCCGATTGCGCATGCTCGAGCACGTAGCGGAGCCGCGTCGTGTCACGGGTCGGAGGCGAGACGACCGATGCGTGGTCGGAGAACGTGACAATCGCCATCTGATAGCCGCTCGGAAGGCCGTCGACCAGCCGCTCGGCAGCGGCGCGGGCGGCCGCGAGACGGGTCGGATGCGTGTCGTTCGCCGCCATCGATCCCGAGACGTCGAGCACGACCACCAGTGTCGCCTCGTCCCGCTTGACGCTGAAGGTCGCGTGCGGGCGCGCGAAGCCGACCAGGAGAAGGGCGACACCGGCGAGCAGGAGCGCCGTCGGCAGGTGCCGCCGCCAGGCCGGCGGCCGCTTGATCATGTTCGGCAGCAAGGCAGGGGCGGCCCAGGCCGAGGCGCGCCGGTCGTGCTGGCGGTCGAACCACAGATACGCGGCGACCGCTACCGGCAACGCGAACAGCGAGAGCAGCAGAATCGGCGCCTCGAAGCTCATCTGATGCGGTGCCCCCGCCGCAGGAACGCAGTGAGTGGATGCAACCAGTCGCCGTCGGTCGAGAGGGCGACATGCCGCACGCCGGCGGAGCTCAGGGACGCGACCAGCGCCCGGCGTTCCTCCGTCGCGGCAGCGGCGAAGCGCTCGCGCAGCCGTCGGTCGCCCGTGTCGACGCGCAGCTGTCGTCCCGTCTCTGGGTCGACGAGGCGCAGCTCGCCGACATCGGCGAGCTCCTGCTCGCGCGGATCTCGTACCTCCACTGCAAGCACCGCGTGTCGTCCGGCAAGCCGGAGCAGCGGCGCTCGCCAATCGGGCGACCCGCGGAAATCGGACACGACGACGATGAGCGCCCGCTGGCGGGCGACGCGGTCGGTGAGCTCGAGCGCGTCGCTCAGCTTGCCTGTCCCGCCAGGAGGAAGCTCACGCAGCAGGTGCAGCGTGTCGAGCAGTGCGCGGCGGCCCTGGCGAGGACGCTCGATCGTCTGCTCCATACCGAACGCGACCGTGCCGAGGCGGTTGCCGCGTCGCGTCGCCGCGTATCCGACCGCGACGGCGACCCCCTCGGCGACGTCGGCCTTCCGGCGGTCGCCGGTACCGAACGCCATCGACGCCGACGCGTCCAGCACGAGCCACGTCACGAGCACGCGCTCGGCGAGCTCGACCCGCACGTGCGTCTCTCCCGTGCGGGCCGTGACGTTCCACTCGATCCGGCGCACGTCGTCGCCGGGCTCGTACGGGCGCACCTGCCACAACTCGCTGCCGACGCCGGCGAACGCTGAGCGATAGTCGCCCGCCAGCAAACCGTCGACCCGGCGCCCGACCGAGAGCTCGAGCGCGCGCAGTGACGCCGACGAGAGCGGCCCGGGGCCTGGCGCCGCGGGCGTCCGGTTCGGTGCGAGCGGGTCGGCGGCGGTCGAGGTCACGCCGCGGCGTGCGTCCGGCCGAGATCGATCTGCGGAGCAGGTACGGACGCGAGCACCGTGTCGAGAATCGTGTCCGACGCCACCTCCTCGGCGAGCGCGCGATACGAGAGCACGAGCCGGTGGCGGAACGCATCGCGGACGAGCGTCTCCAGATCACCGGGCGTGACGTAGTCACGTCCGCGGATCAACGCCAACGCGCGCCCGGCCGACACCAGGCTGATCGGCCCACGCGGGCTTGCTCCGAACGCGATGTAATCGGCGATCTCCCCCAGGCCGTGAGCCCGCGGCGACCGGGTTGCCGTCGCCACATCGACGGCCCAGCTGATCAGGGCCGGGTCGACATAGATCTGCGCAGCACGGGTCTGAAGCTCCTTCAGCTCGTCGAGTGACAGAACCTGCTCGAGCGTGGGCGCATCTTCGAGCGAGCGCGAGACGACCGTCAGCTCCTCGTCGTGCGACGGGTAGTCCACGAGCACCTTCAGCATGAACCGGTCGACCTGCGCCTCCGGGAGAGGGTACGTCCCCTCGGACTCGATCGGGTTCTGGGTTGCGAGCACGAGGAACGGCTTCGGCACCTGATAGCTCGTGTGGCCGATCGTCACCTGTTGCTCCTGCATCACTTCGAGCAGCGCCGACTGGACCTTCGCAGGCGCGCGGTTGATCTCGTCGGCGAGCAGGAAGTTGCAGAAGACAGGGCCGAGCTCTGTCTCGAACTCGGTCCGGTCGGGGCGATACACGCGCGTACCGACGAGGTCCGAGGGCACGAGGTCCGGCGTGAACTGCACGCGCTTGAACTCGCCGCCCAGCACGGCCGCCGTCGTCTTGATGGTGAGGGTCTTCGCGAGACCGGGCACGCCTTCGATCAGCAGATGACCGCCCGAGAGCAAGCAGACGAGCACCCGCTCGAGCATTCCTTCCTGGCCGGCGATGACTCGCCGAATCTCGAACAGCGCTTGCTCGAGCTTTCCACCGACGTCTTCCACTCTCACGCCTCCCTCGCTCGCGGATTTCCCCGAAGAATGCACCCGATTCCTAAGAGTGCGCTTGGAGTTCTGGTTAAGGAGCTGGACCGGTTTTAGCCAGTTCGAGCGCCGCGCGCCACTCCGAGCGCCTCTGCAGCGACCAGATCGGCCCCGAGCCGAGGCTCGTAGACGGCTCCGACGGGCACACGCGCGCCGTGTCCCACGGCCAACGCGGCAGCGCCGAGCGCCGTCGTCTCGCGCTCGGCTGCAACCTCGACGGGGATACCGAGCAGGTCGGCCTGAAACTGCATCAGGAACGCGTTGGCGGTGGCGCCGCCGTCGGCGCGCAGCACGGTCGGGCGTTCCGGGAGCGCCTCGACCACGTCCGCGACCTGGTGCGCGATCGCCTCGAGCGCGGCCCGGACGAGGTGTGCGCGAGTGGTCCCGCGCGTCAAGCCCGAGACGAGCCCGCGCGCGTCGGCGTCCCACCACGGCGACCCCAGCCCGGTCAGCGCGGGCACGAAGACGACACCGTCCGTCGAATCGACGCTGCGCGCGAGTGCGTCGCTTTCCGACGCATCGGCGAGCACACCGAGGCCGTCCCGAAGCCACTGAAGCGCAGCGCCACTCACGAGCACCGCGCCTTCGAGTGCGTACCCGTCCGCCGCGGCCGTCTTCAGCAGGCCAGACGGCGGTGGCGAGTCATCGTCGCCCGTGTGGACGAGGACGAAGCTGCCGGTGCCGTACGTCGTCTTTCCTTCGCCCGGACGATGGCACCCCTGGCCGTAGAGCGCAGCCTGCTGGTCTCCGGCCACGCCACGGATCGTCACCGCAGCGCCGAGCAGTCGGCCTTCGCCGACGACCTCGGCTGAGCCGACGACCCGGGGCAACAGCTCGCGGTCGACCCCGAAGAGCGCCAGCAACTCGTCGTCCCAGTCGAGCGTGGCGAGCGATGTGAGCATCGTGCGTGATGCGTTCGTCACGTCGGTTGCGTGCACCGTTCCGCCGGTCAGTTTCCAGATCAACCACGTGTCGACCGTTCCGAACGCAAGCCCGCTGCGCCGGTGCCGGCCGAGCAGCCATTCGAGCTTCGTCGCGGAGAAGTACGGGTCGGGCACAAGGCCTGTCCGGCTGGCGATCAGCCCGGCGTCGAGCTCACGGCAACGGTCTGCCGTGCGCCGGTCCTGCCAGACGATTGCGGGCGCCACCGGCGTGCCCGTCGCGCGATCCCAGAGCATCGTCGTCTCGCGCTGATTCGTGATCGCAACGGTCCTCAGATCGGCCGGTCGCGCGCCCGCGGCCTGCAGGGCGGCCTCCGCCGCGTGGAGCACGCTCTGCCAGATCTCCTCTGGGTCGTGCTCGACCCAGCCGGGACGCGGGAAATGCTGCGGGAGCTCTCGGTAGCCGCGGCCCAGGACGTGCAGCTCACCGTCCACGGCGAGGCAGGTCGTTCCGGTCGTGCCCTGGTCGATCGCCAGGATCATTGCCAGGTCAATGCGGCCGGATCAATGGGCTGCGATGAACGCGAGCGTGCGCCGCCAGGCGTCGGCTGACGCGTCGGCGAACTCTTCCTGCTTGCGATCGAAGAAGCTGTGCGGCGCGCCGGGGTAGGTGACGATCTCGTGCTCGACGCCGGCGTCGGTGAGCGCCTGCTCGAACGCGGCGTTGTCCTCGGCGGTGATGCCCTGATCGTCTCCCGCTTGTAGCGCGAGGATCGGGCAAGCGATCTGCCCCGCTCGCTGCACGACGCTGGGACCGCCGCGCTCACGCGTCGGCGAGCCGTAGAACCCGATCGCACCGGCGAGACCATGCCCCGACGCGGCCGCGACCCACGACGCCCGGCCGCCGAAGCAGCACCCGAGCGTGAAGACGGTCGTGCAGCCGAGCGCGCGGAGCTTTTCGACAGCCGCGCGTGTGTCGGCCTGCGTGGCGTCATCGGTGAGCTGCTCGACGTGCGGCGGGTACTCGAATTCATCGCCCCGCTTCGAGACGCCGGCCGTTCGTCCGAAGTAGTCGAGAGCCAGCGCGGCGATCCCGCGTTCTGCGAATCGCAGCGCGAGCTCCTCATAGAAGTGGTAGAGGCCCCGGACGTCGGGAAGAATCACGACGCCCGTCGTCGCCGGCTCCTCGGGCGTCGCGACGAACGCCGCGAACTCGTTGCCGTCGGCGGCAGTCAGGACGAGGTCATCGTGCGAGACGGCTGCGCCGGCGATGACGGCGATCGGCGGCGAGCTGTCGAGGTCGAAGCACACGTCTTTGGACGCTACCTTTTGCCCTCGGGGTACCGCGGAAGGCCGTCGTCGGGGAGCGGCTCCCACGCCGCCGCATACGCGGTGAACTGGTGCCACTGAGGGCGGATGCCCGGGTCGCCGTCGATGGTGCCGAGCCTGACGCTCTTCGCTTCCTCGTCGTTCGGGTCGCGACTCCAGAGCGCGCCTCCGCAGGCGGTGCAGAAGCACTTCGGCCAGCCTCCGTCCGGGACGTGCTCACCGACGAGCTCGGCGCCGGCGAGGATCCGCAGGCTGCCCGGAACGGTTCGCGCCTGCGCCGAACCGGCGGTCCCGGTGCGTCGCTGACAGCGGGTGCAATGGCAATAGCTCGCGGAGACGAGTGGCTGCGAGATCTCGTAGCGAACGCCGCCGCAGAGGCAGCCGCCGGTGAGCGGAAGCTCCATGTGAAACGAGCTTAGCGAGCGTGCAGCAGGGAGCGGTTAGGTGACGACTACGCGAAGCGTGCGCTACGCGATTCGAGCCCGGCGCGCAGAACGGCGAGCGCCGCATCGCCCCCAGCCGCGACGAGCGCCTCGACGACCGGCAGGAGCAGCCGCACGTCGGAGATCGCGTGCCGCCCGAACTGCTGCTGGTCGAGCTCTGCCTGCCTCAGGCGGTCGAAGTAGCTCTCCCGGCAGGCCGCGCACGGGTTCGTGTGGTGCACGCAGGTCGAGTTTGGGCACTCGTCGCGCCGCTCGGTCACAGCGGGCGGCGCGACGAGTGCGTCCAGCTGGGCGCGAAGCTCCGCGAGCGCGGCCAAGGAGGGCTGGGCCGCTTTGACAAGAGCAAGGTGCGACGGCCGCTCAGGCGGTGACGTCGGCTCGATCTGGAAGCTGGCGGTCATGCCTGCTTCGACTCGCCGCGCGGGCCGCGGTTAGTGGAGCTAGTACGGCAGCTCGACGTCGCTGACGTCGATGCCGAGCGACTCGGCCAGACGGATGCCCTGCTCGAGGTCTTCCTTCAGCATGCGGATGTCGGCCTCGCGCATCAGCCCGCCGATGAACTCTCGCGCTTTCGGCCGCCACAATGTGTGCTGGGCAAACAGGGGCAGCATCCGATTCGCCGCCGTGATCAGCCGGTTCGTGACCCGCTTACCGGCACCCTCGAGGAGCACCCGCTCGTACGCCATGCCGGCGCCGTGGTGAATGCCGTCGTCGATGGTCAGCCGATTACACAGATCCTCCAGAATCGTGCCGCGTGACGACCTGGCGATCATGCGGAAGCGCGGGATGATCAGCCGCTCGTAGAAGACTTGCATCAGAAAGACCTTCTCCTCGAGGGTCTCGGCGTCGAGGGTCATGTGCGCCAGTTGGTCGAGATAGGGGTCGCGCTCGCCCATGCCCCCCGCCTGGTCGATCAGCTTCAGCCAGGCCTCCGTGTGGCGCGACTCGTCCTGCACCATCGTCGTGTAGTAGAGCTTCGCCTCATGGTCGGGGGCGATCGCGAAGAGCTGCGTCGCCATCTCGACGGCCAGCTCGTCGGCCTGAAGCTGCTGGGTGATTACAGACCGCCAGATGTCCTGGCGACGCGCAAGCTTCTGGGGCGAGCCCCGGTACTCGGGCGTCGGGGGTATCTCGCCCCAGGCGAGGTCCTTCACCTGCCATTCGGCTCGCTTCGCCAGCTCGTAGTAGCGATAGACGCCCGCGAGATCGCGTGCACTACCGTCCGCAGCACTGTCCTCGACGAGCTCCTCGACATCCATGGCCGGAAGCCTAACGCCGCGAGGGCTCAGATACCGCGAGTGGTCTTCTCGGACGCGCGCTTGTCGGCGCGCTTTTCCTTCAGCGTCTTCTGCGGGGCCTTTTTCTGGCCCTTTTTCGGTTTCTGCTGACCCTTCATGGTGCTGACTCTACCGCGGCGACCGGACCGCGCAAGACGATCTCGTCGTAGAGCGGCCGGTAACCAAGCCGTCGGTTCAGCGCGAGCATCCCGGAGAGGCGCGTCTCGTTGGCGGTTCGGAGGACGAGCAATCCGTGTTCTTTCGCCCAGGAGATCTGCGCGCGCTTGATCGCGCTCGCGACGCCGTGCCCTCGCGCGGCGCGGGCGACGGCAGTGAAGGCGTGGTGCCCCGTCAGGCCGTCGAGGTCGAGCAGCCCGTAGCCCAGCACCACGTCGCCTGTGAGTGCGATGAAGTACGCGTCGGGTGGGTGCCCGTCGAGGCCCCAGTGGCGCCACGACCCGAAGCACTCGATCAGTTGCTCCGACCGGCCGGGCTGGTCGGGATAGGACTCGCGTGCGATCTCGAAGAGCGCCGGAGCGAGCTCGGGGCGCTCGGCGAACGTGACGATCGTCATGCCCGGAGGGCCGGGATCGGCCGCCGCCGAGACATCCAGCTCCGAGACGACGTAGCGGCGCACCTCGTCGTAGCTGCGCTGCTCGAGAAAGGCCACGACCTCCGGCGTCTCCGTCGTCGTCCAGACCTCGAGCCCGCTCTTTCCGAGTGCGCGGGCCGCGGCGGACGCCTGACGCCAGCCCGGGCCGTCGATCGAGCGGAACCACACTTCCGCAAACGGAAGGTGCTCGAGCCCAGGCATCGGTTTCACGTCGTGTGTCACGTGGCGCGATCCTATGACCCGGACCGTGGCTCAGGCGATGAGCGGTGCGATCAGTGCAGCGGCCCGCGCGGCCCCGTCGCGGGCCACCGGGAGATACTCGACGGGCGCCCCAAGGCGGGCTCGCATCAGCGCTGCAAGCTCGCCCGGCGAGGTCTCGTCGTAGGACGTCGGCTCCGGCGCTCCGTAGCGGCGTAGCCGGTGCGCGACGTGACCGTTCTGCTCGAAGTGGCGGCGAAGAGGGACGAAGATGAACGGCCGGCGGCCCGCCACGAGCTCCATCGTCGTCGTCAGCCCACCCTGGACGACCGCGAGATCGCATGCGGCGAGCACGCGGTGCAGATCGTGGACATACCCCGCGACGGTCATCCCCGGCTGTCGCGCGATCGCCCGCGGGTCGATCCGCGGCCCGCAGACGACCAGCAGTTCGGCCTCGGTGTCGAGCCGCAATTCCGCGAAGGCAGCGGCGATGCGGCGAAGGAGGTGGATGCCGGTCGTCGATCCGCCGACCGCCGCGACGATCAGCGGCGGGCTCCCGTCCGCGCGTGGCGCGGCATCGGCCGGCGGGGCCAGGACGTAGCCCGAGAAGTCGAAGTGCTCTGGCACCCAGTCGCCGATCGCCGGGAGGCCCGGCCCGAACGACGCGGGCACGATGTCCTCGGGATCGCCGATGAAGATCGCGGCGTCGCGCAGCCCCGGATTGCCTTCGACGTGCGCGATGTTCTCGGCGTTGTAGTCGCTCGTCAGCCAGGCCTCCGATTCGTCGACCGGCAGCCAGCCGACGAAGTCGGTGAGGAACGCGTAGGGCGCGGTCTTCAGACGCGGATTCTCATGCAGGAAGAAGTCGACCTCCCACGACTCGTCCCCGAGCCAGAGGTCATAGGCTCCCTCGCGCACGACGTCGTTGAACAGCATGAAGTTCGCGACAAGTACCTCGTCGAGCTCACGCCACGCCTGGAACGCGTGCAGCTCGTGCTCACGTGCATGCGCCTCGAATGCGGTCGACTCGCTCGCAAGGTGCTGCGATGCCGGGTGAATCCGCTCGCCTGCCGCCTCGAGCACGGCGGTGACGGGATGCTGGGCGAGCCAGTCGACCTCGAGTTCCGGCCGCAGCTTGCGCAGCTCCGTGACGACGGCGAGATCACGCTGCGCGTGGCCGAGCCCGATCGGGCTCGACACGACGAGCACGCGGGGGGGCCGCCCGGTGCCCACACTGCCATTCACACGGCGAGCCCCAGTCGGTCGCTCGGCGAGGAACTCGTCGATCAGCAGGTTGACCGAGACCGGGTCGCGGGCCTGCGCGCAGTGCCCGGACCCGGCGAGCGAGACGAACGCGCCCCCCGTCGCGTCGGCCAACCGCCGCCCTCGCTCCTGCGGGATCACGGCGTCCTCGTCGCCGTGAATGACGAGCACCGGGCTCGTCACTCTCGCGCAGAGCTCGAGCACCGACTCCCGGTCGGGAATGCGCTCGCCGTACTGGGCGGTGACGATCGTCTCGCCGGTCGTGTCGAGCCCCCACCGCACACAATCCTCGATCTGCTTCGTTGAATGCGGCTCGGTGAAGCATGCCGTCCCGAAGAACCACTGCAGGAAGTCGTGCCAGTCGCTGCGCCAGTGGTTCGCGTTGTACTTGCCCCAACCCTCGTAGGTGTCGTGGACGTCCTCAAAGGTGCCCGCGACATTCACCGGGTCGCTGAGCGGGAGTGTCGGAGCGATGAAGACGAGCCCGTCGACACGGTCCGGATGCTCCGCCGCCAGCAGGAGAGCCCTCTGGGCACCGAGTGAAAGTGAGACGATCGTCGCCCGCTCGGTGCCGGTTGTGTCGAGGACCGCAAGCGCGTCTGCGGCGAACTCGCGCTCGTCATAGGCCGACGATTCGGTCGGCCGGTCGGAAAGCCCGTTGCCGCGCCCGTCGAACGTGAGCACACGATGGTGACGCGCGAGATACGGCACCTGAGCCTTCCAGACGCGCGAGTGCACCACCGACCACGTGGGGACGAAGAGAACGGTTCGGGCCCCCGACCCGAACCGCTCCCAGTGGACACGAACTCCGTCGCGTTCGACGAAGCCGTGCTCGTCCGGCTCCCGCGCGCGAATCAGGGACGCGCCTCGAGCACCATGTTGAAGGGCGTCTCCGCCGCCCGGCGAACCCGCTGAAAGCCGCCGGAGGTGACGATGTCGCGCAGCCGGGCTTCGCCGGCCTGAGCGCCGAGCGCTAGCCCGACCTCCTGCGACAGCGAGGCAGGTGTGCACAACAGGGTCGAGAACCCGTAGTAGGCACGCCCGACCGGGTTGAGGTTGTCCTCGACGCGATCGCCCGCAGCGGGCTCGACGATCATCCACGTGCCGTCAGCCGCAAGGGTGTCTCGGACGTGGCGTGCAGCTCCGATCGGGTCGCCCATGTCGTGGAGGCAGTCGAACATCGTCACGAGGTCGTAGCCCTTGCCGCTGTAGCCCGCAGCCGGCGCAACCTCAAACCGGGCACGATCGGCGACGCCGGCCTCCTCGGCGCGCGCGCGTGCGGTTGCGATGCCTTCCTCGTGATAGTCCGCGCCCACGAACGTCGAGTTCGGAAACGCCTGCGCCATGAGAATCGTCGACGAGCCGTGGCCGCAGCCGACGTCAGCCACAGTCGCACCCTGCTCGAGCTTCTCGACGACGCCGTCGAGTGCGGGCAACCAGGAGCTGACGAGATTGGCGTTGTAGCCAGGACGGAAGAACCGCTCGCAACCGTCGTGAACGTCATGGACGTGGTCGTGCCAGCCGACTCCGTCGCCGCTCCGAGCCGCCTCGGTGATCCGCGGCGAGTCGATCACTGAGCCGACCGCGATCTGAAAGAAGCCCGGGAGGTACGCGGGGCTGTTCTCGTCGGTGAGAGCGTTCGCCTGCTCGGGCGGCAGCGTGTAGCGGCCACTCGCCGCGTCGTATTCGACGAATCCGCCGGCGGCCTGCGCGTTCAGCCATTCACGCACGTACCGCTCCGCAACCCCGGCCCGCTGCGCGATCTCACCCGGGTCGAGTGGGCCGGCGCCCGCCATCGCGCGATAGAGACCGAGCTTGTCGCCCATCACGACGAGCGCGGCGTTCAGTGTCGCGCCGACCTCGTCCACGGCCCTGAAGACGAATGCCTCCAGCTTGGCCGGGTCGAGGGGTGCCTGTTCAATGGTGGCCATCTACTCCTCCTCCGTCGATGTCTCGAGCGACGGTAGGGAACGACTCGCTGGGATCGCTTCCGGGGGCCACCTGGTCCTGAGCGCGAAAAAAGGCATCGGAAGGCTCCTACAATCGATCAGGTGCTCCTCGGGCGCAACCGTGAGACCACCGCTCTCGAGGCGTTGCTCCAAAGCGCGCGGGAGGGCCGGAGCGCTGTGCTGGCAATCATCGGCGAGCCCGGGATCGGCAAGACGGCCCTCCTGGAGCACGCCGCCTCGGCCGCCACCGGAATGCGCGTGCTGCGAGCCCGCGGCATCGAGTCGGAGGCGCAGGTCCCGTTCGGGGGTCTGCTCGAGTTGCTGCGGCCCGCGCTCGGGGCGCTCGACGCGATCCCCAAGCCGCAGTCGAATGCGCTCGGGGGCGCGCTCGCCCTTCGGCCGCCGCGGGCACGAGACCGCTTCGCCGTCGGCGCGGCGACACTGAGCCTGCTGGCCGCCTACGCCGAGGACCTGCCGGTGCTGGTACTCGTCGACGACGTGCACTGGCTCGACGGCTCGAGCGCCGAAGCGCTCCTGTTCGCAGTGCGACGGCTCGTCGCCGACCCGATCGCGGTCATCCTGACCTCGCGGGACAACGAGCCGTCAATGCTCGATGGTGCGGATCTCCCGACGTTGCACCTGGCGGGCCTCGACGAGCAGAGCGCGGCTGAGCTGCTCGGCGGCGAGGGCGCGCCGGTCTCCGCCGAGATCGCGGAGCGGCTCTATCGCTCGACGCTCGGTAACCCGCTCGCTCTCCTCGAGCTGGCGCCCGACGCTGCGCGCCTCGCCGAGCTGCCGTGGAGTGGCCCGGTGCCTGTCTCGACAAGCATCACGCGCGCCTTCATGCGCCAGTCGTCGGCGCTACCCGACAGCACTCGGCAGCTCCTCGTGCTCGCGGCCGCGAATGACGGCGGAGCGCTCGACGTTCTGCTCCGTGCCGCGGTGAGTTTCGGGCTGACTGCCGCCGACCTCGCGGCGGCCGAACGCACCGGTCTCGTGCGGAGCGAGGGCGCGACCCTCGAGTTCCGTCACCCGCTCGCCCGGTCGGCGGTCTACGGCGATGCGACTTCAGCGGAGCGACGGCTCGCGCATCGCGCTCTTGCCGACGCGCTGCCGGATCGTGACATCGACCGTCGTGCGTGGCATCTCTCGTCGGCAGCGACCGGGCTCGACGACATCGCTTCGGCGGCGCTCGAGCAGGCAGGTACACGCGCGCGTGCCCGGAGCGCCTACGTCGTCGCCGCAGCTGCTTTCGAGCGGTCGGCTCAGCTCGCGACCACGGACGACCGCCGCGGCCAACTCTTGTACGACGCCGCAGACTCCGCCTGGCTGGCCGGCGCCGGCCCAAGGGCGATCTCGCTGCTCGGCGAAGCCCACACCTCTTCGACCGACCGTCGGCTCACGCTCCGGATCGATCACCTCCGAGCGCACGTCGGGATGCGGAGCGAACCGGTGATGACGAGCTACGGGTTGCTGACGACTGGTGCGCTGAGCGCCGCCGACGACGATCCGGCGCTTGCGATCGCCATGCTCGCCGAGGCGGGCTACGCGTGCTTCTCCGCGGGTGACGCAGAGCGCCTGCTGGAGACGGCGCACCGCGCAGCCGCGATCGATGCGGGCGAAGACGAACGCTCGGCGTTCTTCACGTCGATTCTCCTGGGAATGGCCGGGATCCTCGCCGGCCACGTCGACGGAAACGCCGTCCATCTCCAACGGGCCGCTGAAGTCTTCGAGAACTCCGACGAGATGCAGCGCGATCCTCTGCTGCTCGGCTGGGCCGCAATGCCCCATCTCTGGCTGCGCGAAGCCGACGCCGGGCGAGCGCTGATCGACCGGGCAATCGAGGCCGCCCGCGCTCAGACGACACTCGGCGTGCTGCCGCGCCTTCTGCTGCACATCGCTCTGCACGAGATGTCGACCGGGCGAACAGCGGCGGCCGAGGCCGACTTCCACGAAGCGGCCCGGCACGCGCGCGAGACGGGCCAACCCTCAGAGCTCGCAGCGGCGCTCGCGGGCCTCGCACGTGTCGAGGCACGCCTCGGCAAGACCGACGAATGCATCGCGAACGCTCGCGCTGCCCGCGAGATTTGCGCGGAGCTCGGGCTCGGGACCTCGGCTCTGTGGGCGATCGCCGCGCTCGGCGAGCTCGAGCTCGGGCGTGGCGATGCGGCTGCAGCAGTCGAGCACTTCGAGGAGCAGCAGGCGTTCCTCGACGAGCTCAGAGTCGCCGACGTCGACCTCTGGCCTGCACCGGACCTGGTCGATGCGTATCTCCGTCTCGGCCGTCGAGACGATGCACTGGCGATCCTCGAGCCCTACGCCCGCCGCGCACATGAGAAGAACAGACCGTGGGCGCTCGCGCGACTGCACCGCTCCCGTGGCCTCCTGGCCGCCCCCGGCGAGATCGTGGAGTGCTTCGAGGAAGCGCTGAGGCTCCACGAGCCGACCGACGACGTGTTCGAGATCGCGAGGACGCGGCTTGCCTACGGTGCGCGTCTACGCCGGGCCCGGCAGCGTGTTCGTGCACGGGGAGAACTGCGCGCCGCAATCGAGCTCTTCGACCGGATCGGAGCCGAGCCGTGGGCCGAGCAGGCAACCGCGGAGCTTGCGGCGACGGGTGAGACGGCGCGTCGCCGCGACGCGAGCACGGTCGACGCACTCACTCCTCAGGAGCTCCAGATCGGCCTCCTGCTTTCCGAAGGACGCACCACACGCGAGGCTGCTGCAACGCTCTTCTTGAGCCCGAAGACCGTCGAGTACCACCTGCGACATATCTATCGCAAGCTCGACATCAACTCGCGTGAGGCGCTCAGCGCAGCGTTGAAGACCGCGGAGACGACAGCCGAGCCGCTGAGGACATAGCGGGGGGCCGGCGACTCGCCGGCCCCCCACACCACGTTGATGGCTCAGCGCGTCTCGACGCTGACGAACGTGAAGTCCTTGTCGACATACACCGTCACCGGCGATCCGTCGGCCTTCACCACGTGCGCCTCGTAGGCGGCGTGGCCGTCGGCGTCGGTCTCCACCCGGACGATCGTCCCGCCCTGGACCTTGTCGAGCGCGATCGCCTTCACCTTGGCGAGCGCGTCACCCGTGAGCAGGGTCTCGTCGCTGCGCTGATTGCCCCAGGGATTCGACGCGCTCGCACCCGGTGGTGCTCCGGGCGCCGTGTTGGTCTGCGCGGGCGCGGAGTTCGTCGTGGTGCTCGACCCCGCACCACTCGCCGCGCTCGCGATGCCATAACTGCCGAACGCGACGCCGAGTGCGACCGCAGCGCTGACGAGCACGTGGCGGTATGAGCGCCGCTTGCCGTTCACCGAGGTAGTCATTTCTTGCTCCCTTCGTAGAGGTTGACGTCTCCACGGTCGCGGGCGCGGGTTGGAGCGGCGTGCGAGCGAGCAGAGAGTTCGCTGAGAATCGGTTGCTGAGGCTCAGGCGAGTGGGACGAGCCGCGTGCCGGTCGCCTTGAAGGTTGCGACCGCCGTGCCGCCGCGGGCGAGCTCGAGCCTGTCGGCGGACGACGCGGTCACCTCAGCGGTGATCGGCCCGACCCGAACACGAACCCGATTGCCGATCTCAACCACGGAGCGGATCTCTCCCTCGATCAGGTTCAGCGCGGATCCCGTACGTGCCGAGCGCTGCTCGTGGAGGCGCCCGATCGAGACCTCCCATGGATAGACGACGACGCCGACGTCTCCCTCTCCCCACTCGGTCGAGTAGACGAGCTCGCCCGTCTCGAGCTGCACGAGCGTCATGTCGTCGTCGATCCGGCGCGCGCTGCCGCGGAGCAGGTTGGCTCCGGTGAACGAGGCGACATAGGCGTCCCTCGGCCTTTCGACCAGGTCGGCCGGCGTTGCGAACTGGCGCAGACGCCCGTCGACGATGACGCCGACCTGGTCCGCGAGCGCTGCGGCGTCCTCGAAGTCGTGGGTGACGAGGATGGTCGGAAGCGCAAGCTCGCGTAGCAACTCCTGCAGCTCCGCGCGAACCGTGCCCTTTGTGTGTGCGTCGAGCGCGGAGAGCGGCTCGTCGAGCAGGATCACTCCGGGCGCGCGTGCGAGCGACCGAGCGAGGGCAACGCGCTGGCGCTCGCCGCCGGAAAGCGCGCCCGGGTGCGCAGCCGCGAGGTGTGAGATCCGAAACCGCTCGAGGTATTCGTCCGCGCGTTCCTTGCCGGCATACGCGACGTTCTGGCGCACGGTGAGGTGCGGGAAGAGCGCGTACTCCTGGAACACGAGCCCGACGCGACGCTCGTCGGGCTTCCGGAAGATCCGGCGCTCGGTGTCGAGCCAGACGTCGTCACCCAGCGCGATCCGGCCGCGGGGCGGACGGACGAGTCCCGCGATCGCGCGCAGCACCGAGGTCTTGCCGGCCCCGGAGGGACCGACGAGCGCAACGGTGCGGTCGACCTCGAGCGCTAGCTCCAGCTCAAACGCGCGAAGCGGGAGCGTGAAGTCTGCGCTGAGGGTTGCCATAGGGAGCTGAGCTTGAGCGAGATCAGGATCGCACCGCTGATGATGACGAGCAGCGCGCTGATTGCGAGTGTGACGTCGAAGTTGACCTCGAACTCCGCATAGATCGCAAGCGGAAGCGTCTGAGTGACCTTCTGCAGGCTGCCGGCGAACATGATCGTCGCACCGAACTCCCCGAGCCCGCGCGCGAATGCGAGCGCCTCCCCGGCGGCGAGCCCACCGCGGGCGAGCGGAAGCACCACGCGGAAGAACGTGCGCGCAGGCCCGGCCCCGAGAGTGCGGGAGGCCGCCACGAGATTCGGATCGACGGCCTCGAACGCAGCGATCGCCTGCCGGATGTACAGCGGGCTCGCGACGAACGCAACCGCGAGCGTGACCGCGGTCTGTGTGAACGGGATCGTGATTCCCGCAGCCTGGAACGTGGAGCCGAGCAGTCCGAAGCGGCCGAACGCGACGAGCAGGCCGATGCCGGCGACGGCGGGTGGCAGCACCAGTGGCAACTCCACGAGGGTGATGGCAAGCGCACGACCGGGGAAACGACGGCTCGCGAGCAGGTACGCAGTCGGCGTGCCGAACAGCAGCACCAGTGCCTGGGCGATCAGAGTCGTCTTGAAGCTCACGATCAGCGCGTCGGTCACGACCGGGTTCGAGAGCTGGTCGATGAGCTCTCCCGGCGGGACGTGCACGAAGATCGCCACGACAGGCAGCGCAAGGAACCCGAGCGTGATCGCCGTGGCGACGAAGTAGGCGAGGGCGAGCAGGCCTCGACGGATGGCCTGCCCGCCCCCGCCCACCTCAATAGCCCGACTTGGTCGTCGGGATCGGCAGGAACCCGGCGGCGAGCATCTTCTTCTGCCCGGCCTTGCTCAGCACCTCTTTGATGTAGGCCTGCGCCGCTGCCTTGTTCGCGCTGGAGGAGACGACAGCCATTTCATAGGTCACCTTCGGCTGCGCCCACGCGGGGATCTTGATCACGTTCACCTTGCCGGGGACGGTTTTCGCGTCGGTCGAGTAGACGAACCCGGCGTCCGCCTCGCCGAGCGCGACCTTGGAGAGCACGCTGCGTACGTCCGACTCGCGGCTGACGACATTCGAGAGCACGCTCGTGAGCGCCATTTGCTTCAGGACTTGCAGCGTGTAGCTGCCGACGGGGACCGCGGCTGCCGCGATCACCAGCTTGATGCCGGGCTTCTTGAGGTCGTAGACGCTATGGATCCCGGCGGGATTCGACGTCGGGACGACCAGCACGAGCCGATTGCGCGTGAAGATGACGGGCTTCTGCACGAGCCCCTTCGCAAACAACTGATCGGGGATCGTCGTGTTCGCGGAAGCGAAGACGTCGGCCGGCGCGCCTTGCGTGATCTGGGCCGCAAGCGTGCTCGATGCGCCGAACGAGTACTTCGGGCCCTTGTCGATCTGCGGGAAGACATCGGTGAGCGACGACGCGGCGTAGACGGTGATCCCGCTGACCTTGGGCGATGCATGCTGACTCGCTTCCGCACCGGCCCCGGCGACGACGAGGAGCGCCGTGATCAGCGCCGCCACAAACGCGGCGAATCCACGCGGTGCGATGTGCTCGGTCGAAACGTGCACTGGGATGGTCCCCTTTCTCAATGCTCGACCATGACGGAGGTGGATTTGATGACCGCCACGACGTGATTCCCGGGCTTGATTGCCAGTTCCTCGACCGCATCCGCCGTGACGATCGCGGTGAGCACCGCCGGCTCGGTGATGACCATTTCGACCTGCGCCATCAGCCCTTCGATCTTCACGTCACGAACGATTCCGCTGAAGCGATTGCGTGCGCTGACCTGGTGCTCGGCGCGTGCGCCGCCCCGGAGCCGCTCGATCTCCTTCGCCGAGACGAGCCTGCGATTGCTCGGGTCGCGGCGCGTCTTGATCCGGCCCTGGCTGTCCCAACGGCGCAGCGTGTCGAGACTGATCCCGAGCGTGCGCGCCGCCTCACTTGCGCTGTAGAACTCGCGCGGCATTGCTTCCCCCTCTAGCTCGTGTAGCGGTCGAGTGCGTCGGACACTGCGTCGATCGTCAGTGCGTTCGGGAACGAAACCCCGATCGGATCGCCTCCTGCCAACTGGGTGAAGGCGCCGAGATGCTGAGCCTCGCTGGCCGCGATCCGAGCGACCGACAGCTTCAGCGTGCTCGTCTGCAGCGAGTCGACCGCTCCGAGGTAGGCACCGAGGAACGTCGTCTCGAGCTCGACCGCGAGCTTCACGATCGCGCCTTTCGAGTCGAACGTCTTCGCCGGGTAGACGAAGTCGAAGTCTGCAGGTGCTGCCGCGGTCTGCGCGGCCCCCGTGAGGATCTCGGAAACGGCCGCGTAGTGCTCCTGCTCGTTGAAGAAGGCTCGCTTCAGCGCCTTGGTGGCGTCGGCGCCGAATTGCTTCGCCGCGATCGCCTGCGTGTAGAAGTCGAGTGCGAGCAACTCGGCGCCGACGAGGAGCCGTGCATAGGCAAGATCGGCGTCGGGAATCGTGGCGGCTGATGCCGAGCGGACCAGGGAGCCTGCGACCGATCCCGCGAGGATGAGTGCTGTTCCTCCCTTCGCGCCTCGCGCGAACAACTGGCTCCTGCTGAGTGGGTCCGTCACGTGGTCAGTGCTCCTCTTCGCTGGATCGAATTTGCCTGTGAACTGCCTATGAGTGTCCGCGTCCGGCCGGAACCCTACCAGCCGAGAAAGGACTACAGGGCTCGGCGATCGGCCGGCGTGACGAGGCCGCACTCGTACGCGTAGATCACCGTCTGGACGCGATCTCGGAGGCCGAGCTTCTGCAGGATGCGCGCGACATGGGTCTTGGCCGTGGCGTCGCTGATCACGAGCCGTTCGCAGATCTCTGGATTCGAGAGTCCGCGGACGAGCAGGTCGAGCACCTCCCGTTCTCGCGGGGTCAAGTCGGCGACGGCGGCCGGCGGTGAGGGAGCGGGTTCGACCGGAGGTCGCCGCGCGAACTCCTCGATCACCGAACGGGTGACAGCGGGCGCAAGCAGCGCGTCGCCGCTCGCAACGATGCGGACGGCGGCAACGATTTCTTCAGGGGGTGCGTCCTTCAGCATGAACCCGCTTGCCCCAGCTCGCAGCGCGTCGTAGATGTACCCGTCGAGCCCGAACGTGGTGAGCATCAGGACGCGCACGCCGGAGCGCGTCGCAACGATGCGCCGCGTCGCCTCGATTCCGTCGAGCACGGGCATGCGAATGTCCATGAGGACGACGTCGGGGCGAAGCCGCTCTGCCGCTTCGACGGCTTCTTCTCCGTCGCTCGCTTCGCCGGCCACCGTAAGCTCGGGCTCGCTTTCGAGGATCTTGCGCAGGCCGACGCGAACGAGCGCCTGGTCGTCCGCGATGAGGACCGTTGTCATCGGATCGGGAGCAGCACGCGGACACCGAAGCCGCCGCTCTGTCGGCGCCCAGCGTCGAGACGGCCGCCGTACAGCGCGACTCGCTCTCGCATCCCGACCAGGCCGTGGCCACCGCCCGCCAGGTGAGCCGGCGACCCTCGGCCGTCGTCGACGATCTCGAGCTCGAGCGTGTCGGCGCCGTAGCGAACGTCGACGGTCGCGTGTGCATCGCCGCCGTGCTTGAGGGCGTTCGTGAGCGCCTCCTGAACGATCCGGTAGGCCGAGAGCTCGATGCCGACGGGCAGCGGCCGTCGCTCACCTTCGATCCGAAGCTCGACAGGCAGGCCTGCCTCACGGACCTGAGTGACGAGGGTCGTGAGGTCGTTGAGTCCCGGCTGAGGTGTGAGCGGGTCGACGGAGTCGCTGCGCAGCATCCCGACCAGGCGGCGCATCTCATTCAGGGCGCTCCTGCCGATCTGCTCGATCGTTTCGAGCACCTCGTGCGTGGTGCCCTCCGGCACGTCGAGCGTCCGCCGTTCCGCCCCCGCCTGCACGACCATCATCGAGACGCTGTGGGCAATCGCGTCATGCAGCTCGCGTGCGATTCGAGCGCGCTCCTCGACCACTGCTTCACGCGCGACCAAGTCGCGCTCCCGCTCCGCAAGCCTCACCCGCCGCTCACGGTCACCGAGCACGCGCCGGACGAGAACCATCACGACCAGCGTCACGACGGCGAACGGCATGGATTTCTGAAGCGTGCCGACCGGCCCCGCGATCGCGGCGACGTTGGTCGCGAAGACGAAGCCGACCCCGGCGACGAAGCGCCGGAACGGCGTCCAAACGGTGAGGCCGTAGAGCGCACAGAACCAGCCGATGGACGTGCCGAGGATCTGGGTGTTGCCCCAGAATGCAAATGCGAGGGCCACCACCCCCTGCGCGACCACACCGGCGAGCGTCGGATACGAGCGGCGCACGGCGACGCAGGCAGCCACGATGGGCGAAATCAGCGCTGCGATGAGCCGGTACCCGCCCGCGTCGGCGGTGAGCCAGATCTCGAGTTGAGCCGCGATCAGGAGAACGGCGGCAAGGATCCGATCGCGCCCCTTCGGATCGGCCCCGAGTCGACGGAGCCCTCGCAGTCTCTTGCGCATGTACGGGACGGTAAACCGCGGGGAGCCGGCTGTCATCAACCGGTTGGCCGATCTCTCGGCCCCGCGAGTTCAGCCGGTCGGACGATCGCAAGATCGCCGAGACGGGCGACGACGGAATCGCAGTCGTTCCTTAGCGTCGAGTCGTCAGCAATCGTGCAAAGGAGTGGAAGATGAACGAACCCATTTCCAACCGCGTCTTCGGTGCTTTCGGCATCGCGTCGGTCGTGCTCATGTATGCAGCAGTGGGGATCGGAGCTCTCGGCGGCAGGCAGTTCGCGACCATCTCTAGCTCGCCCGCACACATCACCCACGCCCTCGCAAAGCCCGCGGGCACCGCCGTCTGGGTAGGGGCGTACATCGAGCTGCTGAGCTTCGGCTGCTTCCTCGTCTTCGCCGTCTGGGCCTGCGCGAAGCTCGGAGACGGGCTCCTCGGACAGATCGGGCGCGCCGCAGCGACCGGTTACGTCACGATCAGCATGGCTTCGCTGGGACTCATGGACGCTATCGCCTATCGCTCCGGCAAAGGGATCGACCTCCAACTCGGAACCACACTGATCACGCTGAACGAAGCGCTGTACGTCTGCACGTGGTTCTTCGCGGTGTTCTTCCTGCTCGCAGTTGGGACGCTCGCCCTGTCGGCCGGCCGGCGCTGGCTCGGCCGTGGCGCGATCGCGATCGCGCTCATCCAGCTTGTGACTACCGCGGCATCGCTCGACAACCTCGCGCAGATGTCGTTCACGCTGTTCGCGCTCTGGGTGGTGTGCGCCAGCGTCGCACTGGCTCGCAAGCCTCGCGCGGAGGTCACACGGGCAGTCGCACAGCTCGCCTAGTCGTACGGGTCCACGGGCTCCGGCGTGCGCCGGAGCCCGTGGCCGGTGGTCGGGCCACGGGACGGGCGGCGTCGCTATTCAGTGCGCGACGAGGACGTCGCAATGTGACCGGCGGATAAGGTCGCCCGCCGTGTCCATCCCGAGGAGCCGACCGAAGGCCGAGTGGTGATGCGTGCCGACGACGATCGCGCCGGCACCGTGCTCGTCCGCGACGCGGATGATCTCCGAGACCGGATCACCGAGCCCCCAGACGGCTTCGCCCGCGATGCCGGCCTGATCGAGACGCTCTCGGGCATGCTTGAGAAACGGCTGCACCTCGAGCGGCCCTTCCTCAGGGATCGGGGCGATGGGGCCTGCCATCGCCGGCATTCCTGGCCCGTACGGATCGACGACGTCGTACGGAATCGCCGCGACGACGACCACGACGACGGACGCCTTGCGGACCGCCGCCTCCTCGAGTGCGTAGTCGAGCGCGCGCTCCGACTCGTCCCGGCCGTCGTACCCGACGACGACAGGACCGGGCCGGCCGGTTTCGGGGGTCGACTCGGTCATCGGTTCGTTCTACCAGGTTCGCGGAGCCTTCGGGTTCACCCAAACCGGATGAACGACCACGGCGCTGCCCGCGACATCGTCCCGAGCGTGCAGTCAACGCTTCCGAGACCGAATCAGCGTGGTCGCAGCACACGTGGGCGCGCGTGAAGGAACTCGTCGTCCTCGTCCTCGGGATTGCACTCGCGGACGGGCTGAACCCTTCCACGGTCGCCCCCGCGCTCGTGCTCGCAACCCGCCGCCGTGGCGCGCTGCTCGTCGCAATGTTCGCTGCGGGGGTCTTCGCCCCGTCGTTCGCCGCCGGGGTGCTCGTCGTCATCGGGCCGGGCCGTGCCCTCCTTGCGCTGCTCCCGCACATCTCACCGTCGACCAAGCACCTGCTCGAAATCGCCGGCGCGCTGGCCCTCGCCGTGCTCGCGGTGATCCTGTGGATCCATCGAGGCAAGGTGACGAGCGGCATGAAGCGCGATCCGCCCGGCGGGGCCTTTGGGGCCGCCGGGCTCGGCGCGGGGATCATGTTGGCCGAGTTGCCGACAGCGATCCCGTATTTCGCGGCGCTCGCCGCGATCGTCGGCTCGAGCGCGTCATTGCTCGTCCAACTCGAGCTCGTCGCACTCTTCAATGTGGCCGTGATCCTCCCGCTCCTCGCGATCGTCGGCGTCCTCCTGCTCGCCGGCCGACGTTCGCAGAGGCTGCTCGACCTGACGCGCGGCGCGCTCGACCGCTACATCGGCGTCGTGCTGCCGATCGCGGTCGGGTTGCTCGCGGTGGCGCTCTTCGTCACGGGCGTCGTCGGTCTCCTTCGAACCTGAGTTTGCGTCAACGGCTGAGACGCGTTCGAGGCCGATTCCGCCGGGGGCGTCACGACGACTGCGGAACGACGAACAGGGTGAGTGACTCGACCCGTTCGACCCGAACCGAGGCTCCCTCGCCCGCACCGCTGGCACAGTTCGCCTCCCAGATCTCACCTCGGACACGCACTTGCCCGTTCGGGCGGCACGGCGTCACCACCTCCGCCACGAGCCCCACGAGCGCTTCGTCGGGATCGACCGGCTTGTAGCGGTACTTCAGATGCCTCGCCCAGCGCCGCAAGAAGAGAATCTCCGCGGCCTCGGCAAGAGCGGCCAGGAGGAGCAACACGAACGCCCAGGGACTCCCGACCTGCAGGAGGAGGACGATGATCAGCGTGAGGATGAAGATCATCGGATCAACCCGAACACGCGGAGGGAGTGCCGGCGCGAGGTCGCCGCCGGCACTCCCTGTTCGCATACCTCAGATCGAGCCTCTAGAACTGGCGAAGCTTCGCGCCGCCGTAGACGGCAACTCCGTAGATGATGAAGAGGTCGAGCGTGAACATCGACAGCGCCCAGAACGGATACGCCGGGATGAACATCAACTGACCGATCATGTTGAGTCCTGCGACCGCGATGGCGAACCACTTCGCCCACTCGCTGCCGCTGAGGAGCGACATACCCGCGATGAGCTGGAGGATGCCGAGAAGCATCACGATCCAGCCCCACGTCTTGAGGTCACTGAACACGTAGTGGGCGTTCGCCGTGTAGACGTGGGAGGACGAGATGGCGAGGATCCCGTCGATGAAGTTCCACGTTCCGGCGAGGAACAAGAGGATGGCCGCGAACACGATCCAGCCGACTCCCCTCGGCGACCCGTCGGCGTACCCGTCGTTCGCCGAGGCGTAGTCCCCCTTTAGCTCTGCGCTGCTCATCTGGTAGTCCCTCCTGAGTCGATTGGGCGACCCTCTCTCGGG
Source organism: uncultured Thermoleophilia bacterium (assembly GCA_963842335.1). Classification (GTDB taxonomy): domain Bacteria; phylum Actinomycetota; class Thermoleophilia; order Gaiellales; family Gaiellaceae; genus PALSA-600. The sequence goes on along the minus strand of CAWJGF010000022.1, from coordinate 27,229 downwards.
CCGTGCAGCGCCGAGAAAAGCACCGGCGTCTGTCGCCCACATCCTCCTGTTGGGATGAGACGTTGCCACGGAGCGCCTGGGTGGGCGCTGGTTCACCCCAACCGGACGAGGCTGTGCGACGGTCCAGCGGTAATCCTCCAACCGAAGAAAAGAAACGCCGCTCGAACGAAATCCTGCTCGCCGCCGCACCTGCCGTTTGGCCGGCGGCAGCGGAAAACACGAAGGAGGCATCACCATGGCTGACCTCATCGCCATTGCGTATCCCGATGAGACCACCGCCGCAGCCGCTCAGGCGGAGGCCGAGAAGCTTGCGGGCGAGCTGATCATCCAGACCGATGCGATCGCGTCGATCGTGCGGAACAAGGACGGCGACTTCAAGGTGTCGACGAACCACCACTCTGTGGCGGGCGGGACATCCTGGGGGATGTTCTGGGGCGTGCTGTTCGGCATGCTCTTCTTCGTCCCGTTCCTTGGGTTGGCGATCGGCGCCGGCTTCGGCGCCTTGATGGGCAAGCTCCAGAAGGACACCGTCGACGAGGCATTCGTCGAGCAGGTTCGCGATGCGATGAAACCGGGCACGTCCGCCCTCTTCCTCGTCATCGAGAAGGCGACGCCCGACAAGGCGATCGCCGCCCTGAGCAAGTTCGGTGGCACGGTGCTCAAGTCGTCCCTCTCCGCGGACGTCGAGAAGGAGTTGCAGGCCGAGCTCAACCCCTCGACGCCCGCCGGCGTCTAGCAAGAACGGAAGGGCAGGTTCGCAGCGCCGGCTCCGAGCTCAGCTCGACCGGCTCACAACGATGGCTGGGTGGGCGATTCGCCTTCGGGCGGATCGCCGCCCGGCTGTCGTTCCCTCAGGTGCCGGCCAGGACGAGAACAACCGTCGCGAGCGCGAGCACGACCGTCGCGGCGGCGAGCAGGAGCGCGACGCGCTCGTCCATCGGTGCGTAGCTCCCTACCGCCAGAGCCCGCTCGACGTTGCGATGCCGGATGAACGCAACGCACAGCACCGCGATGCCGAGCACGCCGAAGGCGGCGCCCAGAACGTGATAGGGCCATTCGACGCCTCCGGTCAGTCCGGGAGCTATCCGTCCGGTGGCGATCGCGACGGCGAGCGCGGTCAGCGCGCTTCGCCACCACGCGAGATACGTGCGCTCGTTCGCGAGGTGCGTGCGCCGGAGCGCATCCGTCAGCTCGCCGCTTCGGGTTTCGGGGTTGTCCACACTCATCGTCTTGGACGGTGACGTTCACCCTAGACTCAGATGACCCGTCATCCGGTTCGGATGATGCACTGCGACGCAAGGACGGCGAAGCTTCCGGCGAGATGGCAGTCAGCGTCCCAAGAGCATTCCATCTCCTGGCGAAACCGACGGGCGCGGTGTGCAACCTCGATTGCTCCTACTGCTTCTTCCTCTCGAAGGAGATGCTCTATCCGGGCTCGCGGTTCCGGATGGCAGACGAGCTGCTCGAGGCCTATCTCAGCCAGCTGATCGAGGCGCACGCCGGTCACCCTGAGGTGACGATCGCCTGGCAAGGAGGCGAGCCCACCCTCATGGGCCTCGACTTCTTTCGCCGCTCCGTCGAGCTGACCGATCAGTACCTGAGCCCTGGGCAGCGCGCGACGATCACGATTCAGACGAATGGCACCCTGGTCGACGAGGAGTGGGCCGCGTTCTTCAAGGAGAACGACGTGCTCGTCGGGATCTCGATCGACGGGCCACGCGCGCTCCATGACGCCTACCGCGTCAACAAGGGAGGCAAGGGGTCGTTCGACGACGTGATGCGCGGCCTCGGGCATCTGCAGGCGGCAGGCGTCGATTGGAACGCCCTCACGACGGTACACGCGCGGAACGGTGACCATGGCCGTGAGATCTATCGCTTCCTCCGCGACGATTGTGGCGCGTCGTTCATTCAGTTCATCCCGATCATCGAGCGTTCGACCGAAGCCACCGACCCCGCAGCCCCGAGGACGTCATGGCGCGACCGGCCGCTGTATCTACAAGAGGGCTCCGAGGTCACCAACCGCAGCGTGTCTGCAGAGCAGTACGGGCGATTCCTCATCGAAGTATTCGAGGAATGGGTTCGCCGAGATGTCGGCGAGGTGTACGTGCAGATGTTCGACGTCGCACTCGCAAACTGGGTGGGAGTGCCGCCCAGCCTGTGCGTCCACTCGGAGACGTGCGGGTCGGCGCTCGCGCTGGAGCACACGGGCGATCTCTACTCGTGTGATCACTTCGTCGAGCCGCGGTATCGACTGGGGAACATCAAGGAAGAGCACATGCTGAAGCTCGTTTCATCGCCGCAGCAGGTGCAGTTCGGCCTCGACAAGCGCGACACGCTGCCGCAGTACTGCCTCGACTGCGACGTGCGCTTCGCCTGTCACGGCGGCTGCCCGAAGGACCGCTTCATCACGACGCCGTCGGGCGACCCGGGCCTGAACTTCCTCTGTGCCGGCTTCAAGTCGTTCTTCCATCATGTCGACCGGCCGATGCGGATCATGAGCCAGCTGTTGAGCCAGGACCGCGCTCCCTCCGAGATCGTCCAGCTCTATGCCGCCGACGACGCGCGCCGCGGCCGAAACGATCCCTGCACCTGCGGCAGCGGGCGCAAGTGGAAGAACTGCCACGGCGACGCCGAGCGCCTCGCGCTGGCCACGGGAGCGAACGGATGACCGAGATCGCCTGGACCGACCCCGACCGCATCGACGCGCTCTTCATCCAGAACGGCGCGTCATTCAGCGCGCACGACGGCGAGATCACCCTGCACGGCGTCGGCGACGCGACGGTCTACTTCTCGAACAACCCGCGCCGCGAGGCCGGGCACATGGCGTCTAACCGTTTTCTCGAGCTCTGGAACGACGACACGGCGAGCTTCGCGATCGCGCCGCCGCGAGCGGTGCTCTCCTTCCTCGATCAACCCGCCGAGGCACTTGCGGACATCGTCCTCATGTTGCACGAGCCCCGTCTTGACGGCCATGAGATGACCTACCGGGTCGACGTCGTCGACGGCAGCCTTCCCGCCACCGGTGGCCCGTGCTCGTTGTTCATCGACGCCCTCCGCCGCCCGCTGGCGTCGGCATCCGTCGTCGGGGCTCGCCGCCGGCACCGGCCGCCTCTGAGCCCGAAGGCAACGTAGATGGTCGAGGTCAGTTAGATGCCCGGCCCGCTCCGAGCCCATCCGGCCCTTCCGGCAGCCGCTGTGCTCGCGCTCTTCTGTGCCGGTCTGGTCGCGGCTTGCGGAGGCGGAGCCGTTGCGGCGGGCACCGGCACGCTCGCGGCCACACTCTCACGGCCGACCGCGACAGCGCCCACGCCGACCGTTCCGCAGGTGACGGTCACGACCACCGAGCAGCAGACGGTCGAGGTCACGACCACCGAGACGACGACCACCCAGACGACCTCGCACGTCCCCGGTGCGATCGTGATCACACCGGGGACAACGACCACGGAGTCGACCTCGACCACCGAGACGCAGACGTGGGCGCTCGTCCTCATCGGGGCCGCGGTCATCGGGCTCGTGGTGCTCCTCATCTGGCTCGCGCGCCGTCACGGTCACAAGGAGATTCCGGCCGAACGACGGAGGCAGCTGCTCGCCGACGCAGTCGCCGCATGGGTCGGGCAGGGCTGGGCGCCCGAGAGCCAGACGGACACCACCGCCGTCCTACGGCGAGGCGCGGAGCACATCGTGATCGCCGTCGACGGACAAGGGAACGTCAGTTCCCAGGCGGTGGGCGCCCCCGGTCCCGACGCCCCGCCGCGCTAGAGGCCCGCGGCAGCTTCGTCAGCTGGAGACGAGGTGGTCGTGCCGCGCCATCGCGACCGCCTCGAGCCGGGAGTGCACCCCGAGGGCGCGCAGGATGTGGCGGATGTGGTTGCGCACCGTCTCGACGCTCAGATGGAGCTCGCGCGCGATGTGCTCCGTCGAGCGGCCGTGCTCGAGCAGCCGCAGCACCTCGGTCTGGCGCGGCGTCAGGTGCGGATGCGCGGGCCGGGGCGGCTCAAGGCCGATATCCGAGACCTGACCGAAGACGCCGACGACGCGATCGCCTTCCAGCAGCGGCACGGAGCTGACCTCGACCCCGATCCGCTCGCCGTGAGCGCCCAGGACAACCACCTGCGCGTCGTTTGCGTGTCCCGGGCCGGCAATGTTTCGCGCGAATACCTCGCGTGACCTGCGGGTTTCCTCGGGCGCGACGACGGATGTGAATTGCCGGCCTCGGACGTCGCCGACCAACCGCCGCGCACAAGGGTTGAGCCAACGGACCACGCCCGTCCGGTCGATCACGTAACTCGGGACGTTGATCGTTTCGAGGGCTGTTTCGAGGTCGCCGCCGATCGAGCTCGGGTTCGCCACGACTCTGATCTTGAGCCTCGTGGAACTGGGATGGATCATCCCGAATGGATGACGAGGCGACGTTCGCGGGCCGAAGCCCGCCGTCTTCTCAGCCGACCGCGGCGCCGTCCGCGAGGGGCTCGTCCGCCGAGTCCATCGTGATGCCGGCGTGGGCGAGCAACGCCTGCACCTCTTCGCGCGCGCTGTAGATGCGCCATTTGACGGTCGTCAGAGGGATCTCGAGCGTGTCTGCGATCTCGTTGTACGACAGGCCGACGACGTCTCGGAGCAGGAGCGCCGTCTTCAGGTCGAAGCTCAGCTGCTCGATCGCGACCCAGAGGGCGCCGATCAGCTCCGACTGCTCGATCGAGGCACTTGCGGCCGCCGGTGCGATCTCCGGCACGAGCTCGATCGGCTGCACGCGAGTGTTCCGCGCCCGGATGTCGTCCAGGATGACGTTCTTCGCCACCTGGAAGAGCCAGGTCGTGAGCTGAGCCCGAAAGCCGTAACTCGGCAGCGATCGCCAGACCCGCAGGAAGACGTCCTGCGTAAGGTCCTCTGCGAGCTCGCGACTCCCGACAGAGCGGAGCACGTAGTTGAAGACCGCGGGCTGGTAGGTGCGAACGATGACCGAGTACGCGTCTTCATCTCCGCGCTGGGCGCGCTTCACAATGCCGGGATCGAGCTTCGGAAGCATTGAGCCAGTGTTGTCGCAGCAGGCGAGGTCCGTGGTAGCCCAAACGGGTCATTCACACCGACTCACAGGTCTCGGCGGGAGCAACCGGCCCGTTACGGTCTCGCTCCTTCTGAGCGCGGCGCACGAGGGCTTCATCCCATAGAGACGATGCACTCGTCCGCCCACTTGGTACGCCTAGTGACTCCCGACCCAGAATCGAGCCCGTCATGACCAGCTCCGCTCCACCAGCATCGTCGTCGGCAGCGCCTCCCGACCCGGGCGAGCTCCTCCGCAGCCGGAACTATCTGGTGCTGCTCGTGTTCGGAGCGATCGTCGGTGTCGTCGTCGCGTTCGTCGCCTACTTCTTCCTGAAGGGTGTCTCGGAGGTTCAGCACTGGGTCTTCGCGACGCTGCCGACCGAGGTCGGGTTCAGCTCCGAACCGGTCTGGTGGCCCTTGCCTTGGCTTCCGCTCGCAGGCCTGCTCGTCGCTCTGACGATTCGCTACCTGCCCGGCACGGCGGGGCACAAGCCCGCTGAGGGATTCAAGACCGGTGGTCCCGTCATGCCAATCGAGCTACCCGGCATCGTGATCGCGTCGCTTGTCACCCTGTGTCTCGGGGTCGTGCTCGGGCCCGAGGCGCCCTTGATCGCGATCGGCAGCGGCATCGGCGTGCTGGCGGTGCACCTGGTCAAGAAGGACGCACCGGCGCAGGCGGTCGCGGTGGTCGGGGCTGCGGGCAGCTTCGCTGCGATCAGCACCCTGCTGGGCTCGCCGCTCGTCGGGGCGTTCCTGCTGATGGAGGCTTCCGGGCTCGGCGGCCCGATGTTGGGAGTCGTGCTCGTACCGGGCCTGCTCGCTGCCGGCATCGGCGCGCTCGTCTTCGTCGGGCTGGACGCCTGGACCGGCTTTGGAACCTTCTCGCTCGCGATCCCGAACATCCCGGCCTTCGGCACCCCCACCGGCGCCGAAGTGCTCTGGGCAGTGGTGATCGGCATCGCTGCCGCCGTACTCGGCGCCGGCATTCGGCGGTTGGGTCTCGTCCTGCAGCCGGTCGTCGAGCGGCGAATGGTGACGTTGACCCCTGTCGTCGGCCTGGCCGTCGCTGCGCTTGCGGTCGTATTCGCCGAAACAACCGGCAGGAGCTCGTCGGAAGTGCTCTTCTCCGGGCAGGATCAGCTGCCTCAGCTCATCCAAACCGCCGGCGACTGGTCTGTATGGGCACTGCTGGGGCTCCTCGTGTGCAAGGGCCTCGCCTACGGCCTCTCGCTCAGCAGCTTCCGCGGCGGCCCCGTCTTCCCTGCCCTCTTCCTCGGAGCCACCGGTGGCATAGCGCTGTCCCACGCACCCGGCCTGCCGATGATCGCGGGCGCGGGGATGGGCATCGGCGCGCTGAGCGTGGCCATGCTCGGCCTGCCTATGACCTCCGTCCTTCTCGCCGCCGTCTTCCTCGAGGCCGACGCGATCCATCTCCTCCCGCTCATCATCGTCGCGGTCGTCGTCAGCTACGTCGCCTCGGCCAGACTCACGCCTCCGAGGACCCCCAGCCCGGCAAGCCCTGCCGGGGCTGCGTCGCCCGGATGAACTGCGAACTTCGTGTGGCCACTTCACCCCGAGAGTAGGATGAGCAAACCCAATTTGGCTGCAATCGTTCACCAAACAGACTCGCCGTCCTCGCGGAGGCCGGTACCCGCTCGCGTCACCGAAGGGAAATCATGAGCACAGAGACCCAGGAAACGGAAGAGCCGCAGGAGACTCCACCCGTCGAGCAGGCCGCGCCTGCACCACCGGCACCGAAGCAGATTCCGCATCTCACCGCAGCCGCCCGCACTGCTCTCGGCAGGTCGGCGCGTTCCGAGTCGCCGCGCACAGGCCAGTCAGCGCTCGATTCTGCTTCGGAGCGCGATCCGGTGGGTCTGCTCGAGGAGCAAGCGCCGTCGCGCGTGCAGGAGCTCCTGCCGATCCGCTATGGGCGCATGCTCGTATCCCCGTTCACGTTCTACCGCGGTGCCGCGAACATCATGGCGAAGGACCTCGCAGCGACCCCGCACACCGGCCTGACGGTGCAGCTCTGCGGCGATGCCCACCTGTCGAACTTCGGCGGCTTCGCCTCGCCCGAGCGCACGTTCATCTTCGACCTGAACGACTTCGACGAGACCCTTCCCGGGCCGTTCGAGTGGGACGTGAAGCGGCTCGCCGCCAGTTTCGAGGTTGCCGGGCGGGACCGAGGCTTCACTGACATCGAGCGGCGCAATACAGTGCTGACGGTCGTCCGCGCGTATCGCGAGACCATGCGCGCGTTTGCGGCCCAGACGAACCTCGATGTCTGGTATGCGCGGCTCGACGCAGCGGCACTGCAGGCGGAGCTGCGCAACCAGGGGGCGGCAAAGCAGGCGAAGGCGATGTCCGCCGCAGAGGCGAAGGCCCGTACGAAGGACAGTATGAAGGCGTTCTCGCGTTTGACGGAGGTCTCCGCCGGCGAGCGCCGCATCGTCTCCGATCCGCCGGTCGTGACTCCGATTCGCGATCTGGTCGCCAACGACATCGCCCGAAACGGCCAGGAGCACGAGGTGCATGAGCTCCTGCGGGCGTATCGCCGAACGCTGCAGGGAGACCGGCGCCACCTACTTGAGGAGTTTCGCTATGTCGACCTCGCGATGAAGGTGGTGGGCGTCGGCAGCGTCGGCACGCGCTGCTGGATCGTCCTCCTGCTCGGCCGAGACGATTCCGACCCATTGTTCCTGCAGGTCAAGGAGGCGGGCAAGTCCGTGCTGGAGCCATGGCTCGGCAAGAGCAAATTCGCGAACAGCGGCCAGCGCGTCGTCGAGGGTCAGCGCTTGATGCAGGCATCCAGTGACATCTTCCTCGGCTGGATCCGCGTGAAGGAGGGGCTCGACGGCAAGCAGCGCGACTTCTACGTGCGCCAGTTGTGGGACTGGAAGGCATCGGTCGATCTCGACGTGATCCGACCTCGCGGTCTGGAACTCTACGCGAGCGCGTGCGGCTGGATGCTCGCCCGGGCGCACGCCCGTTCGGGCGACCGGATCGCGATTGCGTCCTACCTCGGCAAGGCAGACGTCTTCGACCGTGCGATCGCGGACTTCGCGGAGGGTTACGCGGATCTGAATGAGCGCGACTACAAGACGGTTGCCGATGCCGCCCGGTCCGGCAAGATCAAAGCGAAGGAGGGGCTGTAGCCCTCCACGAACCGACCGACCGGCGTCGTGTGGCTTCCCGCCCCTCCCGGCGACTCGCCGCGCGGCCCACTGCCGCGCGGACCTTCAACCGCGAGCTGTCGTGGATCGAGTTCGACCGCCGCGTGCTCGAGCTGGCAGCAGACCCCGGGGTCCCGCTGCTCGAGCGCGTCAAGCTGTGCGCGATCGTCTCGTCGAATCTCGACGAGTTCTTCGCGGTTCGCGTAGCGGGATTGCTCGCCCAGATCGAGTCGGCCGTCCGGCGGCGATCGCCCGATGGGAGAACGCCCGCGGGTACGCTCGCCGACATCCACGTGCAGGTCGCGGCGCTGCAGGAGGTGCAGGACACGCTGTGGCTCGACGAGCTCCGCCCGGCGCTCGCTCGTGAAGGCATCAGGATCGTCGCGATCGATGAGTGCAGCCACCGGGAGCTCCGCTCGCTGGCGAAGTTGTTCCGGCGAGAGATCGCGCCGCTTCTGACCCCGATCGCCGTCGGCGCCGCAGCGCCGTTCCCGCTCGTGCCGTCGCTCGCGCTCAACGTCGGCATGATCGTGCGGGATCCGATCAGCGAAACGCCGCGCTTCGTACGCGTCAACGTGCCCGATGACCTGCCGCGGTTCATCGAGGTGGGCCGCGACGGCACCAGGGTCGCGATCGAAGAGGTCATCCTGCACTTTCTCCCGGCCGTCGTGGCTGGCAACGTCATCGAGCGATCCGTCTTCCGAATCACTCGGGACGCCGACTTCTCCGTCTCACGGGACGCGGATGATCTGCTCGAGGCTGTCGAGACCGAATTGCTGCGCCGGCGCTTCGGTGACGTCGTTCGTCTCGAGGTCGCTGCCGACGCGCCTGCTGAGCTCGTCGATGTCCTTGTGCACGAGTTGCACATCGATGCCCCGCAGGTCTATAAGAAACGCGCGCCGCTCGGGCTGCGTGAGCTCTGGCAGCTGGTCGCCCTCGACCGCCCTGAGCTGAAGGACGAGCCGTGGAAGCCGATCATCCGGCGGCCGTTCCTGAACCGCACAGCGGACGACTTGTTCGCGAGGATTCGACGCCGCGACGTTCTCGTCCATCATCCGTACGACTCGTTCGACGCCAGCGTCGGCGCGTTTGCGAAGGCCGCACGCGATCCAAAGGTCGGCGCCTACAAGGCGACGGTCTACCGCACCGATGACTCGTCTCCCACCCTCTCGTCGCTCGTCAAGACCGCAGGGGAAGGCAAGCAGGCCGTTTGCCTGGTGGAGTTGAAGGCTCGGTTCGACGAGCGTCGCAACATCGAGTGGTCACGTGCGCTCGAGCGGGCCGGAGTCGATGTCGTCTACGGAGTCCCGGACCTCAAGGTGCACGCGAAGCTCGCTCTCCTCGTGCGCCACGAGGGGCGCGGGCTCCGCCGGTACGTGCACATCGGCACCGGCAACTACCATGCGTCCAACGCCTCGAACTACGAGGACCTCGGGCTGATCACCGCCGACGAAGAGATCGCGGCTGACGTCGCGGACGTCTTCAACGCCGTCACGGGCCTCTCGGAGCCGACGGTCTTCCGCAAGCTGCTCGTCGGTCCCTGGTTTCTCCGCGAGGGCATCCTCGGGGAGATTTCCCGGGTCGCCCGCGCGGCGAGCGCCGGCGAGACGGCCCGCATCCGCATCAAGGTCAACTCCCTCGCCGACGAAGAGATCATCGAGGCCCTGTACGCCGCCTCGGCGGCTGGCGCGGCCGTCGAGCTCATCACGCGCGGGATCTGTTGCCTCAAGCCGGGCATCCCCGGGTTGAGCGAAGGGATCACCGTCCGCAGCGTGCTCGGCCGCTACCTCGAGCACAGTCGCATTTACTCCTTCCAGGCCGGTGACAAGACCGCGGTCTGGATCGGCAGCGCCGACTTGATGGCCAGGAACCTCGACCGGCGGGTGGAGGTGCTCGCCCCGATCGAGGACTCACGTCTGCGCGTCGAGATCGGGGCCGTGCTGGACGCGCTCCTCGCCGACACGCGTTTCTCCTGGGAGCTCGGCCCCGACGGGACGTGGCAGCGAACAGCCCCTGGCCGAAACGAGTCCGCGAAGTCGGCGCAGGAAGTGCTGATGAAACGCGCGACAGGTCGCGCGAAGAAGGCGAGCTCTCGCCGCTGATCAGGTTGCCGGCGGCGCGCCGAGAATGGCCAGCACGTCGTCGTCGATCTCCGAGGTAACGATCTCGCCCGCGAAGGGAGCGAGCCGGTCCCTGAGCAAGCTCCAGTCTGCGTCCGAGACCAGCGCGAACAGCAGGGCGTGCCCGGGGGCGAGTGTGGCGCCGAGCTTGCGCATGCGGTCGTTCGAGATCCCTTTGTCAAGCGCCGCGAACCCCGCACCGCCCGCAAGGCCGACCACTGCTCCGACCACTGGAACGGCCACTGCGAGACCGAGCAGGAGGCCGATCGCCCCACCGCTGACAATGCCTTCCCCGACCGCGAGCTCGCGACTCTGCCGAAGCTCGACGCTCCCGTCGTCGCGCTTGACTGCGATCGCGGCATCATGGATCACAAGCGCATGCTCCTCGCCCAGGACTCGCACGATCTCGAATGCGTGCTCAGCGCGCTCCGGATCGTGGTAGGCGACGGCGACGAGATTCTTCGTCGCCACTATCCACCACCACAGGCGAGCCGCCGATCGAGAGCGATCATCGCGGCGATCGTCGTTCGGTCTCGCTCCCGGCGCTTCACCCCATCAGGGCGATGATTGCGAAGAGTCCCGGCTATTTGCTCTGCGCCAGTGGCTCCCGGACCCGTCGACCCAGTGCCACGGCGAGACGAGGAGGTCGGGACGGCGCCGTCGAAGTCACTGGACATGCCGGAAGAGCTCTCCCCTCGGAGCGTCGGGGCTGACGCACCGGAGCGGGCGACGTTCGCCGCGCCACCGTGGCTGCGCGACCTCGGACTGACCTCCTGGTTCCTGATCGGCTGCTTCGCTCTGCTCGCCGGCGTCGCCTGGGTGTTGGGGACGGCCGCCACAATCGTCGGCCCTGTGGTCATCGCGATGATCATCGCGACAGTCTCCATGCCCCTCGTCGGCGCGATGCACGCTCATCGCGTGCCGCGCGCCGCCGGCGCCGCGATCGTCCTGCTCGGGCTCGTCGTCATCGCCGGCTTCATCCTCGTGCTCGTGATCGGCGGGATCACGGGCCAGCGGGCCGAGATCAGCGAGAACGCCAACGCGGCTGCAGCGCACGGCGAGTCCTGGCTGAAGAGCCTCGGTGTCGACCAATCGGGTGCGTCGGGCGCATCGGCGAGCGTCAAGAACGACGTTCCGAAGATCATTACGACCCTGTTGAAGGGCGTCATCAGCGGCCTGCAAGGGATCACCTCGCTCATCTTCGGGCTCTCGCTTGCCTGCCTGTGCACGTTCTTCCTCCTGAAGGACGGGCCGTCGATGCGCGGATGGGTCGACCGCCATCTGGGTGTGCCACAACCCGTCGGACAAACAATCACCGGCGGGGTCATTCGCTCGCTGCGCGGCTACTTCCGGGGAGTCACGATCGTCGCGGCGTTCAACGGGATAGTTGTCGGGTTGGGCGCCTTCGTGCTGGACGTCCCGCTCGCCGGGACGATCGGGGTCGTCACGTTCGTGACGGCGTACGTCCCGTTCATCGGCGCGTTCGTCGCCGGCGCATTTGCCGTCGTGCTCGCACTTGGCGGCCAGGGCACATCGACGGCGCTGATCATGCTCGTGATCGTTCTGCTTGCGAACGGCTTGCTCCAGAATCTCCTGCAACCGTTCGCGATGGGCTCCGCGCTCGACCTGAGCCCGTTCGTCGTGCTCGTCGTGACGATCGGCGCCGGCTGCCTCTTCGGGATGATGGGGCTCGTGCTGGCGGCGCCTCTCACCTCGGCGGTGGTGCACATCGGCCGCGAGTTGGGAGCCGCTCGAGCGAAGACTCGGGGTCGAATCGACTGCAGCGGCCTCCGAACCGCTGCCTCCAGGCCCTCCCGTGCACGTCTAGCAGTCAGCCGGAGTGGACGAATCCCTTGCCCGGCATCACTTCGGCGACGAGACCGAGCCTGACCGCCTCGTCGATCGCGTCCCCGCGCGTCGAGACGCCTAGCTTGCGGTAGACGGAGATTGCCTGGGTTTTGATCGTGTTGCGCGAAAGGTGCAACTGGTCACCAATCTCACGGAACGAGAGGTGTGTCGGCAGGTAGGGCATCAGCCGCATCTCGGCGGCAGTGAGGTTCGAGCCCTTTCCATGGTCGAGCACCGGCACAGTGTCGAGGGAGTCGCGCAACCTCTCGGTCTGTTCACCCAGCACACCCAGGTCAGGCCGACGCTCGAAGATGTCGTCGATTTCCGCCAGCAGTACCTGTGCCGAGGCAACGTCGCGAAGAGCGACAAAAGTGCGCCCGAGCTCCAGGCGCGTCTGCACGGCAAGCCAGGGAATCGTGTCGGTCAGGAACGGGGTCAGTCGCTGCGCGTGGCCGAGGAGCGCCCGCGCACCGTCCCAGTTGCCATGACGAAGCTGCGAGCGTGCTCCCGCCGCGAACGCGATCGCAGCCGGGGCGGCTGTATCGAGCATCCCACCCGCAAGCAGATCGGCCAGCTCATCAGCTTGCTTGTCTGATGCGGCGTGGTCGTGCATTTCCTCGGCAAGGAGAATCCGTTCGCTCGTCGCCACGACCTGCGTCTCGCTGAAGCCGATTCGCCTGGCATGCGCCACTGCCTCTCCGAAGATCTCGTTCGCCTGCTCGTTGTCGCCGAGGAGGGTATGAGCGGCGGCGTAGACGAGCAGTGCAAGGACTCTCCACTCGCTCGTCTCCGGCAGGACCGCCAGCGCCGAGCCGGCGTCAGAAAGCATCGTGCCGACGCCGTCGCGGCAAAGCGAGGCGCGCAGGACAGCGACCTGCGCGGACAATTGTGGGTCTCCAGCACAGTTTTGCTCGGCCTCGTACAGCCAGCGTTCAGCTTTGCCCGCGGAACCTCGCAAGGCGTAGACCCGGGCCCCCTGCACTGCGACCGCCGGGTAGCGGGGAAGCTCGCGTTCGTCGAATTGCTCGAGCCACCCAGCGACGGTGGCTCCTCGGCCGCTGCAGTAGGTCGGCAGAGCTATGTTCGCGAAGATGCGCGCAGCGCGGTCGGTGTCTCCGACCGCGAGTGAGTGCTCCAGGGCCGACTCCGGGTCATCGTGGAGCTCGAACCAGTCCGCCGCACGCCCACCCAGAGACTCGACGAGATCAGGCTCCGTCTCGCGCAGCTCCCGCCGCAGCAGCTCGCGGAAGAGAGGGTGATAGCGGTACCACTCACCTTTCCGGTCGAGCGCACTGACGAACAGATTCGCCCGCTTCAACGCCTCGAGCTCCTCGAAGGAGCGCTTGCGCGCCAGCGTCGCATCGCAGAGCGCGCCGCTCATCTTCTCGAGCACAGACGTTCGCCGCAGAAACAGCAGCCGCTCGGGACTGAGGCCCTCGAGGTACTCGGAGTGGAAGTAGTCCCTGACGTAAGGACTACTGGTGTCGTTGACCTCCTGAGGCTGATCTGGGTGGACCTCGCCGGCGACCGGCTTCTTCAGCGAGAGCGTCGCTAGGTAGAGCGCAGCCGCCCAGCCTTCTGTCTTTCCGATCAACGCCCCTCGCTCCCCGTCCGAGAGCTTGACCCCAGCGCTTCGCAGCAGCAGTTCGGCTTCGCGCGGCGTGAGGGCGAGATCATTCGCCCAGATCTCGAGCAGCGGAATGGTGGCGCGAAGCTTCGACACGAACGCAGACTCGACCCGACTCGACAGGACGAGCGTGGATCCGTCCGGAACGTGCCCGGCCAGGAATGCCAGGACCTCCTCCGAGTCGCTGTCCGCCACCATGTGCGTGTCGTCGAGAACGAGCACACACTGGTCCGCCGCTGCAATCATGGCGCCGATGCGCGGCAGGACGCTCGACCAGATCGAGGCGCCGGCCGAGGCGAGCGCGTCGAGCGTACGCAAGTCGGTCGGCGCAATTGTGTGGACCGCGGCCGCGACGTGCCGTAAGAGGACGATTGGATCGTTATCGCGACGGTCGAGGGATACCCAGGCGAACGGGCGGTCATCCCGCAGCGCCCATTGGGCGAGCAGCGTGGTCTTGCCGTAGCCGCCGGGGGCGACGACCGAGATCGCCCGAGCTGAACGATCTGCCCGTAGACGGTTGACGAGGGCCGTCCTCGAGATCGTCCCCGGCCTCGGAATCGGCCGCCGGATCTTCGCCGCGACAATGTCGAACGGCAGCTCAGACTCGTCGCTCTCGACGAGGACCGCTTTCGCACCCGCTCGACCGGACAGCGGGATGAATGCTTGGCGGGCTCTTCTGGTCATTCGTTCGCTGCCTCGAGGTCTTGGGGGCAGAGAATCTGCCATGGCACTAGCTGAGCGCCGCAGTAGGTACGAGGATTCGCCTGAACCATACGTCATCAATTTCCTCTCGCAAACAAAATCTCGGGTCCGCAACGCCACACTGTCACCCTCCCGATGCCCGTCGATCACATGGAACCGGTGCCGTTGACCGCCAATTCGCGCGAGACGGCCCCGGGCCAGCGATCAGAGGCATCGTCCTATTGGGATGACGACGCGGCGCGGGAACGCTGTCACGCTGGGGCGATGTCGTTCATCCACTCGGCGCGCACGCCCCTCGCGATTGCCCTCCTGGCCGCAATCGTGGTCCTTGCGGCCGGGTGCGGCTCCAGCAGCAAGAGCTCCGAGACGAGCACTCAGACATCGGCGACGGTCGACTGGGCAGGGGGTCTCTGCAGCGCGCTCACGACGTATACGACGTCGCTCACCGCCGCCGCGACGAAACTCGGCAGCAACTTGTCCAAATCCGGCGTCCAGGACGCGGCAGACTCGGTGAAGTCCGCCACCGACACGTTCGTCTCCGACACGAAGGGTCTCGGCAAGCCGGACACGAGCTCGGGCCAGCAAGCGAAAGACACGATCGACACGCTCTCGACCAACCTGAACAAGGACATGAGCACGATTCAGGATGCGACGGGATCGGGACTGTTGAAGGGCGCCAGCACGGTCACCGCGACACTCGCAACGGTGCAGACGCAGATCACGACGGCGTTCAACCAGCTCAAGAGCCTCGATGCGAAGGGCGAGCTCTCGCAAGCCTTCTCGGATGCCCCGTCGTGCTCGTCGCTGAAGAGCAAGTAGCCCTACAGCAGACAACTCTCGCCGACGCTGAGGACGCGAACCTCGACCTCGGGCGCGACGACCTGCGCGCGGGCTGCGAACCGCTCGCCCGCGTCGAGGTGATACGGGCGGCTGCGGTAGAAGGGTGCGAACGTCCCCCAGTGAATCGGGATCGCAATCCGCGGTCGCAGGAGCGGTAGCGTCTCGGCTGCGCCTTCCGCGTCGAGGTGCCCCGCCGGCAGGCGCGGGCCCCAGCCGGCGACCGGGAGCAGAGCGACGTCGAGCCTCGGCTCGAGACGCGCCATGCCCTCGAAGCGGTCGGTGTCGCCCGCGAAGTAGACACGTTGTGTCCCTTCGATCACGTAGCCAAGTGAGGCTGTGCGAGTCCCGAGCACGCCGCGCCGAGCCGCACCATGCTCGGCGTGTGTCGCCCGGATGACAAGCTCGCCGACCTGCGTTTGCTCATCCTCTCCGAGTTCGCTCACCGTGGAGAAGCCTCTCCGCACGAGCAGCGCGCCGGCGCCGCGCGGCACGACCACGTGCACGTCGCGGCCGAGGCGATCGAGCGAGCGGAGGTCGAAGTGATCCCAGTGGACGTGCGAGACGAGGATTCCGTCGATTGCCGCGAGTGGCTCGCGAACGGGCTTCGCGACCCGACGCAAGTGGGCTGTTCGCCTGCGGAGGAGAGGGTCGGTGACGAGCCGCGCTCCATCGAGCTCGATCAGCGCGGTCGCATGACCGAGCCAGGTGACACGGCCGGGCGAAGCTGCCATCATCTGAAGTGTCGATCGTCGGCCACGCCGGGTAATCACCCGATTGGGACGATGCACCCGAGCCAACCCCCAAAGAGCCTCTGAAAACCTCCATGCAGGCTGCAGCCGACACCGCGCCGCCCGAACAACGACGCTTCCGGGCGCGGCGCGTCCTCACGTGGACCGCCGTCGTCGTCGCGATCGCGCTTCTCTCGTACCTGCTCGGCTGGGACCTCCGCGCCTGGTTCAAGGACCTCTGGGACACGCTGACCGGGATCTCCGCGAAGTATCTCGTCGCCGCAGCCATCCTGCAGACGGCCCAGACGACGCTGACCGCCGTCGCCTGGTACCAGATCCTCCGCTTCGCGTACCCCAACCGCGTCGGGAAGAAAGAAGTCCTCGCCTGCTACGCCACGTCAGTCGCTCTGAACGGCTTCCTGCCCGCGAACCTCGGGACACTCGTGATGCTCCTCATGTATGTGGCAGTCATCGCCGGAGCCACGTTTGCCGGAGTTCTCGCCGGCTATCTCGTGGAGAAGATCTTCTTCACCGTGATCGGCGCGGTCGTCTATCTGTATCTCTTCCTGTCGGTCGGCGGATCGTTCGACATCAAGTTCAAGTGGGTGCACGACTACCCCGTGCTCGTGATCGGCGGGCTCGTGGGCGCCGTCGTGCTCGTCATGATCGTGGTGCGTCTGCTTCGCAAGAAGCTGCACGGCCTCTGGGAAAACGCCAAGGAGGGTGGCCAGATCCTGGCCCGCCCACGCGACTATTTCTTGCGTGCCTTCCTACCCGAGTTCGGCGCGTGGTGCGCGAAGCTTGGCGTAATCGCGGTCTTTCTCGCCGCGTACTCGATCCCGGTCACCTTCCATACGATCATGCGCATCGTCGGCGGGAACTCGATCGCAAACACCGTATCGGTCACGCCCGGCGGGGTCGGGGTGAACCAGGCCTTCAACGTCGCCTCCCTCAAGGGGGTCACTGATTCGACGACCGCGACGGCCTACTCGGTCGGGCAGCAGCTCTTCACGACGGCGTGGAACATCCTATTCGCGGTGGTGCTACTCATCTGGGTGTTCGGCTTCACCGGTGGGAAGCAGCTCGTCGAGGACTCCTACGTCGGGGCGAAGGAGAAGGCCGCCGACGAATCGGCGAAGCGCAAGGCGCGCAAGGCAGACAAGGCAGCGGACAAGGCAGCAGCAAAGGCCGCGCGCAAGGCGGACCGCCCGGCGTGACGGCGCCCGCGTGGGGCTTGGCCGGCAAGGAGCGTTGGGCGGCGGAGCGTCCGCCGGTTCGTCCGCTGCGACTGATCCTCGCTTGGCTCGTCTCCGCCCTCGCCCTGTTCCTCGCGGCGTGGATCGTCCCGGGGGTCAGGATTCCCAGCTTTGCCTCCGCGATCGGCGTGGCCGCAGTCGTCGCGGTGTTCAACGCGGTGCTCCCGCCGCTCGTCGCGGCATTGCGGCTGCCGTTCACGATCCTCGTCGACCTCGTGCTCGTCCTCATCGTCGACGCGGTCGCGCTGCTGCTCGCTGCACAGATCAGCCGCCTCGACGTCGAGGTCGACTCGCTCGGCTGGGCGATCCTCACGGCGCTTCTGGCGTCGGCCGCGTCGACGGCGCTCGACGTCGTCATGGGCGTGAACGACGACGATCTCTTCGGGCTGCGCGTCACGCAACGAATTGCACGCCGCTCGGGCGACCGGCTCGAGACGGACACGCCGGGCATTCTCTTTCTGGAGATCGACGGTCTTGCTCTTCCCGTCCTGAAACGGGCGTTGCGCGATGGAAACGCCCCCAACCTGGCGCGCTGGCTGGAAGACGACGGGTATCACCTCGCCGAGTGGGAGACCGATCTCTCGTCGCAGACAGGGGCAAGCCAGGCTGGGATCCTCCTCGGATCGAACGACGACATCCCCGCCTTCCGCTGGGTCGAGAAGGAGACGGCAAGGCTGATGACGTGCTCCGCCCCACCCGACTGCGCCGAGATCGAGCGCCGACACGCGACGGGAGCGGGATTGCTCGTCAACGGCGGCGCGAGCCGCGGGAACCTCCTGTCGGGCGAGGCCGATCACGTGATCCTCACCGTCAGCCGCATGGACGCCGAGAAGCACGCGAATCCGGGCTACCGGGCGTTCTTCGCGAATGGCTACAACGTCACGCGCACGCTCGTGCTCTTCACCCTCGAGATCGTGCTGGAGCTCGTCGCGGCCTCACGCCAGCGCCGCCGCGACGTCCGCCCACGCGGTCACCGGGGCGGCCTGTATCCGCTGCTCCGCGCCACGCTCTGCGTCGTCGTGCGCGATCTGATCGTCGGCGGCGTGCTCGCGGACATGATGCACGGGCGTCCGGCCGTGTATGCGACGTTCTCGAGCTACGACGAGGTCGCGCACCACTCCGGGCTAGAACGTGAGGACACGGTCGAGGCCCTACGCAAGCTCGACCAGGAGTTCGGCCGCATCGCCAGCGCACGGCGTTATGCCCCGAGGCCCTATGCGATCGTCGTCCTCTCCGATCACGGCCAGACACAGGGAGCGACCTTCCGCCAGCGTTGCGGCCACGGGCTCAATGATCTCGTCCGTCGCTCGCTGACCGACAGCGGCGTGGCGACCGTCGAGGGAGGCGACGAGAACCAGGCGGCCGTCGGCACGGCGTTCGCCGAGGCGACCGGCCGTAAGCAGAAGCGCAAGAAGAGCGACGTCAGTGGAGAAGAGGTCGTCGTTCTCGGCTCGGGCAACCTCGGGCTCGTGTACCTGATGGACGAGACCCGGCGCCTGACACTCGAGGAGATCGGCGAGCGTCACCCGAACCTCATCCCGGCACTACGAGCGCACGCGTTCATCGGCTGGTTGCTCGTGCAGTCGGAAGCCGACGGCCCACTGGTCCTCGGCCCGCGCGGCTCGCGCAATCTCACCGACGGGCGCGTCACCGGCGAGGATCCGCTCGAGGCCTTCTCGCCGAACGCAGCGGCGCACCTGTTGCGAACGAACGGCTTCGCCCACGCTCCCGACATTCTCGTCGGCAGCTTCTACGACCCCGAACTCGAGCAGGGGTGCGCGTTCGAGGAGCTGATCTCGTTCCACGGCGGGCTCGGCGGGCCGCAGACTCGGCCGTTCATCCTCGCTCCGTCCGAGTTGCCGTTCCCGGACGAGAAGGTCGTCGGAGCAGCAGGGGTCCATGCTCTCCTGACGGGCTGGCGCGCCCAACTGCAAGGCGAAGGCGGGGTGGCTCCGGGCGCAGCCGTGACGACAGGATCGGCCGCCGCCGGCGGATGACCCGGCGTCAGATCGTCACCCGCGTAGGGCTGCTGCTCGTCGCGGGAGTGTCGCTCTACCTGCTCCTGCCGCAGGTCCTCGACGTCTTCTCGTCCTGGCCGCAACTGCGCGGCATCGACCCGCTCTGGCTCGGGCTCGCCGTGCTGTTCGAAGCTTTCTCCTTCATTTCTCTCTGGACCCTGCAACGGATCGCCATCGGCACCCACAGCTGGTTCGCCGTCGGGACGTCGCAACTTGCTGCGAACGCGGCGGGCAGCATCGTCCCAGGCGGAGGCGCGGCATCGGGCGCGGTGCAGTACGGCATGCTCGTCCGCGCCGGGATCCGCGGCGTGCGGGTCGCCTCGGGGCTCGCCGCAAGCGCCGCCGCGACCACCGCCGCCATTTTTGCGCTGCCGGTCGTTGCGTTGCTCGCCGGGCTCGGCGAGGCTGCGGCGCCGTCCGGGCTCCGTAAGATCGCCTACATCGGCGGCGGCGCGTTCGTGCTGCTCGCCGTCGGGGTCGTGGTTGCGTTTGCCTGGGACAGACCCGTGCATGCCGTCGGCCGCGCGGGCCGGGCGGTCGCCGGCTGGGTGCACCGGCGCGACCGGTTCGAAGATCTCCCTGAGCGCCTCCTCATCCAGCGTGATGGCATCCGAAGCGCCGTCGCGGCGCATCCGGTCGTGGCCGGCCTGTCCGCGCTCGGGAAGTGGGGCTTCGACTACCTCGCGCTCATCTGCGTGCTCGAGGGCCTCGCGATCCACCCCGCCCCCGCGCTCGTGCTGCTGGCCTACGCTGCGGCGTCGCTCCTGGCCTTGATCCCGCTGACGCCAGGAGGCCTCGGCTTCGTCGAAGCCGGTCTCACCGGACTGCTCGTCCTCGCGGGAGTCAGTGCGGGCGACGCCGCAGCGGCGACGCTGGCTTACCGGCTGGTCTCGTACTGGCTCCCCCTCCCCATCGGCCTGATCGGGTACTGGCTCGGCCGCCATCGCTACGGCCCCGGCGCGCCGACCACCGACACGAGCACCGTTCCCTCGTAACGCAATCACCCGCTCGGGATGATGATCGGGCGCAGTACCGGTGAGACGCTCTCAGCCACTATGTTCACCAACGTCGTCGGCACGGTGTCGTGGCCTGCGTTTGGCGCTCTCCTGCTC
Source organism: uncultured Thermoleophilia bacterium (assembly GCA_963842335.1). Taxonomy (GTDB): domain Bacteria; phylum Actinomycetota; class Thermoleophilia; order Gaiellales; family Gaiellaceae; genus PALSA-600. The sequence goes on along the minus strand of CAWJGF010000022.1, from coordinate 6,759 downwards.
GGGAAAACGTCCCGTCGTGTTCATTTGATGCGGGGGACGGAATGACATACATGCGTCAGGCCGACCGGATTCGCAGGCGCGAACCTGGCGGGATGCAGAACGACACCGAACTGACCGACGTCGTCGTCTTCGACGTTCCATCGCTTTCGCAAGCCCGCGAGCTCGTCATGCGACTCGACGATCAGTGGGCCTGTCATGCGTACGAGGACTCGAACATCACGTCCGTGAGCGTGTTCATCTCACCGACGAATGACCACCAACTCGCGCCGCTACTTCGCACGGTCGAGGACTGGGTGACCTCTCGTTCGCTCGGCGGGATCATGTTCTGGATCGACGGCCGTGGCTATCTCCTGCGCGCGCGTGAGCGAGCAGTAGCCTGGCTCCTCGACTACGAGCCGCCGGTCCGGCCCTAGGCGTACGAATTGGCCGGAGTGAACGGGGCGAGCATGTCGTCCCCTTCCTGGATCACCCCGTAGCTCGATTCGGGGACTTCGTTCCAGGCCCCGGCCAGGGTGCCGAGCGGCTCCGAGACGACGAGCCTCGACTCACTGGAGACCTCGTGGAGGAGCGCGAGGTCCGGATGCTGCGCCCGCAGGGTCTTCACGTCGGTGCTGTAGAAGAGCGACCGTGACTTGCCCTCGCTCGAGTAGCGGAACGCCCACACATTCTTCCCGTCGGTGGTCGCAACAGTCATCTGGATCGGGTGCGCGACGCCGTGGCGCGCACCTGTCGACTCGATGAACCCAACGGCGCGCCCGACGGCTGTCGGCGGATCGTCCTCGAGGCCGTAGGTCAGTGCGAGTTGGAAGAACACCTCGGAGTCCGTCGTCCCCTGAATCGCGGGGTACAGCGACGGATCGACCTCGAGCACGAGGTCGCGCTTCACCTTGTCGAAGTCCCGGATCATGCCGTTGTGCATCCAGAGCCACTTCCCGTGGCGGAACGGGTGGCAGTTGGTCTGTTGCACCGGTGAACCCGTCGATGCGCGGATATGTGCGAAGACGAGGCCGGAGGCGACGTGACCCGACAGCTCACGCAGGTTGCGGTCGCTCCACGCGGGGCCGACGCTGTGGAAGACCGCAGGTGTCTCGTAGGCCCCATACCAGCCGACTCCGAAGCCGTCGCCGTTCGTCTCCTCCGCACCGAGTTGCGAGTGCAAGCTCTGCACGATCAGCGAGTTCTCGGGCGTGTACAGCAACGTCTCGAGCAGGACCGGCGAGCCTGAGTATGCGAGCCAGCGGCACATCGCGCAGGAAGAGTGTGCTTGCGTCCTCGCGCAGGTTCGTCACCCAAACGGGATGACTCGCGTCGTCATGCGCCTGACTCGGGCGAAGGAGCGGCCGCGGCCGCAGGCACAGATGCAGGCCCGCGCCAGCGTTGTGGCGGTGCGGGGACGCTCTCCATCGGCGGCCGGCGATCGTGCGGGTGCTCCCTGTACCAGGTGGAGTAGCGATCCGTCAACGGCCGTGCCGTCAAGCCGTGTGCGTAGACCGACAGGACGATCGTGAAGACCACGGCGACCGTGATCGTCGAGGAGTTCCGGACGCCACCGTCCTCGAGCACGATGATCGTGAAGACGATCGAGGCCAACCCTCGCGGTCCGAACCAGCCGACAAAGCCGACCGTCTGTCGTCTGGCGTGCGTGCCGAGTAGTGCGACGGCCACCGGCACCATGCGCACGACCGTGAGGCTGAGTACGCCGTAGATCACGGCGCGCCACGTGAGGCCGGCGAGCACCGGCCCCACAACAGCCGCGCCGAAGACGATGAACGTGAAGCTGTTCGACAGCTCACCGAACTCCTCGACGAGGTAGGTGGTGTCGCCTCCGATTTCGCCTCCGGTCCGCCGCTGGAGGGCTCCGAAGCCGAAGCCCGCGACGAACGCGGCGATGAACCCGCTCCCCCCGAGCGGTGCGGCGAGCCCGTACGCGAGCGCGGCCGTCGCAACCGGCAAGATTTGCGCCCACGAGGAGCCCATCGATCCGTGGCGGCGCGCAAGCTTCGTCACCAGCGCTCCGGCGACGCCGGCGAGCGCGCCGAAGAGGACGCCGTAGCCGATCGCTTCCGCCACGAGGTCGATCGCGCCCTGGCTGCTCTCGGTGCCCGCTTGAGCCCCGACGATCGCGAGCCCGATGAAGAGCAAGGGCACGCAGATACCGTCGTTCAGGCCCGATTCGACGTTCAGCCCTTGCCGGACACGAGATGGCAGACGCGGATCGCTGACGACCGCCTGTCCGAGCGCAGCATCCGTCGGCGCCAGGATGACCGCGAGCAGAAGGATCTCCGCGAGGCTGAACGACCCGAACATCCCGACGCCGAGCAACCAGCCGGCGAGGATCGTCAGCGGTAGTCCGATCCCGAGCAGGCGCGCCGGGACAGTGAATTCGCGGCGCAGTGCGGGCACATCGATCCGCGCTGCGTCAGTGAAGAGCACGAGGGTCAACGTCAACTCGGCGAGGACTCGCACCTGCTCGCTGGTGGGACCGAGGTCGATCAAGCCAAGCCCCTTGTTGCCGCAAATGAGCCCCGCCGAGAGGAAGAAGATCGGCGCGGACACCGGCGTCCGGTCGAAAGCCCGCGAGAGGGCGGCGTAGACGACGACGATTCCGGCCAACGTCGCCAGTGCCCAACTGTTCACGCCCCGTAGTAAACAGCGTCTCGTTGTTGTAGCGTCGGTGGTCGCAGGTGGTTCGTTCGGGTCTGCGGCGATCTCCCAGTTTCGCCCTCCCCCGCCCGGCACGAGCCACCTGCGTCCCAACTCGCGCTGCGGTCGATCGATTGGTCGCACTAGAGTTTCAGTGATGGCGTATCCGACAGTCCGCTGCGGCACGTGTTTCACGGTGCTCGCGCAGACGCCTGCTGTCCCGGTAGACGAGGGCACGATCTGCCCGGTGTGCGGCGGGAAGACGAGGAACTACGCCATGGCGATCGCGAGTGCGATCCGTCTCAGCGCCAACGTCGAGGAGCCACGGGCTCCGGTGTATGCCTCGGTCGCCCAGCCACCTGGGGTCGAGGGCGCGAAGACGGCGCGCCTACGCAGAGATGGGTACCGGCTCGACTGGAACGAACTGACCGAGAACGGCGCATGGTGGGTCAGGGTCTATCGAGGCGATGAACTGATCGACTCAGGGGCAGGCTTCGACCCGAGGAATGCGCTCTCGGCCGTCGTCGAGACCCTGGTTCCGCGCCACCGTTAGCTCTGTCGCGCGTTCGCCGGCCACGCCCGCGACGGCCTCACTCTCCCGATGACGACGGCGTGGCTTTTCGCGCGTCGATCTCCGCAAGTTGCCTGTCGATGTCTCCGAGCAACTCGCGTCGCTCGGCTTCGCTCATCGCGAGCACCGAGCGTTGAAGCTGGGACGCCACGACGGCGCGATCGTTCGGGTGACGGGCCTTCTGGGAGCATTCGCTCGTCTCAAATGGCAGCATCGTTGTGGTCAGGATGAACATCGCCGCGCCGGATAGCCATTCCGAGAATCCGGTTTTACCGAACCTTGACGTTGCGACCGCGCACGGCGGCGTGAAGCCGGTGCGGCACCGGGGTGCCGCACCGGCCAGCGCTGGTCCTCCCGGAGGGGCTCAGTCGTCGGAGGTGACGGCGTCCTTCACCTTGTCCGCCGCTTCGTCGAGCTTCTCCTTCGCTGTTCCCTCGGCACGGTCGACCTTCCCTTCACGCTTCAAGTCGTCGTCGCCGGTCAGGTCTCCCGCAGCTTCCTTCAGCCGGCCTTTCGCTTCGTCGGTGTTGCTCATTTCGTTTCCCACCTCCGTCGTTGGATGACGTACGGGACGTTCCCAGCCGTCACCCGCGTGAATCACTCCAAGCGAATCTGTGGGCTTCGTCAGCGCGAACGAGGACCGATACGTCGCAATGACCACGCCGGTCGCACCTGCGTCGTTGCCAGTGAGCTCCAGGTGGAGGCTCTGATTGTCGCGCTCGACAGGCGCACGCCGGAGCCGAGAATGAGCTGGTGGAGCAGCGGGAGAAACTCATCGATCAGCCCGTGCGGCAGGAGCGAGCGGATCAGCCCACCGCTCAGCCCTCGACGTGGTCGACGAGTAGCGCGGTGAAGCTCGTCGATGGGTTGGCGAGGACCGTGAAGGCGAGTCCCAAGCGGCCGCCCATGGGCACCCCGGCCACCGTCCGGGCATAAACCCCCCGTCGGGTCTCCGTCAGCGTGTACCGCTGCGGCACCATCTGCCCCATGTCGAGCATCGCGACAGAGAGCCTGACGGACGCGGTGCGCACATGACGGCCGTTGCGACTGAGGTCGAGAGCGATCGAGCTCGGCGCAGCCACACGATTGGGATGGACGGCGATGCGCAACGTGTAGCCGCGGCGGATGACGGTGACAGAAACTGCTCCCGGCCCGACACTGACGGCCGGCGACGGGCGTTCGGCGACAGACGCATGGGCGAAAGCCGGCGGCGGGTGCACAACAGCACCCGCCGTCGGAATTGACGCACACGCACCGGTCAGGAGCAGCACCGCGCCCCGTCGAGTCGACGTCAGAACGGACAATTACCCGGGCTCGGCACGCTGATCAGTCTCGGAGCCCCGGTCGGGATCAGCTGGACGACAACGTTCACGAGCGGGACGCTGCCCTCGTTCCGGACGATGTGCACCATGTTGGCAGGCTCGAAGAGCGTGCCTCCGGTCGCGATCGTGTGCGGCGTGCAGGTGGGATCGTCACCCATGTAGAACGTCGCCGTCCCGGACTTGACGATCACGAAGCTCGGCCCCGGGTGGTAGTGCCATCCGAGAGTTCCGCCGGGCTGGATCGTGACCTCGTTGACCTGGAGATCAGACACGCCCTTCGTCTTGATCTTTGCCTTCCACTTACCCGTCTTCGCGTGCTCGTTGAGCTCGTTGAACTGCCCAACCGGCGCGAGCGGCACGATCGTCACGCCCGAGGGCGTTGTCGCATACGCGCCTGAGACATACGCAACAGGGAGCGCCACGATCGCCAAGAGCGCGACCACCGCTACGAGTAGCGAGCCTCGTCTCTTGTTGTTGCCGAAGGCTGCGAGCTGCCTCTTCATTGCTCCTCCTTCATCGTTCGGGTTGTCTTCTCGTGAGGAGCAGCGAGCGGCGCTTTCTCGTCCAGCTCGGCGCGAAAGGCGAGCAGCAGTGCCTCGTCGTGCGAGAGCGTCATGCCGTGGGCCTCCGACGCATGACGTTGGACTTCGACGACGAACTCGTCCTCGTCGGCGGCGCGGGCCTCGAACCCGCAGTCACAATGAAGCACCCTGTCCACAATTCCTCGTGGCGACGGTAGGAAAGCGACCCTGGATCGAGGCAAGAGGCCGGCAAGGAAATGGCTAGAGGCCTGATGTGAGTTAGTGACGCGCGATGCGTCGGGCGCGAAGGCGCAGCCTTTCGGGCGTCGGGGCCGAACACTGGCACGCTCTTCGCCGCCCGGTCGGAGGACTCTCAGTAGTGGCTGTTGTCCTCGAGCGCGTCACCGCGGCCGAGCTTGCGGCCGGTTGTGTCTGCGGTATCGAAGTACGGCCACATCAGCGTCGTCTGGTCGTGCTTCGATGAGTTCGTGACGTGATCGAACTGGAGGACGTGGCCGATCTCGTGAGCCGCCACCGATTGGATGTCGTACGTCCCCGAAGCACCGTTCGTCGACCACTTGAACGCGGTGTTGAACCTGATGTCCGACTCGATCGGTTTGCCCTGCTCGTCGTACCACGTTCCGGTGCAGGCGAGCGCCTGGCTGCAGTCCTGGTCGCTCTTGAGGCTGCCCCAGTCGATGACGCTCTTGCCGTCGTGCTTGACCGCGGTCGACGTCTTACCCTCGTAGGACGCCGGCGGGCTCGCCTGGTCCTTGATGCCGCACCAGTTGATGTCGTTCGTCCATTCGCTCTGCGCGTTCCTGACCGCCTTGACGACCGCGTCGCGGTTGATTCCCTTGACCGTCGCGCCGATCCACCATTTCCTCGCCTTCTTCCAGTACGTCTTGCCGATCGACGCCTGAGACGAGCTGTCGCACTTCACGTTCGATCCGGTCTGCGCCGCCGCAGCGTAGGCGGTGTCGACGGCGCTCAACAGCGCCCCGGAGCGCCGGTAGAACGCGACCCCGAGGACACGCTTCGCGGCGTCGCTGTGCAGGCGCGCGAAGCGGCTGCCATCACGCCGGAACAGCGTGCACAGCCCAATGCGCCCAGCCAGCGAACGACGGACCGCTCGCCCTCCGGACGGGATCCTGAACGCGAGCTCGCCCCTCTTCGGAGGCGGAAGTCGGAGACCGCAGACATCGGAGGCCGCCGCCACGCTCAGCGCGCGAAGCGAACCGGGACTGGGACCCGAGCCTCCGGCGGCGCTCCCGGCGCCTGCAATCGCGGCGACCAGGATCGCGATCGGCATCAGACGGCGTCCGAAGCTCAGCACTCAGCTCGCGGTCTGGAGATGCGGGGGAAAGAGCCCATGGACGACCGGACCCACTCTATCCCAGCGAAATCAGCCTGGTTGGTACGGAGATGCTCACGCGCTCATGCGACCGGGGTCCGCTCATGATGCTCCTTGATCAGCGCCCAGTCTTGATCTGACGCGTCGCGGCTGAGCACTCGCTCGACGGCTTCGAGGTAGCGAAGTTTTGCAAGGTGCGCGTCGTCGAAGAGCTCGCCGGCGAGGAACGTGTCGGCAGCGTCGTCTGCCTGCGTTCTGCGTCGCGCACAGATCGCACCGAACGCGATCAGCACGCCGCCCGCGACGATGACCAAAACGATGGAGTCGAGCCCCATCCCGACCGTGACT
>CAWJGF010000021.1:0-51400 GCA_963842335.1 uncultured Thermoleophilia bacterium | reverse complement strand
CGTCGACGTCTGCGAACTTCACGAGCAGGTCCTTGTCGCGCGCGAGCTCGAGCCACGGCGAAACGTTGGCCTCGTGGTCGAGCTTGGTGCAGACGATCTCGTCACCGGCGGCCCAGTTGCGTGATGCGGCCCGCGAGAGCGCGAAGTTGAGCGTCGTCATATTGGCGCCGAACAGCACTTCATCGGTCGTGGCACTCAGGAATCCGGCAGCAGCGTCGTGCGCGCGCTCCGACAGTTCGCCGGTTGCGTACGACGTCGCGTAAGGGCCACCGGTGTTCGCATTCGAGCTGCGCAGGTAGCCGGCGATCGCGTCGATCACCGAGTCCGGCACCTGCGTACCGCCCGGGCCGTCGAAGAACGCGAACGGACGCTGCAAGGCCGAGAATCGAGCGCGGATCGCTTCGATCGTCGCCGCAGTCGCCGTCATGAAAGCTGCCAGTCGTAGACGGGCTTCACCTTCAACGACGCCCCGATGAAGCAGTCACGCTCAGCTCTCGCCGTCAGCTCATCCGCGGTGTTGGTGCGCGGGGTCAGCTGCGCTTCGATGTGCACGTCGATCGTCGCGAACGCGTATCGGTCCTCGGGCGTCGCCCTCGTGATCGTCCCCTGCGCCTGACCCTGCGCTGTCACCTCGTGTCCAGCCTGCCGGGCGTGGTACGTGAGGCTCTCGATCGAGCAGCGGATGAGGGCTGCAAGCAGCAGGTGGTCGGCCGACCATCCCTCGGGTGGGTCGATCTGGGCGCCTCCGGGAACAGTCATGCGGCCTGCACGGTCGACTTCGGCGGCGTACTCGAAGACCTTGGCGCGGGTCGGCACGCTCGCAAACGCTACCGGCGCGTTCGAGACTCCGTCCGACCGCGGTCCTAGGGTTCGGACCGATGAGGCTGCGGACGTTGTCGGAAGCCGAATGCTATGCCCGGTGCTACGGCGGGCCGACGGAAGGCCGCGTCAGCGTCGTCCGGCCGGACAGTCAGGCGCAGCGCCCGAGGGACGCCGGCGAGCGCCTCCGCCAGCTGTTCGAGGAGCGGCTCGACGAGCGCGGGCTCGAGGACGAGGCGGCATGACCCGCGCGTGCCATACGTGGACGGCGCGCCGTCCGCAGAAGCAGGTTTCGGCGAGCCGGCGGCCGGTGCCCCCGCTGCCGAGCTCATGGGTTTGTACGGCGACGTGGACGCAGCGCATGCCACGCTGTAAGCCACGTGGCCGAAAGCCTGCCTGATCCCACTCCGAGTGCCGTCCCCGACGTGTTGGCGCCGGGCCTGCGCTGCGTCTTCTGCGGCATCAACCCGGGTCGCGTCTCGGACGCGGCCGCCGCCCACTTCGCGAATCCGCGCAACGATTTCTGGCGGCTGTTGCACGATGCCGGCTTCACGCCTCGGCTCTTCGACCCGCAGGAGCAGTTCTCGCTGCTCGACCTCGGTATCGGCGTGACGAACGCCGCATATCGCACGACGCCCGGCTCAGGTGACCTGCGGCGGGGCGACTTCGACGCTGCGGCGTTCGAGGAGCGCGTACGCGCCGTTGCGCCGCGCGCCGTCGCGTTCGTCGGCAAGGAGGCCTATCGCGGGCTCTACGGCGAGCGGGCCGAGCTCGGCGCGCAGCTTCGCTCGATCGGATCGACGGGGCTGTTCGTCCTGCCGTCCACATCACCGGCGAACGCCGCCGTCCCGTACGACGAGCGGTTGCGGTGGTTCCGCGCGCTCGCCGAGTGGCTCGAGCCGTTCGAGCGGCAAGCGGTGCGCGGGCTCGTTCTCGACACCGCCGGCCGCGTGCTGCTCGTCCGGTTCGAGCACCCGGTGACCCTCGACAGCTGGTGGGCGACGACCGGAGGCGGGATCGACCCGGGAGAGAGCGACGAGCAGGCATTGCGCCGCGAGCTCCGCGAGGAGGCCGGTCTCGAGGACTTCGAGATCGGGCCCGTTGTCTACACGCGCGAGCACACGTTCCCGTGGGACGGCCGCATCGTCCACCAGCGCGAGAAGTTCCATCTGGTGCGTGTCGACCAGCACGACGCCGCACCGACGATCGACGTCGCCGCCGAGGGTGTCACCGAGGTTCGCTGGTGGCCGCTCGACGAGCTCGAGGCGACGAGCGAACGGATCGTCCCGGCGGATCTCGCGCCGCTCGTGCGTACGCTGGCGCCGTGACCGCCGTCCTCGTTGCCGTGCATCTGCTCGCTGCGACCGTGTGGGTCGGCGGCTCGACGGCGCTCATCTTCGTCGGGGTGCCGGCGATCCGCATCCTGGAAGGCGACGCGCGCGGGCGTGCGATGAAGGAGCTCGGCCTGCGCTGGCGGCCGCTCGGGTACGGGTCGCTGCTCGTCGCTGCGCTCACGGGGGTCGTGCTGGCGTCGCGCGACTGGGAGCAGCGTCCCGCGTTCCAGATCGTCTTCTGGGCGAAGGTGACGCTGGCCATCTGCCTCGTCGTCGTGTCGTACATCCACAATTTCGTGCTTGGCCCACGGCTGCAGGCAGAGATCCGCGACGGCCGCGAGCAGCTGACGCGCCCCCGGCTCGTGGTCGTCGGCTGGATCAGCTACTCGCTGACGCTCTCGCTCCCTTTGCTCGGCGTCGCCTTGGCGCGTCTCGTTTCCTAGCTCCGCGGCGCCCGAACAACCCGGCCCTGGCCCAAAAGGACGTGTCTCGGGGACTGTCCCCAAGCCATGTCTCGCGCAGACCTGTCTCGGGGACTGTCCCCAGGACAGGTCTGGAACGGACGTGGCTAGCCGGGCCAGCGGTTCGTGATCGGGGTGCGGCGGTCGCGGCCGAAGGCTTTCGGCCGCAGCTTCACCCCGGGTGGCGCCTGGCGGCGCTTGTACTCGGCCCGGTCGATCATCGCGAGGGCGCGCTCGACGACCTCCGGGTCGAAGCCGTCCTGACCGAGCTCCTCGCGTGAGCGGTCGAGCTCGACGTACGCCTCGAGGACCTTGTCGAGTGCGGGATACGGCGGCAGCGAATCCTCGTCGCGCTGGTCGTCCCGCAGCTCCGCGCTCGGCGCGCGCTCGATGATCGACGCCGGGATCAGCTCTCTGCCCGCCCCCTCGTTCAGCCAGCGCGACAGCCGGAAGACGTCCGTCTTGTAGACGTCCTTGATCAGCGCGAAGCCTCCTGCGAGGTCGCCGTAGAGCGTCGAGTAGCCGACCGACAGCTCCGACTTGTTTCCCGTCGCGATCACGAGCCAGCCGAACTTGTTCGAGAGCGCCATCAGCATCGTGCCGCGGATGCGCGCCTGCAGATTCTCCTCCGTGAGGTCGCTGTCGCGCCCCGCGAAGTGCTCGCGGAGCGCGCCCGTGTACGCGTCGACCATCGGCTCGATCGCGATCTCGCGGAACTCGATGCCGAGCGACTCGCAAAGCCGCTGCGCGTCACCGCGCGTGCCCTCGGACGAGTAACGCGACGGCATCGAGACGCCGTGCACGCGGTCCGCCCCGAGCGCCTCGACGCAGAGCGCCGCGGTCAGCGCCGAGTCGATGCCGCCCGAGATGCCGATCACGACGTCACCGAAGCCGTTCTTCGTCACGTAGTCGCGCAGCCCGAGCTCGAGCGCCAGCCGCATCTGCTCGAGATCGTCGAGTTGCACCGCTGGCGCCGGGTGTGCCGCCTCGGCCTGCTCGCGCGGCGGCGGCAGCTCGACCGTCGTGATCGCCGCCGGGGTGCGGTCGCGCGCGAGCGCTCTTCGCCGCACGTCGCGCAGCCGCCGGCCGACGGCCGCGACCGGGTCGATATCCACGACGAGCAGCTCTTCCTCGAACCCTGCCGCTCGCGCGAGCACCTCGCCCTCGTCGTCGAGCACGACGGAGTGCCCGTCGAAGATCAGCTCGTCCTGCCCGCCGACCGCGTTGCAGAGTGCAACGAAGCACGAGTTGTCGGTTGCGCGCACCTTCAGCATCTCCTCGCGCTCGCGGTCCTTGCCGACATGGAACGGCGAGGCCGAGATGTTCGCGACGAGCTGTGCGCCTGCGAGCGCGAGCTCGGTGGCGGGCGGTCCCGGCTGCCAGATGTCCTCGCAGATCGTCGGTCCGACAACGACGTCACCGAAGCGCAGGAGAACGAGGTCGTCGCCCGGAGCGAAGTAGCGGTCCTCGTCGAAGACCCCGTAGTTCGGCAGGTAGCGCTTGCGGTAGATGTTCTGCACCTCGCCGTGCGCGAGGGTGAAGCACGCGTTGTAGAGGTCGGCGTCGAGTTGCGGCGCGCCGACGAGCACGGTGATGCCGTGGGTCGCCCGGGCGATCTCCTCGACAGCCCGGCGGGCCGCGCGGACGAAGCCGGGGCGGAGCAGCAGATCCTCCGGCGGATAGCCCGTGACGACGAGCTCCGGGAAGAGGACGAGGTCGGCGCCGGCGCTGCGGGCCTCCTCGAGCCACTCCACGACGCGGGCGGCATTGCCGTCGACATCGCCGACGACGCTATTGATCTGTGCGAGTGCGATCCTCATCATCGGTAGTTTTCGCCTCTCGGGCGAAAACCCTAGCACGCCGCTCCTTGACGGCGGTGCGGCGCCAGGTGATGTAGAGCAGGAGCGCGCCGACGAAGACGGCGAAGCTGATCCAGCCGACGACGGCCGAATGCGACTTGTTGCCGAGCACGCTGAGCACCGCCGCGACGACGAGCACGATGATCAGATAGAGCCGCAGGCGATCGGCACGCATACTTCGCGTCAGTATGGCCATCGTGATCGCCAGCCGCTTTCGCGGCCCCGAGACCTCCGGCAACGGCGGCTATACGTGCGGCGCGATCGCGCAGGAACTCGGCGGCGACGAGCTGGAGGTAACGCTGAGGCAGCCGCCGCCGCTCGACGAGGCGCTGCGGCTCGACGAGGACGGCCGTGTGTGGGACGACCACGCGCTGATCGCGGAAGTGCGCCGCGTGGAGGTGGGCATTGCGCCGCCGGATCCGGTTGCGTGGGGCGATGCGCTCGCCGCCGAGCTGCCGGATCTCGACTCGCCCTTCCCGCACTGCTTCGTCTGCGGCGCCGCGCGCGCAGAGGGCGACGGGCTGCGGATCTTCGCCGGGCCGGTCGCGGGGCAGGACCTCGTCGCTGCGACGTGGACCGTGCGCGACGACACCGTGGGCGCTGAATTCGTGTGGGCGGCTCTCGACTGTCCGGGCGCCTACGCGACCGGGGTGACGGGCGGTCGGGGCGTCGTCGTCCTCGGTCGGCTCACGGCGCGCGTCGAACGGGTGCCGCGGGCGGGCGAGCGCTGCGTGGTCGTCGGTTGGCATCTCGACAGCGAGGGCCGCAAGCACGGAGCGGGAACGGCGCTCTTCACCGCGGCCGGCGAGCTGCTCGGGCTTGCGAAAGCGCTCTGGGTCGAACCGCGAGCCTGAGCACCGCGGCCGGCAGCTAGCGCTGGACGCGGATCGCGTTCAGATCGCGCTCGCGCACCTCGGCGATGCGCGCCAGCAGGTCGTCGACGTCGTCATGCTCGGCGTGGAGGTATCGCCCGGCGAGCGCGTCGTAGTCACCGGTCGCGAGCTTGCGGACGAGCTCGGGTGCGAGCTCCGGTGGCGTCCACGGCAAGTCGTCGCCGAACGACGCCGTCATGTCGGTCTTCACGAGGCCGGGCGAGATCACGAATACGGGAATGCGCCCTGCGAGCTCGTTTGCGAGTGTCTCGGCGTATCGGCCGACGGCTGCCTTCGACGAGGGATACGCGGTCGACGTCGCGCCGGGGAGGTACGACGCGCCACTGCCGGTGATCACGATCCGGCCCGAACCCCGCGCGAGCATCCCGGGGATGACCGCGCGGCAGCAGAGGTGCACGCCGAGCACGTTCACCTCGAAGGTGCGCCACCAGTCGGCCGGGTCGACCTCCCAGGTCGCCTCGTCGCCGGTGCCGATGCCCGCGTTCGCGACGAGCAAGTCGACATCACCGGCTGCGGCGACCGCGCGGTCGACCGAGTCGCGCGACGTGACATCCAGCTCGAGTGCGCGCCCGCCGATCTCGGCGGCGACGCCGTCGAGCTGATCGCGCGAGCGCGCCGCGACGACCACCGACCACCCGTCGCCCGCGAGCGACCGCGCGACGTTCGCCCCGATGCCCCGACCGCCGCCCGTGACGAGTGCGGTCCCTTTAGCCAACGACAGCCTCGATCGCTGCGAGTGACTCAGGGTTCTCGAGTGACGAGAGGTCGCCCGGATCGGCGCCGAGCGCCGTCGCGCGGAGGGCGCGGCGCACGATCTTCGCCGAACGGGTCTTCGGGAGCGCGTCCACGAAGAAGATCTTGTCAGGCTTGAACGCCTTGCCGAGCTCCCGACTGACCGCCGCCGAGACCGATACGGCGAGCTCTTCACTCGGCTCGTTCCCGGGCAGCAGACAGCAGAAGATCCACGCCGTCTCGCCCTTGACCTCGTGCGGCACGCCGATCGCCGCCGCCTCGCGCACCGCCGGATGCGACACCGCCGCCGACTCGAGCTCCGCCGGCCCGACCCGCTTGCCCGCGATGTTGAGCGTGTCGTCTGAGCGCCCGTGCAGGAACCAGAAGCCGTCCGCGTCGGCCGAGGCCCAGTCGCCGTGCACCCACACACCGGGGATGCGCGACCAGTACGTCTCGATGAACTTGTCCGGGTCGCGCCAGAAGCCGCGCGTCATCCCGGGGAACGGCCCGCGGCAAACGAGCTCGCCGACCAGGCCGGTGCCGACGAGCGAGACGCCAGCGTCATCGACGACGTCCATCGCCATGCCGAGCGCGGGGCCGCCGACCGAGCAGGACGCGATCGGACCGATCGGGGTGGGCGAGAGGAAGCACGCGCCGACCTCGGTGCCGCCTGTGCAGTTGATGATCGGCACCCGCGAGCCGCCGACGTTCTCGAAGAGCCAGCGGTACGGCTCGGGGTTCCACGGTTCGCCGGTCGTGACGAATGTGCGCAGCGACGTCAGGTCGGCCGTGGGTTCGCCGTGCGGCAGAAGCGCCCGGGCGAGCGTCGGTGAGAGCCCGAGCGACGTCACGCGCTCCTGCTCGACCGTGCGCCAGAGCCGGTCCGGTGTCGGCCAATCCGGCGCGCCTTCGGCGAACACGATCGTGCCACCGAGCGCGCCGACACCCACCACGGTCCACGGTCCCATGATCCAGCCCATGTCCGTCGCGAAGTGCACGACGTCGCCGGCGTGCACGTCGGCCTGGTAACAGACCTCGCGGGCGATCGAGACCAGGAATCCGCCCTGGACGTGCACGACGCCTTTCGGCTTGCCCGTCGTCCCCGACGTGTAGGTCAGCAGATACGGCGTCTCCGAGTCCACCTGGGCGGCCGGGAGCTCGCCCGGGAAGGAGTCGAGCTCGAACGGGGCGAGCACCACGTGCTCGACCGACGGCGACTCGGTGAGCGCCTGCTCGAGGATCTCGAGCATCGGTTGCGGCCGTCCGCGCCGCGGCGACTCCCGCTGCGTGATCACGACCTTCGCCTCACTCGCCTGCAGGCGCTGCGCGACAGCGGGCGCGGCGAAGCCCGAGAAGACGGGCACCTGGATCGCACCGATGTGCGCGATCGCGTGCGAAGCGACTGCCACCTCAGGCGACATGGGCAGGAAGATCGCGACGCGATCGCCGGGCCCGACGCCGCGCGCCACCAGTAGCTCAGCGAGCCGCGTCACGTCGCGCGAGAGCTCGGCGAAGGTGAGTTCGCTGCGCGAGCCGTCTTCGCCGAGGCCGACCGCCGCAACTGAATCGGGCTGGCTCGCGGCCCAGCGGTGCACGCAGTTGTGGGGGATCGAGAGCCTGGCGCCGTTGAACCACGTCGTCCACGCGGGGCCGCGCGACTCGTCGAGGACAGACTCCCACGGCGCAGCGAACTCGAGCCCCATGTCGGCGATCGCGAGCGGCCAGAACCAAGCCGGGTCGGCCGCCGAGCGGCGTGCCAGCTCCGCGTAGTCGGCGAGTCCGCTCCGACGCACGAGTCGGGTCGCGTTCGCGTGCTCGAGCGTGGCCTCGTCGGGCCGCCAGACGACATCGGTCACGTCGCTCAATCTACTGCTCCCCTCTGCCCGGGATAGTTAGCGTTTGCTAACTTAGCCCTCGCTAACGTCAGGAGGGGAGTCGCGATGCAACGGTTTGTGACGCCGGAGAACAAGAAGTGGTGGACGCTCGCCGCGGTATCGGTGGGGCTCTTCATGATCATGCTCGACAACACCGTGGTGAATGTCGCGCTTCCCTCGATGCGCCGTTCGCTGCACATGTCGCTGTCGGAGCTCGAGTGGGTGGTCGCCGGCTACGCGCTGACGTTCGCCGCGTTCATGCTGATCGGCGGCAAGCTCGCGGACTTCTTCGGCCGCAGGCTGATCTTCATGGTCGGCCTCGCCGTGTTCACAGGCGCAAGCCTCGCGTGCGGGCTCGCCCCGAACGGCGGCTTCCTGATCGGCGCACGGATCGTGCAGGGTCTCGGCGGCGCCATGATGAACCCGGCGACGCTGTCGATCATCACGGCGACGTTCGCGCCGCGCGAGCGCGGCCGCGCGATCGGCATCTGGGCCGGCGTGTCCGCGATGGCGCTCGCGATCGGGCCGCTCGTCGGCGGCTTGCTGACCGAGCACGTCAACTGGAACTGGATCTTCTTCATCAACGTTCCCGTCGGGCTCATCGGCCTGCTCGCGATCCCCGCGTTCATCGACGAGTCGCGCGACACCTCCGCCGAGCAGCGCCTCGACGTGCCGGGGCTTGCGGCATCCGCACTCGGGCTCTTCGCGCTGACCTATGCGTTCATCGAGGCGAACAGCTACGGCTGGTCGTCCGTTCGCATTCTCGGGGCCTTCGCCGTCGCGGCTGCGTCGCTCGTCACCTTCGTGCTCCTCGAGCAGCACCAGCGTGCACCGATGCTCGACCTCGCGCTCTTCCGCAACCGCACGTTCGCCGGCGCCAACTCGTCGATGCTCTTCGTCGGGCTCGCAATGTTCGGAACGTTCTTCTACGTGTCGCTCTACATGCAGAACGTCCTTGGCTACTCGCCGGTTCAGGCCGGGGCGAGCTTCCTGCCGATGACGATCCTCATCATCCTGATCGCGCCTCGCGCCGGAGCGCTCACTGACCGCGTCGGTTCGCGCTGGCTCGTCGGCGTGGGCATGACGCTGCTCAGCGCGATGCTCTTCTACTACACCACGCTCGGCGCAAGCGAGAGCTTCTGGGCGCTTCTGCCCGGGCTGCTGCTCGGCGGAGTCGGGATGGGAATGACGATGACGCCGGTGACCGCTGCGGCGATGAGCGCCGTTGCCGTCGACAAGGCGGGCGTCGGCTCTGCCGTGCTGAACTCGGCCCGTCAGGTCGGAGGCTCGCTCGGAATCGCCATCATGGGCGCGATCGTCGCATCGAGCTCCAGCTACCTGACGGGCTTCCACGACGCACTGCGGGTCGGAGCACTCCTCTGTCTCTGCGGCGCGGCCGTGGCGGTGTTCGCAATCCGCAAGGTCGAGCAAAAACGCCCGGCTGCCGAGGTTGTCGCCGAGGCGGCGTAGGCGTGACACAGACGAAGCCGAGGCTCACCGCTGACGCGCGGCGGTTGGCTGTGCTCGACACGGCGTGCGGCGTGTTCTCGAAGTCGAGCTATCGCGGCGCCACCACGGCCGAGATTGCGCGCGAGGCGGGGATCTCCGAGCCGATTCTCTATCGCCACTTCGGCTCGAAGCGCGATCTCTATCTCGCGTGCCTCGACGAGGCCTGGCGCACGTTCCGCGAGGTGGCCGAGCAGGCGATCGCGGACGATCCGTCGAGTTGCCTCGGTGCGATTGCGGATGTCTACATGGCGAAGCGAACGCGTATCCGCATGGTCGATCTCTGGATCCAGGCGCTCACCGAGGCATCGGAGGATGCGGTGATCGCGGCGGCGCTGCGCACCCAGGTCCGCGAGGTGCACGACTTCATCGCCGACGTGATCCGCGGCGGCCAAGAGCGTGGCGTCGTGCACGCGGATCGCGATCCCGTCGCCGAGTCGTGGCTCTTCGTCGCCGGCGGCTTGCTGACGACGATGGACAACCGGCTCGGCAGCCTGCTCGGCGACGACCTCGAGCGCGTGCGTGCGGAGCGCCGGCGCTGGATGCTCGCCGAGCCGCACGCGTAGTTCGGACTCGCTCAAAACCGTCTCCGGACGCGAGAAAGCCCCGGCTGCGGCACCCGGGGCTCTCCCTTGGTCAGGCGGGGCGCCGGTTGGGCATCCTCCGAAGGCTTGGCTCTGCGGCCCGGCCAATCCTCCGGCGTGGTTGCCTCTGGCGCTCCCCCCTGCACTCGGCCAGGCGTTGCAGGCCGTGGTGCAAGGTGCGCTCACTGTACGAACGGGACAGGCATCTGTCAAGTAGCTCGGTCAAGTGATTCTCGAATCGCCTACTTGACGCCAAATTGACGCATCTATGCCCCTTTTGGGGGACTGTCCTTTTCAGGGGATTGCTTTTCGGTGAAGTGTCCGGCATGCTCCGTCACGCATGCCTTCTCGCGCCGCACGGGTGAGTACTCAAGCAGCGCCGCGCTCGCCGCGGCTCGGTGAGCGCCTGCGCCAGTTGCGGGTCGCCGCGGGCCTCACTCAGACCGATCTCGCCGGCGACCGGTTCTCCAAGGAGTACATCTCGCAGATCGAGCGCGGCAAGACGCGCCCGACCGCGGAGACGATCGACTGGCTGAGCCTCCGCCTCGGAGTCGACGCCGGCTTCCTCGCGAGCGGGGTCTCCGCCGACGAGCGCTCGAAGGCCGAGGCGATCCTCACCCGGGCCGACGCGCTCCTCGAAGACCACGATTTCGACGACGCGATCGCCGAGTACACCCGGGCGCTGCCCGCGGTGCTCGGCACGGGCGCGGTCGAGTTGCATGTCCGTGCCCTGAGCGGGGAGGCAATGGCCCGCGCCCACACCGGCGACGTCAAGAGCGCACTGCCGCTGCTGGCCGACGCGCGCGAGCTCGTCGAGCGGTCCGAATTCTCCGACATCGACCGTGCCGAGGTGCTGTACCGCCTGGGCGTCTGCCGCTACCTGCTCTCGAGCATCTCGACCTCGGTCGGCCTCTTCAACGAGGCGCTGGTGCTCGCCGAGCGCTCCGGGCTTCCGTCCGACGAGCTTCGTCAGAACGTCTTCGCATGGAGGGCGCGGTGCTACCTGCGCCAGCGCGACTACGAGGCCGCGCGCGAGGACGTCGAGCGCGCGCTCGAGCTCGCAGAGGCGATGCACGACGCGCGGGCCGTCGGCCAGGCCTATTTCCAGGCGTCGATCCTCGCCGAGCGCGACGGCCACTGGGTGCTCGCCCGCACGTACGCCGAGAAGGCGAAGGCGCAGTACGAGGAGCTCACCGACCGTGCCAACGTCGGCCGCCTGCTGAACAACCTCGGCGGACTCGAGTTCCTGCTCGGTAAGCCCGAGCAGGCGATCGAGCACCTGAAGCACTCGTTTGCGGTCGCACTCGAGATCGGGCGTGACGAGGACGCTGCCAAGGCGGTCTCGTCGCTCGCCCAGGTGCACCTGCGCACCGGCGACCACGTGCGCGCCGAGGAGCAGGCACTGCACGCGCTCGAGATCATCGGCAACCGCGCCGACATGATCGACGAGGTCGGCAACGCGCAGCTCGTGCTCGGACGTGCGCTCCTCGAGCAGAAGCGCCTCGACGACGCCGAAACTGCCTTCTCTGCGGCCGAAGATGCCTTTGGCCAGCTCTCGTCAGCCTCGCATCGCGCGGCCGCCTGGATCGCCCAGGGCGACCTCGCGACCGCACGCGGCGACGAGCGCCGGGCGGCGACGTTGTTCCGCCGTGCAGCCGAGACGTTGCAGGACTTCCGGTTCTAGGAAGGGAGGTGTTCTCTGTGGCAAACACATTCGCATTGCTGCGTTCCAAGCGTGGCTACGTCTTGTTGGCGCTCGTGGTGCTGTCGGTCGTGGGCGCGAAGTTCGGCTCGCCGATCGTCGGCATGTGGGACGGTCCGCTGTAAGTCACGGCTCGGGCGAGCATCGGTGCCCCGGGGGAGCCGGTCGGCACTGCTCGAGCTTCTCTGGGGGGTTTGCACCACGGCTTTGCGCCGGGTATGGCTGCGCTCGTTCTCGCGCGCTCGCTGAGGTCTGAACGACTGAGTGAGGGTCAGGCGGGCTGCATGAGCCGTCGCAGGTCGTGGACGACCTGCCCTGCGCGCACCTTGGAGTCGTAGAGCACGCGCTCCTTGCCGGTGCGGTCGATCAACGCCGTGTAGGCGACATGGTCGACGACATCAGCCTTCCCCAGGACGGCGAGGACGTGCCAGGCCGACCAGACGCGACGGAGTTGCGGCTTTGTGCCGATCAGATAGCGGAACTGAGGGAGGAGATGCATCCGCTTGGCGTAGGCCTGCACCGCGGTGGCCGTGTCGCCGACCGGGTCGACGCTCACGGCCAGCACCCGCACGTTGCGCCGCTCAGGCCCGAGTGTGCGAAGCGCCGCATTCAGGTTCGCAGTGATCAACGGGCAGACGTCAGGGCAATGCGTGTAGATAAACGTGACGAGCACGAAGCGGCCGCGCTGGCCCGCGAGTGTGACCGGCCGCCCCTCGGCGTCGTGCAACGCAATCGGCTGCGCGACCCGTGGCGGCTGTAAAGCGACTCCCGCGAAGCCGGAACCGGTCGTCGTCTGCGCCTGCATCTTGGCCGCCGATGAGCTGCCACAGCCCGCCGCGATGAGTGCGACGAGTGCGAGCACGGCGAGAAGCGGCACGGTCCGGTGCACGACCGAACGCTACCGGCTCTGCGCGGGCCTCCGTTTTAGCGGCCTAGCCGGCCTCGCCTGTGGCCCCGACCCGCTCGACGACGATCTGCGGGATCCGAGCGTGCGGTGTGAGCCGCAGGCACATGCGCACGATCTCGGCGCAGTCCTCGGGCTGAATCATCTCCTCCGCGGCAAGGCCCGACCAACTGGCCATCGGCGTGTCGACGAAGCCAGGGCAGAGGGCGATCGAGCGCACGCCGTCGCCGTCGAGCTCGGCGTTCTGCGATCGGGTGATCGCGATCACGGCCGCCTTCGTCGCCCCGTAGACCGTCAGTCCGGGCGTCGCTGTCGTCCCGGCGATCGAGGCGAGGTTCACGATCCAGCCACGCGATTCCTTCAGCAGAGGGATTGCCTCCCGGGTGACGAGCAGCAGGCCGCGCAGGTTCACGCCGAGCTGGAGGTCGATGTGCTTGGTCTGCAACGACTCGACCGTGCCGGCGATCCCGATCCCGGCAGAGTTGACGAGGACGTCCATCCCGCCGAAGCGCTCATTGTGCAGCGCGACTGCGCGGATACAGTCGTCTTCCTTGCCCATGTCGGCGGCAACCGGCTGTGCGCCGAGCTCGGCAGCTGCAGCCTCGATCTTCTCGCGGGTGCGCGAGGCGAGTGTCAGGTCGTAGCCCTCGTCGCGCAGCATCCGCGCGATCGCGAGCCCGATGCCCGATGAGCCTCCGGTGACGAGTGCGCTCGGCATGTGCTGAATCTAGAGGAGTGGAGCCGGAGACGACGAACCGAACGGCTAGCACGTTCCTCTCCCCTGGTCAGCGGCGGCTCTTTGGGCCGCCGCTGCCGTGACGGTGACGCTGTCGTTACCGTGGAAGAGTGAAGCTGACCGACCTCGCCACCTCCGGCGGCTGCGCCGCCAAGTACTCGGCGGCGCGGCTCGAAGAGCTGTTGCGCGGGTTCGTCCCTGCAGAAGCCGAGAACCTGCTCGTCGGGCTCGATCCAGCGGACGACGCTGCGGTCTACAAGCTCGACGACGAGCGCGCGCTCGTCTTCACGATCGACTTCTTCCCGCCGATCGTCGACGACCCCGACGACTTCGGCACGATCGCCGCGACGAACGCACTCAACGACGTCTTCGCGATGGGAGGCGTGCCTCTGCTTGCGCTCTCGGTTGCGGCGTTCCCGGAGGAGCTCCCGCTCGAGGTCGTGCGTGCCGTGTTCGACGGCGCCGAGCGGCAGGTGCGTGCAGCGGGGGCCTTGCTCGCCGGGGGTCACACGATTCGGGACGCCGAGCCGAAATACGGCCTCGCCGTCGTCGGCACGGTCTCTCTCGACGGGATCTGGGCGAAGTCCAGTGCGCGCCCCGGTGACGCGCTCTATCTGACGAAGCCGCTTGGCACCGCACTCGTCCTCGGCGGCGCGAAGCGGGGACTGGCGGATGCAGCGGAGGCGGTGCGGTGGATGCGGACGCTGAACCGTGACGCGGCGGACCTGCTGCGAGCGGTGGCGCCGAATGCCGTCACCGATGTGACCGGCTTCGGGTTGCTGGGCCACGCGCACGAGATGGCATCGCGCAGCGGCGTCCGGATCACGCTCGACGCCGAGCGGCTGCCCGCGATGGTCGGGGCGCTCGAATCGGCGCGCGCGGGCGTGTCGACCGAGGGGACGCGTGCGAACCGCCGCTACGGGGCCGCCGAGCTCGGCGAGGTCGCCCCGGAGCTCGTCGAGCTCGCGTTCGACCCGCAGACGGCGGGCGGGTTGCTCGTCTCGCTCTCTCGCGACAAAGGCCCGGCACTCGAAGCCGAGTTCGCCCGGGCCGGGCTCTTCCTCGCGCGCGTCGGCAGCGTCGCAGCCGGAAGCGGCGTCGCGCTTGCGGCTGCAACGTAGAGCTCGGGACTAGGCGAGCTCGCGGCGGCGGCGCTGGACGCGCTTCCGGCGCTCGACCAGCTCCGTTTCGAGCTCTTGCAGCTCGCCAAGCCGGCGGCGGACGAGCCGGAGTTGGGTGTCGATGTGCGGCAGAGCGCGGTCGAGCAAGTCGAGGCGCTCCTCGCGCGAGTCGGTCTCCTGGAAGCGCCGGCGGACCTCGGCGCGAACGTCTTCCGCCGTGATCATCGAGCGAAGCTCGTCGAGCGAGAGCCCGAGAAGGTCACGCAGCCGGGTCATTTCGCGTAGGCGCTCCACGTCGTTCTCGGTGTAGCTGCGGTGCTTTCCATGCTCGCGCTCGGTGCGCGGCAAGAGGCCGAGCTCTTCGTAGTAGCGAATCGTCCGCGGTGTGACGCCGCTCCGTTCCGCGATCTCTCCGATTCTGAGGGTCATGCCGCCTGCCGCAACCCGATCGGCTGCTCTACCGCGCGCACGTGAGCGGGCCGGAGCATCGAGATCACCGCTCCGAGCAGGGAGACGGCGGCCAGCACCCACAGGGCGAAGTGCATGTTCGAGATGAACGGCTGCAATTGCTCCGGCGAGAGGCCCGAGGTGAGTCCGGAGAAGATCTTGAAGAGCACGTCCTTCGGGATCGCGTCCGTGACGATCGCCATCACGAAGGCAATCGAGACAACCGCCCCGGTGTTCTGCAACATCACGCGGGCTCCGGCTGCGACGCCGCGACGGTGCACCGGGACTGCGCCCATCATCGCCGCGGTGTTCGGGCTGTTGAACATGCCCGAACCGATCCCGACGAGCGAGAGCCAGACCGCGCTCCAGAAGTATGCGGTGCCGGCCTGGAGCGTCGTCATTCCCGCCAGGCCGATCGCGCTCAGGAGCATCCCTCCTGCGGCCAGTTCACGCGAGCCTCGACGGTCGGCGATCACGCCGGCGATGGGTGAGGCGATGAGCATCCCGATCGCGAGTGGAGCGAGCTCGAGGCCCGCCATGATCGGCGACTGGCCCTGCGGGCCCTGGAAGTAGAAGACGAAGAGGAACAGCAGCGCGAAACGTGACAGCCCGTTCAGGAACGCGGCCGCTGAGGCTGCTGCGAAGAGGCGGTCGCGGAAGAGCCCGAGGTCGAGCATCGGTGCACTGCAGCGCAGCTCGATCACGATGAAGAGTGGCAGGAAGACCACGGCGGCCGTAAGACCCCCGATGACGAGCGCGTTGTCCCAACCGCTCAGCCCTCCCTTGGAGAGCGCGAGCACGAGTCCGGTCAATCCGATGATGTACGTGGACACACCGAGCAGGTCGAGTCCCCGCTCCTTGCTGCGGCCCGAGCGCTCCTCGAGCACGAGCGCAGCCCAGATGCAGCCGACGATCCCGATCGGGATGTTGAACCAGAACACCCACTGCCACGAGATCGCAACGAGCGCGCCACCCAGCACGGGGCCGATCACGAGCCCGACGGCGGCGACCATCGTGTTGGTGCCCATCGCAAGACCCAGTTCCTTCTTCGGGAACGCGTCGGTGACGAGCGCTGCAGAGTTGGCGAAGAGGAACGCGCCGCCGACGCCCTGCAGGACCCGCCACAGGATCAACTCGGTGCCGGTCGCGGCGAACCCGGCGCCGAGCGACGCTGCCGAGAAGATCACGAACCCGAGCACGTAGGCCGTCTTGCGGCCGAAGAGGTCGGACAGCCTGCCGGCCGTCAGGACGAGCACGGTCGAGACGATCATGTAGGAGAGGATCACCCAGACGAGCTGCAGCAGGGTCGTGTGCAGGCTGCGTTCGAGATCGGGGAGGGCGATGATCAGCGTCCCCGAGTTGACGGTGGCGAGCAGCATCCCGAGGCTCGTGCAGGAGAGGACCCACCACTTGTAGTGGCTCGAATCCCGGCGTGTCCGAAGGAAGCTCATCTTTACGTCAACGTCAGATTAGCAGCACCGCCGCACCTGCCGCACGCCCTCGCTCAGCCCTCGCGGAGTCCTGGGCTGTGGACGAATCGTCACCCACCGGTAACGGTGCCTGGCACCGGACGCGGCTCCGGCCGACGCGTCCGGAATCGACGTGTCCTGTGGAGGTTCGGCGTGGATTCGAGCCGTTTCGCCCGGACGCGCGCTCCCGGCTGTGGGCAACTTGTCACCCTCCGGTAACGGTGCCTGGCACCGGCCGTGGCGCGCCGGGGCATGGCTTCGCAGGAGGGCCTTGCTCGCGCTCCGTGTAGGGCTACAGTTCGCCCAGATGGACGCCAGCGCGCAGCCGCTTGCTCGTCTGCGCGGCTTCGCGCTCTCCGCCGAAGCGTTCCGCAGGTTGGCGGTCGCGAACGCCGTGATGCTGATCCTGATCGTCGCCACCGGCGCCACGGTGCGGCTCACCGGCTCGGGGCTCGGCTGTGAGCACTGGCCTGGGTGTGCGCCGCACCATTTCGAGCCGAAGAGCTACCACTCGTACATCGAGTTCGGGAACCGGGTGTTTGCGTTCCTGACGATCCTCGTCACGTTGGCCACCTGGCTCGCCGCGCGCCGCGGGCTTCGCCTGCTGGCGTTCGTCATCTTCTTCGGGACGCTCCTGCAGGCGCCGCTCGGCGCGCTGACCGTGCACTTCCACCTGAACCCATGGCTCGTGCTGTCGCACTTCCTGCTCTCGCTCGTGGTGCTCACCCTCGGGGTGGTCTTGGCGCTCGAGGCATTTGGGCGAACTGCGTCCGATCTGCCGCGCTGGGTCTGCCAGTTCGGGATCCTGGTCGGAGCGTCAGCGTGCGTGCTCGTCGTCAGCGGCACCCTTGCGACGGCCGCCGGCCCGCATCCCGGCAGCACCGTCGTCCGCCGGCTCGGGTCGTTCCAGCCGGCGGTCTACTGGCACGTGCGCGCAACCGCCGTGTTCGGCCTGTCGTTCGCGCTGCTGCTCGTCTGGCTTGTGCGCAATAACAGCCGGCACGTGCGTTGGGCGCTCGTGCTCCTCGGTGTGCTCGTGCTGCAGATGATCGTGGGGGAGGTGCAGTACCGCACCCACCTGCCGTGGTGGCTCGTGATCGGGCACGTCACTCTCGCTGCAACGGTCTGGGCGGTCGCAGTCGCGTTCATCTACTCCCTCTGGCGCCCACGTAGGATTGCGTGATGGCGGACGAGCTTCACATCACGGACCACCCACAGCTCGAGCGGCCGGTGCTGATCGCTGCATTCCGCGGTTGGAACGACGGCGGACAGGGCGCGTCGCTCGCCGGCGCGTACCTCGCGCGGGCGTGGGCCGCCCAGGAGTTCGCGAGCATCGACTCCGAAAACTTCTACGACTTCCAGGCGACGCGGCCGACCGTCTCGCTCGTCGACGGGTTCACGCGCAAGATCGAGTGGCCGGAGAACACCTTCCTGCACGCGCCGATGCCCGGCGGTGGCCGTGACGCGATCATCCTGCTCGGCGTCGAGCCGAATTTGCGCTGGCGCACGTTCTCCGCGCACGTCAGCGGACTTGCGACCGACCTCGGCGTCGAGCTCGTCGTCACACTCGGCTCGCTGCTCGCCGACGTGCCGCACACGCGGCCGGCGCCCGTCACCGGCAGCGCGAACGACCCCGAGCTGATCGAACGGCTCGGCTTGCAAGCCTCGCGCTACGAAGGCCCCACCGGAATCGTCGGCATCCTCCACGACGCCTGCATGCAGGCGGGGATCCCGTCGGCGAGCCTCTGGGCAGCGGTGCCGCACTACGTCTCGTTGACCCCGTCGCCCCGTGCCGCGAAGGCGCTGGTCGACCGGCTCGGCGTGCTCCTCGAAGCCGACGTCGATACCACCGAGCTCGACGAAGCCGCGGACTCCTACGCACAGCAGGTGAGCGAGGCTGTCGCCTCGGACGAGGAGACTTCGGCCTACGTGCAGGAGCTCGAGCGCCGCGTCGACGAGCTCGCCGAGGAGGCGGACCTGCCGTCGGGCGATTCGATCGCCGCGGAGCTGACGCGCTTCCTGCGCGACCGCGAGAACGGCGACGACGACGACGTTGCGCGCGAGCGATAGCGAACCGCTCGCCGGCGGCAACACCCACGCAGCGATCGTCCGGGTCGGAGACACGGTTCGCCGGCCGGCGGGCGCCTGGACACCGGCCGTGCATGCGCTCCTCGGCCATCTCGCCGATGCTGGATTCGCGGCGGCGCCCCGCGCGCTCGGTCTCGACGAGGGCGGCCGTGAGGTCGTCAGCTACGCACCCGGTGACGTCGTCTGGCCAGACCACTTCGATCTGCTCGAGCACGACGACGCGCTCGCCGAGGTCGCGCAGGTGGTCCGCCGCTACCACGACGTGGTCGCGAGCTTTGTCGCGCCTCCGGGTGCCGCCTGGTGGGACCTGGCTGCCGACCCGAGCGGCGTGCACGAGCTCGTCTGCCACAACGACCTCGCCCCCTGGAACCTCGTCCGCGGCCCCGACGGAAGCTGGACCTTCATCGACTGGGACCTCGCCGCACCGGGCCGGCGTGCCTGGGATCTCGGCTGGTCGCTGCTCGCGTTCATTCCGTTGACGCCCGACCGGCCGCTCGACGACGCTGCGATCGCGCGACGACTGCGCGTCTTCATGGCCGCCTACGGGTCGGAGGGCGAGCTCGAGGTGGTGCTCGCGGCTGCGATCGAGCGCGCGGCGCACGAGGCCGCGAGCAAGGCCGCGAAGCACGCCGAGATCTGGGCCGGCGCAGCCGAGCGTGTGTCGGCGAACGCCGCCGAATGGGTACGGCTCAGCCGAACGTGAACGAGTACGCCTGGATGCCCGGTGAGAAGCGCAGCTCGAGCAGTGCGTTGCTGAGCGACTGCTTCGACGCTCGCACCGTGTAGAGCCGCTGCGCGTTGACGTTGATCGTCGAAGTCGGCTTGCCGTTGATCAGCGCGCGCACGGTGCCGTGCCCGCCGAGCACGATGTAGACGTTCTTGGCCGTGAAGTTCAGCCGCAGCCGAGCTCGGGGGCCGGCGACGATCTGGGCGGGCGTGACGCGCCAGTTTCCTGCGTAGGACACCTCGTTTTCCGGAACCGACTTCGCGAAGGTGTAGTCCGCGCTTTCGTCGGGTGCGAGTTTCGAGCCGACGTAGGTGTTGAGACGTGCGTACCCCAGGTACGTCTCGGGGGTGAGGAGACCCGTCGGCGTCGCGTCGGCGACGTGACGGGCGTCCTTGCCGGTGGTTCCGAGCAGGGTGCGGATCAATGTTTCCGTCTTGCCGTAGTCACCTTCGCCGAAGTTGGTGTGGCGCACGTGACCCGAGCGGTCGATCAGATACTCAGCCGGCCAGTACTGGTTCGCGTAGTTGTCCCAGGTCTTGTACTTGTTGTCCTGCACGACCGGCCACGTGATGCCGAGGCGCTTCACGGCGGCTTTCACGTTCGAGGTGACGTGCTCGAACGCGAACTCGGGCGTGTGGACACCGATGATGTCCAGGCCTTTCGCGTGATAAGCCGCGTACCACGCCTTCAGGTGCGGCAGCGTCCGCAGGCAGTTGATGCATGAGTACGTCCAGAAGTCGACGAGCACGACCTTGCCTCGCAGCTCGAGCAGCGTTCGTGGTGGCGAGTTGATCCATGCGCCGTCCGCGTGGATCGGGGGCGCGACGCCGTAGTCCGGCAGGTTCGAGCCCGCGGTGTTGTGCACAGCGGCGAGCGCCGCCTTGCCGCCGCGCACCTTCCCGAGCTCCTTCGTCGCGTCTGTGCTCTTCTCGATCTTGTTCTGCAGGAACGTGGTGTAACCCGGCGTGAACTGCGCGAGGCGGTCGTCGAAGTGGAAGGTGAGCGCCAGGGCGACCGCGCCGATCATGACGCCTGACGCGATCCGCAGCGTGTCGGCGTGGCGGCGCAGGCGCGCCGATGCCTCGCGTCCACCGAGCGCGATCAGAAGCATCGGCACGGCAGCCCCGATCGCGTAGGCCAGCGTCAGCGCGATCGCCCGCAGCCCGACCGTGTTCTGCGCAGCCACGACCGTCACGGTCGCCAGCACCGGGCCGGCGCACGGGACGAAGACGAGACCGAGCGTCGCCCCGAGGAAGAAGCCGCCGCCGACGCGGGTCGGCCGGAAGCGCGAGAAGACCGCGAGCGGCCGTTCGATGAGCTGCGCGACCTGCGGCACGAGGAGCGTCACCGACATGAGGAAGAGCAGCGCGATCGCCAAGTTGCGCAGGAAGTCGTCCGGCAGCCCGACCTGGTCGAGGAGCCACGCGGCGAAAAGCGTGAAGACGCTGAAGCTGACGACGAGCCCGGCGACGATCCGGAACGGTTTGCGGCCCGATGCTCCACCGGCGAGGAGCACTGGGAGCACGGGGAGAACGCACGGCGACACCGCCGTGACGACGCCTGCGAGGAACCCGATGCCGATCAGAACGAGCACGTGTGAATCATCGACCCTTTCTCGGAACGATTCGTTACGTCTCGATTACGGCCGCAGTGGCCGGGCGGATCGGTCGGACCCGTTACGCGACCGGTCGGAACCGTTAAGCCGCGTCTTCGGCCGGCACGGAGGACGGTGCGGCGCGCGGACCCGCCTCTTGCACCGTCGCCTCCTGCACTGCTGCGCTGGGCATTGCTGCGGTCGGCACCGTCTGCGCCCTGCACGTCTGCGCCCTGCACTGCTGACCCCTGCTCCGCCGGCTTCTTCCGGCGGCGGCGGCGCTTCTTCGGGGCGGCGGGCCGCTCCGCGCCGTCGGCCCCCGGCGCCGGAACCTGAGCTTCGCCCGCTGCCGGCGTCGCCTGCGGCTGCGTTTGCGGCTGTGCCTGCGCCGTGCCCGGCTTCTTGCGGCGGCGGCGCCGGCGGGAGCGCGCAGGCCCCGTCTTCGGCGCGGGCAGGCTCTCGGCGATCCAGCCGGCGACCTCCTGAATCGTCCCGAGCCGCTCACGGGCCGCCTCGAGCAACTGCGTCGCGCGCGGCGTGTAGCCCTCGGCCGACGCGAGCAACGCGGCACCAACCTCGCGCGGCATCTCGAGCGCGGCGTTCACGAGCTTCGCTGCGTTCTCCTCGTGACGGTGGCCGCGCGAGTTCGCGAGTGCCCCAAGCAGGCGCTTGGCGTCCGGGTACTCCTGCGACGCCTTCCGGTCGAGTTGCTTGCGCACGGCGCGCGATAGCTTCCACGTCCACCGCGCAAGGATCTGGTCAGGCGCGTCGGGCTTGGCGTCTGCGATCGCCCGCAGCATGATCCGCACGCCCGCTGCGCGATCCTTCTCCCACGGTGGAGCCTGCGTGACCAGCGTGACGAGGTCGTCGAAGTCGGCGCGCTCGACTTTCATCGAGACACGGTCGGCGAGCGCAATCAGGCGCAGGCGCCGGTTCGGGTTCTGAGCGGCGCACGTCGAGAGGAATGTCTCCATCGCGCGCTTCGATGCGCCACGCGCGGTGAGCTTCTCGACGAAGGCCGCCCGCTCGTCGAAGCGCAACTGGCGGCCGGCGATCTCGCCCCAGAACTCTTGCTCGTCCTGGTCGAGGAACTTCGGGTCGACGCGCTGCCACTCGCGCGCGATCACCATCTTGCGACGCAGTACGTCGGGAGTGACCGGCACGAGCCACGACGCAGGCGTCAGCTTGCGGCGCGCTCGCCGTTGCTGCCTGCGCCGAGGGGCGGGTGTGACACGCGCGCCCTCGCGGTAGAAGTCCGCCTCGAGCAGCGAGTGCAGCGACACGACGCGATCGTTGTGCGTCGCTGCCTTCGGCGTGAAGTCGACGACGATTCCCGCCTCCTTGCGCGGATGGACGCGCATGATCCGCCCGATGCGCTGCTGGTAGACGCGCTTCGAGGCAGTCGGGGCGAGGTGCATGACGACCGTCGCACGCGGTGAGTTCCAGCCCTCGGCCAGCAGCATCGCGTTGATGAGGACGTCGATCTCTCCGCGTTCGTACGCGGCGAGGATCTCGGCGAGCTTCACAGGCGGTGTCCGCCCCGAGACGGCCTCGGCCTTGATCCCGGCGGCACGGAAGGCGGTCGCCAGGTTGTACGCGTGGTCGACGCCGGCGGCGTAGACGATGCCCGGCGTGTCGCCGAACCGCTCCCGGTAGAGCGTTGCGGCGGCGAGGTTCAAGGCTTCGTGGTCGAGAGCCTGCGCCAGCGCGCGCTCATCGAAGTCGCCGCCGACGATCGGCACCTGGTTGATCGCGGCGACGGGCGGGACGCGCAGGGAGCGGAGCGGTGCGATCAGCCCGCGGCGCGCCGCGTCGGCAAGCGGCAGGTCGTCGACCGACGCCGGGAAGACGTCGGAGACCTGCTTCGCGATCAGCTCCTCTGTCGCGGTCATGCCGATGTACACCGGCTCGTAGAGGCTGCGGATGGCAGCAGACGTCTTCTCGCCGAGCGCCGTGTGCGCTTCGTCGCAGATCACGAGCTGATACGCGTCGCGGGCGATCTCGGTGACGTGCCGCGCGAACCAGGCGTAGGTCTGGATGGTGATCGGGTTCGAGGCGCGCTTCGAGGTATGCCCCTCGAGCACGGCGTCTGCGAATCTGCTGCCGTACCCGTGCTCGGTCAGCTCGCGGCGGAACTGGTCGACGAGCAAGCGGCGGTGGGTGAGGATCAGGATCCCTTCGGTGCGGGCCGCCTCGACGAACCCGGCTGCCGCGATCGTCTTGCCGGACGCGGTCGGATGCCTGAAGCGGTAGCGGCGGATTGCGCCCGGATCGTCAGCGACCGGTTCCTCCTCCGGCTCGACGTCTTCGCTCTCCGCGACGAGTTCGAGCTCGTCGTCCGGCTCCTCGTCGTCAGGAGGCTCGTCGGCGTGCCCGTTGCCGTTGCCATCCGCGGGCTTCTGCGCGGCAGCGATCAACTCGGTGAGCATGCCCGCAAGCGCATCCACCTGATGCCGCCGCAGCTCCGTGCCCGAGGCGAGGTGCGGGGGCTTCTCCGAGAGGACGCGCTCGAGCCCGAGCAGCAGCGCGTAGCGCACTTTCCACTCCGAGGACGGCTCTGTGCGGCCCTCGGCGATCTCGGCGATCGCGTCGTCGAGCGCGTGCCGACGCGCGGTGCCGTGGGCGAGCACGGCCTCCGGGGCGTCGTCGCCACGGAGGAAGGGCTCGCCGGCCCAGGCTTCGGCTCGAAGAGCGTCGGCCCGGATGGCCGCCGCTTCGTCCGAGTCAGTCGGAGATTGCGTGAGAGTTTCTGACAATGCGTGCAGCAGTGTTCTGTCCTGCCGCTTCCTCAAAGGTTGCACCCGCTGATGTCCCCATTCGCGGCCGTGCAACGCTGAGGATAGCCGATCGGGCGGTCGGTGGGGTAGAACCGCCGCATGGCTGAAAAACGGCTGTTCCGTGGGGCTGCGTCCTACTACGCTCGCTTCCGGCCTGGCTATCCGGCCGAATTGCTCGCACTCGTCGCCGAGCGGGCCGGCCTCGACGCCACGGGGCGTCTCCTCGACCTCGGCTGCGGGACGGGGAACATCGCGATCCCGCTGGCTGCGCACGTCGGCGAGGTCGTCGCGGTCGATGTCGAGCCGGAGATGCTCATCGAGCTGGAACGAGCCGCACCGCCGAATGTGCGGACGGTCGAGGCGCGCGCCGAGGAGGTCGACGAGAGCTGGGGCACGTTCCGCCTGACCACGATCGGCGCCGCGCTGCACTGGTTCGACAGCGGGCTCGTGCTGGAGCGCCTCGCCTCGATCACGCCCATCGTCGCGCTCCTCGGTGAGCCATTGGAGCAGAGCGAGGCGTTGCGCACGCTGCTCGCCGTCGCGAAGGAACTGCTCGGCGAGCCGCCGAGGACGCAGGGCCGAAGCGTGCGCTTCGAGGAGGCGCTGGCCGCTTCGCCGTTCTCGGAGGTCGAGACGTTGTCCGTCGAAGTGGATCGCACCTGGACGCCGGATGAGGTGATCGGCCTCGCGTACTCCACCTCGTTCGCGTCACTCGAGCGCGTCGGCGAGCGGCGCGAGGAGTTCGAGCGCGAGTTGCGTGCGCGCCTTGCGCCGAGCTACGTCGAGCACGCCTGGGTCGATGCGGTCCTCGGCCGGCGGCGCGGTTAGGCAGCAGAGTTAGGCAGCAGAGTTAGGCAGCGGGGACGAGCGCTTCGAGCCGCGAGCGGAGCCAGGGCAGCTCGCTCCGCTCGGCCTCGAGCACGTCGCCCTGGAACTGCAACAACACACCGCCGTCGGCGACGAGATGGTCGCCGGCGCCCGCGATCAGGCGGCGGTAGTGATCGAGCCCGTCGCCTTTCGAGAACACCGCCGCCGGCGGTTCGTCCTCGTAGCCGAGCGTGTTCGGTGCGAGGTAGGGCAGGTTCGCGACGATCAGGTCGAGGTTGCGCGGCAGTCCGTCGAGCAGGTCACCGTGCACGAGGTGTACCTGCGCCCCAAGGCGCTCGGCGTTCAGCGACGCGATCTCGAGAGCGCGTGCGCACGTGTCGCTCGCCCACACTTCGAGGTTCGGCGCTCGGAGCGCGAGCGTCACCGCGATCACGCCCGAGCCGGTGCCGATATCGGCGACGCGAGCGGTCCCGTCGCCGATCCGGGAGAGGGCGGCGTCGACGAGGCGTTCCGTCGCCAGGCGCGGGGTGAAGACCCGGCCGGGATCGGTGGCGAACGTCAGTCCGTGGAAAGAGGCGTCCATGTCTCTAGTACAACGTAGCCGGGTGGATTGGATTCCGATCGCAGACGAGAAGCGCGCCCGGTACGAGGTGACGCACGGCGAACTGGACGAGCGAGCGCTGGTTCGGCGCGGCAATGCCGCCTACGCAGCGGGGTTGGCGCTGCTCATGGCCGATGACCCTGCTGCAGCCGAGTGGCTGCTCCGCGCTGCGGCTCGCTGGCGCGAGAGTTGGGATGCAGGCGATGGCCGTGAGGCGTGGGGGCGGCCGATCGGCGCGCTCAAGGCGTCGCTGCTGGCCGGCGACGATGCGGCGGCCGAGGAGCTCTCGCGCTGGGCGCTCGAGCTCGGCTGCGCGACGGCGGAGTCGCCGATCGGGCGCTACGGCGGCGCGCTGGCGCTGCTCGCGCTCGGCCGCTGGAACGAAGCACGGCATGTCGCGGAGTCGCTGCGCGAGCGCGACGACTTCCCGCACGATGTCGGCGACGCAGTGGCTTTCATTGCCGCTCACGACGTCATCGGCTACATCGAGGCGGTCGAGTCGATCGTCGAATCGTTCGAGACGCGCGAGGAGTTCCTCGAGGATATGCACGTCGCGGACACGGCCCTCGTCCTGCAGGCACTCGCCCACCGGCGCGGCCTCGAGGCCGAACTGCCCGTGTCAGCGCTCCTCCCGTAGGTCTCTGACGTCGCCCCAAGCGGGCTGGGCGCACGGTTCCCTCGGGTTGTGGACGATTCGTCACCGTTTCGTGCGTGTGTCTGACACCGGACGTGGCCGCCCCGCAGGACGGCTTCGCGGCACGGATCCCGGCACCGCCGTCACAGTCGCGTCACTCTCTCGTGACGGTCTCATGCGCGAGGCTGACACCAGCCGTGGCCGCAGCGGACCTGGCCGTCGCGGAGCCGACCGCCCCGTCGTCGAGCTAGTCGGTCTCGCCTTCGGCGATCGCCGGATGGAACGCGAGGGTGATCGTCTGCAGAGGCTGAGTCTCGTCTTCCATCTCCGCGAGCTTCTCGACGAGCTCGTTCAGCAGCGCCCGCACGGTCTCGATCGAGAGCTTCGAGTGAACCTGTGCGCTTCGGAACTCGCCCTTCGCGGCGAACAGCTCGAAGCCGCGCTGGAGCTCACGGAGCTGCGCTCCCTGCAACTCGCTCGCGAGGCCGGTCGCCCGGATCTCGGGCCCAACCTTGAAATGCTTCGCGACCGGGCGGTACGGCTTCTCGCGTCCGGCGGCCGCGGCGAGCTCGATCAGCCCCGCCCGGTGGAGCATCCGGACGTGGAAGTGCAGATGCCCCGGATCGACCGAGAGGCGGGCTGCGAGCTCGCGGTTCGTGAGTGCGTGATCGGACTCGCCGAGCGCCTGCAGGACCTTCAGCCGTAGGGGATGCCCGAGGGCCTTCAGCTGCTCCGGGCGCTCGACGGTGAGGACTTCGCGGATATCGGGCTCGCTCTCGGGGGCGCTCATCTCCCGTCTAGTTTGGACGCTGCGGCCGGGTCAAGGAAGACCTTGATATCAACTTCTCCCAAACGTGCCAGACTTGCAGGGATTTCGTGGGTCGGCTCTTGGCCAAAAACGCGGGCGACGGCCTCTGCCTTGTCCTCGCCGGCGACGATGAAAACGATCTGGCCGGCCGAGTGGATGGTGGGGAGCGTCATCGTCACACGGTCGACAAAGGGCTCGAGACCGGCCGGGCCCCAGGTCGCGCGGCGGTCGAGAACCTCGAGTTGCGGCGAGCCCGCGAAGAGCGAGGCCATGTGGCCGTCGGAGCCGAGGCCGAGCAGCATGAGGTCGAGCGTCACGTCTGCGAGGGAGGCGTCGAGCTCGTCGGCGGCGGCCGCGGGGTCGATCTCGCCGCGGATGCGGTGTATCTCGGCGGGAGGCGTCTCGAGCCGGTCGAGTAGCGCTTCTTTCGCCAGGCGGTAGTTCGACCGCTCGTCGTCGGGCGGCACGCAGCGCTCGTCGCCCCACCAGAGCGTCACGCGTCCCCAGTCGGGCTCGAGGGCGGCGGCGCGCTCGTACGCCTCGGCCACGCTCGACCCGCCGGTCAGCACGATCGAGCCGCCACGCGCTGCCTGGTCGGCGAGCACGACGGCAAGGGCGGCCGCCGGGTCGGCGACGACCTCCAGGTCAGGCGGCTGCGCGGTCACGAGGCAATGGTATGAGGCCGCGTCCGAAACCTGCAAGGAGGTACACGCTTGCGAGGCCCGCCCACTCGCCGTACGGAATGAGTAGCTCGTCGGTCTCCTCCGCCTCGACGAAGCGGCCCCAGAGCGCCGCCGCGAGCTTCACGAGCCCGAGGTCGCGCGCGAGCCCACGCTCGTAGCGCCCGAGCCCCTCGATGCAAACCACGCCGACCGACCATGGGCCGAGCCCTCGTTCGCGCTCGAGGCGCAGCGCAACTGCTTCGGTTGGCTGCGCCTTGAGCCTCTCCAGCTCGAGCGTGCGACACAGGCGAATGAGTGCAGACGCGCGTCGCGCGCCGAGGCCAAGCGCCCCGAGCTGCGCCGGCGAGAAGCGCGCGAGATCGTCGCAGGTCGGCGCAGCGTGCAACCCGTCGAGCTCCGGTGTCGCGCGCCGGATGACGGTGCGCTCGATCTGGCGCGCACGACTCGCGAGGATCAACTGGCCCGCGACCGCGCGCAGGAGCGACTGCGCGACGGTGGCGGTGCGCACGGGCCGCAGGCCGCGCACGTGGCGAAGCGTCTCGCCGAGCAGCGGGTCGTTCGCGAAGCGGCGTACGAACTCCGAGTGGTCGTCGTCGAGCCCGAGCACGAAGCGCACGTGGTCGACCCCAGCGTTGCTCTCGGCTGCGACGACGATCGTGCCGTCGGCGCGCTGCAGCGCCTGCACGCGCTCGAGCCGGTCGTCGATCCGAATCGTCGCGCGGTACGTGCCGTCGACCACGACGCGCGTCGCATCCGAGGCCATTCGCCCCGACACGCGCAGGGAATAAGGCCCCTTCGGGCGGAGCTCGGCGCGCACGGTCATCCGCCCGAGTCTAGGGGTACGCTCACCCGATGCTCCGGCGCGCCGCCTCGCGGGTCTCGTTGCGGAGCCGCGAGCGGAAGCTCGAGCGTTTCCTCGAGGTGTTCCAGCCAGGCCCCCAGACGACGGTCGTCGATATCGGCGTCACCAACGCGCCGTTCGGCCAGGGCTCGAGCGATAACTTCTTCGAGGCGCGCTACCCATGGCCTGGTCAGATCACCGCGGTCGGACACACGGAGCTCGACCGGTTCGAGGCTGCCTTTCCGGCGGTGCGTGCGGTTCGTGCCGACGGGCGCGAGCTGCCGTTCGCCGACGGCCAGTTCGACCTCGGCTTCTCGAACGCGGTCGTCGAGCACGTTGCGGGAGGACGTGCCGGCCAGCGGCTGTTCGTGCACGAGCTTTGCCGCGTCGCGGACCGCGTGTTCGTGACCACCCCGAATCGTTTCTTCCCGATCGAGGTGCACACACTGCTGCCGTTCGCGAACTGGCTGCCGCCGGGGGCGCGCGACCGCGTCGTGCGGGCTCGCGGCTTCGACGACGTGCTCGACCCGCTTGGCCCGGCGGAGCTCGCATCGCTCTTTCCTTACAGCGCTCGGGTAATCAACACGGGTATGACGCTGATCGCGGTCGGGCCCGAATGACCCTGCGCCGTCCGGTCTGGGCGCTCTACGTCCTGATCGCCGGCCTTGCGCTGCACAACCTTCTGATGGCGCTCCTCTGGCGCGCCGGGGTGCGCGGCGGCGTCCTCACGGTCGTATCCGCGTGGAAGGATGTGCTGCTTCTCGCTGCGCTCGTGCTCGTCGTGGTCGCGCGTCGCAGCCTGCCATTCTCGGCGTCGTCGGCCGCCGATTGGCTCGCGCTCGTTTTCGGCGCTCTGGTCGTGCTCTACGGCGTGTTGCCGCAGTCGTGGCTCGGCGGCGGAGCGACTCACAAGGGCGTCCTCTACGGAGCCCGGCACGACTTGCTGCCGGTCGGCGCGTACTTCCTCGGGCGTGGGCTTGCCCTGACCGACCGCGAGCGCAATCGACTCTGCACGGTGATCGTTTCGGTCGCGGCGGTGGTGGCGACCTTCGGGCTGCTCGACGTGTACCTCGTGCCGCTTTCGTTCTGGCGCCACGCCTCCGGGTGGTTCAGCGACCAGCTCGGTCTCGACTACAAGGGCCTCTCCGGCCTGCCCGAGAACTTCGTCTACAACGCCGGCAACGGCGTGGTCTTCCGCCGCCTCACCTCGACGTTCCTCTCCCCGCTCGCCACGGCGTATCTGCTCGTCGTCGCAATGTTCTTCATCCCGTTTCGCCGGCGCTGGGGGCCGCCGCTCGCCTTGCTCCTTTTCGCGGCGCTGCTCTGGACGCACACGCGTTCTGCGCTGCTCGCCCTCGTCGTCGGCCTGCTGCTGCTCGCGGCCGTGCGCCGGCGCGTGCTGCCGCTCGCGCTCGCGATCTCCGTTGCCGTGCTCGGAC
The DNA here is from genome assembly GCA_963842335.1 of uncultured Thermoleophilia bacterium. GTDB lineage: Bacteria > Actinomycetota > Thermoleophilia > Gaiellales > Gaiellaceae > PALSA-600. The sequence continues at coordinate 21,939 of CAWJGF010000021.1, read as the reverse complement.
TCGCTTTCGTGAAGGGCTACGACCACTTCGGGCCTCGCACTCACTTCACGCCGGCCGAGCTCGTCATCCAGCAGCAGATCGCGAAGGAGCATCCCACCGTGTCCAACGACGCGACCAGCGCGAGCGAGTCGTCGACGAGCGAGCATCTCGCGAGCCTGCGCGACGGCGTGCGCACCGTCGTGCACCACCCGTGGGGCTACGGGCTCGGCAACGCCGGCGTGACTGCCGCGCGCACACACGTCACGGTGAAGGCGGGTGAGTCGACGTACACCGAGCTCGGGGTCGAGGCCGGATTGCTCGGGGCGCTCGTCTTCCTCGCGTGGTCGCTCGTCGTGTTGCGAGGCTTGCTGCGGCGGCAGGCGTGGCTCGGTGCAGCTTTTGCGGCGGTGCTGCTGATCGGCCTGCAGACCGACGTGATCGGTGTTCCCTGGATCGCGGTCGTCGTGTGGACGCTTGCCGGCTCGGCGCTGGCGCCTCCCGAGTCGGGCGCCCCGGATTTAACGCGTCCCGATCCAGAGCCCGCGGCCCATTAGCCCCTCCGGGTCGTGCTCGATGGCGAGCCCGGTTGCCGTCAGGGCGCTCCGCATCTCCTCGACGGTGAAGAGGTAGAGCTCATGCCGTTCGTGCCACTGCTCCACGCCGTCGGGCCTTCCCAGGGTGTAGTGCATGTCGGTGGTCGAGAGACGGCCCTCCAGGCCGGGAATCGTGACGCGAGCGAGGGCGAGGCCCTCGGCGTTCGCAGCGAGAACGTGTGGCCGCCCGGGCCGCCAGACGTCGGGCGTCAGCCACGGCTCGACGAGCAGCACGCCCCCCTCGGCGACGTGCGCCGCGAGTGACTGTGCAGCCGCGCCGAGGCCCACGAGGTCGCCCACGAGGCCGATCGCGCTGAAGAGACAGGTGACGACGTCGAAGCGCTTACCGAGGTCGAGCGTGCGCATGTCGCCTTCGTGCAGCGGCACGTCCCCCAACCGGGCGCGGGCAACCTCGAGCAGGCCTGCGTCGAGGTCGACGCCCTCGCAGTCGAAGGTCGTGCGCAGGAAGGCGAGGTGCGTGCCGGTGCCGCAGGCGACGTCGAGGAGCGTTCGCGCCTGCGGCGCCCGGGCGTGCACGATCTCCTCGATGCGCACGCACTCCGCCTCGTAGTCCTTGAACGAGTACTCGAGGTCGTAGATCTCCGGCCGACGCGTGTACGACATGGCGGTAAACGATACGAAACCGCAACGTTTGCGTGCCGATTCACAAAAGGACACTGGGCGCCGCGCGCAGCGATTCGTACCGTGATCGGGATGCGCCTTTCGCCTGTCGAGATCGTGCTCCTGTCAGTCGCGGTGCTGGTGGTCGCTGTGGCGCTTCTGCACCGCTCGGGCGGCTCGGGTGGGTCAGGCAGGGTTGTGCGCGCGAGCTGGTCGCTGACACCCGGCGTCCTGAATCCCGACGTCACGCAGGCAACGATCCGCACCACGGTCTGCCGGCCGGGCTGGACGCGCACCGTGCGACCACCGGTCAGCTATACGAACGCGCTGAAGGCGCGGGGCCTCGGCCAGTACGGTCTCCGAGGTCCGCCGTCGGCGTTCCAGGAAGACCACCTGATCAGCCTCGAGCTCGGTGGCAACCCAACCGATCCGCGCAACCTCTGGCCCGAGCCGTACCCGCGCGCCGCAGCGGTCGACAAGATCGAGAACGAGCTGAACCATCAAGTCTGCACCGGATCACTCACACTGGCCGAGGCGCAAGGGAACGAGTCGGCAATGAAGCACCGCGACGGCTGAAGGCTGCCCCGTCCGCCTCCTCCTCAGCGCGGGTCCGAGCGAGCCAACTCGTCCGCGAGCAGCGCCAGGAGCTCCGCAAGCTGTGCGCGGTCCCCGGCCGGCATGCCTGCCGCGGCCGGGCGGAACGCATCGGCGACCCGGGCCTTGCGCAGGTCGACGCGTGCCCGCCCCTCCGGGGTCAGCTCGATGCGGAGCGCCCGGCGGTCCGAGGGGTCCGTGAGCCGCACGACAAGCCCGCCTTCGGCGAGCACGTCCACGGCCCTGCTGGCCGTCGGTGCAGAGGTGCCCATCCGCCCGGCGAGGTCGTTCAGGCGCATCGGACCGTCCTCGAGCAACTCGAAGAGCGCGAGCCGCTGGGTCGAGGTGAGCGCCGGGCCCTCGTCGGGGCCCCCGCTCAAGCGGGTTAGATGGCGGATGACACGGCCGAGCTCGTCGAGCACCCGCACAGTCGGATCGGTCTGCCCTGGCATGCCCCTATTGTTGCACGAAGCAATAGTTGCGTGTTGTTTGCTATTGTCTGCGGATGGCCGAAGCCCCGACGACGCCTTCCGCTCAGACGGTCGACGAGAACGTCGCCCAGCCGCAGCCGCGCCTGCGGCTGATCTTCGTGGCACTGATGCTCGTGCTGCTCCTCGCCTCGCTCGACCAGACGATCGTCTCGACAGCGCTCCCGACGATCGTCGGCGACCTCGGTGGCATCTCACATCTCTCCTGGGTCGTGACGGCGTACCTGCTTGCGGCGACGATCGCCGGGCCGCTCTACGGCAAGCTCGGCGACCTCTATGGGCGCAAGCTCGTGCTCCAGGTCGCGATCGTGCTCTTCCTGATCGGCTCCGCGCTGTGCGGGCTCAGCCAGAGCATGGCCGAGCTGATCGGGTTCCGGACGCTTCAAGGCCTCGGGGCGGGCGGCCTCATTGTCGTCACCTTCGCCGTGATCGGCGATGTGATCCCACCACGCGAGCGAGGCAAGTACCAGGGCTACTTCGGCGCGGTCTTCGGCTTCTCGACCGTCGTCGGTCCGCTGCTCGGCGGCTTCTTCGTCGACAACCTCAGCTGGCGCTGGATCTTCTACGTCAACCTCCCGATCGGCGCGGTCGCGCTGACGGTGATCGCGTTCGCCTTCCACGCACGGGTCGACAAGCGCCGGCACGCGATGGACTATCTCGGCGCGGCACTGCTCGCGGGCACGCTCGCATCGATCGTGCTGTTCACGAGTCTCGGCGGCACGACCTGGGCGTGGGATTCGCCCGAGATCATCCTGCTGATCGTGGCCAGCATCGTGCTGTTGCCGCTCTTCTTGCTGGTCGAAAGCCGCGCGGAGGAGCCGATCCTGCCGCTGTCGCTCTTCCGCAACCACACGTTCGCAGTCACGAGCGCCGTCGGGTTCATCGTCGGTTTCGCGCTCTTCGGAGCGATCACCTATCTGCCGCTCTACTTCCAGGTCACGAAGGGCGCGAGCCCCACACGCTCCGGCCTGCAGTTGACGCCGCTGATGGCCGGCGTCCTCATTACGTCGATCGTCAGCGGCCAGCTGATCTCGCGGCTCGGCCGCTACCGCATCTTTCCGATCGTCGGCACCGGGTTGATGGCCGTCTCGATGTTCCTGCTCTCGCGCATCGGCGCAGACACCAGCGTCTCGGTCGCCGCGCTTGACGCCGCCGTTCTCGGACTGGGTCTCGGCATGGTCATGCAGGTGCTGATCCTCGCGGTGCAGAACTCGGTCGATCATTCGGTGATCGGCGTCGCGACGAGCGGGTCCACGATGTTCCGCCAGATCGGCGGCTCGATCGGCGTCGCGCTCTTCGGGACGATCTTCGCGAACCGTCTGCGCGTCGAGCTGGCCGCCCGCCTGCCTCAGGGAACGCACATCCCCAAGGTGATCAATCCCGCGGGGATCCGGCACCTGCCGCCCGCCGCCCACAACGCCTTCGCCGACGCGGTCGCGGCAGCGCTGCACCCGGTCTTCATCGTCGCGGGCGTCGTCTCGGTGTTCGCATTCGCGCTCACGTGGCTGCTGCGCGAGGTGCCCCTGAAGACGCAGACGAGCTCCGCCACCGAGACCGAGCCGGCCGCGGTCGAGCGCGTCGCCGCCTAGCTAGACCGATCGCGCGGTCCGCGGCAGGAGTCGGCAGCGCCTGAGCGAAGGCGGTCGCCAGCAACGTCCGTGACGAACGAAGGGGTTCAGGAATGACGAAGAAGGCCACCGAGGCGACCACGAAGGCTGCTGCGAAGACGCCGGCCGCCAGGAAGCCCGTCACGCGCCGCAAGAAGGTCGAGTCGACTCAGCCGATCGAGCTGAGCTGGGACCACGTTGCGACGCGTGCGTACTACATCGCGCTCGAGTCGGGTGGAGACCCGATCGAGAACTGGTTGCGCGCCGAGCGCGAGCTCGTCGCAGCGTAAGCGCCTGCGCGAGAGCAACGGCGCGGGGCGGTCACGGCCGTCCCGCGCCAACTCTCTTAGGGATTCCTCAGGCGCGGGTGATCTGATCTATCCGTGTTCTACCTCCGCTATCTGCGCAACGAACTCGTGCGGCGTCGTGCGCGAACGATCATCACGCTCCTCGGCCTCGGTCTCGCAGTTGCGCTCGTGATCGTGATCTCGAGTCTCTCGAGCGGTCTCGACAACGCGCAGAAGAAAACGCTCAACCCGCTCGCCGGCATCGGCACCGATCTCACCGTCACCCTCCAGCCGCAGCAGAACACCGGCGGCGGCTTCGGCGGACCGGGCGGTGGCGGCGGCGCGAACCGTGACCTGATCCAGTCGAATCTCTCGGTGGTCACCGACCTCTCGAAGCTCGGCAAGGCCGGCACCCACTTCGTCCATGACTTCTTCCTGCCGGGCTCGCAGCTCACCTTCAAGCAGGCGGATGCTCATCAGATCGCCTCGATCAACGGCGTCGCCCAGGTCACCCAGGGCTTGACGCTGCTCGCCGAGCACCAGTCGGGAGTCGTCCCGAAGATCGTCGCGCAGCTGAAGACGGCCGCGAAGACGTTCCAGATCCAGCGGAACATCCCACGCCCCACGGCGGCCCAGTTCCAGAAGATGCAGGCCTGTCTGCAGAAGCTGAACCCGCAGTCGTCGACCGGCTCGGGGAGCGGCGGCTTCGGCGGAGGCGGCGGGGGGAACGGCGGCTTCGGCGGGGGCGGTGGCGGCTTTCGCGGCGGCGGCGCCAACCGTGCGGCGTTCGCGAAGTGCCTGCCGGCCAGCCTGCAGCGCCTGCGCACCCGCTTCACCTCACCGAGCCAGACACTGCGCCAGGTGTTGAACCCGCCGCAGACGAACATCACTACTTCGGCGTACACGATCGGCGGTGTCGACCAGACGCATCCGACGATGGGCGTCGTCACCACCGCTCAGGTAACGAAGGGCCGCTTCCTCGCGCCCGCCGGTGGCCACGAGGCGCTCGTCTCGACCTCGTACGCCGCAAAGCATTCACTGAAAGTCGGCTCGAAGCTCGACCTGAACGGAACCACGTTCATCGTCGTCGGTCTCGTCAGCCCGCCGCTCGGCGGTCAGAGCGCCGATGTCTACCTGCCGCTGAAGCAACTGCAGACGCTCGCGAACGAGAAGGGCCTCGCGAACGTCGTGCTCGTTCGCGCGACGAGCGGCTCTCAGGTCGGCCAGGTGAAGCAGGCGATCCAGACGGCACTGCCGCAAGCGCAGGTCGCGAGCTCGAAGGACGTCGCCGACAAGATCAGCGGCTCGCTCGTCGACGCGTCGAACCTGTCGCACGATCTCGGCTTCGCACTCTCGGCGATCGCGGCGATCGCGGCCTTCCTGATCGCGGCGCTGCTCGCGCTCTCCTCCGTCGGCAAGCGCGTGCGCGAGCTCGGCACGCTGAAGGCGCTTGGCTGGACGCAGGGCATGGTCGTCCGTCAGATCGCCGGTGAGTCGCTCACGACCGGCATCCTCGGCGGGATCCTCGGGATCGTGCTCGGTGTGATCGCGGCGCTGCTCATCACCGCCTTCGGCCCGTCGCTCACGGCGAGCTCGACGAGCGGCGGAAATCTTCTCGGGCTTGGTGCGGCAACGGCGCGGACAGCGACCAGCACGGTGTCCCTCGATGCGCCGATCGGCATCGGCATCCTCGCGATCGGGTTCGGCCTTGCCCTTCTCGGCGGCCTGATCGCGGGGACGGCCGGTGCACTTCGCGCCGCCCGCCTCCGTCCTGCCGACGCGCTCAGGCAGGTCGAGTAGTGGAACCGCTCTATGCACTCTCGAACGTGACCAAGTTCTTCCAGCGCGGCCCCACGACGGTGCGTGCGCTCGACGGCATCGACCTCCAGATCGCGCCCGGCGAGTTCGTGGCGCTCGAGGGGCCGAGCGGATCGGGCAAGACCACGCTCCTGCAGCTGCTCGGGGCGCTCGACCGGCCCTCGGGCGGCGACATCCTCTTTGAGGGCCGCGACCTGGTCGACCTGCCCGACCATGAGCTCGCCAACCTGCGGCTGCGCTCGTTCGGCTTCATCTTCCAGCAGTTCAACCTCATCCCGACGCTCACCGCAGTTGAGAACGTCGAAGCGAAGCTTGCGCCGGTCGGGGGCGACCGGGCGCGTGCGCTGCATTTGCTCGGCGAGGTCGGCCTGGCCGATCGCGCCGAGCATCTGCCGGCGCACATGTCGGGCGGCGAGCAGCAACGCGTCGCGATCGCACGTGCTCTGTCGGTAGAGCCTCGCGTGGTGCTCGCCGACGAGCCGACGGGAAACCTCGACACCGCGACGGGCGGCGAGATCATCGACCTGCTCGCAAACCTCGCCGCCGAGCACGGCTCGACGATCATCGTCGCGACACACGATGCGAGCCTCGCGGCGCGCGCGCCGCGCCGCGTAGGCGTGCGCGACGGGCACCTGCTCGAAGCGGCGGCGGCCGCGCCGCCCGCCTCCTAGGGCCGCGTCAGCCGCAGCATCAGCTCGGCCGCCTGCGCGTCGGTCAGGCCTTGCTCGTCGCAGAGGGCGCGCCACGTGTCGAAGCTGAGCGCGAGCGCAAGCGCGGCGCGCAGCAGGTTCTTCTGCCGCCCGCGTTCGGGCCACGGCTCGAGCAACACATCAGTTGCGCGCTGCCAGTGCTCGTGGTACGGCGTCATGACCGGATGGTCGCGCGCATCCGCCAGGACGTGGCTGAACATCCGCCGCGTCGCGCGATGGTAGGCATACGTCTCGCGTAGCGCCGAGCGGAGCCGATCCTCAGGGTCGGCGATCTCCTGCCAGCGTTCGGGGTCGGGCGGCGGGTGCTGTTGCAGGTACTTGCCGCTGCAGGCGCGTGCGAGCGTCAGCTCATCGGGGAAGTGGCGGTAGACGGTCACCCTGCCGACGCCGGCGCGGTCGGCGATCTCGCTGATCGTCGTCGCGGTGGGGCCGATCGTCTGGTGCAGCTCGATCGTCGCATCGACGATCCGTTGCCGGGTTTCGTCCTGGAGCTCGGCGCGGCGCTTCAGCTTGTACGGACGCGTCACGAAAATCATGATACAGGATGCTTCATCAAATTTGACAAGCGCTCGCGAGGTGGAGTAGAGTTCCAGAAATCGCGGAACACAGTGTTCCGCAAAAATCAGAAAAACGACTGAGGAACGAACTGGGAAGGAGTGCGGCGGATGAGCAACACACCGACAGCTGTCAGCCCGATCGCGTTGCGGGCGGGCGAGGGAGAAGCAATTTGGGCGTTCGGGACTCTCGGCACGATCAAGGCATCGCGCGAGACGACCGCGGGACGGGTCGGCGTCATCGAGCAGCTGGGGACTCAGGGCGTGGGCTCGCCGCTGCACGTGCACCACAACGAAGACGAGTGGTTCTACGTGCTCGAGGGTGCACTCACCTTCTGGGTCGGCGGCGAGGTGATCGAGGCGCCCGCCGGGTCGTTCGTCTACGGGCCGCGCGATGTCCCGCACACGTTCGTCGTCAGCTCAGCCGAGGCCCGGTTCCTCCTCGTCACGGAGCCCGGCGGGTTCGAGAGCTTCATGCGGGCGATGGGAGAGCCGGCGGCGGCGCTCACGGTCCCGCCCCCGGCAGCACCACCGTCGGACCTGGGTCCACTCATCGCGGCTGCCGCCGAGTACGGCATCGAGATCCTCGGGCCGCCAGGCATTCCCGACTGAACCGCACCCCCACGCCGATCCTGGCCGCTCGGCGAGGCTTGGAGGCGGCCGGCAGCGAGCAAGCCCGATCTGGCCAATCTCGCGTTAACAGGTCGGCGCTACGCTGGGAACATGCGCTCGCGCGTGCTCCTTCCGATCGGTGCGCTGCTGGCCGCCTCCGCCTGGTGTGTCCTCCTGGTCGCGGTCCGTGAGCACGCCTACGGCTCGGAGGGCTACCCCTATCTGGCCTGGAACCTGACGCTCGCATGGATCCCGCTCGTGCTGGCGCTCGTGCTGCTCGCCGCCTACAAGCGCGGCGCCCACCGGCTGGAGCTCTTGGCCGTCGGAACGGTGTGGCTCGTGTTCTTCCCGAACGCGCCGTACATGATCACCGACTTCGTCCATCTCGGGCCCGAGCACAAGCTCTTCGACTCGGTGGTTCTCGGCTCGTTCGCCTTCACGGCCCTGGCGCTCGGATTCGCCTCGCTGTTGCTCGTCCAGCTGGTCACGACCCGTGTCGCAGGCGCAGCCGTCGGGTGGGCGGTGGCCGTCGGGTCGATCTTCGCTTCGAGCCTCGGCATCTACCTCGGCCGCGTGCAGCGCCTGAATAGCTGGGATGTCGTGCAGCGTCCGCGCACGCTCTGGACGATCGTCCGGCTCCGGCTCGACGACCCGTTCGGCAACCGTTACCTGATCGCATTCGTGCTCGCGCTCTGCGGGTTCCTGACACTGCTCTACGTCGGCCTGTACGGCTTCTCGATGCTCGCGGCCGCGGCGACCAGGGACGATCGCTAGCCGCTGCACCCGGTGCTAGGGTCGAGGTACAGGTGGCAAAGCCCGTTGAGCAGCTCGATTCCGTCGTAATCCGGTTCGCCGGGGACTCCGGCGACGGGATGCAGTTGACGGGTGGCCGCTTCACCTCGGAATCGGCGCTCGCGGGGAACGATCTCGCGACCTACCCCGACTTCCCCGCCGAGATTCGCGCGCCTGCCGGCTCCCTGCCGGGCGTCTCCGGCTTCCAGCTGCATTTCGCCGACCACGACATCCTCACTCCCGGCGACCAGCCCGACGTGCTCGTAGCGATGAACCCGGCGGCGCTGAAGACGAATCTCGGCGATCTCCCGAAGGGCGGGACGCTGATCGTCGACACCGACGCATTCACCGAGCGCAACCTGAAGAAGGCGGGCTACGAGTCGAACCCGATCGAGGACGGGTCGCTCGACGGCTGGCAGGTGCACGCCGTGCAGCTGACGTCGATGACGATCGGCGCGTTGAAGGAGATCGAGGGCGTGACCGCGCGCGAGGCGGAGCGCGCGAAGAACATGTTCGCGCTCGGGCTGATGTCGTGGCTCTACGGGCGGTCGACCGAGACGACGAAGGAGTTCATCTCGACGAAGTTCGCGAAGCGACCTGAGATCGCCGCTGCGAACCTGAAGGCGTTCGCGACCGGCTATGCGTTCGGCGAGACGTCGGAGGCGTTCGCGGTGCAGTACGAGGTGAAGGCTGCGAAGCTGCCGCCGGGCCGGTACCGCCAGATCACCGGCAACGTGGCGCTCTCGTGGGGCCTGCTGGCCGCCTCGAAGCTCTCGGGTCTGCCCTTGTTCCTCGGCGCCTACCCGATCACCCCGGCCTCGTCGATCCTCGAGGAACTCGCGAAGCACAAGGCGTTCGGCGTACGCACGTTCCAGGCCGAGGACGAGATTGCGGCCGTCGGTGCGGCGCTCGGCGCGGCCTTCGGCGGCTCGCTCGGCGTCACCACGTCGGCCGGTCCGGGCGTGGTCCTGAAGTCGGAGACGGTCGGCCTCGCGATCGCGCTCGAGCTGCCGCTCCTCATCGTCGACGTCCAGCGCGCAGGCCCGTCCACGGGTATGCCGACGAAGCCCGAGCAGGGCGACCTGCTGATGGTCTTGTTCGGCCGCAACTCCGAGTCACCGGTGCCCGTGATCGCGGCGGCCGGCCCGGGCGACTGCTTCTACGCCGCGATCGAGGCGGTGCGCGTCGCGGTCACCTACCGCACGCCCGTCTATCTGCTCAGCGACGCGTACCTCGCAAACGGCGCCGAGCCGTGGCTCGTGCCCGACATCGGCTCACTCGCGCCGATCGAGGTCGAGTTCGCAAGCGCCAACGGCGAAGCGTTCCAGCCCTACAAGCGCGACCCCGAAACGCTCGCGAGGCCGTGGGCGATCCCCGGCACGCCGGGCCTCGAGCACCGCATCGGCGGGCTCGAGAAGGCGAACGTCACGGGCAATATCTCGTACGACCCCGAGAACCACGACCTGATGACGCAGCTGCGCGCTCAGAAGGTGGCGGGCGTGACGGTGCCCGATCTCGAGGTCGATCATCAGGAGGGCGCAGACGTCCTCGTGCTCTCGTGGGGCGGCACGTACGGCCCGGTGCACGCGGGCGTGCGGCGCGTTCGCGGTACGGGCGGCAGGGCGGCGCATGCCCATCTGCGCTGGCTCAATCCGTTCCCGGCGAACCTCGGCGACGTGCTGAAGAGCTACGACCGGGTGCTGATCCCCGAGATGAACATGGGCCAGCTGCTGCAGCTCGTGCGCGCGAAGTACCTGGTGGACGCGGTCGGTTACAACCGCGTCACGGGCAAGCCGTTCAAGGCGGGGGAGATCGCCGACGCGGTGGAGGCGCTGCAGTGAGCCTCGGCTTCTCGTTCTCGTCGACGGCGAAGGGCACCGTGTTCATCGAGCGCGCCGGGAAGCGCGTGACGACGCTGCGCGCCGATCGGGCGCGGCGGTTCCTCGCGCTGGCAGGCTCGATCGACGCCGAGGGACAGCAGCAGCTGATGGCGCGAACGACGGGCGACTACAAACGGGGGAACGAACGTGGCGACTGACCTGAAACTGACGGCGAAAGAGTTCAAGTCCGACCAGGAAGTGCGCTGGTGCCCTGGGTGCGGCGACTACGCGATCCTCGCGGCGGTGCAGAGCTTCATGCCGGAACTGGGGCTCGAGCGCGAGAAGATCGTCTTCGTGTCGGGCATCGGCTGCGCGGCGCGGTTCCCGTACTACATGCAGACCTATGGCATGCACTCGATCCACGGCCGCGCGCCCGCGATCGCGACCGGCCTCGCCGTCTCGCGCCCGGATCTCTCGGTGTGGGTCGTCACGGGCGACGGAGATTCCCTGTCGATCGGCGGCAACCATCTCATTCACGCGCTGCGCCGCAACGTGAACATCAAGATCCTGATGCTGAACAACCAGATCTACGGGCTGACAAAGGGCCAGTACTCACCGACGAGCGAGCAGGGCAAGGTCACCGGCTCGACGCCGATGGGCAGCGTCGACTATCCGTTCAACCCGCTGTCGGTCGCGCTGGGCGCGGAGGCGACGTTCGTCGCGCGTGCGCTCGACACCGACAAGCCGGGCCTCACGAGCGTGCTTCGCCGAGCCGCGAAGCATCAGGGCACGGCGTTCGTCGAGATCTTCCAGAACTGCAACATCTACAACGACGGCGCCTTCGACTTCGCGCGGGACAACAAGGAGAACCGCCTGTACCTCGAGCACGGTGCAGTCGCCGGCGACACCGGCATCACGCACGATGAGACCGACTTCGCGACGGCGTTCGCACTGTCGCGCGTGACGTACGCGACACATGGCGTGACGCCGCTCGGCGTGTTCAGAGACATCCAGCGCGACAGCTATGACGAGCTCGTGGCGGCGCAGCTCGCAAACGCCAAGGGCGATGGGGATCTGCAGGCACTCGTTGGCTCCGGCGATACCTGGTCGATCGCATAAGCGACCTCGATCGCGTAGCAACGAAGCGCTGACGGGAGTTTGTCGAGGGAGTACGCGAGCAGCCGCAGCTCGCGGGGGCACGCGCCGGTGCAGCCATAGGAGCGTGACGGTGACCGGTGCCGTCGGCTGATAGATGTAGGCGGTGAGACGATCAACGTGAATCCTCTGCAATGGCTTCGGTCACGCGATCCCGGCCTCGCCGCGCTGCGCCGTGCCGCTCGGGCTGCGCTCGTTATGCCGGCCATGTTCGCGCTGGGTGAGCGGGTGATCGGCAATCCGACGCTGGCGACGTTCGCGGCGTTCGGCTCCTTCGCGATGCTGCTGCTCGTCGACTTCTCCGGCACGATGGCCGACCGCCTCCGAGCGCAGGCCGGACTCGCGCTCGCGGGCGCTGTTTTCGTCTGCGTCGGCACCGTTTGTTCACGCTCGCCCTGGCTCGCGGCCGCAGGAATGGTGGTCGTCGGGTTCGGGGTGCTCTTCGCCGGGGCGGTCAGCTCCGTCCTCGCCGGCGCGACGCTCTCCCTTCTGTTGGCGTTCATCCTCCCGGTTTCGCTCCCTGGCCCGGTCTCTTCGATCCCGGACCGGCTCGCGGGTTGGGGCATGGCCTCCGTCGCGTCGCTGCTCGCGGTGGCGCTGTTGTGGCCGGCGCCCACTCGGGATCCGCTGCGCAAGGCGGCGATCGAGGCGTGCCGCGCAATCGCCGCGCGTCTACGCTCGGACGCGTCCTTTCTCCTCGGCGGCGAGGGCGGGATCGGTACTGCCGAGCACGACCAGGCGATCGCAGGCGCCCGAGCGAGTGTCGGTGCTCTTCATCGGGTGTTCCTCGCGACCCCGTACCGGCCGACCGGATTGAGCACCGCTGCGCGGGCAGTTGTTCGGCTCGTCGACGAGCTGAACTGGCTCGACGCGATCCTCGCGCAATCGCCGCCTCATCCGCCCGGGCTCCCGGTGAACCAGGCGGCGCTGAGGGTCAAGGTGGCAGCGGCGTCAGCGCTCGAGCGTGGGGCGGATCTGCTCGAGCTGCACGGCGGGCGCTCGGATGAGTTGCGTGCAGCGCTGGTGGGACTGCGCAAGGCGGTCGCCGCGACCGAGAGCACGATCAGCCTCGACCAGCCGGCCGAGGGATCCGTTACCCGTCTGATCTCGGCGCTCGACCCGGGCTTCCGCGCGCAGGAGCTGAGTTTCAGCGCCTCCCAGATCGGGCTCAACATCGATCTGACCGCCGCGGCCGAGCGGCGCAGCTGGATGGCCCGCGTCCTCGGTCGCCAGCAGCCGGGCCTGGCCGGGACGCTGTCGAGCGCACAGGAGCGGGCCGCCACTCACCTCGACCGGCACTCCGTCTGGCTGCACAACAGCGTGCGCGGCGCGATCGGCCTTGGCCTCGCTGTCCTCGTCGCGAACCTGGCTGGCGTGCAGCACTCATTCTGGGTCGTGCTCGGCACCCTCTCAGTGCTGCGCTCGAACGCGCTCAACACCGGCCAGAGCATCGTCCGGGCACTGCTGGGCACCGTAGTCGGGTTCGTCGCCGGTGGGGCGCTCCTCGTCCTGGTCGGCACCAACAGCACCGTGCTCTGGATCCTCCTCCCATTGGCGGTCCTCTTCGCCGGGCTCGCACCGGCGGCGATCTCGTTCGCTGCCGGCCAGGCCGCGTTCACGCTGACGCTCGTGATCCTCTTCAACATCCTTGAGCCGATCGGCTGGCGCGTCGGACTGGTCCGGATCGAGGACGTCGCGATCGGTTGCGCCGTGAGCCTCGTGGTCGGACTTTTGTTCTGGCCGCGCGGTGCCGCCGCGGCCTTCGGCCGGGCGCTGGCGGAGGCATACACCGACAGCGCTCGGTATCTCGCCGCCTCGGTGGAGTTCGGGCTGGGCCGGTGCGACCATGGCACGCCGACCCGGCCCTCGCCAGACAAGGACGCGACTCATGCTGCCGCGGCGTCGCGCCGCCTCGACGACGCCTTCCGCAGCTACCTCGCCGAGCGCGGCCCGAAGCCTCTCCCGCTCGCCGACGCCACGAGCCTCGTCACGGGCGTGGCGGGCCTGCGCCTGGCGGCCGACGCGGTACTCGACCTCTGGCAGCGCGACGACGGCCAATCGAGAGGCGACCGGTCAGCCGCCCGCAGGGAGCTCCTTCAGAGCACCGAGTCAGTGGCCGGCTGGTACGAACGCTTGGCCGCCAGCCTCGTTGGTGGCGCAGCCGTACCCGAGCCACTGGCACCGGACGAGCCGGCCGACCGTCGGCTGGCAGAAGCGGTACGCCGCGACCTGCGGGACGAGGACGGGGGAGCAGGCGCGGTCGCCGCACGGATCATCTGGACGGGTGACCATCTCGATGCCGCTCGACGGCTCCAGACCGAGCTGGTCGGGCCGGCGCGAACGGTCACAATGCCGCTGGCAGCGCCTGTCTAGATCTCGCGGGGAACCGCCTTCTCCTTTCCACGTTCACGGCTGGACGCCGTCGACGAATTCGGCGAGCTCTCGGTTGAAGCGCGGTGCGTTCTCGACGAAGGGCATGTGGCCGACACCTTCGTACCAGGACGCGGTGGCAGTCCCACAAACCGCCACTGTGTGCTCCGCCATCGACGGGAGGACGATCCGGTCGCGCCGGCCGTGCGTCACGAGGACGGGGATCGAGAGATCCGCGAGTACTTCGTCGGAGTCGATCTCGCGTGCAATCAGGGCGCCACGGATCTCGGGGGGAACGACCATGTTCCAGCACAGCGCGGCCGTCCATAGGTCGTCGCCGAGCGGCTGCTCGGTGCAAGCGCGAAGGAAGCGGCGGATGGCGTCGATGTTCGCCGCGAGATCCGGCGCGCATGCTTCCTGCGCGTTCTCGAGCAGGCCAGGGCCGAAATGGTTGAACGGCGGCGGCTGCCGGAGCACGGCGGCGCCGACGAGGTCGATGCCCGCCACATTGCTCTCACCGTGGACGCGGATGTAATCGGTCACGACGAAGCCGCCGTACGACCAGGCGACGACGACGGGCTTCTCGAGCCGGGTCTCCTCGATGACGGCCGCGACGTCGTCAGCCCACAGCCGGCGGTCGCAGTAGGAGTCGGCATCTGTCGGCTTGTCCGACCCGCCGTGCCCGCGGTTGTCGAACGTGACGAGCCGGAACCGCGTTGCGAGGGCACCGGCGACCTGGCGGCTCCAGCACAAATCGCACTGCGACCAGCCGTGGATGAACAGGATGCCGGGGCCTTCGGAGTTGCCCCATTCGCGCGCGCGGAGCGTGACGCCCCCGCCGCCGCGAACCGTGTAGTGACGAATCGGCTTGCTCGGTTCCGCATTGATCGGCTCCAGCATCATGCCCGTCATTTCCGCGCCTCCTTCGTGCAGGGTTTGCTGTCCTGAGACGAGGCTAGGCGCCGCTCGAGCGTGCGGCATCGGTGCCACTACCCATCTGCGGCCCGGCGTCGTGACGGCCCGCACGTAGCGCGAACGCGGCCGCAGCGGCAGCGCGTGCCGACTTGCCCGAGACGTGGAGCTTTCCGTAGATGTTCGAGAGATGTCGCTCGACCGTGCGCACGCTCACGAAGAGCCGGTCGGCGATCGTGTCGTTGGTCATCCCCGCGGCTACGAGTTCGAGCACCTCCAACTCGCGCGGACTCAGTTCGAGCACGGCCCGGGACGACGTAGCTATCGCGGGCGGCCCGAGAAAATCGTCGACCGCATCCAGGAACTGTTCCCACGCCGGCTCGTGTGCGAGCAAGATGTGATTCGCCGAGTCCACGAGGAGAAGACGCGAACCGGGGATGAGTGAGGCCAGCAGGCAGCCCTCCTCGACCGGGACGACGCGATCCCCGCGTGCGTGCACCACAAGCGTGCGCGCCTTCACGTGAGGTGCGACCGCGACAACGTCGACGGCGCCGCGAGCCTCGATCAAACGTACAGCTGCGTCGACGGTCGTCGTGCGGCGTATCAGCTCGTCGTACCACGCCATCTGCTCCGGCGTTCCAGTCGGGAGGAAGAGCATGCTGAAGACGTGGCGGAAGGTCGGATCGGTGGCCGCCCAGCCGGCGCGCGCGGCTGCGACCAGCGCCGCTTCCTCGGCCGCTTGGTCTCTGAGCCGCCTCCCCCGCGCGTAGCCGCCGTAGAGGATCAGGGCCGTCACGCGATCCGGGTGCCGGGCGGCATAGGCCGCCCCGACCGCGGCCCCTTGGGAGATACCGAGCAGCGCGAAGCGATCAATCCCAGCCGCGTCGACGACCGCCTCCAGGTCGTTGACCCACGTCTCCACCGTTGGCGCGCCGGGGTCGGCGTCCGAGAGGCCACAACCGCGTTCGTCGTAGCGGAGGAGCGTGTGATGATCGCCGAGCCGATCGACCCAGTGACGCCAGATGGGACTCTCCCAATCCAGCTCGAGGTGCGTCAGCCACGTCGCGACTCTCACGATCGGCGAGCCGTGGCCGTGGATGGCATACGCGAGGCGCGTGCTGTCCGGGGCAAAAGCGAACCGGACGTCGCGGCTTGTCGTGCGCATCTCCTCCTTCCGTTGCGTGCCAGTGTCACACGGGCAAGCTCCTGACGCGAGTGGGAGTCGTCTGCGTCAGGCTGCGAGAGACTTGCTGGCCTGCCGTTCGCGCGGGATCCGCACGACCTTCCACGCCAGGCCGAGCTTCTCGAGCCCGGTGATCACCCAGCCGCCCGGATCCATGCCGCGCTCGAACCGCGCCATGCCGTGAAACGCTGACGAAGGGAAGGCGTGGTGGTTGTTGTGCCACGACTCGCCGAACGAGATCAGGCTGAGGATCCACACGTTGCGGCTCTCGTCCGTCGAACGGAAGCGCCGCCGGCCCCAGAAGTGGCAGACCGAGTTGATCGAGAAGGTGACGTGGTGGAGCAGGAAGATCCGGATCGCGCCGCCCCACAAGAGACCGGTGACCGCGCCCTGCCAGGTGCCCGAGATCGCGAAGCCGAGCAGTGTCGGCAGCACCAATCCGACGACGAGCCAGATCGGGAAGAGCCGGTTGATCGTCTTCATGCCGCGCTCGGCGATCAGATCGGGAACGTACTTCGGGATGTCGGCGCGGCCCTCGTGGATGAACAGCCAGCCGACGTGCGCGTGGAAGAGGTTCTTCGCCGCCGCCACGAAGCCGCTGCCACCGGCAGCGTGCGGGCTGTGCGGATCGCCCTCGACGTCCGAGAACTGGTGATGCTTGCGATGGTCGGCGACCCATGCGAGTACCGGGCCCTCAACGGCCATCGAGCCGAGGATCGCGAACGTCCAACGCAACCACGGCTTGGTCTGGAACGCGCGATGCGTGAACAGCCGGTGATAGCCGACCGTGATCCCGACGCCCGTCAAGACGTAGCCGACGGCGAGCAACCCGAGGTCGGTCCAGTTCACCCACGTGTTCCACAGCAAACCGATCGCGATGATCAATCCCAGGAACGGCAGCGTCACCCCAAGAAGGTTCGCAACCTTGTGCGCGCGGCTCACGTAAGGAAAGGTAGCTTGCCTCGCCGTGAGTGGGGTCATATATCAGGTGTACCCGCGCTCGTTCGCCGACTCGAACGGCGACGGGGTCGGTGACCTTCCAGGTCTGACAGCCAGACTCGACCACCTGGAGTGGCTCGGGATCGACCGCATCTGGACGAGCCCCACCTTCCCGTCCCCGAACGTCGACTGGGGCTACGACGTCGCCGACTACCGCGAAGTCCACCCGGAACTCGGCACGCTCGCCGACCTCGACCGCCTGATCGCCGCAGCGAAGGCGCGCGGGATCGAAGTCTGGCTCGACCTCGTCCCGAACCACACCTCCGACCGGCACCCCTGGTTCGCCGAGCGGCCCGAGTACTACGTATGGGCCGACGCGATCCCGAACGACTGGACGTCGGTCTTCACCGGCGAGACCGCGTGGACCTACGACTCGCGCCGCAGAAGCTACTACCTGCACCAGTTCGCACCAGAGCAGCCCGACCTCGACTGGTGGAACCCGGACGTGCACGTCGAGTTCGAGCAGATCCTCCGCTACTGGTGGGACCGCGGCGTCGCCGGTTTCCGCATCGACGTCGCGAACGCACTCGTCAAGGACCGCGAGCTGCGCGACGGCGACGAGTACGTGCGCGAGCGTCCCGAGGTGCACGCGATCTACGAGCGCTGGCAGGAGATCGCACGCGAGTACCACCCGAAGCCGATGCTGATGGGCGAGACCTACGTCGCGCTCGACAAGCTGCCTGCGTACTATCGCGGCCTCGACCTCTGCCAGAACGTTCCGTTCCTCAAGGCCGACTTTTCCGTCGAGTCGCTGCGGCCGATCGTCGAGCAGACGCTCGCCGAGTTGCCGGTCGGCGCCGAGCCACTCTGGTTCGGCTCCAACCACGACCACTCCCGACTCGCCACCCGCTGGGCCGGCGGCGACGAGCGCAAGGCACGCGCCGCGCTCTTTCTCCTGCTGACGCTGCCCGGCACCGTGCTCCTCTATCAGGGCGACGAGATCGCGCTCCGCGACGGCGACGTTCCCGCCGCGCGCATCCTCGACCTCGCCGACCCGCCGCGCGACCCTGAGCGCACGCCGATGCCGTGGACGCCGACCGGCGAGGAATGGCGCGCGCCATGGCTGCCGCTCACCGACACGTCACGCAACATCGAGCAGCAGCGCACAGACCCGAGTTCGACGCTGCACTACGTGCGCGACTTGATCGAGCGGCGCAAGCAGTTTGCCGACAACTCGTACGAAACGCTCGCGAGCGCGAATGGCGTGTGGGCCTACCGGCGCGGGGCGCACACGTGCGTTCTCAACCTCACGGGCAACGTGGCACAGCACGACGGGCAGCGACTCGCTGCCTGGCAGGGCTTGATTCTCTAACCGCCCCTACTCGGCGGGCGCTGTCGAGGCGAGTAGCTCGCGTGCGCGTTCGAGCTCGTGCTCCTCGACGAGGATCTCGCGCGCTCCGACGAAGCCGAGGCCGCCGAGACCAGCGGTGTCCGCCGCCCGGTCGCCGCACTTGATGTCGTTGGCGCGCAGCAGCGAGCAGATGATGTCCGCCTCGGGCTGGCTCGAGACGACGGTCAGCTGGACTGCGTGTTCCTGTTCCACGTCAGGACCCTAGCCCGATCGAGCCGTCGTCGGCGATCGTCCAACCCGGGTTGTGCGCGACCTCCCACGGATGGCCGTCGGGGTCGACGAACACACCCGAGTAGCCGCCCCAGAAGGTCGCCGCCCCCTCGCGCGCGATCCGTGCGCCCGCGTGTCGCGCTTCCTCGATCACCGCGTCTACCTCGGCCGGCGAGCGCACGTTGTGGGCGAGCGTCACGCCGCCCCAGCCGCCGTTGTCCTCGACACCCGAATCCTCCGCAAGGCTCTCGCGGCTCCAGAGCCCGACGATCATCCCGCCAGACGGGAAGAAGACGACATCGTCGGCCGGCGCCGCACCGGTCACCCAGCCGAGCGCCTCGTAGAACGCGCGAGCCCGCGACAGGTCGGCGACGCCGAGGGTGACGAGGCTGAGGCGCTGCTCCACGCGGCGATTCTAGAGTCGTTGGCACAATCGGCGCGTGAGCAGCACTTCACTTCTGCGGGACATGACCGACGCCGACCGCCCGCTCGTCGATCGACTCTGGCAGCTCTATTCGCACGACATGTCCGAGGTGCGCCGGACGGTGCCGAACGACGAGGGTCTCTACAAGGCCGGTCGCCTACCAGGTTATTACGACGACGCCGGTTCGCGTGGTTTCCTGATCACGCACGACGACGCGGTCGTGGGCTTCGCTTTCGTCAGCGGCCTCGACTCCGAACTGCGCCATGTCGGCGACTTCTTCGTCGTACGCGCGGTGCGCCGGCAGGGTGTCGGCTTTCGCGCCGTCCGGGAGCTGATCGACCGTTACCCGGGCGACTGGGAGATCGGCTTCCAGGGTGGCAACCGCGGCGCGCCCGAGTTCTGGCGCCAGGTCGCCGCTGACGCCGCCGGCGACGACTGGCGCGAGGAACGGCGCCCCGTGCCCGACAAGCCGCACATCCCGCACGACCACTTCATTCTGTTCAGCGTCTAAGCGGCGCGGCCGACCACTTCGAGCTGGCCCGCTGCGTAGCTCGTCTTCAGCCCGCTCGTGACGCGGCCTATCAGCTTCAGTGACGCACGATTGTCGGTGCTCATCGTCGCGCTCAGCCGCTCGATACCCGCCACGCGCGCCTCGGCCACGAGCCGCTCGACGAGCACGCTGCCGATGCCGCGGCGCTGCCACTCGTCGCCGACCGCGAATGCGATCTCGCCGAGGGCCGGATCGTCGCCGTCGCGAACGAGCCGTGCGATGCCCACCGGCCGGCCGCTGATGAGCGCAACCAGCACGAGATGGTGGTCGTCCACCCGCGAGAGCAGGTCGAGGTCGGCGCGCGAGAGCACGTTCTTCGCGCCGCCGAAGCGAAGCAGGCGCGAGCGTGGCCCGAGCTGGTCGAAGACGTCCTGCACGGCTGCCGCCTCGCCGTTCCGGAGCGGGCGAACCGTGATGCCCTTGATCACTTCCGTTCTCATGGGCTGAAGGATGTCGGCGGCGTATGGCCCGCCGCATCGGCCCGACGGGCCATCTTATGAGTATGGCCCGTGCGGGCCATTAGCCTTTGCCTTCATGGAGCACGACATTCGCTTTCTGGAGTTCGAGGGTCAGCGTCTTGCGTACTCGACCTACGGCGAGGGGCCGCCGCTGGTTTTCGGGCCACGCTGGGTCAGCCATCTCGAAGAGGAGTGGGACGACCCGCGCCAGCGGGCTTTCTACAGCGAGATCGCGCGCACCCACCGGGTCGTGCGCTTTGACCGAGTGGGCTGCGGCCTCTCCTCGCGCGAGCTCGACCCGCGGCCGACGATCGAGTCGGAGTCGCGCCAGCTCGAGGCGGTCATCGAGTCGGCCGGCGAGCCGGCGACCGTCTTCGCGACGTCGTGTTGCTGCCTCGCTGCGTCGCAGCTCGCGGTGCGGCGACCGGAGCTCGTGCCGAAGCTCGTGTTCTTCGGCGGCTACGTGACGCGCAACGACATCCCCGATGTAACCCGCCGCTCGCTCGTCGAGTTCATCCGCACGAACTGGCGGCTCGGCGCCCAGATGCTCGCGGGACTCTTCGACCCGCACGCGAGCGGCGACGAGATCGCCGAGCACACGCGCATGCAGCGCGCGGCCGCGACCGCCGAAGCCGCCGCGATCTTCCTCGAGCTCGACATCACGGCCGATCTGCGGGGCGTTCTGCCGTATGTGCAGACTCCGGCGCTCGTGCTGCATCGCCGCGGTGACCGCACCGTGCCGATCGGGCGCGGGCGGGAGCTTGCGTCGCTGCTTCCGAACGCGCGGTTCGTCCCTCTCTCGGGCGATGCCCATCTGCCGTACCTCGACGACCAGCGCGAAGTGATGCGCGCCCTCTCCGGTTTTCTCCACAACGAATCGAGGCCGGAACTCGACGACGCCTCGCCGCTCACCTCACGCGAGACGGAGGTGCTGCGCCTGGTCGCGACCGGCATGAACAACAAGGAGATCGCCTCGACGCTCGTGCTCAGCGAGCACACCGTGCATCGCCACGTTGCGAACATCCTGCGCAAGCTCGCACAGTCGTCACGCGCCGCCGCGGCAACGAGCGCAGCCCGCGCCGGCCTCATCTAACCGCCTCTTCGGACCACTCGCAAGCGGGGGCGTGTGGAAACATCGTCACGCTTCCGCCGTGGTGCCTGGCACCGGACATGTCTCGGCGTGAATGGCTCCTCTGCAGGGATTTGCGCGACTCGTGGACGAATCGTTACGCCCCCGTAACGGTGCCTGGCACCTGACGTGGCCGTTGCGGCCACGGCTGTGGGCGGCGTGTCAGCAGGCGACGTCGAAGGACGCGGATCTCCGGGCCGAGCCGCAGGTACGTCCCGAGGGAGCTTGATTTTCGCGGGGCTCGTTGCGTTCTGGATCTGGTGGTCGCGCGCGACGGCTTCCCGCGGCTATGCCCGCTCGCTCATCCGACAGGCCCGAACATCTTCACGATCGCCGCGTTGAGACGCTGCGGTGACGTGAACATCGAGAGATGACCCGCATGCGGCACCGCGATGAAGCGCGCGTGGAGGTCCTGCGCGGTCGCGCGGCCGGCCGAGATCGAGTCGACCTTGTCGCTCGCGCCCCAGACGACGAGCGCAGGCACGACCACCTTGCGCAGTTGCGGACGGGTGAAGCCGGCGATGCCGTTCTTCGCGATTCCCTGCAGCGCTTGCCGTGCACCTGCGGCACGGAAGGGATTGGTCCAGCGCTTCACCTCCAAGTTGTCGAGCGCTGGGTGGTAGGTCCCGTAGGCCTGGTGCAAGAGTCGCTTGACCGCCCACGGCGACCGCAGCAGGAAGCGGTAGAGGGTGGTGAAGAACGGTGAGTGCACGAGCGCGGTGC
>CAWJGF010000020.1:0-128114 GCA_963842335.1 uncultured Thermoleophilia bacterium | reverse complement strand
CGACGTCGCGCGCCAGCTCGAGGAAGGTGTAGAGCCCGGCGCGTTCGCGCGGGCCGAAGCGGTAGCGAAGCTTCTCGAAGTAGCGCGCGAGGAACCCCGCGGGGTAGCCGTAACGCTCCGACGACTCGTACGCGAGCTGCTCGGGGTCCGCACGCGCCGCGCGTACCGACTCGACCAACGCATCCTCCAGCTCGACGATCCCCGGGTGCGCTGGCTCGGGCGCGGCCCAGACCGCAAAGACCATCGGGAGTCCGGTGCGCTCCTGCCACAGACGCCCGAGATCGTGATGCGGGGTCGGATCCTCGAACGCAGACTTGAGTGCGGCGTCGCCGATCAACAGCTTCGCCTCGGCCTCGCCGGCCGAGAACGCCTCGAGCGGCAGGTGCTCTGCGTCGGGGAACAGCACCTTCGTGAGGACGACCGACGTCGCCGACTCCGCCGTCACGGCAACGGTACGGATCTTCTCGAGCGGCGTCTTCGAGATCAGCTGGATCGACTCGACCGCTCCTTCGCTGGAGACGCAGAGACGCGGCAGCAGTCGCAGCGAGTCTGCGTGACGCGCGTACTCGATCGAGGAGATCGGGGCGACGTCGAGGTCTCCCGCGACCAGTCGCCTGTTCAACTCGGTCGGCACGCCGACGATTTCCTCGACCTCGGCGTCGAGGCGGAAGAAGACCGGGGCCATGTTGACGTACCCGATACGCCCGAGCTTGATCAACCGGCGCGATCCACGACTGCGTACGTCAACGCTTCCAGCTCCTCGCGATGGGGGTGCGCCCCGAGGAACGAGCGCGCGCGCGCAGCGTAGTCGAGCGCGGCGGCGCGCGAGCGCGGGATCGCGTCGGTCGAGGCGACACGCACGAGGGCGCCGTCGAGCGGCCCGCCCGCGAGCGCGGCACGCACTTTCTCGTCCTGCGCCGCCGCGAGCAGCAGCGGCATGGTCGGTGTTCCTTCGCGCAGATCGGTGCCCGGGATCTTTCCCGTCTCCTGCGTCTGCCCGGCGCAGTCAAGGATGTCGTCGGCGATCTGGAAGGCAATCCCGAGTGCGGCGCCGTACGCCCCGAAGCTCTCGTCCCCGCCGGAGCCGAGGAGGCACGCGGCCTCGATCAGCTTCCCCGTCTTGAGCGCGCACCGCTCGAGGTATGCGTCGACGGGCGTGTCGGGATCGTGGGTCTGGAGCTTCTGCATCGCCTCGCCGCGCGCGAGGCAGAGCGCGGCGTCGGCAAGCGTCTTCACCGCCTGCTCGTCACCGGTCTCCGCGAGCACGGAGAACGCACGGGCGTAGAGATAGTCGCCGGCGGCCTTCGCAGCATCGGCGCCGTAGACCGACCAGGCAGCCGGAAGACCGCGCCGCAGGCGCGCACCGTCGACGAGATCGTCGTGCACGAGCGTCGCCATGTGCACCATCTCGACGGCGACGCCCGCCGAGACGGAGGGCGGCCCAGGCGCCGTCAGAAAGCAGAGGAGCGGGCGCAAGCGCTTGCCGCCGGCGGAGAGCGCCTCGCCGGCGACCTCCTGCGCGAGCCCCGGGTGCACCGCGACCGCCCGCGCGAGGCCGGCCTCGACCTCCTCCATGTACGGCGCGAGACCCGGCGTCGCGCGGACTTGCGCGAGCGTCACGTGCGCCTTCCGTGCGTGTGTCTGACACCGGACAGGTGCCGGTCTGGTGCAGGGCAAATGATGGTTCCGTGACAATCACCGCACACATTCGCGCGCGTGGCTGACACCGGACTGGGCCTCAGTGGACTGGGACTCACGAAGCCTGGCCCGTGTGGAGGGCGACGATCGAGCCGGCGAGGAGGCGGAAACGCACCTCGCTGAACCCCGACTCGCGCAACAGGTCGGCGAGTCGCTCGGCCGGCGGGAACCGCTTCACCGACGCAGGCAGATACGTGTAGGCGGAGCCGCCCGGCAGGACCTTGCCGAGAGCCGGGACGATCCGGTCGAACCAGAGCGAGAAGAACGGCTTCAGCACGCCACGGGGCTGGGTGATCTCGAGGATCGCCAGCCGGCCCCCGGGACGAAGAACTCGGCGCAACTCGCGGAGCGCCAGCTCGAGGTCTGCGACGTTGCGCACGCCGAAGCCGACGGTCGCTGCATCGAACGTCGAGTCCGCGAAGGGAAGCGCGAGCATGTCGCCCTGCACCCACTCGAGCACGGCCGACCGGGAGCCGGTCTTTTGCCGCGCCCGCTCGAGCATTGCCGCGGAGAAGTCGAGCCCGGTGACGCGCGATGCGCCAGCCTTCAGGTCGGCCAGAGCGAGGTCACCGGTGCCGCACGCGGCGTCGAGCACGCGGTCGCCGCTCCGCACCGCAGACTCCGCCGTCAGCCTGCGCCAGTGCCCATCGAGGCCCGCGGTCATGACGCGATTCATCAGGTCGTACACCGGCGCGATGCGGTCGAACATCGTCCGGACGGCGTCGGGCGCGAGGCTCACAGTTCCCCCCACCGCGGCACGAGCGCCTGCTCGAGGCCAAGCTGGTCGAGCACCCGCGCGACGATGAAGTCGACCAGGTCGTCGACGGTCAGCGGCCCCGATGTAGCGGCGCCGTGGTAGAAGCCGGGCGCGAGGAAGAGAATCGTCGCGCCCGCACGGCGCAGGGTCAGCATGTTCTCGAGGTGGATCGACGAGAGCGGCGTCTCCCGCGGGCAGAGAACGAGCTTGCGCTCCTCCTTCAAGGCCACCGACGCGGCGCGATGGATCAGGTTCTGCATCGCACCGGAGGCGATCGTCCCGAG
This sequence comes from uncultured Thermoleophilia bacterium, assembly GCA_963842335.1. Taxonomy (GTDB): domain Bacteria; phylum Actinomycetota; class Thermoleophilia; order Gaiellales; family Gaiellaceae; genus PALSA-600. The sequence continues at coordinate 125,375 of CAWJGF010000020.1, read as the reverse complement.
CGTTCCCATCGAGCACGGGCAGATCACATAGGCGTCGACCTTCGCCGAGCCGGACGCGTACGGCGCTTTCCAGTCGTTCGGCTCGTAGACCGTGACGTTCGACCCTGCGCCTTCGGTGAACCGGGCGAGCGTCTCGTCTCGCGAGAGCCGCGCGTCGCCGTAGAGCTCGGTCGCAAGCACCTCGATCGCGGCACCCGAGATCGAGACGCCGACCTCGGCATCCGCCGCCGCAAGTGCGTGAAGAAGCCGTCGGGCGTAGGGAGCGCCCGAGGCGCCCGTGATGCCGAGAAAAACGCGCACAGTCGCCGCTAACAGTAAGGGAGAGCGTTCACTTGCCGCCCTTCGACGCCTCGAGGAACGTCGCGAGGGACCTCAGGCGCGCGGTGCCGAGGCCCGCGAACGATGGCATCGGTGAGCCGGAGTTCACACAGGCCGGGCACTTGAGATGCGCTATCTGGAAGGCGATGCCCTTGTTCTTGAGACCTTCGGCAGTGAGGTTCGGCGCCCCGGGGTACTGACCGCCGACACCCATGTACGTGTGGCAGTTCAGGCAGCCCGCAACCGCGAAGAGCTTGGCGCCGGCGACCGCCTGCGGGTTGCCGGCGAAGCCCTGCTTGACCGCCCAACTCGGGACCTTGGCCACGATCTCCGAGCCGAGCGCCTCCTTCGCCGTTGCGCCCTTGTAGGTGAGGACGCCCATCGAAAGAACGACGAGGATGGCCGCGATCAGCGCGACCGGACGACGCACGAGCCGACGTTCCGAACGCACGTCGATGAACGGCAGCGCGAGCAAGAGGACGAGGCAGATCGTCGGGATCCCGATCGTGCCGAGCACCACCGACTCCGGCCACTTGAAGATCCGCAGCAGGTAGAAGAGGAAGTAGAAGTACCAGTCAGGACGCGGGACGAAGCTGATCGTTCCCGGGTCCGCCGGCGCGTCGTACAGCTTCCCGAGCCAGCCCGTGGCGGTCGTGTGGTGGTTGCCCGGCGTCGAGTACTTCCAGACGACCGCAAGCCCGATGATCACCACGACGACGACGAACGACATGATCGTGTCGTGCCACATCGCATAGGGGAAGAACGGCTTTCCGCGCTCCTTGACGTCAGCCTTGTACTGCTGGAAGACGCGCCGCCGCTCGATCAGCCGCTCGCTAGCCACGCGCGTCCTTCCGCGGAGCCGGGCGGGTGAGGCCCGAGCGTCCGGCGCCGTTCGTGGCCGGGTCGACGAGCGGCCCTGAGCCTGCGGCTTCCTTCGACCACGGCGGCGAGGTGACACCGAGGCGGATCACGAGATACAGGTGTAAGCCGATCAGCGCGAAGATCGCGCCCGGGATCAGCAGCATGTGGATCGAGTAGAACCGCGACAGCGTGTCCCCGTTGATGTACGTCCCACCTTGCAGGAACTGGGCTATGAAGGGGCCGAGGAAGGGTGCGCTGCCGTTGATGTTGATGCCGACGACGGTCGCCCAGTACGCCGTCTGGTCCCAGGGCAGCAGATAGCCGGTGAACCCCTCGCCGAGCCCCATGGCGAGCAGCAGCACGCCGATGATCCAGTTCAGCTCGCGTGGGTACTTGTAGGCGCCGAAGAGGAACACGCGGCCCATGTGCATGAACATCAGGATGATGAAGACCGACGCACCCCAGCGATGCATGCCGCGCACGAGCCAACCCGCGAAGACGTCGTTCGTGATGTGCTGGATCGACGAGTACGCGTTCTGCGGGTCGGGCTTGTAGTACATCGCGAGGATCACGCCCGTCAGTGCCTGAACGAGGAACGCGGTGAGGGTCGCCGACCCAAGCGTCTGGAACCAGTTGATGTCCCCTGGCACCTTCCGGAAGAGGAAGTACTTGACACCGCCGACGAGACCGGAGCGCTCCTCCAACCAGTCGAGCGGGTACAGGATCGCGTCCTGGACGGGGTGCTTCTTCGTTGCTGGGCGCGTCGCCATCAGTGTGGGGGCTGGATCGGGTAGAGCCACGACTCGATGCCGTCGACATGCTCACCGGGGAACGCGAACGTCTGCTTGTAGATCTTCGCGTCTGCCCCCACTCCCTTGACCTTCGCGACCGCAAACGGCTGGCCGATGAACAGGTTCCCGTCGCGGATCGAGAACGAGTAGCGGTCGAGCGCGCGTACCGGCGGGCCGGACACCCGGTTGCCCTCGGTGTCGTACTGGCCGCCGTGGCACGGGCACCCGAAGCCGGCGATCGAGATCGCCGGGATCAGCGTCACGTCACGCGAGTGCGTCGTCGCCGCGAGGTTGAGCGGGCCGTTCGGCTGCACGGGGCAGCCGAGGTGCGCGCAGTGGTTCGAGATGATGGTGAAGCTCGGCAGGCCGTTCAGCGGCCCGTTCGAGCGAACGAACGCAGTGCGGCGCGAGACCTCGCCCTGCGAGGCGTTGAGCATGAACGTGGCCACGACGAACTTCCCGTCCGGGAAGGCGTGGAGCGGCCCGATGTTGTGATCCTTCTCGCCCTGCTTCAGAAACGCAGGCGCGACCATGAAGCCGATCGCGGGCACCGTGATCAGACCGCCGAGGAGAGCTCCGAGCCCGAGCGTGGATGCCTCGAGAAACTTGTTCCGCGGGTAGCGCTCACCCTCCTCGGTCTCGGTCATCGCATCGCCGCCGTCCGGCGGGTGCGCGGGCGGACCGGTCGCCGTCTCGGCCGGAACGTCGGGCGCATCGACGAGCGCCGTGTCGGTCGTGAGGTCGCGCACCCAGACGAAACCGAACGCGAGGGCGATCACCGCACCCACGACGGCGATCCAGACGGAGACGATCAGGCCGATGAGCAGCACGACGACCCCGATGGCGAAGCCGACCGGCCAGATACTGGGGCCAGGAACGTGCGGATGTTCGTCTTGAGGCTGCAACGCGGGCTCAGGCTGGATTCAAGCGGTAAAACAGGGGTCCGGTCAACGTCGTAACAGGCGGCGCGAACTCTGACGCATCCCGCCGTTCGATGCCGGGAGAACCGTCTCCAGTCCATATTCGGCCCAGCGGCGGTCGACGAGGCCTCGCACCTCGTCGGTCATCTCGATCTCCGCCGGCCACTCGCGGGCCCCTTCGGCAGGCCCCTTGGCCGTGGCGTCGATGCCGATCTTCCCGCCGATGAACTGGAGTGTCGGCGCGTGGTCGAGGTGGTCGAGCGGGCCTTCGGTGATCACGATGTCGCGCTTCGGATCGACGTTCGCGCCGACGTAGAACATCACCTGTTCGTAGTCGTGGACGTCGACATGCTGATCGACGATGACAACCCCCTTCGTCAGGCTGAGCATCCCGAGACCCCAGATCGCGTGCATCACCTTGCGCGCGTGGCCCGGGAATGCCTTCTTGATCGAGACGATCGCCAGGTTGTGGAACGCTCCGGCAACCGGCAGGTCGTAGTCGACGATCTCGGGCACGGTCATCCGCACGGCGGGGAGAAAGATGCGCTCGGTCGCCTTGCCGAGCCATGCGTCTTCCTGCGGCGGCTTGCCGACGACGATCGAGGGGTACACCGCATCGCGCCGCATGGTCATCGCGGTGATGTGAAAGACCGGGAACTGCTCGGCCGGCGTGTAGTAGCCCGTGTGATCGCCGAACGGCCCTTCGCTCGTCAAGTCGTCCTTGTCGATGTAGCCCTCGAGCACGATCTCGGCCGCAGCCGGAACCTCGAGGTCGACGCTCACTCCCTTGACCAACTCGACCGGGGAGTCGCGGAGGAAGCCCGCGAGCATGAACTCGTCGATGTGCTTCGGCAGAGGCGCGCTCGCCGAGTAGGCACTGATCGGGTCGAGCCCGAGTGCAACGGCCACCTCCATACGCCCTTCCGAGAAGAGGTAGTCGGCCCGGCCGTCCTTGTGGATCTGCCAGTGCATCGCCGTCGAACGCGGGCCGAGCACCTGCATGCGGTACATGCCTACATTCCTCTGGCCGGTGCGCGGATCGCGGGTGATCACCGCCGGCAGCGTGATGAACGGTCCCGCGTCGCCGGGCCAGCACGTCTGCACCGGCAGGCGGCCCAGGTCGACGTCGTCGCCGGTCAGAACGATCTCCTGCGACACGCCGCGCTTCACGAGCTTCGGCCGTGAGTCGGCGATCGACTTCAGCGTCCTCAGGCCGCGGACCTTCGCAGCGAGCCCCTCGGGCGGCTGCATCTCGAGGATGTCACCGAGCTTCTCGGCGATGTCGTCCAGCTGCTCGACACCGAACGCGAGGCACATGCGCCTCTCGGTCCCGAACTGGTTGACGAGAAGCGGGATCGCGCGGCCCGCAGGATGCTCGAAGAGCAAAGCCGGCCCGCCGGCGCGGACCGTGCGGTCGACGATCTCCGTGATCTCGAGATGCGGGTCGACCTCGGCCGCGACACGGACGAGCTCTCCTTCGCGCTCGAGGAGCGCGATCCACTCGCGCAGGTCGCGGGTCGGCATCGGCGCTCAGTCTATTGAGGTGCGTGTCTACGGAGGCGCGTCTAGACGAGGCGCTAGACGACCGGTGGCGTGTGCCCGTTGCCGGGCGCGTACCGCGGGTCATGGTGCGCGGCGAGCTGCAGGAGCACGGCGTGCAGTTGCTCGCGTGCCTCAGGATCGAGCGGGCCGAGGAACTCCTCCTCGACACCCTTCGAGATCGCGCGGAGCTCCGCGAGCTTCTTCTTCCCCTCCGGCTCGAGGCTGACGAGATGGCGCCGGCGGTCGGCCGGGTCGCGCCGCCGCTCGATCAGGCCGGCTTCCTCGAGCTCATCGAGCAGGCCGACGAGCCAGCTGCGGTCGTAGCCGAGGGCGTCGGCGATCGTCGCCTGCGTCTCGCGCGGGCTCTCCTCGAGCACGGCCAGAACCGAGTAGTGGTAGGCGCTCTCCCCGGCGGCCTCGAACGCCTCGACCGTGCGGTCCTTGATCGCCCAGCCGAGCCGCTTGAGCAGGAACGCCGTGCTGCAGACGAGCTCGTACGGCGGTCTCACACCGAGCTTGACCATCGGGTTGGAGAGGGGAGTGCTCATCGGCCTGAAGTGTAGCTCGTCCTAGAGTGGTGATGTGCTATCGTTGTAAATCTCCACGATATGGAAGGGAGATAGATGGTTAGTTCCTCAATCACGTTCGCCCGTCGCTCGAATCCCTGGGTGGTGCTCGCGTTGGTCGTCGCCGCGCAGTTCATGGTCGTGCTCGACATCTCGATCGTGAACGTCGCGCTCGCGACGATCAAGTCCGATCTTCACTTTTCCGAGGCCAGCTTGCAATGGGTAATCAGCGCCTATGCGATCGTCTTCGGCGGTTTCCTGCTCCTCGGCGGCCGCATCGCCGACCTCTTCGGCCGCCGCCGCGTCTTCGTCACGGGCATCACGCTCTTCACCATCGCGTCCGCCCTTAGCGGCCTGGCGTGGTCGGCGGCGTCGCTCGTCGCGTTCCGCGGGCTTCAGGGCCTGGGCGGCGCGCTGTTCGCGCCGGCCGGCCTGTCATTGCTGATGACGACCTTCCGCGAGGGCCGCGAGCGAAACCTCGCGCTCGGCATCTGGGGCGCCGCATCCGGCAGCGGCGCGGCGGTCGGCGTTCTGCTCGGCGGCGTGCTGACGTCGTACTTCGACTGGCCGTGGGTCTTCTACATCAACGTGCCGGTCGGCCTGGCCCTCATTGCACTTGCCCCGCGCAGGATCGCCGAGAGCCGCGCCGAGAGCACGAGCCGGCACTTTGACGTCGCCGGGGCCACGACCATCACCGCCTCGCTGATGCTGCTCGTCTTTGCTCTCACACGTGCAACGCAGAGCGGGTGGGGCAGCGTCTCGACGGTGTCGCTCATCGGAGCTTCCATCGTTCTCGCCGCGGCGTTCGTCGCGATCGAACTGCGAGCCGAAGCGCCGCTCCTGCCCTTCGAGGTCTTCCGGGGCACGACGCTCGGCATCGCCAACCTGATCACCGCGATCATCGCGTCGATCGCGTTCTCGCAGTTCTTCCTGCTGACGCTCTACCTCCAGCAGGTCCTGCACTACTCCGCGGCGCGCACCGGTCTCGCCTTCACGGCGATCGCGGGCACCGTGGCCGTCACCTCGAACGTCGCACAGCGGTTCGTGACGCGGTTCGGCGCGCGGCGCGTGCTGGCAACCGGCCTGCTGTTCGCCGCAGCATCGGAAGCGCTGCTCGCCCGGCTGCCGGTGCACGGCCACTACGTCACGGATCTGCTGCCCTCGTTCATTCTCATCGGGGTCGGAATCGGCGTCTCCTTCGTCGCCGTCACGATCGCCGCACTCGCCGGTGTCCCGGGCCGCGACGCCGGGATCGCATCGGGGCTCGTGAACACGAGCCGTCAGATCGGTGGCGCGATCGGGCTCGCCGCGATCACGACGATCGCGACGACCTATGCCGGACACGCGTCGGCAGGCGTCTCGGCGGCCGCCGCGACAACCCACGGTTACCGCATTGCCTTCGGGACGCTCGCCGTGCTCGCACTCGGCGCTGCGCTCCTGACTCCGGCAATGCGCGTCTCGCACCGCCGCGAGACGATTCCTGAGGAGAGCTCAGGCGACCGGCAGCTCGAGACAATCAGGGAGGCAGCATGACACGTACGCTCGGAACCGACGGGGTGGTGCTCGACCGCCAGGTCGACGACCTACTGTTGCACGCCCGCGGTCTCGTGCTCGTCCGGCAGGTGCTCGCCGGACGCGGCGCGAGCCCGGAGGAGCTCGACGCGCACACGCGCGAGCTCGAGCGGGTGCAAGGCAGGCTCGTCGAAGTGCTCGGCGGGTGCCGCTAAGAAGTTCGGGTTAGTACGCCGTGCGCCGGGCGCGCTTGCGCTCGGCGCGGCGGCTGCCGGCCCAGTGCGTGAACTCGCCGATCAGGATCACGACGAGGAAGATCAGTCCGACGGCCAGCATGCCCAGAATCACATGCGTGCCCTCGCTGGCGGCGTCGAAGATCATGGCGCGACTCTAGCGGAGTGTGGTGCTAGCGCAGTGCGGTGCGGGCGGAGTGCCGTGCGAGCGCGTCGCCGGCGTCCGCCCCGGGATCGCCACCGAGCGCGCGCATGGCCGCGACCCACGCGTCGCCGTCTCCGCCGACCTCGTCGGCCCGCGAAGCGGCGCAGCGCGAGATCAGCTCGGCCATCGTCGCGACCGCGGCGACGCCACCGCACTCGGCGATGCGCACGAGCCCGTGCGCGTACAGGTAATCGCCGAGCAGGATCGCCTCGTCGGGATCCGGCGCGTCGAAGAGGCGCGGCACGCCGTAGTGGACGAGATAGGCCTCGTAGACGGTCTCGACGCCGAGCGCCAGCTGGCTCGGGGCAAGCGGCGAGAACACGGGCTCCCACTCGGGGGCGGCCCGGAGCGCACGGGCCCAGACCTCGCTCTCCGACCGGGCGCCGGCTGCGATCAGCTCAGCCGAGGACATCGGCCACCGCTGCGATCGTCTCGTCGATCACGTCATCGTCGTGCGCCAGTGACGGGAACAAGCACTCGTACTGGCTCGGCGCGAGGTAGATGCCCCGTTCGAGCAGCCCGCGGAAGAGCTCGCCGTAGCGCTCGGTCTCGAACTCCTCGAACCGGACGACCGGTTCTTCGCGGCCCGCGAAGAGCGTCAGCATCGCGCCGACGCGCTGGACGCGACCAAACGGTGCAAGCCCGTCGGCGAGCCGCGCAGCGCGCCGCTCGAGCTCGTCGTAGATCTGGGGATCGCGAAGCCGGCGCAGGACCGACAGGCCCGCGGCCGTCGCGAGTGGGTTCCCGCTGAGGGTGCCGGCCTGGTACACCGCCCCGGCGGGCGCAAGCTCGCGCATCACTTCGGCGCGCCCCCCGAACGCTGCGAGCGGCAAACCGCCACCGACGATCTTCCCGAGGATGGTCAGGTCCGGGGTGACGCCGTAGAGCTGCTGCGCGCCGCCGCGGCCGACCCGGAAACCGGAGATCACCTCGTCGAAGACGAGCAGGGCGCCGGAGGCGTCGCAGAGCAGCCGCAGCGCCTCCAGGAAGCCCGGCACTGGGGGCACACAACCCATGTTCCCGGCGACGGGCTCGACGAGAATCGCAGCAAGCCCCTCGCCGTACTGCTCGACGGCGGAGGCCGCGGCCTCGATGTCGTTGTAGTCGACGACGATCGTGTCGGCGGTCACCCCGGACGGCACCCCGGGCGACGCCGGAATGCCGAGCGTTGCGAGGCCTGAACCCGCGTTCGCGAGGAACTGGTCGGCGTGGCCGTGGTAGCAGCCGGCGAACTTGAGCACCCGGTCGCGGCGCGTGAAGCCGCGCGCGAGCCGGATCGCAGACATCGCGGCCTCCGTCCCCGACGAGACGAGACGCACGAGCTCGACCGAGGGGACCGCATCGACGATCTCCGCGGCGAGGTCGACCTCGCCTTCTGTCGGCGCGCCGAACGTCGTGCCGTCGAGGGCCGCGTCACGAACCGCGTCGACGGTCTCGGCGTCGGCATGACCGAAGATGAGTGGGCCCCACGACTGCACCCAGTCGATCAGGCGCCTGCCGTCGGTCGTCTCGAGGTAGGCGCCGTCACCGCGAGCGACGAAGAACGGCTCGTCGAGGCCGACCCCCCGCATCGCCCGCACCGGCGAATTGACACCGCCGGGGATCAGCTTCTTCGCCCGGTGCCAGAGCTCGGTCCGCACGACTACCAACCGGCGAGCTCCTTTGCCCAGTAGGTGAAGACGACGTCGGCGCCGGCGCGGCGGATTGCCGTCAGCGACTCGATCGCAGCCCCGCGCTCGTCGACGTCGCCGGCGGCTGCGGCCGCCTTGATCATCGCGTACTCGCCGCTGACGTTGTACGCGGCGAGTGGATGGTCGAAACGGTCGCGCGCGGCGCGAATCACGTCGAGATAGGGAAGTGCCGGCTTGATCATGATCATGTCGGCGCCCTCCGCGATGTCCTGCTCGCATTCGCGCAGGGCCTCGCGCACGTTGCCGGGATCCATCTGGTACCCGCGCCGGTCGCCGAACGAGGGCGCGCTGTCGGCGACCTCGCGGAAAGGTCCGTAGAACGCCGATGCGTACTTCGCGGAGTACGCGATTACAGGAGTCAGCGGCAGCTGCTCGCGAATCGCACCGACACGGCCGTCCATCATGTCGCTCGGGCAGACGATGTCGGCGCCGGCGTCCACGTGCGACATCGCCGTGCGTGCAATCAGCTCGAGCGTCGCGTCGTTGTCGACCTCGCCGTCGTGCAACACGCCGCAATGACCGTGCGATGTGTACTCGCAGAGACAGACGTCGGTGAGGAGGAGCAGCTCGGGGAACCGCGGACGGAGCGCCCGCAACGCCTGCTGGACGACGCCGTCGTCGATCCACGCTCCGGATCCCTCGTCGTCCTTCTCCTCCGGGAGCCCGAAGAGCAGCACCGACTTCACCCCGAGCGTCACGAGCTCGTCGCATTCCCGCAGCACCGAGTCGACGGTGTGGCGCGCGAGCCCGGGCAACCGCTCGTTCGGGAGCGCGGCGGGTGCGATGAAGAGCGGCTGGACGAGGTCGTCGAGTGAGAGCGACGTCTCGCGGACGAGGTCGCGCAGCGCCCCGGTGCGGCGCAGCCGTCTGAGCCTGGTGACGGGGAACGAGCTCACGGCCGAAGGGTACGCGCGGCGGGTGGCTCGCCAACGTCGATGTCGACGTCGACCGCACTGGGCTCGCTGCCCGACCACGACTCGAATCGGATGCGGTCGACGAAGAACTCCCAGATGGCACGGGCGACAGCGAGCAGCGGCAGTGCGATCAGCGCGCCCGGCAAGCCGTAGACCTCGGCGCCCGTCGCGAGGCCGAAGATCACGAGCAGGGGATGGAGCCGTAGGGCGTTCCCCATCACCTTCGGCACCACGACATGACCCTCGATCTGATGCAGCCCGAGGAAGAGCAGGATCACCCAGACGGCGGAGATCGGGTGCACGACGAGCGCGTAGATCGTCGGCGGGATCGCGCCAAGCCACGGGCCGAGGTACGGGATGATCTCCGTCACCGCGACCCACGCGCCGAACAGCAGGGCGTACTGCTGCCCGTTCGGCAGGAGCCCGACCGCCGACAGGATCCACAGCCCCACTCCGGCGCTCGTGCCGATGATCAGCGACAGTGCCGCCTGGCCGCGGACATACGCCGCGAGTGCGTGCTCGATGCTACGCAGGAGCGGACGCTCGCCTGGTCGCGGAGGGAATCGACGGTCGACCGCGCGCCCGAGCCGCTGCATGTCGAGCAGCATGTAGATCGAGACCACCAGGAGCAGGACGGCGGCGAAGAGCGTCTTGCCGATCGAGATCGCGGCGCCCTCGACGAACGTCACGATCCGGCTCGTGTAATGGCCGACATCGCGCCGGCGGATCTGGCGCACCAGATTGTGCCCGCGTTTCTGCACGTCGACCGACTTCAGGCGATGGGTATTGAGCCATTGCTGCAGCCGGTCGACGTCGCGGTCGGCCGACGTCTGTCCGGCCGGGCCGTGACCATTCGTGAAGTAGTCGTTGAACCTCGTCGCCGCCGTCTTCGTCTGACCGACGACCGCGGTCGTGACCGCCAGGATGATCAACCCAAGCGCCACCGCAAAGCTCAGGTACACGAGCGCGACCGAGAGGCCGCGTGGAAGGCGGACCCGCTGGAGCGCGAGCACGATCGGGTCGAGCAGCAAGGCGACGAGCGCAGCCACCACGAAGAGAAAGACGACATGAGCGGCCGCGTTCGCGACGATCCACGCAAGCACGAGCAGCAGCGGCAGCAGGACGAGTTGGATCCAGCGCGGGACCTCGATCCGCGGCGGACGGGCCGGGGCGCTCACAGCGCCGATGCTACAGCCCGCGTGGTGAGTCTCAGGCCCCCCGACTGGGATTGGTCGTTCGGCGTCGAGGGGAACCTGGCGCTCGACCCGGCCCCGCTCTGGGAGGAGGAGGTACGCCCACCGCGCCGCGGCCCTCGGTTGATCCCCCCTGAATCGTTCGCTACGGTGCCCGGGATGCCGCCCCCGGGTACCAACCGGCGCGCCCAGACGATGCGTCGCCGGCACCTGGAGCGCGAGCGGCGACTTCGCCGTCTCGCCGTTCTGTCCGCAATCGCCCTCGTGGCGCTCGTGACGCTGCTCCTGTCCGCGTTCGGCGGCTCCGGCCGGCCGGCCGCCGTACCCGCGCCGGCCAGCGCCTCACGGCTCCTGCCGGCAGGCCCACCGCAGCCGGAGATCGTCGCCCGGATGGGCACGCTGCACCTGCAGCTGCCGATCAGCCAGAGCCGCGTGACGGCGATCGGCTACCAGGGCGGATCTGAAGGAGCGCTTGCGCTCGCGCCGCTCGGCACCCAGTCCAACCAGGGGCTCTTGCGCCGGCTCGTGCATTCCGTGATCGGCGGCTCGTCGGGCCGGCCGCACTGGTACCAGCTTCCCGGTGGCGTCGGCCCCGGATCCTCCGCGATCGACATCGGCGCAGCGGCAGGCACGGATGTGTACTCGCCGGTTGACGGCACGATCGTCGCGATCGACAACGTCACGCTGAACGACCGTGACTACGGTTCGCGCATCGACATTCAGCCGACCGTCGCGCCGTCACTCGTCGTCTCGGTGTCGCACGTGCGCGTCGACCCGTCGCTCGTCGTGGGCTCATCCCTGACCGCGGCCGGCTCCAAGCTCGGATCGATCGTCGACTTCTCGCACGCCGAGAGCCAGGCCCTCGCGCACTACACGAACGACTCCGGGAACCACGTCGTCGTCGAGGTGCATCCCTCCGCGACGCTCCTCAACTAGTAACGAAGGATGCGCATCCTCTTCGTCGCCGACGTGTTCGGCGCACCCGGACGCCGTGCCGTCGAGACGAGACTGCCGGGGCTCCGCGACGAGCTCGCCGCCGACTTCTGCATCGTCAACGGTGAGAACGCCGCCGCCGGGCGCGGGATCACGGCGAAGCTGGCGGACAAGATCCTGGCGAGCGGCGCCGATGTGGTCACGCTCGGCAACTGGACATGGGGCCAGCCCGGCTTCGCGCCGTATCTCTCGGGGACCGACCGCGTCCTCCGGCCGGCGAATCTCTCCCCGCAGACGCCGGGTGTCGGCCTTTGCATCCACGACGGCGTGGCTGTGATCAACCTGCTCGGGATCTTCTCGCTGATGCCATTCGAGAGCCCGTTCCTCGCCGCCGACCGGCTCGTTGCCGAAGCGAAGCGCTCGACCCCCATCGTGGTCGTCGACTTCCACGCCGAGGCGACGAGCGAGAAGGTCGCGCTTGCGCGCTATCTCGACGGCCGCGCGACTGCTGTGCTCGGGACGCACACGCACGTGCAGACGAGCGATGCGCGTGTGCTGGCCGGAGGAACGGCCGCGATCACCGATGCCGGGATGACCGGCCCACACGACTCGGTGATCGGGAGCGACGAGCACAACGCCATCAAGCGGTTTGTCACCGGGATGCCGACCCGCCTCGAGCCTGCAACCGGGGATGTCCGGATCGAGGGCGCGCTCGTCGAGTGCACCGCGGACGGCCGCGCGACCTCGTGCACGGCCGTCCGCGTCGACGTCGACTGACGCCGGCTCGCTGAATCGTCGCTCAGGTGGCGCGGCGAATGACTTGCTTCGCCGCGGTCTCGCCGGTGTCGACGGCTCCGTTCAGGTAGCCCTGGAAGTCGATCGACGTGTGCTCGCCGCAGAAGTAGCAGTTGGCCGAGCGCTCGGCCTCCGCACCGACGAACCGCGTGTACTGGCCGACCTTCCAGAACGAATACGAGCCCTTCGTCCACTGGTAGCCGGTCCAGTAGTCGCGTGTCACCCGGCCGTTCCACTTCGCGGTCGCACCGGGCAGCACCGGCTCGATCTGCTTGAGGAATGCCTTCGCCTGCGACTGCGGTGTGCCGTTCCCGACCGCGACTCCCTCGTTGCCGCCCGTGTACCAGGAGAGCAGCCCGCTGGCCCCGTCCTGCGCCCGCGAGACCTCCCACGTGTTCTGGTAGCCGCGGTCCGAGTAGGTCTCACCGGTGCAGCCCTGATCGCGCCAGAACCGCGACGTGAACTGCAGGTGGAACTTCGAGTTCGTCCCCATGCCCTCTTCGTTGATCGCGATCGTCTTGACGTCGTTGAAACCGGCCTGTGAGAAGTCGACCGCCGAGCGGAGAATCGAGAACGGCAGCGCCAGCACGACGTGGTCGTAGACCTTGTCGAACGCGCCCGCTCCGTTCTGCAGCGTCAGCTTGTACGTCCCGTCGGGCTTCTGCCTGATCGCCGACAATGGGGTGTTCGCAGTGATCTGCGACGCCAGCTTCGCGGCCAGGAGCGTCGGCACCTGGTCGTTCCCGCCGTTGATGTGGAACTTCTCGTCGGAGTCGCCGAAGATCGTGAAGGTGTTCGGCTTCGAGAAGCCGATCAGGTAGAGCAGGTTCAGCGACGACTGGACGTTCGTCTCGGCGCCGTACTCGATGTTGTACGCGACATCCAGAAGCGCACCGAGCGGGGAGCGATGACCGCCCGGGACGTAGCGCTCGATGTAGTCGTAGACCGACATGTGGTCGAGCTCCACACCGCGCGGCGTGTTCGAGTTGTAGAGCGTCGGGTAGCCCGCGTCCTTGACGTCCTGCGCCATTTGAGTGAGCACCGGCTGAAAGTCGGAAGTCATCTGCGCGAACGTGTACGGCTTGCCGAAGAAGTAGCCGAGCTCCTCGGTGCCTTTCGTCTCCGCCTTCAACAGGTTGTCGAGCTGCAGGCCGAGCTCCCCGGCAAGGTCGCGCAGGGCCTTGTGCCCGCTGTCGATCAGCTCCCCGCCGTGCTCGTAGATCTGCCCGTCTGCGAAGTCTCCGCGGCCGGTGTAACAGCGGCCGCCGATTCGCGGCGATGCCTCGTAGACGTCGCGAAATCAGCCCGCCCTGCTGCAGGCGATAGGCGCACGTGAGGCCTGCGAGCCCCGCGCCGATGACTGCGATCCGAGGCGTACTTCGGCCGGCCGCGAGGACCGGGCCGGCGAACCGCCCGGCGAGCGCCGCACCGGCAAGAGTCGCGCCGACTCCCCGCAGGAGCCCGCGGCGCGTCGTCTGGCCGTCATCCTTCGCGAGCTTTCCAGCCGCGTCTTCGAGCGCCTGCGCCAGCGGTGTGCGGGCCATTCGGTCCCTCCCCAGGGTCGATTCCTCAACTGATGGCTGTCGGAATGTGATGCATTCAAGCGGACCCCGCAACCCGCGGCCGGTATGGGAATGCAAGCACTCCGACCAGGACCACGAGCACGAGATCGCGCAGCAGGACGACCCAGGCGAGGTGGAACGGGCCGGCGTAGTCGAAGTAGCGCTGGGGAAACCAGACCTGCGTCAGCAGGAGCGCCGTCGTCAGGAGCGCGACCGCTGCGAGGCCGCGGCGGCCGACGACGAGCGGCACCAGCGGGATCAGCCAGAGCAGGAATTGGGGCGACAGGACCTTGCCGAAGGCAATGAACGCACAGACGCACGCGGCGGCGAACCGCAGGAACCGCTCGCGCGTGACTGGGCCCGCGCGCAAAGCCGAACCAGAGCGCGACGAGCACCGCGATCTGCAGGAACGCGAATGTCGCGGCGACGGCGCCGTGGCCCGCGATGTTCTGGGAGCCGTGTGTTGTGATGACCCGCGGGTGGCCGAAGGTCGTGAAGATCGCTGCGCCGAGGCTTTCGATCTGCAACGGCCGCGACAGCTGCCCCGCGAGGCTCGACCAGAGCCCTCGCGGCGCGACGACGGCGAAGGGCAGAGCCACTGCTGCGACGACGGCAAGACCGGCGAGCGGCGCCCGCCGATTGCCCCGGCGCACCGACCAGACGAGCGCGAGCGGCACCAGCACGAGCGGCCACAGCTTCGCCGCCACGGCGGCACCGAGCAACGCCCAGCCGAGTGCGTGCCGTTCGCGCAGCAGCGCGGCCAGGGCCGCGGTCGTGAGCAGCGCCGGCCAGAGGTCGAACCGCGACAGGATCAGCGAGCCGGCCAGCACGGGCGCCAGGGCGACGTAGAACGCAGCCTCGCGACGGATCGTGCCGACCACGACGACGAGCGCGACCCCGCACGCCGCCATGAGCCACGCGAAGCTCGAGGGATAGTCGCCGACGAGCGACGGCAACGCGAAGACGGGTAGCGCTCCCGGCGGGTACTCGACTGCGAAGTCACGGTACGGCACGAGCCCGTGATGGACGATTGCATCGCCGTACTGGAAGTACGTCGGCCAGTCGACGATTTGCCCGTGGGCCCAGAAGAAGCGGTGGACGAGGCCCCAGCAGACGAGGAACAGCCCGGCGGCCGCCCCCGTCCCGATCGCGCCGAGCTCAGACCGAGACGAGCGTGGTGGTCTGCTCGACATCCGGGACGGCAATTGTCTCGGGCTTCGGCGCGCCGGGGAGTTGCCCCACGAGCGCCATGGCGACGAATGGGAAGAACCACGGGAGATACAGGTACGACCAGTGCGTCAGCACGAGCTCGAAGCCGACGAGCAACACCGCAGTGAGGGCGGCCATGCGCAGCGGCGACCGCCGGCGCGGCCACCAGCCGAGCGCGAGCGCGCCGAGAACGAGCGCCGCCTGCAGGAGTTGCTGGACGATGTGCAGGTCGGGCAGGCCGCGGGCGTGGTACTGGCGCCAGTCCCAGAGCGAGAACGGCGAATCGCGACCCACCTGGAACCGCACGGTGCGGTCGAAGAACACGCGGGCGGCGTGCGCGGGCGACGGCTCGAGGAAGAGCACGAAGAACACGATCGTCGTCGCAAGCGCGAATCCGAGCAAGGTCAGCATGATGTGCCGCGGCCGCCGCGCCTCGGGGTAGCCCGACCAGAACGGCAGCAGCAGAAGCGTTGCGAACTTCGTCCAGCCCGAGACCGCAACCGCAGCGCCGCGCGCGAGGTCGCTCGTCAGCGCGAGAAAGCCGAACACGAGCAGCACCGGCATGATCGAATCGTTCGTGTTCGAGCTCGATGCGTATTGCGTGAACGGCCACGCGGCCCACGCGAATGCGAGCGTCGCGCCGAGTCGTGGTCCGCCGAGGCGCCGGCCGACGAGTGCGAGGCCGATGAGCGCGAGCAGGTCGAACAGGATCGACGTCGCGTGCACGGCCGGAAGGCTGTCCCACTTGTGGCTCCAGCCGAACGCGAGATACCCGGGGATGTAGGCCAGGTAGGAGACGGGGCCGTACGTGTCACCGAGTGGGTTCGCGGTCTCGCACCTGCCGTTCGGCTGGACGCGATCGCGCACCTCCCCGTCGGCATCCGCCGGCCCGCATTTCGGCAGAGAGCCCTCCTGCGGAAAGTGCCCGTACGGGTCGGTTCCGTGGACGATGCGATCGGCGCCGATCACACCCGGAGTAACCGACATCGATCACGTTGGACGCCTGCACGTTCAAGCCGACGCGGAAGCCGGCGAGAAACACCGTTGCGGCGGCGAGCACCCAGACGGGCCAAACGGCCGCCCCTCGCGTCGGCCGGTCGCTGCGGGCGATCCAGGCGCAGCGCACCAGCAGCCAGCCGAGCGGCGGATAGGCGAGGGGCATCGCGGCGAAGACGTTGCCGCGGTTGAAGAACCACAGCGATGCCGACAACGAGAGCAGCACGAGCAGATCGGCATTGCGCAGCGAGAACGGGCGTCTCCAGTCGATGAGCCCGAGCAGGAAGACGGCGCAGAAGCCGAGCCACACCGGATAGCTGTTGATCTTCGCGCCGCCGAAGGCGCCGGGGTAGCCGCGGGCCATCTTCCACGCGACCTGTGGCCCGGTCCACGCCTCGGTCACGGTGCCTGTGGCATCGTCGACGAGCCCGGTCGCGACCTCACCCGCCGCGCCGGACCAGACGTTGACCGTCCAGATGCCCTGCGCGTACGTCGCGTCGGTCGTCGGGCTCGGCGGGTAGCGCTCGAGCCAGTCGTGGACCTTGTGATCGGCGAGGAAGTGCGAGATGGCCTGCTGCTTCGAGGTGGTGTGTCGGCGTCGACGCGAGCAGCGGCGGCTCGGGGACCGAGTTGGGGGCAGATCAGGACAGAGCTGGTCACCGTGGTGACCCGCGTCGTCGGTCGTCGTCCGTGGCCGTCCCGGCCGCCGCTGCCGGCACGAGCGCGAGCGCAGCACGAGGCATGCGGCGGCCGCGAGCCTCACGTGCGGAAGCTCCAGAGCTTGTTGCCGAGGAAGTTGAGCGGCACGACGAGCACGATCGCGATCGCCTGCGAGACGACCTTTCGCCAGTGGAATGTGTCGATGAAGAGAAAGAGCCAGAACTGGTTGACGGCGAACCCGACCAGGGCGACGACGAAGAATCGCATGCCCTGGGCCCCGACCGAGCCCTTCGACTGGGCGAACGTCCAGTGTCGGTTCCACCAGTAGTTGCTCGCCGCAGCGACGACGAAGGAGATTGCGGCGGCGATGTGCGCCCCCCACCCGAGGAGCGCAGCGAACACCACCAGGTTGAGGATGTAGCCACTCGCACCGACGGCGCCGAACTTCGCGAGCTGGATCCAGTTGTGCGGGCGGCGCAACGCACGCGCCGTGCGGCCGGCGAAAGTGGGCTCCGACACGTCGCGAGGCTAGCCGTTCAGCGTTGTGAAGTGGATTGGGTGCTCGGTCTTGGGCGTCCGGCCTCGCGCATATCAGGCCTCCGATGCGATCTTCAGCGCGTCGTAGATCTCGCCGTGCTCGCCGATCCACGGCTCGGCGCAGCCGAGACTCGAGAGACGTCGCGTGTGCCGGCGGTACCAGTCGAGCTCGCGCTCGTCGATCAGCTGCAGGGCCGAGTCAATCGTGATCGCGTCGGTGCCGACGTCGGCCACCGACAGGGGGAGAAACCGGTGCTCGCCGTCGCCGCACTCCACCTCGAAGCCGAGCAGACGGTCGACCGACGGGTCGAGCAGCGCCTCGACGGGCCTGCCGAGCTGAATGCCGTGCAGGCGTACCGGGAGCGCAAGCACCTCTGCCGCCAAACGCCCGCTCACGCCGCCCGGGTTCCCTCGGTCGTGGGGACGGTAGCTCGCACCTCGACACCGAAGTGCGCGGCGACCAGCGCCTTGATGCCGGTGATCGACGCAGGCGGGGCGCCGAGCCCGACGGTCAGCATCGGCACCTCCGAGTCGGCCAGCTCGAGGGACCCGTGGCTGCCCCCGCCGTGATGATGCCGGCCGGCAAGGTCGTCGAACTCCCACCCGGGCGCGGCCGAGACGAGCACCTCGCCCGAGTTGGGATTGGCGAGCGCGGCAGCCGCGCGCACACGTCCGTCCGGGACCTCGTCGAGCAGGGCAAGGTCTTCGTCCCCGTCGCGGCGCGCCACGGCTCGACCATCCTCGGAGAAGAGAACGATGCCGGCCGAGGGCTCCGCATCGAGGAGCTCCGCCACGCGGCGCGGCTCGTCGGTGTAGACCATCGCGGCGCGGTTCGATGCAGTGACGAGGTCGTCGCCGACGTCAAGGCGCGCCGTCCGCTCGACGTGCGATTGACCGTGGTCGGAGCAGACGACGACCGCGTAGCGTTCGAGGAACGCGTCCGGGCCACCCGCGGCGTCCATCAGCGCGGCGATCGCTGAGTCGCTGCGCGCGAGCGCCTCGTAGGCGCTGTCGGGGCCGGAAGCGTGGGAGGCGAAGTCGTAGTCGGGCAGGTAATGCACGAGGAGGTCGAACCCGTCGCGCGTGACGAGCCAACGGCCGACCGCGGCGGCGTAGGCATCGATCGAGCCGAGCGCGCGGTTGCGCACCGCGAGCGGAGCACCGGTGCGGTCGCTCTCGTAGAGCGAGAAGAAGAAGAATCGCTTGGGGCCGTACACGGCCGGCACACCGGGGATGATCGGCAGGTGACGGTGGCGTCCGCGGTAGCACGTGATGTTGATCGCCGCGGTCGTCAGCCCCGCGTCTTCGAGCGCTTCGTAGATCGTCTCCGCGCGCCGGCCCAGGTGCTTCGCATTCAGGTCGATCACCGTATCGCGGAGCGAGCGGGCGATCCCGGCCGCGCGGACCGCACCGAACGACGAGCCGTACTCGACGAGGCGGCGCTCGCCGCGATGCCACCACACGAGATGCGGGATCTCGTGCACGTCAGGATGGGTTCCCGTCGCGATCGACGAGAGACAGACGGGAGTGAGCGAAGGGAACGTCGAGGTGGCGCGTCGGTAGTCACCGTGCTCGGCGAGAAATCGCAGCGCGGGTGTGTCGGCGGCCTCGAACATGGCGGGCGTCAGGCCGTCGATCACGACGAGGACGACCGGCTTCGGTGACACCGACGAGTTCAGTCGCGCGCGAGCGTACGCAGGCCCGCGTGCGTATCGGGCGACCGGCGCCGGAGGCGCGCGCCGAGCACGGGGACGGCGAGTGCCTCGAGGTACCCCACGATCGGCACGAAGGCGAGCGCGGCAGCGACGAGGGCGGCGAGCGCGAGGATGAATGCGGTTCCGCCACGCGTGCCCCCGCGTCGCAGCGTTCCGGCGACGAGCGGCGCCGAGCCGAGCGAGCCGCAGATTGCGCCGACGAGCCCGCCGACCGCTTCACCCCAAGTTCCGGCCGCAAGTGCGATCGCGACGGCGACGACAGCCGAGACGACGAGCGCGAACAGCGCGCGACGGAGAATGCCGGCGGCCGCGACACCGATCGCCGTGCCGAGACCGACGCTGACTCCGATCGTGTACCAGGCCCCCATCGCGGCGGCCAGTGTAGCTCCGCGGTTTGAGGACCCACCGTTTCAGGGCATAGAAGCCGAACCCCCTGTATAGGAGGCAGTTTTGTCTGACGACGCCCGGCCCTTGCTCGTCTTCATCTCCTCGGCGCGCTCAGGCCCGTCGAGGCGAATGGAAAGCCTGGTCGCGCACATCGCGCGCAAGGAACGTCATCGTCTCCGCGTCGTTCAGGTCGATTCGGAGGAACGCGCAGATCTCGTCACGAAGCTCGCGGTGAAGGTCGTGCCGGCTGTCGTTCTCGTCGCCGGACGCAAGGTCGTCGCCCGCATCGAAGGTCGCGCGAGCGCCCCGAGCATCGAGGCGATGCTCGAGGAGCACTTCTCGCTGGTTGCCGTTTAGGAGCTCTCGAGCCGCGCGATCACGGCGAGGGTGAACTCGGCCGCGCGCGCGCCGTCGACGACCCGGTGGTCGAACGTGACGCTGACGTTGCCGACGGTGCGCACGACGACGTCGCCGCCGCGAACGACCGCCCGCGGCCCGATGCGGTGCACGCCGAGGATGCCGACCTCGGGATGATTCACGAGCGGCGTGACGAGCACGCCCGCAAGCTTGCCGGCGCTCGTGACGGTGAACGTCGATCCGCGCAGCTCCTCGGGTGCAAGTGTCCCGGCCCGAGCCTTCTCGGCAAGCGCATCGATCTCCGCCCGCAACTCGTCGAGCGAACGCGTGTCGCAATCGCGCACGACCGGGACGACCAGTCCTTGCTCGGTCTGCACGGCGATGCCGAGGTCGTAGCGATCGAGGTAGACGATCTCGTCGCCCTCGAGTCGCGCATTCAGTTCCGGGAAGTTCTTCAGCTCGAACGCCGTCGCCTGGAGCACGAGGGGCAGCAGTTGCCGTAGGTCGACGCCGGTGAAGTCGGCCTCCTCGACGAACGTGACCGCCGGGACCTCACGGTGGGCGCGCGTCAGGTGCTCGACGATCTGCCGGCGAACACCGCGCACCTTCTCGCGCCGCCCTTCCGTCGTAGCGCTGTCCGGCCGAGCCGCGGGAACTTGGAACAAGCTGCTATTTGCCTCCGCGGCGCGCCGGACATCGTCCTCGGTGACGCGTCCGCCCGGGCCGGTGGGTGCGACGGCCGCGACGTCGATCCCCAGTTCTGCAGCGATCCGGCGGACGAGGGGCGTCGCCTGCAGCCGCGCGCCGGGCTCCGGCTGGGCGGCGGCGCGGGCCGGAACGGGCGCTTGCAACAGACTGTTACCTGGCTCGTCGACGGCAGCCTCGTCGCCGCCGATCACGACCAGCACCGTGCCGACCGGGACGACATCGCCCTCGGCGACGAAGATCTGCCGCACCGTGCCGGCGGCCGGTGACGGGATCTCGACAGTCGTCTTGTCGGTCTGGATCTCGACGAGCGGCTGGTCCTCCGCGATCTCGTCCCCCTCGGCGACAAGCCAGCGCGCGACCTCTCCCTCGGTCAAGCCCTCGCCGAGGTCGGGCAGTTTGAACGCGTACGACACGGCGGTGGAGGCTACCTGCGGGGACGCCCCACCCAGGATCCGGCCGGAACGATCAGCACGCGGAGCCCCTCGCCCGCGCGCCACAGGGAAACGGCGAGCTCGGTTCCCGTGAGCTCCACGGCCCTCTCGCGCGGGACGTACCCGGCCTGCAGCGTCCTGTCCTCGTTCCAGACGGCGACGGCGTTCGGGTCGTGCTCGTTCTCCGGTTCCCGGACGAGCGCAAGCCGGGCGCCGGGATCGAACGTCGCGTCGGCGACTGCGTCCGGCCGGAACGAGACGCCCGCCACGGGGACGACGCGAATCCGCTCGTCCTCCCACGCGATCCGCTCGCCGGTCGCCGCGTCGCGGAGGTGATAGCCCGCCCCGCGGCGATCGCGCTCGAGCCAAAGGCGGAGGCGCTCGGTCACGTCCAGGCGTGATCGCGCAACACGGCGTGCACTCCGACCTGCTCGTTCACGACCTGCGTGACGCGCAGGTCGACGACAACACTGGCGAGGGCGAGCGCGTCGTCCGGCGAGAGACCGTGCTCGCGGTTCATCAGCGCGATCATCCCGTCGGTCGCCTTCCGCGCAGCGTGACCGAGCTCCGCGTCGAATCCGAACGTGAGCCACGCACCGTCGATGCGCGCGCACGGCCAGTCGAGTCGGAAGTCGTCGCGCACGTCGAGTGAGAGCTCTGCGCGCATGGGGCACTCGATCGCCGTGCCACTCACCTCACCGTCGCCCTGCAGCGCGTGGCCGTCTCCCGCCGAGAACAGCGCGCCGTCGACCGGGATCGGCAGGTAGAGCGTCGTGCCGGCGACGAGCTCCTTGCAGTCGACGTTGCCGCCCTGCGGGCGCGGCGGAATGGTCGAGTGCACGCCGTGACCGACGGGCGGCATGCCGAGCACGCCGAGGAACGGCCTCAACGCCACAGTGTGGCCGGTCGACGCGCGCCCGACGCCGTCGGCGAGCTCCCAGTCGATCCGGTGCGGCGCGTCCGTCAGCGTCTCGCCCCACGGGCCCGGCTCGACGCTGTCGATCCGAACGACGAGCACCTGCCCCGCTGCGGGCACCGCGGACCGCGATCGGTCCAACCAGCGCGTGCCCGTCGTCGAGGCCCTCCACCGTCGGGGCAAACCGCTCACCCGATGCGAGCCGCCAACTGGCGTTCGGCACGTCGATCCGCACCGTGTCGCCGGGGTCGATCGTCGCGACCGGCGGGAGGTCGCGCGAGAAGTGCCCGTGCAGGTTGCCGCGCTCGAGCGGGAGCTCGTGGATCACGTGACGAGCGAGCGCACGGCCGCCGCGACGCGTTCGACCGACGGCATGTACGCATCCTCGATCGTCCAGTACGGATAGGGAACGTCGTAGCCGGTGACGCGCAGGATCGGGCCTTGCAGGTCGAAGATCGCCTTCTCCGCGATCAGTGCGGCCAGCTCGGCGCCGAAGCCTGCCGTCCGCGGCGCCTCGTGGACGATCACGACCCGGCCGGTCTTCGCCACCGACTTCAGGATCGCGGCCTCATCGAGCGGCCGCAACGAACGGATGTCGACGATCTCGCACGAGACGTCGAGTGCGTCGGCCGCCAGCTCGCACACGCCGCACCATCGCGCCGTAGGCGATCAGCGTCACGTCGCTGCCCTCGCGCGCGATCCGCGCCTGACCGAGCGGGACGATGTAGTCGCCCTCCGGGACCTCGCCGCGCGCGGTGCGGTACACGAGCTTCGGCTCGAAGATCACGACCGGGTCCGGATCGCGGATCGCTGCGGCGAGCAGCCCCTTCGCGTCGGCCGGTGTCGACGGGATCGCGACCTTGATCCCGGGTGTGTGCACGTAGTACGCCTCGGGCGAGTCGTCGTGCAGCTCCGGCGCGCGGACGCCGCCGCCGTACGGCATGCGAATCGTGATCGGGAACTCCATCCGCCCGCCGCTGCGCCACCGGTAGCGGCCGACGTGCGTGATCAACTGGTCGAGGCACGGATACGAGAACGCGTCGTACTGCATCTCGCAGACCGGACGCCAGCCGGCCATGCACAGCCCGATCGCGGCGCCGAGGAGCCCCGCCTCGGCGAGCGGCGTGTCGACGCAGCGGTCCGGCCCGAACCGATCGCGCAGCCCGGCGGTCGCACGGAAGACACCGCCGGCGCGACCGACATCCTCGCCGAGCACCATGACGTCGCCGTCGCGCTCGAGCTCGGTGTGCAGCGCGTCGTTCACCGCCTCGACGAGTGTGAGCTCAGCCATTGCGCATGTTCGGCGGTGGGTCGACGTAGGCGTGCTCGAAGAGCAGCGCGGGATCGGCGGGCGGCCTCCGCCTCGGCGGCGGCGATCCCGGCGCGCATGAGCGTCCTCGGCATCGCTCCGCACCGCCGCGGCGTGCTCGTCGCTCAGGATGCCGAGCCGCTTCAGGAACTCTCGTACTGCCCGAGCACTCGCGCGCGCGCTCCGCTTCGACGCGCTGCGGGTCGATGTACGCGCGCGGATCGTCGGCCGTGGCATGCGGCGCAGCGCGGTAGTGAACCGCCTCGATGAACGTCGGGCCGCCGCCGGCACGAGCGCGCTCGACCGCCTCGCGCGCCGCCTCGTACACGGCGAGCACGTCGAGCCCGTCGACGCGCACGCCGGGAATGCCGTAGCCGATCGCCTTGTCGGCGAGCGTCTCGGCGCGCGTCTGCGCCTCGACCGGCGTCGAGATCGCCCAGCCGTTGTTGTTGCAGACGAACACGGCCGGCGCGTTCATCACCGCCGCGAAGTTGACGCCCTCGTGGAACGCGCCCTCGCTCGTCGCGCCGTCGCCGAAGAACGCCATCGCCACCGCGTCCTCGCCGCGCAGCTTCTTGCCCCACGCAAGGCCGGCGGCGTGCGGGACATGGGTCGCGATCGGCACGCAGATCGACGCGACGTTCCAGTCCGCGGGGCTCCACCAGCCGGACGGATGGCCACGCCACCACTGCAGGATCGTCTCGGCCGGCATCCCGCGCACGAGCCCGATCGCCGACTCGCGATACGAGGGGAAGATCCAGTCGTCGTCGCCGAGCGCGAACGTCGCGCCTGCCTGGATCGCCTCGTGGTTCCAGAAGATCGCGTACGTGCCGATGCGGCCCTGACGGTGGTAGACGACCGAACGCTCGTCGTAGGTGCGCAGCAGCACCATGCGGCGATGAAGCTCGAGCAGATCGCTCTCGCTCAAATCCGCAGGCGGCGCGTCGCCGTCGAGGACGCGGCGGAGCTCGGGTACGACCTGGGCCATCCGCGCGCGAAACCTACCTTAGGGGCCTAGCTCCGGCCTGCCAGTCGATCATGTCCTCGAACGCCCGGCGATTCATCACGTGAGCCGTGTCGTACCAGCGAACGCGCGGTTGCCCGGGTGCCGCTCGCATCAATGCGACGAGCTGAGCGTGCGGCACGACTTCGTCGTGCGTCCCGGCCTCGAAGGAAAGATCGGCGTGGGTGCGACGGATCCAGTAGAGCGGAACCGGCGAGCCGCGGCCGCAGATGATCCCGACGCACGGAGGCGCTGATCGTCTCCCGCCAGAATCGCCGCGGTCTGCGCACCGAGCGAGAAGCCGACGACCCCGAGTCGGTGCGCGTCGACATCCCTGCGGCGGCGTCAGCATGTCGAGTGCGCGTCGAGCGTTCACGACGAGCGGTCGTAGCTCTGCGCCTCGTTCGGTTGCGAGATCGTGAGCGTCACGACACCGCTCCCCATGAGCTACGCGGCGACGCCGAGCAGATCGCTGCGGGTGCCGCCCGAGCCGTGCAGGAAGAGCACGCCCGGATGGCGGCCGGCGCTCCGCGGGACGAGCAGGTAGCCATGGAGCCGTGATCCGCCTTCCCCTGCGAACGACACGCTGCGCACGGAGCCGGGCGCACCTGACGCGACCACCGCGCCGTCCCGCTCGGCGAGCGGGCTCGACCTGTCGTAGCTGAACGGATCGCGTGCGATGCTTCGCGCCGCAGGCCGCGAGCACGAGCGTCGTGGCGATCAGGGCGCTAAACGAGAACCGAGACCGCATCGCGCTTCGCCTCGAAGACCGCCTCGTCGACATCGCCGAGATCCTCTCCGTCGGCCTGAAGCGGCAGCGGCCGGTCGCAGTGCACCACGATCCGGTCGAGATCGTGGCCGCTCCACATGAGCGAGCCGCTCGAAGCCGCGACCGCTGAAGACGGTCGCGAACAGCCGCGGAACGTCACGCGCCCGCACCCGTGTCGGTGCGGCGAAGTCGATGCCGTCCTCGAAGCGTGCGGCGGGCGCGACGTGGATCGGCAGCGAGCCGGCGTACGAGTACGGATCGCCGTTCGCGACGAGCACGAATGCGGCACGCCCGACGCCCTCGATCTCGAGCTGCGGGTCCCACCGGCCGCGGCGCTCGAGGATCATCTTCCCGAGCGTGCGGAGGAACGCGATGTCGCCCGGCCGGGCGCCACCGGGAGCCGGCCGAGCGCGTTCAGCCGCCGCACCGCTTCGGCGTCGAAGCCGATCCCGGCCGAGAAGCAGAACCGCCGGCCGGCCACCGCGCCGAGCGAGATGCGCCGCGTGCGCCCCTCGGCGAGCGCGGCGGCGACGGCGCGCGCCGCCGCGATCGGGTCGCGCGGCAGGCCGAGCGCGCGGGGCAGCACACTCGTGCCGCCGCCCGGCAGGAATCCGAACGGCACGGCGCCGTCGGCGCCGTTCAGCGCCTCGTTGTAGGTGCCGTCACCGGAGAAGACGAGGACCGCGTCGGTCTCCGCCGCCTAGGCGGCAGCCAGCTCGGTGGCGTGGCCGGGGCGCTGCGTGAATTCGGTGCGCAGCTCGATTCGCTCGCGCAGAACGCCTTCGACCGCGCCGATGCGCTCGCCGGTGACCTGGGTCGAGTAGGGGTTGACGATCAGGACCGCACGCTTCACGCTCGCCGAGCATGCCACGGCGCCGCACTGCATTGATCATCGCCGTGCCGGAAGCCGAGCCACATGTGGCCGAGCTGCGGCTCGCTCACGACCCGTCCGCGGCGCTCGGCGTTCCCGCGCACATCACGATCCTCTTCCCGTTCGCGCCGCCGGAATCGGTCGACGAGGAGGCGCTCGCGCGGCCTCGTCGCCTCGCACCCGGCGTTCGCGTTCGAGCTCGCCTCGGTCGAGCACTTCGACGACGGACGTCACCTATCTCGCGCCGGTGCCGGCGAGCCGTTCTGCGCTGACCCGGGCCGTCGCGGCGCGCTGGCCGGACTACCCGCCCTACGAGGGCGTGCACGACGAGGTGATCCCGCACCTCACGGTCGGCGAGTGCCGGCTCGAGCTCGAGCCGCCGTTGCCGATCTCGTGCCAGGCGCGCGAGGTGCTGCTGATCGAGGAGGAGGAGCCGGGCGGCCGCTGCCGCGTGCGCCGCCGCTTCCCGCTCGGGCCGGCCTCCGGCTCAGCCCGGCGTCGCGTAGCCGCGCATGCCGTCGAGCAGCGCTGCGTAGAGGCGGTCGGCGAGCTCATCCGTCGGCGCGCCGGGCCGAAGCCAGGTGTAGGCCCAGTTCGCGGCCGAGAGGAAGAGCAGCGCGGCGGTCGCGACGTCGAGGTCGGTGCGCAGCTGGCTCTCCTCGACGCCCGCCCGGAAGAGCTCGCGGATCCGCTCCTCGTAGCGGCGGCGCTCGGCGAGGAACCGCCGCGGCGCTCGTCGGACAGGTAGCGCCATTCGCGCACGAAGACCGTCGCGACGTCGAGCTGGCCGCGACGACGGCGAGGTGCGCGCGCAGCGCGAGCCGGATCCGCTCGGCGGCGGGCGCGTCGGCAGGCACGCCGTCGAGCGCCGGCGTGGAACGCCTCGGCGCCCTCCCACGCGACCTCCCAGAGCAGATCCTCCTTCGAGGCGATGTGGTGGTAGAGCGAGGCCTTCTGCACCCCGAGCGCCTCGGCGAGGTCGGCCAGCGACGTGCCCTGATACCCCCGCTCGGCGAAGAGCCGGGCGGCGATGCGCGTTAGCTCCTCACGCCTGGCGGACATCTATCATGGACAGCCTAACGATCGGTCGGTAGGGAGGCCAGATGGACACCCGCACAGAAGAATTCGTCGCCTACGTCCAGGAGGGCGGCCAGGTCGAGGCCGGCGACTGGCTGCCGGAGGAGTACCGGGCGAAGCTCGTCAAGTTCATCGAGATGCACGCCGGCAGCGAGCTGATGGGCGTGCTCCCCGAGCGCGAGTGGATCCTCAAGGCGCCGACGCTGCAGCGGAAGCTCGCGCTGACCGCGAAGGTGCAGGACGAGGTCGGGCACGCGCAGCTGATCTACCGCATCGCCGAGGATCTCGGCAAGCCGCGCGACGCGATGTTCGCCGACCTGCTCTCGGGCAAGGCGAAGTTCCACAACGTCTTCCACTACCCGACGAAGACCTGGGGCGATGTGGGAGTGATCGCTTGGCTCGTCGACGCCGCCGCGATCATCAGCCAGAAGGCGCTCCTCAAGTGCTCGTACGCGCCGTACGCGCGGATCATGAAGAAGATCTGCTGGGAGGAGTCGTTCCACATCCTCCACGGCCGCGACGTGATCCTCGCGATGATGACCGGCACCGACGGGCAGCGCGAGCTCGTGCAGGAGGCGGTCGACCGCTGGTGGGGGCCGCTGATGCAGTTCCACGGCAACCCGATCCCGCGCGACGAGGATCCGATGTGGTTCTGGCGGATCAAGTCGCAGGGCAACGAAGAGGCGCGCCAGCAGTTCCTCGAGGGCTACGTGCCGCAGATCCGGGAGCTCGGGCTGACCGTGCCCGACCCGGAGCTGCGCCGCTCCGACGACGGCGTCTGGAGCTACACCGAGCCCGACTGGGCGGAGCTGAAGTCGGTCGTCACCGGGCACGGCCCGCGCTCGCAGGAGCGGCTCGACTTCCGCCGCCGCTTCCTCGAGCAGGAGCAGTGGGTGCGCGACGCCGTGCTCGCGGCATGAGCGTCTTCGAGGTGTTCCGCCAGGAGCGCAAGGGCCAGCCGTTCGCGCACGCCGGCTCGATCGTGGCGCCTGACGCCGCGTTCGCCGACGCGTGGGCGCGGGAGCAGTACGGCCGCCGCGGCGAAGTCGAGGCGCTGTGGCTCGTGCCGCGCGAGGCCGTGCACGAGGTGACGGAGTGGGCCGACGAGTTCGACCTGAAGTACCGCCGCGTCGACGGCTACTCGATCAAGTCGCGGCTGAAGGAGGCGCGTGAGCGCGCAGGCACTCTCGCCGAGCGTTGAGACGCTGCTCGCGTTCGCCGACGACGAGCTGATCGTCGGCTGGCGCGACTCGGAGTGGACCGGCATCGCGCCGACGCTCGAGGAGGACGTCGCGTTCTCGTCGATCGCACAGAACGAGATCGGGCACGCGCGTGCGCTCTACGAGCTCGCGGCCGTCGAGCTCGGGACCGACGCCGACGCGCTGGCGTTCGACCGCGCGCCGGACGAGTACCGCTGCGCGCCGCTCGTCGAGCTGCGCCTGCTCGACGACTGGGCGATGACGATCGCGCGGCGCTACCTCTACGAGGAAGCAGACCGCGTTCGCCTCGGCGCGCTGATCGCATCGGACGACGCGGAGCTCGCCGGGCTCGCCGCGAAGATCGACCGCGAGGAGGTCTACCACCGCCTGCACGCCGAGTTGTGGGCGGCGCGCCTGCGCGACGAGCCGCGGTTCACGGCGGCGGTCGAGGAGCTCTGGCCGTTCGCGCTCGGGATGCTCGAGCCCGCCCTCCGGCCCGAGCTGGCGCGCCGCGTCGGGTTCGCAGCAAGTAACAGTCCGCTACAAGCGCAGGAGCGCGGCTCGCACACCGCCGAGCTGCCGGAGCTCCTGGCCGAGATGACCGAGGTGCGGCGGTCGGAGCCGGGTGCGCAGTGGTGAGCACGGCATGGTGACGCGACGGCCGAGGTCTGGGCGGCGCTCGACGAGATCCCCGACCCCGAGATCCCGGTCATCTCGCTCGTCGACCTCGGCGTGATCCGCGACGTGTCGGTCGACGGCGACCGCGTGCGCATCGAGTTCACGCCGACGTTCCTCGGCTGCCCGGCGCTCGAGGCGATGCGCCGCGCGCTCGAGGCGAAGGTCGACATCGCTCGGCGGCGAGCCGGAGGTCGCGGTGATCCAGGACGACTCGTGGTCGACCGACCGGATCACCCCCGCCGGGCGCGAGAAGCTGCGCGAGGCGGGCTTCGCGCCGCCGGCGCCGCGCGCCGCCGGGCGACGACGCTCGTGCAGCTGCAGTCGAAAGCGTTCCGCTGCCCGTATTGCGGGTCGACCGAGACGCGCCTCGAGAACATCTTCGGGCCGACGCCGTGCCGCTCGCTCCGCTGGTGCGACGGCTGCCGCCAGTCGTTCGAGCAGTTCAAGACGATCTAGCGACAGGGAGACAGATCGACGCTCTCTCCGGCGCCCTAGACCACCAGGGCGTTTCACCCTTCACGGACGATGCCGATCTCCGGCTCCTCCTAGAGGTTCACGATCGTGCTCCGGACATTCGTCAATCACGCGCCGGTGGCGCTGCTGATCCCGGCAACGGTGTTCGGGACTGTCGGTCTGGTTCTGCTCGGTGTCTGGTTGGTGCGGCGATTCGTGCCGGTGACACGGGACGGGTTCGACGCGGAGGTCTCGTCGCAGATGCTCGGCGTGGTCGCATCGCTCTTCGGCCTGCTGCTCGCGTTCGTGATCGTGATCGAGTTTCAGAACTTCGGTAGCGCCCAGGACAACGTGGCGAAAGAAGCCGATGCGTTCGCGGCGATCGTGCGCGACAGCAACTCGTTCCCGCCGGCACAGGCTGAACTCGTCCGTCGTGCCATCGGCCGCTTATCTCAGGGAAGTCGTGGACAACGAGTGGCCCGACCTACGTCTCGGACACGAGAGCCCGCAGGCGACGAAGGACGTCGACGGCATCTACGCCGCGTTCCAACATCTCCGACCTTCGACGCCGCAGACGACGGCGTTCTACAACGATTCGGTTCGCCAGCTCAACGGAGCCCTGATCGCCCGCCGCGATCGGCTGTCGGCAGCAAGCGGGGGGCTGCCGGCACTCATTCTTGCCCTCATCGCCGTCGGCGCCTTCATCATCATCGGCTACGTCCTGCTGGTCGGATCGCGCAGCTTCTGGTTCCACCCGCTCGGCGCCTGCTCGATCTCCGTCATCATCGTCTTGTCGCTCGTCGTGCTGGTCGACCTCAGCTATCCCTTTTCCGGCGACCTCGTCGTCAGTTCATCACCGTTCCAGACCGGCGAGCTCGCACCCGTCTACTTCTCTGTCTCGTACCCATCCCACCGGTGATGGAAGTTGAGACGGACCGTCGCTGACCGCGTTCTAGAACCTGGTCCTCGCGCGCAGGCCAATTCATGCCGACGAGCAGAAGACGCCACGCATGGCAGCGCAAACATGCCTACGAGCTCGAAGAAGACTGCCACGCTTGCTAGTCTCACCCTGAGCAAGCTCACGCCCAAGGTACAGCTTTGTCTTCGTCTCCTGCGCGATCCGCTTTCCGCCCGGGACCTCCCACGCTCCGGCTCCTGCCACCTCGAGCGCCCTTACCCCTGGCAGCCCTGACCGGAGGATCGGCGACGAGCTCAGCAACAATCGTGCTGACCGTGATCGCGGTGGTCGTCGTCATGCTCGCCCCGTGCTCGAGATACCGCTCATCAGCTACACCGCTTGCGCCAGCCAGAGTGGACACCTGCCATGACAGTCATCCTCACGGCTCAACGTTGGTTCGGCCAACAGACGCCCTGAGTACTCGGTTCAATCGCAGCCCGCCTTCTTCGGCGAGCGCCCTGATCAGCCGGGGAACGCGCACCCTCCGCGAGCTGATCGGCGGTGCTGCCGCTGCGCCGCGCTCCAGTGCCACGCTGTTCGGAGTGCGTGTCCGTTCCTTGCCGGTGCCCTGTCGGCCAGCCCGTTCCGAACAGGCGGGCCTGGACGCTGAAGCAAGCTTGAGGTTTGCTGCCGCGATCTTACCCCGAATGAAGAACGGTCGCTGCGTCATCGCTCTCGCCGAATGTAGTAAACGAGCTAGAACTGCGAGTCGTGCTCAAGGCGCCTTTTCGAAGGTGTCTAGCGTCGAAGCCCGCCGACGGTACCGCGCCGCCTGCGCGCCGCCCGCCACCGATCGCTGCGTCTTCACCCGGTCGGGGTGATGCCCCGTTGCGGGTGCGCGGGTGATGCTGCCCGCGCGCGAGTCGAGAGGAGCCCGTGAGCACGTTCGCGTTCGAGGCATCGAGTTGAGCTTTCTCCTTGCGAATGCACTGACGTTGTCGCGCTGGCAGTTCGCGACGACGACGCTGTATCACTTCACGTTCGTGCCGCTGACGCTGGGGCTCGCCCCGCTCCTCGCGCTCATGCAGACGTTCTACTACCGCACGGGGGACGAGAAGTGGAACCGCCTGGTGCGGTTCTTCGCGGTGCTGTTCCTGATCAACTTTGCGATCGGAACGGCAACGGGCATGGTGCAGGAGTTCGAGTTCGGGATGAACTGGTCGTCGTTCTCGAAGTACGTCGGCGACGTGTTCGGCGCGCCGCTCGCGATCGAGGGGCTCGGAGCCTTCATGCTCGAGTCGACGTTCATCGGGCTGTGGATCTTCGGCCGCGACCGCCTTTCGCCGAAGGTGCACCTCGCGACCATCTACCTGGTCTGGCTCGGAACCTGGCTCTCGGCCTACTTCATCATCGTCGCGAACTCGTGGATGCAGCACCCCGTCGGCTACCAGATCAACAAGTCGACCGGCACGGCGCAGGCGAAGGACATCGCGAAGATCATGTTCCAGTCGTTCGCGCTCTGGGCGTACGGCCACGTCATCCTGGCCGGCTGCCTGACGGGCGGCTTCGTGATGCTCGGCGTCTCCGCGTGGCATCTGCGCAAGGGCCGCAACGTCGAGGTCTTCCGTAAGGCGGCAAAGCTCACGATCCTTCTGCTGATCCCGCTCACCGCCGTGCAGCTCTGGTGGGGCAACGCCTTCGGGATCCAGACGACGAACGCGCAGCCGATGAAGATCGCCGCGACCGAGGCGCTCTGGAACACCCAGGAGCCGGCGTCGTTCTCGATCTTCCAGATCGGGGGCTTCACGAAGAGCGACCAGACGCCGACGTTCTCGATCGAGATCCCGGGTCTTCTCTCGTACCTCGCGACGGGGTCGTTCCAGGGGACGGTCGTCGGTCTGAATGAGAACCAGGAGAAGCAGGTGGCGCACCACGGGCCGGGGAACTACCTGCCGGCCATCGAGCTCGAGTACTGGTGCATGCGCGTGATGGCCTATCTCGGAGGCCTGATGCTGCTGATCGCGCTCTGGGGCGGCTGGCTCCTGTGGCGCAAGAAGCTCGAGCGGGCGAAGTGGTTCCAGCGGGCCGCGATGGGCGCCATCGTGGTGCCGTTCCTCGCCTGCTTCGGCGGCTGGATCCTGACCGAGACCGGCCGCCAGCCGTGGATCGTCTACGACCTCCAGAAGACCGCCGACGCGGTGTCGCCGACCTCGACGACGACGAAGGTCGCGTTCAGCCTCGCCGTGTTCGTCGGTCTCTACACGGCGCTTGCGATCGTCGACTTCTACTTGATGCGCCGCTACGCCCGGCTTGATCCGCCCGAGACCGGCGGCGACACGGGAGAAGGGGCGGCGCTGCTCGCGGCGCCCGGCTTCTGATGCAGGCCGCCTGGTTCTGGATCCTCTTCGTGCTCTGGTCGCTGTACTTCGTGACCGAGGGCTTCGACTTCGGCGTCGGCATGCTCCTGCCCGTCCTCGGCCGCAGCGAGGACGACCAGCAACACGATGATCGAGGCGATCGGCCCGTTCTGGGACGGCAACGAGGTGTGGCTCGTGATCGCCGGCGCCGCCACCTTCGCGGCGTTCCCGGTTGGTACGCGACGATGTTCTCCGGCTTCTACGTTGCGCTGCTCCTGCTGCTCGTCCTGCTGATCACGCGCATCGTCTCGTTCGAATGGCGCGGCAAGGCGCAGAGCGGATCGTGGCGGAGCGTCTGGACGTGGGTGAACACGATTGCCTCCGTCGGGATCCCGCTGATCTGGGGCATCGCGTTCTCGAGCCTGCTCCACGGTGTCCCGGTCTCGTCGGCCCAGGAGTTCACCGGCACCTTCTGGGATCTCTTTACGCCGTACACCGTCGTTGCCGGCCTCGCCCTCGTCCTGCTCTTCGCACTGCACGGGGCCGTCTACCTCAGCCTGCGCACGTCCGGCGACCTGCGAGCCCGCGCCCAGCGAACAGCCGCGCGTGTCGCCATCCCGGCCGCGCTCGGCGGCGCCGCATTCCTCACCTGGACGCTCGTCGTCGGGATCGACGAGAACGACAAGAGCATCTTCCCGGGATCGTCCTCGTCGTCCTGGCTGCGGTCGCCGCCGTCGCGGCGGTCGCGCTCACGCGCCGACGACGAGAGGGCCTCGCGTTCGCCTCAACCGGCGCGACGATCCTCCTCGCCCTCGCCACACTCTTCACCGAGCTGTACCCGCGCGTGATGGTCTCGTCGACGAGCTTCGGCGACAGCCTGACGACCACGAACTCCTCGTCCGGCCACTACACGCTCGTCGCGATCAGCATCGTCACGCTCGTCCTGCTGCCCGTCATCCTTCTCTACCAGGGTTGGGCCTACCACGTGTTCCGAGCGCGTCTCGGCCTGGTGGAACCGGTGTCGAGCCCCGTCGACTTGCTGGCGCGACGGCCTCGCGACCAGCCGACGACCTAGGGAAAGGTCGACGAACCGGGCGCGAGGTCGTAGCGCCCGCCGTTCTTGCATCCGGGAGGAACCAGATAGGCGGGGTTGCTGGCCGAGTCGGAGGCGTTGTCGGCAGCTGCTCGCGCATCAGCGATCGC
Organism: uncultured Thermoleophilia bacterium; assembly: GCA_963842335.1. Classification (GTDB taxonomy): domain Bacteria; phylum Actinomycetota; class Thermoleophilia; order Gaiellales; family Gaiellaceae; genus PALSA-600. The sequence goes on along the minus strand of CAWJGF010000020.1, from coordinate 91,606 downwards.
GCGAACGAGGTCGAGAGCCCGAGGCGGGCCCCCAGCGCGACCCGGATTGGAACGCGTAGCAGTTCGCAACGCCCTCGTTGGCGATGCCGTGCAGGTGCCATGACTCGTGCGCCAGGACGGCGAGCGCGCGTCCGGTCGGGCTGAACGAGTGCGTGTCGTGCTTGTCGATCACCCGGTAGAGCTGGTAGCAGATCCCCGGGGTCAGCCACGCGTTGCTACCGCCCACCTCGGCGAGCCCGTCCGCCTCCTGCACCGCTCCCACGTGATGCCCGGCGGTGTCGCAGTGCACCTGGGCGGGATGACCGGCGATCCGCGCCGCCTGCTGCGAGAGCACGCGTTCGATGCCGGCCTGGGTCGCGTGGTCGAGGCTGCTCCAGCCACGGCGAAGGCCGATGCCCCATGCGACCAGCGCGACGAGGGCGATCACGGCGAGCGATGCCCCGAAGCGGCGCACCAGAGCGGTGCGTCGCTTCGGAACCGCCGGCGAGCTCCAGAACGCGGGATCGTCGTCCTCGGGCGCCTCCTCGCCCTCCCAGCCGAATTCCTCGAGGTCGATGCGCTGCGGACCGCGACCGCGCTCCGCGGGCGCCTGGCGCGCGGCGAGCAGCCACCCCCCGACGGCGAACTCGAGCTCGACGCCGAGCGCGATCAGGAACGGCAGCCAGAGGGGCACGGCGTACCGCCACTCCGGCGGAGAGAGAAACCACGCCAGAAGCAAGATGACGAGGAAGGCCCGTGCACGACGGATGCCGCGAGCGCTCATCGCCCAAGGGTATGGCCAGCTCGATCAGACGGGAGGCTGTGGGTCGTACTGGATGTAGCGGCGCACACCGGCAGCGCGCTCGCGCGACTCGAGCCGCGCCACGAGATGCAGCGCCATGTCGATGCCCGCCGAGACGCCGGCCGCGGTCACGATGTTGCCGTCGTCGACGAACCGCGCGTCGCGGTCGACCAGAACGCCCAGGTCGGCGAGGCGGTCGAGTGCGCTCCAGTGAGTCGTAGCCGGCCGGCCCTCGAGGAGCCCTGCCTTGCCGTAGACGAGTGCGCCCGTGAAGACGCTCGTCAGGAGCGTGCCGTCGCCCGCCAGGCTGCGCAGGTGGTCCAGGAATCGGTCGTCTGCCTGCAGCGGCCGCGTGTCGCCGCCGGGGAGCAGGAAGAGATCGAGCCTTGTGGCGTCACTCCAGGCGCACGCTGGCGCAGCACCCGGAGACCGTGCGAGCACGTGACCGGCTCGGTCGACTCGGCGACGGTGCGGACGGTGACCGATCGTTCGCTCGACTGCGCCCAGGCGGTCAGCACCTCGTACGGGCCGGCGAGTCTCAGCTCCTCGACGCCGTCCCAGAGCCAGATCCCGATCGAATAGCCGTCCATGCCCAAATGGTTGCAAAGGGAGGGGGCGTCCGCCGCGGCGGACGCCCCTACCTCGATCCTTTTTCGACCCTGCTAGAGGATCCCGCGGTCGACGAACGCCTGCCTCACGACGTTCGCGGCGGCGCGCCGTAGAGCCCCTGCGCTGCGGCGACCGTGCTTGTCGCGAGCTCGGTCATCGTCGTGCCGGGGAAGTCGAACGATCCCTGCAGGATGATCGTGTCGGCCTTCACATTGCCGAGGTCCTGGCGGATGTCCCAGAGGGCGCGCGACCAGATCTGCCCGTCGTGGTGCACCTCGCCGTTCAGATCGGCCGGGTAATGGAGGTTCTTGTCGACCGGCGCAGGCAGTGCGGAACGTCCGCCGTGTACGACGTCGAATCCCAGTCCGCGACGCACGGCAGCGGCTCCTGCTCCGGCACGCCGAGCGCCTTCGAGACGACGTCGGAGACCGTGACGGCCCAGTAGTCGGCGAAGCCTTCGCTGATCGCCCCGGCCTGCTCGGACGCGAACGAGAAGTTCTGCGCCTGATGGATCGCGTGACCGTACTCGTGGAGGATCACCTCGGCGTCCTCGGCATCGTCGACGCCTCCCTTCCCGAAGCGAATCTCGTTCGACGGGTGGTCGGTCGCGAACGAGTTGTCGGCGCCCCACTGGTTGATGCGCACCGGCTGCGGCTGGCTGTCGATCGGCCGGAGCTTGCCGCCGAAGCCGAGGCTGTGCATGTACTTCTGCGCCTCGGTGATCCAGTAGTACGCCATCACCTGCTCGAACTCGTCCTGGTGACGCGTGTACATGAACGTGTTCGTCGGCGAGTACGCCAGGTTGCCGGTCTCGCTCAGCACCTTGACGTAGTCGCCGGACAGGAAGCCGCTCCCGTCGAGGTTCGTCAGCTGAACGGTGTGGTAGGCCGCCGCGGGAACCGCGGCATCCGAATCCTTCTGGTCGGTGAGTGTCTCGTCGCCGAGGCTCTGGACGGGATTCGGAACGAAGACCGACGCGGTCCCGGTGGATTTGCCCGAACCGGGCTTCGCTGCCACCGCGACGCTCACGACGACAACGGCCGCGGCCAGGACCGCGAGCACGATGATGCTCTTCCGCAAGGTATCTCCCCCTCTGGACTTGATTTGCGCGGAACCCTAACGCACGTGCGGTCGAGCCCGCGTGCGCCTTGTCAGCCGTGGACGATCGGTAAATTCCCTCGTGGCCCACGTTCGCATCCTGTACTGCCCCGTCTGAAGCGGCTACGACGAACGGGCCGCGAGTCTCGTGGCCGAGCTGAACGGAACCGGGCACACCGCGGAGATGGTCGACGGCGAGAAGAGCCAGTACGACGTCATCGCCGACGACCGGCTCGTGTTCTCGAAGCAGCAGGCGCGCCGCTGGCCCGAACTCGCCGAGATCCTCGCAGCGCTGCCGCCGGCGACGCGACACCTAACACCACCTCAACGCACGCGCGGTAACCTCGTCATCCGTGCTGGCTTCCCGTGCCGCCCTCCTGCTCATCGTCGTCGTCCCCGCCTTCACAGCCGGTTGCGGCTCGTCGTCGCACACGACCACCACGACGAGCGCCCCGCGGCTGACGCAGCAGCAGTTCGTCGCGGCGGCGAACGCCGTCTGCATCAAGTCCGACCGGCGCATCTTCAGGCTCGGCCGCCTCACGTTCTTCCCCGAGGGCTGGGCGAAGACGGCGGCGGCGGCGCGCCAGGGGATTGCCGAGATGTCCGTGCTGCACCCGCCGACCCAGGCCGACCCCGGGTTCAGGCACATGCTCGCGCTCGGCAGGCAGCTCGCGACCGGCATTCAGAACGTTCATGACGCGCTCGTGAAGAGACTACAAGGTCGCGGAGCCCAGCAGTTGAAAGCGACCAACGCGGATTCCCGATTCACCGTCAGGCCCAGAAGCTGGGCCTGACGTTCTGTCAGCAGCTGCTGACCAACTGGCCGGCCTAGCTCGTGATCGAGCTACGCCGTCGGGCTGCCGGCGAAGCTCGGGTAGCGGCTCGTCAACAGGAAGATGTACCCGTACGTCTGCATCTCGTAGCGGAGCATCCAGGCGCTGATGTCTCGCATCCCTTCGTGCATGTGGCCGGTGGCGAGACAGTAGAACCAGCCGAGAACGCGATTAACTGGTTGACGACCCGGAACGCGTAGACGAGCAGCAGCGCCGGAATCGCGAGCAGCACGCGGAAGAACACGGTCAGCCGGCTCTGCGCTCCGGCCGGATCGACCCGAGGTCGACGGGGTAGTTACCGGGCGCGCCGTCGAACGGCGGCCACGGGTCGGCGAGCAGGAACATGTACGCCGTCAGGTGCGTGGGCGCGCGGAGGTAGCGGGCGAGGAACCCGTGCAACCCGTCCGGCACGCGGCCGAGGATCAGCGCGGCGAACCAGGCGATCACGACCGCGATGTACACGGCGATGCCCCAGATCGAGAGCCAGATCACCTGCGGGATCACGAGCAGCAACCGAAGAACACCGTCGCCGGCTTCGCCGCAGGTCGTCCGTGACGATCAGCCCGATCGGGTGAGATGCACAGCGACTGGGTCATGACTGCCTCCGTTCATGGGTGAAGCCGGCCCCGCTGCGAGCGTCGGGTAGCGGTCGGTGAGCAGCAGCAAGTAGCCGTACGTCTGCACCTGGTAGCGCAGGCATACGCCCTCAGGTCGCGGAAGCCTCGCGGATACCGGCCGTCGAGCGCGAAGAACGCGCCGAGAAACGCGACGACGTACAGCACGTACTGAGCACCGAGGCGAGCACGTAGGCCGGAATCACCAGCACGATCCGCAGCAACGTCTTCCAGCGCGCCTGCTGCGCCGCCGGTGCGATCGCGAGGTCGACGGGATATGCCGACCCAGCCGCGGAACGGCGGATACGGCTCCGCGACGAGGTACAGGTACGCGTAGACGTGCGCCTGGTAACGGACGAGCCGCGACAACCAGTGCACCCGCTCGGGGACGCGCCCCGCGCGAGCGCGACAAACCAGGCGACGATCACGACGAGGAACGCGAGATACCCCCAGAGCCGAGCACGACCAGGTGCGGCAGCGCGAGGAACCAGCGGAAGGACACGGTGAGCCGCCAGCGCTGCAGGTCGTCCGCAGGATGAGTGGGATCGGATGCGGCGGCGGCTCGCCGCCGGTGAACACGGCCTCGCGCTTCTCGAGGAACGCCGCGACACCTTCGTGGAAGTCGCCGTCCGCGTCTTCTCGGCCTGCGCGGCCGCCTCGAGCTCGAGCTGCTCCGCGAACGTCGTCGTCTCGGCCGCGTCGAGCAGCCGCTTCGTGTGCCAGACCGCGCGCGTCGGCATCGCCGCGAAGAGCGCGCCGACCTCGTGCGCTCGCTCGCGAACTCCCCCGCCGGCGACGACCTCGGAGACGATCCCCATCGCGCGCCTCCTCGGCGCGCAAGCCGGCGGCCGGTCGTCAGCCACTCGAACGCGCGCGCCGTGCCGAGCAGCCGGCGCACGAGCCATGTGCCGCCCGAGTCGGGGACGAGACCGATGTTGATGAACGCGGGCACGAAGCTCGCCGCGTCGGAGGCGATGCGAATGTCGCAGGCGAGCGCGAGCGACAGCCCCGCGCCGGCGGCCGGGCCGTTCACGGCTGCGATCACGGGCTTCTCGAGCGCGCGGATCGCGAGCACGTTGCGGTGGTAGTTGCGGCGCAGGTTGCCGGCGACGTCGCCCGCGCCCGCCTTGAACTCCTGCAGGTCCTGGCCGACGCAGAAGCCGCGCCCAGCGCCGGTGATCACGACCGCGCGGACGGCCGGATCCTGCGCCTTCTCGAGCGCCGCGAAGAGCCCGCGTGCACCGCGCGCGTTCAGCGCGTTCAGCACATCCGGGCGGTTCAGCGTGATCGTCAGGACGCCGCCGTCGCGCGTGACTTCGACCTCGGCCATGCGCCAACCATAGACCCCGTTCAAACCGGTAGAGTCAGCGAGATGAGGACTACGACGCCTTCCCGAATCTCGAGCTCGACCGCCCGGCGGAGCACGTCCTGCGGCTGACGCTGCGCGCGAAGGGCAAGCTCAACGCGGTCAGCGGCACGATGCACCGCGAGCTCGCGAAGGTCTGGAAGACGATCGGCGGACGACGAGACCGCGCGCCGTGCTCGTGCGCGGCGCAGACGGCGCGTTCAGCGCAGGCGGCGACCTCGACCTCGTGCTCGAGATCGCCAACGACGCCGAGACACGCGTTGCGCGTCTTCCACGAGGCGCGCGACCTCGTCTACAACGTCATCAACTGCCCGAAGCCGATCGTGTCGGCGATGACCGGCCCCGCCGTCGGCGCCGGCCTCGCGGTCGGGCTGCTCGCCGACGTCTCGATCGCGACGCCCTCGGCGCGCATCGTCGACGGCCACACGAAACTCGGCGTCGCCGCCGGCGACCACGCGGTGATCGTCTGGCCGCTGCTCTGCGGCATGGCGAAGGCGAAGTACCACCTGCTGCTCTGCGAGCCGCTCGACGGCGTCGAGGCCGAGCGCATCGGGCTCGTCTCGCTCTGCGTCCCCGAAGACGAGCTCGAGGAGCGCGCGCTCGAGATCGCGACGCGGCTCGCAAACGGCGCGCAACAGGCGATCCGCCACACGAAGCTCGCGCTGAACAACTGGCTGCGCGCCGCCGGCCCCGCGTTCGACGCATCGCTCGCGCTCGAGTTCCTCGACATGACGGGCCCCGACGTGCACGAAGGCGTCGCCGCCGTGCGCGAGAAGCGCCCGCCGAGTTCGGCTAGACCCTCTAGCTCATCGTGCGGTGCCGAGCGGCGCACGCAGTCGACGAATTGCACGCTGAGCCGCTTGCCCATCGCCATCGCGTCCTTGCCGGTCGCGGCGAACTCGGGTGAGCTCGCCGCCTCCTTGAACGCCGCCTGGTCGGCGACTCGAACTCGGCGTAGTAGCGTGCGGCGGCGCGCCTCGGGGCGCCGAAGACCGTGCCGTGGCGGAACGTCGCTCCCGGACCTGGAGCAGAGCTCGACGTGCTCGGCGTAACGCTCGGGTCGGGCGCTTCGTCGTAGAGTACGAATGCTCTGACCATCGTCTCCCTTTCGTCGACCGAAGGAGACTAATCATGGCGGGAAAGATCGTTCACTTCGAGCTGCCGTCGGGCGATGCCGACCGCGCGAGCGGCTTCTGGAGCGGCCTGTTCGGCTGGCAGATCGGCGCAGCGTGATGGAGGGATTCGACTACCGGATGTTCGAGGCCGGTAGCGACCAGGGCGGCGCCATCATGCCGTCCGAGAAAGCCGGCAGCGGGCTGATCGTCGTACTTCGGCACCGACGACATCGACGCGGCGATCGCCAAGGTGCGCGAGCTCGGCGGCGAGGCCGAGGACAAGCAGCGGGTTCCGACCCACGGCTGGTTCGCGTCATGCACGGACACCGAGGGCAACAGCTTCAGCCTCTGGCAGAACGACGCGAACGTGACCTCGAGCCGTCGCGATCGCGCTCGCCGTCGTCGCCGGCCTCGCCGGCTCGGTGCAGGTCGCCGTGATGGGGCGCTTCGGCAGGCGGTCGGCATCCTCGAGGCGCTCACGTTCTCGACCGGGTGCAGCTCTGTCTGTCGCTCGCTGTCCTGCTCGTCGTGCGCGGCGGCTTCGGCGGGATCCGGGCGCGTTTCCGCACACCGGCCTGGATGTGGATCGGCGGGCTGATGGGGCCACGGTCGTCGCGCGATGACGTTCGCCCAGCCGCGGATCGGGGCGACGGCGACGATCGGGATCCTGATCGCGGGCCAGCTCATGATGGGCGCCGTGATCGACCGCTACGGCCTGTTCGGCGTCGACCAGATCGCGATCTCGACACCACGCGGCGATCGGAATCGTGCTGCTGGGAATCGGCGCGGCGCTCTCGCTCGTTCGATAGCTCGTGACGCACGGCACAAATCTGGACCGCGCTCGTCACGGTCTACGTGATCTGGGGCTCGACGTACCTCGGCATCGCCTACGCCGGCGAGACGATCCCGCCGCTCTTCGCCGTCTCGACGCGCTTCATCGCCGCCGGGCGCGCTCATGGCGGTGATCGTGCTGCCGCGCGGCGGCTCGCTGCGCGTCTCGCGGCGCGCGCTGCTCTCGTGCGTGATCATCGGCTGCCTGCTGCCGGGCGCGAACGCGGTCCTCTTCTTCGCCGAGCGGAACGTGCCGACCGGGCTTGCGTCGCTGCTCATCGCGTCGGTGCCGCTCTGGCTCGTCGTGCTCCGGCTGGCGGGCCGCGAGCGCATGCCGTGGCAGGTGCTGGTGGGCGTCGGGCTCGGCTTCGTCGGCGTCGCGGTCCTCGCGCAGCCGTCCGGCGGCGCGAGACGGCTGGGGGATCGTGCTCTGCGTCCTCTCGGCGGTGATGTGGTCGACGGGCTCGTTCCTCTCGCGCGGCTCGACGATGCCGGACGACCCGTTCGCGGCGACGTCGTACGAGATGCTCGCCGGCGGACTCATGATGTTGCCGTTCGTCGCTCCTTACGGTGCACCATCTTCTCACCGTCGGCCGGCTCGATCGTCGGGTGGGTCTACCTCGTCACGTTCGGCTCGGTCGTCGGCTACACCGCCTACGTCTGGCTGCTCGCGAACGCGCCGCTCGGCCTCGTCTCGACCTACGCGTACGTGAACCCGGTGGTCGCGATCACGCTCGGCGTGCTCTTCCGCGGCGAGCACCTGACGTGGCGGCTGCTCGTCGGCGCGGCGATCGTGGTCGTCGCCGTCGCGGCCGTCGTGCGGCAGGAGCCGCCGCCGGCGACAGGCGAGCCGGCGAGAGCGCTCGTCCGCCCGGAGCCGGAGGTCGAGCCCGAGGCTCCCGCGGCGTGAGCTCGCCAACCGTCAGAGGCAGATGTCGTCGGGCCTGACCGGGACGCGCGTCAGCTCGCGCCCCGTCGCGGCGCGCAGCGCCGAGACGACCGCCGCGGTCGAGACGACCGTCGGCGGCTCGCCGACGCCCTTCACGCCGTACGGCGCGTCGGGCTCCGGATCCTCGATCAGCACCGACTCGACCGGCGGCATGTCGAGCGCGGTCGGGATCAGGTAGTCGGTGAAGCTCGCGTTCGTGATCAGGCCGTCGCGCGTCTGGATCTCCTCCATCAGCGCGAGCCCGAGCCCCTGCGCGGTCCCGCCCTCGATCTGGCCCTCGACCTGCTGCGGGTTGACCGCCTTGCCGACGTCCTGCGCCGCGCCGATCCAGACGACGCGCGTGAGGCCGAGGTCGACGTCGACCTCGGCGACGACCTTCATCGCGCAGGCCGCGAACGCGACGTGCGCGCGCTCGCCGGTGATCTGCCCCGTCTCCGGATCGAGCGGCGTCGTGCGCGGGTGCCGGTAGATGCGCTCGACGTCGACCTCCTCGCCGGGCCGGCGCTCGCGCTCCTCGAGCGCGGCGCGGCAGGCGTCGCGCACCGCGCCCGCCACCATCCACGTCAGCCGCGACGCCGACGCCGAGCCGGCCGAGTCGACGGTCGCGGTCGGCGACCGGCGCGAGCCGCACGTCGTCGAGCCCGAGCTCGGTGCGCGCGACCTGCAGGATCACGCCCGTCACGCCCTGGCCGACCTCGGCCGCGGCGCAGTGCACCTCGGCCGAGCCGTCGGCGAGCAGCCGCACGCGCGCGGCGCAGTAGTCGTCGAAGCCCTCCGAGTACGCGATGTTCTTGAAGCCGACGGCGAAGCCGACGCCGCGCCGGACGCCCTCGCCGTTCGTCGTGTTGCCGGCGCCGCCGGGCAGCCGGAGCGGAGTCGCGCGGCAGCTCCTCGGCGCGGCGGCGGCTCGAGCGCGGCGGCGCGCGCGGATCATCTCGGCGATCGGCATCGAGCCGGTGATCCGCTGGCCGGTCGGCAGCGACGTCGCCCGGCGCGAGCGCGTTCAGCAGGCGCAGCTCGACCGGATCGATGCTCGAGCGCGGCGGCGAGCTTGTCCATCTGCGCCTCGGCGGCGAAGCACGTCTGCACCGCGCCGAACCCGCGCATCGCGCCGCAGGGCGGGTTGTTCGTGTAGACGACGGTCGACTCGATCAGCGCGTTCGGCACCTCGTACGGCCCGCACGGCGAACGACGCCGCGTTCGACGTCGACCGCCGTCGAGCTCGAGGCGTACGCGCCGCCGTCGAGCAGGATCCGCATGCGCACGTTGACGAGCCGCCCGTCGCGCGTCGCGCGGTGCTCGCACCAGATGCGCGCCGGATGCCGGTGCACGTGGCCGGTGAACGACTCCTCGCGGTTGTAGACGATCTTCACCGGGCGGTTCGTGTGCAGCGCGAGCATCGCGCCGTGCATCTGCATCGACAGGTCCTCGCGCCCGCCGAACGCGCCGCCGACGCCGGCGAGATGGATGCGCACCTGCTCGAGCGGCAGGCCGAGGCACGGCGCGACCTGGTCGCGGTCGACGTGCAGCCACTGCGTCGCGACGTAGATGTCGACGCCGCCCTCGCCGTCCGGCACCGCGAGCCCCGACTCGGGCCCGAGGAACGCCTGGTCCTGGATGCCGATCTCGTAGACGCCGCTCGACGGAGACGTCGCCCTCGGCGTCGGGGTCGCCGTGGCGGATCACCATGTGGCGCACGACGTTCGGCCGCGTCGTCCTCGAGGTAGCCGTGGCCGCGCGTCGGCCGTCTCGGGATGAGGTCGGCTCGCTCGGTCGCGCGCTCCATGTCGGCGACCGGCTCGAGCGGCTCGTAGTCGACGCGGATCCGCTCGGCGGCGCGGCGCGCCTGCTCCGGATGCTCGGCGGCGACGAGCGCGACCGGCTCGCCGTAGTAGAGGACGCGGTCGATCGCGAGCACCGGCTGGTCGGCGAACTCGAGGCCGTAGAGCTTCTTGCCCGGCACGTCGTCGTGCGTGAGCACGGCGTGCACGCCGGGCATCGTCACGCGCCTCGGAGATGTCGATCGACGACGATGCGCGCGTGCGCGTGCGGGCTGCGCAGCGTGTGGCCCCAGAGCATCCCGGGCGACGATCAGGTCGCTCGCGTAGGCGAACTCGCCCTTCACCTTCGGCGGCGCGTCGGCGCGCGGGACGAGCTCGCCGACCTTGCCGACCTGAAGCGCGCGGCGCGGTCTGCGTCATGCGCCCGCGGCCAGCCGCACGGCGTCGAAGATCTTCGCGTAGCCGGTGCAGCGGCAGAGGTTGCCGGAGAGCGCCTCGCGGATCTCGTCGTCCGCCGGGTTCGGGCTGCGCCGCAGCAGATCGGCCGTCGCGACGACGAGCCCGGGCGTGCAGAAGCCGCACTGCACCGCGCCTGCGTCGACGAATGCCTGCTGCACCGGATGCAGCGTCGCCGTCCGGCGAGCCCCTCGACGGTCGTCACCTCGTGGCCGTCGGCCTGCGCGGCGAGCACGAGGCACGCGCAGACGAGCGTGCCGTCGAGCAGCACCGAGCACGAGCCGCACTCGCCCTGCTCGCACGCGTTCTTCGAGCCGGGGAAGCCGAGCTTCTCGCGCAGCGCGAAGAGCAGCGACTCGCCCTCCCAGCAGTCGGCCTCGTGCTCCTCGCCGTTGATCGCGCACCGTGATCCTCACGCGAGCACCCGCTTCGAGCGCGCGCTCGGTGAGCACGCGCAGCGCGTGCCGGCGGTAGCGCGTCGTGCCGCGCACGTCGTCGATCGGCGACGCGGCGGCGGCGACCCGCTCGGCGAACGTGTCGGCCTCGTCGCGCGGCGCGGTCACGAGCACCGGACGCGGCGACGCCGAGCCGAACGACGCGCGCAGCTCGTCGCCGGCCGAGACGGCGAGCGAGACGACCGCGATCACCATCGCGTTGCGCGGGCCGATCTTCATGAACGTCTGCGGCGCGCCGCGACGGCGTCAGCCAGACGGCGGTGATCAGCTCGTCCGGCTCGAGCGACGTTGCGCTTCACGCCGGTGACGAACTCGGCGAGCGGCACGCGGCGCGTGCCGCGCACCGACGCGCACTCGACCTCGGCGCCCTCGACGAGCGAGCGGCGGGAGCGCGTCGCCCGCGGGCGAGGAGGTGCCGAGGTTGCCGCCGATCGTGCCGCGGTTGCGGATCTGCGGCGAGCCGACCGTGCGCGAGGCCTCCGCGAGCGCCGGCAGCACGTCGCGCAGCTGCGCCGTGCTCGATCTCGGCGTAGGTGAGGCCGGAGCCGAGCCGGAGCGAGCCGTTCTCGCGCGCACCAGCCGCGCAGCTCGGCGACCTCGTTCAGGTTCAGCAGCGCCTCGGGCCGCGCCGCGGTCGAAGTTGAGCGCGACCATCACGTCGGTGCCGCCCTGGATCGGCCGCGCGCCGGGATGCTCGGCCTTCAGCCGCAGCGCCTCGTCGAGCGTGCGGGGCGTCAGGACGTCCACGGCCGGAACTGTACGGTTCTCGTGCAGTGGACGCTCACCCTCTCGCGGCGGCTGGCGGTGGCGCGCGGCGACGAGCCCGCCGACCTCGTCGTCCGCGGCGGCGGGTGCTCTCGGTCTTCACGCGCGAATGGCTCGACACCGACGTCGCGATCGCCGACGGCTTCGTCGCCGGGCTCGGCGACGTACGAGGGCCGCGAGACGCTCGACGCGACCGGCCGCTGGGTCGTGCCGGGCTTCATCGACGCGCACATGCACCTCGAGTCGTCGAAGCTGCTCGTCGACGAGTTCGCGCGGCTCGTGCTGCCGTTCGGCACGACGGCCGTCGTCGCCGACCCGCACGAGATCGCGAACGTGCTCGGCACGGACGGCGTCCACTGGCTGCTCGACGCGACCGCCGGGCTCCCGCTCGACGTCTACTTCATGGCGTCGTCGTGCGTGCCGGCGTCGCAGTTCGAGTCGCCGCGCCGCGCGCTGACGCCGGGCGACCTCGACGTCGCTGCTCCGCCGCCGGCGCGTGATCGGCCTCGCCGAGATGATGAACTTCCCCGGCGTCATCGCGGGCGCGCCGTCGGAGCTCGCGAAGCTCGCGCTCGCGCAGCACGTCGACGGCCACGCGCCCGGCGTGCTCGGCCGCGCGCTCAACGCGTACGCGGCCGCCGGGATCCGCTCCGACCACGAGGCGTACACCGCCGAGGAGGGCCGCGAGCGGCTGCGCGCCGGCATGTGGCTGCTGATCCGCGAGGCGCTCGGCCGCGCGCAACCTGCAGGCGCTGCTGCCGCTGCTCGCCGAGTACGGCCCGGGCCGCATCGCGTTCTGCACCGACGACCGCGAGCCCGAGCACATCGCCGACGACGGCCACATCAACTCGATGGTTCGCGACGCGGTCGCCTTCGGCATCCCGCCCGAGGATGCGCTCGTCTGCGCGACGCTCAGCCCGGCGCTCTGGCACGGCCTCGAGCAGCTCGGCGCGGTCGCGCCCGGCTACCGCGCCGACCTGCTCGTCCTGCCCGACCTCGAGACGCTTCGTCCCCGAGCTCGTGCTGAAGGCGCGGCCGCCCGGTCGGCGAGATCCCGCGCGCGACGTGCCCGACTGGGTGCGCCACACGGTGCGCATCGGCGCGTTCGGCCCGGAGATGTTCCGCATCCCGTGGAACGGCGGCGACGGCGCGCGTGATCGGCATCGTGCCCGGCCAGATCGTCACCGACTCGCTCGTCGACGAGCCGACGCTGCGCGCCGGCGAGGCGCTCGCCGACCCCGCGCGCGACCTCGCGAAGATCGCCGTCGTCGAGCGGCACCTCGGCACCGGCCGCGTCGGCCTCGGCTTCGTGCGCGGCTTCGGCCTGCAGCGCGGCGCGATCGCATCGACGGTCGCGCACGACGCGCACAACGTCGTCGTCGTCGGCATGAACGACGCGTCGATGGCGGCGGCGGTGCGCCGGCTCGCGAACCGCGGCGGCGGCATCGTCGTCGTCGACGGCGCCGAGGTGCTCGCCGAGCTGCCGCTGCCGGTCGCGGGGCTGCTCTCCGACGCGCCGCTCGACGAGGTCGTCGCGCGCATCGCGCGCGGTCGTCGCGGCGGCCCGCGCGCTCGGCTGCACGCTCGAGGCGCCGTTCCAGCACCTCGCGTTCCTCGCCCTGTGCGTGATCCCGTCCCTGAAGCTCACCGACCGCGGCCTCGTCGACGTCGACCGCTTCGAGCTCGTCCCACTCGAGGTCGCGTGATCCTCTCGAACTGCGTGGATCGTCACGATGGACGACGCCGGCACCGAGCACGAGCACGGCTGGCTGCGGATCGAGGACGGCCTCGTCGCCGAGGTCGGCGCCGGCGACGCGCCGGCCGCGTTCGAAGATCTCCACGGCGCGGTCGTCACGCCCGGGCTCGTCAACACGCACCACCACCTGTACCAGACGCTGACGCGCGCCCGGGCGCAGCAGGCCGACCTCTTCACGTGGCTGAAGACGCTGTATCCCGGCTGGGCGCGCATCGACGACGAGATGGAGTACGCCGCCGCGCGATGCGGGCTCGCCGAGCTCGCGCTCTCGGGCTGCACGACCGTCTTCGACCACCACTACGTCTTCCCGCGCGGCGTCTCGGGCCTCGTCGAGGCGGAGATGCGCGCGGCGCAGGAGCTCGGCGTGCGCATCGTCGCGTCGCGCGGCTCGATGGATCTCGGCGAGTCCGACGGCGGCCTGCCGCCCGACTCGCTCGTCGAGGACATCGACACGATCCTCGCCGACACCGAGCGCCTCGCCGCGCTCGCCGACGGCGCGATGGTGCAGATCGCGGTCGCACCGTGCTCGCCGTTCTCGGTGACGACGCGGCTGATGGAGGAGTCGGCCGCGCTCGCGCGCCGGCTCGGGCTGCAGCTGCACACGCACCTCGCCGAGACGGTCGAGGAGGACGCGTACTGCCGCGAGCTCTTCGACTGCACGCCCGGTCGAGTACCTCGAGCGCGTCGGCTGGATCGCGGACGACGTCTGGTGCGCGCACTGCGTCCACCTCTCGGCCGCCGACGTCGCGCGTTCGGCGAGCGCGGCGTCGGCGTCGCGCACTGCCCGACGTCGAACCTCCGGCTCGGCGCCGGCGTCGCGCCGGTGCGCGCCCTGCTCGACGCAGACGTGCGCGTCGGGCTCGGCGTCGACGGCAGCGCGTCGAACGAGCGCAGCGACCTCTTCGTCGAGGTGAAGCAGGCGCTGCTCGTCGCGCGCGGACGCGGCGGCGGCGACGCGCTGACCGCGCGCGACGCGCTGCGCCTCGGCGACGCGTGGCGGCGCCGAGGTGCTGCGGCGCGACGACATCGGCTCGCTCGAGCCGGGCAAGCGCGCCGACCTCGCGATCTGGCGCACCGACGGCCTCGAGTTCGGCGGCGCCGAGGATCTCGTCGCGAACCTCGTCCTCTCCGGCCCGCATCGCGTCGACCGGCTGATCGTCGGCGGCGAGGACGTCGTCCGCGGCGGCGCGCTCGTGCACGCCGACGAGCAGGAGATCGCCCGTGAGCACCGCAAACAGGCGGCGAGGATCTGGCAATGACGATCTCGACCCATGTGCTCGACACCGAGCGCGGCCTCCCGGCCGCGGGCGTCCGCGTCGAGCTGTACGCGCGCGACGGCTCGCTCGCGGGCGAGGGCGTGACCGACGGCGACGGCCGCATCCGCGAGCTCGCCGACACGACGCCCGGCACGTACCGCATCGTCTTCCATCCGCCGTCGCCGTTCTTCAAGCGCGTCGAGCTGGCGATCGAGCTCGGCGAGGGCCACCACCACGTCCCGCTGCTGGTCTCGTCGTACGCATGCGCGAGCTACCGCGGCAGCTGAGCGCCGAGGAGCTCGCGGAGCTGTTCGAAGGACGCACGCGCTTCGTCGAGCGGCTGGCCGCGCTCGACGATCCGCTCGGCCGCGCGCGCGAGGTCGCGCGCGGCGCTCCCCGACGGCGAGAAGAAAGAAGTGCTCGACGCGCACCCGGCGATCGGCGGCAAGCCGACGTCGGCGCGCTCCGCCGCGAGCAGGGCACCGACGACGACCCGGCCGTGCTCGCCGAGCTCGCCGAGCTGAACCGGCGCGTACGAGGAGAAGTTCGGCTTCCGCTTCGTCGTGTTCGTCAACGGCCGCGCACGGCGGGAGATCGTCCCGGTGCTGCGCGAGCGGCTCGGCCGCACGCGCGAGCAGGAGCTCGCGACCGGCGTCGACGAGCTCGTGCAGATCGCGGTGGCTCGATGGCAAACGTCGTAGCGCTCTCCGACTACTGGTGGGGCTGGGGCAACCTGCTCTTCCGGTGGCTGCATGTGATCGCCGCCATGGCGTGGATCGGCGCGTCGTTCTACTTCATCGCGCTCGACAACCATCTCGAGCCGCCGAAGGATCCCGAGGACTCGAAGCGCGGCGTCGGCGGCGAGGCGTGGGAGGTGCACGGCGGCGGCTTCTACCGCGTCGAGAAGTTCCGCGTCGCTCCGCACCGTCTGCCCGAGCCGCTGCACTGGTTCAAGTGGGAGGCGTACACGACGTGGCTCTCGGGGTTCGCGCTCTTCGTCGTCGTCTTCTACTCGCACGCGACGTCGTACCTCATCGACCCTGCCGTCGCCGACCTCACGGCTTGGGAGGCGATCTCGATCTCGATCGGCGGGCTCGTGCTTGCCTGGGTCGTCTACGACGGACTCTGCCGCGCCTTCGAGAACGACGAGGCCCTGCTCGCAGTGCTCGTCTTCGCATTCATCTGCGCCTCGGCGTGGGCGGCGTTCAACCTGTTCGCGCCGCGCGCCGCGTATCTGCAGGTGGGCGCGATGATCGGGACGATGATGGTCGGCAACGTCTTCTTCGTGATCATCCCGGCGCACTGGGAGTTGATTCGCGCGAAGGAAGCGGGGCGCGAGCCCGACCCGCGCTGGGGACTGCGCGGCAAGACGCGCTCGGTGCACAACAACTACCTCACGCTGCCCGTCGTCTTCGCGATGCTCTCGGGGCACTTCCCGTTCACGTACGGGCACGCGCATGGGTGGCTGATCCTTGTCGCGCTGATGGCGCTCGGCGCGCTGATCCGCCACTACTTCAATCTCCGGCACCGCGGCCTGAACGTGTGGCCGATCCTCGTTCTCGCCGCCGCGGGGTTCGTCGCGATCGCGCTCGCTGATTCGCTAGAGACGGCCTCCGGCTAGGCGAAGCGGTAGGTCAGGTGCGTCACCCTCGGGGAGTCGACCACCCGGGTCAGCTGCAGGCGCGCGTCGACTCCGTCGAACAGCCGGACGCCGTCGCCGAGCAAGACCGGCACGACGTGGAGGCGCAACTCGTCGACGAGCCCGGCGCGCACGCCCGCCTGGACGACCGCGGCTCCGCCGACAATCGTCACGTCCGCTCGCCGGCCGCAGTGCGCGCTTCGGCAACCGCGGCTTCGATCCCGTCCGTCACGAAGGTGATTCTCGTGCCGCTTTTCGTCTCGGCCGGTCGAGCGTGGTGCGTGACGACGAAGACGGGAACGTCAAACGGCGACGCGTCTCCCCACCAGCCGCCCGCATTCGGGTCGTCCTCCCACGGTCCCTCTCCGCCGCTCCACATGCGCCGCCCCATCACGACGGCGCCCATCGTGCTGAGGTTCGCGGCGATCAGATCGTCGTCCGGCCCTCCCTCGCCGCCTTCGAGGCCGTGGTGCGCGCGCCACGTGGCGAGGTCGAAGATCCACTGGTGGAGCAGGAGGCCGTCCCTGCCGAGCGGCTCTTCGAGCGTCTGGTCCGGCCCGGCGACGAACCCGTCGAGTGACACCGAGAGGTCGACTGTGGTCTGAGTCATGGTGACGGGAGCGCAGGTACGTTTCTCACCATGCTCGAGATCGTTGCAGCTGGGCTGCGCCTCGTGGCGCAGTGGGAGGACGAGCTCGCGCCGCAGACCGTGGCCGCGTTCAAAGCGAGCCTGCCGCTCGACGACCGCATCATCCACTGCCGCTGGAGTGGCGAGTCGAACTGGATCCCGTGGGGCGACCGCGACTTCGGGCTCGGCCCGGAGAACGCGACCTCCTACCCGCATCCGGGTGAGCTCGCCCTCTACCCGGGCGGGCAGAGCGAGACCGAGCTGCTGTTCCCGTACGGCTACTGCTCCTTCGCGTCGAAGGCGGGACACCTGTGGGCCAACCACTTCGCCACGGTCGTCGAGGGGCGAGAGCACCTGAAGGATCTCGGCCGCCTGACCCTCTGGGAAGGCGCGCAGCACATCTCCTTCCGCGAGCTCTAGCGGCAGCGGTCCAGCGGCAGGTCCGCGGCTGTCCAGCGGTCGAACCCGGCCGGCCGCGGCCGTCGAAAACAGACATGTCTCGGGGACTGTCCCCAAGCCATGTCTCGAAACGCCACGCCTCGCGACCAGGCCCAGCAACCAATCGCGCGCCGCACGACGAGCCGCAGTGCGGCCGCGACCGGACTGGCGGAAACAGACATGGCTCGGGGACTGTCCCCCGGACATGTCTTGAAAGGACAGGCGCTAGCGCTCTTCGCGCACGTACGGCGTGCCGAGCGCAGCGGGGGCGCCGAGGCGGCGACGGGCGCCGGCGCTCGAGACCAGCACGAGCACGATCACCGTCATCACGTACGGCAGCGCCTGAAAGAGCTCGGGCGGCACGCCGCTCAGGATCCCGCGCGCCTGGAACGTGAACGGGATGCCGGAGAACGCACCGAAGAAATACGCGCCAACGAGGCAGAGCGTCGGGCGCCAGAACGCGAAGATGACGAGCGCGATCGCGATCCAGCCCGCGCCCGCCGTCAGGCCGTCGACCCACTGCGGCGTGATCGCGAGCGAGAAGCAGGCGCCGCCGACTCCCGCAAACGCCCCGCCGAGAACGGTATGCGCGTACCGGTACGAGGTGACGTTGATGCCCATCGCGTCCGCGGCCGCCGGCGCGTCGCCGACCGCGCGGACGTTGAGGCCGAGGCGTGTGCGGTTGAGATAGAGCGCGACGAGCGCGACGCAGACCCACGACGCATAGACGATCGCGGGCTGGTCGAACAGGATCGGCCCGACCACTCTCGCCGTCCGCCACGAGTGCGGCAGGAACGGCGTGAACGACCGGCGCGCCGGCTGATCGGCCAGGTTCAGGTCGTTCCCGAGATACGACGACAGCCCGGCGGCGCCCGCGAAGATCGTCAGCGCGAGACCCGAGACGATCTGGTTCGCCCGGAGCGTGACGACGAGGAACGCGAAGATCAACGCCATCGTGGCGCCCGCAACGGCCGCTGCGAGGATCCCGAGCGACAGCGAGCCCGTCCGCTGCACGGCCCAGAAACCCATGACCGCGCCGACGAGCATCATCCCCTCGACGCCGAGGTTGAGCACGCCCGAGCGTTCGGCGAGCAACTCGCCGAGTGCCGCGTAGAGCAGGGGCGTGCCGTAGATGACCGCGGACGCGAGGATCACGACGACGACCGAGTTGTTGCTCACGCCGCCGCTTCCGCCGGCCGCGAGCCACGGGTGAACCGGACCCGGTAGCGAATCAAGAGCTCACCGCCGAGCGCACAGAAGAGGATGAGCCCCTGCAGCACGCCGACCAGCCCCGAGGGGAAGTCGACGCCCTGCAAGGCGTAGCCCGCGTTCTGGATGCCCCCGATGAGGAACGCGACGAGCACCACGGCGAACGGGTTGTAGCGAGCGAGCGCGGCGATCACGATGCCCGCGTAGCCGTAACCGGCGGCGGTGAGGCCACGCGGGTCGAGCGTGTGCCGGAAGTCGCCGGTCTGGCTTGCGCCTCCAATACCCGCGATTGCTCCGGACAACGCCATCACCGCGAGGATCTTCCGGCGCGTCCGCATGCCGGCGTAGGACGCGGCGCGAGGCGAGTCGCCGATCACCTGCACCTCGAAGCCGAACCGCGTTCGCGTGTAGAGCACCCACACGAGAATCGCGATCACTGCGCCGACGAGAAGGCCGAAAGGCAGCTCGAGCGACCCGACGTGGATCACCGGCCAGCTCGCCGAATCCGGCAGATTCTTGCCCTGCGGGAACACCTTCGCCGTCGCGCTCGACGTGTCGCGCCAGTACGACTCCGAGTCGAAGATCAGATACGTGATGACGAGCGCCGCGACGTAGTTCAGCATCAGCGACGTGATGATCTCGTTGGTGGAGAGAAACGCTCGCAGGAACGCCGGGATGAGCGCGAGCGCGGCGCCGCCGATCGCTCCCGCGGCGATCATGGCGGGGATCGACACCCAGCCCGAGTGGTTGCCGATCGCGATGCCCGCGGCCGCGCCGGTCGCGGCACCGACGTAGAGCTGGCCCTCGCCGCCGACGTTGAAGAGCTGCATGCGAAACGCGACCGCCGCGCAGAGCCCGGTGAAGATCAGCGGCGTCGCGGAGATGAAGGTGGCGTTGAGGGATTGGCTGCCGACGAACCCCGTGTCGAAGATCCGGCGGAACGTGTTGCCCGGAGAATGATGCGTGATCAGAAGGACGACCGTCATCACGCCGAACGCGACGATCACCGATCCGATCGGGACTGCCACCGACAGCCACTTCGGCTGCGCGAGCCGCCGCTCGAACCTGATCACGTGGCTCTCCCACCTGCCATGAGCAAACCGATCTCCTCGACCGTGGCGGACGCCGCGTCGAGCTCGCCGACGATCGCGCCCTCGTACATGACCGCGATGCGGTCGGCGAGTGCCCGGATCTCGTCGAGATCCTCGGAGATGAGCAGCACGCCTACGCCGTCCGCCGCCGCGGTCGCGCAGATACCCGTGCACGGTCTCGATCGCCGCCACATCCAGGCCCCTGGTCGGCGACGCGACGACGAGCACCCTGGGCAGGCCTTCGAACTCGCGCGCGAGCACCACCTTCTGGAGGTTCCCGCCGGAAAGCTGCCGCGCGGGTAGGTCAGGCCCGCCCCCGCGCACGTCGTAGCGCCTGATCAGGTTCGCCGCGTGCTCGCGGATCGCGCCCAGCCGGAGCAGCGGGCCGCGGGTCACCGTCGTGCCCCGGTACGACTTGAGGACGACGTTCGACGCGATCGAGAGCGATGGTGCGACGCCGGTGTGCGAGCCGGTCCTCGGGAACGTGGGCGACGCCGAGGCGAATCGCTTCGCGCGCGTCACCGCCGTGCAGCTGCGTGCCGGCAACGATGACCGCGCCGCGAGCCGTCGGTCGCATTCCCGTGACCGTCTCGGCGAGCTCGCGCTGGCCATTGCCGGCAACGCCGGCGATCGCGACGATCTCGCCGCGGCGCACCGTCAGCGAGAGACCGCGCAGCGCGTCGCCGCCGCGGTCGCCGTGTCCCCAGAGGTCGCGCACCTCGAGTACCGGCTCGCCGAGCTCCGCAGTGCGCTCGACCCGCTCGGCAAGCGCAACCTCGCGGCCGACCATCAGCGCTGCGAGCGAACGCGGAGTCGCGCCCGCCGTCTCGACCGTCTCGACGTTCTTGCCGCCGCGGAGGACGGTGACGCGGTCGGAGACGGCCTTCACCTCGTGCAGCTTGTGCGAGATGAAGATGATCGTCCTCCCTTCGTCTGCCATCACGCGCAACGTCTCGAACAGCGAGCTTGCCTCCTGTGGAGTGAGCACCGCCGTCGGCTCGTCGAGAATCAGGATGCGCGCCTGGCGGTAGAGCGCCTTCAGGATCTCGACGCGCTGCTGCTCACCGAGTGACAGCTGCCAGATGCGCGCACCGGGATCGACCGCAATGCGATAGCGCTTCCCCAGTTCCGCAACGCGCGCCTCGATGCGCCGCGGGTGCACCATGAACTTCCGTCCCTCGCCGCGGTGATCGCCGAGGATCACGTTCTCGGCGACCGTGAACGGTGGCACGAGCCGGAAGTGCTGATGCACCATGCAGATGCCCGCGTCGAGCGCCTCGCGCGGCGAGCCGAACGAGACGGGAGCACCGCGGAGCGAGATCTCGCCCTCGTCGGGCCGGTAGAGGCCGGTCAGGATGTTCGAGAGCGTCGACTTGCCGGCGCCGTTCTCACCGAGCAACGCGTGCACCTCGCCCTCGATCGCCTCGAAGTCGACCGCATCGTTCGCGACGACGCCCGGGAACCGCTTCGTGATCCCGCGGAGGGTGACGGCGGCAGGCATAAGGAGAGGGCGGGCGAAGCCGAAGCCCCGCCCGCCCACCGTTGGGTCAGCCCTTCGGGCTCCCGATGACGCCCTTCACCAGGTAATTCATCGACATCAGATCCGCGATCGATGCGCGATGGCCGGGCTTGATGCGCAGCTTCCCGCTCTGGTCGTAGATCGGGCCGCTGAACTCGAACCACTTCCCGCTCTCGATCTTCGCCTTCTGCTGGGCGATGAGCTTCTTCGTCGCAGCGGAGACGCCCTTGCCGTAGGGCGCGAGCAACGTAAAGCCGTCCTTCAGGCTGCCGTAGTAGCTGCCCGTCTTCCAGGTCCCGTTCATCGCGGCCATGGTCCGCTTGAGGTAGTACGGGCCCCAGTTGTAGACCGCGCCGGTCAGCCACGACTTGGGCGCGAACTTCTGCGCGTTCGAGTCGTAGCCAACCCACGGAACACCGGCCGTCTCGCTGTACTGGCCGGCGGCGGGACTGTCGACGTTCTGACCGATCACATCGGCGCCTGCGGAATGCAGGTTCTCGGCCGCCTTCTTCTCCTTGTCGGGTGCGAACCAGGAGTTCGTCCAGATGATCTTCACCTTCGCGCCGGGGTGCGCCTTCTGCACACCGAGCGTGAACGCGTTCGTGTGCCTGATCACCTCGGGGATCGCGAACGGGACGACGTAGCCGACCGTGCCGGTCTTCGTCGCCGCTCCGGCAGCAATGCCGGACAGGTAGATCGCGTCCTCACCGGCGCCGTAGTAGTCCGCCATGTTCTTCGACGAGAGGTACCCGGTCGCCATCTCGAACTTCACATCCGGGTTCTTCTTCGCCGCCGCCACCATCGCCGGCTGGTAGCCGAACGAGGTGGCGTAGATGATCTTGTTCCCGTCGCGAATCAACTGGTCGATCACCTGGGCGACCTGCGGCCCTTCCGGAACGTTCTCCTTATAGGTCGTCTGCACCTTCGAGCCGAGATGGCTCTGCACGTACAGCCGTCCCTGGTCGTGCGCCTGCGACCAGCCGCCGTCGTTGTGGGGGCCAACGTAGATCCAGGCTGCCTTGAACGCCTGGCTCGACTTCGCCGAGCCGGCAGACGTGCCGACAGCGAGAACGGCCGCCGCGGCCAGGATCGCCAGAGCGATCGCGGCGAGCGCGAGCTTCCTTGTGGTCAATGTGCTCCTCTCCTCCTCAGAAAACCGGGGTGGAACCGGGGGGTGGGAGCGACGATATCCGACGCTGCGGCGAGCGCCTAGCGCGACTTCGAAAGAGCCTGCAAGACGGGATCTTCGGCGCTCCACGGGAACGTGATCCACCGGTCCGTTCTCCGCCAGACGTACTCGCACTGGACGGCCGAGCGCGGCTTCTCGTAGAGGACGGCGCACCGGACCTCGGCGACCTTCCCGGCGCAGAACTCCTGGACGAGCTGCAGCGTCGCGCCCGTGTCTGCGACGTCGTCGGCGATCAGGACACGCGTCTCGCCGAAATCGACCAGATCGGGAACCGGCGGCAGGATCATCGGGATCTCGAGCCGCTCGTCGACGCCGGTGTAGAACTCGACGTTCATCGTGAACGTGTTCTTGACGCCGAGCGCGTATCCGAGGCCACCTGCGACAAGCAGCCCGCCGCGCGCGATGCCGAGAATCATGTCGGGCCGATAACCGTCGGCGGCGACGGCCTCCGCGAGCTCGCGCGAGCCGCGCCCGAGGTCGTCCCACGTCATCACCTCGCGCTCGATCATCAGCAAAGGCTAGCGAGCGCTGCGGTGAGCGCAGCCACAGCGAGCTCGATGTCGCCGGCGCTCGACAGCTCGTCGGGGTGGTGGCTGACGCCGCCGTTCAGGCTGCGTACGAAGAGCATCGCTGTCGGCACGCCGGCGAGCGCCAGCACCATCGCATCATGTCCGGCGCCAGAGATGAGCTCAGGCGCGTCGGGCAGCACGGCGCGCAGCGCTCCGAGCGGCGCGCCGCTCATCGGTGCCGGTTCGAGGCGATGGACCGGCTCGAAGCCGATCGCCGCAACGAGCTCGTCGAGTTGCACGGTGCTGGGCGCGCGGGCGTCCACGCTGACCGTGACACGTGCGGGGACGACGTTGACGGCGTTCGGCTCGAGGTCGACGACACCGACAGTCGCGACCGCGCCGCCGCGCGGGCAGTCGCGGACGTGCAGGATGAACCGGGCGGCCTCGACGAGTGCGTCGGCTCGCGCAGCCATCGGCGTCGTGCCTGCGTGGTCGGCTCGGCCCTCGAACGTGACGGCGCCACGAGCCTGACCCGCGATCGAGGTGACGATGCCCAGCGGCTCGTCTGCCAGCGCGAGCACCGGTCCTTGCTCGATGTGCACCTCGACGAACGCAGCCGGCAGCTCGGAGAGCCGCTTGCTTCCCATCGGGCCGGTCTCCTCCGCGCGGAACGCGACAACGGCCAGCTCCGCCTCGGGAAGCCCTTCCGCTGCCTCGATCGCGGCGACCACTCCGAGCGCGCCGTCGAACCGCCCGCCCGTGGGGACGCTGTCGAGATGCGAGCCCGCCCAGACGCGAGCGCTGCCCCGCCGCCCGAAGAGATTCCCGGCCTCGTCTCGCGAGACCTCGAGCCCGGCTTCGCGCATCCAGCCGGCGGCCAGCTCGTGCGCGGCATCCTCCTCCGGCGAGTACCCGCCGCGATGCTGCGCGATCGCGTAGATCTCGTCGAGACGGTGCATCACACGGCTCATGCCGGCAATGGTCGCAGCACCTGCCAGCCGAGGAGCGGGAACACGGCGAGGATCGCAAAGCCGATGTACCAGGACGACGCAGCGACCACAACGCCGAAGAGCCCGGGATACAGGGCGCCGGGGCCGTTCAGCAGCGTCTGCTGGAGGCCGATCGCCGACCCACTCCGGCCATGACCGGCAAGCTCGACTGCCGCGGCGAACGACAGGCTGTTCCAGCTCATCGAGACGACGCCGGCGGCCACGAGCACAGGCACGAGCACGGTAAGCGGGGCGTCGAGCAGCACCGTCGTGACCGCGACGAGGACGCACGCGGTGAGGGCGATCGCTCGCAGGGGCCTGAGCCTGCTCGCCGTGAGGTCGGACCAGCGCCCGGCACCGATCCGCCCCGCGACCGCGAGCGCCTGCATCACGGCCAGCACGATTGCAGCGGCAGCGGCAGACATCCCGCGGCGCTCATGCAGGTACAGCACCGTGAATCCCGTCACGCAGAGTTGGGGGGCGATCAGCAGGGCGCTCCCGACGGAGAGCTGCCAGATGCGGCGGTCGCGGATCGGCTGCCGCCCGAGCGGCGTCCCGGCCGGAGCGTCGTCGAGCGGCCCCTCGCGCAGCACGAGACCGCCGATCGCTGCGCCCGCCAGGCACGCGATCCCGATCGTCATGAAGCCCCACCGCACGCCGCCGGCGCGCACGATCGCGGGCAGGGCGAGCGCCGTAATGAACCCGCTCAACGGGATGGCCGTCTGCCTGATCGCGAGCGCAAGGCCGCGCTGCTCCGGTACGAACCAGTGCGCGACCGCGCGACCGCTCGCCGACTGGACACTCGCCCCCGCGGCGCCCGCGAACGCAAGAAGGCCGGCGAGCGGCCAGAAGCCGTGCGCCTGGCCGGCCACGAGCAGTGACGCGCCGCAGAGCGAGAGACCGACGACGATGACAGGCCGCTCGCCGACCCGGTCGGTCGCGACCCCCCAGAGCAGGAGCGTCGCGAGCGAGCCGACGAGCGAGCTCGAGATCAGCAGGCCCGTCTGCGCGAGCGACAGGTGCTCTTCGTCGCGCAGATACGGCGCCATGACCGCGACGGAGAACCAGATCGCCGAGTAGGTCGTCTGCGCCGCCGTGCCGGCGGCCAGGACGGCCCAGCGATACCGCATGCTGCGCTTACAACCCGAACGGGTTCGTCGGCCGCGAGCCCGTGTACGTGACGACCGATTTCGTCTCGAGATAGAGGTCGAGCGTCTCGACCCCGAGCTCGCGTCCGAAGCCCGACTGCTTGTAGCCGCCGAACGGGATGCCGGGGAAGGCGGTGTACGGCATGTTGATCCCGACCGTTCCGGACTTGATCCTCGCTGCGACGCGATGCCCTCGGGCGGGATCGCCGGTCCACACCGTCGCCATCAGCCCGTACTTGACGTCGTTCGCGATCTTCACGGCATCGGTCTCGTCCTCGAACGGGATCACGGTGACCACCGGCCCGAAGATCTCCTCCTGCGCCGCGCGGATGGCGTTGCCCGCGCTCGCGATCACGGTCGGCGGGTAGAACGCGCCCGGCCCGTCGCCGATCGCCCCGCCCGCCGTCACCTCGGCGCCCTCGCCGCGTGCGCCTTCGACGAAACCGTGCACCTTCTCCCGGTGCGCGGTCGAGATGAGCGAGCCCATCTGGGTCTCCGCGGCGAGCGGGTCGCCCACCTTCACGCGGCCGGACAGCTCCGTCACCTGCGCGACGACGTCGTCGTAGATCGACGACTCGACGAGCAGCCGCGACCGTGCTTCGCACGACTGGCCGGCCGAGGCGTAGATCGCCCACACGCTGGCCGGGATCGCGTCGGCGAGATCCGCATCCGCGAAGAGGAGGTTCGGGCTCTTGCCACCCAGCTCGAGTGTGAGCCGCTTGATCGGGTCGGAGCAGAGGCGCATGATCTCGCCGCCGGTCCTCGTCGAGCCCGTGAATGCGACCTTGTCGACCCCGGGGTGCCGGACGAGATACGACCCGGTCGTCGGCCCGTCGCCGGGGACGATGTTGATCGCGCCCGCCGGGAATCCGACCTCGCTCGCGAGCTCGGCGAGGCGAAGGACGGAGAACGGCGTTTGCGGATCGGGCTTCAGAACGACCGGGCAGCCCGCTGCAAGCGCCGGCGCAAGCTTCCAGGTCGCCATCAGCAGCGGGTAGTTCCACGGCACGATCTGCGCGGCGACGCCGACCGGCTCCTTCAGGGAGTAGAAGAGCAGTGAGCCGCCGACGGGAGCCGAGCGCCCGGCGATCGTCGCGATCGCAGAGGCGAAGAAGCGGAAGTTCTCGGCCGCACCCGCGATCTCTGCCTTCACCGACGAGATCGCCTTGCCGACGTTGCGACTCTCGAGCTCGGCGAGCTCCTTGCGGTTCGCGACGATCGCATCGGCGAGCGCGTGCAGGAGGCGCGACCGCTCCGTGCCCGGGGTCTTCCCCCACGCACCGTCGAGGGCGGTGCGAGCTGCAGCGACTGCACGGTCGACGTCGGCCTCGCCACCCATCGCGGCGCTCGCGAGCAGCTCGCCGGTCGCAGGCTCGCGCACCTCACGCAGCTCGCCCGAGGCAGGCTCGGCAAAGGCGCCGTCGATGAAGAGGCCGTACTGCTTCTCGGTCGCGACCGCCATCACCTCAGACTACCGAGCCGCGGCCCGGCAGGTCGCCGATGCGCACGTGCTCCGTGAGGAGCGTCCGGAGGCGCGCCGGATCACCGTCGATGTAGGCGCGGCAAAGATCGCGCCCGGCCGAGTAGGTGATCACGTAGGCCCGCCAGGTCGGGTCGGTGATGAAGCTGACGCTGTGCTTCGCCTGGTCGGCCGTGACGAGGTTCCATTTCTCCACGAAGGCCCTTGCGTCCTCGACGGACGCCCCGTCCTCGTGGATCATGAGCGCCGCGTCGACTCCGACCGCCCGGAGCGGCTCGGAGGCGCGCGAGATCCGCTCGGAGAGCGCGGGATCGACCAGTTCGACGCCGTGGCTGCGCAGGATCGCGTAGGCCTCCTCCTTGCCGGCGTCGTCGAGCACCAGGTCGATGCCGGCCTCGGCGATCCCCTCGCTGAGCACCGCCTGCGGCGTCGGCACGAGCTGGATTCCCTCCTCGATCCGCCCCTGCTCGACGATCAGGCGCTGTTCTTTCACTGCGTGCTCGGTGTGGTGACCCGGATAGACCTCATGGCCGGCCAGATGAACGAGATCGAGCCCCGTCGTCGGCACGTCGGTGTTCAGGACGACGCGACTCGCAAGCGTCGCCGAGGTAGTAGTTGAAGGCCCACCAGGGCTCGTCCGAGACCGGCTCGATCGTCACCTGCTCGCCCGCCGGCAGGTCGAGGAGCGCCGCGGTGCGCGACCGCAGGACGGGCAGCAGCTCGTGCAGCACCGCGACCGCGACCTCCCCCGTGACGAGGTGCCGCTCGCGCCAGGCAAGGCGGCGCTCGAAGAGACTGCCGTCGCCGGGCAGCAGCTCGTCGAGCTCGGCGTGCACGGCGGCGTAGACGTCCTCGGACGTTCGCGCGGGCCGAACGCCGTAGCAGCGCTCGACCTCGTCGCTGTAGGAGATCTCGGCGCCGGCGAGCACGCGCGCGTAGGTCGCGCAGCCCTGCACCTGGTCGCCGAGCCAGCTGTCGCCCACCTCGGCGAGGAGCGCCTCGCCGTCGGCTGCGAGCCTGGCCGCGTCGATCGCGTCCTCGGCATCGACGCGCTCCTTGATCTCAGGCAGGTCCGTAGTAGGCATCGACGAGGCCGTCGACATGCTTGCCGAGACGCAGCCCGAGCTCGAGGTAGCGCTCGGCGTGCGTCACGCGACCGCCTCGAAGAGCGCCGCCTGTCCCTGTCCGACCCCGACACACATGGTCGCGACACCGTAACGACCGCCGCGCCGGCGCAGCTCATGCAGCAGGGTGACCGCGAGGCGCGCGCCGCTCATCCCGAGTGGATGCCCGATCGCGATCGCGCCGCCGTTCACGTTCACGCGCGCCTCGTCGATTCCGAGCTCACGCACGACGGCGAGCGATTGCGAGGCGAAGGCCTCGTTCAGCTCGACGAGGTCGAGGTCGGCGACGCCGATTCCGGTGCGCTCGAGCAGCTTGCGCACGGCCGGCACCGGCCCGATGCCCATGACCCGCGGGTCGACGCCGGCGACCGCAGAGCCGACGAACGCGCCGAGTGGCTCGATGCCCAAGGCCCGCGCCTTCTCCTCGGACGCGATCACGAGCGCAGCGGCACCGTCGTTCAAGCCCGACGAGTTGCCCGCCGTCACCGAGCCGCCCGGCCGGAACGCAGGCTTCAGAGTCGCGAGCTTCTCGGCCGACGTCTCGGGGCGCGGGTGCTCGTCGCGCACGACCTCGCCGACCGGGACGAGCTCATCGTCGAAGCGCCCGGCGTCGGCCGCTGCCGCCCAGCGCTGCTGGGACTGCAGCGCAAAAGCGTCCTGCTCCTCGCGCGAGACGTGCCAGCGCTCGGCGACGTTCTCGCCCGTCTCGCCCATCGTCTCGAGCGGGAAGCGCTCCGCGAGCTTCGGGTTCGGGAACCGCCACCCGAGCGTCGAGTCATAGAGCGTTCGGTCGCCGCGCGGAAATGCACTCTCGGCCTTCGCGGTCACGAGCGGCGCCCGCGACATCGACTCGACGCCGCCGGCGACGAAGAGGTCACCGTCACCCGCAACGACCGCGTGGCACGCGCCGACGATCGCCGCGAGCCCGGAGGCGCAGAGCCGGTTGACGGTCACGCCTCCGACCGATTCCGGCAGGCCCGCCAGCAGCACCGCCATGCGGGCGACGTTCCGGTTGTCCTCGCCCGCCTGGTTCGCGCAGCCGAGCCAGACGTCCTCGAGGTCCGCCTCCGGAACGCCAGCGCGGTCGACGGCGGCGCGAACCGCCAGCGCCGCGAGGTCGTCGGGGCGCACGCCGCTGAGCGCGCCGCCGTACCGGCCTACCGGCGTGCGCACGGCCGAGAGGATGACCGCGCGCGTCAGGAGACGAATTCCGGCTCGGCGCCGAGCAGCAGCGAGATCGCCTCGCGGCCGCGCTCGCCCATGTCGAGCGTCAAGTCGTTGACGTACATCGCGACGAACTCGTCCGCGGTTGCGGCATCGATGCCGCGCCCGAACCCCATCGCGTAGCCCATCGCCTCGTCCCGGTTCGCGAGCCCGACGTCGATCGCCTCGCGGACGACCGCGGAGACATCCTCCACGCGCTCGACGTCTCGCCGCGCGACGACCACTCCGAGCGGCAGAGGCAGGCCGGTTTCGTCGCGCCACCAGACGCCAAGATCGAGGAGCTTGTGGAGTCCGTGCTCGGCGTAGGTGAGTTGTCCTTCGTGGATCAGCAGGCCGGCCCGTGCCCTGCCCGAGACGACCTCGTCGAGGATCGCGTCGAACGGCAGATCGCGCGTGGCGACGTCGCCGAGCGCCCGCTTCAGCACCCGGTTCGCCGTCGTGAGCGCCCCGGGCGTGACGATCTCGAGTTCGCGCAACTCATCGAGCGACAGCTCCTCCCGCGAGACGACGATCGGCCCGTAGCCCTCACCGAACGACGCGCCGTGCGGGAGCAGGACGTAGCGGTCGGCGACGGCGGGGTAGGCGCCGGCCGAGAGCGCGGTCACCTCGAGGCGGCCTGCGACGGCCCATTGATTCAGCGTCTGGATGTCGCCCGCGACGAGCTCGAACTGCAGGCCGCGCGTGTCGACCTTTCCCGCCTCGAATGCCCACGCCATGAACGCGTCATCGGGGTCGGCCGAATGACCTACACGGATCGTCACGGCAGCCACGTTACCCTGCTCTCCATGAGCAAGGCCGGCCTGTCCGAGTCGATCCAGGACTACCTGAAGAGCGTCTACAAGCTCGAGGCCGAGCACGGGCGCGTGACGATCGGCGCGATCGCGAAGGATCAGTCCGTCTCGCCCGCATCTGCATCGTCGATGGTGAAGAAGCTCGCAGCGCTGCAGCTCCTCGAGCACGAGCCCTACCGCGGCGCGCACCTGACCCCCGCCGGCGAGCGAGTCGCGCTCGAGGTGATCCGCCATCACCGCTTGCTCGAGCTCTACCTTGCGGAGACGCTCGGCCTCGACGTCGATGCGGTCCATGACGAAGCCGATCGCCTGGAGCACGTCATCTCGGAGGAGCTCGAAGCGAGGATCGATCGCGCGCTCGGCTTTCCGACCCATGACCCGCACGGCGACCCGATTCCGAACGCCAACCTGGAGTGGCCCGGAGAGCCTGCCTGAAGTCACTGTCTATAATCGCCCCCGCAGTGGGGATGATGGATTCGATCCGCGGGGCCTTCTCGTTTCTCTCGTCTCGCACACGGAGCGAAGACCGGATGGCCGAGTACGTGATCCGGGAGCATCAACGCGGACGCCCCCTGCACGACATCCTCGACGACAACTACGTCACGAACCGCTGCTCGCCGGAACAGATCAAGCGGCTGCTCGACCGCCCAGAGGTCGTGCACGCGCTCGGCGACGATCTGATCACGGCAGCACGCACTCTAGACGTCTAGAGCTCTAGCCGCCGCGCTACAGCTCGCGTCCCTGCCCGGCGGCGCGTGCAAGCTCGACGACGCGGGCCGCGGCCGCGAGGTCCCAGGCGGCGATCCCGTTCGACTTGAAGATCACGACGTCGGCGTCGCTCGAGCGGCCCACCAACTCCCCGGCGACGACGGCCTGGAGCTCGTGCACGTCGTCCCAGCCGAGGATTCCCTGCGCGACCGGCCCGATGAGGTCGCCCGACTCTCCCTGCGTCTGCTCGAGCGAGTCGCAGCAGACGAACGCAGCCCGTTCGACGACGGTGTCGTCGAGCTCGCGTGCGTCCGGCTCGCTCGCACCGACCGCACACACGAGCGCGCCGTCGCGCAGCCATTCACCGCGGACGACCGGATCGCGCGAGGTCGTCACCGTGACGACGATGTCGCAGGCCGCAGCGTCGGCCGCGGAGTCGGCGGCCTCGCAGGCGTGCTCCGCGCAGAACGCGCGCCGCCGCTCGTCGTTCCGGCAGTAGACAAGAGGGCCTTCGAGACGGGGCAGGGCTGCACGAAGGGCCGCAACGTGGGATGCCGCCTGACGTCCGCAGCCGATCACCCCGAGCGTCGTCGCACCCGGCCGCGCCAGGTGCTTCGTGGCGACGGCCGAGGCGGCGGCGGTGCGCAACTGGCCGAGCAGGTCCGCTTCGATGATCGCGTCGACCCGAGCGTCGGCGATGGAGAACAGCACGATCAGGAACGGCGTACCGCCGGGCAGCCACGCGAACGTCTTCAGACCGGCGACGCCGAGCTCGTGGTCGACGCAGGGCATGACGGCGAAGTCGCCGCCCGGGAGCGCCGCGCGGACGCGAGGCGGGTTGTCGACACGCCCGCGCGCGAGCCTGCCGAACGACGCCTCGACGGCAGCGAACGCCTCGGTGGGAGTCAGGAGCTCCGCCACGTCCGACTCGGTGAGATAGAGGGGCACCGGATCAGATCTCGAGCTAGTGCTTGTTGACGCGTACCGCGGTCCCGTAGGCGCAGATCTCGGTCCACGTGTCGCCCATCTCGGACGTGTCGAAGCGCATGGCGACGATCGCATTCGCGCCCTTCGCCTCGGCCTCTTCGACCATCCGCTGGATCACGTCCTGGCGGCTGTCCACCAGCGCCTTCGTCATGCCTTTCAACTCGCCGCCGAGCATCGACTTGAAGCCGGCGCCCAACTGCGAGAACGCGTTCCGCGAGCGGACGGTGAGGCCGAACACCTCGCCGAAGACGTCCGTGATCTCGTAGCCCGGAAGGTCGTTCATGGTCGTGATCAGCATCGTTCGGTGCACCTCCGGCAGGCTCGGGGATCGGACGGAAGATCGACCATCCCACATCCGGCGGCCCGATCCGCCACGAGACGGTGAGCTAGAACGTTCGGCCGTGGCCGCAACATGAGAAGGTGGTCCCTGCATGCCTCGCCTTCGCACCATCGCAATCGCTGCAGTGGTCGTTCTCGTGACCGACGTGACGTGGGACGGGACCTCGCTGCGTATCTCGGTCGGCTGGCCACGACGAAAACCGATCGCCTCGTTCGTGTTCCCGTAACCGGTTCTCTGCCCGTAGGGATGAGCGCGTTCAGTTCATCGGCCAGATGATCCGGGTCTCGGGCACCGGGTCGTGCTTCTCGTAGATCTCGATCGGCTCTCCCTTCTCCGTGTACCCGTCGCTCTGCAGCTGGTCGTAGAACTTCTCGTAGACGCCCGGCAGCCCTTCGTAGGACCCGACGTAGAGGTACACCGCCGACCGCTGTGCGGGCCGTGTCACGAGATCGAAGCCCTCGGGTGGCTCGATCGAGCCCGGCTCGACTTCGACGCCGGGCGCGATGTTCAACTGCCCATCGGATGTCCTCGACGAGATGCACATGTGCGCCCCGTGGGGCACCGCGTCCGCCCAGCTCTGAACCTTCCCAATCAGCTCCGACATCACGGTCGGGACGTCCGAGAACGCAACCGTCCGCTTGATCACCGCATAGGTCCTCTCGGGAACGTCCTGGATCTCGTACTCCATGTGACTCCTCCTTCGGCCGGAACGTACAGCTGGACCACGTGCGGGAATCTACCCCGCGCTGAGGGCGTCTCTCGGAGCCATCACACGAGGTGCTCCTGCGCAGACGAAGCGGCGTTCGGACCCGAGCCTGGGGTTGCGTTTGACCCGAGATGCTCGGTCGCCGTCGCGCTCGAGCGCGGCGCGCGATCGGAGATTACGATCGCGCGCCGGCTCTAGCGTTGTGCCGTTAGACGGGCTCCGCGACGGCGTCTTTCCAGCCGGCGGTCAGGGCATACAACACGAGGATTTCCAACGCAATGACTGTCAGCGTCCAGAGCGGGTAGCCCGTGTTGCCGAGCCACGCCAGCTGCGCGAGCAGGTTGAACACAAGGATGACGATCGCCGTCCACCTCGCCACGCCTGATCCGCTGGTCAGGCCGAGCCCAACGAGGACGAGCAGAACGCCGATCAGCATCGTGATCCAACCCCACGTCGTCGTGTCGAAGACGATGATCTGGTTGGGCGTGGCGACGTAGTAGCCCTTGCGGATGACGGCGATCAGCCCTTCGAAGAAGTCGATTGAGCCGATCACGATCATCATCAGCGCTGCGAAGCCGATCCAACCACTCCATGCTCGTGACGAAACCACGTACTACCTCCAGGTCGGTGTCAGGCTCTCGTTCGTCGCCTGGGCTTTCGATCCTGGTTCGCTCTTCGACCAGGATCGCGAGCTTCGTCGGAAGCGCCACGAGCGACGAGACTCAGCAACCTGCTTCAGAGAAGCGAAATCAGGTTGCGGCAGCGTCAGCTGGGCACGGTCGTACTCTTGCGCAAGAGGGTTCAACGAGGTGCGCCCGGCAGGATTTGAACCTGCGACCCCCGGCTCCGCAAGCCGGTGCTCTATCCCCTGAGCTACGGGCGCGAGGGAGCGGTCAGTGTAGCCGGGCCGCGAAGCCACCGACGTCGAGCGCGGCGTCTTCGGGCACCTCGACGCGCACGTACGCGAGGGCAAGGCCACGCACCGCGCTCGTGACCCGTCCGACCTCCTTCGCGCCGTAGACGACGGGCGTCTCTGGCACCGCGGCGTCACCATCGACTTCGAGCACGCGCAGCCGGCGATTCACCTTCCCGCGGAAATGCTGGCGCGCGACGGGCTCCTGCCCGGGATAGCAGCCCTTGCTGAACGAGATCGCGCGCTCCTCGAGCCCGGCCTCGGCGGGCAGCACCCGGTCGTCGAGCTCGGCGCCGAACCGAGGAGTGGCCGCCTCGATGCGCAGGCGCTCGAGCTCGTCGTCCGGCAACGTCGGCTCGAGGGACGTGTCGAGGACCTCCGACGCCGGGAGGCCGTAGTCGCGATTCGCGATCCCCGCGCCCGCGTCGAAGACGATCGTCGAGGTGTGCTGTTCCACCGCGACCTCGCACTTCGCTGCGAAGCGCATGCGCGAGAGGTGCGAAGCCACGACGTCGCCGAGCTCTGGCTCGGTGAGCAACAGGAAGTCGTCGTCGCCGCGACGCCAGACGAGCAGGGGCGCGATCACCTTCGCCTTGGCCGTCAGCAGGAGCGCGTCGACCGACTCTGCAGCGAGCACGTCGTTCGAGACCATGCGCTGCAGGAAGTCGGCCGCATCGGGGCCCTGCACCCGCACATAGGAGCGGGAACGGCGTGCGACGCTCGGCGTGACGGTGGCCATCGCCTTCTAGACTAGAGGTCGTGTTCAGGTCGAAGGCGGAAAAGAAGGTGGCGGATGCGGGCTACGACCCGGCGCGCCTGCCACCGGGGCAGTATCTGACGGCGAAGTGGCCGGTTCTGCATGCGGGCTCGGTCGCGCGCTACGACGATCTCTCCACCTGGACGCTGCGCGTCTTCGGCGACGTCGAGCAAGAGGTCGAGCTTTCCTGGGAGCAGTTCTCGCAGCTCTCGCGGACCTCGAACGTGCAGGACATCCACTGCGTCACTCGCTGGTCGAAGTTCGACACCGCCTTCGAAGGCGTCCACTGGAGCGAGCTTGCCAAGCTCGCGCGCCCGAACCCGACGGCGCGGTTCGTGGTTGCGCACGCAGAGGCCGGCTTCACGTCGAATGTGCCGCTCTCCTTCCTCGAAGACCCGAGCGCTCTCCTCGCGACACACGGCGACGGCGAGCAACTGACGCCCGACCACGGCTACCCGCTCCGCCTCGTCGTCCCCGGCAAGTACTTCTGGAAGAGCGCGAAGTGGCTGCGTGGCATCGAGCTCTCGTCCGTCGACAAGCCCGGGTTCTGGGAGCGCTACGGCTACAACAACAACGCCGACCCCTGGGCCGAGGAGCGTTATGGATTCTGAATCGGCCGCTCAGACGATTGAACAGCACGCGAATCCCTCACTGGAGGGATCAAAGCCGGGTGCTCACATCCGATGAAGTCTGTGCACCTCCCCTCCCCAGAACCCCTCGAAGGCCCGCGTTCAGCGGGTCTTCGCGTTTGTCGGCACAAAAAAAGGGGCGGCCCAGTGGGCCGCCCCTTCTAGAACTTCGCGCGAGGCGAAGTCCTTACATCATCCCGCCCATGTCCGGCATGCCGGCGCCCATTCCGGCGCCTGCCTTCTCCGGAGCCTCGGCGACGATCGCCTCGGTGGTGAGGATGTTCTTCGCAATCGACGCGGCGTTCTGGAGCGCCGAGCGCGTGACCATCGTCGGGTCGGTGATGCCGGCCTTCACGAGGTCGGTCACCTCGCCCGTGTCGACGTTCAGGCCCTCGCCCGTCTTCGCGGAGCGAACCTGCTGCACGACGACGGAGCCCTCGAGGCCCGCATTCGTCGCCAGCTGGCGGAGCGGCTCCTCGAGCGCCTTGATGATGATCTGCGCACCCGTGCGCTCGTCACCCTCGAGGCCGCCGAGGACCTTCTCCCGGACTGCGTCCGATGCGTTCAGCAGTGCGACGCCACCACCCGGCACGACACCCTCTTCGAGCGCGGCGCGGGCAGCCTGCAGCGCGTCCTCGACGCGATGCTTGGTCTCCTTCATCTCCGTCTCGGTGGCTGCGCCGACCTTGACGACGGCGACACCGCCGGACAGCTTCGCGAGGCGCTCCTGGAGCTTCTCACGATCGAAGTCGGAGTCGGTGTTCTCGATCTCGGCCTTGATCTGCTTGATGCGGGCCTTGATACCGTCCGACTCGCCTGCGCCGTCGATGATCGTCGTCGTGTCCTTCGTGACGACCACGCGGCGAGCGTTGCCGAGCTGCGAGACCTTCGTGTTCTCGAGCTTGAGACCCATCTCCTCGGTGATCACCTCGGCGCCCGTGAGCGTCGCGATGTCCTCGAGCATCCGCTTGCGGCGGTCACCGAAGCCCGGCGCCTTGACGGCGACGGCCTGGAAGGTGCCGCGCAGCTTGTTGACGACGATCGTCGCGAGCGACTCGCCCTCGACGTCCTCGGCAACGATCAGCAGCGGGCGGCCGGCCTGGATGACCTGCTCGAGCACCGGCAGCACGTCCTTGACAGCACCGATCTTCTGGTTCGCGACCAGGATGTACGGGTTGTCGAGCACGGCCTCCATGCGCTCGGCGTCGGTCACCATGTACGGCGAGAGATAGCCCTTGTCGAACTGCATGCCCTCCGTGAACTCGAGCTCGAGGCCGAAGGTCTGGCCCTCCTCGACGTTCACGACGCCGTCCTTGCCGACCTTCTCGATCGCCTCGGACAGCACTTCGCCGATCTCGGTCGAGCGCGAGGACACAGTCGCGACGCGCGCGATGTCTTCCTTGCCCGAGATCTCGACGGACTGCGACTTCAGGTTCTCGACGATGGCCTCGACGGCATTCTCGATGCCGCGCTTCAGCCCCATCGGGTTCGCACCGGCCGAGACGTTCTTCAGGCCCTCGCGAACGATCGCCTGCGCGAGAACGGTGGCCGTCGTGGTGCCGTCGCCGGCAACGTCGTTCGTCGCCGTGGCGACCTCACGCACGAGCTGAGCACCCTGGTTCTCGAAGACGTCCTCGACGTCGATCTCACGCGCGATGGTGACACCGTCGTTCGTGATCGTCGGGGCGCCGAACTTCTTGTCGAGGACGACGTAGCGGCCCTTGGGGCCGAGCGTGACCTTGACTGCGTCGGCCAGGATGTCGACGCCGCGCTGAAGCGAGCGGCGGGCTTCCTCGCCGAACTTGAGCTCCTTGTGAGCCATGTGTTTTCTCTCCTCTTCCTTTAAACGGCTGCGCGGTCGCCGACGACCTTGGCCAGGACGTCCGACTCGCGGAGAATCAGAACCTCGTCGGCACCGAGCTTGATCTCGGTCCCGCCGTACTTGCTGAAGATGATCTCGTCGCCCTCTTCGAGATCGATGGCGATGTGATTGCCATCCTCGTCGCGGGCGCCGGGGCCGACTGCGAGGACGCGGCCGCGCTGCGGCTTCTCCTTCGCCGTGTCCGGCAGGACGATGCCGCTGACCGTCGTCTCCTCTTCCTCGAGGACCTCGACGATCAGGCGATCGCCAAGCGGCTGTAGATTCATTGAAAGACCTCCACCCCTGTGACAGGCTTGACCTTGGGTTGATACACGGACATTGGCACTCTACCCATGTGAGTGCCAGCGGGGCAAGTGTAGCGCACGAATCTGAGTCGGATAGACTAAGATCTAGGGCGGGGGATCGGACGGTCATGCAGCGTGAATTCTCGGCGGGTGGGGTGCTGGTGCGACGGTTGCGCGGACGCTGGATGATGGCGGCGATCCGCCCCGGCGGCAGGCCCGTGGGCCTCTGGGCGCTCCCCAAGGGACGAATCGATGAGGGCGAGCACCCGGAGCAGACCGCCCTGCGCGAGGTGGCCGAGGAGACAGGCGCTCACGGCCGCTCGCTCGGCAAGCTCGGCGATGTCCGCTACGTCTTCACGTGGGAGGGTGAGCGGGTCTTCAAGATCGTCTCGTTCTTCCTCATCCGGTACGAGGGCGGCCGGCTCGGCGACGTTCCCGAGGAGTTCCGGCACGAGGTCGCCGACGTGCGCTGGCTGCCGCTCACCGAGGCCCCGAAGCTCCTGGCCTACGGCGGCGAACGCGACATGGCGGAGAAGGCCGTGGTCGTGCTCGCCGCCGACGACGTATGATCGGCGGCCGGTGCCTTCCTTCGCGCTGAACTTCTACTCGCCGATCGTCGAGGCCCAGCTCAAGTCGCACCGCAAGTCCGCGACGATCCGGCTGGGGGACAAGTCGCGCAAGTACCAGAAGGGCATGATCGTGTCCGTGCTCGTCGGCGCGCGCTTCGGTCCGCGCCAGCACGTCTTCGACGCGGTCATCGACAAGGTCGAGGTGAAGACGATCGGTGACCTGTCGCCGAACGAGATCGAGCACGACAACCCTGAGATCCGGCACACCGACGAGCTCTGCCGGTTCCTCGGGCAGCTCTACAACCGCGAGGTCACCGTCGCCGACACCGTCACCGTGATCCGCTTCTCGGCGATCAGGCCGAGCTACGGTTTCTAGCCGCTCCGGCCCCGCTCGAGAGGATGACCAAAGTGTTCTTCAGCCTGACCGAGTGGGAGCTCACCGGCGTCCTCTTCGTGGTGATCTTCGGCGCGACAGCGATCGGCCTCGGAGCTGGCCTGTACCTGCGCAAGCACTCGGAGACCCTGAAGGAGCCCTTCGGCGTCCTCCAGGCCGCGCTGCTCGGGCTCGTCGGGCTCATCCTCGCGTTCGGCCTGTCGCTGGCCGTCGGCCGCTATGAATCGCGGCGCGCTGCGGTCGTCGACGACGCGAACGCGATCGGCACGGCGTATCTGCGTGCCCAGACCCTCAGTGAGCCGATGCGCAGCCGCTCGCTCGCGCTGTACATGCCGTACACCAACGCGAGCCTCCGGCTCTCGAATGCGATTCCCGGCACTGCCGCGCAGCGCCGGGCGATCGCCGACGGCAGCGCGCTGCAGCGACGACTATGGCGGCTCGGCGGCCAGGCGCTCGCCGCCGCGCCGGTCGCGAGCGCGCCCCGCCTCTACATCGACAGCCTGAACGCGATGATCGACATGCAAACGGTCCGGGTGTCGGCACAGAACAACCGCGTGCCAGGCCCCGTCCTGGCCGTGGAGGTGATCAGCGCCGCAACCGCGCTCGGCCTGCTCGCCCTCTACCTGGCGATGCTCGGGCGCGGCGTGAGCACTGTCGTCCTCGCGGCGGGCCTCATCACCCTGCTCCTGCTCGTCACGTTCGACCTCGACCGCCCGACCCGCGGCCTCATCCGCATTCCCGCCGCGCCGCTCGTCTCATTGCGCGCATCGATGCAGCTGCCTCCCGCGGCCGCCCCGCATCCCTAGGAGCGACCCGGCGCCTACTGGGCCGCCGGCAACTCCTGCGCGACCTCCCAGATGTGCCCGGCAGGATCCACGAAGCTCGCCGTCCGCATCCCCCAGGCGCGATTCTGCGGGCCGTTGAGCAGCGCCACGCCCCGCGACGCGAGCTTCGCGCACACGGCATCCGCATCCTCGACCCAGATCGAGAGCTGGAAGCGCGATCCGGCCTCACGTCCAGCGACGACGCCGGGATCGATCAGCCCGTGCGCTGCAGGGACCTTCAGCAGATTCACGATCATATTCTCGAACTTGAACACCGCGGAGTTGTCGTCCTCGTAGACGAGCGGCGCGCCGAAGACGTCCGCGTAGAAGGCTTTCGACGATCGCAGGTCCTCGACGAAGAGGGTGATTGCCCCGACGCTCTGCAGCGATTCGCTCATTTCGCACCTCTTTCCGCTGGTTGTTTCGCTGGTTTGACCGCAGCCTCGGAGTGCCGCGCCCGACTCCCTTACACTGCACAAACTGCATGAATGTCGTCGTCACGAATCTCAAAGGCGGAGTCGGGAAGACGACCATGGCGGTCTATCTGGCGGCGGTCGCCGCTGCCAAGGGCTACGACCCCGTACTGCTGATCGACGCCGACCGGCAGGCCTCGTCGGCCGAGTGGCTCGAGGAGCGTCCGATCGAAGGTGTGAGCGTCATCGAGGCGCCGTCCGAGCGAACGCTCGCCCGAGCGATGAGCCGCCATGACGGCGTGGCGATCGTGGACACGCCCCCGGGCGACGAGCGGCTCGTGCAGTCGGCGATCAACTCGGCCGACGCCGTCCTCATTCCGACCCGCGCGGGCGGTGTCGAGTACCCACGGGTGGTCGTGACGCTCGGGATGATCCCGGCCGGCACGCCGCGCGGGGTCGTCATCTCGGCGGCGAGGCTCGGCACGAACGATCTCGCCGAGACGATCGACTGGTGGAAGCAGGAGAAAGTCCCGGTCTGGGGCGTCATCCCCGAGCGCGTCGGCATTGCCGCAGGCCCCGAGGCACGCCTCTACCGCCAGGGCCTCGAGGAATACGAGGCGGTTCTGCGGCGCGTTCTGCGCAGTCGCTGAGCGCCTGTTCGAGCGATTGAGCGGGGCTCAGACGGACGAGGGACGGTCCGGCCGGCGGATGCGCATGCCGAGCAGCTCCGGCTCGCGCAGCGCGGCGCCGCACTCCTCACAGTCGATCGCGAAGGTCGACGAGAAGGGCGCCTGGCAGGCCGGGCAGCGATGGAGCATCGTCCCGCCGCAGGTCGCGCACTCGGGAGAGAGCTCGGCTTCGGAGTCCTCGAACCACCGGCGGGCGGATCCACACTGAAGGCAGAAGGCGCTCCAGTGACCGAGAACGTTCCGCCGTTCCTCCCGGAGCCAGTCTGCCGCCTTCCCCATCCTGCGAGACTACCGTCGTCGTTACGATTGGGCCGGTTCTTCCCACCTTTCGATATTCGAGGACGGTGCAGTGGCAATCGCGCGCGTGGCCGAGCCAAGCGGCTCGCTCCAGGAGGTGAGGGAACAGGGTCTCGACCGCGAGGACCTGCTCCAGATCTACCGCAACATGTTGATCACCCGCGGCGTCGAAGAGCGCGGCCACATCCTCTACCGCCAGGGAAAGATCCCGGGCTCGTTCTACACGGGCCGCGGGAACGAGGCATCCTCGGTCGGTGTCGCGACGGCGATGGGCCCCGACGACGTCGGCACACCGCTGCATCGCGACATGGGCGTGCACATCACGCGTGGCGTGGAGCCGTGGCGCATCTTCGCCCAATACATGGGCCGCGCTGATGGTCCGACGAAGGGGAAGGACGGCAACGTGCACATGGCCGACCAGCGCCTGGGCCTGCTGGCGATGGTGAGCCATCTGCCCGCGATGCTGCCGGTCGCCGTCGGCTGCGCGCTCGCCTTTCGGATCCGCGAGGAGAAACGCGTCGCGATCGCGTGGTCGGGCGAGGGCGCGATGGGGCGCGGCGATGCGCACGAGGGTATGAACTTCGCCGGCGTGCGCAAGCTGCCGGTCGTCTTCATCTGCGACAACAACCAGTGGGCGTATTCGACGCCGACGCACCTCGGCTACGCCGTCGAGCATCTCGCCGACCGCGCCCAGGCCTACGGCTTCGACGGGGTCGTCGTCGACGGCACCGATGTGCTCGCCGTGTATCGCGAGACGAAGGCCGCGGTGGAGAAGGCGCGCGATGGCGGAGGACCGACGCTGATCGAGTGCCAGACCCTCCGTATGGAAGGGCACGCCGTGCACGACGACGCGTTCTACGTGCCGAAGGAGCTCTTCGAGCGCTGGGCCGAGCGCGATCCGATCGAGCGCTACCGCACCTGGCTCCGCGACAACGTCGACATGAGCGACGACGAGGAGGGCGAGATGACGGTCGCGGTGAAGAAGCTGCTCAGTGACTCGCTGCAACGCGCGGACGAGTCGCCGCAACCGGATCCGGCGACGCTCCTCGACGGCGTCTACGCGACACCGGAAGACCTCGACACGCCCCACCACAAGTAGAGCCGACCATGGCTGAGAAGACATATCTCCAGGCAATCTCGGACGGCCTCCGACAGGAGATGCGCCGCGACAAGCGCGTCTTCGTGCTCGGCGAGGACGTCGGCGTCTACGGCGGCGCGTTCAAGGTGACGCTCGGGTTCCAGGAGGAGTTCGGGGCGTGGCGCGTGATCGACACGCCGCTCTCCGAGACCGCGATCATGGGCGGCGCGACCGGCGCCGCGCTCATGGGCATGCGTCCCGTCGCAGAGATGCAGTTCGCCGACTTCGTCTCGTGCGCCTGGGATCACCTCGTCACCGTCGCCGCGAAGCAGCGCTGGCGGGCCGGCACGCCGGTGCCGTTCGTACTGCGGCTGCCCTCCGGCGGCGGCTTCTCGGGCGGCCCGTTCCACTCGCAGAACCCGGAGTCGTCATTCGCACACATTCCCGGCCTCAAGTGCGTCTGCCCCGCGACGCCAGAGGATGCGAAGGGCCTGCTGGTGGCCGCGATCGAAGACCCGAACCCGGTGCTCTTCTTCGAGCACAAGCACCTGTATCGGCGCATCAAGGGCGAGGTGCCGGACGAGCGCTACGTGACGCCGATCGGCAAGGCGCGCATCCATGCCGCGGGCGAGGACGTGACCGTGATCACCTGGGGCGCGATGGTCTACACGGCAGAGGAGGCCGCGAAGCTCCTGCCCGACACGTCGGTCGAGATCGTCGACTTGCGCACGGTCATGCCGTGGGACAAGGAGGCGGTGCTCGCATCGGCCCGGAAGACCTCGAAGGTGCTCGTGCTGCACGAGGACACCCGCACCGGCGGCTTCGGCGCCGAGATCGCGGCGACGATCGCCGAGGAGGCGTTCGAGGATCTGGATGCGCCGGTGAAGCGCATCGCCGCACCCGACTGCCCGGCACCCTTCTCGCCCGTGTTGGAAAAGGCGTATATCCCCCAGGTCGACGATGTCGTCGCCGGACTCAAGGAGCTCGTGAGTTACTGATGTCAAGCACAGGAACCGCAGTCGATGTCGTCATGCCCCAGATGGGCGTCTCCGTCTCGGAGGGCACGATCACGAAGTGGTCGAAGCAGGTGGGGGAGCAGATCGAGGCCGACGAGACGCTGCTCGAGATCTCGACCGACAAGGTCGACACCGAGGTTCCGAGCCCGGCCACCGGCATCGTCACCGAGATCCTCGTCCAGGAAGGCGAGACGGTCGAGGTGGGCACCCTGCTCGCACGCATCGGCGGCGAAGGCAGCGCGGCGGCTCCGCCGGCGCCCGCGCCCGTGGAGCCTCCGCCCACTGAAGTAGCGGCGCGCGAGCCCGAAGCCGCGGCTCCGGCGCTCCAGCAAGAACCGCCGACGCAGCCTGCAGCCGACGCCGCTGCGGCCTCGGCCACCGAGGGCACGACGCCGACGGCGGAACCGGAGCAGCTCGAGCAGGGAGCACCCGCGGGCGACAACGGCCGCTCGTTCGTCTCGCCGGTGGTCGCGCGGATCGCCTCCGAGCACGGGATCGACCCTGCGCAGGTTCCCGGCACGGGCAACGGCGGCAGGGTCACGAAGAAGGACATTCAGGCCTTTATCGATGCCGAAAAGCAGGCACCGATAAAGGCTGGTGAAGTGCCAACCCCGCCGGCGGCCGCGGCGGCGCCCGCACCGACGACAACTCCGGCTCCGGCGGCTGCGCCCGCACCGACCCCTTCGCCTGCAGTTCCGAGCCAGGAGCCGCAGGCTTCTGGCGAGACGCTCGAACCACTGTCGGCGATGCGCCGGGGGATCGCCGAGCACATGCGCCGGTCGCTCGACACGTCGGCGCACGTCACGAGCGCGATCGAGGTCGACATGTCGAAGGTCGTGACGATCCGCGAGAAGCTGAAGAAGGAGTACCAGGCCGCTTACGGCGTCAATCCGACGTACCTCGCATTCATCGCGCGCGCGACGGCCGAGACACTCGCCGACTATCCGTGGGTGAACGGCGAGTTGCGCGGTGACAAGATCGTGACACGCAGCTACGTCAACCTCGGCTTCGCGGTCGAGCTTGCCGACGGCAAGGGCCTCATCGTTCCCGTCGTCAAGAACGCCGAGACGCTGAATCTGCTCGGCATGGCCAAGGGCATTGCCGAGATCGCGAGGCGTGCACGCGAGAAGCAGCTGACGCCCGACGACGTCGTCGGCGGCACCTTCACGATCACGAATCCCGGCGGCTACGGCACGTTCCACGGCACACCGGTGATCAGCCAGCCGCAGGCAGGCATTCTCGGGACGTATGCGATCGTGAAGCGGCCGTGGGTGATCACCGACGACAACGGCGCCGACGCGATCGCGATCCGCTCGATGATGAACCTGACGCTGACGTACGACCACCGCCTTGTCGACGGTGCACTCGCGGGGCGCTTCCTCCGCGACCTGCGTGAGCGCCTCCAGACCTGGGGCGAGAGCGACTACTAAGCAGAGCGTCCTCGTCACGGGCTGCTCGACCGGCATCGGCCGGGCGACAGCGCTTCGGCTCGCGGGAGCGGGTTGGCGGGTGTACGCGAGTGCACGCCGGCTGGAGTCGATCGAAGAGTTGCGCGGTCGGGGCTGCGAGCTGCTCGAGCTCGACGTGACCGACGACGCATCGAGGCGCGCCGCCGTCGCGACGATCGAGGCGCGGGAGGGATTCGTGCCCGCCCTCGTGAACAACGCGGGCTACAGCCAGTCGGGGGCGGTGGAGTCGGTAGCGCTCGAGCGGGTGCGTCGGCAGTTCGAGACGAACTTCTTCGCGCCGCTGGAACTTTGCCGACTGGTACTGCCCGGCATGCGCCGTGAGCGGCGTGGCCGGATCGTGAACGTCAGCTCGATGGGCGGCAGGCTGTCGTTTCCGGGAGCAGCGGCCTATCACGCGTCCAAGTACGCGCTGGAGGCACTTTCGGACGGCCTGCGCTTCGAGGTCGCCGGCTTCGGGATCCGGGTGGTGCTGATCGAGCCCGGGATCATCCGCACCGAGTTCTCCTCGACCGCGGCGGGCGAGCTCGCCGACGTCTCGCCGGACGACGGGCCGTACGCAGCCTTCGACGCGTCGGTCGCCGCGACGACGGTGAACGCGTACGAGCGTGGCCCGATGGCGAGGCTCGGCGGAGAGCCGGAGAGCGTCGCGCGCGTCATCGAGAAGGCGCTTCGGATTCGCAACCCAAGACCGCGCTACCTCGTCACGCCGTCGGCGCGCCTGCTCGTCGGCCTGCACGGGCTCCTGCCCGATCGCATGTGGGACCAGCTGGTCGCGTCGAACTATCCGCGGCCGGGCGCGGGCTAGAGTGAGCGCATGAGGACGAGCGCACAGCTGGTGAGCGCACAACTGGTGAACCTCGGCGTCGTCGACTATCGCGAAGCGCTCGCCCTCCAACGCTCGCTCGCAACAGCGGTTTCCGACGGTACGAGTCACGACACGGTGATCCTGCTGGAGCATCCGCCGACGATCACGCTTGGCCGCCGCACGGAGGAAGGGGAGGTGCACTTGCCGGAGGGCGCCGACGTCGAGGTCGTCGAGGTCGACCGGGGCGGCAAGTCGACCTACCACGCCCCGG
This sequence comes from uncultured Thermoleophilia bacterium, assembly GCA_963842335.1. Lineage (GTDB taxonomy): Bacteria > Actinomycetota > Thermoleophilia > Gaiellales > Gaiellaceae > PALSA-600. The sequence goes on along the minus strand of CAWJGF010000020.1, from coordinate 46,932 downwards.
GCCAGCTCGTCTGCTACCCGATCCTCGACCTCACGCGCCACGGCCAGGACGTGAAGCGCTACTGCCGCGATCTGGAGGAGGCGCTGATCCGGACGATCGGCGCGTTCGGCGTCTCGGCCACCCGCATCGAGGGGCTGACAGGAGTGTGGCTCGAGCACCCACCCCGCAAGATCGCCTCGATCGGCATCCACCTGACGAGGTGGATCTCGACGCACGGCTACGCCTTGAACGTCGACCTCGACCCTGCGCCGTTCACCGACTGGATCACGGCGTGCGGGCTCGACGGCTACGCGTTCACCTCGCTCGCCCGCGAGCTCGGACGGCCGGTCGCCGTCGACGACGTTCGCCCGGTCGCCGCGCAGGCCCTCGCCGATGTCTTCGGGCTCGCCTTCGAGGAGCAGCCTCGGGCCGCCGCTTCGGCCGCACGGACTCAGTTCGCCGTTCGAACGTAAGCAACCCTCAAGTCCGTCCAGCCACGAGCCGACGATCGTTTCATGGAAGAAACGCTGCAGGTCATCGCCTGGGCCGGCGTCATCGCCGCCGCGGCCGTCACCGCCGCACTCGTCGTCGGACTGCTGCTCTAACCCTGCTCCCGCGGTTAGGGCGCCGGCGGCTTGGCCCACTTCGGACGGGGCCGCTCGCTCCGGGTCAGGCGCTCGAGCCGGTCGAGCAGGCCCTCCGCGTCACCACCGACCGCGATCGCCGCCAGGTCGGACTCGCGCACGAACCCCTCCTCGGTCGCATGGCGGGCGAGGGCGATCAACGGCCGCCAGTAGTCCTCGACGTCGAAGAGGCCGATCGGCTTCGCATGCAGGCCTAGCTGCGACCACGTCAGTTGCTCGAGCAGCTCGTCGAGCGTGCCGAAGCCGCCCGGAAGCGCGATGAAGCCGTCGGCCAGATCCGCCATGCGCGCCTTGCGCTCGTGCAGCGAGCTGACGATGTGCAGCTCCGTGAGCCCGGCGTGCGCGAGCTCACGGTCGACGAGCTCCTGCGGGATCACGCCGATCACCTCGCCGCCGCCGGCGAGCGCAGCGTCCGCGACCGCGCCCATCAGCCCGACGCGACCGCCGCCGTAGACGAGGCCGAGCCCGCGGCCCGCGAGCGTTGCACCCAGTGAGCGGGCCGCGGCGGCGTACGCCGGCAAGCGTCCGCTCGATGCGCCACAGAAAACGCAGATCCGCCGCACCAGCGCGAGACTAGCGGCCTTCTCTACCTTGAGGACATGTTCGGTGGCATGCAGCGCGGAGTTCGCGAGACCCCGGTCCGGCCGGCCGACCCGGCGGTGCGGCGCGCGAATCTGAAGCGCATCGCGGGTCTCTTCCGTTCGTATCGGCGCCGCCTGGGTGTCGTGCTCGTGCTGATCGTCATCTCCGCGGGGCTCGGGGTGGTCCCGGCCTTCCTCCTGCGCGGCGCCCTTCAGGCGATCGAGGACACGGATACGACGCGGCTGTCGGTGCTCGCAATCGGGATGATCGTGATCTCGGTCGTCACGGGCGTGCTCGGTGTGTGGCAGACGTTGCTCTCGAACCAGGTGGGCCAGCGTGTGATGCACGACCTGCGGGCAGCCGTCTTCCGCCACCTGCAACGACTCTCGCTCGCGTTCTTCACGCGAACGCGCACCGGCGAGATCCAGTCGCGGATCTCGAACGACATCGGCGGCGTGCAGAGCGTCGTCACGAGCACGGCCACCTCGATCGTCTCGAATGCGACGACCGTCCTCGCGACCATGATCGGGATGCTCTTCCTCAGCTGGGAGCTTGCGCTCTTCGCGTTTGCGCTGATCCCTATCTTCGTCCTGCTGACGCGCCGTGTCGGGAACGAGCGCCGTCGGATCGCCTCGTCGACGCAGGAGACGCTTGCCGACATCTCGAGCCTCGTCCAGGAGTCGCTCTCGGTCTCGGGGATCCTGTTGGGCAAGACGATGGGGCGCTCGGGCGAGCTGGCCGACCGGTTCGAGGGCGAGTCCCGCACGCTCGCGGACCTCGAGGTGCGCCAGCGAATGGCAGGCCGGTGGGTGATGGCGACGATCCAGACGAGCTTCGCGGTCATGCCGGCAGCGGTGTACTGGTTCGGAGGTCTCGCGCTCGCTCACGGATCGTCGGCGATCACCGTGCCAACCCTCGTCGCCTTCACCACGCTTCAGACCCGGCTCTTCTTCCCCGTCGGCTCGCTGCTCGGCGTCGGGCTCGACGTGCAGACCTCCCTCGCGCTCTTCGACCGCATCTTCGAGTACCTCGACCAGCCGGTGGACATCGACGAGCGGCCCGACGCGCGAGACCTCGATACGGCCGGTGACGTCGAGTTCGACCACGTGTGGTTCCGCTACGGCGCCGGAGACTGGACGCTCGAGGACGTCTCGTTCACCGTGCCTGCGGGCACGACGACCGCGCTCGTCGGCGAGACGGGCGCCGGCAAGACGACCCTGGGCTATCTCAGCGCGCGGCTGTACGAGGTCAACGAGGGCGCGGTCCTGATCGACGGCGTCGACGTGCGTGACCTGTCGTTCGCCTCCCTGTCGAGTCTCGTCGGGGTCGTCTCGCAGGAGACCTACCTCTTCCACGCCACCGTGCGCGAGAACCTCCGTTTCGCGAAGCCGGACGCGACCGACGAGGAGCTGGAGCTGGCGGCGCGGGCCGCGCAGATCCACGATCAGATCATGTCACTGCCCGAGGGGTACGACACGACGGTAGGCGAGCGCGGCTACCGCTTCTCGGGCGGCGAGAAACAGCGGATCGCGATCGCCCGGACCATCCTCCGCAACCCGCCGATCCTGGTGCTCGACGAGGCGACCAGCTCGCTCGACACCGAGACCGAGCGTCAGGTGCAGGATGCACTCGACCGGCTCGCCGAGGGGCGGACGACGATCGCGATCGCCCACCGCCTTTCGACGGTGCAGGACGCCGACCAGATCGTCGTCCTGGACGGCGGCCGCATCGTGGAGCGCGGCACGCATGACGAACTGCTCTCGCTTGGTGGCCGCTACGCGGAGCTGGTCGGCCGGACGGCCGTCGGCATCTAAACTGCCCCGCGTGGAGACCTCCCTTCCTGTGGCCGACCGGCCGCGCCGCCCCGACTGGATGAAGGTGCGCGCGCCGTCGTCCAACGGCAGCTACTTCGACGTGAAGAAGCTGATCCACGGCGCCGGCCTCAACACGATCTGTGAGGAAGCGCGCTGCCCGAACATCGCCGAGTGCTGGGGGCGCGGGACCGCGACGTTCCAGATCCTCGGTGAGACCTGCACGCGCGCCTGCCGCTATTGCTACGTCAACTCCGGCCGCCCGAGCGAGCCGGTCGACCCGCTGGAGCCGCTGCGGCTGGCGCAGACCGCGAAACAGATGGGGCTCAAGCATGTCGTCGTCACGTCGGTCGACCGCGACGACGTGCCGGACAAGGGTGCCGGCCACTACGCGGCGACCATTCGCGCGATCAAGTCGAAGCTTCCCGAGGCGACGGTCGAGGTGCTCACGCCGGACTTCCTCGGAGTCGAGGAGACAGCGCTGCAGACCGTGATCGGCGCGCGCCCCGACGTCTTCAACCACAACATCGAGACTGTCCGTCGCCTGCACCGCAAGATGCGCGGAGGCAAGGCGAGCTACGACGGCGCACTGGAACTGCTGCGCCGCGGCAAAGAGATCGCCGACTACAACGTGCTGACGAAGTCGGGGATCATCGTCGGCCTCGGAGAGACGAACGACGAGGTCGTGGAGACACTGCGCGACCTGCGCGCGAACGGCGTCGACGTCGTCACGATCGGCCAGTACCTCCAGCCGAGCGCGAAGCACGCGACGATCGACCGCTGGGTCCATCCCGACGAGTTCCGCTGGTTCCGCGAGCAAGGGGAGGCACTCGGGTTCGGGTCGGTCTTCTCCGGGCCGCTCGTGCGCTCGAGCTATCGCGCCGACGAGCAGCGGCACGCCGCCGAGACCGGACGTGGCGCGGTCGCGTACTAGCCAGCCCGCTGACCGCTGACCGCTGAGGGCTCTTGCGGTCGGGCGCGGCCCGCGAGACCGTCGCCTGTGAGCCGAGCGCGCCGGTTGCGCGGACGACGACCTCGGCACAGCGCACGCCCCCGGGCTCGGGCACGTTCTAGCGACGTAATATCGAAATATCAACCAAGAACGGGCGGACCCGAGAAGTGCCAGGCGCTCGCAACGGAGGGGCTTGGGTCGTCTACGGGCCGGGTGCGGCCGGCCCGGACGCACACTCGAGCCCGGCGACCTTGAAGGTCGCAACCGAGCCGAGGTTCCCGGCCGCCCGGATCGTGACGGTGAGGCAGCCGGCCTTCAGCACCGGCTTCCCGGTCCAGGTCGCCGTGAGGGCGCCTCGCGGGCTCGCGACCAGGCTGCGCGGCGCGAAACGGCGCCCGGCGGTCAGCGTCATCGACACCTTCTCGCCCGCCCTGAAGCCCGATCCCTTCACGGTCAGAGGACTCGTGTCGGACAGCCAGACGCGGGGGTGGGGAACGGCGGCCGGAGCGAGCGCCGGGGTGAGCGCGGCGAGGGCAAGGAACAGCGGTAGGAGTCGCTTCATGCTTCCATCATGCCCTCGGGCGACCGCTTCGAAAACCTGTTTTACAAACGTCGATGGGCCGCCCGGAGGCGGCCCATCGCGATCTTCCGTGCGCTTTCGAGTGGCCGTCAGAAGGTGCTCAGGAGCCGACCTTGCCGAGGTTCAGCTTCCAGGCGCCGAGGCCATGTGTCGCCGCGTAGAGAACGCGATCCTTCGAGGCGATCGTCAGGCCTGCAACCTCCACCTGCGGCATCCCTGACGCCGCGACGGTCCACGTCGTCGCACCCGCGGCGAGCTTCATCACGGCGAAGTCGCTCGACGCGTAGAGGTCGCCGGTCAGGTCGTCGCGGACGAGACCGGTGATCGGGAGATCGGCCAGGTCGTAGGTCCGGTCGACCCAGGTGGCCGTCGAGCCCGTGCGGGTGACCTCGAACACGTGGCCGGCGAGCCCGGGTGTGTTGATGGCGTAGCCCGAGTAGGAGATCCACGCGTGATTCGGGTTCGTCGGATCGATGACGATCGAACTGACGAACCGCGGCGGTGCATTCGCGGCGGTCGTGTCGAGCCGCGTCCAGTGCACCGCGGTTGCCGTCGGGTCATTCGCGTTGTCGGTGATGAACACGCGGCCCGTCGACGTCGCGGCCCACATCGTTCCCGAGTTGCTCGCCGTCCGTGCGATCGCAGCAACGGTTCCGCCGGCGAGAGTCGTGCCGAACGTCGTCGACGGATCGACGCCGTTCGGAGCCGTCAGGTCACGCGCACCGTCCAGCGCCGTGGGGCTGGTCCTCGGCGGTCCGAGCCGCACGAAGTCGCCGCAGTTGGGATTCGCGGCACTCGTCGAGAACTCGGGGCAGTTCGCCTCGAGGAACGCCTGGTTGCCGGCCCAATCCTGGGTCCGCCAGACCGACTGCGAGCCCTGGAAGATCGAGTCCGCATTGGCGGGATTCGGATCGGCAATGATCGGCGGGTAGAACGCGGAGCCCTCGGGACTCGCGTCGATCGGGCCCGTTGCGATCACCCAGGAGGACGGATCGCCGTTGCGGAAGTTCACGTCGCTGGCTTCGCCCGTGAACGTGTTGAACCGCTTGTTGCTGTTCGTTGCGTTCCAGCCGGACTGGCCGCCGTCGCCGTAGATGATCTGCGGCCAGACGTCGGTCGAGCCGGTGAACTCGAACGTCCCGTTGTCCTGCGTGCCACCCATCAGCTGGTTCGAGTTCTGCGGATTGACCGACAGGCTCTGGAACTGAAGCGTCGAGAGTCCCTGGTTCAGGACCGCGAGCTGGTTCGGGATCCGGTTGAGCAGCGACTTGCAGAACGCGGTGGAGTTGGGGCCGAGGCCGCGCGTGTCGCACTGCGCGGAACCATCGACGTACGTCCCGTCCGACATCACGACACCGCCGTCATCGCCTGCGATGAACTGCAGCGGGTTCCCGGGGATCGTGACGAGTGCGTGCTGGTCGGGATGGATCCAGCCCGCATTGTCCTTGTCCCGCGTCATGTCGCTCCATGTGGAGCCACCGTCTGTCGACAGGAGCACTGCGCGGCCGTTGGTGGAAGCGTTGACCGTGTTGTAGTCGAACGAGCCGCCGAGGTAGACGATGTTCGGGTTGTCGGGCGACGTCACGACGTAGTTGTCGTACCAGCACTGCGTCGTGCAGTAGTTGTCGACCTGCAGGCCGCCCATCTGGGTGAACGTCGGCGTTGTGCTGTTCGCGTTGTCGCTGCGCCAGAAGTTGGCGGTATGGCCCGCGCCGCCGCCCTGACCCTCGCCGACATACATGCGCGTTGCGCCGTTCGCGAGCGTCGTGACGTCGAACTCGCTCCGGTCGATCGCACCTGCGACCGTCCCGGGCGTGTCGTCCTGCTCGACGAAGATCTGCGAGAACGTCGCGCCGTTGTCGAGCGAGCGCCAGATGCCGTGCTGGAACGCATTGACGTAGATGATGTTCGAGTGGGTCGGATCGACCTTGACCGTCGTCGAGCCGCGAGCCGGCAGCGGTGACGGCCAGATGAGCGTGAAGGTGCTCCCGGTCTGACGCCAGAGGCCGCGGGTGACGAGCGGATGCGTCGCCGAACCGCTCGAGGAGGCACCGCCGGTGACCGAGCTGACGCCGCGGACACCACTGCCGATGGGAACGAGCAGGTTGCCCGCGTTGTCGATCGCCATCTTCCCGATCGAACGCTGGGTGAAGATGTCGCTGCCCGGGACGAGTGACCAGCTGCCGCCGCCATCCGTCGACTTGTAGATGCCCACGCCGGCCTCGGAATCGCCCGAGGCATTCTCTTCACCGGTTGCCGCGTACACCGTGTTGCCCGACGCGTCGCTCGCGTCGACGAGCAGCGAGCCGATCGCATTCAGGCCGAACGGGCCCGACGAGAACTGCCACTTGATCTTGCCGTTGTCGTGGGTGCCGACCTTGGCGACCCAGACACCGCCGCCGGCCGCGCCCAGGTAGATCACACACTTGTTGTTGTTGCCCTTGCAGCCACCGACCGCGAGCGCGGTGACGCGACCTGAGGCCACGTACGGCTTACCGCCGGCGAGGAACTGGTCGAGCACCGCCGGATACTGAGCCGTGGTCGGACCGATCGACTGCCAGTCGCCCTTGCCGTTGCCGTGCTTCTTCAGCGCCGCGAACGTCGCCTGCGAGTTCTCGGCCGCGACAGCGGGGACCGAGGCGGCCGGATACGCACGGTCGGCCTCTTCCTGGGCTTCGTAGGTCGCGCTCGGGCCCTCGTTCGCGATGCCCGCCTTCAGCGCCTGCGAGCTGTCCGAGTCACCCTTCGCGAGCCGGTGCTGTGACACCGAATGCGTCCTTGACGTCGCGAAGACTCCAACGATGACCGCGGTGACCGCGACGAGCGCAGCCACGACGGCGATGCGGCCGAGCCGCATAGACCTTCCTCTCATGCTTCTCCCCTGACTCGTTGCATGGCTTTGCGTTGCCCGGCTTTGCGTTGCATTGGCCGGCGGCGCGAGACTCTCTTCAAGCCGCTCGACAATCTCTGTGTTGAGGCTGCGCCCTCCCGCGTTCGCGGTCGCCCGGAGCTTGTCGCGCAGGTCTTCGGGCATGCGAAGCAGAAACCGGTACGGGCTGGCCATCGCGCGGAGTATATGCCTGATCGCAGCTTCAATATCAAGTACTGCCGGTAAGGGGCCGGCAGCGTGATATCGGGGTCAACCGTCCGGATTTCGCCATCTTGCGGTAGGGCAGCAACAACGCCCGCCCGCGCAGATGAGAGAGCGCCACGCCCGAAGACCGGGCGTGGCGCTCTCCTGACTGAGTCCTAGCCGACCCCTGGCTGCGCGATGCGCCAGATGCCGCGGCCATATGTCGCCGCGTAGATGTTGTGGTCAGGACCGAGTTCGACGTCCGTGGCGACCGTCAGCGGCATGTTCGTGCCGAGCCGGCTCCAATTCGTCGCGCCCGGGCCTCGGTAGAGCACGCCGAGATCGGTACCAACGACCAGGGATCCGTCGGCGAGTGCCTTGATCGAGTTGGCCGGGACGTCAGGGAAGTTGGCCGAAACGTCGGTCCACGTATTCCCGTCGGTCGACCTGAACACGTGGCCGATTCCAGCGCCTGGGCCTTCGGTGAAGGTCCGGTTGAACCCGTTCAGCGCGACGTAGTACGCGCCGTCAGGACCGATCGCGACGCCCCCGATGTAGCGGTTCGGCAGGCCGTTCAGTCCCGCCTCGCCGAACGACCACTTGCCGTTCGTCTTCGTCCCGATCGTTACGCCGCGGACAAAGCCCGAGTTGTTGCAGTTCGAGGCTCCGCACCAGCCGCCGATCGCCTCGTTGCCGCTCATCGCGAGCGCCGTATAGAGGTTGCTCGGGCTGCTGAGCGTGTACGCCTTCGTCCACTCGGACGGCTTGCGAATCGCGAAGCCCTTCTCCTGCATCCACAGGCTGTTGCCGGCGGCCAGCCACTCGTTGATGTTCTGATCGTTGGCCACGAAGGGCGCGATGAAGCGCGCATTGATGTCGGGTGGTGCGATGTTGAACGACGTCGCTTTTGTCGCGTCGAGGAACGCCCCGACATGCTTCGGGTTCAACAGATTGGGATGCGCGCACGTCTGCGTGACGCTCATCGACAGGTCGACGTACTCCTGCACGATGTTGCAGCCGTCGTTCGGGTCGACGAGCACGTCTCCGCCGTCACCGCCGAAGTTCGAGACCATCTTGCCGGAGCCGGGCCGCAGGAGCGACCCGCCGTTGTCCTGCAAACCGCCGCTGACGAGCACGCCACTCGGCGCGCCCTCGACTGGCAGACCGCTGACGGTCGGCGTGTCGGCCGACGTCGTCTCGTCCACCTGGTCGCCGTCGGCCGTCGTATGCAGGCCATTGATCTTGCCGATGCCGACCGAGTAGTACTGGAGCGCGTCCAGCGATCCGTCGTTCAGGTCGGTCCAGTCGGTGGCGTTGCCGTTGGCGTTGACGTGGCCGTTCAGCGGCCGCTCGTAGACACCGCCGTCGTTTCCGACCACGAGGAACCGGCTCGAGCCGGAGCCACCGACGGCGATCGAGTGTTGGTCGGTGTGCGCCGTCTGCGGGCAGGCGCCCGTGCCGTTCGGCGGGTAGAGGATGTCGGGCGACCAGCAAGAGAAGTTGAAGTTCCAGTACGGCGCGATCGTGTTCCAGTTCGAGCCGCTGTTCTGGGACTCGTACACCTCCTCGAGACCGACGAAGACGTGGTTCGGATTCGTCGGGTCGACGGTCAGCGACTGGTTGTACCAGGCCTGGATACCCGGGCCGTAACCCTTTCCGCCGATGGACTGCTTCAGCGCCGAGCCCGAGTTGGCGAGCTTCTGCGAGTCGGCGATCTTCGACCATGGACCTGAGGGCGAGCCGTTGTTCGAGACGTAGACCCCATCGAGGTAGCTGTTGACATTGCCGGTCGCCTTGTTCAGAAGCGTCGGTGACTGGTTGATCGCGTACAGCTTCGAGCCGTCCGCGGCGAACGCAAACGTCACGTAGCCGATGTCGCTCGTCGGCAGCCCGCCAGTCGGGTTGATCTTCGCCCAGTTGAGGCCGCCATCGGTCGTCTCGTAGAAGCCGTTGTAGGTGTCGCCGCTCCGCCAGCCGACTGCCGCGACGACATGGTTCGCGTTCTTCGGATCGACTGCGACGTCGTTGACAATGTTCTTGTACGGGGCCTGGCTCTCGGACGACGTGCTCGTTCCGAACGTCGCTTTGTCCATCTGTGAGCCAGGGACGGTGAATGCATGAAGCGCCGTCGGCAGATTCCCTGGGTTCGCGGCGAACGCAAGCGTCCACGAGCCGGAGTACGCCGACGTCGAGTGCGACCAGACGCCTCGGAGCGTCGCCGCCCAGACGCGGGTACCGGTCGCGTTGAAGCGCAGGCGCCCGATCGTGGTCGATTCGAGCTCGGTGCCGCCGACCCGCTGCCACGTCGCGTTCGTGGCCGGGTCCGTAAGGACGTAGACGCCGGCGCCGACATAGCTCTCGGCACCTGTGTTGGCCTCACCGGTGGCGTACCAGAGAACGCCGTTCGAGTACTCGAGGTCGCCGGACGAGAGCGAGAGCAGGCCGTTGCTGATCAGCGTCCACGAACTGGCGCCGGCATTCCGCCGCCAGACGCCGCCGTCGGCGCCCGCGGCCCAGACGTCGCCGGCGCCGTCGGTCGCGAGACCGGTGATGCGCCCCGTGACGAGCCCGTTGCCTCCGCTCGAGTTCGACGGGAAGTCGCGATACGCCGGGTGGTCGGAGTCGTAGGGGACGGCCGTGATGTCCTCCCACGTGCCACCCGTCGACGGCAGATTGTTCAGGTTGCCGACCGCTGTCGAGTACGCGCCCGGATCGACGATGCCGGTCGGCGCAGTCCGCGCGTTCACGAACTGTTGCTGAGCCGTCATGTACTCGTTCGACTCGTCGCCGCCGCCGTTTGAGCGGGCTGTGCCCTGCGACTCGAGGCGAAGCTGCTTCTGCGCGATCAGCACGCTCGTCCGCGATGCCTGATGCGAGCCTCCGGTCGCGACGATGCCGGCGACCGCCGCCAGTAGGGCGAGTCCGGTCACCGCGAGGACGACAAGCGTCCTCCGTTCGAAGATTTGCCGCATGTGTTTCTCCCCTCCCGGCCGGCTCACGCCGACAGCGGGTGATGACGCCTCGAGGCTCTCCTCGAGGCGATGAACGATTTCACGATTCAGACTGCGTTCAGATGCCCGCGCGGCATCAGCCAAGCGCTGGCGAAGCTCCTCCGGCATGCGGAGGAGAAGACGGTACGGGTTTCCCATCGCGCGAGATTACACGTCTGATCGCAGCTTCGATATCAGGTACTGACGACCTGGCCCGCCGGCGTGATATCGCGTTCAGCCGTGCGGATTGGCCATCTTGCGGTAGTCGAGAGCCGCGTCGAGCACCTCGTCCGAGACCCCCTCCTCCCGTGCGACCTCGCGAAGCGGCCTTCCGGATGCAGCCGCCTTCTTCACGATCTCGCCCACTTTGTCGTAGCCGATGTACGGATTCAGGGCCGCCGCCGCCGAGAGTGTCAGCTCGGCGTAGTGCTCGTTCTGCTCCCGGTTGGCCTCGATTCCTGCCACGCATTTCTCGTCGAGGAGACGCGCGGCGGCGGCGAGGAGCTTGATCGACTGCAGCAGGTTGCGCGCCAGCAGCGGCACGAAGACGTTCAGTTCGAAGTGACCCTGCATGCCGCCGATCGTGATCGCGGCATCGTTCCCGATCACCTGCGCGGCGACTTGCGTCACGACCTCCGGGATCACCGGGTTGACCTTGCCCGGCATGATCGACGAGCCTTTCTGCAGCTCCGGCAGGAAGATCTCGGCGAGACCGGCGCGGGGGCCGGAGCCCATGAAGCGCAAGTCGTTCGCGATCTTCGTCAGGCTGACCGCGAGCGTCTTCAGAGCCGCTGAAGCTTCGACGAGCCCGTCGCGAGCGGCCTGCGACTCGAAGGGATCGGCGGGCGGAGAGACCTGCAGGCCGGAGTCGGCGATCAGACGGGCGCGCACCCGTTCCGCGAACTCCGGGTGCGTGTTCATGCCGGTACCGACCGCTGTGCCGCCGAGCGGCACCTGGCCGAGGCGCTGCAGTGTCGATTCGACGCGGAGCTTGCCCTCGCGCACCTGGGCGGCGTAGCCGCCGAATTCCTGGCCGAGCGTGACCGGAGTGGCGTCCATCCAGTGCGTGCGCCCGGACTTCACAACGTCGGCGAACTCCTCGGCCTTCGCCTGCAGCGCGTTGCCGAGCTGCTCGAGCGCAGGCAGTAGGTCGTTCACGGTCTCGTCGAGTGCGGCGAGATGAACAGCCGACGGGAAGACGTCGTTCGAGCTCTGGCCCATGTTGACGTCGTCGTTCGCGTGCACGCCTTCGCCCGCGATGGTCGCGATCACCTCGTTCGCGTTCATGTTCGAGGAGGTACCCGAACCGGTCTGGAAGACGTCGATCGGGAACTGGTCGTCGAGCTCGCCGTTTGCGATCCGGTCAGCCGCGGCCGCGATCCGGTCGGCCTTCGCCTGCTCGAGGAGGCCGAGCTCGGCGTTCACGCGGGCGGCGGCGGCCTTGATGCGGCCGAGCCAGCGGGCGACGGGCATAGGGATCGGCTCGCCGGAGACAGGGAAGTTCCCGATCGCCTTCCGGGTCTCGCCGCCCCAGAGCTCCTGCCTGTCCAGCGCCGTGTCAGCCACGGCTCTGAGGTTAGCTTGCGACGCGAATGCGGCGGTCGGCCAGCGTCCGATCGCGCAGCAGGCGGCGCAGTGCCTCGTCGAGCTCCTCGACGAATGCCCACCCGACATAGGAGCAGCGGGGGCACTCCTCCTCGGGCAGCTCGCGCCGCTCACCGCAATTCAGGCACTCGACCATCTGGCCCAACCATCGGCCGGTCAGGGTTTGCGCATGTCCCCCGGGTGAGTGATCCGGCTCCCGACCGCGAGGAGATGCGCCCAGGTGCCGAGCTTCACGCGCGGCCGGCCGAGCGGCTGCCCGGCCGAGCGCTCAGCTGCATCGATCGCCTGCCAGCCCTCGTACTCGACGAAGTCGATGCCGCGCGCCTCGAGAAGCCCTTCCAGGGTCGCCGCCGGCGCGTCGCGAAGGTGGGCCAGTGCGCCGGCGCGGGCGTCCTCGAGCAGCAACTCGACCGTTTCGGTCGCGTCCTTCTTGTTGGTGCCGATCACGCCACTCGGGCCGCGCTTGATCCAGCCGGCGGCATAGGTGCGCTCGGCGCCCTCGACCCGGCCGCGGTCGTTCGGGATCGTGCCCGTCGTCTCGTCGAACGGAACGCCGGCGAGTGCCACGCCCTTGTAGCCGACGCTGCGGAGGACGATGCCGCATTCGATCGTCTCGCTCTCGCCCGAGGGTCGCGCGACGATCCGTCCGTTCTCCTCCACGAGCTCGTTCCGCACGACCTCCACCGCCTCGACCCTGTCGACGCCGCGGATTGCGATCGGCGAGGCAAGGAACCGAAGGACGAGGCGCCGCGGCTTGCCCGCAGGATCGTGCGACGCATACTCACGGAGCAGATCGAGGTTCCGGCGCGCCCGCTCGCGGTCTTCCTCGAGCTCGTGCTCGCTCGCCGCGTCCAGCTGGAGATCGCGCGGGTCGACGACTACGTCGGCGCCCTCGAGCTCACCGAGCTCCTTCAGCTCCGGCGGGGTGAACGCGGCCTGCACCGGCCCTCGGCGCCCGAGCATGACGATCTCTTTCAACCCCGACCCGACGATCCCCTCGACGGCCGCATCGGTCGTGTCGGTCGGGGCAAGCTCCTCGGCCGTCAGCGCGAGCATGCGCACACAGTCGACGGCCACGTTTCCATTCCCGATCACGACAGCCCGCTCGTGGGAGAGGTCGAACTCGAGGTCCTGAAAATCGGGGTGGCCGTTGTACCAGGCGACGAACGCCGTGGCAGGCCACGAGCCGGGCAGGTCCTCGCCGGGGATGCCGAGCCGGCGGTCGGTCTGGGCGCCCACCGAGTAGACGACCGCGTCGTAGAGCCCGGCAAGGTCGTCGTGGGTGACGTCCCGCCCGACCTCGACGTTGCCGAAGAAGCGGAAACCCGGCCTGGCAGCGGTCTTCTCGAACGCGCGCGAGACGGCCTTGATGTTCTCGTGATCGGGCGCGACGCCGAGGCGGACGAGGCCCCACGGCGTCGGCAGCCGATCGAGCAGGTCGACCTCGACCGGCGGGTCCTCGCTTTTCAGGAGCGCATCGGCCGTGTAGAACCCGGCTGGGCCCGAGCCGACGACTGCGACGCGGAGTTTCTGCGAGCTCACGGGCCGATCGTAGTCAGGCGGGCAATTCATCCAGGAAGGATGAGGCAGCGCGGCCGGCGATCGACGATACTGGGCGGCGATGAAATTGCTGGCGGTCAAGTTCGCGAATCGCGAACAGGGCGAATGGGGGATTGCGGCGCTCCACGACTCCGCTGAGTCGCGTCGGTTCCCCCTGGACGACGTCGTCCTCGTCTGCCGCGACGCCTCGGGCGAGCCCGAGTTGCACCGAACGAAGAGCCGGTTTCACCGTCACGGCCTGCCGGGCCCGCTGCTCGAGGGGATCGCCGGGCAGCTCGAACCGGGCGGGGCGGCCGTCGTCGCACGCGGCGAGGAAGCGGTCATCGATTCTCTCGGCGCCACGGTGCGATCGGTGAGCAAGGGCGACTTCAAGACCTTCGACGTCGTCGACGGCAAGCTGCAAGAGGTGACCGGCGGTGAGAACGTCGTGATCCAACGGGACGACGACGAAAGCTTCCTGCGCGAGGCCTCGGACGCGATCCCCCTGCAGACCGGCCTGCTCGTCAAGGCACCTTTCTCCTAGAGAGGCCGCTCCAGCAAGAGTTGCGGCGAACCAGTACGACTCAGTGCGAGTGGCCGCAGCCCGAGCCGCAACCGGCGGCGCCCTCGGCGGGCGCTGCTCCCTCTTCAACCACGCCGCCCTCTTCCACCTGGAAGCTGTGGCCGCAGCCGCAGGCCGACGTGGCGTTCGGGTTCTCGATCTTGAACCCGGATTCCTGAAGACCCTCGAGGAAGTCGATCGTCGAGCCCTGGAGGTACGGGGCGCTGAACGGGTCGACGACCACGGTGACTCCGTGGAACTCGAGCTCGAGGTCGCCCGACTGCGCGCCGCGGTCGAAGCCGAGCGCGTACTCGAAGCCGCTGCAACCGCCGCCCTGAATCGCGACCCGCAGCACCTCGGCCTCACCGGCCGGCTCGGCGGCCATCAAGCCACGGACCTTCTCGGCGGCGCCCGCAGTCAGCGTGACGAGGGTCGTGTCGGAGGTCTCGGTTTGCTCGATCGCAGCCATCGCCCACAGTGTAGCCGGAGGGGTCGAGGTCGCATCGTCGGACCGAAGTTCGTGACACTCGCAACGCGCATTGTTCCACCGGTTCGGGTTCCGTTCGTGTCACGCGAACGAAGGTGCTAGCGTCCGCGCCGGGCAGTCCCCGGAGGAGAGTCCCGAGAAGGAGCGCAGGTTGTTCAACGATTGGTTGCCGTTCGCGATCTATGCGATCTTCGCGCTTGCGATTCCGGTGACGATGATGGTCGGAAGCTTCGTCTTCGCGCAGCGGCCGCATCGGCGCGTCCGCGCCCGGACGATTCCGTTCGAGTCGGGCGTTTCCCAGGGACCGCCCCAGCGGCAGCGCTTCACGGTCTCGTTCTACTTGACCGCGATGCTCTTCATCCTCTTCGACATCGAGATCGTCTTTCTCTATCCGCTCGCGGTCATCCTCCACGAGCTGTCCTGGTTCGGGTTCTTCGAGTTCCTCACGTTCATGATCATCCTGCTCGTCGCGTACGTCTACATCTGGCGGAAAGGCGCACTCGAATGGCGCTAGACAAGCGTCTGAACCAGATGGGGCTGAAGTCGGAGCGGCTGCTCTGGCCGACGAAAGGCCCCGGGCGCTTCGAGGACGAGGTCGCCGACCTCGAGCAGAAGGTCGGGTTGACGACGCTCGCGAAGGCGGTCGCCTGGGCGCAGACGAACTCGATGTGGCCCGACACGTTCGGCCTCGCCTGCTGCGCGATCGAGATGATGTCGATCGTCTCGAGCCGCTACGACATCGCACGCTTCGGGATGGAGCCGTTCCGAGGGTCGCCGCGCCAGGCCGACCTGCTGATCGTCTCGGGCCGCGTCTCGCACAAGATGGCCGCGCCGCTCCGCCAGATCTACGACCAGATGCTGGAGCCGAAATGGGTGATCGCAATGGGCGCATGCGCGTCATCGGGCGGCATGTTCAACAACTACGCGATCGTGCAGTCGGTCGACAAGATCGTGCCAGTCGACATGTACGTACCGGGCTGCCCGCCGCGCCCCGAGCAGTTGATCGAAGGCATCGTGCGCCTGCATGAAGCCGTGCGGGCCGGCGTGCCGCCCGCCTACGAGCTGCGAAGTGTCGCCTCATGAAGCTGCACCTGTCGTGAGTGAGTGGGACGGAGTGCCGGGCCTCGTCGAGGTCAGAGAGGCGCATGACGAGACAACCGTGGTCGTCACGGTCGACCGCCTGATCGAGGCGTGCACGCATCTCCGCGACGAGGAGGGCTTCAACTTCCTCTCGGACATCACCCCGGTCGACTACCTGGGCTGGGGCGACGCCGGTGTCTCCGGGTACATGGGAACGCCGGGCGGCCGCGACCTGAACCGGCCGATGACTCAGGGCTACCAGGCGGTCCCAACCGCGAAACCGAAGCGCTTCGCCGTCAACTACCACCTCCTCTCGGTCAGCAGCCGGCCGCGACGCCTGCGCGTCCAGACCTGGGTCGACGAGGGCGAGGCGGTTCCGACGGTGATCCCGATCTGGCCCACCGCCGACTGGCACGAGCGCGAGGCGTGGGACCTGATGGGAATCGCGATCGACGGTCACCCGAACCTGAAGCGCATCCTGCTCGACGACGACTGGGACGGCCATCCGCTCCGCAAGGACTACCCACTCGGCGGCGAGCCCGTGCGCTTCTCTGGAGAGGCATGACCGCGCCCACACCAACGCGCAGGCGCGCGCCGCTCTACGAGGGCTCGCGGATTCCGCAGCCCTGCCCGACGGTGCTCGTGACGCCGCCCGAGCTCGTGCAGACCGGCGACGTGATGACGGTGAACTTCGGGCCGAACCATCCCTCGACGCACGGCGTGCTGCGTCTGATCGTCGACCTCTACGGCGAGGACGTGACCGGGCTCGAAGCGGTGGTCGGCTACCTGCACACCGGCTTCGAGAAGAACATGGAAGCGAAGACGTGGTGGAAGTGCGTCACCTACCCGGAGCGCATCGACTACGTCTCGTTCCAGAACAACGAGTACGTCTTCGTCGCGGCGGTCGAGAAGCTGCTCGGCCTGCCGATTCCGCGGAAGGCGGTCTGGATGCGCACCCTCATGTGCGAACTGAACCGCATCCACTCGCACCTGGTCTGGCTCGGCACGTCGGCGCTCGAGCTGGGCGCGATCTCGATGTTCTGGTACGCGTTTCGCGAGCGCGACACGATCCTCGACCTGTTCGAGCTCGTCACCGGTTACCGGATGCACACGCGCTACTTCCAGATCGGCGGGCTGGCGGAGGACATCCCGCGCGGCTTCTACCCCGAGGCGCGCAAGTTCTGCGACCTCATGCCGAAGGCTGTCGACGACTACGAGACCCTCTTGACGCGCAACAAGATCTGGCTCGAGCGCACTGAGGGGCTCGGCCTACTCACCGCCGCGGACGCGATCGCGCTCGGCCAGTCCGGGCCCGTGCTGCGCGGATCGGGCGTCGACTGGGACCTGCGCAAGGTCGAGCCGTACCTCGCCTACCACCAGGTCGACTTCCGCGTCCCCGTCTATCCGGAGGGCGACGTCTATGCGCGCTACCGGGTGCACATGGACGAGATGCGCGAATCGGTGCGAATCGTCGAGCAGTGCCTCGACCGCCTCGAGAACATGGAGGGCGAGCCGTGGATTGCCGACGACCGCAAGGTCGTGCTGCCGCCGCGGAGCGAGCTCCACACGTCGATGGAGTCACTGATCCACCACTTCAAGATCGTGACCGAGGGGTTCCGCGTGCCCGAAGGTGAGGCGTACGTCACGATCGAGTCGCCGCGCGGTGAGCTCGGGTGTTACATCGCGTCCGACGGCGGGCCGAAGCCGTGGCGCGTGAAGTTTCGCGCGCCGTCGTTCGTGGCGCTGCAGGCAACCGCAACGTGCATGCACGAGGCACTGATCGCCGACATGATCGCCATCGTCGGCTCGCTCGACACGGTGATGGGCGAGGTCGACCGGTGAGCAACCTGCATGACCTGATCCAGGAAGAGCGCGCAAAATACCCACCCGAGTCGGAGAGCGCGGTGCTGCCGGCGCTGCGGCTCGCCCAGGCCGAGCACGGCTGGCTCTCACCCGACGTGATCCGGGAGGTCGCCGACGCGCTCGACGCGACTCCGGCGTACGTGAAGTCGATCGCGTCGTTCTACGATCAGTTTCACCTCGCGCCGGTCGGCGAGCACCTCGTCGAGGTGTGCACCAACGTCTCGTGCGCGGTCGTCGGCGCGCAGCGCGTCGTCGAGGCGTTCGAGTCCGAGCTCGGCTGCCGTGCCGGCGAGACGAGCGCCGATGGCAAGGTGACGCTGCGCACCGTGGAATGTCTCGGCGGCTGCGGCTGGGCGACGATCGTCTCGGTCGACCACCACTACCGCACGCACGTCGACGCGGCCGGCGTTCCCGCGATCGTGGAGGAGCTTCGTGGCACCTCCACCTAGCATCGTCCTTGCGAACGCGACCACGAGCCTCGCGGAGTACGAGGGGAGCGGTGGCTACAGCGCGCTCGAGAAGGCGCGCGCGATGGCGCCGGAGGCGGTGACCGAGGAGCTGATCACGTCGGAGCTGCGTGGCCGCGGGGGCGCGTTCTTCCCGGCCGGCCGCAAGTGGTCGTTCGTGCCGTCGAAGGATCAGCTGCCCAAGCCGCACTACCTCGTGATCAACGCCGACGAGTCGGAGCCGGGCAGCTTCAAGGACAACGAGATCCTCTCGCGTGTCCCGCATCGGTTCATCGAGGGCTGCCTCATCACCGCCCACGCGATCGACTCGCACCACGTCTTCGTCTACATCCGCGGGGAGTACAGCGGCCCGTACGAGATCCTCGTCGCCGCGCTCGAGGAGTTGAAGGACCGTCCGGAGATCCGCGGCGACGTGACGATCGTCGTGCATCGCGGCGCAGGCGCCTACATCTGCGGCGAGGAGACGGCCCTCCTCGAGTCGCTCGAGGGCAAGCGCGGCCAGCCGCGCTCGAAGCCGCCCTTCCCGGCGATCTCGGGGCTCTACGCCTCGCCGACGGTCGTCAACAACGTCGAGACGATCGCCACCGTCGCGCCCGTGATCTCGATGGGCGGCGCGGAGTACGCGAAGCTCGGCGTCCCGAACACGCGCGGCTCGCGGGTCGTCTCGCTCTCGGGCAATGTCGTGAATGGGGGCAACTACGAGATCGAGCCGGGAATGACGATCAAGGACATTGTCTACGGGCTCGGCGGCGGCATTCCGGACGGACGCGAGCTGAAGGCCGTCGTGCCGGGCGGCTCGTCGACGGTGATTCTCACGAAGGACGAGATCGACGTCGGCTACGACTTCGATTCGCTCGCCGAGTTGCGGACCGCGATGGGCTCGGCCGGGATCGTCGTGCTCGACGACCGCTGCTGCATCGTTCAGCTCGGCATTCGCTGGTCGGAGTTCTACGAGCACGAGTCGTGCGGCAAGTGCACGCCGTGTCGCGAGGGCACGCGCTGGCTGACGGCGATCCTGCGCAAGCTCGAGGACGGCCGCGCCACGCAGGGCGACCTCGACCTGCTGCTCGACGTCTGCGACCGCATCAACGGCAAATGTCTCTGCCCGCTCGGTGACTCGGACGCGATCATCATCGCCTCGTACGTCGCGAAGTTCCGCGCCGAGTTCCAGGCGCACATCGACGAGGGAGCCTGCCCCTTCGGCGGCGCGTCGTCGCTGGAAGGCGTCCTGGCGCCGATCCAGATGCACTCGCACGCCCCGACCGCCGAGGTGCCCGCATGAACATGTCCGCGACTCTGATCCGCGCCACTCGGACGAAGGCCGAAGACGTGCCCCAACGAGGCAACCAAGCGTTCACTGCCACCGCTCCAGTCCTGGCTTCGCCCGAACGAGACAGCGCTCCCGAGGCCAACACCTGTGGTCAGACCAAGAACGCCCCGCCGCACGCGTTCGAAAAGGACACGGCATGACGCAGGGGGCAACCGATCTCGTCACCGTCACCATTGACGAGCGGACCGTGCAGGTGCCGAAGGGGACTGGGATGGTCGAGACCGCTGCAGCCGCAGGGCTCGAGATCCCTGTGTTCTGTTACGAGCCGCGCCTCGGGCCGCCTGTTGGCGCTTGCCGGATGTGCCTCGTCGAGGTCGAAGGGTTGCCGAAGCTCCAGGCCGGGTGCACGCTGACGGCGCAGGACGGGATGATCGTGCGCACGGCGCGCAGTTCCGAGAAGGCCGCCGACGGCCAGAACTCCACGCTCGAGTTCATCCTCGTCAACCACCCCCTCGACTGCCCGGTCTGCGACAAAGGCGGCGAATGCCCGCTGCAGGACCTGACGTTCCGCTACGGCCCGGGCAACACGCGCATGCAGTTCCCCAAGCGCACGTTCGAGAAGCCGATCCCGATCTCCCCGCTGATCGCACTCGACCGCGAACGCTGCATCCTCTGCTACCGGTGCACCCGCTTCAGCGAGTCGGTCGCCGAGGACGGACAGCTCGTCGCGATCAACCGAGGCTCGCAGTCGGTGATCGCGACCTTCGAGGACGAGCCGTACAAGGGTCACTTCTCGGGGAACGTCACCGAGCTGTGCCCGGTGGGCGCGCTCACCTCGACGCAGTACCGCTTCGAGGCGCGGCCCTGGGAGATCCAGAACGTCCCCTCGGTGTGCGGCCTCTGCGCCGTCGGCTGCAACATCAGCGCGACGACACGCGAAGGCAAGGTGAAGCGAATCCAGTCGCGCAACCATCCGCAGATCGACGAGGGCTGGTTGTGCGACAAGGGGCGCTTCGCGTACGCGCACCTGGACGCCGCGGATCGCATCACCGTGCCGCTACGCAAGAGCAGCCGCCGCCACTTCGAGGCGATCTCGTGGGATGAGGCGCTCGACGAGGCCGAGCGCCTGCTGCGCGACGGCGGCGCCTCCACCGTCACCGCGCTCTCGGGCGGGGAGTCCGTCGAGGAGGCCTACGGGCTCGCGAAGCTCCTGCGGCAGGGCCTCGACGCCCATGCCGCCGTGCTCCCCGAGCCCGTTCCCGATTCGCTCGATGCCTGGCGCGCGCCGCTCTCGGCGATCCGCGCCGCAAAGACGGTCGTCGTCCTCTCGGACGTACCGGTGGCGGAGCGCGCACCGATCGTCGAGCTCTGGGTCAAGGCCGCGCGCCGGGCCGGCGCAACCATTTCCTATGACGTCCCCGACGGGCCGGTCGAGGTGCTGATCACCGACGACGAGGCGAATGCTGGACGCGGTGACGGCGGAGAGCATCTACTACCTGCCGCTCACTCCGAACGGCCGCGGCGTCACCGACGCCTGGAGCGCTGCCGGCGACGGCGAGCCGGGCGATGCGAAGCCTCGTGTTCTGCTCATCTCGGGCGACGAGGCCGCGACCGACCCGAGCGTGCGCGCACTCGCCGCCGACGCCGAGCTCGTGATCGGGATCGGGATGTTCGAGGAGAGCTTCCGCGATCTCGCCGATCTCGTCCTTCCGGGGACGAGCTACCTCGAGCGGGACGGCACGACGATCAACCTCGAAGGACGCCTGCAGCGCCAGCGCCGCACCGTCCTCGCGCCGGTGCCCGACACGCTCGCGTGGGTCGCGAAGCTCGCGGAGCGCTTCGGCGTCGAGCTCTCGCCCCACGCATCGGTCGTGTTCGACGAGGTCTCCGCCAAGTGCTTCGGTGGCCTCAGCTTCGGCGAGATCGGCGAGCAGGCCGACCTACCGCCGCGGCCCGACCGTCCGGCGGCGGGCGACGGCCCCGCAACCGTCGCTCCCGCGCCGGAAGGGGAAGGGCTGCGCCTGATCGCGTACAGGCCACTGTTCTCCGGCGCGGCGGTCAGCCGCACGAAGGAGCTTGCGTTCCAGACACCCGATGCGGAAGTGGAGATCTCGCCGGCCGACGCGAAGGCGCGTGGCATCCGCAACGGCGCGAGCGTGACCGTCTCCTCGAACGGGACGGCGCTCGAATTGCGCGCCCGCATCGCGCGCGACCTCGCCGCCGGCACGGTGCGAATCGCGCGCGACCACGCGGGCGACCTCCACCCGACCGTCGAGGTGGCCGCTCCGTGATGCACCACGAGGCCTGGTGGATCACGATCCCGAAGGCATTCATCGTGATCAACGTCGTGATGGTGTTCTTCGCGTTCACGACGTGGCTCGAGCGAAAGCTGCTCGGGCGCATGCAGCAGCGCTTCGGCCCGAACCGGGCCGGCCCCAAAGGCTTGCTCGTCCCGATCGCCGACCTCTTGAAGCTGATCCGCAAGGAGGCGTTCGCGCCGATGGCGGCCAGGGAGCCGCTGTACATCCTCGCGCCCATCCTGTCGATGTTCACGGCGCTGCTCGCCTTCAGCGTGCTGCCGTTCGGCGCCGGCTGGGACGTCTGGGGGTACCACATCAACGGGGCCGTCGTGAACGTCCCCATCTCACTGATCCTCATCTTCGCGCTGGGCTCGCTCGGCATCTACGGCTTCATCGTCGGCGGCTGGGCGTCGGAGTCGAAGTACTCGATCCTCGGCTCGATGCGCACGTGCGCGCAGCTCGTCTCCTACGAGGTCTCACTCGCGCTGAGCGTGCTCGGTGTCGTTCTGATGGGACAGTCGTTGAACCTGCAGCTGATCGTCGACAAGCAGCAGGCGACGCTCTGGTTCGTGATCCCGCAGTTCGTGGGCTTCGTCGTCTTCCTGATCGGTGGCGTCGCCGAGACGTCACGGCCGCCCTTCGACCTGCCGGAAGCCGACACGGAGCTCGTCGCCGGCTACCACACCGAGTACTCCGGAATGCGCTGGGGTCTGTTCCAGGCGGCCGAGTACATCAACCTGATCACCCTCTCCGGCCTCTGCGTGACGCTCTTTTTCGATGGCTACCACTTCCCGTGGGTGAGCTCGCTCGACCGGTTCGGCCCGATCTGGTTCGTGCTGAAGCTGTTCACGCTCGTCGCGATGTTCATCTGGCTCCGCGCGACGCAGCCGCGACTTCGCTACGACCAGTTGATGCGCTTCGGCTGGAAGGTGCTGCTCCCCGTCGCGACCGTCAACGCAGTCGTGACTGCGTTCCTGGTGGTGCTGATCAAGTGAGCTTCGTCGTCCCGAACACACTGAAGGGCTTCGGCGTGACCCTGAAGCAGGTGTTCAAGAAGCCGATCACGCAGCAGTACCCCGAATACAAGCGGCCGGTGTATCCACGCTACCGCGGCCGTCACCGCCTGCACCGGCACGAGAACGGACTCGAGAAGTGCGTGGGCTGCTCGCTCTGCGCGGCCGCCTGCCCGGCGGACTGCATCCGCGTCATCCCGGCGGAGAACACCGCCGAGAATCGCGTGTCGCCCGGCGAGCGATATGCGCGCATCTACGAGATCAACCTCTCGCGCTGCATCTTCTGCGGCTACTGCGAGCTGGCCTGCCCGTTCGACGCGATCACGCTCGGGAACGAATTCGAGATCTCCGAGTACAACCGCGACGACCTGATCTACACGAAGGACATGTTGCTCGCGCCGCCGATCAAGACGGTGCCCGTCGCTGACCGCGACCTCTACGACACGCCGATTCCCTATTACAAGGATCACAGCTAGGTGGCGAACTTCCTCGTCTGGGTCGTCTGGTTCGGCGCCGCATTCGCGTGCCTCGCGAGCGCGCTCGCTGTCGTCAGCTTCCGCAATCCCTTCTACTCGGCGCTCGCCCTGATCGGGAACCTCGCCTCGCTCGCGGTGCTCTTCCTGCTCCTGTCGGGCGAGTTCGTCGCCGCGGGACAGGTGCTCGTCTACGGCGGCGCTGTGATGGTGATGTTCCTGTTCGTGATCGCGTACCTCGGCGACCGGAGCGAGAGCTCGCCGTGGTCGGGCGGCCCGAGCTGGCAGGTCGTCGGCGCGGTGCTCGCGGGTGGCGCGATCCTCGCCGAGGTCGTGGTCGTCGTCGGGTTGAAAGCGGGCGGCTTCCTCGGCACCACGCGGCCCGTCAGCCGCGACTTCGGCTCGCCCGAGGCGATCGGGCGACTGTTCCTCACCGACCACCTGCTCGCGTTCGAGGTCACCTCGATCGTGCTGGTTGTCGCGGCGGTGGGTGGCGTCGTGCTCGGCTCCCATGCCCGCACCTTCGAGACTCCCGCGGAGCACGATGCACGGGCCTGACATCCGCTGGTACGTGATCCTCGCCGCGCTGCTCTTCACGACGGGCGCGCTCGGCGTGATGATCCGCCGCTCGCCGTTGATCATCCTGCTCTCAGTCGAGATCATGCTGAACTCGGCGAACCTGCTGCTGATCGCGTTCTCGCGCCTGCACGGCCGTGAGGACGGGCAGGTCTTCGCGATCTCGGTGATGGCGGTCGCTGCCTCGGAGGTGGTCGTCGGCCTGGGCCTGATCGTCGCGATGGGCCGCCGCAACCTGGAGCTCGACGTCGACAAGCTCCGGACCTTGCGAGGCTAGATGTGAAAGCCGCAACCTGGATCTGCCTGCTCCTGCCGCTCGCCTCGGCGATCGTGATCACGCTCGGTGGCACGCGGATCTCGCGGCGCGTGGCCGGCTACATCTCGACGATCACCACGTTCGGCGCGTTCGCCGCAGCGCTCGTCGTCTTCATCGGCATGCTCGGCGAGAGCGCCTCGAGCCGCTCGCACCTCACGACCTCATGGACGTGGCTCTCCGCCGGGCCGTACCACTTCGGCTTCACGCTGCTCGCCGACCAGCTGAGCGTGATGATGATGCTGATCGTCGCCGGCGTCGGCGGCCTGATCGTCGCCTACTCGGTCGGCTACATGGACGGCGAGGACGAGGAACGACGCTACTTCGCCTATATCTCGCTCTTCGTCTTCTCGATGCTGCTGCTCGTCGAAGGCGGCAACCTGCTGCTGCTGCTCGCCGGCTGGGGGATGGTCGGGCTCTCGAGCTACCTCCTGATCGGCTTCCACCAGGAGCGCCCGGCCGCCATCGCGGCGGCGAAGAAGGCGTTCGTGATGAACGCGTTCGGCGACGCGACCATGGCGCTCTCACTCTTCCTGCTGATCCAGCACACCGGCCACCTCGACTACGCGACGGTCTTCGCCACGTCTCCGCACGGCGGAGCGGTGGCGAACCTGATCGCCCTGGGCCTGCTCGGCGGGGCGCTCGCCAAGTCGGCGCAGATCCCGCTGCACACCTGGCTGCCCGACGCGATGGAAGGCCCGACGCCGGTCAGCGCGCTCATTCACGCCGCGACGATGGTGACCGCCGGCGTCTACCTGATCGTGCGCACGCACGTCCTGTTCCAGAACGCGTACCTGATCCAGGATCTCGCAGCCGGCCTCGGCGCGCTGACCCTCCTGATGGCCGGCCTCATCGCACTCGTGCAGACCGACATCAAGCGCGTGATCGCGTATTCGACGATGTCCCAGATCGGCTACATGTTCGTCGCCGCCGGGCTCGGCACGTATCCGAACGCCATGTTCCACCTCATGACGCACGCGTTCTTCAAGGCGCTGCTCTTCCTCGCAGCCGGCATCGTGATCCACGCTGTCGTCGGCGAGCAGGACATCCGCAAGCTCGCCGGCGTCGGGAAGCTGTTGCCGCAGACGAAGATCGCGTTCCTCGTCGGGTCGCTGGCACTGGCCGGGATCTTCCCGTTCGCCGGCTTCTTCTCGAAGGACTCGATCCTCGCCGCGGCGCTCGACCACGGGTGGTACGGAGCCGTCATCTGGGTGGTCGGGATGGTGGGCGCGTTCCTCACCGGCCTTTACGCGTTCCGGCTCTTCTTCATCGTCTTCACGGGCGAGCCGAGCGCCTTCGCGCGCGAGCACTTCCATGCCCATCACGGGCAGGAAGCGCCGCTGTCGATGCGCTGGCCCGTCGCCATCCTCGCCGTGCTCTCGACGATCGGCGGCTTGATCCAGTTCGCACCGCTCTGGACCCCGCTGACGAGATGGCTCGAGCCGGTCGCCCCCGCGACGATCGAGGCGACGAACCTGCAGGAGTGGCTGTCGTCGGCGATCGGAATGGCGTGCGGCCTGGCAGGGATCGCGGTTGCGTGGGCGATCTACTCCGCGAAGCGCACCCAGGCCCCGGCGCCGGTGACGCTCTTCCTGAAGAAGTTCTACTGGGATGAAGCCTACGAGGTGCTCTGGTACAGGCCCGCGGATCTCATCTCGCGCGGCCTGTACGCGGTCGTCGAGCAGCCGCTGATCGGCGGCTCGCTCAGCGCGCTCGCCGGCGGCTTCGGCCTAGGGTCGCGTGAGCTCGGTCGCGCCCAGAACGGCCTCGTCCGCACCTATGCGCTCGCCCTTGCGGGTGGCCTCGCCGTCCTCGCTGTCGTCTTCCTCGCGGCCCGTTGATGCAGCACTGGCTCACGACGATCCTCATCTTCCTGCCGGTCGCCGGAGCGCTCGTCATCGCGATCACGCCTCTCCCGGCGTACTGGCTCGGCTCGCTCGCGGCCCTCATCTCGCTGCTCGAGGTCGGGTTCTGGGTGACGGCCGCCGCCAAGTTCGACTTCGGGTCGCCGAGGCTCCAGTTCGCACAGCACCATGCCTGGTTCAGCGATCTCGGCGTCAGCTACTACGTCGGCCAATACGCGTTCTCGCTCTGGCTGGTCGGGCTGACCGTCGTCGTGATGGCGGCGTGCACGATCTACGGGTGGTGGCTGAGCCGCGAGCGGGCGCGTGCCTACTTCGCGCTGATGCTGCTGACGACCGGAGCGATCGTCGGCGTCTTCACCGCGCAGGACCTGCTGCTCTTCTACGCGTTCTTCGAGGCGATGCTGATCCCGCTCTACGTTCTGATCGGCGTCTGGGGCGGGCCGAACCGGATGCGGGCGACAATGACCTTCGTCGTCTACACCGTCGTCGGGTCGCTGCTGATGCTCGCCGCGATCATCGCCTACGGTCTGCAGCAAGGAACCTTCAACCTGACCGAGATGAGCCCGAGCACGTCGACGTGGCTGTTCCTCGGCTTCACGATCGCGTTCGTGATCAAGGCGCCACTCTTCCCCTTCCACGGTTGGCTGCCGATCACCTACCGAGAATCGCCGCCCGAGGTTGCGGCGGTGCTCTCGGGCGTCGTCTCGAAAGCCGGCCTCTACGGGTTGCTGCGCATCGTGCTGCCGAAGTTCCCGACCGTCGTCGCCGACTGGCGCGTGGTGCTGCTCGTCCTGGCAGCGATCTCACTGGTCTACGGCTCGCTACTCGCGTTTCGCGCGCCCGACTTCCGCGGCGTCGTTCTCTACTCGTCGCTCGCCCAGTCGGGGCTGATCGTGCTCGGGCTGCTTGCCAACAACGACCTCGGCTTCGACGGTGCGGTGCTGCAGATGGTCAACCACGGCCTGATCTCCGCGACGCTGTTCCTGATCGCCGGGATGGTCGAGCGGCGAACGTCGACGGGCGAGTTCGCACGGCTCGGTGGAATGGCGCGCGGTCGACCGGCACTCGCGACGGCGCTGATGACGATCGGGATCATCACCCTCGCGGTGCCGCTTTCGACCTCGTTCGCAGGTGAGTTCCTGATCCTCGCCGGCGTGCTCGACCAAGGCTGGGCCTGGGCTGTGATCGGCGCGGGCGCGATGGTGCTCGCGGCGATGTATGCGCTGCGCCTCGTCTCGGCGGTGCTGCATCGCGAGGTTGGATCGGCCGTCCCGGACTCGGCGCTCGACCTGCGGCTCGGTGAGTTGGCCGTCGTCGTGCCGCTCCTCCTCTGCCTACTTGGGCTGTCCGCGTGGCCAAACCTGATCTCGGGGCACGCCTTCGGCGGCAATCACGCAACCGCACAGATCACTGCGCCGAGCGGCGCCTATTCGACGGTTGCAATCGACGGAGCGGGCTCGCCGAAGTGATCGTCAAGCCTCACGTCGGCTGGTTCGACCTCGCGCCGTCGCTGGCACTCGTCGCGACCGCGGGATTGTTGCTGATGGTCGCTGTGTTCATACCGCGTCGTCCGCGCGCGGCGGTCGCCGCCTCCGTCGCCTTCGCCGGCTTCATCGCCTCGCTCGTGTGGGCGGTGCTACTCGATGACAAGAGCCCACACACGACGACGCTCGTGCACGACGCGGTCTATCGCGATCGCTGGGCGGCATTCGCTCAGATTCTGATCGCGGCGTGCGGCGCCGCCGCCGTGCTCGTCTCCGCGCGGGAACGCTGGCGGGAGGAGCACGTCGCCGAGTACTACGCGCTCCTCGCCTTCGCAGGGGCGGGAATGGCCTTCTTCGTGCAGGCGGCGAATCTGATGACGCTCTTTCTCGGGCTCGAATGGTTCTCGATCGCGCTCTATGTCATGTGCGCGATCGACATCGACCTGATCGGCTCGCTCGAGGCCGGGCTGAAGTACCTGATCGTCGGCGCGGTCGGCTCCGCAACCCTGCTCTTCGGGTCAGCGCTCGTCTACGGCGAGACCGGCCAGCTGAGCTTCGACAAGATCGCCGCAGCCGGCCACGGCCACGACGCAATGCTCGTCGTGGGGCTCGCGATGATCATTGCCGGGCTTGCGTTCAAGTCGTCGGCCGCGCCGTTCCACATGTGGACGCCCGATGCCTACCAGGGCGCACCCACCCCGGTGACGGCGTTCATGTCGTCCGCAACGAAGATCGCGGCGCTCGTCGTCACCTACCGGGTGCTTGCGACCGCGTTCCCGCACGACCAGAACCTCTGGCGGTATGCGATCGCGGTGATCGCGTGCATCTCGCTCGCCTGGGGGAACATCGGCGCGCTCGTCCAGAGGAACGTGAAGCGGATCCTGGCGTACTCCTCGATCTCGCACGCGGGGTTCATGCTGATCGCCGTCGCGGCGGCGAGCCAGCTGGGCGCGCGTGCGCTGCTCTTCTACCTGGTCCCGTACGCGGCGATGTCACTCGGCGCGTTCGCGATCATCGCGGCGCGCGAACGTGAGCTCGGCGTGCCGGTGACGCTCGAGAACCTCGCCGGCTTCGGCTGGGAGCGGCCGTTCCTGGGCGTTGCGATGTGGGTGTTCATGCTGGGCTTCCTCGGCTTCCCGCTGACCGGCGGGTTCATCGGCAAGTTCTATGTCTTCGCCGCCGCCTACGACAGCGGCATGTGGTGGCTGATCGTCGCAGGTGTGATCGCGACCATGATCTCGGTCTACTACTACCTCGGCATCGTGCGCGCGATGTACTTCCGCGACGCCGCCGAGCTGCAGCTCGCACCGGCCGGCGGGTCGCCGCCCCGAGAGCTCGTGCTCTCGATCGCCGTCGGTGCCTGCCTCGTCGTGACCGTCGGCTCGTTCTTCGCCGTGCAGCCGCTGATCGACGTGGCGGCGCGCGCCGCGCTCTCCCTGCCGATCTAGTCACCGCCTACGGCTTGGCGGTCTGCGCGAGCGCCAAGCGGCGCAGGAACGGCGCGACTGCGACCGTCACCTTGATCGCGAAGACGCCCAGGCATGCGACGAGCGCCGACCAGCCGAGCGGCGGGAGCGTGCTCGTCTGGGTCACCGGCGAGCGGGCGGCACAGGAGAGAACGAGCAGGCCGAGCGCGACCGTCCAGAGCAGAGCCTGCACGCCGCCGACGGCGTTCTCGCGATGCTCGAGGTAGGCGCCAAACGCCTCGAGCGCGGCGACCGCCGCGAAGGGGATTGCCCCGAGCAGCGCATCGAAGGCAAGGCCATGCGCCCCGTGCGTGTCCGCCACGGCGGCCACGAGAGCGAGCAGGGCCGGAAGCACTCGGCGTCCCATGTATGAACCTTCGCTCTCGGACCGGACGGTCCTTCTATGCTCACTCGATTCCCGAGGGCGAAAGGACTTCGAATGGCAACGCTCACCTGGCTCGGCCACGCATCGTTCCGCATCGACACAGACGGCGGCAAGCGCATTTACGTCGATCCATTCCTCCAGAACAACCCGAAAACACCCGACTCGGAGCGAAAACCCGAGCGCGTCGACATCATCGCCGTCACGCACGGCCATTCCGACCACGCCGGCGAGACTGCTCTCCTCTCGAAGTCGTTCCCTGACGCGCAGATCGTCGCGCAGGTCGAGTTGAAGGGCTGGCTCGGCAAGCAAGGTGCGAATGTGGGTGAGCTGCCCGGTATCAACAAGGGCGGGACGCAGGAGATCGACGGCATCCGCTTCACGCTCACGAACGCCTTCCACTCCTCGAGTTCCGACGCGGGGGAGTACCTGGGCGAGTCGTGCGGGATCGTGATCCGGTTCGACGGCCGGTCGATCTACTTCGCGGGCGACACCTGCGTCTTCGGCGACATGGAGCTGATCGCGCGCCTGTACAAGCCCGACGTGGCCGTGCTGCCGATCGGCGACTGGTTCACGATGGGCCCGGAGGAGGCGGCGCTCGCCCTCGAACTGCTCGGGAACCCGCGCTGTGTGCCGTGCCACTGGGGCACCTTCGGCCTCCTCACCGGCACGCCGGACGCGCTCGCGGAACTGACGAGCGCCAAGGTCGAACGGGTCGAGCCGGGCGAGTCGATCGAACTATGAGAGAGCGCTGTTGAGAGAGAGATGGTTTGGTGCGACCGGCCGGCGCGTCCCCGAGATCGTGCTCGACGGCGCCCTCGACCTCGACGGCGCGCTCGTTCTCGAGCAGCTCGACATCGAGCAGCTCGTGGCAGCGCACGCGGAGGGTCGGCCGGTCGTGGTGCGCGCACACACTGCCGCAGAGGTGAAAAGAGCGCTCGCGCGCCCCGAGGTGGCAGCCGCGCTCGTCGCCGACCCTGCGCTCCTCGACCTCGACCTGACCGAGCTCACCTATGGGTGATCGCGTCGTCGCGACGTTCTCGATCGCCGCGTGCGACCTCGACGCGGGACAGTGGGGCGTTGCCACGCAGTCGAAGTTCCTCGCCGTCGGCTCGGTCGTCCCCTGGGCCGAGCCCCACGTGGGCGCAATCGCCACCCAGGCCTACGCCAATCCGCGCTACGGACGCGACGGCCTCGAGCTGCTCCGCGAGGGGCTCAGCGCGGCCGAGGTCGTGGAGCGGCTGACCGACGCCGACGACGGCCGCGCGCACCGGCAGCTCGGTGTCGTCGACGCCAGTGGCGGCAGCGCGACCTTCACCGGAGACGCCTGCATGGACTGGGCGGGCGGCATTGCAGGCCCGGGCTTTGCCGTGCAAGGGAACATCCTCGTGGGCGAGGAGACCGTGGCGGCGCTTGCGACGGCCTTCGCCGAAACCGAGGGACGACCGCTCGCCGAACGGCTGCTCGCATGCCTGGCGGCCGGCCAGGCCGCCGGGGGTGATCGGCGCGGCCAGCAGTCGGCCGCACTGCTCGTGGTCGAGCGCGACGGCGGCTACGCGAGCCTCAGCGACGTTCTCGTCGACCTGCGCGTCGACGATCATGCCGAGCCCATCGTCGAGCTCGCGCGCCTGTACGACCTGCACGCGCTGCTCTTCGGAAAGACACCGCGGCGGGACTGGGTCGCCGTCGACGAGCCGCTCCGTCACGAACTGAGCGACCGGCTCGCTGCGCTCGGCTACACCGGCGACCTGGAAGAGGCGCTCGGCGCCTGGTCGGGCACGGAGAACCTCGAGGAGCGCGTCGACGGCGTCGACCAGGTCGACCCGGTCGTGCTCGAGGAGTTGCGTAAGCGATGACCGAGGCCGGTTACGAGATTCTCTCGATCGACGACCTCGATCGCTTTCCGGGAGCGACGAACGATGCGCCGATCCTGTTGCCCTTGCGCCGCCGCGTCGGCTTCCGGCCGTTCGGCGTCAACTGCTGGACGGCGGCCGCCGTCGGCAGCCATGTCATCGAACGCCACTTCGAGCAGGACGGCGTCGAGGAGCTCTACGTCGTCGTCCGCGGCCGTGCGACCTTCACCGTCGGCGACGAGACCTTCGACGCGAGGGCCGGAACACTCGTCCACGTTCCTCCGAGAACACTCCGCGAGGCTTTCGCCGCCGAGGAAGGGACGGTTGTGCTGGCCGTCGGCGCGAAGTCGGGCGAGGCTTGGGAGCCTGCGCCATGGGAGGACTTCCACATCGCCTTCGCGACCCGGCGCGAGGGCGACCCCGCAAGCGCCCGTGCGGCGATCGCGGAGGTCCTCACGCGCTATCCGAACGCGTGGCAGGGGCAGTACAACGCGGCGTGCTTCGAAGCGCTCGAAGGCGAGACCGACGCCGCGTTCGCCCATCTGCAGCGCGCGGTCGCGCTCGGGCCTCCGGAAGTTCGGGAGTACGTGCGCGACGACGACGACTTCGCCGGCCTCCGGTCGGACCCACGATTCATGGAGACCATCGAGTGAGCAGCACCCACATCGACGAGCTCGACCGCATCGAGATGCCCGACGGCTTCGTCTGGCGGCCGATCCGCCGCCACTTCGGGATCAAGGCGTTCGGCGTGAACGCGTACACCGCTCGCGAGGCAGGCGGGCAGGTGCTCGAGGAGCACACGGAGAACCAGTACGGGCACGAGGAGATCTACCTCGTGCTTCGCGGCCGCGCACGCTTCACAATCGACGGCTCGGAGCACGACCTCGCGGCCGGCCAACTCGTCTTCGTCCGCGACCCGGCCCTGAAGCGAGGCGCGGTCGCGCTCGACGAGGACACAACCGTGCTCGCACTGGGGGGCAAGCCCGGGCAGGCGCACATCGTCTCGGCCTGGGAGGCCATGTTCGCGGCCCTGCCGGCGGCGCAGGCGGAGCGCTGGGACGAGGCGATCGCGATCCATGAAGAGGCGCTCGCCGAGCAACCCGACAGCGCGCCGCTGCTCTACAACCTGGCCTGCATGGAGGCGCTCGCGGGCCGCCAGCTCGACGCGCTGCTGCACCTGAAGCAGGCGGTTGCGCTCGACCCGAAGTGGGTCGCCTACGCCCGCACCGACTCGGACTTCGACGCGATCCGCCGCGAGCCCGGCTTCCCGGCCTAACGGGGCCTCGTGCCTCCGTCGCCCGGCATTCGTGCGCCCGCCGCGAGGTTCCGCAGCGCCGGCACCGGATCGGACTCGGGGCGCGCGACGACGAGCACGGCGCCGAAGCCGTCCTCCGGATTCAGGGCGTCGACCACGACCTGCAGCCCGACCGCGAGCGCGAACGCCTTGTGCGCCTGTGGGCCGCCGAACGGGACGAGCTCCTCCGGACGGGCGCGGCCGGCGAGCACGTCGCCGTGCGTGACCGCGCCCATCGACACGTCGGACACGATCGGGCGGCCGTCGGACGAAGGCACCGCGATCGCGAGCGGGTTCGTACCCGTGAGCGCGGCGCCGCCGGCCGGCGACGCGAGACGTCTCGGCGACGTGGCCGTGAGCATCGCGACGAGACCGCCCGTCGCAAGCGCGCGCACCCAGTAGCCGAGCGAGCCGGTGGGGAACGTCCGCGAGCAGACGACCACGCGTGCGTGCTCCGGCGGGGCCGCAAGTTGGGCGGCCACGACGGCGGCGAGCGTCAGGTAGCCCAGCGACCCACCTCCGTCCCAGCGCTCGTAGCCGGGCTCCGAGAGGACGCGCTCCGGGCGAGCCTCGGGCGCGAGGTCATCCCAGGTCTCGAGCCATTCGATGCGGGAGAGGCCGTGGCCGAGCTGGCCGCGGCGCTCTGCATCGAGGAAGTGCGCCGCCAGGGTCTCGACGTCCTCAGGCCGAAAGCCGAGCGCAGCCAGCCGAGGACGTGCCTCGTCAGCGCGCACGGCGACGAACCGCGAGCCCGACGCCGGCGGCGAAGGTGAGGAGGAGCAGGACACGCGGACCGAGGCGCCGCGCAGGGGACGGGAAGAACTGCTCGGAGAACTCGAGAACCGGCCAGCCGCGCTCGACTGCCACCTTGCGGAGCGCCGTGTCGGGATTGACGGCGACAGGATGGCCGACAGCCTCGAGGAACGGAACATCGGTATGCGAGTCGGAATAGGCAGTGCACTCGTCCAGGTCGAGCCCCTCAGTGCTCGCAAGCTCGCGCACCGCCTCCGCTTTGCCGACCCCATGTGCGCCCCGCAGCGCTTTCCCCGTGTAGACGCCGTCGGCGATCTCGCAGGTCGAGCCGACGGCACCGTCGAAGCCGAGGTCGTCGGCGATGTGCTGCACGATCTCCTGGAGCGTCGCAGAGACGATGTAGACGCGCTCCCCCCGCTCCCGGTGCTGTTGCACGAGCCGCAGCGGCTCGGCGTACACGAGCGGGCGCAGCACCGGCTCCATCGCGTCGCCCAGCAGGTGCTGAAGGTCGGCGACCGAGAATCCGGCGAGCAGCCTCATCCCGTCCTCGGCTGCGAAGCGCACGCGTTCGGCGCTCGCCCCGCGCGCCGCGAAGAGCAGTTGCAGCCACGCCGACCTGAGGAGGTCGACGCGCGAAATCAACCCACGCTCGCGGAACGTACCGGCGAGCGCGAGCACCGAGGAGCGGCGGATCAGCGTGCGATCGAGATCGAAGAACGCGGCGGAGCTCACGACACGAGCGGCAGTGTGCGGGTGAAGCCACCCGCGCGACTCGCGTCGATCGCCCGTGCGAGCTCGAAGATCACCTCGGCGGGCTCCGATTCGGGGTCGCTGATCACGAGTGGCACACCGTCATCGGCCGAAGCCCGCAGACGTGCATCGAGCGGAACGTGCCCGAGCATCGGCACACCGAGCTCGCCGGCCAGACGCTCTCCGCCGCCGCTGCCGAACATCTCGGAGGTCATGTTCTCGATCACGCCGATCACTCGCATGCCGGTCTTTTGCGCCATCGTCGCCGCACGCGAGGCGACGTCCTGCGCGAGTGGCTGAGGGGTCGTGACGACGACGGCCTCCGCGCGCGGCAGCAGCTGCCCGAGCGAGATCGAGACGTCGCCGGTGCCGGGAGGCATGTCGACGACGAGCACGTCGATCTCGCCCCAGTGGACGTCCTGGAGGAATTGCTCGAGGGCACGATGCAGCATCGGTCCCCGCCACATGACCGGCGCGTTGTCGTCGAGGAAGAATCCGATCGACATCAGCTTCAAGTCGTGCGCGACCGGAGGGACGATCATCTTGTCGACGACCACCGGCTTCTGATGGATCCCCAGCATGTGCGGGATCGAATGGCCGTAGATGTCCGCGTCGAGGACACCGACCTCATGGCCGAGGGAGGCGAAGGCGGCGGCGAGGTTGACCGCGAGCGACGACTTGCCCACGCCGCCCTTGCCCGACGCGACGGCGATCACCCGGGTCGTCGCCGGAAGCTGCACCCCTTTCGGCTCGGCACCACCGCGCAACCTGGTCGTGAGCGCCGCCCGCTCGTCGGGCGTCATCACGTCGAAGTGCAGGCGTACCGATGCGACACTCGGCAGCGTCCCGACGTGGCGGGCGACCTGCTCCTCGAAGCTCGAGCGGAGAGGGCAGCCGACGACCGTGAGTGCAATGGTGACGGCCACGTCGGCGCCTTCGATCTGGATGTCGCGGACCATGTCGAGCTCGGTGACCGGCCGCCGGAGCTCGGGATCGATGACGAGGGCGAGGGCAGCCATGATTTCGTCGCGTGTAGGCACGCGACCAGGCTAGATGAATCGCCCGGCGAGCTGCCACAGATGAGCGGCCCGGAGCTTGCCACGGTGTTGCGCGACCGCTTCGCAGGCCTGCCGGCGATCTCGATGTCCGGCGACACCGACGACGTCCTCGACGCGAGCGCGCTCAGGGAACGGTAACGGCGTTTCTTCGCAAGCCGTTTGCGAACGCCGAGCTCGTCGCGAAGGCGCGTGAGCTCCTCGATGCCTCCCGTGTGGCGGCTGCCGGTGCCGCGACGACGGTAGCGACGCTCAGTCCCTGAGCGCGGCCGCAAGCCTGGCACATAGCGCGTCGGATCCGGCCGCGACGACCCGTGAACGTCCCTCGAGGTCGAGTGGTGCCGCACCGAACGGGGGCGCGTCGGGGAGATCGATCGCGAGGCCCTGCTCCCGCACGAGGAGCTGCGCCGCGGCGATGTCGACCGAGCGGGCACCTTTCAGCGAGACCACGCCGTCGAGCCGCCCCGCAGCGAGCTGGCAGAGCGAAATGGCGAGCGATCCCATGATGCGCAGGCGGTGCGCGACGCCCGTGAAACGAGCGGCGTGCTCGGTGACGTACGCCAGCGTGGTCGCTTCGAACGCAAGGATCTCCAGCTCATCCTTCGGGCGCTCGCTGAGCGCGGCGCCTGAGAGGAACGCACCACCGCCTTTCGTCGCCGTCCATTCCTCGTTCGCGCCGAAGTCGTAGACGTACCCGAAGAAGACGTCGTCCATGGTGTCGCCCTCGGCGACGGCGATCGAGATGGAGAAGAACGGGATGCCGCGTTTCGCATTCAGCGAGCCGTCGATCGGATCCACGACGACGGTGAAGCGGCCGTCGCCGGCGATTCCCACCTCTTCGCTCACGATCCGCACGTCCTCGCCGCGAAAGCGTCCGAGGATCACGGCCTCGGCGGCCGCATCGATCGCGGTCGTCTCGTCGCCGCCCTCGCCCGCGCCCACGACGGGCTCGCGCTCGGCGCGACCTGGCATCGCGTCGAGCACTGCACGGACATCGTCGCGCGCGGCGCGACAGAGCGACAGCCAGTCCGGCGTCACGCGTCCACCGGGTAGAGCAGCAAGCCGGAGGTCAGCTTCGGAGAGAAGAACGTGGATTTCTGCGGCATCGTCTCGCCTTCGTCTGCGAAGGCCGCGACCTGGGCGATCGACACCGGTTCGAGCAGGAACGCCGCGGCGGCCTCGCCCCGGTCGACGGTGGCAATCGCCTCGTCTGCAGACGCGGTATAGGTGACCCCTTCGGGCGCAAACGACTCGACGACACGCGGGCCGAAATCGTCCTCGGTCTCGACCCGCACGTAGCGGCCTCCCCGGTACAGCGTCACTCCCACCCCGGGGCCGTCGACCTCTTCGCCCGGAACGAAGCCCAGGCGCTGAACGATCCGATGGGTCGGGAAGATCTGCAGCCCGGGCGCCCGTGACGAGACGAGGATCGCGAAGGTGTGGGTCGCACTGGGGTCCTCCTCGCGAAACGCCACCGCGGTCTCGTAGCGGTGGTGCCCGTCGGCGATCAGGAGGGGTGTCTCGATCTCGACGGGGGGCGACTCGATCCGCCACATCCGCGTGCGCACTCCACCGTCGCTGACATCGAGCAGCGGGTCCCCGTCGGGACGGGACAACGGCTGGTCGGCGTCGTAGATGAGGAAGATCGGCTCGAGCTGCGTCCGGGTGGCGCGGAGCAGACGCAGGCGGTCCTCCTTCGGCCCGGCATGCGTCCGCTCGTGCGGCAGCACCTGGCCCGCCTCGTAGGGAGTGGCCTCGACCGAGGCGCCGAAACCGTCCCGCGTACGCGCGACCCCGTCCGGGCCGGTGTACTCCTGGGCCACCCACCAGAACGCCTCGTCTTCGTCGCGGCGGAGTGCGCCCGCAGCCTGCCAGGTCGCAAGCGCTGCGCCCGCCCGCCCCGGCGAGTCCGGCAGAGTCAGGTGGACGATGTTGAAGGGGCTGCGCGCGAGGTAGCCGGCACGCTCGCTCTCGGAGATCACGTCGTACGGGGGAGCGACGAGCGCGGCCAGTGGACCTGCGACCTCGGGGTCGTAACGGAGCGCGCGAAACGGCGTCACGGTGGGCACGCCGCAGCCTAGTCTCCCGGCGGTGGCACGCGTCCGCACAGCCGAGCAGGCTACAACGTGGGTGAATCGCGTCGGCTTCGCGCTGCTCTTTCCGAAGGCGAACATCACCCTGCCGTCGTTGTGGGAGCAGGTGAACGGCAGCCCGGAGCGCACGGGGACGGTGCGCGACGAGGAAGGCCGGTTCCTCGAGTGGACCGAGGAGATGGGGATCCTCTGGAGGCTGAAGGACGAGCTGCCGGCGCTCAGCCTGATCTGCGTCGGAAAGCACCTCGCGCGCATGGTCGCGCTCGTTGCTCCGCCGGTGCTGCCCGCCCTCGTCGCCGCACGGCCGGAGCCCGAGCTCGAGCCGGCCGAGTCCGAGGTGCTCGCGGCAGTCTCGAGCGCCGGCGAGCCGCTGACCGGCCCCGACCTCCGCCGGCTGCTCGGACGCGACAAGAAGACCGTCGACCGGGCGATCTCCGTCCTGCACCGGCACCTACTGCTGACGAACGGCCACCTCGACGTGAGCGAGGGGACGGGCACATGGGGCGCACTCGCGCACGATCTCCTGGCGCGGAAGTGGAGACTGCCGAAGAAGACACCGCCGCTCGAGCAGGCACGCCGCGAACTCGCGCGCCTGGTGCTCGCGAGCACGGATGAGCTGACCGCCGCCGACCTCGGCGGCGCGCTCGGCTGGCGGCGCAAGGAGGCGACCTCAGTGCTGGACGAGATCGCGGAGAGTCGCGAGGAGAACGGTTTCCGTGTCTGGATGCGACCGTAAACTGACCCCGTGACGATTGCGGAGCTCGCCGAGGACCGGGTCGTCGAGGCCGTCTACGCCGTCAAGACGAAGCGCAAGCTGCGCACCAAGTCGGGCGCGTCGTACCTCGCGCTCGAGCTCGTCGACTCGACGGGGCGCATCGAAGCGCGCGTCTGGAAAGATGTCGAGCTCCTCGACGGGCGCTTCGCCGAGGGGGATGCGGTTCGCGTCCTCGGACGCGTCGAGCGGTTCCGCGACCGGCTGCAGCTCGACGTACGCTCGCTCGAGGCAACCGATGTCGATCCGGCGACGCTCACGCCCGCGCTCCGTCGTGACGGCGACGAACTGGACGGCTTCGTCGAGTTCCTCGTGGCCGAGATCTCGCACCCCGGTCTGGCGGCGACCGTGAACGCAGTCCTCGCCGGCTGCGACCTGCGTGCCTACCCCGCCACGCCCGACGATCACCATTCCTACGCCGGCGGATTGCTCGAGCATTCGGTCGGCGTCGCGACGCTCTGCCGCGAGACCGCGCAGTTGCACCCGCGCTTGCGTCCCGACTTGCTGCTCGCGGCGGCCCTGCTGCACGACGTTGGGCGAACCCGAGAGCTTGGCCGTGGGCCCGCGTTCACGGCCACCGACGAGGGACGTCTGCTCGGTCACGTGCATCTCGGGCTGCGCCTGATCGAGGAGAACGTGCAGGGCCTCACGGCAGCCCAGGCCGCGGAGCTCCTGCACTGTGTCGCCGTCCACCACGATGCTCGCGCCGCCCGCTCGGCCGAGGCGGCGGTGCTGTACCACGCAAACCAGCTCGACGCGATCGCTGCAACTCGCAGAGTCGATTGAACGCGCTCGTACTCGCGCTCGGCGCGAGCCTCGCGTGGGGCATCGCCGACTTCGTCGGGCCGCTCGTCGCTCGCACACTCGGTGCGTTGCGGGTGCTCTTCTGGGCACAGGTCGGCGGCCTCGCGGCGATCGCCTTCGCCGTGGCGGTTCACGGCCACGGCCCTCACGACTGGCTCATCCTGCTCGCGGTGCCGGCTGCGCTCGCGGGCACGCTCGGCCTGTGGGCGTACTACCGCGGCATCGCCGCAGGAGCGATCAGCGTCGTCGCCCCGATCGCGGGTGCATCGGCCGTCATCCCCGTGATCTTCGGCATAGCGACCGGCGACAGCCCGTCCGCGACCCAGATCGCCGGCATCGCCTTCGCGCTGGTCGGCGTCGTGCTCGCGTCGCTCGAGCCGCAGGAGGGGAGCCGCCGGGTCGCCGCGGGTGTCGGGCTCGCACTGCTCGCCGCACTCGGCTTCGGGTGCTACTTCCCGCCGATGCACGTCGCGGGCAAGGCGGACTTCTGGTGGGCCTCGCTGCTCTTTCGCACGACGGCGCTGCTCATCATCGCCACCGCTGTTGCGCTTCAGCGACCTGACCTGCGCGTGCGCGGCCGTGAGCTCTGGATCGTGCTCGGCGTCGGCATCGGCGACACGATCGGGAACGTGCTCTTCGCGGCCTCCTCCGGGCACGGCCTTGTCAGCCTCACTGCCGTGCTCGCGTCGCTGTATCCGATCGTGACCGTCCTACTTGCCGCGGCGGTGCTGCACGAGAAGACCGCACCCGCGCAGCGGGCCGGGATCGCGCTGACACTGGCGGGCGTCGTGCTGATCGCGTTCTAGCCGCCATGTCGCACCCTGCCACGCCCCCAGCGACGCACCCTCTCATTGCTCCCCGCGTTCCGCCGAACTGGTCGGCGGGGCTGGTCGTCGCGCTGATTTACGCCGGTGGCTGTATCGGCGCACTCGCGCGAGCCGCCCTCGTGCACGCGCTGCCACCCGGCGACGGCTGGCCGTGGGCGATCTTCATCGTCAATATCGCCGGCGTCGCGCTGCTTGCGTACCTCGCGACGAAGCTGCGCGAACGCCAACGGCCCTCGACCTACCGACGCCGGTTCGTCGAGACCGGGGTCTGCGGCTCACTGACGACGTTCTCTGCACTCCCAGTCGAGGTCATCGGCCTGAGCCGTCATGGCCACGCACCCCTCGCCGCCGCGTATCTCGGCGTGACGATCGTGACGGGCCTGATCGTCATGCAAGCGGTGACGCACCTCGCGCGCCGGCGGCTCGAGCCACGGGCGGGGACGGAATGACTCCGGTCGACTGGATCGGGCTGGCGCTCCTCGGCGGTGTCGGGGCGGTGCTGCGTTACGCGGTGGACACCTGGGTCGGCCGCCGCTTCATGACGGTGTTCCCGCTCGGCACCTTTTCGATCAACGTCAGCGGTTCGTTCGCGCTCGGCCTGCTCACGGGGTCGCACGTTGCGGGCAATGCGCTGTTTCTCGTCGGTACCGGGCTGATCGGGTCCTTCACGACCTTCTCGACCTGGATCTTCGAGACGCAGCGACTCGGCGAGCAGGGCGAAGTCGCGGTCGCGTGGTGGAACATCGCCGCGACCGTCGCCGCCGGCCTGGCCGCCGGCGGCGCGGGCTGGGCCCTCGCCGCCCTCGCGTGAAGCCACCGGCCAGAACGGCCTCGCACCGATCTGCCGCGGCCGGTGCCAGGCACCGTTGCGGGAGTGTGACAAGTTGCCCACGGGTAGACGCGCACGCAGCGCCAAAACGGCTCGCACGCACGCGAATCGGCGGCAGGACATGTCGATTCCGGCCTTGCCGAACCGAGCCGCGTCCGGTG
Organism: uncultured Thermoleophilia bacterium; assembly: GCA_963842335.1. Lineage (GTDB taxonomy): Bacteria > Actinomycetota > Thermoleophilia > Gaiellales > Gaiellaceae > PALSA-600. Next base: position 6,385 of record CAWJGF010000020.1, on the reverse strand, counting down.
CCAGGCACCGTTACGGGGGCGTGACGATTCGTCCCCAGGTCTCGCCGAGCCGGGGCCTGCGCGGGCGTCGGCCGAACGCGCGGGTGGTGGACGAACGGCGTGCGTGCGCGCTAGACGTTGAAGCGGATGTTCAGCACGTCGCCGTCGCGGACGACATACGTCTTGCCTTCGAGGCCCTGCTTGCCGCGCTTTGCGACCTCTGCATGCGAGCCGGCGTCGACGAGATCCTGCCACTGCACGACCTCGCAGCGGATGAAGCCGCGCGCGATGTCGGAATGGATCGACTCGGCCGCATCGAGCGCGGTCTCGCCGTTGCGCAGCGTCCAGGCGCGCGTCTCCTTCTCGCCGGCCGTGAAGAAGGTGATCAGATCGAGCGCGTCGCGCAGACGCCCCGCAATCTCGTCGAGCGCGCTCGCGCCGCCGTCGCGATAGGCGGCCGCCTCTTCATCGGGCAGCTCCGCGAGCTCGGCCTCGAGCTTCAGGTCGATGCCGCCGGGCCCGTTCTCGACAGCGATGAGCGGCTTCGTGGTCAATGGCTCGAGCGCAGGCGGAAGCTCGCCCGTGTAGTCCGAGAGCGCACCGCCCGCATCGACATGTGCGAGCACCTTCGCGAGCTCCTCCACCTCGGCGCGAAGCTTCGCGTCTCCGGACTTCGCCTGCTTCTCGACTCGTTCGAGCCGGCGCTCGACGTGATCGCGGTCGGCGACGAGCAGCTCGAGCCGAAACGTCTCGAGGTCTCCGGCCGGATCGGCGTCGGGCCCGAACCCCTTCAGGACGACGAGCAGAGCGTCCACCTGGCGCAGGTTTCCGAGCTGAGCCTCGCCGGCGCCGGGAACGTCCTGCACCCGGATCGTCGCAGTGGTGATCTTCTTCGCATGCACCACCGCGGCGAGCGCATCGAGGCGCGGGTCGGCGATCGGCGCCATGCCGACGTTCGTCTTTCCGTATTCGCCTCCGCCCGTCTTGGTCAGCGCCGTGAAGAGCGACGTCTTCCCGCTGCCGGACGGGCCGACGATGCCGACCTCGAGTGCCACGGCCGCAGCGTAGCTAGCTGAACCGCGTAGCTAGCTGCACCGCCTAGCTAGCCACATCGCGTAGCTAAGTCGACTGCCCGGCCTCGCGTTGCTCGAGCTGCTTCTGCAGCGACGCGAGCGCACGGTGCTGCAGCGACTTGATCGCGCCCTCGGTCTTGCCGAGGATCGTCGCCGCCTCGGCATTCGCGAAGTTGAAGACGAACTTCAGGGTCAGTACCTGTTGCTGCTCGGGCGAGAGGTCCTCGATCAGCTCGAGCATCGACTTGCGGCCGATCGACTCGAGCGCGCCGTGCTCGGCGGAGGTGTGCTCGTCGGGGTCAGGCTCCGGCGGTGTCTCCTCGGGCTGCCAGCGCTTCGTCGCGCGGAAGTGATCCATCGCGAGGTTGTGTGCGATCCGGAAGAGCCAGGCCGAGAACGGTGCCGACTGCCACCGGAACCTCCCGATCGCCTCGAGCATCTTCAGGAACGTCTGCGTCGTCAGGTCTTCTGCGTCGTGGCGGTTGCCGACGCTGACGTGCAGGTAGCTGTAGATCCGGTCGAAATGGATGAGGTAGAGCTCCTCGAGCGCCTCGCGGTCGCCTTTTTGCGCGCGTTCGACCAGCGCCCGAACGCGCTTCGTCTCGCTCTCCTTCTTCTGGATGGCCGCTTCGCTCATCGGCCTAATCGTGCCCCGGGCGGGGCCGCACGTAACGTCCTAGCCCGTTGCGCCGAAACCGACGCGGCTTTCGCGCGCCAGGCGCTTCATGTAGACGACCTTGCGCATGTGCACCGTGTAGCGGCCGTCCTCGGCTTCGAAGCTGAGGCTCTCCTGGTCGCCGGCCAGCGCACGGTCGAGGTCGTCGGCCGTCGCGGACGGAACGTAGACACTCAAAACCTGGTTGCCGTCGAAGGCGATCTCGACTCTGACGCGGTCGTTGCTACTCATCACTCACCAACTCTGCCAGAACTCCACCGGTCGCCTCGGGGTGGATGAACGCAACCTGGAGCCCGAAGAGCCCCCGGGTCGGGGTTTCATCGATCAGCGTGACGCCGGCGCCGCGCAGCCGGACGAGTTCGGCGCCCAGGTCAGCCACCTCGAAAGCGACGTGATGCAGGCCCGGCCCGCGGCCGGCGAGGAATCTCCCGACCGGTGTCTCGGGCCCGAGCGCGCTCAGCAGCTCGAGCCGTCCTTCGCCCGTCCGGAGCGACGCCGCCTCGACGCCCTGCTCCTCGACGGCCTGGCGATGCTCGAGCCGCGCGCCGAACAACTGCGCGTAGGTCGCGATCGCCTCGTCGAGGTCGGCGACGGCGATGCCGATGTGATGTACCCCCCCGGCCGCCATCGCGGCTGAAGGTTACCCGTCGAACGACGCGAGAGGCTTGCCCGACGGATCGGCCGCGAACGCGCGCACGACCCCGACGGAGTCCGACGAACGGGAGTCCGGCGCGACCTCCGCGAACACCCCCGCCAGCTCCTCGCGGACGAGGGTCTCCTTGTCCAGCAACGCGGCGGCGATCCTGTCGAGCGCGACGCGGTGCTGGGAGAGGAGTCGCGTCGCCTCGGCATACGCGTGGTCTGTGAGCATCCCCTGCTCGCTGTCGCGCAGCCGCTTGGTCTCCTCCGAGAGCGCGTAGTTGTCGGCACGCATCGTGCGCGAAGTGACCGACTCGCCCATGCCCCATTCGAAGACCATCGCCCGCGCGATCTCGGTCACCTTCTCGAGATCGTTTGCAGCGCCGTTCGTGACGCGCCCGAACACGAGCTGCTCGGCGGCGCGACCCGCGAGCGCCATCACCATCCAGTCGAGCAGCTCCTCCTTCGTCTCCAGGTAGCGCTCCTCTTCCGGCAGATGCAGCACGTACCCGAGCGCGGAGCCTCGGGCGATGATCGTCGCCTTCTCGGGCTGCTTACCGACGAGATGCGCGACGAGAGCGTGACCGCCCTCGTGATAGGCAAGGATGCGCTTCTCCTTGTCGGTGACGACACGACGCTGCTGGAGCCCCGCGACGACGCGCTCGAGCGCCCAGTCGAAGTCCTCCTGCGCCAGCTCGGTGTGATCGTTCCGGCCGGCGGCGATCGCGGCCTCGTTGCAGATGTTCTGGAGGTCGGCGCCGGTGAGCCCGGCGGTCTGGCGTGCGATCCCGTCGAGATCCACAGCTGCGCCGAGCGGCTTGCCGCGCGTGTGGACGTCGAGAATCGCCCGGCGGCCCTTCAGGTCGGGTGGGCTGATGAGCACCTGCCGGTCGAACCGGCCGGGCCGGAGGAGGGCCGGATCGAGGTCCTGCAGGCGGTTCGAGGCTCCCATCACGACGACCTGGTCGCGCGGGCCGAAGCCGTCGAGCTCCACGAGCAGCTGGTTGAGCGTCTGATCCTGCTCGCGGTTGACCGACGAGCCGCTGCGCGCCTGCCCGACGGCGTCGAGCTCGTCGATGAAGACGATCGCCGGGGCGTTCTTGCGAGCCTCCGCGAAGAGCTTGCGGATGCGGGCCGCTCCGAGACCGGCGAACATCTCGACGAACGCCGAGGCGCTCTGGGCGTAGAAGTGCGCACCCGACTCGTTCGCCACAGCCTTCGCGGCGAGCGTCTTGCCCGTACCGGGCGGACCGTGGAAGAGGATCCCCTTCGGCACGCGCGCGCCGAGCGCCTCGAACCGTTCGGGGTCACGCAGGAAGTCGACGATCTCCTGCAGGTCGTCCTTCGCCTCGTCGAGCCCGGCGACGTCGTCCCAGGTGACCGCGGAAGCCGAGCCGGGCGTGATCTCGGTCGGGCTGACGCGGGGCATCAACTTGACCGTCTTCCAGAGCAGGAAGACGACGGCGCACATCAGGACGAAAAACGCGATCGGCAGCCACGTCAGGGCGACGTTGGACATGAACCCGGCGGCGAGAGCCATCGAGCTTCCATCGACAGCGCCCCGCTCGGGCTAAAGCCCTGCGACGACCTCTTCGGGGGAGGCGAAGCGGACACCCTGCTGCCGCCAGGACGCCAGGCAGGCGAGCGTCCGCCGCTCGTCGAGGCCACGTGAGGCTTCCTCGACGAACGTGACCACGCGTCCTCGGGCGAGGAGACCGCGCACCGCGGCGTCATTGCAGACGTCGGTGGCGACTCCGAAGAGGATCACCTCGCCCGGATCGAGCAGGGCGAGGATCCGGTCGGCGTTCGGGTTCGTGAAGACGTCGAAGCTCTTCTTGAGGAGCAAGAACTCTCGCCCGACGAGCCACCGTTCGGGCACCTCGGTCAGCGCGAGCGGCACCGGGTCGACCTGCTGGGTCTCGGCGATCTTCGTCGCACCGTGCGTGCCGCGCAGGCAGTGCGGCGGATAAGTAGTCGCGTAGTCGGGGTCCGCCGAGATCTCGGCATCGGTCAGCTCGTGGTCGTCGGCCGAGGCAATGTGCACGATTCCGGCCGCCCGCGCCGCGGCGACGAGGCGGGCCATCACTCCGACGACGCTCTCCGCATCCGGCACGGCGAGCTTGCCGTCGGCGTGCACGAAATCGACCTGCGTGTCGACGTCCCAGAGAACGCGCGTCACGAGACGAGCTCGAGCCGCGGGTTCGGACGATACTGCCGACCGACCTTCGCGGACGGCACGCCGTCGGTGAGGACGATGTCGCCCGTGAAGTCGTTCGAGCCCCGGATCAGCGACGAGCCCACACCGTAGGCGTCGACCGGCACCCCCGCTTCCTCGAACTCGCGGATCTTGCCGGCGGTGAACCCGCCGGAGACGACGATCTTCACGTCGCTGAAGCCACGTGCGTCCAGCGCCTCCCGCACCTTCCACGCGAGCCGGGGGTTCACACCGGTCGGGCTGAAATCGCCCATCTCCTCCCAGAGCGACCGATCGACGAGCGACTCGGACGTGTCGAGGCGGACACCCCAGAGACGCGGCCCGAGCGCGTCGGCAACGTCGAGTGCCGTGCGAACGGAGTCGTTCTCGAAGTCGACGAGCACAGTGACGCTCATGTCGTCCGGAGCCCAGTCCGCGAAATGCTTCGCGGCGACAACCGTGTCGCCGCCGTACGCCGCGATCAGCGCGTGCGGCACGGTGCCGAGCCCACTGCCGCCCCACCAGGACGCCTGCTCCTCGGTCGTGACACCGACCGGGGCGCCGACGATCTGGCCGGCGACGTACGCCGCGTAGCCGTCACCCGTCTGCACGCGGTGGTGGTCGTGCCGCGCGGGCATGAAGATGACCGGCTTGCCGTTCGCCGCTTCGAGCACATTGACGACGTTCGTCGTGATCAGCGTTCGCCGTGCGAGTGTTCCGAGATACACCGTCTCGAGGTGCGCGAAGCTCGTGTAGTCGCCCTCGATCGTCAACACGGTCTCGTGCGGCTCGATCACGTCACCGTCGTAGAGGGCGTGCACGGTGAGCGCGTCCCAGTCGTCAGCGCAGAGCTTCAGGATGGCGAGCGCTTCGTCCATGCCGCCGAGGTACGCGTGCCGCTTCTGGAACACCTGCATGATGACGCTCGGATTGCGCCCGTCGTAGCGAAGCGTCGCGCGGGTGTGGTTGAAGTACGCGTCCGTGTACCAGCCGGCACGCATCTTCTCGACCGGGAGATCGAAGATCTCGGGGTCGAGCCGACGCCGGGTGCTGGTCATTCCTCGGTTTCCAGCGCCAGGCACGCGTGCAGCGCAGCCTCGGCGACCTCGAGTTGCTCGGCGGTCGGCTCGCGTGTGCCGAGGCGGTGCTGAAGCTCGTGACCCGGCTTCGCGAGAGCGCGTGAGAGCGGATGGGCCGGGTGCCGCGCCATCCAGCCGAAGATCTCCGTCGACGCCGCAAGTGCCCCGAGTGCGGCCGCCGCCTTCGCGGCCGGCCGCGCGCGCTCGGGCGCCCGTTCGGCGATCAGGTTGCCGGCTGCGGTCGTCAGCAGGATCGGCCCGATGAGATGCGAGCCGCAGCGCTCGTGCTCCTTCGGTCGCGACTCGCCGTGCTCATACCCCCCGATCGACATGTGCTCCGCGCCGTGGTAGGCGGCGAGCTCGCCACCGCGCAACGCCAGCGCCGCGGGCGCAATCGAGAGAAGTCCCGTGACGAGCTCGCGAACGGCCGGCTGCAAGCGTGAGTGGCGGAGTCTCTGCAGCACGAGGGCACTGCCGAGCATGGAGGCGACGACGCGCGGCCGCTCCATCGGCAGCTGTGCGTCGGGCAGCGCGCGTTTCACCTGAGGCAGAAGCGCGAACACCTCGGCCAGCCTCGCAGGCCCGCGCAGGAGCGGGTTCGTCACGTCGGAGGCGCGCAGGCGCTTGCGGCGCGCGACCACCCTCAGCTCGCCGTCCGGCGCGCGGACGGCGCAGGCCCACGCCCGCGGGCCGTGCACGAGCACGCCGTTCGCGAGTGCCATTCCGCCGAGCCGCACCTTGTCCT
>CAWJGF010000019.1:0-107679 GCA_963842335.1 uncultured Thermoleophilia bacterium | reverse complement strand
GCGTCCGCGATGAGCAGCACCGGTGCCAACACCGGCACCAACAACACGGGCGGAAACACCACTGGCGCGGGCGGCGCGAGTGGGTCGGCGAGTGCCGGCAGCTCCGCCAACGGCGGCACCTCGACGGGTGGCACCTCCGCAGCAGGCGGCAGTGTCTCCGCAGGTGGCCAGTCGGGTATCGGCGGCTCCGCGCAGTCCACCAACGGCGGCAACACCGCCACTGGTGCAAACGGCGCAGCGGGCGGCGCGGGCGGCGCAGGCGGCGCGGGTGGTCCCGCAACCGTCGCCGTCTGGCAGGGCAACCAGGCAGCCACGTTCCAGCCGATCCTCCAGCACATTGGCGGATTGCGGAACAAGGCTGTTGCCTAAAACGAACGAAACGAGAAGGACCGAAAGAGGCATGACCGTCAACGGAATGAGCAAGCGCAACGCAGCCCCGGCTCCCGTGTCGCTCAAGGACACGATGGGCCGGAGGCTGCCTGCCGGCGCTCCTTCCGTTGGTGAGGCCCGCCCGCTGACGAGCGGTCAGGCGAACTCGAATCCACGGCGCCATGACGGAGGCCATCCCAAGAGGCTTCCTGCCCGCGTCGGCCCTCCGGACGATGGAGGGAACTGGAAGGTGAAGCAAACGAAATCGATGAAAAGGACATACGGTCGCGTCATCGGGGTCGCCTCTGGCGGCTCCGATGACACCCGTATCGGCTCCGAGGGACGTACGGCCAGGGTGGTGAGCTGCAAGCGGACCGTCATCAGCGGTCCGACTGCGGCTCATCGCCCATGCGGCCGGGGCGTGCCGCCGCGCGTTACGGCATTGCGGGTTACTGCAGTGCGCAGTACGGCGGTACGCCCACCCTCACCCCGAGCCGCCTATCACGGGTGGGCCGGGGCGCCGCAGACGGCGTCTCGGCCTTCCCACCCGTGACGGTCAGCCGCTGACCGCGGCAAGCCTTTAGTAGGCAGGGAGTGGAGGGGGCAGCGCCAGCCGCGGCGCCTCGACCGGTGCGACCGGTTGGGGCTCTGGGACCTCCTCGGCCCTGAGCTGACGGCCTTCGCGCGCGTCACGAGCGTCGGCGCGGGCGTGCCAGAGATCGATGTTCAGGCGCTCGACCTCCTCGACGAGCATCGTGATCGCCCGGCCCGCGGCGCGAACCTCGTCGCGCGGGTCGGATTGAAGGCCCTCGCCCCAGGCGCGGAGCGTCTCGACCTTCACCTCATCGAGGCGCGAAGCGGCTTCGCTCACGTCGGCAGGCTCATTCGTCTTGATGGGCACAGGACGGCGCGTGAACCTGTCAACGGCTTTTCCACACCCGCAATTGCGTCTCCCCCTCGGGAATGACGATGCAACACGACGATGATGTGGATAACCCTCTCCCTCACAACACGCACCCCTGCGACCGCACGTCGGGGCAAAAATTCACCGAGCCGGTGGCGCTTTCGTCCACCAACCCCACGAACCTTCGGCTTGCGCCTACGGCCCTCGGGAGCGGCTTCGGCCTACTCACGCTCCGTGCTCGGTGCAAGAGACAACCTAACGCCGACCATCGCGGCGGGCAAGCGCAGTCGCAGCGGCACGTACGCTGTTTGCAGACATTCGTGTCGGGGAGGCTTCGTAACCCCGGTTCGCGAACCACCACCCGCACACATCGCAAACGCCGTCCTGGGCCGGGCGCCGGAGCTTCTTGTCGCCACGACCTCCAACGGCTTCGGCGACGCCGGGAGCGGCCATACGCAGGCGAGTCCCCCCGAGAGGGGAGGGAGAGGGACCCGCCGCGAGAGTCGACCTCCCCGCCGCCAGGGAGCGTCGCGCGAGTTCGCGCAACCGCCGACGGTTGCGATCATCGACCATTCGCACCCGTTGATGGAAGGGCAGGGAGGCGTAGCGCGGACGCACGTTGCGGGAATCTCTCGCGATCGGAGCCGCCGCAGCCGTCAAGTCGACTTCGTCTGGGGACTCGACGACCCCCCAAAGGGATCGCGTGATATCACGATATATCCATTCCTCGACAAGGCGAGGTCAACTCCGTCATACTCGGCGGGCACAACAAGGCCAAGGTCGCCCCGGTTTGCGGATTCCTTGGGGCGGCGACACGATCTTGCACAAAGGGGAGAAACACGTGAGACGCCTTTTCAGGGGCGCGCGCATGCGGCGGTTTCCTGCCGCACTAGCCGCCCTCAGCCTTCTACTTCTGTTTGCCGGAGCAGCGTTCGCCGTCACGGGCGACGACACTCCGACCCTGCGGCCCGGCGCGATGGCGAAGGAGGGAGACGAGAGCGCCGAGCAACGATTCCGGTTGCTGGATGAGGCCACTACGGCAGCCCGCCTTGCAGGCGATAACCCGCTCGACATCTCACAAGCTGGGGCGTTGCGGGCTCAGGCGGCCAACGCAGCGCGGAAGCTCGCGAAGAACGCGCCCGGCGACGGGCCACACACCTTTGCGAATCCGTGGTCGAGCCTCGGCCCGAACCCGATCGTCACCTCCGCGCGCAGCGACGGTGCCTTCTACGCCTTGAGCGGCCGCATCGGCGCGCTCGCAATCCGGCCGTCGAACGGGGAGTACATCCTCGGCGGCGCCCAGGGCGGAATCTGGACGTACGACGCGGGCACCGGCATCTGGACACCGCGGACGAGCGACCAGGACACGCAGACGATCGGCGCGCTCACGGTCGCACCGTCGAACGACTCGATCGTCTACGCCGGGACCGGCGAAGGCGCGCTCTCGGGCGACAGCATGTACGGGGACGGGATCCTGAAGTCGACGGACGGCGGCACGACGTGGTCGCACATCTCCGGCGACTATTTCGTCGGGGTCTCGATCTCGCGCGTCGCAGTCGACCCGACGAACGCGAACCACCTGTACGTCTCGGTCCTGCGGGGCCGCGGCGGGGCCCGGCGCGTCACACCGCCCCTGCACTCCCGTTTCGGCATCTGGGAGTCCAAGGACGGTGGCGTCTCGTGGACGCTCCTCCGTGAAGTACCCGAGGCGAACGGTGCCACGGACATCGAGATCGACCCGCTCAACCCGAGCATCCTCTACGCCTCGTTCTGGGGCGACGCGATCTACAAGAGCACTGATGCCGGCAAGACGTGGGCGAAGATCATGAACGGCTTCCCGGCCGGTGCGGACTTCGCCGGCGCCGCGACGCGGTTCTCGATCGCGATCTCGCACCCGTCCAACGCACATCCGGCAGTCCTCTATGCAGGGCTCGACTGGAACAACCCGGACGGCAGCCATCACATCGGCGAGGTCTTCAAGTCGACCGATGCAGGTGCCTCGTGGGCACAGACGGGAACGGGCACGAACGACACCGACAACGTCGAGGACTACTGCGGAACGCAGTGCTTCTACGACAATGTCATCGAGGTCGATCCGACCAACCCGAACGTCGTCTACGCAGGCGGCTCGTTCGGTTATGACCTCAGCCCGCAGTCGGGCGGCATCTTCCGCTCGACCGACGGCGGCGCGACGTGGCTGAACCTCGGTTGGGACCTCCATCCCGACTTCCACGCACTCGCGATGGATCCGGCGAACCCCGATCACGTACTGATCGGGAACGACGGCGGCGTCTGGTACAGCCCGGACCGCGGCGGGCGCGCGAGCGCCACCCAGCCGCTCTCCGACGCCGACTGGCAGGACCTGAACGGCACGGTCGACCCGAACACGAGCGCGGTGACTCACCGGACCGGCCTCGACATCACCCAGTACAGCTCCATCGCGACCGATCCGCAAACGCCCCCCGGGCTTGCGACTCGCCGGTTCTGGGGCGGGACACAGGACAACGGCACGCAGCGGAAGTCCGTCAACTCGCAGACGTGGTTCGACGTGGCAGGCGGTGACGGCGGGCAGGTACTCGTCGATCCGACCAACCCGAACTTCGTCTACGGCACGTACTTCGGGATCTCCGCATCGCTCTTCCGGTTCACCGACGGCGGAGCGTCGTTCTTCTCGAACCAGTTCATCCAGAACGGGATCGACCTCACGGATCGCTCCGACTTCTACGTCCCATGGGTGCTGAACCAGAACAACACCAACCAGCTCTTCGTGGGCTCGTACCGCGTGTACCGCACGAACACTGCGCAGACGACTGCCCAGTGGGCCCCGATCAGCCCGGACTTGACGACTGGCTGCACGGGCACTGCACCGAACGGCGCCCGCACCTGTGCGATCTCGGCCATCGGCGTCGGCGGCGGGACCGCCGCGTACGCCGGCACGCTCGACGGGCTCGTCTGGGTCAGCCCGGACGCGCAGACCGCGGACACGCCGACGTGGGTGCAGGTCAACGCCAAGAAGAACAAGATGCCGAACCGCCCCGTTGGGGCCTTCGCCGTCGACCGGAGCAACTACCGCACCGCCTACGTCGGCTACAACGGCTACGACGAGGCGACGCCGAAGACTCCGGGGCACGTCTTCAAGACGGCGGACGGTGGGCAGTCGTGGACGAACATCAGCGGCGACCTGCCGAACGCGCCGGTCAACTCGCTCGTGCTCGACCCGTCGTATCCGAACACGCTGTACGCGGGCACCGATGTCGGCGCGTTCGTCACCTACAACGGTGGTGCGCACTGGACACTCCTCGGCGCGGGTCTCCCGAACGTCGCCGTGTGGCAGCTCGACATGGACACGCTGCATCGCACGATCGCTGCGGGCACGCACGGTCGCGGCGCGTTCAGCGTCGACGACAGCGTCGGGCCGGCTCCGGCTCTTGTCCTCTCGAAGGTCGCGGCGGCAGTTCCCGTCGGGCCGTCGAGCAACCTGTCGTACACCATCACGCTGAAGAACATCGGCAATGCGGCGGCAACCGGCGTCACGATCACCGACCCGGTCCCGACGAACACGAGCTTCGTCAGCGCGGACGGCGGCGGGACGGCCACCAACGGGACGGTGACCTGGTCGGGGCTGAGCGTGGCCTCCGGCGGGAGCATCTCCCTGCACTTGACCGTCGGCATCGCCGATGCACTGAAGAAGAAGGTCACATCGATCACGAACGACGGCATGACGGCGACCTCGGCCCAGGGGCCGTCGACGACCGGCTCGCCGGTCGTGACGCCGCTTGCGCCGGCGTTCGGGATGAGTGTCGCTCCCGCAACGCAGACAGACGGTGCACGCGCCGGCTCGAGCGTGACCTACATCGTCGGAATCACCAACCAGGGGTTCACTGACGACTCCTACACCCTGTCGAGCACCGGCGGCACGTACCTGGTCAGCTTCCTCGACTCGACCTGCACTACACCGATCACCACCACACCCACGGTGGCCGCAGGTGCGACCGCGAACGTGTGCGTGAAGGTCACGGTGCCGGCCACGGGCGTCACCGACGGTGACGTCAGCACGGCGACCGTCAAGGCAACCTCCGTCGGCAGCCCGACCGTGTCGGGCAGCGCCACGGTGAAGACGATCGCCGTCACGAAGGACACGCTCCTCGTGGACGAGGACGGGAACGGCCCGGACGTGCAGAGCTTCTACTCGACGGCTCTCACCACGGCAGGCGTCTCGTTCTCGACCTGGGACCTCGCGACTGACCCGACGCTTCCGCTCGGGTACCTGCAGGCCCACAAGAACGTGATCTGGTTCACCGGCAACACCTACCCGGGCCCGCTTTTGCGGTACGAGAGCGAGCTGCAGGCGTTCCTCGACGGAGGCGGGAACCTACTGGTCTCCGGACAGGACATCCTCGACCAGGCGGCCGGGACGACCTCGTTCGTCCACGACTACCTGCACATCACGTGGGACGGCTCCGAGGCCCAGAACGACAAGTCGACCGCGTCCGTAACCGGCATCACCGGGAACCCGGTCGGCGGCGGAACGGGAACGGTCGCACTCGACCACAGCGTCCTCGGTGATGCGTTCATGGACGAGATCACTCCGAACGGCACCGCGACCGCGGCGTTCACGGACGACGGCGTCGCAGCAGGCTCGCCGCAGCCCGATGGGCTCACGTTCTCGGGGAGCTACAAGGTCGTCTTCCTCGCGTTCCCGATGGAGGAATACGGAACGGCGGCCGACAAGGCAGGCCTCGTCACGAAGGTGATGACCTTCTTCGGGTCGTAACCCTCGCGGCGTTTCGAGCATCCTGGGGCCGGGCCGAGCCCGGCCCCAGGTTTGTTCCAAAGGGAGGTGTTTGTAGGCAGGTGTTCGGAATGCAGGTTCCCGGGTAGGAGGAGCACATGCGCTCAGCAACCACAGGTTTGCTCCTCTCCGGTCTCGGTCTTATGGCTCTCTTCGCGATCTCTGCCGCGCTAGGCGCCACACCTCCCGCGAACGTGAAGGGATCGCTCGTCCGCACGAGCGCCACGGCCGGCTGCCTTCCGGGTGACGTGTGCGACCCGATTCCGCCGGCCGCATACGTCGTTTTCACCCGCAGCGGGCACGTGACGCGAGTGAAGCTCGCCGCGAGCGGTGCGTTCGCGGTCCACCTCCCCTCGGGGCTGTACGCGGTCTCGACCGCTCCGCCGCACGCCGTCACGCCGGTGACCCTGCGTGTGCCGCGCGTCGGCGTCGTGCATCCGCGGCTCGTCGAGCGCAGCCGGTAACAGCAACGTCAGCGGGTCGCCACCGCCGCGCGGGGAAGGTCGTTCAGGAACTTGCCGCCGCCTGCGGCGCAGACCACGATGTCCTCGATGCGTACGGCGAAGTGCCCGTCCCAGAGGATCGACGGCTCATCGGTGAACGTCATACCCGGCTCGAGGGGCGTGTCGTTCTCGGTCGAGATGAACGGCTGCTCGTGCACGTCGAGGCCGATGCCGTGGCCCATCCGGTGGCGGAAGTACTCGCCGAGGCCGGCGTCCTCGATGGGTGCGCGGCAGGCGGCGTTGACCTCCGAGCCGAGCGCCCCCGGGACAGCCGCCGCACGGCCCGCTTCCTGCGCGTCGAGCATGATCCCGTAGACGCGCTCGTAGTCGGGCGGCGGCTCGCCGCAGACGATCGTGCGGCCGAAGTCCGAGCAGTAGCCGCTGAAGACGCCGCCGAAGTCGAACATCACGGCCTCGCCGTCGCCGAGCTGGCCGAGCGCCGTCGCGGCATCCTGCGAGTCGTGCGATTGCTCGTAGCCATAGCTGAAGATGTGGGTCGGGAACGACGGCGTGCGCGAGCCGCGGATCCGCATCTGGTGCTCGACCTCCTCCGCGAGGTCGGTCATCGTCACGCCTGGCGCGACGCGCGGCGAGGTCGCCGCCATCGCCTCGTCGACGATCGTGCACGCCCTGCGCATCAGGTCGAGCTCGGTGGTCGATTTCACCCGCCGCAGCCCGTTCACGAGCGGGGTTGCATTCACGACGTCGACATGTGGCGCTGCCGACTGGAGCTCGAGCACGGATTCACCCCACGTCCGCGCCGAGATGCCGATGCGCTGCACCCGCCCGAGTGACGACAGCGCTTGGCGGAAGAGCGCCCGCCCGTCGTCGGTCTCGTTGACGGTGATGAGATCGCCCGGCTCGCGCCCCCACAGATGAAACGCGACGAACATGCGGGGCAACACGTACAGCGGCTCCCGGCCGGGGGCGATGAACGCTCCCGTCACCCAGCCGTGCGCGTAGGAGCTCTGCCCGAAGCTCGGCAGATCGCGCTCGAGCCCCGTGAGGTACTCGAGGTCCGAAGAGGGCGGCACGAAGACGAGGTCGATTCCCGCAGCCTCCATTCGCTCGGCGAGCCGCTCGCGGCGCGACTCGTATTCGCTCTCCGGGATCGCGCCGTCACTCATGCCGAACCTCCAGTTGTCGTCGTTGTTGTTGCGGGATCGCGGAGGAAGCACGCGGCTTCCCGGTCGGATCCAACCGAATAGCGCGGCGGCACTTCCCCCGCGCAGCGCTCGTAGGCGTACGGGCAGCGAGGATGGAACCGGCAGCCGCTCGGCGGCCGGGCCGGGTCGGGCACCTCGCCGGGCAGCGCCACCGGCAGGTTGCCCGCGCCGTCCGCGTAGGGGATCGCCGCGATCAGCGCCTCGGAGTACGGATGCTGCGGCGTGCGCCACACCTCGCGCGTCGGGCCCGACTCGACGACGACGCCGAGGTACATGACGCTGACCGCGTCGGCGACGTGGTGGACGATCCCGAGGTCGTGCGAGATCAGCAGCAGCCCGAGCTGGCGGTCGTGTGCGAGGCGCACGAGCAGGTTCGCGATCTGCGCCTGCGCCGACGCGTCGAGGGACGAGAGCGGCTCGTCGAGCACGATCACGGACGGGTCGGCCGCAAGCGCGCGAGCGATGGCGATGCGCTGCCGTTGCCCGCCGCTGAACTGATGGGGGTAGCGGCCGCTCGCAGCGGCCGGAAGGCCAACCTCCTCGAGCAACTCCGACGCTCGCCGCCGCCGCGCGGAGCTCTCGATCCCGTCGAGCGCGAGACCGTCGGAGATCTGCGCGCCGATCGTGCGGCGTGGGTTCAACGACGCGTACGGGTTCTGGAAGACCATCTGCACCCGTGCGGCCCAGCGGGTGCGCGCGCGGCGGCGCAGCGGCGGCAGTTGCTGGCCTTCGAACAGGACGTTCCCCGAGGCGAGTGGCGTCAGCCCGACGGCGGCGCGTGCGAGTGAGCTCTTGCCGCAGCCGGACTCACCGACGAGCCCGACGATCTGCCCCTGCTCGACGGCGACGCTTGCGCCGGCGACCGCGCGCACCGGCGGGCCGCCGCGATGGCGGTAGACGACCTCGACGTCACGCAGTTCGAGCAGGCTCACGCCGCCTCGCGAGCGAACGGGTCGGGCGGGCAGGCGAGGAGCCGGTGGTCCGCGACCGGCAGCAGTGGTGGTACCTCGGTCCGGCACGGCTCCTGTGCGTAGGCGCAGCGTGGGTGGAACGCGCAACCGGACGGCCGCCGTTGCGGTGACGCCGGCGCGCCGGCGATCGCGATCAGCTCGGCGCCGCCCTCGGCTTCCGGGTGCGGCAGCGCCTCGAGCAGCGCGCGCGTGTAGGGGTGGCGCGGTCGCGCGAGCAACTCGTGGACGCCGCCTGCTTCGACGACGCGGCCGGCGTAGAACACCGACACCCGGTCGGCGATCGAGGACATCACACCGAGGTCGTGGGTGATCAGGATCACCGAGAGCCCGTTCTCTTGCCGTAGACGGTCGAGCAGGCGCAGGATCCCTGCCTGCACCGTCACGTCGAGCGCGGTCGTCGGCTCGTCGGCGATCAGGAGCTTCGGCCGGCACGCAAGCGCGATCGCGATCGCGATGCGCTGCCGCATGCCGCCGGAGAACTGATGCGGGAAGCTCTTCAGCGCCTTCTCCGGATCGGGGATGCGCACCTCCTCGAGGAGCTCGACCGCACGACGCTCGACTGCCGAGCGCCGCAGGCCCTCGTGCATGCGCACGTGCTCGGTCAGCTGGTTTCCGATCGAGAGCATCGGATGCAGCGACGTGAGCGGGTCCTGAAAGACCATCGACACTTCCTTGCCCCGGACGCCGCGGAGGTCGCGCGCGCTCAGCGCGAGCAGGTCTCGACCGTCGAAGATCGCCTTGCCCTCGACCTTCGCCCCCTCGGGTAGCAGGCGCAGCAGCGCGAGTACCGAGATCGTCTTGCCGCTGCCGCTCTCGCCGGCGACGCCGAACACCTCGCCGCCCTCGACCACGTAGTCGACACCGTCGACGATCGTCACCTCCCCACGGGGTGTCGGCAGGCGCACGCGGAGGCCCTCGACGTTCAGCAGTGCGCTCATTCGTCGTCGCTCCCGCGCGACCACGACGACTGCGGGTCGAGCGCATCGCGCAGCGAATCGCCAAGGAAGTTGAAGGCGAGGACAACCGTGAAGATCGCAAGCCCGGGGAAGGTTCCGATCCACCAGTACTGGAAGTACTGCGTTCCCTCGGCCACGTCGGCGCCCCATTCCGGCGTCGGAGGCTGTGCGCCGAGCCCGAGGAACGAGAGGCCTGACAGCAGGAGGATCGCGTTACCCAGGTCGAGGGTCGCAAGAACGAGCACCGGCCCGAGCACATTCGGCAGAACGTCGCGCACGAGCGCGCGGCGCGCCGACGAGCCAAGCAGACGCGCCGAGAGGACGTAGTCCGACTGGCCGATCTGCAGCACGAGCCCGCGCACCACCCGTGCGTAGGACGGCCAGCTGACGATGATCAGCGCGATAACCGCGTTCCGGATGCCCGGGCCGAGCGCGGCCGTCGTGACCATCGCGAGGATGATCGCCGGGAACGCGAAGACGAGGTCGGCCGTGCGCATGACGATGCCGTCGATGAACCCGCCGAGGTAACCGGCGAGCGCGCCGAGCGTGCCACCGATCACGAGCGCGATGCCGACGAGCAGCAGCGCAATCGGAACCGAGAGCCGAGCGCCGTACAGGACGCGGCTGAAGACGTCGCGCCCCAGTTCGTCCGTGCCGAAGAAGTGATGCGCGTTCGGAGCGAGGAACGGCGTGAAGTCCTGCGCGAGCGGGCCATACGGCGAGATCAGTGGCGCGAAGATCGCGATCAGCGTCCAGCCGCCCGCGATGGCGGCGCCGATGATCGTCAGCGGGTGGCGCCAGGCCTTGCCGCCCATGGATGGACCGCGGCGCTGCCACGAGCGCAGCCGGACGGGTGCGGTCGTCACGAGATCCGCAGTCTCGGGTCGACGACGCCGTAGAGAATGTCGACGAAGAAGTTGACGACGATGTAGACGACGGCGACGAAGAGGCTGACGCCCATGATCGCCGGCAGGTCGAGCGTCGTCGCCGAGTGGTAGGCGTACTGGCCGATACCAGGCCACGAGAAGATGTTCTCGACGAGTACCGCGCCGGTCATCACGTTTGCGAACACGAGGCCGATCACAGTGACGATGCCCGGCAAAGCTGCGCGCAGCACGTGCCGCGGGATCACGGTGCGCTCGGGCATCCCTTTCGCACGGGCGGCGCGCACGTAGTCGTTCGAGATCACCTCGAGCACCGCCGAGCGCGTGTAACGCGTCAGCAAGCCGATGCTGTAGGCCGCGAGGACAAGGGCGGGCAGGATCAGATGCATGAACGCGTTGCCGAATGTGCTCCATTGCCCGGCGAGGAGTGCATCGACCGTATAGAGACCAGTGGTGTGGGGTGGAGGGGTGACGACCGGGTCGAGCCGACCGGTTCCGGGAAGCCAGTCGAGCCGGAAGAAGAAGACGTAGAGGCCGACGAGCGCGATCCAGAACGTCGGCATCGACACACCGCCGAGCGAGACGACGCGCAGTACGTGGTCGGTCAGCTTGTTGCGCCGCATCGCCGCAATGACGCCGAGGGTCACGCCGACGATCACCGCGATGAAGATCGATACGAACGCGAGCTCGGCGGTGGCCGGGATTGCCTGGCCGAGATCGTGTGTGACGGCATCGTGATTCTGCTCGGACTGGCCGAGGTCGCCGTGCAGGAGACCCCACAGGTAGATGCCGTACTGCGTCGGAAGCGGCTTGTCGAGCCCGTAGTGATGATTGAAGGCCGCGACCGCTGCGGGATCGTTGATCGCCTGCTGGCCGAGGTTCGCTGCGGCCGGGTCCCCGGGGACGATGTGCGTCAGCGCGAACGCGACAAAGGTGATTCCGATCGCGAGCAACACGAGCGCGCCGAGCCGGTGCAGCACGAAGCGAAGGAACGGCCGGGACGACCGCTCGCGCGATCGTCCCGGCCGGAAAGCGAACCTACGAGGCGGGTTGCTAGTGCGACCCGACGCTTGCAACGTCGATCCAGTACAGGACGTTGAAGGTCGCGTTCGTCAGGTTCTTCGACGAGGCGACGACCTGACCCGGCTGGATCAGCGGGTAGAACGGGCCGCTTGCATTCATGTTCTTTTGGATCGCCTGGAAGAGCGGCTTGCGGACCGCCGGCGCGGTCGCGACGGAGGCCTTCTTGCCGAGCGCCGTCAGCGCGTTGTTCGCTCCCGCGGGCCAGCCGCTGCGGAGCCCGACGGTCGCACCGGGCAGGAACACCAGGTAGTCGTTCGGGTCGGGATAGTCCGGGCCCCAGTACCAGAGACCGAGCTGTTCGGTGCCGGCCCGGTAGGTGTTCAGCGAGGTGGCAACCGGGCTCCCCTTGAGGTTGACGGTGATGCCGACCTTCCCGAGGTCGGATTTCACCTTCTGCGCGAGCACTCCGAACGAGAGCCCGTTCGAGGTGATGTCGCTCGGATACTCGAGGTCGATCGTCGGGTTCGAGATACCCGATGCCGCGACTTCGGACTTCGCCTTGGCGACGTTCTGCTTGACCGCTTGCGACGTGGGCAGCGAGCCGAGGAACATCGACGGGATCACGCCGGCGGCGTGGATGGCACCGGCACCGGCCAGCGACACGTAGCCCGGATAGTCGAGCGCCCACCGGATCGCCGCCTTGATGTGCGGGTTCGACGACACGGTCGAGACCTTCGGGTTCTGGTTCGCGAACAGGAAGAAGACGTTCGCGGACGGCGTCTTCTCGAGGTTCACGTTCTTCAGCCCGTGCGCCTGAGCCGGCGACAGGTCGAGCGCGATCTCGTTCGTGCCGCGTTGCACGTCGAGCAGCTGAGCGGGCGCGGCGACGTTGCGCAGGACCACTGAGCTGAAGTGCGGCTTCGGCCCCCAGTAGCGCGGGTTCGCCGTCATGGTGACCTGCGACGTCGTGCTGTAGCTCTTCAGGACGTACGGGCCGCTGCCCGCCGAGGTGGCGTTGAGGAACGACTCGGCCTTGTCGCTCTTGTCGGCGCCGACGGACGCGCTGCCGCCGTGTGCCTTCACGAGCTTCGAGTTGACGATGCCGAGCGATGTGTTCGTCACGATCACCGGGATCGCCGGGTTCGGCGTCGACGAGTGCAGCACGACGCTGTACTTGCCGGTCGCCTTGATCGTCACTCCCGCGAGCAGGAAGGACGGGTTCCCTTTCAGGTTGATCAAGCGGTTGAACGAGAACACGACATCCGCCGAGGTGAGCGGCGTGCCGTCCGAGAACACGATCCCCTTGCGAAGCGTGAACGCGAAGGTCTTGGCGTCCTTCGATGCTTTCCACGACGTTGCAACGTCGGGCAGAGGATGCGCGACGTCGGCGCCCTTGAAGCGCAGCAGCGTGTCGTAGAGGGCGCGATCGACGATGCCACCCGTCGGCTCGAACTGGCGCTGCGGGTCGGACGTCTTGAGATCGAACGACTTGTCGACGACGAGCGTGCTGCCGGCGCTCGAGGTCTGGTGCGCGGCGGTTGCCGCCGCGACGACGACGATCGCCACGAGCGCGGCGAGGCCGAGTGCGAGAGATGGGCGGCGAAGCGCGGCCCGGATGCGAGGTTGCACCTTGCTCCTTCCTATCGGGGCTGACCGTGCCTGGGGCGGCATGCACTATGCTGCACGGCCTGCAGTTTATACTCGATTGTCAAGCAGCGGATGATCGTCAGCCAGGCCACACCAACCTCACTCGGTTCCGTCGGCACCGCGCTCCGGCAGGTGCGGAACGCGCGCAGCCTCTCGCTTGCCGACGTCGCCGAGGCGACCGGGATCTCGGCGTCGTTCCTCTCGCTCGTCGAGAAGAACCGCAGCGACATCACGATCGGCCGTCTCGTCCGCCTGATCGATTTCTACGGCATCTCGATCACCGACCTGCTGCCGTTCGCGGCCCGGTCGGAGTACCCGGAGGTGATCCACCCCGATGAGCGCCGGTCGCTCGTCTCGCCGGTCGAGGGCATCGACATCTACCTCCTGACGGCCGACACCGACCGGCAGATGATGCCGCTCGAAGTGCACTTCCAGGCGGGCGCGAGCCTCGCGGAGCCTGGTCGGCATGCCGGTGAGGAGTGGCTGCTCGTGCTCGAAGGCGAACTGCGGTTGGAGCTCGAGGGCGCAGAGGCACGCGTGCTCAGACGAGGAGACACCGCGTACTACCCGGCCGAGCGGCCGCACCTGCTGGCGAACGCGAGTGAGACCGCGCTCCTGCGCGTGCTCTGCGTCGATACGCCGCCGACGATGTGACCCGAACAAGGAGAGTTGATGCCAAGCGCTGCCCATGACGAGCTGCCCGAGGTCGAGCTCGTGCCCGGCTACTCGAGCCGGTGCGCGGACTGGGGCGGTATCACGGTCGCCTTCGAGAAGGCGCATGCAGGCCAGGACGTCTCGGGAATGCTCGCCGATCTGCCCGACGGCCGCTGCCAGGCGCCGCACTGGGGTTATTGCTTCAGCGGTCGCATCCTCGTCGACTACGGCGACCGGCAGGAGACGATCGTCGGCGGCCAGGCGTACTACATCGCCCCGGGCCACGCGCTCACGTTCGAGGAAGCGAGCGACGCGCTCGAGTTCACCCCGACCGACGCACTCGAGCAGACGCTCGCCGCGGCGCGCAAGCACGCGTCGTAGTTACCCGATCGGCGGCGGGGTGCCCTCGACACTCTCGGCGAGCGTGGGATCCCAGTCGCAGATCGTGCACGCATGCAGGACCGCAGAGCGCGCGAAGCCGAGGGCGGTCTCGTGCGGGTCCGGGGTCACGCGGACGTCGTCCCAGTCGAGGATGTATTCGCCGAGCGGGTCCTCCCAGCGCGCCGCAGGTGGCGAGAGCGTCGCCGCCGAAAATCCTTCCGGTGCAGGATGCGCGTACGCGTAGAACGCTGCGCGCGGGTAACGCTCGTCGCCGGGCCACCAGCCGACAGCGACGTCTTGTGCGTTCATCGAGTTGCGCATGATGAAGTCGCGCGACGGAGGCTCCGCCGGCAGCCCGGAAAACAAGCTGACAGCAAGGTCGAATGACCCCCACCACGCGTTGACGGGTGTCGACCGGCCCCGGTAGGGCGCACGCAGTGCGGTGAGGACCAACGCAGCCTGAGTTGCTGCGGAGAAGTAGGCAGCGACCTGACCGGCGTCGTACGTCGCGTGCTCATCGTCATCGTCGAGCGGCGTTGTCCATGCGGTCTCCTGTGGGCTCGGATTGATCTCGACCTCGCCTCCGAGGCGACCCACCGCCGCCAGCAACTCGCGCGTGACGGCCCCGACGGATCTGTTGGGCTCGAGTGCGACTCTCTGCACCCGCCCGTCACTGTGCTCGACGAGGGCCTCGTGGACGCGCAGGTCGAGTGTGACCACCAACGCGCCCGATCGGTCCGGCGCCGGCAAAGGTGCCGTCTCCCAGCCGCGGGCGGTCAGACGGAGCGCAGTGTGCTGGAGCTGAGGTTCGGGCGGCGCGAGGACGACGGCGAGCTTGCCGAGAACCTGGGTGTGGGCGTGCAGCGTGTCGCACGTGGCACGCCACGCCTCGTACGGAAGCGCCGGCCATTCGGAGGGCATCGGTGCACGCTAGCGCGGCGGCTCGCTGTGCGGCGCGCCTTCGCGACGTCGATCAGTCGATCGGGACGGCGGCGCGTGACCGGTTCCGCCTGGTGAGGTCCCGCGCCCGCGTCGCCGGCGCGGGCAGCCGGAGGCAGAAGACGACGCCGAGCGCGGGTGCGAGGGCACTGATCGTCAGCGCGACCCGCAGATCGACAGCATCGGCGATGGCGCCGGACACGACAGCGGCGATGCCGCCGATGCCCATCGCGAGCCCGACTGACAGGCCCGACGCCATCCCGACGTGCCGGGGGAGATAGAGCTGGCTCAGCACCATCGTCACACCGAACGTGCCGACGACGCAGACGCCGACGAGCATCAGCGCGAGCACTCCGGGGATGCCGCCGACGTAGATGAACACGAGGATCAGCGGCGTGAGCAGCGCCTGCGTGATCACGAGCGTCCGCCGCAGCCCGATCCGGTCCGCGACCGGGCCGAGGATCAGCGTTCCTGCTGCCCCGGCCAGCAGCATCAGGAACAACAACCGGCTCCCGTCCCCCTTCGAATGCCCGAGTGAGACGACCCAGAGCGGCACGAACGCGAGCAACGTGAACCAGGCGACGCTCCGCAGCGCGATCACGATTCCGAGCATCGCCATCGCGTGGCGCCGATCGTCGCCACGAGTGAACGCGCCGACTGCCGTCTCTGGTGTGAGCTGGGAGAGCCGGGGCGCCACGCGGATGAGAGCGAGCGACGCGATGAACACCGGCACCATCGCAACCAGCCCGCCGACGAGCCCGAGCCAGACCACGAGCTGTCCGGTGGCGAAGGCACCGAGCGCGTAGCCCGCATTCCCGCCGCTGTTGAAGTAGGACATCCCGCTGGCGCGCTTGTGCCCGCTCGCGTAGGCGGCGAACTTGGAGCCCTCGGGATGGAACGCCGCCACACCGAGCCCGCCGGCGAGCACGAGCAGCAGCACGAGCGGATACACCGGAGCGATTGCCGCGCCGCCGACCCCGATCGCGGCGAGCATCGTCCCGCCCGGAATCAGCCAGAGAGCGCCCCGGCGATCGGACCACAGGCCGAAGAGCGGCTGAACGAGCGAGGAGGAGGCGGTTGCCGTCAGCAGCAGCATCGCCGCCAGGGCATAGCCGAGGTGGAAGCGGTCGGTCATGAACGGGATCAGCGCCGGCACGCTCCCGGACGCGAAGTCGACCGCAAGGTGGCCGCCCGACAACGCCGACATCGCAGGCTTGTCGATTCCGGCTCGCACAGGCTCCATTACTCGATGCTAGCCGGGGGACGCGGGCAGGCCGACTCGGAGCAACGGCAGCACGCGGTCACACAGCAACTGGACCCCGCCGGCGGTCGTCAGTCCCTGCGGCGTGCCGAACTCGACCCGCTTTGCTCCAGCCCCGAAGAGCCGCAGCGCGTGGGCGGCGACCTCCTCGGGCGTGCCTGCGAAGGCGAAGCGGTCGAGCGTGGGGGGACCGTCGAACGTCGGGTCGTTCTTGCCGACGACGTCCAGGTACATCTCGACCTCGTGCTGTGCGTGTGCGCGTGCCCGGTCGCCGTCCTCGTCGACGACCGTCACCGCGCCGACGACGATCCCGACGTCGTCGTTGCCGATCCACTCGCACATCAGCCGCACCATGTCGGGGTTCGCGCAGCCGCCGATCTTCACCTCGTCGGCGATCCGGCCCGCGACTGCCGCCATGCGGGGCTTCCAGGTGCCGATCAGAATCGGCAGGCGGTCACGCTCCGGGGTGAAACCGAAGCCGGCGTCCGGCGCGAGCGTGAAGTGTTTCCCGCTGAACCCGGAGCGGTCGCCGGCGACGAGGCGGCGCACGATCTCGACCGTCTCGTCCATGCGCGCGACCGGGTCGTGCATCTCGAGGCCGAGCCGGTCGAGCCACGCGCCGTCGGTGAGCCCGAGGTAGGCGCGGCCGTTCGAGACGAGGTCGAGGGCGGCAGCCTGTCCGGCGAGCTCGACGGGATGGAGCGTGCGCGCGTTGAGCGCAGCGGGGCCGAGGCGAACACGCTCGGTCGCCTGCGCGATCAAAGTCAGCGGGACGACCGCGGGCTGGTAGAGCAGGTCGTGGAAGACGGAGATGACATCGAAGCCCGCCGCCTCTGCCTGCTGGGCGATCGCCGTGTACTCCTCCGCCTGCTTGTTCGACTGGAGGCCGAGGCCGACCTCCATCAGGTGAGGTCCTCCGTTCGCAGCACGCGCTCACCGATTCGCTCGATGCGCATCACGACGCGCTCGTCCGGATCGGGGCAGGCGACCAGGTTGTCCTGCTCGAGCCAGTCCTCCGGCGGCAGCCGTCGCTGCTTCGCCGGGATCAGCGGCAAGACCGACTGCAGCGCGTAGAGGCAGAAGTGCTTTCCCTCGGGGATGCGCACGCGGTTCGATTCCGTCACCTCGAAGTAGTCGCCGACGGCGAGGCCGCAGACCGACCGGCCCTCGATCCGCTCGACGGTCACGCGGATGTCGTAGAGGCGCATCTCGGTCATCGGCTCGCAGCCTACTTCGGCGGTTATCGAGCCACGCAAGTTGTACGATTCGTTGCATGCTCGCCAAGGCGGGAATCGTCGCCGGGGTTCTCAGCGTGGTCACCCTGCTCGTCGCCGGCGCAACTCCAGGTACTTCGGCCTCGCTCTCGGCGTGTGACGCGTCCGCCGTTCACTTCACTTCTTACCCAGGCAGAGCCCAAGGGCTCGGGCAGCTGCCATGGGTCAAAGGGTCACCATCTTCGCAAGGGCTGGTTGGCCTCATCTGGTACTGGAGTGACCGGTGGCGCGCGGAGCGAATCAAGCGCGCGCAGATCTACGCCGGTGGCCACGCCCCGGCGGGCGAGCCGAACATGAAGATCTTGTGGGTCTTCCTCGGCGCGAAGGCGAGGCGCGCGACGGACGCTCAGCTGCTCGTCGTGAAAGGGAAGCGGCTCGACGGTCCCGGGAGGTCGTGGCAGCAGTTCTCGGCGATCTCGTACACGGGCCAGAACCGGGCGCCGTCGTTTGCGTCGGTGATCGATCTTCCGGTTGCAGGCTGCTGGCGGCTCGACCTGACGGCCGGGTCGCTTCACAGCACGACGACCTTCAACGCGCTGAGCGCGAATCAGTAGTCAACACTTCCACCTCCGACCGAACGCAACGCGATCCGCGCGGTTGGCTGGTTCCTCCGAACGGCCATGGCCAGTCCCGCCACGGCCGGTGCCAGGCACCTCTACGGGAGCGTGACAAGTTCTCCACAGGTGCGGGCGCTTCCGCTCGAGAAAGGGCACGACTGCACGCCGAACGGCCGCGGGACATGGCTGATCAGGACGCGTCCCGAGGTGCCACGACCGGTGCCAGGCACCGTTACGGGAGGGTGACAAGTTGCGCACGGCCCGAGCCGGCCGGCCGGTCTGAGAAGGGGTCAGACGAGTTGCGGCTCGGGGACAAGGCGGTTCTCGGCGAAGCGCGCCGCGTCGAGGATGCCGAGCGTTTCGTCGTCGACGCCGTCGAGGATCGCGTCCGCGAGGATCCGTGCGACCGCGGGGGCGATCATGAAGCCGTGGCCGCTGAACCCGGCGGCGACGAAGACGCGCTCTTCGACGCGGCCGAGGATCGGCTGATGGTCGGGCGTGACGTCGTACTCGCCGCGCACGAGCAGCGGCAGCGACACGTAGGTGAGGATCGGCAGCAGCTCGTCGATGGCCGCGCGTACGTTCGCGCGCCACGTCTCGGCGTCGGACGCATCGCCGCGTGCGCTGAGGTCGCTCGCGAGGACGCGCCCGTTGCCGAGCTGCTTCGCCGCGAACCGTCGCGCGGGCGAGACGACGAGCGGCTCGAGCAGCCGCTCCCGGATCGGCTCGCTGTAGAAGAGGTAGCGATCCTCTCGGGCGATAGGCAGACCCGGCACGAGGGCCGGCGTCTCGGCGCCGGCCGCGACCACGATCGTCTCGGCCTTCAACTCGTCAAGTGACCCGACCGCGCCGATCCGGATGTCGAGCCCGCGAGCGAATGCCTCGACGACGCCTTGCGGGCGGTCGAAGTAGCCGTCGGCCGCGCACCACGCTGCCCCGACGACCGAGTCGGCGCAGAGCCCGGGCACGAGCTCGACAGCGTCGGATGGCGAGACGAGGCGTGACGGGATTCCCTCCGCGCGCTGCACCGCGATGTTTGTGGCAAGGCGGGCGAGACTGTCGTCGTCATGCGCGACGAACAGGTAGCCGCAGGCGCGGAAGCCAAGCGGTACGGAAGCGGCAAGGCGCTCGTCGGCGTCCGCGTAGAACGCGGCCGACTCGCGCGCGAGCCGGCACGCGACCTGCGTACCCCACTGCTGCCGAACTCCGCCTGGCTGTACACCCGATGCCCCCGCCGCGATCGACGTGCGCTCGAAGACGGCCACCTTTGCGCCCCGACCCTGCAGCGCGCGGGCGATCGCGAGCCCGACGACGCCCGAGCCGACGACTGCGACCTCCACGCCGTCACTCATTCGCGCTCACGGCGCAACTCTACGAGCCCGGCATGTAACAAATGCAGTCGCTCGCGCCATCTCATGGCAACCGAGAACATGGAGGGTTATGAAGAGCGATGCACAACTCCTGCGCGAGTCACGGAGCGACCCCGGTGCGTTCAGGGAACTGTACGACCGCCATGCGGAGCGGATCTACGCATTCGTGCTCCGGCGGACCGGCGATCCCGACGCCGCGCACGACCTGACGGCGGAGATCTTTGCGCAGGCCTGGCTCTCGCGCCGCCGTTTCCGTGATCGGTCAGCTGGCCTGGCGGGCCCGTGGTTGTATGGAATCGCACGCAACCTGATCGCGCAGTCGGTGCGCAGCAGGCGGATCGAGCGCGCCGCGTGCACGAAGCTCGGGATCCGCGACCGGCTCGATCAGCCGGACGGCGTGGCCGGGGAACCGAACGCAGGCTGGCTCGTCGGGCTCGACGACGCACTGGCCGAGCTTCCCGAGGGAGAACGCAGGGCGGTCGAGCTGCGCGTCCTCGACGGCCTGTCGTACGACGAGATCGCCGCAGGGCTCGCAACCTCGCCCGGCGCGGCACGGGTGCGCGTTGCGCGCGGGCTCGGCCGGCTCAGAGACCGCTTCATTCGCAATGAACAGGAGGCTGTGTGATGGACGTCGGACTCGTACGCCTGGGAGACGAGCTGGAAGACGCCGCACGGCGCGATCTCGCTCCCCAGCGCAAACTGCGCAGGCGCCTCACCATCGCCGTTGCTGTGCTCGCGGTCGCGATCCCTGGCGCGGCGTTCGCCGCGGCGCACTTCATCTCGAATGGGGACGTCGCCAGGAGCCTTCCGGCCGGAACACTCTCGCTGGCCGGTACCGACCCGACGTGCACGACTGTCACCGATCGGATCGAATACCACTGCGTGCTGGCCAAAGCACCAGCGCCCGAAGTGACCGACTGGCAGGGAACCGTCGAGCCGACGGTTGACGCGAGCAAGCATGTGAACGGTGGCTGCCGCTCGCTGAACTCGGCCGGGACCGAGTGGGAGTGCTACCTCGGGGAGGCTGCCGTCGACCAGAAGATCATCGGAGGGAGCTTCCTCGGCCAGTACGCGCCGTCGCCCGGCGTCGGTTAGAGCGTCGCCCTCACCTCACCTCGAGCGAGCTGAGGTGAGGTGAGGGCAAGCCGTGCCGACAAGTGCGGCGGTCCCGTTCAGTCGACGGCCACCGGCACACAGTCGGTCGCGTACACCGGCGCGCCGTTCGAGAGGAATTGCCACTCGATCCCCACCTGTAGCGGCGGGTTGTTCCTCCCTGCTCGACGACGACTTGCCGAGGCGCTTCGCGCGCCTCGCTCCTGCATCACGTCGCCGCAACGAACCCGTTCTAAACCGGCCTCGCGAAGGAGGCTTGTTCAGGGCCTCGGCCCGGCGTAGGCTCGTGTGATGTCGAACTTCTCTGCGCTCGACGTGGTGATCGGGCTCAGCTTCATCTTCTTCATCTTCAGCCTGATCTGTTCCGCAATCACCGAGTGGATCGCGACGAAGCTTCAGTGGCGGGCGCGGATGCTCGAGGCGGCGATCGAGAACCTGTTGAGCGGCACGGAGTCGCCGACGGCCGCGGGCAAGGCGCTGGCGAAGGAGTTTTGGAACCACCCGTTGATTCAGTCGCTTCAGCGTCCCAAGGACGTGAACCTGCTCGCGAAGCCCGACTCGGGAAGTGACACCGCAGGAGCGGCAGCGAGTGCGAAGGGCGCTGAGCAGAGGAGCGCCAAGCAGAAGAAGGCGACGCCGGCGATCGTGCGGCCCTCCTACATCCCGTCGCACACATTCGTGCTCGCGATCCTCGACCTCGGCGCGCACGCGTACATCGAGAAGGCGAAGCGCGAGCACAAGACCGTCCCGGAGCTCGCGAAGGTGACGCTGCTCGAGTCGATCAACGGGATTCACAACCAGGAGATGCGCGACGCGCTGCTGACGCTCTACCGCGATGCCGACGGGAAAGGGCAGCGCTTCCGCAAAGCGGGCGAGCAATGGTTCGATGACTCGATGGAGCGCGTGTCCGGTTGGTACAAACGGCACGCTCAACGGGTGCTCTGGATCACCGCGCTCGTGGTTGTCATCCTCCTGAACGTCGACACACTGCAGATCGCGCAGACGCTCTGGCGGGACGATGCAGCTCGAACGGTGCTGGTGTCGCAGGCCCAGACGGCGACGCAGCAGGGCGAGCAGGGGACGAATGCTGCGAACGCCGCAAAGGCACTCCCCGTGCCGCTCGGCTGGAAGCTCTTCGACACGGGCACCGGCCCCGAGCAGATCCCGAGCACCTTCGACAGCATCATGGCGAAGATCTTCGGGCTGCTGATCTCCGCGGCGGCGCTCACGCTTGGCGCGCCCTTCTGGTTCGACCTGATGAGCAAGGTGGTGCGCGTACGCGGCACGGGGGCGCCGCCGCCGGCGAGCGACGCGATCCGCCAAGGCGAGGGCGAAGAAACCCGCGCCGGCGATCTCGCCCCGGCACCGGGGTCGGCCTAGCCGGCGTCAGGAAGCGCCGTGCGCCCCTTCGGAGACGTCGTTCCAGCTCTCCCAGGTGGCGATTCGCGTGGCGTACTCCTCGCGGATCATCGCGAGCGGGCCGATCCCGAGAAAGACCCGCAGCGGCGGGTCGTCCGCGTCGACGATCTTGAGGATCGCCGCGCCGGTCGCCTCGGGATCCCCGCTCCGGCCACGAGCGCCGACGGCCTTCGCCCGCTCCTCGCGGACGGCGTCGTAGGCGGCCAGATGCTCCGCCTGAACCGACGATGACCCGCTCCAGTCGGTCGCATACCCGGTGGGCTCGACCAGCGTGACCCTGATGCCGAGATCATGCACCTCGGCGCCGAGGGCCTGGCTGAATCCCTCGAGCGCCCACTTCGATGCGTGATAGAGCCCAAGCGTCGGGAACGCATTCACCCCTCCGATCGAGGACACCTGGATGATGCGACCCGAGCGCTGCCCGCGGAGGTACGGCAACGCCGCTTTGGTCACCCAGAGCGCGCCGAACAGATTCGTCTCGATCTGTGCGCGCGCCTGCGCCTCGGTCACCTCCTCGATCGTGCCGAAGAGGCCATAGCCGGCGTTGTTGACGACGACGTCCAGCCGGCCGTAGCGATCGTGCGCATCCTTCACAGCCGCGTCCACGGCCGCCTTGTCCGTGACGTCGAGCTCGAGCGGCAGGAAGGCGTCGCCGTAACTCTCGCTGAGCGCGTCCAGGCTCGCTGTGTCGCGCGCCGTTGCGGCAACCTTGTCACCTCGTCTCAGCGCGGCCTCGGCCCAGATGCGGCCGAATCCCCTCGACGTCCCGGTGATGAACCAGACCTTCGCTTCGTTCGGCATGCGGCTTCACTCCTTGCTCGTGGTCGCGGCCCGAGGATCTTCCCGATCCTTCTCGACTAAAGCCTGTCGTCAATCGTGCCGATCAGCACGGTCATGGCAGTCGACCGGCGACTCCTCGACCACTGGAACCGCGAGCAGGCTGCTCGCCGGCAGGGTCGGCAGCACCTGCCGCCCGCCTGGCAGAACGACACGCGACCCGAGATGCGTGCGGTGCTCGACGTCTACGTCGAGATGCTCGCCCGGATCAAGCACCAGAAGGAGCTGTACGCACTGACCGACGACGACCGGTAAGGCGTCGTCGCAGCAAGCGGTTGCCGTAGCCTGCGGCCGTGGGCTCGCAGCTACGGAGGGTTGTCGTCACCGGTCTCGGGATGGTGAGCCCGATCGGCAACTCGGTCGACGAGTCCTGGAACGCATTGTTGGCAGGCCAGTCCGGCGCCGGCCCGATCACGCGATTCGACGCAAGCGACTACACGACGCGCTTTGCCTGCGAGGTGAAGGACCTCGATGTGCGTGCGGTTGTCGATCAGAAGTCGGCTCGGAAAATGGATCGATGTACGCACCTCGCACTGGCGGCTGCCCGCCAGGCGGAATCCGACTCGGGTCTCGACGTGGCACATGTCGCGGAGCGTGCCGGCGCGGCCATTGCGACGGCGATCGGAGGAGTCGGCTCCTTCGAGGAGTGCGTGATCCAGATCGAGCGACGTGGTCCTCAACGGGTGAGCCCGTTCTCGATCGTGCAAACGCTCCCGAATCTCGCCGCGGGGTGGGTCTCGATCGAGCTCGGCACACGCGGCCCGCTGGTCTCGGAGTCCACGGCCTGCGCCGCATCGAACATGGCGATCGGCGACGGCTTCGACGCGATTCGGCTCGACCGCGCCGACGTGATGTTCTGCGGTGGCACGGAAGCGCCGATCACACCGGTCGGCCTGGCCGGCTTTGGTGCGATGCGGGCGCTCTCGGTACGAAACGACGACCCGGAAGCTGCGTCACGGCCGTTCGATGCCGGACGCGACGGGTTCGTGATCGCCGAGGGTGCGGCCGTGCTCGTGCTCGAGGAGCTCGAGCACGCACAGGCGCGCGGCGCCCGTATCTACGCCGAGCTGATCGGGTACGGCATCTCCTCCGACGCCAATCATGTCTCCGACCCCGATCCAAGCGGTCATAACCCCGCGCGTGCGCTGCGCATGGCATTCGCTGCCGCCGGCATCCAGCCTGACGAGGTCGGCTACGTGAACGCTCATGGCACGTCGACGCCGGCGGGCGATGCCGGGGAAACCCGGGTGCTGAAGCTCGCGCTCGGAGAGGAAAACGCGCGTCGGACGCCGGTCTCCTCGACGAAGGGGGCAACGGGTCATACCCTCGGTGCGGCGGGCGCGGTCGAGGCGGTCTTCACGATTCTCGCCTTGCGGTCGGGGGTGCTGCCGCCGACGATCAACCAGACGACGCCCGACCCCGACTGCGATCTCGACTACATCGCGAACACCGCACGCACGCAGCAGGTCGAGGTCGGCGTTTCGAACTCCTTCGGGTTCGGCGGGCACAACACAGCAGTCGTGTTCCGGCGCTGGCCGCCGGCCGCTGCCTGACCCGATCCTGTCCGACGACCGGCGCAGAGGCGGGCCCTCGCGCAGCGGCGAGGGCCCGCCATGACCCCTTTACGCAACCTTCGGTTCTGCGCTGGAGCCGTCCTGGGCAGGACGCCTGACACGATAGGCGTCACGGTGGACGACCTGCTGGGTGTCGCGTCTCAGCGAGCCTCGTATGATCGCGACCCATGACGCGAGCACGAGTGTGCGCCGCCTGGGCGCCTGGGCGGGTGAACCTGATTGGTGAGCACACCGACTACAGCGGCGGACTCGTCCTACCGGTCGCGATCCAGTACGGCATCTCGCTCGACGCTGCCCCGGCGGTAGGGGAAGTCTCGCTCGTCTCGGAGCGGTTCGGCGTGGCCGCTCCGTTCCTCGCCGACGGCAGCGGTGCTACGGCGTCCGGCTGGGCGCGCTACGCGCAGGCCGTCGCCGCCGAGCTCGACCTCCTAGGCCGACCTCCGGCCGGGCTGACCGGAACCGTCAGCTCCAACCTGCCGGCCGGTGCAGGTCTCTCGTCGTCGGCTGCGCTCGAGGTCGCGGTGGCGCTCGCACTCTGTGCGGTTGCGGACTTCGCGCTCGACCCGATCGAGCTTGCGCTGGCATGCCAACGCGCGGAGTTGCGCGCGGTCGGGGTGCCGTGCGGCATCCTCGACCAGGCAGCCGCCCTACTCGGTCGTGAGGGCCATGCGATCCTGCTCGATTGCGGGACTCTCGAGCATCGCTTTGTCGCGCTCCCTGCCGAAGCGGCGCTCGTCGTCGTCGACTCGGCGGTGGCGCACAGCCACGAGACGTCGGGGTATGCGCAGCGGCGGCAGGAGCTCGAAGCCGGGATGCCGCGCCGGGTCCGTCACGTTCAGACGGAGAACCAGCGGGTCCGTGACTTCGCGGCCGCGCTCGAGCGTCTTGACCTCGCCGCCGCCGGTCGCTTGCTCCTCGAAAGTCACGCAAGCCTGAGGAACGACTACGAGGTCTCCACTCCCGAACTCGATCTGCTCGTCGCGCTCGCCGAAGAGGCGGGAGCGTACGGCGCCCGACTGCTCGGCGGCGGCTTCGGCGGCGCAATGCTGGCACTCACCGACGTCGAACGGGCCGAGCAGGTCGCAGCCGACGTCTCGAGTGCCTACCGCGAGCGGACCGGCCGCGACGGCGCGTCGCTCGTCGCCGTCGCGTCGGCGGGAGCGCGCGCGATCGGCGCCAGAAAATAGTCGAAGGAGTAGTGCGGCTCGAGGAGCCGGTAGCGCTCGGCCGTGTCGGGGCCGCAACTCGCCGTGCCAAGCCCCCGCTGCGCGTGGTCGAGGCTCAGTACCACCTCCGCGCGCGGCTTCAATTCGTTGGTGTGCCGCGCCGCCGTCAGGTCTGCGGCGGTGAAGTGGCTCGCTCCGAACCCGATCGTCGGCCGTCCGCGCACGGCAACGCCGAAGCCTGCGCTGTCGGTCAGTGTCAGCCAGCGCGTGTCGGGGTGGTGCCCGTGCTCTTGCGGGAGAATGTAGGGCACGTACTGGTCGGTAACCGTGGCTTCGAAGCGGCCGACGACGGTGGAGGCAAGCCGGTCGGCGTACGCCTCCCAAGGCCCGCGGCCGAACCAGGTAAGCCGTTCGAGCCCAGGGACGAGCGTGACCACCGTGCCGATCCGTGGGACGTCGCGAAGGCGTGGGCCGAGCTCCACCACGTTCTCGACGGCGAGTTCGCCGTTCGTCAGCAGCCGGTAGCGGTGACGATGGGTCAGCAGGCCGTCGACCCGGTGCACGAGCTCGATCGTGGCGTTCCTGGCACGGGCCGAGACGAGCTCGGGCTCGAGCCGGTCGAGGCCAAGCTCGAGCCACAGCGGGAGTACGCCGCTTTGCCTGCTCGGCACCTGTGGCAGTCCGTCGTTGTCAGTCGGCGCGCGCCACAGCTGCAAGCGCATTCCGTCGACGAGCAGGTTGCGACCGTCGAGTGCGAGCTCGCGTAACACGCCCGCGTCAAGGTCGACGCTCGCGCGCACGCGGCCGACCTCGAGCACCCCGTCGGGGGTCGCCCGGACGGCGCGCTCGCGACGTCGCTTCGGCGCGCGCCCCGGTAGAGGCAACTGCAGCTGGGCGACCTGATGACCGGCCGGCGCCCAGTCCGTCGCGGCCCGCAGTACAAAGCGGAACGTGATGAAGCGCTCACCTGTGCCGCGTGGCAGGTCGAGCGCGACGTCGAGCGCGCCTCCGGGGCCTACCCGAAGCGCCGGCAGGCGCCCGCCCAGGTGCCGCTCGCCGTCAACGGTCAGCTCCCAGTCGCCGCGGTAGCGCTCGAGCGAAGTGAAGTCGTGGCGATTGTGGATGTGAAAGCGCCCTCCGGGCCGTGCCTCGACGTGTACGGGCTGCGCGAGGAACTTGAGCTCCTCGAGCGCTGGATGCGGGGTGCGATCGGGCCAGACGATTCCGTCGGCACAGAAGTTCGAATCGTTCGGCACATCGCCGAAGTCGCCGCCATAGGCCCAGTACGCAAGCCCCTGCGCGTCGACCTGCCGAATTCCGTGATCGACCCACTCCCAGATGAACCCACCCTGGAGCCCGTCATGCCGTCTGAACGCGTCGAAGTAGTCGGCGAGGCCGCCGTTGGAGTTGCCCATCGCGTGCGAGTACTCGCAGAGGATCATCGGCCGCGGATCGTCGGTCTCTGCGGCCGCCCACGCCACGATCGAATCGAGCTCCGGGTACATGGGACAGACGACGTCGGTCGCCGGGAGCCCACCGTCCCAGTCGCGCCGGATTGCACCCTCGTAGTGCAACGGCCGCGAGGTGTCTCTGGCCCGCACCCAGCCTGCGGCGGCGTCGTGGTTCGGACCGTAGCCGCTTTCGTTTCCGAGCGACCAGAGGATCACGCTCGGATGGTTCTTGTCACGCTCGACCATGTTCGCGACGCGTTCGACCCACTGGTTCCGATAGCGCGGGTCGTCGCAGAGATCGTCGTAGTACGCATGTGACTCGATGTTCGCCTCGTCAATCACATAGAGGCCGTAACGGTCACAGAGCTCGAGCCAGTACGGGTCGTCTGGGTAGTGCGAGGTCCGTACGGCGTTGATGTTGGAGCGCTTCATCAGCCTGATGTCCGTCTCCATTGCCTGTCGGGTGATCGCGCGCCCGCGTGTGTCGTCGTGCTCGTGGCGGTTGACCCCGGCGATCAGCACTCGCCGGCCGTTGATGAGCAGTTGGCGGTCGCAGATCTCGATCTGTCGGAAGCCGACCGAGGTCGAGACGGTCTCGCCTCCGGCGGTCACCTCGAGGCGGTAGAGCGCTGGGTCCTCGGCCGACCACAACCGTGGTCGGCGCACGTCGGCAGCGAAGATGCCGTCCTCCAGCAAGCCCTTCACGACCGAGCGCCCGCGCGCGTCGACCAGGCGGACATGGCCCTCTTCGCTGCGCACTGAAAACTGTCCGTCGGCCCCGGCGCGCACTTCGACATCGCGAACGGTAGGCGAGACGAGTTGGATCGAGCGCGACAAGCCGGCCTGCCACCACTGATCCTGATCCTCGACGAAACTCGCATCCGACCAACGGAGCACGACCGCGACGAGCTCGTTCGCCCCGTCGTGGCGCACGAGCTCGCTGATGTCGAACTCTGACGGAGTGCGCGCGTCCTTCGCAATTCCGACTGGGTTGCCGTTCACGAGCACGTAGAGCGCGCCTTCGGCCGCGCCGAAATGGAGGACCACGGGCCGCGAGTGCCAGCCACGAGGGATCGTGAACGAACGCCGGTAGATGCCGGTTTCGTTCTGCTCGGGCACCCTTGGGGGTGGCTCGCCGAAAGGCATCACGATGTTCGTGTAATGCGGCTTTCCGAAGCCTTGCATCGTCCACAGCCCCGGCACTTCGACCTCGTGCCAGCCGCGCGGCGCCGCAAGCGCCCGCGGCGCGCTTTCGGGACGTGCCGCAAGACGGAACTCCCAGCGGCCGTCGAGATTGCGCACGCGAGCGGCGCCTCGGGCGAGCGTCGCGGTCGGCTGCAGGCGATTCAGGCTCGCGAGCTCCGGCATCATCCACGTCGGGCGGCCGCCGAGCTCGAGGAGCGATTCGAGGCTCTTCGCGTGGGTGCTCAGAGAGCGTCTCGCAACGACTGCGCGGCAGCGTCGGGTGCGACCGGATTGAAGTAGACGCCCGAGCCCAATTCGCCGGCCGCGACGTAGCGCAGCACTCCCGGCGCGCGCCACGGCGTGACGATCTCGACATGGAGCCGCGCACCGGACCATTCGCGGCCGTCGAACGGCCTCTGATGGATCCACAGCATGTACGGCGTCTCGGCCTCGAACAGCCGGTCGAAGCGGGCCAGGACATCGACGAGCAGTGCAGCGAGCCCATGGCGACCGTCGTCGTCGAGCGAGGGGAGATCCGGCACGTGATCGTCGGGGGCGAGGCGCACCGCGTAGGGGAAGATCGGGGCTTCGGGCACCCATGCGTGCCATCCAGGTGCATCGGCGACGAACCGGTCGCCCAGCTCGCCGAGCAGGGTGCCGCGCCGGAGCTCACGGCGCGGGAGCTCCGGCACGAAATCGAATGCGTAGATCTGCCCGTGTGGGTGCGAGATCGTCGCGCCGACGGCCGCTCCTCGGTTCTCGAAGACGAGCACGTAGTCGACGTCGTCCCGGGCGCCGAGCGCCTCGCTTCGCCCGGCCCAGAGATCGATGACCTTGCGCGCGCCGTCGACGCCGAGCGACCAGAACGTCGCGTCATGTTGCGGCGTGTAGAGCACGACCTCGCAGCGACCGTCCGGCATCGCAGGCCAGCTGTTCGGGAACCAACGAACGTCGTAGTCCTCTGGCGCCTCGATCCCTCCGACGCAAAACGGGCACACGGCTTCTGGCAGGTTCGGCCGGTCCTGGCGCGAGTCGACGACGAACGTCTGTGCGCCGGTCAGTTGATCCGTGCGCAGGTCGCCTCGGGTCGAGGTGCTCATGCCGCTCCGCTGAGGTGGCGCTGCGCGCGGGCCGGCGCGATCAACAGGCGCTTCACGCGCTTGCCGATCGCGGCGCGCGCTGCGCG
The DNA here is from genome assembly GCA_963842335.1 of uncultured Thermoleophilia bacterium. GTDB lineage: Bacteria > Actinomycetota > Thermoleophilia > Gaiellales > Gaiellaceae > PALSA-600. Next base: position 78,097 of record CAWJGF010000019.1, on the reverse strand, counting down.
GTCGAGGCGGTGGTCGGAGACGAAGACATCGATGTCCTCCAGGCCGGCGATCCGGCTCAAACCGCGGACGCCCCATTTCGTGTGATCGGCTACGACGACGAGCCGCGCGGAGGCGTCAACGAGCGCCCGATCCGTCTCGGCTTCGAGGAGGTTGGGGGTCGTCAGGCCGACGTCAGCCGTGACTCCGTGGACACCCATGATCAGCACGTCGAGGTGCAGCGACCGGATCGCCGTCAAGGCGAGTGGCCCGACGAGCGCATCGGACGGCGTGCGGACGCCGCCGGTCAGCACGACCGTCAGGTCCGGCCGCGACTCACGGTGGAGCACGTTCGCCACCTGAATGGAGTTCGTGACGACGGTCAGATCCGGCACGTGTGCGAGGTGATGAGCGAGACGCCAAGTCGTCGTGCCGGCGGTCAGCCCGATCGACTGGCCCGGCTCGACAAGCTGCGCGGCCGCCCGGACAATCGCTTCCTTCTCCTTCAGCTGACGGTGGGACTTCGCCTCGAAGCCGGGCTCTTCCGCGCTGAGCCCGCCCCGGATCGTGGCGCCGCCGTGCACCTTTTCGAGAAGACCGGCTGCCGCGAGCGAATCGAGGTCGCGCCGGACCGTCATCTCGGAGACCGCGAGCAAGTCGGTCAGCTCGCTGACCCGCACGGCACCCTGGCGGCGGGTCTCCTCGACGATCAGCTTGTGGCGTTGGGCCGCGAGCATGGCTCCTTCTGGGGTAGGGATCCGCACAATACTCAACGCGAACCAACAGGTTCCGTCAAGGGTAGACAAGCAGATCAGACGGCTGGTGCGGCCGATTTGCCCGATTTCGGCCTTGACTTGACACGGACGTTGCGAACGTGCCAGTGTTGCCCCGCAAGTGTTTTTGTTCGATCGTGTGCTTTTCCGCGATCGCGTGCCCGAGACCCAGGAGGATCCAAATGTCGGACGACAACCCTCTGCAGTTCGACCTCGAAGAGCTCGCATCGCGGCAGACGACGCGTCGTGGGCTACTCGCCGCCGCGGGGGCCGGTGGGCTGGCCGCCGCGGCCGGGATGACCGCCGGCCGCGCGCGAGGCGCGGCGCCTGCCGCATGGCTCGAGGATCTTGCAGACACGGTCACGCTCGGGTCGTACGAGACGCACCCGGGGATCGAGGCCCTCGCGGCGACGACGAAGAAGTTCACCGCCAATACGGGGATCAAGGTCAAGACCAACACCGTCGACCACAACACGTTCCAGAATCAGATCAACAGCTACCTACAGGGCCGTCCGGACGATGTCTTCACCTGGTTCGCGGGCTACCGGATGCAGTTCTTCGCTGCGAAGGGCCTCGCCACGCCGATCGACGACGTCTGGAAGGCTCTGACCCCGCAGATGCCGCCGTCGATCAAGGCCGCCTCGACGGGTCTCGATGGGCATCAGTACCTGGTGCCGAACAAGAACTACCCGTGGGCGATCTACTACCGGAAGAGCCTCTGGAAAGAGAAGGGTTACACGGTTCCAAAGACGTGGGACCAGTTCATCGCGCTCGCGAAGAAGATGCAGACCGATGGGCTGACCCCGATCGCGTTCACCGACAAGGACGGCTGGCCGGCAATGGGCACGTTCGACATCCTGAACATGCGCATCAACGGGTACCACTTCCACGTCAACCTGATGGCGGGCAAGGAAGCGTGGGACGGCGCCCAGGCGAAGGCGGTCTTCAAGCAGTGGGCGGAGTTGCTCCCCTACTACTCGCAGGGCGCACTCGGACTGACGTGGCAAGACGGCGCGACGCAGCTCGAGAACAAGCAGGCGGGCATGTTCCTGCTCGGCGGGTTCGTCGTCAGCAACTTCAAGAAGGCCAACCAGGGTGATGTCGACTTCTTCCCGTTCCCGTCGATCAACTCGAAGTGGGGGCAGGACTCGATCGATGCGCCGATCGACGGCTACATGCTCTCGAAGAAGCCGAAGAACCTGAGCGGCGCGAAGAAGCTCGTCGGGTATTTCGGTACCGCGCAGGCAATCAACATCTACAACCCGCTCAACCCGGGGAACCTCGCGGTCAACATCCACGCGAACAAGTCCTATTACAGCCCGTTGCAGAAGAAGGAGGCGGCACTGATCGCCTCCACCAAGCACATTGCGCAGTACATGGACCGCGACACGCGGCCGGACTTCGCCTCCACGGTGATGATCCCGTCGCTGCAGTCGTTCCTGAACGACCCGACGAACATCGACGGGCTCGTCAAGAGCATCCAGAAGCAGAAGAAGGCGATCTTCGGATCGTGAGGTTATAGCCTCGAGGCGATGGCGACCGACATCGCAGGGAACGCGAGAACGGACGGCGCGCGACGCAGGAAGCGCGCCGTCCGTCTCTCGGGCGCCGACCGGATCACGATCACGGTCATGGTCGGGATCCCACTCATCGTCACCGGGAGCCTGATCTGGTTTCCGACGATCGCCTCGATCCTGCTCTCGTTCACGAGTTGGGACGGGATCGGCGGCGTGCACACGATCCACTGGATCGGCACGACCAACTACCGCCAGATCGCGACGATCTATCCGCCCTTCTGGCCGGCATTCGAGCACAACCTCGAATGGCTCTTCGCACTCGCGTTCGTCGGGACGCCGTTCGGGATGTTCCTCGCCTACCAGCTCGACAAGCAGCTGCGCGGCTCACGGATCTACCAGAGCCTGCTCTACATCCCCGTCGTGATCGCGCCCGCCATCATCGGGCTGATCGCCGAGCTGTTCCTGTCGCCGACGCAGGGTCTGCTGAACGCTCTTTTCGAAGACCCCCAGCACGGCCATCTGATCGACTGGCTCGGAAATCCGAAGATCAATCTCTGGGCCGTCCTCGTGTTCGCCTGCTGGCGGCATGCGAGCTACGTGATGATCATCTACCTGGCCGGGTTGAAGGCACTCGACCCGGGGCTCCGCGAGGCAGCGGCAATCGATGGCGCGAGTGAGGTGCGCGCGTTCTTCAAAGTCGTGCTGCCGGCGCTCAAGCCGATCAACATCGTCATCGTCGTGATCACCGTGATCGAGGCGCTGCGTGCCTTCGACATCGTCTACATCATCAACAGTGGCCGCAACGGTCTCGAGCTTCTCTCCGTCCTGATTACCGACAACATCATCGGCGAGGCGAGCCGGATCGGCTACGGCTCCGCGATCGCCGTGGTGTTGCTGATGATCTCACTCGTCCCGATCATCATCTTCGTCTGGAACAGCTTCCAAGAGGTCGAGGCGTGACCAGCACGACCGCCGAGGGACGGGCGCGCCGTCGACCGAACCGGCGCACACTCCGCCCCGGCCGGGTCGTCTTGCACCTGTTCCTGGCGCTCGTGACACTGCTCTGGATCTCGCCGATCCTCTGGGCCATCTTCACGGCCTTTCGACCGTATGCCGATACCTCTCAGTACGGCTATGTCTCATGGCCGAAGCACTTCAACTTCGACAACTTCAAGGCTGCCTACACGCAGGCGGACCTGCCGCACTACTTCTGGAATTCGATCATCGTCGCGATCCCCGCGATCTTCCTGATCCTGCTCTTCTCGTCGGCGCTCGCGTTCGTGATCTCGCGCTACAGCTTCTGGTGGAACGTGCCGCTCCTGATCTTCTTCCTGGCCGCGAACCTGCTGCCGCAGCAGGTCATCTTGCAGCCCCTCTACCGGCTCTATCTGGACATTCCGCTGCCGACGTGGCTCTCCGACACGGGCCTTCTCTACGACTCGTATCTCGGCCTGATCCTGATCAACGTTGCCTTCCAGACCGGCTTCTGTACGTTCGTGCTCTCGAACTACATGAAGACGATCCCGAAGTCGCTCACCGAGGCTGCGCGCGTAGATGGTGCCGGCGTCGCACGCCAGTACTTCAAGATCATCCTGCCCCTCTGCAAACCGGCGCTCGCAGCGCTTGCGACGCTGGAGTTCACGTTCATCTACAACGACTTCCTCTGGGCGCTGATCCTGATCCAGAACGGCAGCAAGCGCCCGATCACCGCGGCGCTGAACAACCTGCAGGGTGAGTTCTTCACCGACAACAACCTGCTGGCAGCCGGGGCACTGATGACGGCGATCCCGACGGTGCTCGTGTTCGCGGCCCTGCAGCGGCACTTCGTCAACGGGCTCACACTGGGCGCGAACAAAGGTTGACACGCATCGCATTCATCGGCGCCGGAAGCGTCGTCTTCACGAAGAATCTTCTCGGTGACATCCTTGCGCTGCCGGCGCTCCGGAACGCTGAGATCGCGCTCCATGACATTGACTCGGAGCGCCTCCGCGTCGGGGAAGGCATGGCCCGGTGGGTTGCCCGCGAGCGCGACGCGCATCCGGTGATCTCAATCCATGACGACCGGCGCGGCGCAATCGCCGGGGCAGACTTCGTCCTGAACATGGTCCAGATCGGCGGCCATGATGCGACGCTGCGTGACTTCGAGATTCCCGAGCGCTACGGCTTGCGACAGACGATCGGAGACACGCTCGGCGTCGGCGGCATCTTTCGCGCCCTGCGGACGGCGCCGCACATGCTCGCGCTCGGGAATGAAATGGCCGAGCTCTGTCCGCAAGCGTGGCTTCTCAACTACACGAACCCGATGCCGATGCTGTGCCAGCTCGTCTACCAAGGCACGCCGACGCAGCGCGTGGTTGGCCTCTGCCACTCCGTGCAGGCGACTGTCCGCGACCTGGCAGAGCTCGTTGGAGTCCCGCATGAAGAGGTCACCTTCGTCACGGCTGGGATCAACCATCAGGCCTTCCTGTTGCGCTTCGAGCACAACGGCGAGTCGCTGTATCCCCGCCTCGACGAGCGAATCGCCGGCGATCCCGAGCTGCGGCGCCGCGTGCGAGTCGGGCTCTACCAGCGCTTCGGCTACTTCCAGACGGAGTCGAGCGAGCATGCGGCGGAATATGTTCCGTGGTTGATGCGACATGACCAGGAGCTCGATCGCTATCGCATCCCGGTGGGGGAGTACATCCGACGGAGTGAAGACAATCTCATCGAGTTCGAGAGGGTGAAGCAGCTGCTCGAGCGCGGTGAGGCGATGCCGCTCGCGCGCTCGAGCGAGTACGCAGCCACGATCATCAACTCGATGGTCACCGGCGAGCCGAGCGTCGTGTACGGGAACGTCGCGAACACGAACCTGATCCCTGCGTTGCCGGAAGGAACGTGCGTCGAGGTCCCGTGCGTCGTCGAGCGAAACGGGTTGCGGCCGACGCAGGTGCTCGACTATCCGCCGCAGCTCGCGGCGCTGAACCGCACCTACGCAAATGTCGTCGAGCTGACCGTTCGCGCAGTGCTCGACGAGCGTCCCGACTACATTCGAGTCGCAGCGCTGCTCGACCCGAATACTTCGGCGACACTGACGCTCGACCAGATCGATGAGCTGTGCGACGAGCTGACCCGCGCGCACGGCGAGTTGATTCCGGCGGCGTTGCGTGGCGGGGTCGAGGAGCCGGTGGTGGCGCGATGAGTGGGATCTCACTCGAGGAGGTCACGAAGGTGTATCCGAACGGCGTCAAAGCCGTCGATGACCTGTCGCTGGAGATCGCCGAGGGTGAGTTCTGCGTTCTCGTCGGCCCGTCCGGCTGCGGAAAGTCGACGCTGCTGCGCATGATCGCCGGCCTCGAGGATGTCACCTTCGGCGACATCTCGATCGGCGACGTCGATGTCACGGAGAAACCGCCTCAGGATCGCGACATCGCGATGATCTTCCAGAACTACGCCCTTTACCCGCACATGACGGTGCGGGAGAACCTCGCGTTCGGGTTGAAGTTGAAGAAGCTGCCGAAGGCAGAGTGGCGCAGGCGCGTCAACGAGGTCGCGGCAACGCTCGGGCTCGCGGAGTTGCTCGACCGCAAGCCGTCTGCCCTCTCCGGCGGGCAGAGGCAGCGGGTGGCGATGGGTCGGGCCATCGTGCGGGAGCCGACGGCGTTTCTCATGGACGAGCCGCTCTCCAACCTGGACGCGAAGTTGCGCGTGTCCATGCGCGCGGAACTCGCAAAGCTTCACGAGCGACTGAGCGTCACGACCGTGTACGTGACGCACGACCAGGTTGAAGCGATGACGCTCGGGCAGCGAGTCGCGGTGCTTCGCGAAGGCGTGCTGCAGCAGTTCGACACACCGCAAAACCTCTTCCATGCTCCTGTGAATCTCTTTGTCGCCGCGTTCATCGGTTCGCCGTCGATGAACCTCATCGACGCCGACGTCACGAATGGCCGCGTCTCGTTCGCCGGCATCAGCTTCGACCTGCCTTCGTCCTCGCCGGCCGCCGGACTGCACGGCCGGCTCATCCTCGGCATTCGCCCGACCGATTTCGAGCAGGGCTCGACGGCAGCGGCGGACCTACCGCGCGTGCGCGTCAAGCCCGATGTCGTCGAAGATCTGGGCTCGGAGTACCACGTGATTTTCACCCTCGACGCCCCGAGAGTCTCCGCCGACGCGGTGCGCGCAGCGTCCGACGAGGAGGACGACGGCGGCAAGCTGTTCGCGGGCGACCGCGCTCTGTTTACCGCGTGTGTCGACGTCAAGCGAGCGATCCCGACCGGCGCGGAGGTCGAGCTGGCGATCGATCACCGGCGTCTGCATTTCTTCGATCCGGAAACGGGCCTCGTGCTCGCGCGTGGGTCGCGATCGACGCTGGTTGCCTGATCCGACTCGATCAACCGCCGGTAGCAGCCGGCGTCTCACTCGTTCGGGTTCAAGCACATTGACCTCTAGATGTCCTGCTCGCCGTTTCCCGTTCGTCGTCCTGACAATGGGACCGTTCTATGGCTACATGCTGACCGAGGCGTATCGCCCGAGATCCGGCTCGGAGCAGCGGGAGATCGACGACCGCGCCGGACTCCTCGCGTCGCGGTTCCGTTTACCGTGGCATCGAACGAAGGAGGACGACCATGAAGTACTTGCTCTTCATCGGCGGAGACGAGACGCTCGAGCTCAGTCCCGATGATCAGGCGCGCATGCAGCAGGGCACCGAGTCGTGGGTGAGCGAGATGGACGGGCGGGGGGTACGGCTGCAGGGGAACCGGCTCGCTTCGAGCACAGACGCGACAACGGTCCGCGTTCGTGACGACGAGGTCTTGATCGCCGACGGGCCGTTTGCCGAGACGAAGGAGCAGATCGGCGGCTACGACATCGTCGAGTGTGCTGATCTCGACGAGGCGATCGAGGTGGCGTCGAAGCACCCGGTCGCGAGATTCGGGTTCGTGGAGGTCAGGGCGTTCTGGCAGGACTGACCGCCGAGACGGAAGCGGCGATCGCCGACGCCTTTCGAGACGAGTGGGGCCGTGTCGTCGCGACGCTGATCCGCGTCGCCGGTGACTGGAACCTTGCGGAGGAATGTGCGCAGGAAGCGTTCGAACAGGCGATGCGAACGTGGCCGCGCGACGGCGTACCGGATCGCCCGGGGGCGTGGCTGACGACAGTTGCACGCAACCGGGCGCTCGATCGCCTACGTCGCGGTGCTGTCGAGGTGGCAAAGCTGCAGATCGTCGGCGCGGAGCACCCCGCGGTGGTGGCGCTGGAGGAGGAGGAGATGCCTGAAAGCGAGTTCCCAGACGACCGCCTGCGCCTGATCTTCACGTGCTGTCATCCGGCGCTCGCGTTCGAAGCGCGCGTCGCGTTGACCCTCCGCTTGCTTGCCGGACTCACCACGGCCGAGATCGCTCGCGCATTCCTCGTGCCCGAGCAGACGATGGCCAAGCGCCTCGTCCGCGCCAAGCAGAAGATTCGAAACGCCGGCATTCCCTATCGCGTGCCGCCTCCCGAACTGCTGCCGCCGCGCACAACAGGCGTGCTCGCGGTGCTCTACCTGCTCTTCAACGAGGGCTATTCGGCGTCGGCCGGGGCCGACCTGATTCGTCAGCAGCTCGCCAATGATGCGATCCGGCTTACCCGAGCGCTCGTGGAGCTCATGCCCGACGAGCCAGAGGCCGCGGGTCTGCTCGCGCTGATGCTCTTCCAATCGTCGCGCCGGCTCGCGCGACTCGACAGCGAAGGCGATCTCGTGACGCTCGAGGAGCAGGACCGCTCGGCCTGGGACGGCAGCGCGATCTCGGAGGCGGAGGTACTCCTCGGCCATGCGTTGTCGCGCGATCGCATTGGGCCGTACCAGCTGCAAGCAGCGATCGCGAGCTTTCATGCGGCGGCAAGGAGCGCGAGTGAGACGGACTGGGCATCGATCGCCGGTCTGTACGAGCGACTGGCGGAACTGCTTCCTTCGCCGGTCGTCGAGCTCAACCTCGCGGTGGCCGTGGCGATGGCAGATGGCCCCACCTCGGCCCTTGCGAGACTCGACACGCTCGAGCCGAAGCTCTCGGGGTATTACCTCCTGCACGCGACACGGGCCGACCTTCTACGCCGGGCAGGCCGCACAGCCGAGGCCGCAGCGAGCTACCGCGCCGCGCTCGAGCTCGTCGGCACGGAGGCCGAGCGCCGGTTCCTCACCCGCCGGCTCGCCGAGACCACCGAGGCCTAACTCCGACGCGGCTCGGCGGGGCGCGAGCTGACGATCCCGTCCTCGTCGACCTCGATCACGAGGCGGCCCGCATCTCCGCCACGACCGAGGGCCGAGCGCGACGAAGGCTCGACGATGATCGCGTGCACGTCGGTGTGAGTCTCGATCTTGAAGCCCTCACCGACCTTCGCCTCGAGGAACGCATCGAGCGCATCCTTTCGCGTCCCGAGTGGATCGATCTGTCCGCCCATTCGCCTCGTATTTCTACACGCTGTTCTCTCGGCAGGCCGTTGCCAACCGTGCGCCGGGCGGGCCGGCGACCGCTATCGCGTCAGCCGGAGCCACATGGGGAGCGCGTACCAGAGGACGAAGATCAAGGCGGCCAGGATGCCGGTCGTGACGGCCGCGATGGTGTCGCTGAAGACGTACTCGGTGACGAGGAACAAGCTGAGCGACAGGGCGATCGCCAGTGCCACCATTCCGGCGATTGCAAGGCGGTTCGCGTGCCTGATCAGCAGTTCCTTGTCGTGATGGCGGAACAGAATGCGGTGGTAGGCGCCCGGCGCCATCAGGAGGACCGTGGCGATCATCGCCGAGGTCAGCGCCCCGAAGTACAGGTGGCGCTCGGGTCGCGTCGTCGTCGGAAACCCTCGTGCGAATGGAATCGTGAGCAGGAACGCGAACAGCACCTGTACGCCGGGGAGTGCAATCCGCAGCTCGTTCAGGAGCTCGAGCAGTTCCCGATTGACCCGCTCGTCCTTGCTCTCCTCGTCCATGCCGGGATTATGTGGCCGTCGGGCAAGCCTCGTCCGCGGAAGCGGCTTGAGCGAGGACAGAGATCACGAGGTGTTCCTCGGCGGCGGCAGCCGTAGAGTCCCGCCATGGCATTGCGCGAGCATCCCTTGCGGCGGGTCGGCTTGCGCGCGACGGTCGTCTGCCTGGCTGCCGGAGGGCTGCTCGCGCTCTCGGTGGCGGCCTCGGCCGCCGCGCCGCCCAGCGAGTCGACGTACCGGAAGCTCTGCCGTTCGATTCAAGACGAGCACGTCCGTGCGCTCTTCACGACGCCGCTTGCTCCGATCCACCTGGGCGGCTCGAGCGACTGCGCGTTCTCGGCGAGGGGAGGGAACGCGCTCGTCGACGGCGTTCAGGTGTTTCTCCGGATCGACGACGGCGACCAGATGCTGTGGAAGCACGTCGGCGACCGCCCGTACGGAACGTTCCGAGCGCTGACGGGCGTCGGCCAGCGCGCCAAGTGGGGGTATCAAGGCGGACGGGTCCCGTCGGTGGTCGATGCTCGCACGGGCACGTTCACCTGCACGCTCATTCCGGGCGACGTCGTGACGAAGTTCGCGCTTGCGCACGGATCGGCCCTCACGACTGCGCGGACGTTCGCGCAGCACCTGCTTCGGCTGTGCGCGGACGTGTTCGCGGCGTACCACTGAGCGTCGTCGTCCGGCGCCGTGCCGGGGCGAACCGGTCAGCCGAGGTGAGAGCCACTCTTGCGCAGCCGCTTCCACGCGGCGGGCAGGCGCTTCGTCACCGTCGTACGGCGCGCATGCTGGCGCTCGGCGAGCCGGCCGGCGACGAACGCGGCTTCGGTCGCCGGATCGACTACGGTCGCTGAGCGCAATCGCTGCTCGGCGATCACCGCGTCCTGATACTCCCCGAGGAGATCCTGCAGCACCTTGGCGTCGGCGAAGAACCGTCTGCCGCGCTTGCCGATGGGCGCCGAGAGCTCGGCCGCATAACGCGCTCGTTTCAGCGTGATCCGAAGCTCGTGCAGAGCCTGCTCGCCGGGGTGTTCGCCGAGGCGCCCGACGTGCGTCCCGAGCCGGGCGAATTCCTTGCGCGCGATGCGCCGAAGCGGAATCGACTCGATGCCTGGTGCGAGCCTCGGCGGCAGCCGTAGGCGGGCGAGCAAAGCGCGGTATTCGTCGCCGCCGAGCACGTCCAGGAGAGAGCGGCGTGCGCGCTCCCGCTCGAGCTCCAGCCTCGCAAGGAGCGACTCGCCGGCGGCTCGATCGCGCGGCTCGAGCCCGTCGAGCTCACCCTGCACGTGCTCGATCACGACGTCGAGGTCACGCACCGGGCCGGTGGCCGCGCCAAGCTTGCCGAGCGGTCCCGAGAGCCGACGCCGCCAGTCGGAGTCGACGTAGTGACGGGTCGAACGGAGGAACGCGTGGGCATGCCTCGCTGCGACGCGGTGCCTATGCAGGTTCTCGGGATCCGCGCCGAGCCGCACGCCAGGCTCGTGCCCGAGGAGCGCCTGCCGCTGCTCGAGAAACATCTCGCGTAGTCGCCGCGCGCCCGGATCGTCGCTGCGCGGCGCGGCGGGCACGAGGAGCTTCCCCGCAGCCACGCCGTTGATCAACTCTGCGATCTCGCCCGGAGGAGCGAGCCCCTCGGTTCCGGTCGTCCAGATCTCGACTCGCTCGCCGCGCGGCAGGGTCAGCCGCCAGATGACACCTGCTTCGAGCGGGTGTCGTGAGAGCTGCACGCCGGTCTGCTCGAGGTCGCGGTCCGGTGTGTCGTAGTCGTGGGTGACGGCGAGCTCGCGCTCCGCCGACAGCCAGTTCTCCTCTGGCGTCCCCGCGCCGGGCTCACCCGCGAGTTCGTGGGCGAGAGCTCGAATGGTCTCGGTCTCGGACTCGTCCATCAAGTCCATATCCGGCGCCGGTGAGCGGCTTCCTGCCGCGCTCCCGAATCCGAGCTTGTCACAGCGAGCCGGTTTGTTGCAGCATGGGTGATCGTGCGAGCAGTTACCGGAAGCGCGGCGGAGGGCGGGACCCACGAGTTGCTCGAGCGTGAAGAGCAGTTGGCACAGCTTCGCGCGCGTCTGCGCGACGTGCAGCTCAGCTCGCACGGCCACGTCGTCCTCGTCCGTGGTGAGGCGGGCATCGGCAAGACGACCCTGGTGCGTCGCTTTTGCGGCGAGGCGTTGCCGGCAGCACAGGTCGTCTGGTGCGCCTGCGATCCGTTGTTCACGCCGCGCCCGCTCGGGCCGCTTCTGCTCGCCGTCGACGGGCACGGAGCCGCGGTCGAAGATCTGGTCGTGCCCGAGGCCCTGCCGCACGAAGTGGTCGCGGCGCTCGCACACGAGCTGCGCGCGCGCCGACCGAGCATCCTCGTCATCGAGGACGTTCACTGGGCGGACGAAGCGACGTTCGATGTCCTGCGCTTGCTCGCGCGGCGTGTCGAGACGATTCCGGCGCTCGTCGTGGTTTCCTACCGCGATGACGAGCTTGCACTCGTCCGGCCGTTGCAGGTCGTCCTGGGTGAGCTCGTCGGCGGCAGGTCGACGACGCGCATCAACCTCGCCCGACTGTCGCCGGCGGCGGTCTCGGAGCTCTCGGCGGCGCACGAGGTCGACGCCGTCGAGCTCTTTCGAACGACGGGCGGCAATCCGTTCTTCGTGCGAGAAGTGCTCGCCGCCGACGGGGCTGACATCCCCGAGACGCTGCGCGATGCCGCACTCGCCCGGGCGACCCGGCTGAGCCCGGACGGCCGCGCGCTCCTGGAGGCAGCCGCGATCGTTCCCGCGCACGCGCCGCTCGAACTTCTGGAAGCGATCGCCGGTGGCGCCGTTGCAAGTCTCGAGGAGTGCCTTGCCTGCGGCATGCTCGTGATCGACGGAGCCGGTGTGCGATTTCGACACGAGCTGAGTCGCCTCGCGATCGAGGAGGCGATCGCACCAAACCGGAAAACCGAGCTTCACCGGCTGGCGCTGGCCGCGCTCGCAGTGCCGAGCGTTGGTGCGCTCGATGTCGCACAGCTCGCGCACCACGCCGAGGCGGCGGGTGACGCTGCCGCGGTCCTCCGCTTCGCGCCGGTCGCGGCCGTTGCCGCCGCCTCGCTCGGCGCGCACCGCGAAGCTGCGGCGCAATACGCTCGCACGCTTCGCTTCGGCGGCCATCTGCCGCCGGGTGAGCGTGCCCGGCTCCTCGAGCGGCGAGCCGACGCGTGTTATCTCACCGACGACTACGACGGGGGAATCGCGGCGCTCGAGGACGCGCTCGAATGCCACCGGCAGAGCGGCGACGAGCTGGGCGAAGGACGCGCACTCGCCCGGCTGTCCGAGTTCCTCTGGTGCCCCGGCCGTACCGCGGAAGCGGAGGCGACTGCTCGAGCAGCCGTCGAGGTGCTCGAGCGCCTGCCGCCCAGCCGCGAGCTGGCGCGTGCCTATGCCGAGCTCGCGTCCCGGCGGGCAGGGGCGGCGGCGGCCGAGGAGGGAATCGCGTGGGGCCGGCGAGCGCTCGAGCTCGCGGAGCGGCTCGCTGACAACGAGACCGCCGTGCACGCGCTGGCAACCATCGGTTCATGCGAATCGCCCGAGGACGGTTTGCAGACACTCAACGTCAGTCTCGAGCGGGCCGAGCAGCTGGGAAGTAGCGAGCACGTCGGGCGAGCCCATGTCTTGCGTACAGGCGTGGCGGTCGGCGACCGTCGCCAGGCCGAGGCCACTCAGGCCGTGGCGGCGGGGCTCGCGTTCTGCGGCGACCGCGGCCTCGAGCTCTTTCGCCTTTACCTGCTCGTGAGCCGAGCGCAGCTGGAGCTCGACCAAGGACGCTGGGCTGACGCGGCTGCCTCCGCCACTGCGGTCGTGCGGACGCCGCGCACTTCGACGACGCCGCGGATCCTCGCGCTCGTCGTGCTCGGCCGCGTGCGGGCGCGACGAGGAGATCCAGAGTGGCGCTCGGCTCTCGACGAGGCCTGGGCGCTCGCCGAGCCCACCGGCGAGCTGCTGCGCTTCGGTCCGGTGGCTGCCGCGAACGCCGAGTCGGCGTGGCTTGCCGGCGACCCATGTGGAGTCGACGAGGCAACGGTTGGCTCGGGGACGCTCGAGCTCGCGCGGGAGCGCGGCTGGGGCTGGCTCGTCGGCGAGCTCAGCGACTGGCGGCGCCGAGCCGGGCTCGAATCTGCCGGGTCGGAGGGAACGGCCGAGCCGTATGCACTCCAGCTGCGAGGGGAGTTTGCGGCGGCGGCCGAGCAGTGGCGCGCGCGCGGCTTCCCGTACGAGTCCGCGCTTGCCCTGCTCTCGAGCGACGACGAGGAACTGCTGCGGCGTGCGCTCGACGAGTTTCAGTTGCTCGGCGCACGACCGGCGGCCGCACTCGCGCTGAGCCGGTTGCGCAAGCTCGGAGCGCGTCAGTTGCCGCGTGGCCCGCGCCCAGTGACTCGCTCGAACGCCGCGGGCCTGACCCCGCGCCAGATGGAGGTGCTCACGCTGGTTGCGGATGGGCTTCGCAACAAAGAGATCGCAGAGCGCCTCGTGCTCTCGGAGCGCACGGTCGAGCACCATGTCGCAGCGGTCCTCCGCAGCCTCGGTGTCCGCACACGCACCGAAGCGACGGCGGACGCCGTTCGGCGCGGCCTCGTCGACGAAGTTGGGTAGCGCCTTCAGCCGTACCTAGGTGGTTCCGCCGATGTGGACTCACCCGCTGCCGTCCTAGCTTTGAGTCATTGACCAAAGCAGAAAGGAGGCGCTGCATGCCCCGCTACGTCGTGGAACGGACGTTCTCCGACGGCTGGCAGATCCCGACCGACTCGCAGGGCGCCGCGCTCTGTCTGGCGCTCGTCGATCGGAACAGTGACGAGGGGGTGACCTGGCTCCATTCGTACCTCAGCCAGGACAAGACACGGGCCTACTGCGTCTACGACGCACCGAGCCCGGAAGCGATCAGGACGACCGCTACCCGGAACGCCCTCCCCGTCGACCGCATCACTCGAGTGCACGTGCTCGACCCGTACTTCAACCACTGAGAACCACCAATGAGGAGAAGAAACCATGAGACACAAGCACTGGCTCGCGATCGCCGTGTTCGCCGCCGCCACGCTCAGCATCGCCGGCATCGGCATCGCGGCGGCCGCTTCGGGCGGTGGTGGCCGGGGCAGCCTGGCCGACGCTGCCCGGGCAACGGCTCGCGACCACAACGTCGATGTCGCGATCCACGCCGGTTACGGGCGCTTCAAGGATGTGAACGGCATCGCGTGCATCGCAATGACCGACATGCCGCAGATGGGCGCAATGGGCATCCACTACGTCAACAGCACGCTCGTCGGCGACCCGTCGATCGATGCGGCATCACCCGAGGCGCTCGTCTACGAGCCCGAGAAGCACGGCAGGCTCCGGCTCGTCGCGCTCGAGTACATCGTCGTGCAGTCGGCCTGGGACGCGACTCACGCATCTCCGCCCACGCTTTTCGGACAGCAGTTCAACTTCACTGCGAGCCCGAATCGTTTCGGACTGCCCGCGTTCTATTCTCTGCATGCGTGGATCTGGAAGCACAACCCGAGCGGCACCTTCTCGATGTGGAACCCGAACGTGAGTTGCGCACTGGCCTGATTCGAGAAACGCCTGGAAGCACAGGAGACCCCGGGGCGGCGCGCAACTGCAGCCGGCGCCCCGGGCTCTCGCTGTGAAGAACTGGGCCGGCAATGTCACCTACTCGACGGCGCGCGTCGTCCGGCCGACGTCGGTCGAGGAGGCGCAAGAGCTGGTCGCGACCAACGCGGCGCTGCGACCACTCGGTACGCGGCATTCGTTCACCGTCGTTGCGGACTCGGCTGACCTCCTGCTTTCGACCGAGCACCTGAACCGCATCATCGAGATCGGCGCGCAGACCGTGGTCGTGGAGGCGGGCATCCGCTACGGGGAGCTCGGCAGCGCGCTCGCCGAGCACGGTCTTGCAGTCCCGAACTTTGCGTCGCTGCCGCACATCTCGGTCGGTGGGGCGATCGCCACCGGCACCCACGGTTCCGGTGCGAGGAACCAGTCGCTCGCCGCTTCGGTCTCGGCACTCGACCTCGTCGGAGCAGACGGTTCGATTCGTCGGCTGCGGCGCGGCGATGAGGACTTCGACGGCACCGTCGTCAGCCTCGGGGCGCTTGGCCTGGCGGCACGCGTGTCACTCGATGTCGTTCCGGAGTTCGCGCTGCGCCAGTACGTATTCGAGGAGCTTCCCTGGGTGGCTCTCGAAACGAGCTTGAACGAGATTCTCGCAGGCGGCTACAGCGTGAGCCTGTTCACCACGTGGACGGAGCGGGGAGTCGACCAGGTCTGGGTGAAGACGAAGGACGAGCTCGACCCGCACTCGCCCTACTTCGGCGCGACTCCTGCCACGCAGTCGCGCAATCCGGTGCCGGGGTCGCCGTGGCAGAACTGCACCGAGCAGTTGGGAACTCCCGGCCCGTCCGCCGAACGGCTGCCGCACTTCCGCCTCGGCTTCACACCGAGCGGCGGCGCGGAGCTCCAGTCCGAGTACATCGTCCCGCGCGAGGATGGGGCCGCCGCTGTGCGGGAGCTTCGGCGCCTCGGACCGGTCGTCTCGCCGCTCCTCCTCATCTCGGAGATCCGGGCCGTCGCCGCGGACACGCTCTGGCTCAGTCCGTTCTACGGGCAGGACAGCATCGCCTTTCACTTCACGTGGCAACCGCGGAGCGACGAGGTTCTCGCGGTCCTGCCTGCGATCGAGGCCGCACTCGCCCCGTTTGGCTTCCGGCCGCACTGGGGCAAGCTGTTCGCGGCCTCGGCGCAGGAGATCGAAGGGGTCTACCCGAAGCTGCCGGAGTTTCGCCGGCTCCGGGCGAGCCTCGACAGCGGCGGAGCCTTCCGCAACGCCTTCATCGATCGCTTCGTCTCGGCCGACGAGCTCTAGATGCTCAGCCGTCTAGGCAGGCACGTAAGCGAACACGTCCGGGTTCGGGCCGTCGCGCCCGGCTTCACCCCGGTCGAGCGCGTCGATCTGGTCGACGTCATCCGGTTCGAGCTGGAAGTCGAACAGCGCGAAGTTCTCCTTGATCCGCGCGGGCGTGACCGACTTGGGAAAGACGATGTTCCCGCGCTGGATGTGCCAGCGGAGGACGACCTGCGCCGGCGACTTGCCGAACCGGTCAGCGATGGTGCGGAGCACGGGTTCGTGGAGCACCTTTCCCTGCGCGATCGGCGCCCACGCCTCGGTTGCGATGCCGTGCGCACGGCCGTAGCCGTCGACGTCGTGGTTCTGGAAATACGGATGCAGCTCGACCTGGTTCACCGCGGGCACGACCTCCGTCTCGGCCGCCAGGCGCTCGAGATGTGCCACCTGGAAGTTCGACACGCCGATCGAGCGCGCCCGTCCGTCCGCGCGGAACTCCTCGAGCGTCTGCCAAGTCGAGACGAAGTCGCCGTCGTAGAGGGTCGGCAACGGCCAGTGGATCAGGAACAGGTCGACGTAGTCGGTGCCGAGCTCCGTGAGCGTCCTGGTGAACGCGGCGCGCGCATCGTCGGGCCGGTGGAAGCCGTTGTTCAGCTTGCTCGTGATGTACACATCGGCCCGGTCGAGCCCTGAGGCGCGGAGTGCTGCGCCGACGCCCTGCTCGTTCCCGTACATCTCGGCGGTGTCGATGTGCCGGTACCCGGCCTCGAGAGCGACGCTCACCGCCTCTTCGGTGTCGATCTGGGGGATCTGGAAGACCCCGAAACCGAGTTGTGGGATGGGGCGGCCGTCGTTGAGGTCGATCGTCGGAACGGAGGTTGCGGAGAAGGTGCTCATCTGACCTGCCTTTCCATGGCTCGAGAGCGCAGATTCTCGCAAAGGAGGACGACCTGCCGGATGAGTAACCACTGTTGACGCGGGTTTGACTCCGGGCTGACACGAATTTCGTGGCGGAGGGATGAGTTCGGGTGCGTAGCTCCGTCTAGTCTTGGACATGACAGCGAGTTCGATTTCGGGGGGAGACGGCACATGCACGATGCTGGAGCGACGAGGGTAGGCCTGTGAGCGCCGCCGACAACCACCACCATGCGCCCGGTCCGGATCTTGCGGCCGAGCGGCGCGTGGCGCACACCGGCGGCCTCGCGCGGATCGCAGGCGCCTGCGCCCACCATCCCTGGCGCGTGGTGCTCAGCTGGCTCGGCGTGTTCGTCGTTCTCATCGGCCTGAACGTCGCGTTCCACGGCAAGCTGATCAACGACTTCAAGATTCCCGGATCGGACACGCAGCGGGCGACCGACCTGATCACCGCCAAGTTCGGCGCTCAGAAGGGTGCAGCGCTGCGTGTCGTAGTCGCGGCGCCCCCCGGGCAGCGTCTCGACGCGGCGAAGGGCGCCGCGACGATTCAGAAGATGCTCGCGGCCGGCCAGGCATCCCAGCGCTCGCTCGACGAGCATCCGAAGGACGTCTCAGCGATCACGAGCCCCCTCGAGGCCGGATCGACGCAGCTGTCCGGAAGCCGCCAGGTCGCGTTCTTCGATGTGCAGTACGACCGCACCGGGTTCGAGCTGCCCCGGTCGGGTGTCGTCGCGCTCGAGGATCAGCTGCGGTCGATCGCCGCGACGGCCGGCCTGCAGGTGCAGTTCACCGGAGAGGCCGAGAACGCGCCACCGACGCAGGGCAGCAGCGACATCATCGGCCTCGTCGCTGCGTTCTTCATCCTGATGGTGCTGTTCCGCGCGCTCGTGCCGACGGTGATCCCGCTCCTCTTCGCGATCACGGCGGTGCTGGGAGCGTTCTTGCTCTTGTTCCTCGCGGCCCGGCTCACGCACTTCAACACGATCACCGAGATCCTCGTCCCGATGATCGGTCTCGGCGTCGGGATCGACTACACCCTCTTCATCGTCACCCGTTTCCGGCAGTTCCTGCACGAGGGGCTGGAGCCACAGGAAGCAGCGGCCGCCGCAGGGGCGACCGCCGGGCGCGCTGTGATCTTCGCCGGTGTGACCGTGGCGATCTCGATCACGGGCCTGGCGCTGATCGGCCTCGACTTCATCACGAAGCTCGGGATTGGCAGCGCGCTCGGCGTCCTCACCGCCGTGCTGCTCGCAAACTCGCTGCTGCCCGCGGTGCTGTCGCTGCTCGGCCAGAAGATCGACCGTGGCCGGCTCGGGCTGCCGAGCGTCGACGAGTCGCGTGAGGGCCAGGCGCGGACGCCGATTGCCGCGTGGGGACGCTTCGTCTCGCGCAATGCGAAGGTCGTCCTGCCGGTCGTGCTCGTCGTGCTGCTGCTGCTTGCGTCACCGGTGCTCGCTGTTCGGCTCGGCCTGGCCGACGCCGGAACGGCGCCGAAGGCGCAGACCACCCGCCAGGCGTACGACCTGCTGACGAAGGGCTTCGGGCCTGGATTCACCGAGCCGATCCCGGTCGTTGTCGACATGCAGTCCGATCACGCCGCGGCCGCGAAGCTCGAGACCGCGCTCAAGCAAGTGCCGGGGCTGTCGCAGGTCGACAAGCCGATCTACAACGCGAAGACCGCCGAGAAGGCGTCCGTCGCGATCGTGAACACGTACGGGAAGTACAAGCCGCAAGACTCGAAGACCGACGACCTCGTCTCACAGCTTCGGCACACCGTGATCCCGGAGACACTCGCGGGCTCGAGCGCACGCGCGTACGTCTCGGGCTCGAACGCGGCGTTCACCGACATCGGGCATCAGATCTTCTCGCACGCGCCCTGGTTCCTGCTCTACATCATCGGCATCACGTTCCTGCTGCTCGCGATGGCATTCCGCTCCGCGGTGATCGCGCTGAAGGCGGCGCTGACGACGCTCCTGTCGGCCCTCGTCGGTTTCGGCGTGCTGACGCTCGTCGTCCAGAAGGGATTTGGCATGGGAATCATCGGGCTCGACCGCACCGGGCCGATCGAGAGCTTCGTGCCGCCGATCGCCTTCGCGATTCTCTTCGGTTTGTCGATGGACTACGAGGTGTTTCTGATGAGCCGGATCCGTGAGGAGCACGTGCATGGCGAAGACACGGTCGAGGCAGTGAAGGACGGCGTTGCGGGTGTCGGACGGGTGATCGTCGCCGCCGCGCTGATCATGTCGTCGGTGTTCTTCTCGTTCCTGCTCAGCCCCGACCGGGTCTCGAAGGAGTTCGGCCTCCTGCTCGGCGTCGCGATCCTCACCGACGCGCTGCTGATGCGGCTCACTTTCGTGCCCGCGCTGCTCACGATTCTGCGCGAGCGGGCCTGGTGGATCCCCGGCTGGCTCGAGAAGGCGCTCCCAGACATCACGATCGAGGCGCCGGGCGAACGTGCCTCGCGCGGCACGCGCGCGCCGCGGCCCGAACCGGAGCCGAGCCCCTCGAGCCCGTAGTTTCCGTTGCCGAACCCCGCGATCGCGACGACGCGACTCAGCAAACGGTACGGGGAGACACTCGCGCTCGACGGCCTCGACCTGAACGTCCGCGAGGGCGAGGTCTACGGCTACCTGGGGCCAAACGGCGCCGGCAAGACCACGACGATCCGCTTGCTCCTCGGGCTGCACCGTCCGACGAGCGGCCGCGCGGAGCTCTTCGGAATCGACGCGTGGGGCGATCCCGTGACTGCGCATCGGCGGGTGGCATACGTCGCGGGCGAGCCGTTCCTCTGGCCTTCGATGACGGGCGCCGAGACATTCGAGTTTCTCGCGCGGTTGCACGGCTGCCTCGATGTCGCGTATCGCGAGGTTCTCATCTCGCGCTTCCAGCTCGACACCCGCAAGAAGATCCGGGCGCTTTCGAAAGGCAACCGCCAGAAGGTGCTGCTGATCGCGGCGCTCTCCACCCGTGCAGACCTGCTCCTCCTCGATGAGCCGACGAGCGGCCTCGATCCGCTGATGGAGATGGCGTTCCGAGCTTGCATCCAGGAAGCGAAGGAACGCGGGCAGACAGTGTTTCTCTCGTCGCACATCCTGAGCGAGGTGGAAGCGGTGTGCGATCGCGTCGGGATCCTCCGCGAGGGAAAGCTCGTCGACGAGGGGACGCTCACCGACCTTCGTCATCTGGCCGCGCAGACGGTCGAGGTGACCTTCACGGGCGAGACTCCCACGTTGCCGCCGCTGCCGGGGGTTCGGGTCGAGCGGTCGGGGGCCAACGCACTGCGGTTCGAGGTCTCGGGCGGCATCGGCCCTCTGATCGCCGCGCTTGCCAAGCACCCGGTGGCAACCCTCACGAGCCGCGAGCCGTCGCTCGAAGAGATCTTCCTGCACCATTACGACCAGCCTGCTCGCACTGTCGACGCTGAAGTCAGTGTCGAGCGCTGAATCGGGCTCGCAGCTTGGACCCGCTCGCGCCCTCGCAGTTCGAGCGTTTCGAGATACACGCGTCCGGACCGCCGTCTTCGGAACGCTGTTTGCGGTCTACGCGTACATCCAACCGGTGGGCTATCGCCACACCTATCCGACCCCGTCGGACCGCATCGCGTTCGCGCGAGATTTTGCGGGGAACAAGGCGCTTCGACTCTTCTACGGCGAGCCGCACGATCTGCGGACGATCGCCGGCTACACCGCCTGGCGCGTCGGGGGGACGCTCGCAATCGTCGCGGCGGTGTTCGGATTGCTCGCTGCCGTGCGCGCCCTCCGGGCCGATGAGGACGCCGGCCGGGCCGAGCTCGTGCTGGCCGGAGTCGTCGGACGGCGCACGGCCTATCTCTCGGCCTTGGCCGCAGTCGGGGCAGGCATCGCCATCCTGTGGGTCGCCGAGCTGGCCGGATTCCTCGGCGGCGGCCTCGCTGCCGGCGGAGCTGCGTACCTGGCGCTCGCGACTATCTCCGTCGCACCGGTCTGCGCCGGTGTGGGCGCAGTCGCGAGCCAGCTTGCGCCCACGCGACGCGTCGCGCTCGAAGTCGGCGGTGCGGCTGTCGGGCTCCTCTTTCTGCTTCGCGTGATCGCGGACACGGCAACCGGCTTCGGCTGGCTGCGTTGGCTCACACCGCTCGGCTGGGCGGAGGAGCTGCGACCTTTCGACCACCCCGAACCGCTCGTCCTTCTGCTCCCGGCGGGTCTGACGGTCGTGCTGCTCCTCGTCGCCGAACGCATGGCCGGTACGCGCGACGTCGGCACCGGCGTGCTGCCTGCGCGCGACGCCGCTGCGCCGCGGTTGCGGTTCCTGTCCTCGCCGACAGCTCAGGCCGTGCGCAGTGAACGGGGGAGCCTGATCGTCTGGACGATCGGCATCGTGGTCTTTGCGGCCGTCCTCGGCGTCGTCTCCCAGAGCGTGACCTCTGCCGGGATCCCGGCGAAGGTGCAGCTGGAGATCGCGAAGCTCGGCTCCGGCTCGATCACGACGTCGACCGGCTATCTGGCCTTCGTGTTCATCTTCTTCGTCCTGGCTGTCAGCCTGTTCGTGTGCGCTCAGGTCGGCGCGGCACGCCGCGAGGAAGCCGAGCAGCAGCTCGAGACGCTGCTGGCGCTGCCGGTCGGGCGGCGCGGCTGGCTCGGCGGGCGCCTGGTTCTGGCGACGTGTGCCGCGTCGGGGCTGTCGCTACTGGCGGGGGCCGTGACGTGGGCGGGCGCCTCCGCAGCCGGAGTCACCGTCCCGCTGCCGCGCATGCTCGAAGCGGGTGCGAACTGCCTGCCCGTGGCGCTGCTCTTCCTCGGGCTGGCGGCGCTCGCCTACGCCGTCGTGCCTCGTGCGAGCGCCGGGGTCTCGTACGGCCTGGTCGCGGTTGCATTTCTCTGGCAGCTCGTGGGGTCGCTGCTCGGCGTGCCGCACTGGGTCGTCGAGTTGACGCCCTTCGCCCACGTCGGCCTGGTGCCGAGCGAGCCCTTTCGCGCAGTTGCGGCGGGTGTTCTGGTTTCGATCGGCGCAGTTGCCGCGCTGGCTGCGCTCGGGCTCTTCCGGCGTCGCGACGTGGTGGCTGCCTAGCCGGTTGTAACGTGCGAGCAGGGTTGGTAGTCCACGTCACATGATCGGCCGCGTGCTCACCGGACTCCTCCGCCGAAGCAGCCACTTCTGCGCGGTCCTGTCCGCGTTCTGCATGTTCGCCGTTGGCTGAACGATCGACCGCGCTCCCGTGCGGGGTGGACGTGCACTGGCCGCCGCTCCGAGCGGCCGTCGGCGATCGGAGCCGGCGTCCTGATCGACGCTCGGTGACGGCTCAGATGGTTGAGCGGGGCTCGCGCCGCAGTAGCGCCCACAATCCCGCCGCGTAGGCGAGGAGCGATCCGGCAATCCCATAGGCCAGCAGCTTCATTGCGTAGATATCGACAGGGCGGCCCAAACCTTGACCATGCCCGATAACGACGATTGCTTTCGGGCAGGGATGCGTCGCGGCGGTGTCGAATGGACTCCAGGTGGGTCAACCCGGTCATTTCTCGGCGCGGCAGTTCCTGGAGCGCTACACGGCTGACAAGCGAACGCGGCAGCGCGCCGGCGCGCTCGCCGGTGTGTGCTTCGTCTTCGTCGGCGTGCTCGTCGCGGTCGGACTCGGCCGGCCGCTCCTCATCGCCACCGGTTTGGCTCTCGTCGGGGGGGCTGTCGCGCTGCTCGCGCGATCGATCCACCGACGCCAGCCGAGGCGGGTCGTACGCGGTGCTCGCCCTGGGGCAGTGACGGCACGGCTCGCGACGGTGCGGACACAGGCACGGCCGATCGCAAACGAAGCTCGAGCATTCGCAGCACGCTCTGGCCGATCTCTCGCGGAGGCTTCGGGGTCGCTCCTGAACCGCGCCCGTGCGCTGCGGCAGCCTGCGACGGCGCGGCACCCGGCAACCGCTGAGGCCCCGTCGAGCGAGACCTATGGTTGGCCCTATGCCGGCTCCGAGCCGCTCGTCGAGTCACCGGCCCGCGCCGAGCCGAGGCTGCACGACGAGCGACGGCGCGCTCTCGAGTTGAACGCGCGCGGAGCACAGCTGCGCCGGGCCGGGAGTGCCGCGCCCGCGGTCGCGCTGCACCTCGAGGCGCTCGAGATCTTTCAGGCACTCGACGATCGCCATGCTCAGGCACCGACGTTGAACAGCCTGGCCCTGGCACTCGCCGCATCGGGGGACACCGACGCCGCGGTCGAGCGGTTCGAGGAGTCACTGCGCATTCTGCGCGAGCGTGAGGATGATGACCCTGAACAGGGCAAGGTGATCGCGAACCTCGGTTTTACGCTTCTGAAACAGGGGGCCGACGACCGCGGCCGCGAGCTGCTCAGCGAGGCGCTCGAGAAGCTGCCGCCAGAATCGCCCGCCGCGCATCAGGTGGAGGCACAGCTCCGTCGCGCGAGCTAGACGATTGCCGGCTCAGTCGGCAGTGACGGGGAGAACGGCGACGGGAAGAACGATGCGGAAGCGGGCGCCGTGCGGGTCGGCCGGCTCATAGGTCAGCATGCCGCCGTGCGCGCGAGCGTACGACTGCGCGATCGACAGGCCAAGGCCTGCGCCCTCACTCGCGCGGGTCTCACCGCGCGTGAACCGCTCGAACAGGCTGCCGACGAACTCGGCGGCGACACCGTTGCCACGATCTTCGACGGTAACCGACAGTTCGCCGTTCTGTACTGCTGCTGTCACGACGAACGGCGGCGCGCCGTGACGCGACGCGTTCGCGAGGAGGTTCGAAAGGATTCGGTCGAGCGCGTTGACATCGACGACGGCATGCACGTCGCCCGAGACGTAAATCGTCACGTCGTTCCGGTCGTCGAACGCAATCTCGGCAAGCCGCACCAGGTGCTCGAGGACGAGGATCTCGGTCGGCGCGATCCGAATCGCGTCGGCCTCGAGTCGTGACAGGTCGAGCAGATTCTCGACGAGCTCGAAGAGACGCTTCGACTGCTGAGAGACCATCCGTTGCAGATCAGCGCGCTGGTCCGGCGACAGTTCGTCCTCGCGCTCCTCCAGCGTCCGGACGGCGCCGTAGATCGCAGCGACCGGAGTGCGTAGCTCGTGGGAGGCGAGTGCCGCGAACTGGCTCTTGAGCTCGTTCAGGCGGCGGAGCTCGCCATGTTCGATCGCCCGTTCGAGGAACGCCGCGATCAGCGTCCCGAAGGTCGTGAGCAGGTCGATCTCGGCCGCGTCGAGTGAAAAGGGCTCGCCGCGCTCGTCGCACGTCAGGAAGCCGAGGCAACGGCCGTCACTGATCAGCGGAACGATCACGAACGACCCGATTCCGAAGCCGCTGCTGATTTCCGCGGGCACATACTCCTCGTGCGCGGGGTCTTCGACAAACGTGGCACGGCCCGTGGCGAGCGCATCCGTGAACGCGCTGAAGTGCGTCACCGGCAGTGCCGCGGGGAGGGAGTGCAACTCGGCCGCTGTCAGGCCGTGCGCCGCGAACGGGATCAGTGTCGAAGTCTCGGGGATATAGCGGACGATTCCGACCCGGTCGAATGCGAACCCGCGCGCGACTGCCGTGCACGCGCGCTCCAGCACGGCGCGTGCTCGAAACTCCCCTCCGGCCAGCGCTCGCGCCAGCACATGGAGGGCTTCAAGTTGGATGTGCGGCTTGCTGGCTACGGGACTCGTCGACGCTCGGGGTGTCTGCCGCAGACTTCACTCTAGGGCGGGCGCGCACAAACGCAAAGAGGCTGCCGTCGTCAGCCTCGCAGGCTGCCCAGGAGCTCATACGAGTGCAACCGAGCCATGTGGTCATGGATCGCGGCGGCGACGATCAGCTCATCCGCCTCGGTCTCCTCGACGAAGCGCTCGAGTCCGGCGCGCACCGTTTCAGTCGAGCCGACGAACGAGCGGCGGAGCATCGCGGATGCGCGCTCCTTCTCGGGCGGCGTCCAGTACGACTCGATGTCGTCGATCGGCGGCGGTAACCGGCCGCGACGGCCGCGCTGGACGTTCGCGAACGACTGCTGCGCCGAGGTGAACAGCCAGGCCGCGGTCTCGTCGTCGTCGGCCGCGATCACGTTCGCGCCGACCATCGCATAGGGCTGTTGCAGCTGCTCGGACGGTTCGAACGTCGCGCGGTAGACCTCGAGCGCCGGCAGCAGCGCATCGGGCGCGAAGTGGGACGCGAATGCGTACGGCAACCCGAGCATCGCGGCGAGCTGCGCGCCGAAAAGGCTCGAGCCGAGGATCCAGAGCGGGACGCGAGACCCCGCGCCGGGCGTCGCCTGGACCGCTTGGCCGGGCTGAGCGTCGGCGAGGTAGTGCTGCAACTCGACAACGTCCTGCGGAAAACTGTCGGCGCTCATCGGATCGCGGCGAAGTGCGCGGACCGTGAGCTGGTCGGTGCCGGGCGCGCGACCCAGACCGAGGTCGATTCGCCCCGGATGAAGCGCCTCGAGTGTCCCGAACTGTTCGGCGATCACGATCGGCGCATGGTTCGGGAGCATGATCCCGCCCGCGCCGACGCGGATCGTGCGCGTCCCGCCCGCGACGTGCGCGATCACGACCGCCGTCGCTGCGCTCGCAATCCCGATCGCGTTGTGATGCTCGGCGAGCCAGAACCGGGTGTAGCCCCAGCGCTCGACGTGTTGCGCCAGGTCGAGAGAGTTGCGGAGCGCGTTGCTCGGAGTCGCGCCTTCGACGATGGGCGCGAGGTCGAGCACGGAGAGCGGTGGGAGGGTCATGGTCCAAGAGTGCCGGTCGCAGGCCGCGCTGGGCGGTTCGACAGGCTCCGTATCTATGGTTTGTGAATGGGATCAACGCCGGTACGGCGGCAGGGCAGCAGCCGGCGGAGGAGGAGAAGCCGCCGTCGTCCGTTCGCGGCGTTCGCCGCAATCGTCGCGGCGTGCGCGCTCGCGCTCGGCGCTGCCGTCTACTGGTGGTCTGGTGCGACGCTCGAGGGGGATCATGTCGCACTCGCCCGGATCAAGGTGCAGCCGCTCGGCGGCTCGCTGGTCTCGGCGCACGCCTCCCGGGCGAGCGGCGCCCCGATTCCGCTCTCGGTCGAGGATGGGCGGCTGCTGCCTCAGAGCCTTGTCTCTCCTGGTGAAGCCGTCAGCGTCACCGTCGTGGTCCGCCGGCCAGGTTGGCTTGGCTGGGCGCTCGGCCACAGCCGCACCGTGCGGCTGACCCTGCACGCCCCCCAGAGCATCCCGACGACGCGCTGGGTGACGCTCGCGCCTCATGCGCCGCTGCGGCTCCGCTTCGCCGAGCCTGCCGCGAAGATCGTGTACCGCACGGCTGCGGGTCGGCAGGTCGTCAAGGGCGGCGCCCCTGGCGCGGTTTCGCTGGGCCCACAGGCACCGTCGGGCGTCGTCGAGGTACGGAGCGCGGCACGTGCGTGGGAGCGCCTGGGGCCGCCCGTTCGCGTCACGTGGTTTCCCGTCTCCCGCCTGCCTGTCGTGCTCGTCAGTCCGGGGCTCGCTCACCCGCTCTCTCCGCGGGCCTCGATCCGTCTGACCTTCTCGAAGCCGCTGTCCGCCGTGATCGGCACGGTGCGGCCGCGGTTCTCGACACGCGTCCCGGGCACCTGGCGAACGAGCGACAGCCACACACTGGTTTTCACTCCCAGCGGCTTCGGCTTTCCCCTCGCCTCCTCGCTCCAGCTCGCGCTTCCGGCCGGGCTCAGCGTCAGCGTCGGCAACGCGCCAGCCAGGCCGGCGCAGACGATCGGCTTCAAGGTCGCCGGAGCGAGCTTCCTCCGTTTGCAGCAGTTGCTCGCCGACGCCGGCTACCTGCCGCTCGACTGGCATCCCGCCGGCAAGGCTGTACAGCCGCAGGCGCGCGCGGAGCTCACTGCGGCAGTCGACCCTCCGTCCGGGACTTTTAGCTGGCGCTTCGCGAACACTCCGCCGGAGCTCCAGCGACTCTGGACCGAGGCGCAACCGAACGAGATCACGCGCGGCGCGGTGATGATGTTCGAGCACGATCACGACTTGGCCGTCGACGGGTTCGCGGGCGCGCAGGTATGGCGCGCGCTCCTCCTCGACGCGATCGCCGGCAAGCGACGCACCGACGGGTACAGCTACGTCTACGTCCACCGCGATCTACCGCAACTGCTGACGCTCTGGCACAACGGCCAAACCGTGCTCACCTCACCGGGCAACACGGGCGTTCCGGCGGCACCCACACAGCTCGGCACGTACCCGGTCTTCGAGCACATCCCGGTCGGGACGATGAGCGGCACGAATCCCGACGGCTCGCACTACAACGACCCTGGGATCCAGTGGATCAGCTACTTCCACGGCGGCGACGCGTTGCACTCGTTCAACCGCGCGTCGTTCGGCACCCCGCAAAGCCTCGGCTGCGTCGAGCTCCCGCTGGCGACGGCGGCGGCGGTGTGGCCGTACACCCCGATCGGGACGCTGGTCACGATCGAGAACTGACGCCTCGCGGTGGCGAGGCTCTCGCTGCCAGGGCGCACATCGGCGGCGGGACGCACCGCACAGATGCGGCATGACCGCGACCCCGAGCGGTTCGGTGTGCGCTTACCCGCGGAGCCGGTTACGTAGCGGCGAAGTCGAGCTCGAGAAAGTCCAGCACCTCAGGGAGCCACCGCTCGGCCACGAACTTGACGTGCTGCAAGTGCTCGTTGTACGCGTCGTAGGCGGCGTGGTCCGCGAACTCCATCGAGATCCCAAAACGGAAGTTGCTCTTGGCGCCGACCTGGCGCAACAGCTCGAACGCCTCCACGCCATCGATCGCCGCGAGTCCCTGTGCAGCAGCGAGGAACGATGTCTCCTCGGGCGAGCCGCTGTCATGGCGCAGGGTGAAGCTCACGGTGTGACGGATGCGCCCGGGGCTCAAGGAGCCGATCCTACGTGGCTGTAACGGTGTTCGCCGGCTGACGTCCCTCGAGCAGCAGCGCGCGGAGCGCACCGACCGCCGACTCGCCCATCGCCTCCCGGGTCGCCCGCGTTGCACTCCCGAGGTGCGGCGAGAGGACCACGTTCTCGAACGAGAGAAGTGCCTCCGTCACTGCGGGCTCGTGCTCGAAGACGTCGAGCGCGGCACCTGCCAGCTTGCCATTTTGCAACGCGGCGACGAGCGCATGCTCGTCGACGATCGGGCCCCGCGCGGTGTTCACGAGCACCGCGCTCGCGCGCATCAGTGACAGCGCTCGCGCATCGATCAGGTGCCGGGTCTGTGGCGTGAGCGGACAATGGATACTGACGATGTCGGCCCGGGGCAGTACGGCGTCGAGCTCGCCACGGCCCGCAAACAGCGGCTCGGCCCCGAATGCCTCGGCAAGCCTTGCCGTCGCGTGCCCGATCCGCCCAGGCCCGACGACTGCAAACCGCTTGCCGCCCAGCCCCTCGCCGAGCATGAACTCGAGGCCGAATCCCCACGGACGTTTCGCGCGAAGAAATCGATCGCCCTCGGTGACGCGCCGCAGGAGCGACAACGCCAGGGTGATCGCAAGCTCGGCCGTCGTCTCCGTCAAAACGTCGGGGGTGTTCGTGACGACGACTCCACGCCGCGCGGCAGCAGCCAGGTCGATGTTGTCGACGCCGACCCCGTAATTCGCCACGATTCGCAGCTGCGGTCCCGCCGCTTCCAGGTAGGCGTCGTCGACCCGCGTGTTGATCAGCACGAGAATCCCATCGGCCTCGCCGGGGTCGTCCGTCACCGTGAAGCTCTCGGCGACCGCCGCCTCGATCGCCGCCGGCATCGCACCGGTCGCGTGCACGCGCGGACGAGTTTCACTCTCGCCCGGCACGTTCACGTCGCGAGTTGCTGGACGCGTGGCCGGAGGAACGCCGCGCCGTCGCGCGCGAGCTGCTCCTCGCTCGCGAACGTCCGCCGCCAAACCTTGGTTGCCGCTGCGAGCTCGGGCAGCGCGTCGCCGAACGCCTCGATCACGACCCACCCGTCGTAGCCGATCTCGCCGAGCGCGCCGAACGTCGTGTCCCAGTCGACCTGGCCGCTGCCTGGCGTGCCGCGATGATTCTCGGACGCGTGGAAGTGAACGAGCACGTCCGCGCAGGACTGCAGCGCCGCGCGCGGGTCTGCTTCCTCGATGTGCGCGTGGAACGTGTCGTACATCAATCGGCAATTCGGGTGGCCGACGTCGCGGACGAGCGCCGCAGCGTCCTCGGCGCAGTTCACGAGGTACATCTCGAAGCGGTTCAGATACTCGACGACCAGGGTCACGTCCCGGGTCGCCGCATAGTCGGCTGCCGCCTGCAGGCTCTCGATCGACCGCTCGCGCTCCTCGCGGGTCGGCGCCGTGCCGCTGAAGACCCCGAGCGGCGCCTCGAGTGGGCCGCAAAGCGTGCGCGCGCCGAGCACCGCGCAGACGTCGACGGCAGCTTTTGTCGCCTCGAGGCCGCGGGCTCGAACCTCTGGGTCGTCGCTGATCGGGCTGTCCTCGCCCGTGCGCGCTGCTACGCCGAGCGCGGTCAGGCCGAGTTCGGTGAGCCGCTTCGAGAGGCGCTCATACTTCTCGGCCGTCGTGTCGAAGATCGGGATCTCGACACCCTCGAAGCCGGCGTCGAGCAGCATCTCGAAGGTCGCGTCGTGCTCGGGCCCCGTCAGGTCGGTCGACCAGAGCAGCATGTTCATGCCGAGCTTCGGTTGCCGTTTCGCCGCGGTCGCCACTCGGCGATCCTAGACGGAACCCCTCGGATACATTCGGGCGATGAGCTTTGCGCCGCTCACAGGCATTCGCGTCGTCGACCTGACGTCGTCGCTCGCCGGCCCTACCTGTACCGAGATTCTCGGCGGCCTCGGCGCCGAGGTCGTGAAGGTCGAGCATCCCGGTCGTGGCGACGAGGCGCGTGCCTGGGGCCCGTCGTTCTTCGAGGGCGGGAGCGTGATGTTCTTCGCCGCGAACCGATCGAAACGATCGCTGGCGCTCGACTTCAAGGATGCCGCAGGCCGCGAGGCGCTGCTGCGCCTTGTCGACGGCGCCGACGTGTTCGTGCAGTCGCTGCGCCAGGGCACGGCCGAGCGCCTCGGGCTCGGGAGCGACGCGTTGCGCGCGCGAAACGAAGGGCTCGTGTATTGCTCGATCCACGCGTTCGGGAAGGCCGGCCCTCTGGCGGGCGAGCCTGGCTACGACCCGTTGATGCAGGCCTTCGGCGGCCTGATCAGCATCACCGGCGAGGCTGACCGGCCTGGCGTGCGCATCGGCGCGTCGGTCGTCGACATCGGCACTGGTGTGTGGGCTGCGCTCGGGATCGTCGCCGCGCTCATGGAGCGCACGGCGACCGGCCGCGGCCGGGATGTCGGCGTTGCGCTCTTCGATACGGCACTCTCGCTCGTCGGCTATCAGCTGACCTCGGTGCTGCGCACCGGTGTCGTGCCGGGACGCCACGGCACCGCGTTTCCGCTGATTGCCCCCTACGAGGTGTTCGCGACCTCCGACGGTGAGTTGATGATTGCGGCCGCCAACGACCGCTTGTTCCGTCTGCTCTGCGAGCGCATCGATCGACCGGAGCTCGCCGACGACCCGCGGTTCCTGACCAACCCCGACCGGCTCGTCAACCGCGAGCTGTTGCTCCCCGCGATCCGCGAACGGCTCGCCGCCCAGACCTCGGCCCACTGGCTCGGGACGCTGGCCGGGATTCCCGTCGCGCCGGTTCAGGACCTCGCCGAGGTCGGAGCTCATCCGCAGACGCGCGCGAACGGGATGCTGCAGCAGGTCGAAGGCCTCGATGCGGTCGCCTCGCCGCTGCAGGTCGATGACGAACGTCTCACGCATCGGCTGCCACCGCCGCTGCTGGGCGAGCAGTCAGTCGAGGTGCTGCGCGAGCTCGGGTACGAACAGGACGACATCGACGCGCTGGTGAAGCGCGGAATAGTAGGCTCGCCGGCGTGATCAATCTCCCTCAGAAAATCGTCTGCGTCGGCCTCAACTACCGCGACCACGCCGAGGAGCAGGGCGTACCGCTGCCGGCGCGGCCGCTGCTCTTCGCCAAGTGGCCGAACACGCTGCTCGAGAACGGTGCCGCTATTCGGATCCCGGCGATCTCGCAGCAGGTCGACTACGAAGCCGAGCTCGGCGTCGTGATCGGGCGCCGCGCGAGCGGTGTGTCGGCCGATGACGCGCTCGACTTCGTGCAGGGCTACGTGGTTGCGAACGACGTCTCGGGTCGCGACCTCCAGTTCGCGGACGGCCAGTGGGTGCGCGGCAAGTCGCTCGACACGTTCCTGCCCGTCGGCGACCTTGTGCCGGCGAGCGAGGTTCCCGACCCGCAGGTACTGCCCATTCGCGCGATTCTGAACGGCGAGGTGATGCAGGACTCGAGCACCTCGAACATGGTTTTCGGCGTGGCAGAGGTCGTCTCGTTCGTCTCACAGGCGATCACGCTCGAGCCAGGCGACCTCATCATCACCGGGACGCCTGCAGGTGTCGGAGCATTCCGCGATCCGCCCGTCTGGCTCAAGGCAGGCGACGAGATCACGATCGAGATCGACGGCGTCGGCTCGATCTCGAACCCGGTCACCGGGTAATCAACTCATCACATTCGGGGAAAGGGAGGCGCTATGTCGTTCGTTCTGGTCGTGCGGATGAAGGCGAAGGAAGGGAAGGAGGACCGCGCGGTGCAGTTGGCCGGCGAGCTCGCAGCCGCCTCACGCGAAGAACCAGGTTGTGAGGCCTACGTTCCGTGCCGCGATCCCGAGGATTCGCGGTCGTTCTTGTTCTACGAGCAGTACCGCGACAAAGCCGCGTTCGAGGCACACGGTGCGAGCGAGCACTTCCAGCGCCTCGCCCTCGGTGGCCTCTTCGAGTTGATGGAGTCACGCGAGCGCACGTTCTTCGAGACTCTCTGACGCGTTGGTAAAGCGGGCGCCGCTGCTCGTCGCGCTGTTTCTGGCTGCGCTGGCGCTGCGGCCGCAACTCGTCGGCATCGGGCCGCTGCTGCCGCTCGTCCAGGACGACCTGGGCGTCACCCACGCGGTTGCGGGCCTGCTCGGCACGATCCCGGTGCTCTGCATGGGCCTCTTCGCGCCCCTCGGCGCGTTTCTCGCGGGACGGATCGGCTCGCGGCGGGCGGTCGCGCTCGCGCTCGTGTTGATCGGCATCTTCGGAATCGTCCGTGCTGTCGCGCCGAGCGCGATCGCGGTGATCGTGCTGACGTTTCCGATCGGCATCGGGATGGGTCTTGCGGGGGCGATTCTGCCCGTGACGGTGAAAGAGCGGTTTGCCGATCGTCCGGGCTTCACGACCGGCGTCTACACCACCGGGATCACGATCGGCTCGGCGATCGCGGCGGCAACGGCGATCCCGCTCGCTCACCTCGGTGACGGGTGGCGCACGCCGCTCCTCGTCTTCGGCGTGGTCTCCACGGCGCTCTCGCCGCTCTGGCTCTGGCTCACCCGTACCGGCTCCGCGCATGTTCGGAGGGATGTCCGACCGTTGCGGCTGCCGTTCGGCCGGCTGCTCGCCTGGCGGCTCGTCGCGGCGTTCTTCTTGATGTCATCGGTCTTCTACGGCCTGAATGCCTGGCTGCCCGACGCGTACGTCGAACGCGGGTGGAGCGACGCGTCGGCGGGCGGCCTGCTCGCGGTGCTGAACAGCGTGACGATTCCGGTCGGCTTCCTCGTCGCCTGGGCAGCGGACCACTGGGGCTCCCGCCGCGGTTGGCTCACCGCGGCGGCGATCCTGCAATTCGTCGCGCTCCTCGGCATCGACATCTGGCCCGCGGCGGGGTGGGGGTGGGCGGTGCTGCTCGGGGTCGCGGTCGGTCCGCTCTTCCCGCTGACGATGACGTTGCCACTCGACGCAGCGGCGCAGCCCGCCGAGGTGGCTGCTCTCGCTGGGATGATGCTGGGGGTCGGTTACACGTTGTCCGCGTGCTCGCCACTCTTACTCGGCGCCCTTCGCGACCTCACAGGTGGATTCGACGCTGTGCTCTGGGCTCTCTCGGGCGCTGCCGCGCTTCTGATCGTGGTCGACGCGTCGTTCAGCCCGGCCAGGCTCGCAGCCGGTCGATCGTCTGGCGAACACCCTCTTCGAGCGGCGTCCAGGTGACCGGCCCGATCACGTTCTCCAGGGTGCCGTTGTCGAACTCGGCAGGGAAGGGCAGCACGTTCTCCTCGTCGACGGTGCACGAGACGTTCGCGGCCTCCGCGATCGCCTGAGCTGCGGCGCTGAGGGTGACGGTCGGGCCGCCGAGGCTGAAGACGCGCGCACCTTCGGTAGCGGCACGTGCGGAGGCGACGAAGACCCGCGCCGTGTCGGGTGCGAACTGCAATTGCGTCCGGCCGCCGAAGGCGATCTGCGAGTCCTCGCCGCGCGCAGCGGCCGCCATGGCGAGGCTCGGTGAGGAGGTGAGGCCGGAGTCGCGTCCCGGCCCGTACACGATGAACGGCCGGATGCCGATCGAGGCGACCTGCTCTTCCTGCCAGAAGATGCGCGCCAGCCCCTCGCATGCCTGTTTGTGCACGCCGTAGAACGTTGTGGGATGACCGATGGCGTCGTTCGGCACCGAGCCTCCGCCGTCGTCGACCTGCGAGTAGACAGCGGCAGAGCTCGCGTAGGCCACGCGGATGCCGCGGTTCTTGGCCGCGTCGAGCACGTTGACGGTCCCACCGACGTTGATCGCCGTTCCGAGCGGTGGATTCGCCTTGATCTGCGGGATCAGAAGCGCAGCGAGGTGGATGACGTGTGTGATCGCGTGCTGGTCGAGCACGCGATCGAGCGCGACACGATCGGTGATGTCTCCGCGCACGACCTCGACATCGCCTGCTCCCACGAGACGGAGGCGCCGGTCGTCGGTGCCGAGATCGAAGCCGACGACCGAGGCCTCCGACTCAGCGAGAACCGCGCACGTCCACGCACCGATGCAGCCGAGCGCACCGGTGACGAGGAACCGCTCGCCGGTCGTGCTCACGCGTCGACGTAGACGGTGACCGTCTCGGTGTAGAACTCGATCGCAGCGCGGCCCTGCTCATGCGGGCCGAAGCCGCTCGCCTTGATGCCGCCGAAGGGCACGTGCACCTCGGCGCCGGCCGTCTGCGAGTTGACGTGGATCAACCCGGCCTGGGCCTCGTCGGTGAAGTGGGTGGCGCTCGTCAGGCTCGAGGTGAAGATCGCCGTCGACAGACCGAACTCCACGGCATTGGCGCGCGTCAGCGCCTCGTCGAGGCTCGTGAAGCGGTACAGCGAGGTAACCGGCCCGAACACCTCCTCACACGAGAGGAACGCGTCGTCGCCGACCCCTTCGAACACCGTCGGCGGGATCAGGAAGCCGTGCTCGTCGGCCCGCTCGCCGCCCGCGATCACGGTGCCGCCGTCACTGCGGCCGCGCGCAATCGCGGCGACGATCTCGTCGAACTGGGTCTCGTTGACGATCGGCCCGACCTCGACCTCGGGGTCGAGCGGGTCGCCGACCCGGCCGCGGTCGATGCGGGCGAGAAACTGCTCGCGGAACGCGTCGTACACCGCGGCCTGCACGTAGATCCGCCTCGTGGCCGTGCACTTCTGGCCCGCCGACCAGAACGCGCCTGCATAGGCCGCCTCCACCGCGCGACCGAGGTCGGCGTCGTCCATCACGATCATCGGGTTGTGCCCGCCGAGCTCGAGCTGTACGCGCTTGCCGGACTTGGTCGCGCTGTCGCGAACCCCGTGGCCGGTCGCGACGGAGCCGGTGAACGAGATCGCGCGCACGCGTGGATCTCCGACCAGGGCTGCACCGACGGTCGAGCCTCGGCCGGTCAGCACGTTCAACACGCCCGCCGGCAACTCGGCTTCGGCGAACGCCTCGGCGATGTGCAGTCCCGTCACGGGAGCTTCGTAGGCGAGCTTCAGGACGACGGTGTTGCCGTAGATCAGCGCCGGCGCGAGCTTCCAGATCGGAATCGCGATCGGAAAGTTCCACGGGGTGATCAGCCCGACGACGCCCACCGCGCGGCGGCGAGTCGACACCTGCGCGCCTGTGAGCGACTGCTCGAAATGCTCGCCCACCGGGCGGAATGCCTCGCTCGCAGCGAACCGGAGGATCTGCGCCGCGCGGGCCGTCTCGCCGCGCGCCTCGCGCAGCGGCTTGCCCATCTCGGTCGACATGTCGCGGGCGATCTCCTCGGCTCGCGCCTCGAGCGACGCGGCGGCGGCGGTCAGGTAGGCGCCACGCCTGGCTGCGGGCAGCTTCGACCAGCCGGCGAAGGCGGCCGCCGCAGCGGCAACCGCCGCGTCGGCGTCGGCCTCGGTCGAGGCCGAGAACTCGCCGATGTTCTCGTCTGGGCGCATCGGATTGACGCGCGAGTAGGTCGCGCCAGAGGCCGACGGCACCCAAGCGCCGTTCACATAGTTGAGTCGCGCGGTGTCGGTCGTTGCGGCACCGCTGGGTGCGTCGAGGACGTCGCTCACGTCATCACCTTTCGTGGTCGGGCCGGATGCAACCTCACCGTACCGTCGCTCATGCCGCCACCGTGTTCGTGAGCACGCCGATGCCGTCGATCTCGATCGCGACGACATGACCGGGCTCGAGCGTGTAATCGTCCGGCGGCACCAGACCCGTGCCGGTCAGGAGGACGGAGCCGGGTGGGACAGGGTTGTCACGCACGAGCCACTCGACAAGCTCCAGCGGCGCGCGCTTCATGCTGGCCGTCGAGGTCTCCCCGGCGAAGAGCTCTGCACCTCCCGGCGCCGTGATCCGCAGCCGGATCGCCAGCGGCATGTCCCAGTCGTCGGGCACGGCGAGTGCGGGGCCGATCGCACATGCCCCGGCGAAGATCTTCGCCTGTGGGATGTAGAGCGGGTTTGCGCCTTCGATATCGCGACTCGAGATGTCGTTGCCGATCGTCACGGCGACGGGCGCGCCGCTCGCGCCGAGAACGAGGCCGAGTTCTGGCTCGGGGACATTCCAGTGCGCGTCACCACGGACGCGAATCAACCCGCCGGGGCCGACCGTGCGGCGCATCGCTGCGTCCTTCAGGAAGAGCTCCGGTCGGTCGGCGTCGTAGACGAGGGCGTAGACGTCGCGGGCGTCGGTTTGCGCCTCTTCAACGCGGGCGTCGCGACTTCGTTCGTAGGTGACGCCGGCGC
The DNA here is from genome assembly GCA_963842335.1 of uncultured Thermoleophilia bacterium. GTDB lineage: Bacteria > Actinomycetota > Thermoleophilia > Gaiellales > Gaiellaceae > PALSA-600. The sequence continues at coordinate 42,125 of CAWJGF010000019.1, read as the reverse complement.
ACCAGATCTCCGGCGCTTCGACCGGTGGCAGGAGGTCCAGCGACCCAACCGGCACGACGCTCTCGACGGTGCCTTCGCCGCGGAGTGCCGCGAGTGGATCGTCGTGACCGAGCAGGTGGACGTGCTCGCCTTCGAGCCGTCCAACTCGCGCGCGCCCGTCGTGGGTGCGTGCGCGGATGAAGCGGATCAATACGTCGCCCGTCCGCCCGAGATGTCGTAGCAGGCGGCCGTCGAGAACGACATCTCCTCGCTTGCGAGCCAGCTCACAAGCGCGGCCACTTCAGTCGGCTCACCGACGCGCCCGAGCGGGATACGAGCCGTCATGTACGCGATGTGCTCGGCGGAGATCTGGCCGAGAATGGGGGTGTTGATCACCGCTGGTGCGATGCAGTTGACGAGGATTCCCGAGCCCGCAACGTCCTTGCCGATGGCCTTTGTGAGCGCGATGACCGCCCCTTTCGACGACGAGTATGCGCCCGCCATTGGATTCCCTTCCTTGCCGGCGATCGACGCGATGTTGACGATCCGCCCGTAACCGCCTGCCTTCATCTTCGGGATCGCCGCGCGATTCGCATAGAAAACACCGTTCAGGTTGATCGCGTGGACGCGCTCCCACTCCTCGTCGCTCACCTCCTCCGTGTGCAGCGAATCGCCGCCGATGCCGGCCGCGCAGACAAGAACGTCGAGGCGAGGAAGGCGCTCGACGGTAGCTGCGAGTTGGGATGAGTCGCGCACGTCGTCGCCGTTTGCGAGGTCGAAGATGTGCACCTCCGCGCCACCCGCACGCAGGCGCTCCACGCAAGCCGCGCCGATCCCGCTCGCACCGCCGGTGATGAGTGCGACACGCCCTGCGAAGTCGTAGTGGTTGCTCATGGAGCATTGGTATACCGTTTTCCGTCGTGTCCTTCGACCCGCGTCGCGACTACCCACTCGGGTCCGAGCGGCCAGATCTCGCCAGGACGCCCGGAGGTCTTGCGCTCGACGAGCTGACCTTGGCCGCCGGGGTCGACCCCTCTGAGTTGCGCGCGACGCCGGCGACGCTGCGACTGCAGGCCGAAGTCGCCGACGCCGCCGGCCGGTCGCAGCTCGCCGACAACCTGCGGCGAGCGGCCGAGCTCGCACCCCTCGCCGACGACATGATTCTCGAGATCTACACGGCGCTGCGACCGGGACGCTCGTCGGCCTCCGGCCTCGAGTCGTGGGCCGACCGTCTCGATGCGCTTGACGCGCCACTGACCGCGGCATTCGTTCGTGATGCGCTGCGCGCCTATGCGACACGAGGCCTCCTTGGATCCTGACGGGCGGTCGGCTCGGTACGTCGCGCGTGAAGAGCGTCCACTTCGCCGTGAGGTCCTGATCGAGCCGCTCGCCGAGCTCGGCCTCGTGGCGATGGACGGACCGAACGATCCCGAGCCTTCACTCGTGATTTCGGACGGCGCGATCGTCGAGATCGACGGACGCGGTCGCGAGCACTGGGATGCGCTCGATCACTTCATTGCGAGCTACGGCCTCGACCTCGAAGTCGCCGCCGAGGCGGCTGAACTCGAAGACGACGCGATTGCGCGGCAGCTCGTCGATGTCGACGTCGAGCGCAGCGAGCTCGTTCGCCTGTCCCGCGGCCTCACGCCCGCTCGGCTCGCGCGCGTGGTCGGGATGCTCGACCCGGTCGAGCTGATGTTCGCGCTCAAGAAGTTGCGTGCTCGCCGGACGCCTGCGAATCAGGCTCACGTGACGAATCTGAAGGAGAACCCGGCGCTGCTCGCGGCCGACGCAGCCGAGGCGGCGGCGCGCGGGTTCGCGGAGCTCGAGACGACCGTAGGCGTCTCGCGGTATGCGCCGTTGAACGCAATCGCGTTGCTCGTCGGCTCGCAGACCGGCCGTCCAGGCGTGCTGACACAGTGCGCGGTCGAGGAGCGCCTGAATCTGCGGCTCGCGATCCAGGGCCTCGTCACCTATGCCGAGACACTTTCGGTCTACGGCACCGAGCCGGTCTTCGTGGACGGTGACGACACACCCTGGTCGAAGACCTTCCTTGCCTCGGCGTACGCGTCGCGTGGCGTCAAGGTGCGCTTCACGTCGGGCGGCGGTTCCGAGGCATTGATGGGCGAGTCCGAGGGCAAGTCGATGCTCTACCTCGAGGCGCGCTGCCTGTCGCTCATTCGTGCGGCGGGATCGCAGGGGGTGCAGAACGGCTCGATCTCGTGCATCGCGCTTGCGATGTCGGTGCCCGGCGGTTCGCGCGAGGTGCTCGCGGAGAATGTGCTCGCGGCGTGGCTCAACCTCGAGGTCGCCTCCGGAAACGACGCCATCGCGAGCCACTCGGAGATCCGCAAGACCGCCAAGCTGATGGGGCAGTTCCTGCCGGGCACCGACTTCATCACCTCCGGCTATTCGGCGATGCCGCGCTACGACAACATGTTCGGCGGCGGCAACTACGACTCCCATGACCTCGACGAGTGGCTCACCATGCAGCGCGACTGGCAGGTCGATGCAGGACTCGAACCGCTTGACGAGGTCGAAGCTCTCGCGGTGCGCGAGCGCGCGGCCCGCGCGGTGCAGGCCGTCTTCGCCGAACTGGGCTTCCCGGCGATCAGCGACGAGGAGGTGCGCGTCGCGACGATGTGCCTCGACTCGCGCGACCTGCCCGACCGTGACCGCGCCGCCGATGTGCTGGCGGGCGACCGTGTGCTCGATGAGCGGATCAGCGGACTTGCAATTGCGACTGCACTCGAGCGCCGCGGCTTCGCCGAGGTCGCCGCCGCCGTCTTCGACATGCAGCGCCACCGCGTCTCGGCGGATTACCTCCAGACCTCGGCGATCATCGGTGCCGACGGCGCCGTCGTCTCCGCCGTGAACGACCCCAATCTCTACACCGGTCCCGGCACCGGCTACCGCCTTGACGGCGAGCGGTGGGAACGGCTTCGACGTCTTCCGTATGCCGTTGACGCGCGCCTTCTCGGCGGGGCACCGCCGGCCGAGGCTGTCGTCATGGCGGTCGGGGAGGCAGTTGGCGGCGAGGCACTCGACGAGGTCGTGATTGCGCTCGGGCCGGCGTTCGGTGACGCGCTAGGTGCGACGATCAACGGCCTGCTTCATGCCGACGTGCTCGGGGCGATCCTTGACGGGGTGCGAGGCGAAGGTGCGCGTCCCAGGCTCGTGCGGATCCGTCGTTCGGCGGACGTCGCGTTCATCGGCCATGACGGCGCGCTGCTGGCCGGGTCCGGGATCGCGATCGGGTTGCAGTCGAAGGGCACCGCGCTGATCCATCGCGCTGACCTGCAGCCGCTAGACAACCTCGAGCTGTTCGGAATGGCGCCGTCACTGACGCTCGCGTCGTACCGCCAGATCGGCGTGAATGCCGCCGGATACGCGCTCGGCCATGCGGTGGCGCCCGTGCCGACCGTGCTCGACAACTACGCGCGGGCGAAGCTGATCGTGCGCACGACCCTGCTGCATGCACGCGAGGCGGCCGAGGTCGTCCCCGGCGCACCGCCAGTCGACCTGGTACTCATCAGCGCCCCGGTAGTCATCTAGCTCGAGCCGCCGCCCAGCGAGGCGAGAAAAACAGGCGCAGAATCACCTCCGTCGAGGCCCGTCCGGCGCCATGCACCGGCACGAGGCGGTCATACTTCGCCCACAGCCGCCGGTCCGGAAAGCTCACCCTGCGGGCGTCAGGGGCTGTCGGCCTCGTCCCAGGGTTTGCCGGCTCGACCCCAGCGATGGGCGTCGTGGCCTTCGACGATCACCCATGTGTGATCACGCAGCTCGGGCGCCTCGAGGGTCTCGAGGAGCGTCTCCGTCAGGTTGTCGATGAGCCTCGACTCGAGCTCCGGTGTCAGCCGGCGCTCGAACAGCTCGACCCGAACGAGTGGCATTGATCTCTCCTATCTCTCCACGTGCGTCGCACCGCCGTCGGGACCGAGCACCAAGTCGAGCGACTTGTCGGGCACGTGATCGAGCGGCACAGGTGCGAGCGCCTCCATGAACGTGACACCGCCCTCGGAATAGAGCTTATGGTGCAGTCCGCGGTTGACGACCACCACGTCGCCGGCGCGCAGCATCGTCGACTCCTTCTCGATGGTCATCTCAACCTCACCCTCGAGGACGAACATCACCTGCTCGGTGTCGTCGTGCTTGTGCCAAGGCACCTGCTTGCCCGGCGCATACTGAACCCGGCAGAGCAGCACCTGTTCGCCGCCGATCGCGTGCAGCCGCACACCGTCGACGAACTCCCAGGAGTCTCGGCCGTTCCAGGTGCGAAACGGACGCGACTCCGGGCTGTGCTCAGGCTTCGACACCGAAGTATGCCGCGCCGCCGTCGGACGACACCGTCTTGATCGACAGATGCTCGTCGAACACGACCCGTTTGCCGTCACGAGTCGGCTCGCGCTTCTCGGCGAGTGCGGCGAGGATGCGGTCCGGTGTCGCCGGCATCTCGGTCACCCACACCCCGATCGCGTCGTGGATTGCGTTCGCGATCGCCGGCGGCTGGGCATTGTTGGCCATCTCGCCGATGGCCTTCGCCCCGAACGGGCCGTCCACGGAAGGGTTCTCGAGGATCACGTTGTCGAGCTCCGGCAGGTCGCGCAATGCCGGCCCGAGATACGCACCGAATTGCCCGCCGCGGTGCTCGACCGACGGGTAGTACGGATAGCTGTTCTCGGTCAGCGCGAGACCCAGGCCCATGATCGCACCGCCCTCGATCTGCCCCTCGACGAGAGTCGGGTTGATTGCGCGGCCGACGTCGTACACCTGCACCATCTTCTGCACGACCACTTCGCCGGTCTCGTCGTCGACCTCGACTTCGGCGACGCACGCCGCATACGAGATCGCCGAATGCGGCTCGATCTCCACCTGGCCGGTCGCGTCGTCGATGTCCGCGAACGGCTTCAGCGCCGTCGAGGAACCGCTGATCAATTCGCCGTAGTTGTAGGTGGCCGCGCCCGCGACGTCGGCGACGTTGATCCTCTTCTGTGGCGCGCCACGGGCGATCACCTCACCGTCTGTGATGTCGAGGTCGGCGGGATCGATCTCGAGCTCTTTCGATGCGATGTCGAGGATCCGCTCGCGCACCTTCTCGGCCGCAAGGCGAACGGCGTTGCCGCCGATGAACGTCCCGCGAGAAGCGAACGTGCCGGTGCATACTGCCGACGAGTCGGTGTTCGTGTTGTCCATCGTCACCCAGTCGTAGGGAACACCGAGCGCGTCCGCGACGATCTGGGTATGTACCGTCTTCGAGCCCTGGCCGATGTCGACGGTGCCCGAGAACACGTCGACGCGACCATCCGGCTTCAGTTTGATCCAGGCCTGGCTCGGGTCACCGTTCTGGTTCATGCCCGTCGGATACTCGATCGTCGCGAAGCCGCGACCTTGATGCTTTGCCATCAGGCGTCCCCTCCGTTCAGATCCTGTTGGGCGACCAGATGCTCGGGCAGCAGCTCGCCGCTCCGAGGCTCGGGGGTCATGGCACGGAAGTTCGCCGGCAGCTCGATGCCGACCCGCTCGGCGGCCGCGAGCGTCACCGGCACCGTCGAGGGGTCTTGCAGGACGACGCCGTTTCCGCTCGTGTCACCGATCCGGTTCGCATTCTTCAGCCGGAGCTCCCACGGGTCCATCCCGAGCAGGTCGGCGATCCGGTTCATGTGCGTCTCGACCGCGAACGACACCGACGTGACACCGAAACCGCGCATCGCCGTCGTCGGCACTCGGTTCGAGAAGACGACGAACCCGTCGAACCGGAGATTCGGGATTGTGTACGCCCCCGAGTGGTGGAAGGCGTGCTTCGTGAGGCCGTAGGGTGAGAAGCGTGCGTACGCGCCGGAGTCGTGCAGCGTCACCGTGCGACGACCGAGAATCCAACCGTCCTTCGAGACCGCATCGGCGAGCTCGATGTGCCATGGCGCGCGGGTCGACGAAGCGAGGAACTCCTCCTCTCGGGTCCAGCGCCACTTGACCGGCCTGCGCGACTTGAGCGCAAGCAGCGCGCAGATTGTCTCGGATGCAGTGTCGACCTTGCCGCCGAAGCCGCCGCCGACGGTACCGCCGACGAACTTCAGCTTGTTCAGCGGCACCTGAAGGTGCGCAGCTACGACGCCCATTGAGAAGTACATCGCCTGGGTGCACGAATAGATCGTCAGGCGTCCGTTCGCCTCCGGGACGACAAGGGATACCTGCGTCTCCATCGGCATCTGCTCGATCGCCTGCGGTCGATAGACACCCTCCACGATCAAGTCGGCCTCGTCGAATGCCCGGTCGATATCGCCCTTACGCACGCGACGGTGGTTGTAGGGGCCGTAGTGCGGATAGACGTTGCCCCACTGGTGAATCTGCGGTGCGTCCGGATCGAGCGCCTGGCGGATGTCGAAGAGCGCGGGCCGCTCCTCGTAGGCGATCTCGATCGCCTCGACGGCGGCGAGCGCAACAGCCTCAGAGTCGGCCGCGACGGCTGCGATCGGCTGGCCCTTGTAGCGAACCTCGCCGTCAGCGAGCAGAGGCTCGTCGGCCGGGACGCCGAGGCCTTCGAGGTGCCCATAGACATTCTTCGGCACGTCGGCGTGCGTCACGATCGCGCGCACGCCCGGGAGCGCCTCGGCCTTGCTGGTGTCGAACGAAGTGATGGCCGCGTGGTGATGCGGCGAGCGAAGTGCCTTCACCCAGAGTGTCTTGCCGACTCGAACATCGTCGACGTACTGAGTGCGGCCGGTGACATGAGCGACGCCGTCGTACCGTGGGAGGCGTGCACCGACGGCCTTCATGCCGCACTCCCGTTCGCGGCAGCCTCGTGCTGGGCCGGAACTTCGCCTCGTGAGGCCCCGATGACGGCGTCGACGATCTTCACGTAGCCCGTGCAGCGGCAGTAGTGGCCCCCGAGTGCCTCCAGCACGTCATCCCGCTCGACCTCGCCGCCGTTGCGCTCGATGAGCGCGGTCGCCGCCATCACCATGCCAGGGGTGCAGAAACCGCACTGCGCGGCGTAGTGGTTGTAGAAGGCGGCCTGGACTGTCGATAGTGCGCCGGCATCGCCGAGGCCTTCGACCGTGGTGATCGAAGCGCCGTCGACGGAGGCGACCGCCGTAAGGCATGAGCGCCGCGGCTCGCCATCGATGAGGACGGTGCACGAGCCGCAGCCGCCTTGCTGGCAGCCGGCCTTCGGGCTCGTGATGTCGAGCTCGTCGCGCAGAACGTGGAGGAGTGGCGTCAGCGGCGGGCTGACGATGGCCTCCTCCACACCGTTGACGATCAGCTTCATGCGAGCTCCAATTGGTCGAGGGCTTCGCGGACGAGCTTCGGCAGCACCGCCCGGCGGTATGCGGCCGAGGCGACCGCATCGTCGACGGGCTCGACGTCGTTCAGCACGTCGGCCGCGTCGTGGCTTGCTTCCACTGCATGGCAACGGACGGCGGTGGGGCCGACGCCGCTGACGGCGATGCGCAGTTCGGTGCCGTCCGGCCGTGCGCAGGCGACGACGGCTGCGATCGAAAAGGAATGGGCGTGGCGGCGCCGGAGGCTCGTCGTGCCGGTGCGGCGCTCGAACCGGTCGTACTCGATCTCGAGGACGAGCCGGCGGTCGCGGTCGCCGGCGAGGAAGGCCTCGACGGTGTCGAGGCGCTCGCCGCCTGCCCCGGTCGAGCGGATGCGTGCTCCGAGCGCGATCAGCGGTGCGCCGAGGTCACCTCGCTGGGAGTCGGCTGCAGCGGGTGCGGCGAGGTTGCCGCCGACCGTCGCGCTTTGCCTGATCTCGCGGTCTGCGATGTGGCGTGCGACCTGGGAAAGAGCTTCATCGGGTGCATCGAGCAACGCTGCGATCGGCAGCATCGCTCCGATCACCACGCGATCGCCGTCTACGCGCAGCGTGTCGAGACCTGCGCGGTGGAGCATGAGTGCCCTCTCGGGCTTCGCCCTGCCCGAGGCGATCTCGGGCAGCAGAATCGTTCCGCCACCGAAGACCGTGATGCCCGCGCCGTCGTCGTAGAGCGAGGCCGCCTCAGCGGCAGATGTCGGAAAGAGCACGTCGGCTGTCATGCGGCGATTCTAAGCAGGCCGCGAACATGCGCGCGGAAAAGACGAGAACCCCGTTCATCTACTGTGTGGTGGATGGCGTTCGCGTCGATCGACGAGCTCGACTCCGCGCTCGCGGGAGCGTCGTACCTCGCTGACCGTGGCCTCGCGACGGCGCTCTATCTCGCGCTGACACTCGAGAAGCCGCTGCTTCTCGAAGGGGAGGCCGGTGTCGGCAAGACGGAGGCGGCGAAGGCGATCGCGAGCGCGCTCGAGGCCCCGCTGATCCGCCTGCAGTGTTACGAGGGGCTCGACATCGCCCACGCGGTATACGAATGGAACTACGCGCGGCAGTTGCTGCATATTCGGGCTGCGCAGGCGGGAACCGTCGACGAGGCGGAGCTCTTCGGCCGCGAGTTCCTGATTCGGCGGCCTGTGTTGGAGGCGATCGAGTCCGAGCGGCGGGTGCTCCTCCTGATCGACGAGATCGACCGGGCCGACGAGGAGTTCGAGGCCTTCTTGCTCGAGGTGCTCTCCGATTTTCAGGTGACGGTTCCGGAGCTCGGCACGATCGAGGCGAAGCAGCGGCCGTACGTGATCCTGACCTCGAACCGCACTCGCGAGCTGCACGACGCGCTGAAGCGACGGTGCCTCTATCACTGGATCGACCACCCAACCGTGGCGCGGGAGATCCAGATCGTCGAGCTGCGCGTTCCTGGCGTGCCCGAGCGCCTGGCGGAGGAAGCGGCGAGGTTCGCCGCCGAACTGCGTTCGCTCGACCTCCAGAAGCCGCCAGGGCTCGCCGAGACGATCGACTGGGTGCGTGCGCTCACGGCTCTCGGCCAGCAGGAACTCGACGTCGAGAACGTGCAGGCGACCCTCGGCTCGCTGCTGAAATACCACGACGACCTGCTCTCGATCCGCGACGAGGCGCTCGCCGGCCTCGTTGTCACCGCACGTGGCTGAACCGATCGCGGAGAGTGTTCCCGACCACGCCGTCGTCCGGCACGTCGTCGTGTTTGGGCGCGTGCTGCGCGAAGGCGGCCTCGAGATCGGTCCGCGACGTATCGCCGACGCATTGCGTGGGCTCGACGCCATCGATCTGGCTCGTCAGGAGGACGTGTACTGGACGCTCCGTCAGACGCTCGTCGCGCGCCGCGAGGAGCTCGAGACGTTCGATCGCGCCTTCGACGCCTGGTTCCTTCGGGCGCCCGCACCGCGTCGCTCGCGTGAGGTGAATCCGCCGCCGCGCGCCGGCCAGCGGCGGAAGGGTGGCGCGCCTGGCCCAGGCCCGGAGCTCGACGGCGGCGAGATCGAGGTTGGGGCATGGAGCTATGACGAGCTCCTGCGAACGCGCGACTTCGCGGCGATGACCCCGGAGGAGTTTGCCCGCGTGCGTGTGTTGATCCGCCGGATCGCTGTGGGGCGCCCCCGCCGGCGCACGCACAGGTTGCGCGCGGATCGCCGGGGCGATGTGCTCGACGTGCGCGCCCTCGTGCGTGCCTCCCTCGCGACCGGAGGGGATCCGGTGACTCGTGCGTATCGCAGCCGGGCACAGGGGCCGCGCAAGCTGGTCTTGCTGCTCGACATCTCGGGCTCGATGGACGCGTACGCGCGCGCCCTTTTGCTCTACCTGCATGCTGCTCGAGGATCGGGGCGCGGCGTCGAGACCTTTGCGTTCGGCACGCGGCTCTCCCGTCTTACGCCGGAGCTCGGCGTGCGCGACCCGGAGTCGGCGCTCACGGCGGCGGCCAAACGTGTCGTCGACTGGTCGGGCGGTACCCGCATCGGTGAGTCCCTCAAGGCATACAACGACGAGTGGGGCCGGCGGGCGCTCACTCGCGGTGCGGTCGTCGTCGTGCTGTCGGATGGCTGCGAGCGCGGCGACCCGGCGCTTGTCGCTGCGCAGATGGAGCGCCTCGCACGTCAGGCGTTCGCGGTCGTCTGGGTCAATCCACTGAAGGGCCACCCGGAGTACGAGCCGCTGGCGGGTGGCATGCGGGCCGCGTTCGCGCATGTCGACCGGCTCGTCTCGGGGCACGATCTCGCCAGTCTCGAAGCGCTCGGTACAGTCCTCGCGGGCATTGAACGCAGGCACGTGGCGTGAAGGAGGCAGCGTGAAAGAGATCGTCGACGAGGTCGAACGCTGGCGCGAGCGCGGCGAGAAGGTCGCAATTGCGACCGTCGTCGCAACTCGTCGCTCGGCGCCACGCCCTGTGGGTGCAAAGTTCGCGATCTCGGAGCATGGCGCGATGTGCGGCTCGGTCTCGGGCGGATGCGTCGAGAACGACGTCGCTGTGCAGGCGCGGGAGGTCATGGCGTCGGGCGAGCCGAGGTTGCTGAGCTACGGGATCTCCGACGACCAGGCACTTGGCATCGGTCTGCCGTGCGGCGGCGAGATCGACGTCTTCCTCGAGCGGTTGGATTGACTCTCACCGAGCAATTGCTCGCCCTTGCCCACGGCGACGAGCGGGCGGTGCTCTTCACCGTTGTCGAAGGGGATCGCGGGCTCGGAAGCAAGCTTCTCGTGCTGCTCGAGCGCGGCGAAGTGATCGGCAACGACCCGCTCGGGCTTGCGCCGCTCGCGGAGGAGCAGCGCCGGAGCGGGTTGCTCGAGCACGAGGGCCTGAAGGTCTTCGCCGAGGTGTTCGGGCCGCCACCACGCCTGATCGTGGTCGGCGCAGTCGATACGAGCGAGGCACTCTGCGCGGCGGCGAAGCGCGTGGGGTGGCGGACGATCTGTGTCGATGCGCGCGCCCAGTACGCGACGCCGGAGCGGGTGCCGAGCGCTGACGAGCTCATTGTCGAGTGGCCCGACGCTGCGTTCGAACAGATCCGGCCTGACCGCGACACGGCGATCGTCGTCCTCACGCACGACGACAAGTTCGACATCCCGGCCCTCGCGGTCGCGCTGCGCTCCGAGGCGTTCTACGTGGGAGCCCTCGGCAGCCGCCGCGCGCAGGCGATGCGGCGCGAGCGGCTGCTCGAGGTTGGGGTCACCAAGGCGCAGCTCGACCGCCTGCGTGGGCCGGCCGGCCTCGACATCGGCGCCGAGACCCCGGCCGAGACGGCCATCTCGATCCTCGGTGAAGCGCTCGCACTCCGCGCGGGACGCCTCGGAGGCCCGCTGCGCGAAGCCGCTGGTCGCATCCACGTCGAACGCTGAGCGCTTTCCGCCGCACCGGCCGTGGCCGAACGGGACACGTCCCGGGGACTGTCCCCAAGCCACGTTCGGGTCGGACGTGTCCGCCGCGGGCTGTTGGATTCGCGGGCGGGTCGCCGCCGCGATGAATGTTCGGCGCGCGCGGCCGCGGCTGCCGTGGCCGCTCGGGACATGTCCCGGGGACTGTCCCCACGACATGTTCGGTTTGGACATGCCCCCCGCGGGGCTGTTACGTTCGCTCGCGGGTCGCGGCGCGGCCCGGCCACGTCGAGGGAAGGAGCACGGGTGCCGGTTTCGGTTCAGTCCGACAGTGTGTGGGAGCTGATCGACGAGAACGCCGAGGTTGAACAGGTCGCGACGGGATTCACGTTCACTGAGGGACCGATCTGGATGGCCGACGGGTCGCTGCACTTCAGCGACATGCCGGGCGACAAGAGGCGGCGGTGGCATCCGGTCGACGGCGTCGAGGTGCTGCGAGACCCGAGCAACAAGTGCAACGGGATGACACGCGACAACGACGGCAACCTGCTCGTCTGCGAGCACGTCACGAGCTCACTGGTGCGCGAGTCGCCCGACGGGACGCGCGAGACGATCGCCTCGCACTGGGGCGAACGCGAGTTGAACAGTCCGAACGACGTGATCGTCGCCTCCGACGGCGCAATCCTCTTCACCGACCCGACCTACGGCCGGATGCCTGGGTTCGGCCTCGAGCGTGAGCAGGACCTCGATTTCCAGGGCGTCTATCGCTTGCCGCCGGGCGGTGGCGAGCTGCAGTTGCTGATCGACGACTTCGCCCAGCCGAACGGCCTCTGCTTCACCGCCGACGAGTCGCTGCTCTATATCAACGACACGGTGCACGCACACATCAGGGTCTTCGACGTCGGCCCCGGTCACGCGCTTTCGAACGGACGCGTCTTCGCAGAGGGAATCGGTACGGGCGACCTCGCGAGCGGTGAGCTCGTCGACGGGATGAAGCTCGACGACCGCGGAAACGTCTACGTCACCGGCCCAAAAGGCGTCTGGATCTTCGCCCCCGATGGTGCGCATCTCGGCATCATCGAGGTGCCGGAGAACGTCGGCAACGTGAACTGGGGCGACAACGACTGGCGCACGCTCTACATCCCGGCCTCGACCTCCCTGTACCGCGTGCGGATGAAGGTCGCAGGCAACACCCTCGGCTACATGCGGTAGGAGGACATGCCCGTGGACAAGATCGACCCGAAGAAATCGGCCCTGGTGATCCAGGATCTGCAGAACGACGTGATCATCGAGGGCGGAGCGTTCGCCGACTCGGGCGCGCCGGCCCACGCGACGAGCCAGAACGTCGTCGAGAACGTGAAGAACCTCGCCGCCGCGTGCCGCGCCGCCGGCGTGCCGGTGATCCACATCTGGTACATCGTCGAAGCCGGAGCGACCGGGTTGAAGCAGAACGCTCCGCTCTTCGAGGGCGTGAAAGAGGCGAACGCACTCGTCCGGGGCACCTGGGGCGCGGCTCCAGTGGACGGTCTCGAGCCACAGCAGGGCGATCACATCGTCGAGAAGATGCGGATGAACGGCTTCTACGAAACACGTCTCGACATCTTGCTGCGCGGCCTCGGCGTCGAGAACCTGATCATCTCGGGCGCCTGGACGAACATGTCGATCGAGCACACCGCGCGCCATGCGGCCGACGCCGGGTACCGCGCGATCGTCGTTTCCGACGGCACCTCGACCGTCGACGACGAATGGCAGAACGCCGCGCTCAGCTACGCGATGCAGAACGTCGCCGTCGTCGAGACATGCGCAGGCGTCGCCGAGGCGCTGCGGTGACGGCCCCGCCTATGATCCGAAGGTGACGTCGGTCGCCGATCTGCCCTTGCTCGAGCTCGTCGGGGACTCGGGCGAGACGTTCGCCGTCGACAACCCGGCGACGGGCGAGACCATCCACGAAGTGCCGCGCATGGGGGCCGCCGAGACGGAGCGTGCGCTGCGCGCCGCCGAGCTGGCGCTGCCCGCCTGGCGCGGGCTGCTCGCCAAGGAGCGAGCGCGGATCCTGCGCCGTTGGTCGGATCTGATGCTCGAGAACACCGAGCCGCTCGCTCGGCTGATGACGACGGAGCAGGGGAAGCCCCTCGCCGAGGCGCGCGCCGAGATCGAGTACGCAGCGTCGTTCCTCGAATGGTTCGGGGAGGAGGCCAAGCGCGTCTACGGCGACACGATCCCGACCTACCAGCGTGACCGCCGGATCGTTGTCACGAAGGAGCCGGTGGGCGTCACGGCAGGCATCACGCCGTGGAACTTCCCGGCGGCGATGGTGACGCGCAAGGCCGCGCCCGCGCTCGCGGCCGGCTGCACGATGGTGCTGAAGCCCGCCGAGCAGACCCCTCTCTCGGCGCTGGCAGTCGCTCAACTCGGCCTCGAGGCCGGCCTCCCTGGAGGCGTGCTCGGGATCGTCACGGGCAGTGCCGAGGATGCACCGGAGATCGGCCGCGCGATGACCTCGAGCGCGCTCGTACGCAAGCTCGGGTTCACGGGCTCGACCGAGGTCGGGAAGCTCCTGATGGCCCGGTGCGCCGGACAGGTCAAGAAGGTGTCGCTCGAGCTCGGCGGTAACGCTCCCTTCATCGTCTTCGACGATGCCGACCTTGACGAGGCTGTCGCTGGAGCGCTCATCTGCAAGTTCCGCAACTCCGGGCAGACGTGCATCTCCGCAAACCGGATCTTGGTGCAAGCGCCGGTCTACGACGAGTTCGTGCAGCGCCTGACAGCGCAGGCCTCGTCGTTGAGGGTCGGCTCCGGGCTCGAGCCCGACACGCGGATCGGGCCGCTGATCGAGCAACAGGCGATCGACAAGGTCGAGCGCCACGTCGCCGATGCGCTCGAGCGCGGCGGCGAGCTCCTGACCGGGGGCGAACACCTCGGTGGTCTCTTCTACAGCCCCACCGTGATCACAGGCGTGTCCCCGGCTGCTGCGATGGCGGTCGAGGAGACCTTCGGGCCGGTTGCGGGGATCGCGCGGTTTGCGAGCGAGGAAGATGCGATCAGGCAGGCGAACGACACGCCGTACGGCCTTGCCGCTTACTTCTACAGCCGCGACCTGGGACGGGTCTGGCGCGTGTCGGAGGGACTCGAGTACGGGATCGTGGGCATCAACACCGGTGTCATCTCGACCGAGGTTGCGCCGTTCGGTGGCGTCAAGGAGTCCGGCATCGGCCGCGAGGGCTCGAAGTACGGCATCGAGGAGTGGCTCGATCTGAAGTACCTCTGCATGGGAGGGATCGACGCGTGATTGTCGAGCAGCGCGACTACCACGTCTTCACCGGCAAGCTGAACGAGGTCGTGCGGATGTACGAGACGGAGGGGATCGAGCTGCAGAAGCGGCACCTCGGCACACTGCTCGGCGTCTTCACGACCGACGTCGGCGCCCTGTCCACCTATACCGCGATCTGGGGCTACGAGAGCTACGCCGACCGAGAGGAGCGGCGCGCGAATCTGCAGGCCGACGAGCGCTGGCGCGACTTTCTGTCGCGCCTCCAGCCGCTTCTGCACACGCAGCAGAACCGCATCCTCATTCCGACCGCGTTCTCGCCGATCCGCTGATGGAAGGCAAGGTCGCGATCGTCACAGGCGCCGCCCAGGGCATTGGGCGCGCGATCGCCGACGGCCTCGCGGCCGCCGGTGCACGGATTGTCATCGCCGACCTGCACGGCGCCGAGGAGGCCGCGACCACATTCGATGGCGCGATCGGCATCACCGCGGATGTCGCGAATGAGGATGACGTGCAACGTCTCGTCGACGAGGTCGTCGAACGCTGCGGCACCGTTGACGTCCTCGTCAACAATGCCGGTCTGTACGCCTCGCTCGAAATGCGCCCGTTCGAAGAGATTCCACTCGAGGAGTGGCGCACGGTCATGGATGTCAACGTCGCCTCGATGTTCCTCACCTGCCGCGCGATCGTTCCCATCATGCGCGCGAACGGAGGCGGCAAGATCGTCAACATCTCATCGGGGACGCCGTTTCGCGGCGTGCCGTTCCTCCTCCATTACGTGACGTCGAAGGGCGCGATTGTCGCGCTGACGCGCGCCCTCGCGAAGGAGCTCGGGAAGGACAAGGTGCTCGTCAACTGCGTGGCGCCGGGCTTCACGATGTCCGCGGGCGTCGCAGCACATCCCGAGGTGGTCGAGAAGCTGCGCGACGTCTCGATCTCCGCGCGGACGTTGCAGCGCGACCAGATGCCCGCAGACGTCGTCGGCGCCGTTGTCTTTCTCTGCGGGCCGGGGTCCGATTTCATCACCGGCCAGTCGATCGTGATCGACGGAGGCCAGACCTTCCATTGATACTGCAGCTCTCAGATCATCCCGATGGTGTCGAGACCGGGCCGGGTGACCACGTCGTTTACGACGTCGCAGCCGATCTGGCCAGGTTCGGCGCAGCGAAGGTCGACGGGCACGCGCTCGTGTGGACGCTGAGCGGGCGGCCGCAAGGCGGCGACTGGCTCGTGCGCTGCGACCGAGTCGACTTCCCGCCCGGCAGCGTCGCCCATCTGCACACGCACCCGGGCCCCGGGCTCCGGGTGCTGCTGAAGGGCCGGATCCGGATCGACACGGAGGGCTCCTCCCACGAGTACGGCCCCTTCGAATCGTGGTACGAGACCGGCCCCGATCCCGTGTTCGCCGCAGCGTCGGAGGGCGAAGAGACCGCCTTTGTGCGCGTGCTCGTTCTGCCGCGGGAGTGGGAAGGCAAGCGCACGATTCGCTATGTCGACCCGGCCGACGAGGACAAGCCGAAACTCCAGCGGGCTCACGTCTACTTCGAACACGCCTTGTGAGTCGGACTGCATGAGCCGCACGGGCGGCAAGCTCCTCGCCGAGCAGCTCGCAGTCCACGGAACCGAGGTCGCGTTCTGCGTGCCGGGCGAGAGCTATCTCGAGCTGCTCGACGGTCTCTACGCATCTCCGATCCGTCTGATCACCTGCCGGCACGAAGCGAGCGCCGCGAACATGGCCGAGGCCTACGGCAAGCTGACGGGCCGCCCCGGTGTCTGCATGGTCACCCGCGGCCCGGGCGCGACCCAGGCCGCGGTCGGAGTGCACACAGCGTTTCAGGATTCGACACCGCTGTTGCTTCTCGTCGGGCAGGTGTCGTCGGCGCAGGAGGAGCGCGAGGCGTTCCAGGAGGTCGACTACCGTCGGATGTTCGGGCCGCTGGCGAAGTGGGTCGCGCAGATCGACCGGGTCGATCGCATCCCCGAGCTGGTTGCACGCGCGTACACGACCGCCTGCGCCGGCCGGCCCGGTCCGGTCGTCCTCGCCCTCCCTGAGGACATGCTCGCCGCCTCGAGCGACGTCGCCGACGCGCCGGCATTCCATCGCATGCAGCCGAGCCCGGCCGTCGCCGAGATCGAGGCGCTCCGCGGGCTGCTCGACCACGCCGAGCGGCCCTTCGCGATCGTCGGCGGCGGTGGCTGGACACCTGCCGCGGCGACCGATCTGCAGACCTTCCTCGAGGCAAATGAGCTCCCCGCGGGTGCCGCGTTCCGCCGCCAGGACGCGATCGACAACGACTCGCCGAGCTACGTGGGTGATGTCGGCATCGGCATCAACCCGTCGCTCGCCGAACGCGTGCGGAGCGCCGACGTGCTGCTCGTCGTCGGGCCGCGCCTGGGTGAGATGACCACCTCGGGCTACACCTTGCTCGACGTTCCGCGGCCGCAGCAGACGCTCGTGCACGTGCACCCCGGCGCCGAGGAGCTCGGGCGCGTCTACCAGGCCGAGCTGCCGGTCCTCGCTGGCATGGAGCACTTCGCCGCGGCCGTTCGCGACCTGCGCGTCGAGCCGCGCTGGGGCGAGGCGACGATGCAGGCACGGGCGGACTACGAGGCGTGGCAGCGGCACGAGCCGATGGCCGGCGACGTCGACCTCGGCGAGTGCGTCGCGCAGCTACGGGCGCGTGTCCCGGACGCGATCGTCTGCAACGGCGCGGGCAACCACACGGTGTGGGTGCACCGATTCTGGCGCTTCCACAGCTACCCGAGCCAGCTTGCACCGACGAGCGGCGCGATGGGGTATGGCGTACCCGCAGCAGTCGCCGCCAAGGTGCTGCACCCCGAGCGTGATGTCGTCTGCTTCTCGGGCGACGGCGATTTTCTGATGTCGGGACAGGAGCTCGCGACCGCGGTGCAGTACGACCTGCCGATCGTGATCATCGTGGTGGACAACGGCATGTACGGCACGATCCGCATGCACCAGGAGCGGCAGTTCCCCGGCCGCGTCGTCGGCACCGACCTCGTCAATCCGGACTTCGCCGCCTACGCGCGGGCGTTCGGCGCGCACGGTGAGACGGTCGAGCGTACCGACGAGTTCTCGGCGGCGCTCGAGCGCGCCCTCGGATCGGGCCGCCCGGCGGTGCTCGCGCTCCGGATCGATCCGGAAGCGATCACGCCGCGGACGACGCTCAGCGCGATTCGTTCGGCCGCCCTCGAGACCGGCCGGTGACCGACGTGTTCAACGCCGTGATCACGGCGGTGGAACCAGCGCCTGCGCTGCCCGGCCCGCTGCACGGGCGGCGACTGCTCGTCAAGGATCTGATCGATACGGCGGGGATTCGCACGACGTACGGCTCCCAGATCTACGCGGATCACGTGCCGACGCGCACTGCGGGCGTTGTCGAGCGTCTCGTCGCCGCGGGCGCGGTCGTCGTCGGCAAAGCGAACCTGCACGAGTTCGCCTGGGGTGTCACGAGCCAGAACCCGTGGTACGGCACCGTGCAGAATCCGCTGCACCCGGGCCGGACGACCGGCGGCTCCTCCGGCGGGAACGCCGCGGCGCTCGCCGCCGGCCTGTGTGACATCGGGATTGGCACGGACACCGGCGGCTCGATCCGCTTGCCTGCTGCGTGCTGCGGTGTCGTCGGGCTGAAGCCGAGCTGGGGCCGGATCCCGATCGACGGTGTGTTCCCGCTCTGCGCGTCGTTCGACACGGTCGGCCCGATGGGGACGAGCGTCGTCGAGGTCGCGACGATGTGGTCGGTCCTCGCGCAGACGCCGCTGCCGAAGCCTCGCCTCGACGGCCTCGTCGTCGGCCTGCTCACGCGGCCTCCGTCCGTCGGCGGCCCCGCGTTACCCGAGAACCGTGCCGCTGAGGCGTACGTGGAGCGGCTCGAGGCTCTGGGCGCGCGTGTCGTCGAGGCGTCGATCCCGGAGCCGCCGGACGACACCTGGCCGCTCTTCTTCCACGAAGCCGCGCATGCCCACCGCGAGACCTTCCCCGCCCGAGCCAACGAGTATGGCACCAACGTCCGAACGAAGCTCGAGCTCGCACAGGCGGTCGACCCGGCCGAGGTGACGCGCGCCCGCGAGTCAGTCCGACTCTGGCGCGAGTTGCGGCCCGACGTCGATCTCTATGTCGCACCCGTGCTCGGCGTCGACCTCCCGCCGGTCGACTGCAACGAGCTCGACATGCGGATTCCGGCGACCGCCTTCCTGCGCCCCTTCAACGTGCTCGGCTGGGCGGGAATCGCGATCGGCGACCTCCAGTTCATAGCTCCGAGTGACGAGGTCGTCCTCGCTGCGGCCCTCGCCTGGGAGCGCGCCGCTATGGGCTGATGTCCTTGATGTCGCCCGCTGCGGGCAGGGCGACATTGACCTTCGAGCCGAAGTGGTTGTACGACGTGTCGACCGTGATCCGCGTCCCTTGCGGGGTCTTGTAGACGACGCGGACCCGGCGAATCCGGCCCTGGTCGTCGAGCCAGAACGTTGCGGGGAAGGGTTTCGCCGCATAGTCGTTGCTGACCGCCGTCAGGATCGCCGGACGCACAGCTGCCGGTACGCGGCGGGCGAGGCGCTTCGGATCGACCACGCCGGTGAAGCGCGTCGTTCCGTTCGCCGCTCGGCCCTCGGGCTTGGCGACGGCGACGCCGTCGGCCAGGTAGGCCGGAGCCAGGACATGGGCGAGCTCGTCGGGCTGTGCCCGCAGGGCCTTGGCCGTGAGTCGCCGTGTATCCAGCTTCGTCCACGGCTTGACCGTGGGGTCCGCGAGCGCCGCCATGACGTTTGCGTTCGTGTAGGTGAGCGGCCCGATCAAGACGAGCTCCTCGGGCACGGTTGAACCCGGGATCTGCTTGTACAGATGCGCGCGCCGGCCGACGAACGCAGCAACGCCGGTCTCTCCGGCCGTGACCATCCCACCGCCGACGTCCGCTTTGATCGCGAGCGTGAAGTCGACCGGGCCGGCTGCCGTTGTCCGGGCCCTGGCCGTCGCGAAGCGCGGGGTGGGGTGGGTCGCGTCAATCGTGGTCGTGACCGGAGAAAGCGGCGCAGTGACCGTCGCGCGGGATGACCCACCACAGCCGGCAAGGACGATCGCAGCGAGCGCGAGGAGAGCGAGGTGCCGCACGGCGTGCATCGTAGAGACGGTCAGAGCTCGATCGACAGCGCGTGTTTCGGGCGCGGTCGCGGCCTCGAGCGGAGAACGTCGACGAACGCCGCAGCGGTCGGCGACCAGTCGCTCCGCGCGTAGACCGCAACGTCGCGGATCAGCCGTGGGCGGAACCGGAGGATGGCACAGTCGATCCCCGAGCTGACGATGTTGTCGGGCACGAGGGCGATCCCCACTCCTACGGCCGCCAGCCGCACCGCACCTTCGGCCTGCGCGGTGCGGACAGTCCCGCGCGCCCGGAACCCGGCGCCGCGGCAGATCTCGTCGACGATTCCGGCGAGACCGTGATCGGGGTGGTAGAGCACCCATTCGCGCTCGCGCAGGTCCGCGAGCGCAACGTCGTCCAGCGCGGCGAGTGGGTCGGAGGTCGCGACGACGAGGACGAACTCCTCCCACGAGACAGTCTCGAGCGGGCCGTCCCACCGGCGCAGCGGCCTCGGGCCGACGGCGAAGTCCGCGACTCCCTGCTCGACGGCGTCCTCGAGGAGGTTGCGGTGCCGGAACTCGTGGATGCGGATCGCGATGTTCGGGTGCCGCTCATGCCAGACGCCGATGTGTGCAGGCAGCACGCCGACGGCCATCGAAAGCACAGTCGCGATCTCGAGCTCGCCGAGCTCGAGCGCCAGCGCAGAGCGTGCGCTCTGCCACCCTCGTTCCAGCGCACGCACAGCGAGCCGCGCCTCGGGAAGCAGCGCGCGGCCGGCCGGCGTGAGCGACACCCCGCGGGGCAGGCGATCGATGACGGCTCCTTCGAGCTCTTCCTCGAGCGCTTTGATGTGCTGGGACAGCGACGGCTGCGCGATGCCCACCCGCCGGGCAGCTCGCGTGAACGAGCCTTCGTCGACCACTGCGATGAAGCACTCGAGCTGGCGAAAATTCATAGGAAAAACCTATTGTAGTAAGTGGTTGAGTGCCTACTTGACCTATCGAGTCAAACCCGGGAGACTCGGGCCGTGCGAGCGACCGGGATCAACCACGTCAGCATTTCGGCGGTCGACCTCGAGGAGTCGACACGGTTCTACGAAACGCTCTTTGGGATGGAGCGGATCGCCACGCCCGCCTTCGCGACGCCGGTGCAGTGGCTCCGGGTCGGTGATTTGCAACTCCACCTCTTCCTTGAAGAAAACGGTACACCGCCGGTCCGCCACCACCTTGGGCTGACGATCGACGATTTCGATGCCGCCTACGACGCCGTTTCGGCGCACGCGTCGGCCGAGTGGGGCGCCGAGCTCGTCGAGCTTCCCTCGGGCCAGGTGCAGCTCTACTTCCGCGACCCGGCCGGCAACCTGATCGAGCTGAACTGGCCCGACGCCAGCACGCTCGACCGGTCGCGCTACCCGATGCTCAGGCGGCTGTCCGAGCACATCGAGCAGACACCCGAGTCGGCCGTCGCCGTGCTCTATCTGGAGGGCAGCGCGGCGTGACGGATACGGCGCTCGGTCCGGCGCGCCCGGTCTCGCCGTCCCGCCACGCGCGCACACATGCCCTGCGTCGCCGCGTCCTCCTGATCATCGGCTGGGTCCTGCTCGCGATCCTCGTGATCACGCCTGCGCTGTGGGTGCTCTTCTTCGCGCCGACGACCGGGAAGTGGGCGACGTCGTTCGGCTCGGCCGTGCACGACCCGAAGGATTTTCTCATCACGGTGCTGAACGGCGTGACGGCGGCTGCGCTCTATTTCATCGTCGCCAGCGGGTTCACTCTCATCTTCGGGCTGATGCGCGTCGTGAACATGGCGCACGGGGCGCTCTTCCTGTTCGGTGGCTACGTCGCGCTGAAGCTGCAGCGCGGGATCGTCGGTGAAGGCGGCTCGTTCGGGCTTTCGAGTGACCAGATCAACCTCACGAACTGGATCGTGCCTGCGATCGTCGCAACGCTCGTGGTCGCCGCGATGGGGCTCGTCATGCAGCAGGCATTCCTGCGCTGGAACCAGGGCCAGGACCTCCGTCAGGCGCTGATCTCGATCGCGATCGCAATCATTCTCGCCGACCAGATGCTCGCGCACTTCGGCGGTGTCGCCGAGGACATCGCCTGGCCGCGCAACTGGGACACGTTCGTCAACGTGCATGTGCAGGGCATTCAGTACACAGAGACGAGGCTCGTGATTCTCGCAATCGCGATTGCGATCGGTGTTGGTCTTTGGCTCTGGCTGAAGCGCACGCGGACCGGCATGGTGATCCGGGCCGGCGTCGACGATCGCGCGATGGTGTCGGCCCTCGGGATCAACATCCAGCTCACGTTCGCGCTCGCCTTTGTCGTCGGGTGTGCACTCGCGGGGTTCGGCGGCGTGATCGGCGGCTCGTTCGCAAGCCTTGCGCCCGGAGTGGATGCAAACTGGCTGCTCTACTCCCTGGTCGTCGTGATCATCGGCGGCATGGGCTCGCTTGGTGGTGCGGCAATCGGCGCGCTCCTGCTCGGGCTGACGACCAACTTCTCGGCGGCGTATCTACCGGAGAACTACACCTACTACTCGATCATCTTCACATTCGTGCTCGTCGCGATCGTGCTGGCGGTGCGGCCGCTTGGATTGTTCGGACGGCCCGCGTGAGGATCGGGAACGTCAATCGGGGAGTCGGGATCGTGGCTCTGCTGGCGGCCCTCGCGGCGCCGCTTTATCTCTCGGGGTACTGGGTGGGGACACTGCTCACACAGATGCTGTTTCTCGGCATCGTCGCGGCGAGCCTGATCTTCCTCTCCGCCTACGCGGGCATGGTCTCGCTGGCGCAGGTTGCCGTGTACGGGATCGCCGGGTTCGTCGTCGGGAATGCGACGACGAACGGCAACACCAAGGGACTCAACCTCGGGTGGAACCCCTGGTGGGGCGTAGTCGCAGCCATCTTGATCGCGGTCGGAATCGGCCTGCTCTTCGGTGCTCTCGCAAGTCGCAGCGTCGGCATCTACTTTCTGATGATCACGCTCACCTACTCGGTGATCGCCAACCTGTCATTCGGCCAGGTGACCGATGTCTCGGGCTTCGGCGGGATCAGCGGCATCCCGACGCCGAGACTGATCGGCAACGTCGCCGCCCACCAGAACCGTCTCTACTACGTGTCGCTCGGAGCGGCACTCGCGGTTTACGCCCTGCTGCGCTACATCGTCCGCACCCCGTTCGGAATGACGTTGCAGGGGGTTCGCGACGACCCGATTCGCATGTCCTCGCTCGGTTACAACGTCGTCGCGCACCGCACCCTTGCATTCGGTTTCGCGTCGTTCATCGCAGCGATCGGAGGCGTCCTGTTCGTGTGGTGGAACGGCCACATCGATCCCGCCTCGATCGATCTCAGCGCGACCATCGACGTGCTTGTGATCGCGGTCGTCGGAGGGCTTTATCGGATCGAGGGAGCCTGGGTCGGCGCGCTCTTCTTCGTGATCATCAACAACTACTCGCAGCAGATCAGCTTCATCGGGCCGCGATTCAACACGTTGATCGGGGCGATCTTCCTGGTCGTCATCCTGGTCTCGCCCGGAGGGCTCGTCGGCCTCTGGGAGCGCACGGTCGATTTCCTCTTAGGGCGCCGCAGGCCACCTTCTGGTCGAACTCCGATCGAGGTCGGCCACGCGGAGGCCGGCGCGTGAAAGGAGGACTTGACACCCTCTGAGTCACGGCAATGATTCACGTTCCCGATTTACCCCCCCAACATCAACGGTTCGAAAGGAGGAGGGCATCCGAATGAATGCTCTCAAACGCAGGTGGAAGCTTCTGCCGCTCGTCGCTCTGGTGATCGTCGCCATGGCGCTCGCCGCGGCAAGTGCGACCGCCCGCAGTTCGGCGACGCCGATCCGCATCGCAGTCATGTCCGACTGTCAGGGCGCGTTCGGCTCGTTCGACAACCAGGACCTCGCAGGCGTCGTTACCGCGATGGCGCAGTTCGCGGGCGGTAAGGCGAAGAATCCGAACAAGCCGCGTGACGGCTGGACGGGCGCCTCCATCAACGGTCATCCGCTGCAGCTCGTGGGCGTCGGATGCTCGAACGACCGCGCCGACACCGCAATCAAGGAGACGAAGCGGATCTGTGAGCAGGCGAAGTGCGACATCATGATCGGCCCGCTCTCCGGAGACGAGTCGATTGCGATCGCGAACTACGCGAAGCAGCATCCGACCAAGACGTTCGTGGACGGTGCCGCGGGAGCGCAGGATACGACGCTCAAGGTTCGAGCGCCGAACTTCTTCCGCTTCAACGGAGACGGTGCGATGTGGAACGCCGGTCTTGGCGACATCGCGTACCGCAAGCTGCACTGGAAGACCGCCGCCGTCGTGGCTGACGACTACAGCTTCGGCTGGACGTCGGCCGCCGGCATGATCACGGACTTCTGCGCAGCCGGCGGGAAGATCACGAAGCGGGTGTTCCCGCCGCTGAACACGACCGACTACTCGTCGTACGCACAGCAGTTGCCGACGAATGTCGACGGAACGTTCGTGGCAGTCGGCGGTGCAGGGCTCATCCCGTTCCTGAAGGCATACGAGCAGGCGCACGGGCCGATTGACGGTAAGAAGTTCGTCGGCAACCTGTTCTGGGGCACGCCGGGTGAGTTCCAGCAGCTCGGCACCCGCGTCTCGGGAGCCCTCGTCGGCGGCGCAGGCACGGCCGGCGACCTGGCGACGCCCGCGGCGAAGGCCTACAACGCGGAGGTCGGGAAGGTCTTCAAGACGATCCCGCCGTTCGGAGCAGCCGCTCCGCAGGCGTCGTCGACCTTCACGTACGGGTTCTACGTCAACACTTGGGGCCTGCTCGAGGGGCTCAAGGCGGTCGGTGGCGACATCTCGGGCGGCCAGAAGAAGCTCCAGGCCGCAATTGCGAAGGTGAAGCTCGCGACTCCGTACGGCCCCCTCCACCTGGACAAGAACCGCCAGGCGGTGATCAACGTCTTCTACCAGCAGCTGTTCACGAAGGGCGGCAAGCTGGCGATCAAGACGGTGGGCGAGGTTCCGAGCGTCGACCAGACGTTCGGCGGCACGTACTCGTCGAGCACGCCGGCCCCCGGCCGGACGTTCCCGACGTGCGTCAAGAAGAAGCTCCCGTGGCAAGGCAAGGAGATCGCCCCCAAGGTGACTCAGTAGCCGCGTGACGGAAGCGCTCGTGGCCGAAGATGCCGAGGCGATCCTCCGCTTACGGGGGATCGGTCGGCGCTTCGGTGGCCTGCACGCCGTGCGCGACGTCGATCTCGACGTCGCGCACGGCGAGAGGCGCGCAATTCTCGGGCCGAACGGCGCCGGTAAGACGACGCTCTTCAACGTCATTTCGGGTGACGTCGCGCCGAGTTCAGGGACGATCGAGTTTCTCGGCGAGGAAGTGAGCCTCCTGCCCTCGCGTTCGCGCGCGAAGCTCGGGATGGGGCGCACCTACCAGAAGTCTCGTTCGTTCCTCGGCATGACGGTCGAGGACAACCTCTACCTCGCGGTGCTCGGCGTGCGGAGCGGCCACTTTCGCCCTGTGGTCCTCCGCAGGCAGGACGGCGAGCTGCGCGAGCGCTCGCGTGAGCTGGCAACGGCAGTCGGTCTCGCTGGTCGTGAGCAGTCGCTCGTCGGCTCGCTGTCGCATGGGGAGCAGCGCCAGCTCGAGGTCGCGATGGCGCGTGCATCGAACCCGCGTCTGATGATGCTCGACGAGCCCGCCTCCGGCCTGTCGCGCGGCGAGCGGGTGGCACTCACCGAGCTGCTGCTCAGTCTCGACCCATCGATCACCTTGATCATCATCGAGCACGACATGGACGTGGCACTGCGTATCGCCGACCGCGTCACGATGATGCACGACGGCCGCGTGATCGTCGAGGGAACCCCGGCGGAGATCCGGGCCAACCAGACGGTGCACGATCTCTACCTCGGTCGAGGGAACGCAGGCGATGACTGAAGCCGCGCCGGTTCTCGCAGTCGAAGGCGTGAACGCGTTCTACGGCACCGCACAGGCGCTCGAAGAGGTCTCGTTCGACATCACCGGTGGAGCAACCGCGATGGTCGGGCGGAATGGCATGGGCAAGACCACCCTGTGCAACGCGATCGTCGGGATCCCGCCGGCCCGGGTCACCGGCTCGATTCGCTACCGCGGCACCGAGCTCGTGGGTCGTCCCTCCTACAAGATCGCGAAGCTGGGCATCGGCTACGTCCCGCAGGGCCGCCGCCTCTTCCCGTCGCTGTCGGTGGACGAGCACCTGCGGATGCTTGCCGGTCGCCGCGGTGGAGCGAAACGCTGGACAGTCGGTCGCATCTATGAGCTCTTCCCGCGGCTTGCAGAGCGGCGCCGCAACGGAGGCGCCCAGCTTTCCGGCGGTGAGCAGCAGATGCTTGCGATCGGGCGAGCGCTGATCACGAACCCGAGTCTCCTGATCATGGACGAGCCCTCTGAGGGGCTCGCGCCTTCGATCATCGAGCAGCTGGTCGAGACCTTCCGGACGCTCGAGCAGGAAGGCCTTGCGATCTTGCTCATCGAGCAGAACCTCGGCATGGCGACCGCGATCGCCGATCGGCAGCTCGTAATGGTCGCAGGCTCGATCGCCGCCGAGACGACCGCGGCCGAGCTCTCGACGGACATGGAGCTGCAACGGCGCTACCTCGGAGTCGAGCCACTCGCGGAGCGCGCGTAGTGCCGACGGTCGTCCTCGTCGGCACGCTCGACACGAAAGGCGCTGAGTACGCGTTCTTGCGCGAGCGGCTCCTCGCGCAGGGCGTCGACGTAGTTGTTGTCGATGCCGGTGTCAACGAGCCGGTTGGGATCGAGCCCGACGTGAGCCGCGGCGACGTCGCGCGCGCGGCCGGCTCCGACACAGATGCGCTCGCAGCGGCGGGCGACCGCGGCGTAGCAGTCACAGCGATGGGCGCTGGGGCAGAGTCGGTCGTCCTGGAGCTTTTCGCCGCCGGACGCCTCGACGGGATCCTCGCGCTCGGCGGCTCCGGTGGCTCCTCGATCGCAGCGCGGGCGATGCGCGCGTTGCCCGTCGGCGTGCCGAAGCTGCTCGTCTCCACGGTCGCCTCGGGCGACACGCGGCCCTATGTGGGGGCGGTTGACGTCACGATGATGTACTCCGTCGTCGACATCGCGGGCGTCAATCGCGTGTCGGCGCGAATCATGGCGAACGCAGCTGGGGCGATCGCGGGGATGGTCGAGTCGGCAGTGCCACCCCTCGGCGAGAAGCCGCTCGTTGCCGCGACGATGTTCGGCGTCAC
Organism: uncultured Thermoleophilia bacterium; assembly: GCA_963842335.1. Lineage (GTDB taxonomy): Bacteria > Actinomycetota > Thermoleophilia > Gaiellales > Gaiellaceae > PALSA-600. The sequence continues at coordinate 15,394 of CAWJGF010000019.1, read as the reverse complement.
GACGCCGTGTGTGACGACGGCGCGCGAGCGGCTCGAGGAGCATGGGTATGAGGTGCTCGTTTTCCATGCAACCGGCGCGGGTGGGCAGTCGATGGAGGCGCTCGCGAAGGGCGGCTTCCTGGTGGGTGTCCTCGATGCGACGACGACCGAGCTAGCAGACGAGCTCGTCGGCGGCGTGCTCTCCGCGGGGCCGGAGCGGCTGGAAGCGGCAGGCGCGGCCGGCCTGCCCCAGGTCGTCTCCCTCGGCGCCCTCGACATGGTCAACTTCGGGTCGCGCGAGAGCGTGCCTTCGACCTTCGCCGACCGGAAGCTCTACGTGCACAACCCGACGGTGACGCTGATGCGGACGACGGCGGCGGAGTGCAGCGAGCTCGGTCGCACGATCGGTCGCAAGCTGTCGGCAGCGACGGGCCCAACGGCGGTATTCGTGCCGCTCGGCGGCGTCTCGATGATCGATGTGCCCGGTCAGCCGTTCTACGACCCCGAAGCGGACGCGGCACTCATCGCGGGCCTGAAGGAAACGCTCGCCGAGGGCGTCGAACTGCACGAACGGCCGGAGGAGATCAACGACAACGCCTTCGCAATTGCAATGGCCGACCGCCTGCACGAGTTGATCCAGGAAGCGTCATGACCCGCGACGAAGCCCTCACGCGCCTCCGCGCGCAGGTTGCCGCCGACGTCCCGATCATCGGTGCGGGTGCCGGCACGGGGCTGTCCGCGAAGCTCGCGGAGGCGGGCGGCGCAGACCTGATCATCATCTACAACAGCGGCCGCTACCGGATGGGCGGGCGAGGGTCGCTGGCCGGACTCATGCCGTTCGGCGATGCGAACGAGATCGTCGTCGACATGGCACGTGAGGTGCTGCCGGTCGTGCTGCACACGCCTGTGCTTGCAGGCGTGTGCGGCACCGACCCGTTCAGGCTGATGCCGGTGTTTCTCGATGAGCTGCGGCGGATCGGCTTCAGTGGCGTGCAGAACTTCCCCACGGTGGGCTTGATGGACGGGATGTACCGCGTCGGCCTGGAGGAGACCGGGATGGGCTACGGCCTCGAGGTCGACATGATTCGGTTCGCGCACGAGCGCGACTTCCTGACCGCTCCGTACGTCTTCACGCCCGATGACGCGACGGCGATGGCGGAGGCCGGCGCCGACGTGCTCGTTCCGCATATGGGCCTCACCACCGGTGGTGTGATCGGCGCCTCGACGGCGAAGACCCTCGATGAGTGCGTACCGCTCATTCAGGCGATGCACGATGCGGCCAAGCGGATCAACCCGGACATCCTCGTGCTGTGCCATGGCGGACCGATCGCCGAGCCCGACGACGCCGCATACGTGATCGCGCAGACCGAGGGAATCGTCGGGTTCTTCGGCGCGTCCTCGATGGAGCGGCTACCCACGGAGGTCGCGATGACCGAGAACATGCGGCGCTTCAAGTCGATACCCATTCACTCACAGGAGGAGAAATCGCGATGAGCACCTTCGTCAAGCAGTCCGACGTGGAGCAGGAGCAGTTCGACTGGGGGACGATCGGCTGGCGCTGCCGCCCGGCGAACACGGGCTCGAAGCAGCTCGTCGTGATGGACGTCACGCTCGAGCCCGGCGAAGGACATGCGTTCCACCGGCACGACGGCCAGGACGAGATGATCATCATCAAACGTGGCCACGTGACGCAGTTCATCGAGCGGGAGTCGTCGACACTCGCAGTGGGCGACTCGGTCTACCTCGACGCTGGAGTCGTCCACGCGTCCTACAACGACGGCGACGAGACGGCGCACCTCCAGGTCGTCATCGGCCCGTCGCTCGGCGAGGGCGGCTACGGCCTCGTCGACGTCTCGGCCGACGAGCCCTGGGCATCGCTGCGCTAGCGGTGTCCCGAGGGACCACGGCCGGCGTCAGACACGCGCACGAAACTGCGATCTTCTCTCCCCAAGGCGGCTCTGCGCCAGGAAAAGGCCGGTGTCAGACACCGCCTCGAAACGCACACGCGAGTGCGCCAAAGGTGTGGCGGGTCAGCGGGTCAGCGTCGTGCAGTCGCGAGGAGCGTGACCGCGTCGAGGCCGCGGATCGACGCATCGACGAGTTCGATCGGATGGAACGCGGGCAGCGGGCGCCCGGCTCGGCGCAGTGCGGCGGTCACCTGCACCAGGCAACCCGGGTTACCGCTCGCATACGCCTCCGGCTCTGTCGCAAGCACGTGGCGAGCCTTCTGCTCGCCGAGCGCGGCTGCCGCCTGCGGCTGCACGAGGTTGTAAATGCCCGCGCTGCCGCAGCAGAGATCCTGCTCGGCCGGCTCCAGGATCGTCAGGCCCGGGATCGCGCGCAATGCGGCTCGTGGTTCGTCGGCGATGCGCTGCGCATGCTTCAGGTGGCAGGAATCCTGGAAGGCGACAGTGATCGGTAACGGATGGCGGGTCGCGGGTGTGGGCGCCTCGGCCAGCAGTTCCGAGACGTCGACGACACGGGCCGAGCCGTGGTCCTTCAGATGCGATCCGCAGCCCGCGGCGTTCGTGACGATCGCGTCGTAGCCTTGCAGCGCGCGTTCCAGCTCGCGAGCGCGTGCGAGCCCTTCGTCGAGCCGGCCCGCGTGCGCGTGCAAGGCGCCACAACATCCCTGTGCTCGCGGGACGTGCACGTCGAACCCATCCGCAGCGAGCACGCGTGCGGTTGCCGCGTTCACGTCACCGAAGACGACACTCTGGACGCAACCTGCAACAAGCGCGACGCGCGGTCCGGGGCCGGGCAGATGGACGGGCGGCCACGAGGCGCTCGTCCACGGGGGTGCAACCCGGCTGAGCGGCCGCAACGGCCCGGGCGCCGGCAGTCGACGGAGGAGCAGCGCCGCACGGAGCCGCCGCCGGTGCGGGATCACCTCGAAGATCAGCCGCCGCAGCAGCCGCTCTCCGACACCGCGCCGCTTGTGCTCCTCGATGTGGGCGCGGGTCGATTCGATCAGTCGGTCGTACTGCACGCCGGATGGGCAGGCAGGGACGCAGGCCATACAGCCGAGGCAGCGGTCGAAGTGCTCGACCACGGCGTCGGTGAGATCGATCGAGCCGTCGACGAGGCCGCTCATCAGATGGATCCGGCCACGCGGCGAGTCCATCTCCTCGTGCCAAAGCGTGTAAGTAGGGCACGCCGGGAGACAGAACCCGCAGTGCACGCAATCGGCGATCAGCTCGGGTTGCACAGCGCCTCCAGCACACGCTCGGCCAGCGGGCTCCAGATCCTCGGCGTGGCGTCCGCGCTGTAGGCCACACGCGGGCCGGGTCGGACGAGCGCTGCACGCCCACCGTCCCAGCGTTGGCGGCCGGGCAGTCGCGCCTGTAATTCGCGCACGTCCGCCCAAGGCTCGACGTGCTCACCGCCGAGAGCGGCGGCCTGCTCGTCAACGGCCTGCGGCGACCCCTCGAAGAGGACGAACATCTGGTCGGCGAGGATGTCGACTGCACTCGGCACGAGTCCCGACCGGTGCAGCGTGCCCCACTGCTCGGTGCCGACCGCAACGGTGGTTGCCGCTACCGGCTGAGGGTGAAGCCGCAACGCGAGCTGCTCGACCGTTCCGAGCCTGCCGGCCGAGCCGCAGTAGAGCTTGCCGAGGTCGTACCCGGCGACGTTCTTCACGACCTTGCCACCCGAGTGCGCCCGCATTCCGTCCGGCAGCACGACGCCCACCCCGATCACGAGGTCGCGCATCGTCCCGAAGCGGTGCCGCAACGGCCCGGACAGGTCGTGCAGCAGGCACTCCGCGAGCGTCGGGTCGCCGGGCGGGTCGAGCGAGAACCGTTGCCCGTGGCGCCCGACCGCGATCTGGAGCGCCGAGAGGGGAAGCGCTCCGTCGACGATGCACGTCAGGTCGCCGGGCTCGTGCTCGACGATCCCGGGCTCAGAAACGCTCTGCACGCCCCGCCAGTTCGAGCGGGTGCACGCGGTACGGCCCTGGGACCTCGCCGCAGAGACGCGGGGTGGGGAAGAGCTTGCCCGGGTTCGCGAGCCCGGCCGGGTCGAACGCACTGCGCAACCGCTTCATCACCGCGAGATCCTCTTCGCTGAACATCAGCGGCATCGCGCACGCCTTGTCGGTGCCGACACCGTGCTCGCCGGTGATCGATCCACCGGCGTCGACGCACGCTTCGAGAATGCGGCCGGCGAGCAGCTCGGCACGCTCCGCGTGCCCCTCGATGCGCGAGTCGTACAACACGAGTGGATGGAGATTGCCGTCTCCCGCGTGGAAGACATTCCCGACGCGAAGCCCGTGCTCGCGTGACAGCTCGTCGATGCGTCGCAGCACCTCGGGGAGCTTCGTGCGCGGAACGACACCGTCCTGGACGTAGTAGTCGGGGCTCACGCGACCCATCGCGGCGAATGCGGCCTTCCGGCCACGCCAGACCGACGCGCGGTCGGCCGGGTCGGACGCGATGCGGATCTCGACGGCGCCTGCCTCCTGGCAGAGCTGCTCCACGAGCGCGAGGTCGTGCTCGACCTGGGCGACGCGTCCGTCGAGCTCGATGATCAGCACCGCGCCGCATCCGGGCGGGTAGTCGGCGCCGACGGCAGCCTCCGCCGCCTCGATTGTGATCGCATCCATCATCTCGATCGCGGCGGGAAGGACGCCCGCGGCGATCGTTCCCGAGACGGCGGCGCCTGCGGCGTCGGTGTGCGCGAAGCCCGCGAGCAACGTTCGCACGGTTTGCGGCACCGCCAGCACGCGCAGCGTCAGCTTCGTCGCGATCCCGAGCGTTCCCTCGGAGCCGACGAACGCGCCGAGGAGATCGGGGCCTTCGTCCCACACCGAGAGCTCGACAAGCCCGCCGTCGGGAAGCACGACCTCGGCCGCGAGCACGTGGTTGGCCGTGAAGCCGTACTTGAGGCAGTGCGCCCCTCCGGAGTTCTCAGCGACGTTGCCGCCGATCGTGCACACCTGCTGTGACGATGGGTCGGGCGCGTAGTAGAACCCCTCGCCCGAGACGGCGCGGGTCACATCGAGATTCGTCACGCCCGGCTCGACGACGACTTCCCCGGCATCGATGTCGATCGACAGCACGCGGTTCATGCGCGCGAGGGAGATGACGATTCCGTCCGCCACTGGCAGCGCGCCGCCGGAGAGACCCGTTCCGGCACCGCGCGCGACGAAGGGAATGCCAGCGTCGTTGCAGATCCGGACGATCCCTTGAACCTCTGCCGCGCTCGCAGGGAGTACGACGAGTGCAGGGATCACGCGCCGGCCTGTCAGCCCGTCGCACTCGTAGGTCCGCAGCTGCTCGGGCTCACGAATCGTGGCGGCAGCTGCCGCGAACCGTTCGACCAGTTCCGGCGCAAGCCCCATCTCGACAAACCTAAAGCATCGTAGGATCGCCCAGTGGCGATTCCTACGACACCAAGGAGTGCTGATGGCGCGTCCGTGCACGTTGTTCACCGGCCAATGGGCCGACCTCTCGCTCGCCGACCTCGCCGCGCGCTGCGCAGGCTGGGGGTTCGACGGCCTCGAGCTCGCCTGCTGGGGCGATCACTTCGAGGTTGACAAGGCGATCGCGGACAGCGGCTATTCGGCCGGCCGCCGCGAGTTACTCGAGTCGCACGGGCTCGGCGTGTGGGCGATCGGTGCTCATCTCGTCGGCCAGGCTGTCTGCGATCTGATCGATGAGCGCCATCGCGCGATCCTGCCGCCCGAGGTCTACGGCGACGGCGACCCGGAAGGCGTGCGCACGCGCGCCGCCGAGCGGATGAAGGACACCGCGCGCGCTGCGGCCCAGCTCGGCGTTGCGCAGGTCAACGGCTTCACGGGGTCATCGATCTGGCATCTCATCTATTCGTTCCCACCGAACGACTTCGCCACCCTCGAGCGTGGCTACCAGGACTTCGCCGAGCGTTGGGGGCCGATTCTGGACGTCTTCGACGCCGAGGGCGTGCGCTTTGGCCTGGAAGTGCACCCGACCGAGATCGCCTACGATTTCGTGACGACGCGTAAGACACTGGACGCAATCGACAATCGTGAGGCGTTCGGGATCAACCTCGATCCCAGCCACTTCGCCCACCAGGGGCTCGACACCGCGCAGTTCGCACTCGAGTTCGCAGAGCGCATCTACCACGTGCACGTCAAGGACTCGCGCAAGCGCCTCGACGGACGTCGATCCATTCTCGGCTCGCATCTCAACTTCGGCGAGGAAGCGCGCGGCTGGGACTTCGTCTCGCCCGGGCACGGCGATGTGGATTTCGAGAGCCTCTTCCGCGCCCTGAACCGCATCGGCTACCAGGGACCGCTCTCGATCGAATGGGAGGACAGCGGGATGGATCGCGACTGGGGGGCACCGGACTCGCTCGCGTTCGTCCGCCGCACCGACTTCGCTCCCTCGGACATCGCATTCGACGCAGCGATGCAGAAGGCGGCGGACTGATGAGCGGGGGCATCGGTGTGCAGTCGACCGGCAGATCGGAGGCGGAGGTACGTCCGATCGGTATCGGCATGCTGGGGTACGCGTTCATGGGCAAGGCGCACGCAAACGCGTATCGCAAGCTCGCGTATATGACCTGGCCACCGCCGCTGATGCCGCGGCTCGTGTCACTCGCCGGGCGTGACGAGGTGGCGGTCACCCAAGCAGCGCGACGTTACGGCTTCGAGCGTCACGTTGGCGACTGGCGCGAGCTCGTCGACGACCCCGAGGTGGAGTTGTTCGACAACAGCGGGCCGAACAACCTGCATGCCGGACCGACGATCGCAGCGGCCGAAGCAGGGAAGCACGTCTTCTGCGAGAAGCCGCTCGGTCGGACGGCGGAGGAGAGCTACGAGATTTGGCAACGCGTGGCGGCGACCGGCGTGAAGCACATGACGGCGTTCAACTACCGGTTCGTGCCCGCGGTTCGGCTTGGCGCGGCAGATGATCGCGGCCGGCGAGCTGGGGGAGATCCGGCACTTCCGCGGTCGCTATCTCCAAGAGTGGGGCACGACCACGGACGACGCCTGGCGTTTCCACGCCGACGCCGCCGGCTCCGGCGCACTCGGAGACCTCGGCGCACATGTGATCGACCTCGCGCGCTATCTGGTCGCAGAGATCGACACCGTGTCAGCCGAAACCCGCACGTTCTTCCCTGGCCGCGAAGTCGACGACGCATTCGAAGCGGTGGTGGGCTTCGCCGGCGGTGCAGTCGGGACGATCGAGGCCACGCGGTTCGCGGCGGGACGCAAGAATGCGTTCAGCTGGGAGATCAACGGCTCGAAGGGCTCGCTCGTCTTCGACCTCGAGCGACTGAACGAGTTGCAGTTCTCCGAGGGGACGCGGGGCTTTCGCACGATCCTCGTGTCGCAGCCCGACCATCCGTTCTGGGAGTGGTGGTGGCCGGAGGGGCACATGATCGGTTGGGAGCACACGTTCGTGCACGAGATCCATCATCTGCTCGATGCGATCGCGAACGGGACCGAGGTAGCACCGCACGGTGCGACTTTCGAGGACGGCTACCGGGCGGCCGAGGTCTGCGATGCCGTCTTGCGTGCGGCCGATTCCGGGCGTCGGCAGGAGGTCGTATACCGCGCCGGCTGACGCGCGCGCAGCGGCTGGGGCCAACTCGTCACGCTCCCGCAACGGTGCCTGGCACGAGACGCGGCTCGGATCGACGCGGCCGGAAACGGCGTGTTCTCACGGCGATTCGCGTGGATTGACGCCGTTTCGCGAGAGCGGGAGCCCGAGTCTGTGGACAACTTGTCACGCCTCCGCAACGGTGCCTGGCACCGGACGGGGCGGCCGCGGGCACGGCCAATCGAGCGATGCGGTGCGCAGGCGCTCGGCGCGTGCCCGTGGTGCCTACGCGGAGACGACCAGGACGACGAGCGACCGCGGGCCGTGGACGCCCTCGACGCGGCTGAGCTCGATGTCCGAGGTCGCGGACGGGCCTGAGATGAGGGTCAGCGGGCGGCGCTCCTCGCGGACGAGGGGGGCGAGCGCGCGCATCGCCTCCGGCACGAGCTCGACGATGCACCGCTCCTCGACGATGCAGATGTGCAGGTCGGGTACGAGTGTGATCGCCCGCCGGCCTTCCTCGGCCCCGGCTGTGAGGATGATCGTCCCTGTGTCGGCGACTGCGATCGTGCAGCCCGTCAACACCCCGTCGAACGCATCGAGCTCGTGCGCGCCGAACTCCGCGTCGGGAATCACTTGTACCCCCGGCGGGTGCCAGCTCGCGCGCAGCCCACCCGGAACGACCAGCCGCCCGGCCGACCGCAGAGCGCACACGCTTGCCACCTCGGCAGCGACCCCCGCGGCCGTCACCCGGCGAACGTCGGCGCGGTAATCGGCGACCCGCGCGCAGAGGAGATCGACCCGCTCGGCATCTGTCAGCGACCCGCCGACGCGGTAGCCGCGCTCCGCCGCCGGTACGGACCAGCGACCTGCCGCGGCGATCCGCTCGAGAATCTCGGCCCGTGCGCTGCTCACCGGCTGCGCCACCACTCGCGGAAGCTCTGTGGCGCCACCGGCTTCAGATCGCGCGTCGCGGTCCAGCGGGAGAGCGGCGGGGGTACACGCCTGAGTGTCCCGTCGCGCAGGAACGCACGTTGGACGAGGCGCCCGGCACGCTGGGCGAGCTGGAGACGACGCGCGCTTCCGAACACGACGCTCGCCGCTCGCATCAGGAGGCGTTCGCCCCGCGCCGCGCCCGCCCTCACTGCCGCCCCGCGCAGATGCAGGAGCACCGTCGGGATGTCGATCTTCACCGGACAGACCTCGTAACAGGCGCCGCAGAGCGTCGAGGCGAACGGCAGCGACTTCGCGTTTTCGATCCCGATCAGCTGTGGGGTGAGAATCGCGCCGATCGGCCCCGGGTACACCGAGCCGTATGCATGACCACCGGTGCGCGAATAGACGGGGCAGACGTTGAGGCACGCGCTGCAGCGGATGCAATGAAGGGCTTGCCGGCCGACCTCGTCGCGTAGGACTCTCGTGCGCCCGTTGTCGAGCAGCACGACGTGTAGCTCCTGCGGGCCGTCGCCGGCGGTGACACCCGTCCAGAGCGAGGTGTAGGGATTCATCCGCTCGCCGGTCGAGGAGCGAGGGAGCAGCTGCAGGAACACCTCGAGGTCCTCGAACCGGGGTACCAGCTTCTCGATCCCGAGGATCGTCACGAGCACCGGCGGCAGCGTCGTGCACATCCGGCCGTTGCCTTCCGACTCGACAACGCACACGGTTCCCGTCTCCGCCACGCCGAAGTTGGCGCCGCTCACGCCGACGCGTGCGTTCAGGAAGCGTTCCCGCAGATAGACCCGAGACGCCTCCGCGAGCGCTGCGGGGTCGTCGGAATCGATGCCGGGCGCGATCGTGCGCGCGAAGAGATCGCGGATCTCGCTCCGATTGCGATGGATGGCCGGAACGAGGATGTGCGACGACCAGTCGCCGTCGAGTTGCAGGATCAGCTCGGCAAAGTCGGTCTCGAGTGCGTGGATGCCTGCCGAGGCGAGCGCCTCGTTCAATCCGATCTCGTCGGTCGTGAGCGATTTGACCTTCACGACCTCGTCAACGCCGTGGGCCTGCGCCACCTCGATCACGACGGCGTTCGCCTCGCCCGCGTCACGCGCCCAGTGCACGGTGCCGCCCGCGGCGCGAACCGCCGTCTCGAACTCGGTCAGGTAGCGCTCGAGGTTCGCAAGCACGTCGGCCTTGATGCCACGACCCGCCTCGCGGAGCTCCTGCCAGTCGGGGAGCTCGCCGACCACACGCGCACGCTTCGCCTGGATCGTGTCCGTCGCAGCGCGCAGGTTCGCGCGCAGTTGCGCGTCAGCAAGGTCGCGTCGTGCCGCCTCCGGAAACGCCTCGAGCTTCACGCGGCGCCCGTCGAGGCGAGAATCTCGGCCAGATGGATCGTGCGCGTCGCCGAGCGACGCCGCGACAGACCGCCGCCGATCTGAAGCAGGCAGGAGCCGTCGAGCGCGGTGCAGATCTCGGCGCCGGTCGCCTCGACCGCATCGCATTTGTCGGCGAGGATCGCCGAGGAGGTCTCGGCGTTCTTCACCGCGAACGTCCCCCCGAAGCCGCAGCACTCGTCGGCGCGTGCGAGCTCGACGAGCTCGAGCTCGCGCACGTTCCGGAGGAGACGCAACGGTGCGTCGCCGACGTTGGTCACGCGCAGCGAGTGACAGGTCGGGTGGTAAGCAACCCGGTGCGGGAACGTCGCGCCGACGTCTTCCACGCCGAGGCGGGAGACGAGCAGCTCCGAGAGCTCGAAGAGACGGCCGGCAAGCGCGGGAAGGTGTGTGCGTAGATGCCCGACGCAAGACGATGAGGGCGACACGATGGTCTCGCAGTCGGCGAACACCTCGGCGAACCGCTGCACGAGCGCCTGCGACTCGTCGACGTAGCCACTGTTCGCGTGGAGCTGCCCGCAGCACGTCTGCTCCGGCGGAAACACGACTTCGTGGCCGAGGCGCTCGAGCACCGCGACCGTCGCCCTGCCCGCCTCGGGGCTCAGCGTGTCGCCGAGGCACGTGACGAAGAGCGCTATCTGCATCCGTCTGGTCCCGGCTCGGTCACCCTGCCAACGATTCCACAGCCGGTTCGGCTGCGGAGCCGGAACTCGAACAGGGACGGTGGGATCCCCCAGGTGGGGGAGGGGAGCGGTCTAACCGGATGTCGATTCAGTCGCGGTGGAGCAGTGCCGCGGAAACGGGGCGCCGGCCTTGGCCGACGCGATCGCCTATGACGATGTCGCGCGCCGGTACCGGACACTCGTCGAGCACTTGCCGCTCGTCGTCTACGTCGACGCACTCGACGCGGCGAGCTCGAACATCTTCACGAGCCCGCAGGTCGAGGCGCTGCTCGGCTACACGCCCGCGGAGTGGCTCGCCGAGGGTGATCTCTTCGTGCGCACGCTGCACCCGGACGATCGAGAGCGCGTCCTTGCGACGCACGCGCGGACCCACACGACCCATCAGCCTCTGAGCATCGAGTACCGCCTGATTGCCTGCGACGGTCGCGTCGTCTGGGTTCGTGACGAGGGCGTCGTCGTGTTCGACGACGATCGCCGTCCGCTCTACCTCCAGGGTTACCTGCTCGACATCACCGCCGAGCGCGAGGCGCAGGACCAGCTTCGGCAGCTGGCGCTCTACGACGCGCTCACTGGCCTCGCGAACCGCGCCTTCTTCCACGAGCAACTGCATCACACCGTCGCAATCCGGAAGCAGCCGACAGAACAGACCGCCCTGCTCTTCTTCGACATGAATGACTTCAAGAATGTCAACGACCGATGGGGGCACGACGTTGGCGACCTCGTGCTCGCGACACTCGGCGAACGTATCCAGGGCACGCTGCGCGCGGGCGACACGGCCGCTCGGCTGGGCGGCGATGAGTTTGCGATCGTGATCCCGTCGATCACCGAGCCCGCGGAGGCTGTCCGTGTGGCCGAGCGTGTGCTCGAGGCAATTCGCACCCCGATCGTGCTCGACCGGGGCCAGCTCTCCGTGACCGCCAGCATCGGCATCTCGGTCGGCTCCGAGGTGGAAGCCATGCTGCAGGAGGCCGACGCCGCGATGTATCGCGCGAAGGGGCAGCAGGATGTCGGCTACGCCTTTTACGACCCGGCGCTCGACACGGCTGCCGTGCTGCGGTCGCGGCGGGTGATCGAGCTGCGTGAGGCCGTCGAGCTCGGTCAGTTCACGCTCGACTACCAACCCGTGATCGACCTCGCGGCGTACGAGATCGCCGGGTACGAGGCGCTGCTCCGTTGGCAGCACCCGACCGAGGGCGAGGTTGCACCGCTCGACTTCATTCCCCTCGCCGAGGAGTCAGGACTGATCGTCCCGCTCGGCAAATGGGTGCTTGCCGAGGCCTGCCGTTACGGCGCCATGTTGCAGCGAGAGATGGGTCGGGAGATTGCCATGGCGGTCAACGTCTCCGCCCGGCAACTCCAGCATCCCGACTTTATCGGCGACGTCGAAGCCGCACTGCGCGAATCGGGATTCCCGGCGCAGTGCCTGACCCTCGAGCTGACCGAAAGCGTTCTGCTTGCCTCGGGCGAGCACACCGAGCAGCGCCTCGCAGCGTTGAAGGAGATCGGCGTCTTCCTGGCGCTCGACGATTTCGGCACCGGGTACGCCTCGCTCTCCTACCTGCAGCGGTTCCCGGTCGACATCGTGAAGATCGACCGCAGCTTTACCGACACGATCGACTCCGGAACGGCCGATCTGGTGCTGCTGAAGGGGATCGTCGACCTCGGCAATGCTCTCGGCCTCAACCTCGTCGCCGAGGGAATCCAGACTCCGGCTCAACATGAGGTCGTACGCGGGCTCGGCTGCCACAGCGCCCAGGGCTTCTACTTCGGCTACCCCAGAGCCGATGCGCTGCGTGAGCTCGTACGCGGGCCGCGGCCCGCAGTCGTCCTGGACTGAATCCGCGTCAGCGATCGGCGCGTGCGCGCTCTTCGTCCGCCGTCCGCTCGGCGGTCGGGAATGCCTCCAGGCGCTCGTCCGGGATTGGCTCCCCGCTTTCGATCGACAGGCCGTAGGTTCCGGCCGCGAGCCGTGCCTCGGCACGTTCGACCGCTTCCAGCTGGAGGGTGAGGTCATCGGCGAACGTCTCGTCGAGCTCGTCCTGATAGAGGTCCGAGGCGAGGTTCGCGGGATCGAATTCGTCAGCCGGCTCGCCGTCGTCCTCGCGCGCGACCCGAGAGAGTGCGCCCTCGATCCGCTTGCGCTCCGAACGCAGAAGCTCGCGTGCCCGGTCGTCGTCCATTGACGGAGGATATCGGTGTGGGGCATCGCGCGCGGGACACGCGTGCCGGTGCACCTTGCGATTTCTTCACATCCGCCCGGCACTCTTTTCCGGGTGAGAGGACGTGGGGTCTTCCTGGTGGCGCTCGTTGCCACACTGCTCGTTGCGTCGTCTTCCGGCTCGGCTGCGACGAGGCAAGCCGGGCCGAGCGTGTTCACCGGCTATGGCTTCGATGCCTGCACGGCGCCGGCGACGGCGTCGCTCACGGCCTGGAATGCGTCTCCCTATCGCGCCCTCGGCATTTATCTCGGCGGGGTCAACCGTGCGTGCGGTGATGGTCACCTGTCGGCGTCATGGGTCTCCTCGACCCTCGCCGCAGGCTGGAGTCTGCTGCCGTTGTACGTCGGACTGCAGGCACCGTGTCTCAGCCAGTCCGGGCTCCAGCACATCTCCACGAACGCGACCACCGCCGCAAATCAGGGCGCCGCGGCGGCCGACGACGCGGCCGGCAAGGCAAGCGGCTTCGGCCTTCCTTCCGGCAGTCCCATCTACGCCGATGTTGAGGGTTACAAGGTCGGCGTTGCCGCGTGCACCAAGTCGGTGCAGTCGTTCGTCATCGGCTGGGTCAACCGGCTGCGCGCCGATGGGTTCGTCGCCGGGGTCTACGGCAGCGCTGCGTCGACTGTCCGTGATGTCTCCGCGCTCGGCGCCGCGACACCCGACGCGATCTGGATCGCGAACTGGAATGGCGTCGAAGGTGTCTTTGGGGACCCGTACGTGAGCGACAGCGTCTGGGCGAATCATCAGCGCGTGCACCAGTACAAGGGCGGCCACAACGAGAAGTGGGGAGGTGTCTCGATCAATATCGACAGCAACTACGTCGACGGGCCGGTCGTGTCGGGCACGCCGGTGCAGCCGCCGCCTCCGCCGCCGCCCCCGCCTGCAGGCTCTGTCGGCTCGGGCGACGGCAAGGCGACTGCGACCTGGACGAGCGATGCCTTCCCGTCGACGGCTGTCGTGACGCTCACCCCGACGTCGCAGGCTCCCGCACCGAACGGCTACGCGGTGCAACTGACCGTGAACGATTCACAGACGTCGACGCCGATCCCCCGCTTCGGCGCGCCGGTGAGCCTGCATCTTGCGGTGCCGGCGAACGGGCTTGCGCCATCGTTCTCGACCGACGGGACGACGTGGAAGCCGCTGCCGAAGTACACGGCGGGCATCGACGCGGGCTACACGTTGCTCGGCGACGGCACCGTCGAGATCGAGACTCTCGTCCCCGGCTACTTCGGCCTGCTCACCGACACTGTGGCTCCGAGTCGCCCCGGCGGTGTCAGGGGGACACTGGTGAAGGACACGCTCCGGCTCGCTTGGGCCGGCTCGACCGACAACGCCGGGCCGGTCGCGGCGTACGACATCCTGCTCGACGGCGTGCCGTCGGCTCACCTCGCCGGCAGCACGAGGCATGTGACCGTCCGGGCCTTCCATGCAACGAGCCAGACGGTGTACCGCGTCCGGGCGCTCGACGTCGCCGGCAACGCGAGCGTTCCGTCGCAGGCGATCGTCGTCGTCCCGAAGAAGCGGCCGGCCAACCTCCCTCGCGTGCTCCCGCGCTGGTCGTGGGCGCTCTACACCTGGCAGCACGCCGGCGGCACCCGCCCGGCCGCGGCGCCGAAGAAGCCGCCGGCGTGGTACTGGCGCTGGGCCGCGTGGCGCTCCGCACCGTTCAAGCTGCGCTGAGCCCCGTTCAAGCTGTGCTGACGCGACGCCGGAGCACGAGCACCCGACCGCCGAGACCGACTGCGAGCACGGCGAGACCGGCCAGGACCCCGGAGAGCGGGAGCGAGGCGACAAGCACGAGACACGCGAGAAGGCCGATGAGGTTGAGCGCGCGCGGCCAGCGGCGTTGTGCGGGAGCCTGGGTGAACGCCGCAGCGTTCGCGATGGCGTAGTACACGAGCACGCCGAACGACGAGAAGCCGATCGCGCCGCGCAGGTCGGTCGTCAGCACAAGCAGGCCGACGACCGCGGCCACGGCGAGCTCGGCATGATCTGGCACCTCGTAACGTGGGTGTACCGATGCGAGCCAGCGCGGCAGATCGCCGTTCCGCGCCATCGCAAGGCTCGTGCGTCCGAGCCCCGCGATCAGGGCGAGGAGCGAGCCCAGGCTCGCAAGCACTGCGCCGACCCGCACGACCGGCGTGGCCCACGCTGCGCCGACGGCCTGGGCGGCCGCGGTGATCGGCGTGCTGGAGGCGGCGAGCACGGCCGGGCCGGCAGCCGTCAGCGCGGCAACGGCGACGACGAGATAGAGGCATACCGTCAGAGCGAGCGCGATCTGGATCGCCCGTGGGATCGTCCGCTCCGGCTCGCGCACTTCCTCGCCGAGGGTTGCAACCCGGGCGTAGCCCGCGAACGCGAAGAAGAGGAGCCCGGCTGCCTGAAGGATCCCGTAGGCGCCCCCGGACCTGAACGAGGACAGGCCGCCGAGCTTGCTGAGGTGTGCCTCTCCACTCGCGGCGATCGCGACCACGACGACCGCCAGCGCGAGGACCGACGCGGCAACGAGCACTCGTGCGAGGCCGGCGGTGCGCGTCACACCGCGGTAGTTGACCGCAGCGAGCGCGACGACGGCGACGAGAGCAAGCCCGCGTTGCAGCCAGGCAGGGCCCGTGACCGCGTAGGACGCGAACGTCAACGCCATCGCG